>NZ_JBVHWQ010000003.1:492729-759338 GCF_055564315.1 Streptomyces sp. NPDC029151
TAATCGGGGGGCTGTTGCGACCCCCCCCCCCCCCCCCTTGTCGCTTCCCCCCCCCCCCCCCCCCCCCCCCCCCCCCTCCTCCTCCACCCCCCCCCCCCCCCCCCCCCCCCCTCCCCCCCCCGCCCGCGCGAGCAGGCGTGGTGCCGCGGGCAGCAGCCGGGTGGCGGCACGCGGAGCCGTCAGCACACCGAGCACCATGACCTCCTCAGAGCGTGGTGCGGTCGGGCCGCGCGGTCGGCCCGAGGGGACCGGAGGACGTCTTGCCCGCCGACGACCGGGCGCCGTGGGACGCCTCGGGCCGGCCGGCCGCCTCCGTGTGACCGTGCCGGCCGGACTCCTCGGCCCGACCCGGCGTGCCGGTACGACCCGGGGCCCGGCCTCCCGCCGGAGTCCCGGCGGAGCCGCCGGCGCCGGACCTGAGGGCCGCGGTGCCCAGGTCGTGTGCGGGTTCGGGCCCCGCCGCCACCGCGGGCCGGTCGGGGCGGGGCTGGGTGAGCCAGGCCACCGCGGCGCCGGTGACGGCGACGGGCCACTCCACGACGCCCGCGGCGCCGAGCAGACCGGCCCCCGCGTACACCGCCATGCGCCGCCCGCGCGGCGAGACCGCGCCGACCTTGTCCAGTGTTCCCTCCGCGGCCCTGCTCACCGTTCCGGCGCCGGGCACCCTGCGCAGTACCGAGGCCGCGCCGCGCAGGGGCGCCGTGAGGGCCGACGACTTCTGCTCAGCCATGACTCTCCTCGGGTGGGATCCGTCTTGCGTGCCCCACCGAGTGCCCGCGACCGTGCTGGTCACCCTCCTTTTCCCGGGGAAATGACACCTCTTCCCAGGGAACGCCACGGATCCCGCCGACGCCACCCGCCCGCCCGCCTCCGACGAGTGACCGGACGGGTTACGAGGCGTGCCGGAACAGCCCCTCGGGCACGGCCGCCGCGAGCACCCGGTACCCCTCCGGGTTGAGGTGCAGCCAGTCCCCGACGTGCAGGGCGGGCAGCAGCCGGTCGGGGGCCTGCGGGTCCCGTACCGCCCGGTCGAAGTCGATCACCGCGTCGAAGTGGCCCGGGGTGCGGATCCAGGCGTTGACGCGCTGCCGGGAGGCCTCCCGCTCACCCGCCGGGTCGTCGTACTGGGTGTTGCCGCCGAACGGGGTGATGGTCGCGCCGTAGACCCGGATGCCCTGGGCGTGGGCGCGGACCACGATCTGCCGGTACCCGGCGATCAGGTCGTCGGCCGCCGCCCGCTGCGCCTCGGCGCCGGCGTCCGCGGTGCCGATGTCGTTGACGCCCTCGAAGAGGATCAGCCAGGCCACTCCGCTGCGGGAGAGGACGTCCCGGTCGAGGCGGGCGAGCACGTTGGGGCCGAGTCCGTCGTTGAGGACGCGGTTGCCGCCGGCCGCCTGGTTGAGGACGGCGATGTCCGAGGTGGCCGGGCGGCTGTGGAGGCGGTCGTAGAACTGGTCGGGCCAGCGGTCGTTGCCGTTGGTGGTGGAGCCGCGCCCGTCGGTGAGGGAGTCGCCGACGACGGCCACCGCCCGGCTACGGGCGGGTGCCAGCACCTCGACGTCGCCGAGCAGGTACCAGTGGTCGACGGCGGTCGCGCCGGCCAGGTCCGTGTCGCGGGTGTGGTCGCCGTGGACGAGGTACGACGTGGTGCGCGAGCCGGGGTGGGAGGTGAGCGCGAGCGAGGCCTGGCCGCGCGCGGTGTACGCCGTCACGCTGAGCTCCGATCCCGCGCGCAGCTCGAAGTCCAGCGGGTCCGAGACCATCTGGGCGCCGACCGGGACGGTCACGGAGTCCCGGCCCGCGAAGGTGACCCGGCGCAGGCTCCCCGGCTCGACCGCGCTGACGCCGGCCCTGCCGCCGCGGGGCAGGGCCACGGTGACGGCGGTGAGCGGCAGCGGGGTGTCGCCGTACGCGTTGGAGAAGCGCAGCCGGATGCGGTGGCCGCCGGCGGTGACGCGCACCGTCTGCCGCAGGGTGGTGTCCACGAGCACCGACTTCTCCGCCGTGTACGGCGCGGGCGGCAGGTTGGCGGGCTCGGTCAGCTGGGGCATACCGGTCCAGGTGTTCACCCAGTGCCGCCCGGCCCGCCCCGCGTCACCGGCCGCAGCGTCACCGGCTGCAGCGGGCCCGTCCGGAGCCGGCCGGGTGACCAGCGCGGTGAGCGCGGAGGCTGAGACGGCGAGGACGAGAACGAGGACGACGGTGCCGAGCAGGGTGGCGAACGGCGTTCTGGAGGGCGGTTTCAACGGAGACCTCTCGGGGGGTGATGGGGTGCGGGGGCATGACGGTGCTGAGGGGGACGGAGGGGCGGCGGGACGATGGGGGTGCCGGGGGGATGCGGTGCAGAGGGGACAGAGGGGTGGCAGCGATGCGGCGGGAAGGGTGGGTGCGGCAGGGGAGCGAGGCGCACCGGGAGCACGGGGGGCGTGACCGGCCACGAAGGCGGCGCTACAGGCCTGCCGCCGGAGGCGAGGGCCGCCCGGCCGGATGCGCCTGCCTGGTCGGATGCGCCCGCTCGGGCGGATACGCCTGCCTGGCCGGATACGCCCGGCCGGCCGGATACGCCTGCGCGGGCGGGCAGGCCGGTCGGGTGGGTCCGGCGGGAGTGCCGGGACGGCCGTGAATGCGAGGACCGCCGGGACCGCCGGGACCGCCGGGACCGCCGGGACCGCCGGGACCGCCGGGACGGCCCGGACCGCCGGGCATACAGACCAGACGGCTCCGGGCAGCCCGGCCGGCCACACCCAGGACCAGCCACGGCAGCCCCGCGAAGCCACGGGACCCAGCCAGGGTGACCAGCCGAATCCACCCGGGCCCACCAAGGCAGCCGACCCGAGCACCTCCGGACCGGCCAAGGCGGCACGACCCGAGCACCCCCCGGGCCGACCGAGGCAGCACGACCCGAACCCACCCGGGGCCGACCAAGGCGGCACGACCCGAACCCACCCGGGACCGACCAAGGCAGCAGACCCGAACCCACCCGGGACCGACCAAGGCAGCAGACCTGAACCCACCCGGGGCCGACCAAGGCAGCAGACCCGGGCACGCCCGTGCCGGCCGAGGCAGCCCGTGCGAACGCCTCCCGGCACCAGCCGAGGCCCCGGCGCTCTCCTCAGCCGACGGTGCAGGCCGTGCCGTTGAGGCTGTACGCGCTCGGTGTCGCGCTGTCGCCGGTGTGCGTGGCCTGGTAGCCGAGGGTCACGCTCGCGCCGGGGGCGAGCGTGGCGTTGTACGCGGCGTTGGTCGCCGTCACCGTGCCGGAGCGGGGGCTGTAGGTGGCGTTCCAGCCGTTGGTGATGGTCTGGCCGGCCGGCAGGGTGAAGCCGAGCCGCCATCCGTTCACCGTGGTCGTACCGGTGTTGGTGAGGGTGAGGGAAGCGGTGAGGCCGGTGCTCCAGGTGCTGGCGCCGGCCGTCACCTTGCAGGTGCCGGTGGGCGGCTGCGGTGTGCCGCCGCCCGCGTCGAGGCCGAAGAAGGTGAGCGCCTGGGAGGCCATGCCCCACCTGTAGAGGTCGTGGCCGACGCCCTGCAGGCTGATCGCCTCGACGGGCGCCCGGTCACCGGTGGCGCCGTAGCGCGTGCGGGTCCAGCCGGAGGCCGGGGTGTCGGTGGCGGCGGGGGTCTGGCTCACACCGAGCACGTTCGTCCACTGCTTGATCTCCTCCCCGAAGTTGGGGTAGCGCAGGGTGTCGTCCTCGGTGCCGTGCCACAGCTGCATCCGCGGGCGCGGACCGGTGTAGCCGGGGTAGGCGGCCCGTACCAGGTCGCCCCACTGCTGCGGGGTGCGGGTCACCGTGCCGCCGGAGCACGCGCTGTTCCACTCGGAGCCGTCGGTGGTGGCGAAGCAGCCGAAGGGGACCCCGGAGAAGGCGGCGCCCGCGGCGAACACGTCGGGGTAGTCGCCGAGCAGGACGTTGGTCATCATCGCGCCGGAGGACATGCCGGTGACGAAGACCCGGCCGGTGTCGGCGGCGTAGGCGCGGGTCGCCCAGTCGACCATGGAGCGGATGCCGACCGGGTCGCTGCCGCCGTCCCGGTGGAGTGCCTGCGGGGAGGAGACGTCGAAGCACTTGCTGGCGCGGGTCACCGACGGGTAGACGACGACGAACCCGTGCTGGTCGGCGAGCCGGGCCCACTCGGTGCCGGAGTACATCGCGGAGGCGGAACCGCCGCACCAGTGCACGGCCACCACGACCGCCGGGTGCGCGGGGATGTTGTCCGGTACGTAGAGGTACATCCGCAGGTTGCTGGGGTTGGTGCCGAAGCCGGTGACCTCGGTGAGGGTGGCGGTGGGGACGGCCTGGGCCCGGGCGGAGGCGGGGGGCGCGGCGAGGGCGAGTGCCGCGAGCAGCGGCAGCAGGGCACCGAGGAGGGTGGCCAGCGTCTTGCGGAGGCCGGTGGGCGAGCGGTGCGGTGTGGGGGGCACGTCACTGTCCCTTCTGATCGCGGCTCGTGCGGGGGCAACGGCATCGTGGCATGGACACGCAGTCCCATGGAAGCGCTCCCACGGCACCTTTCCATGGCCGGAAACAACTCGGCGAGACGTGTTGACTAGAAAGCGCTTGCACTCTACGGTCCGTTCATCAACGTGACCGAAAGCCACGGCAGCCAGCCCCACCCGGTCACCGAACCCCCCACATGCGTTCCGCAACAGGTCCGTCATTCACGTACTCGAATGACCTCGAATGAACCCCTCCCCCACAGAGAAGGGACGCACCCATGCACAGGAGAGGCATGCCAAGCGCGGCAGGCGCGGCCGTCGTCCTGGCGGCCGCGGCCGTCCTCGCCCTGCCGCGGCCGGCCGGCGCGGCCGACGCGACGCCGGTGGGCTTCGGCGCGGGGACGACCGGGGGCGGCGGCGCCCCGGCGGTGACCGTCTCCACCCTGGCGGCCTTCAGGACGGCCGTGACCGGCGATTCGGCGAAGGTGGTGAGGGTGAGCGGCCTGATCACCCTGAGCGGGCAGGTGGACGTCGGCTCCAACACCACGGTGCTCGGCGTCGGTTCGTCCTCCGGCTTCACCGGCGGCGGACTGCGCCTGAAGAAGGTGACCAACGTCGTCCTGCGCAACCTGAACATCGGCAAGGCCGTCAGGACGGACGCCGTCACCGTCCAGGCCTCCACGAAGGTGTGGATCGACCACAACTCCCTGTCCTCGGACCGCGCCCACGGCAAGGACCACTACGACGGCCTGGTCGACGTCACGCACGCCTCCGACGGCGTCACCGTGTCCTGGAACGTCTTCAAGGACCACTACAAGGGCTCGCTGGTCGGCCACAGCGACGACAACGCGGGCGAGGACACCGGGCACCTGCACGTGACGTACCACCACAACTGGTTCGACCACGTCAACTCCCGCGTCCCGAGCCTCCGTTTCGGCACCGGCCACTTCTACGACAACTACGTCGTGGGCGCCGAGACCGCCGTGCACTCCCGCATGGGCGCGCAGATGCTCGTCGAGAACAACGTCTTCCGCGACACCCGGGTCGCCGTCACCACCAGCCGGGACAGCGACGTCGACGGATACGCCGACCTGCGCGGCAACGACCTCGGCGGAGCGGCCACCGAGATCTCGCGGACCGGCGGCTTCACCAGTCCGCCGTACGGCTACACGGCCGAGCCGGCCTCCGGTGTCGTCGCCTCGGTGACGGCGGGCGCCGGCGCCGGGAAGCTCTGACCTCCTCACTCACGGCTCTCCGACCCCACTCGGAAGAAGGCGATCGGGACATGACCTCATCGGCAACCGCGCGCGGTCCGCTGGGCGGCCTGGCCACCCTCGCATGCACGCTTGGCATGATCATGACCACCGGTGCACCGGCGGGCGCGGCCACCTGGCCGACCCCGAACGGCAGCCAGGCGGTCTCCGCCACCATCTCCCTGTCCGGCACCAAGGACTACGGAATGAAACGGCTGTACGGCACCGGCGACCTCGGCAGCGACAGCCAGGACGAGGACCAGGGGCCCATCCTGGAACTCGCCCCCGGCGCGGTCCTGAAGAACGTCGTCATCGGCTCCCCCGCCGCGGACGGCATCCACTGCCTGGGCAGCTGCACGCTGCAGAACGTGTGGTGGGAGGACGTCGGCGAGGACGCGGCCACCTTCCTGGGCTCGTCTCCGTCCAACGTCTACAGCGTCAGCGGCGGTGGGGCGAAGGAGGCCGGTGACAAGGTGTTCCAGTTCAACGGGGCCGGCACGCTGAACGTCTCCGGCTTCGCGGTGAAGAACTTCGGCACCTTCGCCCGCTCCTGCGGCAACTGCAGGACGCAGTACAAGCGGACGATCAACCTCAGCGGCATCGAGGCGACCTACAAGGGCAACAAGCTCGTCGGCATCAACACCAACTACGGCGACAGCGCGACCCTGAGGAACATCACCATCGTCGGCGACACGAGCAAGAAGACCGTTCCCTGCCAGAAGTACATCGGCAACGACAAGGGCGCCGAACCGACCACGAACGGCTCGGGTCCGGACGGCACGTACTGCAAGTACTCCGGCTCGGACATCACGTACAAGTGAGCCCGGGCCGAGGCACGGGGTGATCGCCGGACGGGCCGCGGCGGCGGCCCGCCCACGGTGGTGCCCCCGCGGTCCTGCCGGCCCTCGTCGAGGCGGGCGTCGGCGCGTCCGCCGGCGCACACCGGCGCGGTGAAGGGGGAGAAGGGCCGCGAGGCCACGCCGATCACCTTCCTGGCCACCATGTCCGGCGTCACCGGGCTCGGCATCCGATCCCCTTTTGGCACCTGCTGTCCGGCGTCGCCGCGCGGGCTCGGCCGGGCGTCCCGGCCGGGCCTCCGCTCACCAGGCGGTCGACCGTGGCGGGGAAGTCGCGAAGGACCCGGCCGGAGACGTCCCGTCCCGGCCGGGCGCGTCCCCGACCGTCCGCGGCACCCCGGCGGCCCCGCAGAACCTCGGAGTTTCCCGCCGGGAGGTTCCCGCGGCGCGCCTTGTGCAGGGCGCCTGCCGCGGCCGGATCACTCCGTTCCCCGCGCGTCCAGAGCCGCGCCCAGTTCCCGCCGATAGCCGGCGTACGCCGCCCGCAGCGCCTCCCCCGGCCAGTCGGCGGGCAGCAGTTCGGGGGGCAGGACGGGGTCGGTGAGCAGGTGGCGGACGGCCGCCGCGTAGGCGGTGAACCGGTCGGCCGGGTGGTCGGCCCGGCTCGCACGGGCGAGCAGGGAGCGCGCGCCGGCCGCCCAGCCGGCCAGCGGCCACAGCCGGGCGGCAAGGGCGCGCGGGGGCTCGTCGGGCCGCGCGGTGCACGTCAAGGCCACCTGACGCAGACCGGCGGGCAGGGGACGGTCGAGATTGGCCGGGCGCAGCCAGACGCCCTCGCGGAGTTCGGCCAGGCGCAGGGCCGTGAGGCGGGCGCGCAGCTCGGCGCGTTCGGCGGGGCCGCGCCCGGTCGCCGTGACCACCACCATCTCCCAGTCGCCGTTCCACGCGCGCGTGCGGGCGTGCACGGCCTCGTCCTGGCGGCGCTGGCGGGCCAGCAGCCGGTCGCTGAGCCGGTACACGGCGTCCGTGCGCCTGAGGTCGCCGGCGGCCACCATCCGGCTCAGCGCGGCCCGCAGCGTGGAGCCGCCGACCCCGAACGGCTCCACGAGCCGGACCAGGTCCCTGACCGGCAGCTCCGGCGGATGGACGCCGAGCAGGAGGCTCAGCACGACCGACCGGGCGGACAGCGGCCGCAGACCGGCCGGGTCCTCCTCCTGCTCCGGCTCCGCCGGGACGTTCACGCGCATGGCCCGACTGTACGTGCGCCTGGTTGTTGCATCATTGCTACAGCCGCAGACAGAGTGCAACATACTCGTATGGTCTCGATTTCCGCGCAGTCGCCGCCGCCGCCGTCGCCGTCGTTGCCGCCGCAGCAGCCGTCCGTCACGCACGACGTCACCAACCAGGCGCCGCCCCTCGCGCCGTACGACGCCTCCGCCGACCCGGCCCTGCTGGAGGGGCTGCGCCGGGAGGGCGCCGGGTGGGCCGAGGACGACATCCGGCGGCTGGGGGCGCGCGCGGGGAGTGCGGAGGCGCAGGAGTGGGGCGAGCTGGCGAACCGGTACGAGCCGGTACTGCGCACCCACGACCGCTACGGCCACCGTGTCGACGAGGTGGAGTTCCACCCCAGCTGGCACCACCTGATGCGGACGGCGGTCGCCGAGGGCCTGGCCGGCGCCCCGTGGGCCGACGACCGGCCCGGCGCGCACGTCGCCCGCACCGCCGGCGGGCTGGTGTGGGGGCACACGGAGGCGGGACACGGCTGCCCGACGTCGATGACGTACGCCGCCGTACCCGCCCTGCGCGCCCAGCCGGATCTGGCCGGGGTGTACGAGCCGCTGCTGACCAGCCGGGAGTATGAGCCGGCCTTGCGGGTGCCCACCGACAAACCCGGCCTGCTCGCCGGGATGGGCATGACGGAGAAGCAGGGAGGCTCCGACGTCCGTACGAACACCACCGTCGCCACGCCCACCGGCGAGCCGGGCGTGTACACGCTGCGCGGGCACAAGTGGTTCACCTCGGCGCCGATGTGCGACGTCTTCCTGGTGCTCGCGCAGGCCCCGGGCGGACTGTCGTGCTTCCTGGTGCCGCGCGTCCTGCCGGACGGCACCCGCAACCCGTTCCGCATCCAGCGGCTGAAGGACAAGCTCGGCAACCGGTCCAACGCCTCCTCGGAGCCGGAGTTCGACCGGACCGTGGCGTGGCTGGTGGGGCCGGAGGGGCGGGGGGTGAAGACCATCATCGAGATGGTCAACTGCACCCGGCTGGACTGCGTGATGTCCTCGGCGACGCTGATGCGCAAGACGCTGGTCGAGGCGGGACACCACACGCGGCACCGCAGCGCGTTCGGGGCCCGGCTGATCGAGCAGCCGCTGATGCGCAACGTCCTGGCCGATCTCGCGCTGGAGTCGGAGGCGGCGACGACGCTCACGCTGCGGCTGGCCGGCGCGGCCGACCGGGCGGTGCGCGGGGACGCCGGGGAGCGGGCCTTCCGCCGCCTCGCCACCGCCGTCGGCAAGTACTGGGTCACCAAGCGGGGCCCGGCCTTCACCGCCGAGGCCCTGGAGTGCCTGGGCGGCAACGGGTACGTCGAGGACTCCGGCATGCCCCGGCACTACCGGGAGGCGCCCCTGCTGTCGATCTGGGAGGGCTCCGGGAACGTCAACGCGCTCGACGTGCTGCGCGCCCTGGGCCGCGAACCGGAGACCGTGGAGGCGTTCTTCGCCGAACTCGCCCTCGCGCGCGGGGCGGACGCCCGCCTCGACGCGGCCGTGGCGGCGCTCAAGGAGCAACTGGCCGGAACCGATCAGGCGGGCGCCCGGCGGCTGGTGGAGCGGATGGCGCTCGTCCTGCAGGCCTCCCTGCTGGTCCGGCACGCTCCGCACCCGGTCGCGGACGCCTTCTGTGCGAGCCGGCTGGGCGGGGACTGGGGCCACGCGTTCGGCACCCTGCCCGGGGGAACCGGTCTGGACGCCATCCTGGAGCGCGCCCTGCCCGGCCTGAACTGACCCCCTCCACGCGCGCGTGCGCGCGGTCCTCTCCCGTGGCCGGTGACCGCCGACGGATCGCACACAGTCAGCGGATGCTTCCGGACGGTCGCCGACGGGTGGTGCACACTCGTGGCACTCGTCTGGGGAGGACAACGTGTTCACGGGGATCGACGAGGTCGACTGGGCCTCGCTGCGGCACGCGTACGGCAGCGCGGAGGACGTGCCCGGATGGTTACGGGCGCTGGCCTCCGTGGACACCGCCGAGCGGGCGACCGCGCTCGACGGGATGTTCGGCGCGGTGCACCACCAGGGGAGGGTGTACGACTCGACGCTGGCGTGCGTGCCCTTCCTGTTCGCGCTGCTGGCCCGCGAGGAGGTGCCGGACCGGGGCTGCATCGTGGAACTGCTGGTCAGCATCGGCGGGGGAAGCTCTCGGAGCCCCCGGCACTTCGACAGCTCCGGGAGCTCCGAGAACGCCGAGAACGCTGCGACCTCGGTGGGCACGCCGGGCACGGGCGCCCCGGAGAACGCGGAGGGCACGGGGGACACGGGACGGGACCGGCGGGCGCGGCAGGCGGTGTGCGCGGGTGCCGAGGCCTTCGCCGCGCTCTCCGGGGACCGGGACCCCGCGGTGCGGCGGGCGGCGGCCGGGGCCCTGGTGCGCTTCCTGGAGGAGCCCCCGCGGGTCCTGGAGCTGCTGCGGCGGCGGTTGCGGGTCGAGCGGGAGGACTGCGTCCTGCCGGCCCTCGTGGAGGCCCTCGGCATGTTCGCGCACCGGTACCCGGCGCACGCCGACGGCGCGGTGGACCTCCTGGCCGAACTGAGCGCGCCGCCCTACGCGCCGGGGCTGCGCCTCGCCGCGCTCGGCCAGCTCGCGCTCCGCGCTCCCGACCGGCTCCCCGCCGACCTGGTGCCGGCGGCGGTGCGGTTGCTGCAGGAGCGGTCCGCGCAGCGCCTGCGGCGCCAGGAGCACGCGGGCACGGACACCCTGGTGCGCCGGATACGGCGGCTGCGCCCGTCCGACGAGCAGGGCGCCATGCTGCTGCGCACCCTGCACAGTGCGCTCGGTGACCGGGTGGACGACCGGATCGCCCTGCTCACCGGCCAGTTGACCAGCCCCGACCCGGTGGACCGGTGCAACGCGGTGTGGATGTCGGCGGGGCTGTTCCGCGGCTGGCGGGGCGGGTACGACGGACCCGTGCGGCTGCTCGGCGCGCAGCTGGGCAGCGAGCAGGACCGGTTACGGGACGCGGCGGTGTCGGTCCTGACGGAACTGTTCGCGTCGGCCGCACCCGCCGCGGACGACCTGCACGCGCTGGTGATCACCCGGCCCGATCTGTGGACCCACCGCTGGGAGCGCTGCCCGCCCACGCTGGGCGGCCCGCTCAAGGCACTGGCCAGAACCGGCGATCCGCGCGCGGTCCCGCCCCTGGCCCAGCTGCTGGCCGTCCCGGCGGCCCCCGTGGGGCTGGGCTGCGAAGTCGCGCACCTGGGCCGGGCCGCCGCACCACTGGCCCCCGCGCTGCGCCACCACCTCGGCCGCGTCCCGCTCGCCTCCCCGGCCGCCGCCCGGGTCGCCGCCCCGCTGCTGACGGCGGTCAGAGCCGTCGGGGACGGAGACGCCGTACCGGAACTGCTCCGGCTGCTCTCGGGCGTCCCCGAGGGCCTGGGGGCTCGGGACGCGATCGCGGACCAGGTGATCGAGACACTCACGGAGCTGGGCGCCGCGGCACAGGCGGCACCCCTCCTGCGCGCACTGCTGCGCACCCGGCACGCGGCCACGGCAGCGGGCGTGCTGTGGTCGGTCGACGGGGACACCTCCGCCGTACTCCCCGTGCTCCTGCGGGAGTTGGACCGGTCCGAACCCGGCGCCCGGCGCGACGCCGTACGGCACCTGGCGCGGCTGGGCCCGGCCGCGCGCGCGGCGCTGCCCGAGCTGCGCCGGCTCGCCGGCGAGGGCCCGGTGCGGGAGCGGGTACCGGCCGCGTGCGCGCTGTGGCACATCGCCGGGGATCCGGCCCCGGTCCTGCCCCTCTTCAGAACGGCGTGGACCTCGGACCCCCTCACCCGCATCCCCATCGCCCGCTGCCTGACCGCCATGGGCCCGGCCGCCGCGCCCCTGCACGACCTGCTGACCACCGAACTGACCCGCCCCCGCCGCCACACGGCCCGGCAGAGCGCCTACGGCCCGCACGACATCCCCGACGACGAGGAGCTGCTGCGGATGTGCCGGGAGGTGCGGGCGGGGGTGTAGGCGGCAGCACGGGGAGGAGGGCTGGGCCGCAGGAAGGGCCCGGGCGGATACGCGGGCCGTCCGGGCAGCCGGGGGACGGGGGACCTCACGGAGTACGCCGGGGTTCCACGAGGCACCGCCTCGCGGCGTGAAGGCCGGCGGGGGGGGAGGGGCCGGGAGCGGCACCCGGGCCTGACGGTGATCAGGGGCGGGGTGGAGGGCGCCGGGGTGCCCCGGACCGCGGCGAGCGCCTCGGCGTACCGCCAGGCGTGCAGGCGGCAGCCCTGGGCGGCGGCGCGGAAACCTCCCCGTGTGCCGTCGGCAGCCGTCACCGAGTCTCCTGGGCCGACGGGCGCGCAGGGCCTGTGGCCGCCACACGGCGCCCCGGGGCGGTGGGTCCGCGCGGAGGCCGGCAGGCAGCGGCACACGCCCTGACAGCCGACGCCGACGGACAGCGGGCCCGGGCCGCACACCGGCCAGGTCCACGGCGCCCCCAGCCGCGACCGACCGCCCACGGCGCCCCGGGCGGGCGACCCCAGCCGCTGCCGATCGCGGGCAGGCCCGGCCCGTGGGGTCAGACCGTCCGGCCCCACTGCGGGCCGAGCCGTGCCCACTCGGTATCCCAGGCGGCCAGGCGCCGGCGTTCCAGGCGGCCGCGTACGGCCAGGCCGGCGACGCAGGGGACCGCGCCGGCGCTCGCGCCGACCAGCAGCCCTACGAGGGTGGCCCGGAAAGCGGCCTCGGAAGCGGTGGCGGGGCGGGAGACGAGGCGCCCCTCGGGGTCGGTCCAGACGGTGACCGGCGCCCCGGGCCCGCTGCCGGGCTCCACGCGGACCCGGCCGGTGTGGGTGGAGCCGTCGGGCACGGTCCAGCGGACCTCGGCCCAGACCCGTTCGCCGGCGGAGGCATGGCTGCCGTACGCGGGCGACGACCCCGGTACCTGGTCGACGACCCGGGCCACGGCGGGCCGCCAGGTGGCCCGCTCCCGGGCGAGCCCCCGCTCCACCGAGCCGGCCGCCGCGAGGCCGGCCAGCACTCCGGCCACGACGGTCAGCAGACAGGCACCGAGCACCACCCAGGCCTCCAGCACGTCGGCCCGGCGTTTGAGCGGGTTGCGCCGCCAGCGCCACAGCCACACCTTCGGACCACGGAACGCCTTCAAGGGCATCCTCCTCACGAGCGCACCGACCGGCCGGACCGCCCTCCCATACGGGGGAGATCGCTCCGCTGCTCACGACGAGCCGTCTCCCCGACGTTCGCACGAGACACCCCTCTCGCGCAGGCGCATCCCGGAACAGCGACCGGCCGGGCTTCCCCGCTGACCCACGACACAGGCCGTGACCTGCGCGGACACGCACCACAGGGGTGAGTGTCAGTGGTGGGGTGCAGACTGGCCGATATCCGACGACGGCGACGACGACAACGACGACGACCGACGACAGCTACGACAGCTACGACAGCTACGACGACTACCTGGACAACGGCGTCCGGAGGTGATCGGCATGACCGAGGTTCTGCTGGCGGTGGGCACGCGCAAAGGCCTGTTCATCGCGCGGCGGCGGGGCGACGGCCCCTGGGAGTTCGACGAGAGTCCGTATTTCAACGCGCAGGCCGTCTACTCGGTCGCGATCGACACCCGTGGTGCCCGCCCCCGGCTGCTGGCGGGCGGCGACAGCGCGCACTGGGGGCCGTCGGTGTTCCACTCCGACGACCTCGGCCGCACCTGGACCGAACCGGCCCGGCCCGCCGTGAAGTTCCCGAAGGACACCGGCGCCTCCCTGGAGCGCGTCTGGCAGCTGCACCCGGCCGCGGCCGAGCCCGACGTGGTCTACGCGGGCACGGAACCGGCCGCGCTGTACCGCTCGGAGGACCGCGGTGAGAGCTTCGAGCTGGTCCGGCCGCTGTGGGAACACCCGACCCGTTCGCAGTGGGTGCCCGGCGGGGGCGGCGAGGGCCTGCACACGGTGCTCACCGACGCGCGTGATCCGCGGGCCGTGACGGTGGCCGTCTCCACGGCGGGCGTGTTCCGCACGACGGACGGCGGGTCGAGCTGGTCACCGTCCAACTCCGGGGTCTCCGCGGTGTTCCTGCCGGATCCGAACCCGGAGTTCGGCCAGTGCGTGCACAAGGTCGCCCGGGACGCGGCCGACCCGGACCGGCTGTATCTGCAGAACCACTGGGGGGTGTACCGCAGCGACGACGCGGGCGCGCACTGGACCGACATCGGCGCGACCCTGCCGACCACGTTCGGCTTCGCGGTGGCCGCACACCCGCACCGGGGCGAGACGGCGTACGTCTTCCCGATCAACGCCGACGCCGACCGGGTGCCCGCCGAGCGCCGCTGCCGGGTCTTCCGCACCACGGACGCGGGCCGCACCTGGGAGCCGCTGTCGGAGGGGCTGCCCGCGGAGGACCACTACGGCACGGTCCTGCGGGACGCGCTGTGCACCGACGACCGCGACCCGGCCGGCGTGTACTTCGGCAACCGCAACGGCGAGGTGTTCGCGTCGGCCGACGACGGCGACAGCTGGCAGCAGCTCGCCGCGCACCTGCCGGACGTGCTGTGCGTGCGGGCGGCGGTGGTCGGCTGAGGGGACCGGGGTCCGCGGGGCGCCCGCGCCGGGCTCGGGCCATCGGTTGATCACCGGGCGGTGCACGGCAGTAGGGTGACGCCCGTGGCACCACGACCCTTGCATGAGATCGTCGAACCGGGCTGGGCGAAAGCACTGGAACCGGTGGCCGGACGCATCGCCGAGATGGGCGACTTCCTGCGCGCGGAGCTCGCCGCCAGACGCACGTACCTCCCGGCCGGGCCCCATGTCCTGCGGGCCTTCCAGCAACCCTTCGACGACGTACGGGTCCTGATCGTCGGTCAGGACCCGTATCCCACCCCCGGGCACGCGGTGGGCCTGTCGTTCTCGGTGGCGCCCGAGGTGCGCCCGCTGCCGCCCAGCCTGATCAACATCTTCCGTGAGCTGAACACCGACCTGGGGCTGCCCCAGCCGTCCAGCGGCGACCTCACGCCGTGGACGGAACAGGGCGTGCTGCTGCTCAACAGGGCGCTGACCGTGGCCCCGCGCCGTCCGGGCGCCCATCGCGACAAGGGCTGGGAGGAGGTGACCGAGCAGGCGATCCGTGCCCTGGCGGCGCGCGGCAAGCCGCTGGTCTCCATCCTCTGGGGCCGGGAGGCCCGCAATCTGCGTCCGCTGCTCGGCCGCCTGCCGGTGGTGGAGTCCTCACACCCCTCGCCCAGGTCGGCCGACTACGGCTTCTTCGGCTCGCGCCCGTTCAGCCGGGCCAACGACCTGCTGATCCAGCAGGGCGGGCAGCCGGTGGACTGGCGACTGCCGTGACCGTCCCCGGGTTTCGGACAGTGGACTCCTGAGGCTCCGGACCGCCTCCGGGTGGCCGTCGGCACGCCGGGTTCCGCTCCGTCGCGCGGCGCGAGACGCGGGTAGCCGGCGTCACGCGCGCCGCGGCCCGGCACACGGCCGGGTTCGTCGGGCCGTGTGCCCGGCGGCCCGGAAGCCCCGACTCGCCCTCCCCGACTCCCCCTCCCCCGCCGCCCGTTCCGGCCGGGCGAGCCCCGGCTCGCGCCGCAGCGCGAGGAGTCGGCGGCAGGCTGCCGCACGCCCTGCGGGCGGTTCCGGCGCACGGCCGTTGAGAGCCACACAAAAGCGGATTGTTCACCCTTGGGACCTCTTTGTCGCCCCATGTTCCCGGCACGTGCCCGGAACATGTGTCTTCACCACGTAACTCATCAGACAAAACCGGACGGATACCGCTCACCTGCACCCTCCCCGAACGTCGGAGGCGGGTAAGCCAGTAACATGCGGCGCCATGAGCTCCCCCACTGGACCCGCGTCCGGCCTGCCCGTACGAATGCCGCGACCCCGCCAGCCCGGACGGCACCGCCGCCCGGAACCGCTGGTGGCTCCCGAGGGCGCGCCCGCGCTCGTCCTCGCGGTGCCCGGTGTGCCCAGCACCACCACGCGCAGCCTCGCCGAGGAGGTCGTGAGCATCGCCCGCTCCGAGCTGCCCGGTCTCGACGCCCGGATCGGGTACCTGGACGGGGACGACTCCGAGTTCCCGGCGCTCCGTTCCGTGCTGGCCCGTGCCGCCGACGAGCGCACCGCCCGGTACGAGCAGGCCGTCGCCGCGGGGATCGAGGGGATCAAGGAGCCCGACGGCCCGGTCGCGGTCGTCGTCCCGCTGCTGGCCGGCCCGGACAGCTCGCTGCTGCGCCAGATCCGTCAGTCCGTGATGGACAGCCGGGTCGCCGCCGAGCTGACCGACGCCCTCGGCCCGCACCCGCTGCTCGCCGAGGCGCTGCACGTGCGGCTGTCCGAGGCGGGCCTGGCCCGCGCCGACCGCGCGCGGCTGTTCACCGTGGCGACCGCGGCGGACGGCATCATCCTGGCCTCCGTGGGCGGCGAGGAGGCCGTGCAGGCGGCCGGGATCACCGGCATGCTGCTCGCCGCGCGCCTGGCCGTGCCGGTGATGGCCGCGGCCCTGGACCAGGAGGGCTCCATCGCCTCCGTGGCGGAGCAGCTGCGGTCCGCGGGCTCGCAGCAGCTGGCCCTGGCGCCGTACCTGATCGGCCCGGAGATCGACCCGGCGCTGTCGGCCGCGGCGGCCGAGGAGGCGGGCTGCTCCACGGCCGAGCCGCTCGGCGCGTACCCGGCGATCGGCAAGCTCGCGCTCGCCAAGTACACGACGGCGCTGGGCATCTCCCCGCAGCAGCCGCAGGGCGCACCGGTCCGCTGACGCCCGCGGCCCCGGGCCTCGGTCCGGGCGTCCGGTATCCGCACGACACAGGGCCCGCCCCCGTCCCGGGGCGGGCCCTTCGCCTTGCCCGGCAGCCGCGGCCCGGTCGGTCGTACGGGTTCGGCCGCGCCCTGGTGGTCGTACCGGGGCCGGCCGCGCCAGCGGCGGTCGTACCGGACGCAGCCCCCAGCCCCGGCACCAACCCCCGTCAGCGCCCCTTTCCGCGCCCCTTTCCGCCGGGTCAGCCGAAGACGACGCAGGAGGCCGCGGTGACCCGTACGGAGCCGTCGTAGCGGGGCGTGCCCGTCGTCCGGTCCACGGCGAACCAGGTCACGTCGCCGGAGCGTTCGTTGGCCGCGTAGAGGAAGCCGTCGTGTTGGGCCAGCGCGCGCGGCCAGTGCCCGCCGCAGGGCACGGTCCCGGTGAGCCGGAGGCCGTCCGGCTCGACGGCGAGGACCGAGAGCACGTCCTCGCCGCGGGTGGCGGTCCACACGAAGCGGCCGTCGGGTGACACGACGATCCCCGAGGGGTAGGCGTCGCCGGCCGGTGCGCCGGGCAGCACGGGGACCTCGGTGAGCGGCTTGAGCAAGCCGCTCGCGGCGTCCCAGCGGCACACGGTGACGGTGGGCGTCAGCTCGTTGACCACGTACGCGTGCGCGCCGTCGGGGTGGAAGGCCAGGTGGCGCGGGCCCGAGCCGGGGCGCAGGGCGAACTCGCGGTGCAGGGCGGGGCTGCCGTCCTCCAGGACGCACACCCGCACGGAGTCCGTGCCGAGATCCACGCTGACCGCCCACCGCCCGCTGGGGTCGGCCTGCACCTGGTGGGCGTGCGGGCCGCGCTGGCGCCGGTCGTGCGGGCCGGAGCCGGTGTGCTGGAGCCGTCCGGAGGGCGCGCCGGCGAGGGCACCGTCCGGACGTACGGGGACGGCGGTGACGCTGCCGCAGCCGTAGTTGGCGGTCAGCACGTGCCCGGCGTACAGGCCGAGGTGGGTGGGGCTGCTGCCGGCCACCGGGACGGGCGTGCCGGCGGGTTCGGGCCGGTCACCGGTGACGCGGTAGGCGGCCACGGCGCCCTCGGCGGTCTCGCTGACCGCGTAGAGGGTGCCACCGTCCGGCGAGAGGGCCAGGTAGGAGGGGTCGGGCAGGTCCTGCACGGCGGTGCCGAGGGTGAGGGCGCCGGTGTCCGGGGCGACCTCCGCGGTCACCAGGCCGGGGCCGCCCGCCGCCGTGAACGATCCGATGAACGCCCGGCGCCTGCCCGCCCTGCCGTCCTGTCCCACCGCTGTCCCCTCTCGGTCGAGTCGCCCGTGGAGCCGGTCCGGGGCCGACGGTAGCAGTCGGCCGACGGCGGTCTAGACCAAAAGGGGGATGCTGGGGACGGTTCACCGGCGAACCGGCGCGTTCACTTCCCGTGACGCGCCGTTCCCGCCCGCCCCCGGTCAGGCGATTCAGGCGCCCACCAGCCGCGATCCCGACGGCGTCCGGAGCGGTTCCGCGAGGTCGGCGAGGGCGCGTTCCAGGCCGTGCAGATGGGCGAGGGCGGGTTCGGCGGGCGGTTCCGCGGCACCCTGGAGGGGTTCGGCACGGCCCGTGGTGAGGGCCTCCACGGCTGCCTCCACGCGCCAGCAGGCGGCGGCGAGGCGGGCGTCGTGGGAGGCCACCGGGTCGGCGGCGACCGTGACCAGGCCACGGATCTCGCGGGCGCAGTCGTCGAGCAGCGCCAGGACCCGGCGGGCTCGCGCCTTGCGCGCCGGCATCGGGTTCAGCGGGTGCACCAGCGGGGCCACCGACAGCCGTACCCGGCCGAGCAGCTGCTCGAGTTCGGCCACGCGCGGCGCGGGGTCGGCGGTGGCGGAGCCGGCCAGGCGGGCGGCCGCCTCGGCCGTGCACGCGTGCACGCAGCGCAGGGCGCGCTGGATCCAGGCGTCGGTGGTGGCGTGCGTGGTGACCGGCAGCACGAACAGGACGGCGAGGGCGGCGCCGAGCGCCCCGACGCCGGTCTCGGCGAGCCGCAGCGCGAGCAGTCCGGGACTGAGGACGCCGAGGAGGCCGTAGAGCAGTTCGGCGAGCAGGGTGACGCAGAGCATCATCCAGGTGTAGGAGACGGCGGCCGTGTAGAAGATGCCGAAGACGGCGACCGCGACGAGGACGGCCGTCGGCACGGGCGCGCCGTGCAGGGGGACGGCGACGAGGAAGCCCAGGCAGATGCCGATCACGGTGCCGAGGACCCGGCGGAAGCCGCGGACCAGCGTCTCGCCGCGCGAGGCGGTGTTGACGAAGATCCACCAGGTGGCGCCGACGGCCCAGTACCAGCGCTGTCCCGACACCAGCTGGCCCACGACGAGCGCGAACCCGGCGCCCGCGGTGGCCTGGACCGCCTGCCGGGTGGTCACGCGCAGCAGCCCGGTCCCGGCGGGCGGGGCGGGTACGGCGGGCGGGGGGAGCCGGCGCTCGTAGCACCACAGGCCGAACCGGACGGCGGCGGCGGTGAGCACGGAGAGCAGCACGGCGGCGTACAGCTCGGGCAGCCGGTCCGGGGTGGCGTGCAGGAACTGGGCCACGAAGAAGGTCATGAAGGCGAACACACCGAGGCTGTGCCCGCGCGGGCCCCACCGTCGGGCGTAGACGCCGGCGCCGACGACGGCCAGGAAGGTGAGGTCGCGGGCGACGGGGTGGGCATGCAGCTCGGCCGCGGCGGCCAGCACCGGAACGCCCACCGCGGGCAGCAGGGCGGTGGTGACCGCCTGCCCGCGCACGGTGGGGTCGGTGACGGTGAACAGGGCGAGCAGCGCGGCGAGGCCGCCGGTGACCGTACCGGCGAGGGAGTGTCCGGCGAGTGCGCAGACCACGACCGCCGACCCGATGCCGAGGACGGCCCGCGCGGCGAAGCGCAACCGCGCCCGCCCTGGGTCCGGAGCCACGAACATCCTCTTCAGCACTGCTGCCCTCCCCTGGGTACACGGGTACACCGGCACAGAAAAGGCGCCGCGGGGATCCGCAGCGCCATCGACACGCCCATGAGAGCATCACCGGGGTCACTGGCTCAAGTGTGCCCGCAATCATTGGTCCATTGGCCCAGCATCGACGGGGCACCGGCAGCCGCGGGAATGCCAACGGACCAGGTCGGACGGCAGGCACCCCTCGGGAGGTGCTGAGCCATTGGTACAGTCGTCCATCATGGCCGTGGACGAACTCGACACCCGCATCCTGCGACTCCTCCTGGAGCAGCCGCGCACCAGCGTGCGCGAGTACGCGCGCATCCTCGGGGTGGCCCGCGGCACGCTGCAGGCCCGGCTGGACCGGATGGAACGGGACGGCGTGATCACCGGAACGGGCCCCTCCCTCTCCCCCGCCGCGCTGGGACATCCGGTGCTGGCGTTCGTGCACATCGAGGTCACCCAGGGCCATCTGGACGACGTGGGGGACGCGCTGGCCGCCGTACCCGAGATCGTGGAGGCCTTCTCGATCACCGGTGGCGGGGACATGCTGGCGCGGGTGGTGGGGCGGGACAACGCCCATCTGGAGGACGTGATCCAGAAGCTGATCAGCCTTCCGGGCGTGGTGCGCACCCGCACGGAGGTGGCGCTGCGCGAGCGTGTCCCGTACCGGCTGCTGCCCCTGGTGGAGTCGGTCGGCCGGGCGGCCCGCGCCTGACGCTTGGCATCCTGGACGCCATGAGCGATCTCGGCACCCTCTCGGTCATCTTCGATCTCGACGGAACGCTGGTGGACAGCGAGCCGAACTACTACGAGGCGAGCCGACAGGTCCTGGCCGAGCACGGCGTGCCCGGGTTCACCTGGGAGGACCACGAGGGCTACGTCGGCATCAGCACCCGGGAGGCGGTGGCGATGTGGCGGGAGCGCTACGGCCTGCGCGTCCCGGCGGCGGAGCTGCTGGCCGCGACGAACCGCCGCTATCTGGAGCTGGCCCGCGCCCGCACGCGCGCGTACCCCGAGATGCGGGCCTTCGTGGAACTGCTGGCCGCCGAGAACGTCCCGATGGCGGTGGCCTCGGGTTCCTCCCCGGAGGCCATCGAGGCGATCCTGACGGGCACCGGCCTGGCCGCCCACCTGGACACGGCGGTCTCGGCCGACGAGGTCCCCCGCGGCAAGCCCGCCCCGGACGTCTTCCTGGAGGCGGCCCGCCGGCTCGGCGCGGACCCGGCCGACTGCGTGGTCCTGGAGGACGCGGCCCCCGGCGCGGCCGCCGCCCACGCGGCCGGCATGCGGTGCGTGGCGGTCCCGTACGTCCCCGCCCAGGCCGACGCCCCCGAGTTCACCACCGCGTCGCTGCTGCTGCGGGGCGGGCAGACCGAGTTCACGGCGCGGTCGGCGTACGCGTGGCTGCGGGACTCGGCCCGCTGAACCGCTCCCTACCCGCCTGGTCGGCCGCAGCCCCGCCACGTCGTACCTGGAGGCCCGCCTGTACGGCAACGCGGCGCTCTCCGGCGACCCGCTGCCCTCCCTGACCCCGGTCTCCGGCTCCCCGCAGCACCACACCCCGAACGGCACGGAGTTCCTTCCTTCCCGGAGGGCACCGAGGACCCGGCCCACGCGTACGTCCGCCGCAGCGAGCCCCGGGTCGCCGACCCGGCCCGCCCGGACGGGACCCCACCGCTCGACGCGGTGTGGGCGGGTGCACCCTTCCGGAGCAAGGGCGCGCTGGTCACCCGGGTGGGCAAGGTCGTGGACACCCGGGTGGCCGAGGGGCGGCTCGGGCGTGCGGCGGGCGACGCGGTGGCGCGTACGGCACGGCGGGCGACCTACGTGGAGTGAGCGGCTCCGGCATGGGTGGAGGAGGGGCCGGCGGGTGGCGGCGCGGCACCGCTTCCGGGAGGTGGCGCCCGGTGGCTCGCGTGGCGGGGGGAGCCGCGACTGCATAGCGTGACCCCATGAGCACAGTCCAGGCCCCACCCGCGCCCGACGCGCGGCGGTGGAAGGCGCTCGGGGTCTGTCTGGCCGCGGGATTCATCTCGCTCCTCGACACCTCGATCGTGAACGTCGCGCTGCCCTCCCTGGAGCACGGGCTGGGGGCCTCGGAGGCGGTCCAGTCATGGGTGGTCTCCGGGTACGCCCTCACCTTCGGGCTCGCGCTGGTCCCGGCGGGCCGGCTGGGCGACATGCGCGGCCGGCGCCAGGCCTTCCTGATCGGGCTCGCCCTGTTCACGGTGGCCTCGCTGGCGTGCGGCCTCGCGGCCGGGCCCGGCTGGCTGGTGGTGTTCCGGCTGATCCAGGGCACGGCCGCGGGCATGGTCGCGCCGCAGACCTCCGGACTGATCCAGCAGATGTTCCAGGGTGCCGAGCGGGCCAAGGCGTTCGGCGTGCTCGGCACGGTCATCGGGGTGTCGACGGCGACGGGCCCCCTCGCGGGCGGTCTGCTGATCGACGCCGTCGGCACCGACGACGGCTGGCGCTGGGTGTTCTTCGTCAATCTGCCGATCGGCGTGGCCGCGTTCGCCGCCGGGCTCCGGCTGCTGCCCCGCTACCCGGCGGCGGGCAGGCAGGAGGAGTTCGACCTGTTCGGGGTGCTGCTCCTCGGCTCGGGCGTGTTCGCGCTCATGCTGCCCCTGGTGCAGGAGCAGCAGTGGCCCGGACGGGAGAAGTGGGCGCTGGTGCCCGTGGCCCTGGTGCTGCTCGGCGCGTTCTGGGCGTGGGAGAAACGGATGGGGCGGCAGGGGCGCGCTCCCCTGGTGGACCTGGAGCTGTTCTCCCTGCGCTCCTTCACGCTCGGCGCGCTGATCAGCCTCGCCTACTTCGCGGGTTTCACCACCGTCTTCTTCCTCTACGCCCTGTACCTGCAGAACGGCCTCGGCTACAGCGCGCTGGCCTCGGGGCTCACCGTCCTGCCCTTCGCGGCGGCCTCCGCGGTCGGGGCCGCCGCCGGTGGCCGGCTGGTGGTGCGCTTCGGCCGCAAGCTGGTCGTCATCGGTCTCGGCGGGGTCGCGCTGGGACTGCTCGGCGTGATGGCGGCGGTGCAGCTGGTGCCCGGGCCGAACCTGGGCTGGGCGTCGGCGCTGCCGCTGCTCGTCGGCGGTATCGGGTCCGGCATGACGGTCTCCCCGAACACCACCCTCACCCTCACCCGGGTCCCGGTCCACCGCGCGGGTGCGGCCGGGGGCGTGCTGCAGACGGGCCAGCGGGTCGGCTCGGCGGCCGGCATCGCGGTGGTGGGCTCGGTGTACTTCGCCCACCTCGCCAACCACGGCCGCACCGACACGGCGATGCAGCTCGGGTTGCTCTCCGCGGTGGGCATCATCGTGGTCGCGCTCGTACTGGCGGTCGCCGACCTGCGGGAACGACACGTGCGTCCGGAGCCCGAGAGGGCCGCGGAGACCGTCGGCCGCGGTGCCGCGGAGGGTGGCGCCGAGGGGGCGGTGCGGCCCGGAGCGTGAGCGACCGGGCGCGGGTCCGCCGACGTGTCCTCGCCGGGCGGGCTCACGACCTCCGGCGCGGTTTGCCCCGCTGGGCGGGCTTGGCGGATCTGTTGCCGCCCGTGCGGGCGCCCGCCGTGCGGCCGGCCGGTTTCCCGGACGCCTTGCCCTGCGACTTCGCCGCCGACTTGCCCTGCGCCTTGCCCTGCGTCTTGCCCTGCGCCTTCGTCTGCGACGGGTCGGCCTGCGAGGACGCCGTGGTACGGCCCCTGGTGCTGTTGACGGTGCGTCCGCGGACGATGCCGATGAAGTCCTCCACCAGATCGGTGGTGGCCTCCTCCGGCCAGGACAGGGCGACGCTCGACTGGGGCGCGTCGGCGACCGGGCGGTAGGTGAGGTCCCGGCGGTGGTACAGGCGGGCCAGGGACTGCGGGACGACCAGCAGGCCGACGTTCGCCGCCACCAGCTCGACGGCGTCCGCGGTGGTGGCGGGCCGCTCGAAGGCCGGTTCGCCCGGCGGAGCCGCCCAGTCGAAGACGTCGTCCAGGGGGTGGAAGAGCACCTCGTCGGCGAGGTCGGCCAGGGTGACCTCCTCCGCCGCCGTGATCAGGTGGTCCTTGGGCACGACCACCACGGTGGTCTCGGTGTACAGCGGGATCGCGCTGAGGAAACTCCGGTCGACCGGCAGCCGTACGAGGCCCGCGTCGGCCTCCCCCGCGCGCAGCACCTGGGGCGCCTCGGCGGCCGGGACCTGGACGAGGGTGAGCGGGATGCCGGGCAGGCGCTCGTTCCAGGTCTTCACCCACTTGGCGGGCGTCACCCCGGGAACGTACGCGAGCCGGAACGACGGTGAATCCTCCGAGCCTGTCACCAGGCCAGGTTACCGGCCGCCGCCGGAGCCCTCCGCCACCGGCCGTGGTCGGGCCCCCGGCACACGGCCGATACCCTTGACGTCATGAAGTCGCAGCAGAGCACCCAGACGATGAAGCCCGCGACCGCGGCGAAGAAGCTGGGTGTGTACCTCCCCGCCACCCCCGCCTCCTTCCAGGAGGGTGTGGTCTCGCGCGCCGAGCTGAACGAGCTGCAGGCCAACCCGCCGGAGTGGCTGCGCGAGCTGCGGGCCAACGGTCCCCACCCCCGTCCGGTGGTGGCCGCCAAGCTGGGCGTGTCCATCGCCGGCCTCGCCCGGGCCGGGGTCACCGAGGCGCTGACCACCGAGCAGATCGAGGCGCTCAAGCAGGAGCGGCCCGAGTGGCTGGAGAAGGAGCGCGCCACCCAGGCCGAGGTCCGCAAGGAGTCCGTGCGGCTGAAGAACCTGAAGAAGGAGAAGGAGAGCGGCGCCGAGCGCGGCTGATCCTTCGCCGTCCCGACGCCCTCCGGCTCCACCCGGGGGGCGTCGTCGGTTCTCCCGCGGGTCCGCCGAGCGGAGACCCCGGGAGGGCGGAGCGGTGATCCGCTGCGAGGAGGGGGGCGGAGGTCCGCGGCGAACGCCGGGGCCGAGGCCCAGGGGAGAGGGCTGAGCGGTGGTCCGGGGAGAGGTGTGTCCGGCGACACCGGACGGGCCGCCGTTCCCCCGTGCCGGCGGCCCGTCGGGCGCGATGCGTCCGGTCAGGCCGGTGTCGCCGGTTGAAGTCTGCGACAGCGGGGGACCGCGGGGGTATGCGTACAAGTACGTACGCCGGCAGGGGGGACGGGTACGCAAGGCAACCGGAGGAACTCGTGCGGCTGGACAAGGCCTACGAGCGCATGACGACCGTCGCCGTGGCGGCACTGCACGAACGGGAACCCGAGCGGCTGTGGCCGCTGCTGGCCGGCACGCTGGCCGAGGTGTGCGGCGGTGAGGCGGTCATCCACAAGCTGGACGACTGGAGCGAGAGCCGGGGCACGCTGGGCACGGTGCCCGACGCGGCCGCCACGGAGCTGGCCCGGCTCAAAGACGCCGACCTGGGCCTGCTGCGCGCGGGGTACCCCTTCGCCGGGCACTACGGGCCCGGGACCGACCGTACGCCGGTCACCGCGCTCCGGGCGGTGGGCCGTACCTGGCCGGGCAGCCCGACGGCCCGCCTGCTGAGGGAGGTGCTGGACGTCGATCACGCGCTGGGCGTGCCGCTCCCGGGGAGCGCGGAACCGATCACCGGGTGCCTGGTGTACCGGGCCGGTGCGGACTTCACCGACGACCAGGTGGTGATGGCCGAGCGCGCCCAGCCCCTGCTGGCGGCGGTCGAGCGGCAGCGTCGTCTGCTGGAGGAGTGGCGGCGGGCGCTCCGTCCGGCCGGCGCCGCGGACCAGCGGGCGGCGGACTGCGCGCTCACCCCCCGCGAGACCGCCGTCCTGCTGCTGCTCACCGAAGCGCTCACCGCCGACGCGATCGGCCGCCGCCTCGGCATCTCGGTCCGCACGGTGCACAAGCACGTCGAGAACATCTACCGCAAACTGGGCACCCGTGATCGCGTCGGCACGGTGTTGCGCGCCCAGCGCCTCGGTCTGGTGCCGTCGCCGGATCCGGCTGAAGCCGCCTGGGCGAGCCCTTCCTGACCCGTCGGCCACCGATCCGGGCTGCGGCTCAGCCCAGGAAGCTCAGCCGGACCCGGCGGTCGGGATTGTCCTTGTTGGTGTCCACCAGGCACACCGACTGCCAGGTGCCCAGCTCCAGGCGTCCGCCGATCACCGGGAGGGTCGCGTGCGGCGGGACGATCGCGGGCAGCACGTGGTCGCGGCCGTGACCGGGGCTGCCGTGCCGGTGCTGCCAGCGGTCGTCGGCGGGGAGCAGGGTGTGCAGCGCCGCGAGGAGGTCGTCGTCACTGCCGGCGCCCGTCTCGATGACGGCGATGCCGGCGGTGGCGTGCGGCACGAAGATGTTGAGCAGGCCGTCGCGGCCGGCCGCCGCCGCCCGCAGGAAGTCCTCGCAGTCGCTGGTGAGGTCGACGACGCGTTCCCGGGTACCGGTGGACACGTTGAGCATGCGTGTGGTGAAGGCATCGGACATGCCCCCATCCTGACCCATACGCCGGTTTCCACACCCCCGTGGCGCTCGCGTTGTCCGATACGGGCCGCGGGTCGCCCCTCCCACGAGGCGCTGGCGACCAGCGCCGCTCCCATCCGGCCACGTTCGGCGGCCCGTTGCGTGCGGCCCCGCTCACCACGCGCGGTCACATCCGGCCCGTACGGCATCAGGGTCGCGTACCCGCAACCGGCCGACGCGCCCCCGCGTTCACCCCGGACAGGCCGACGCGCGGCCGGGAAGATCCGCACCCGGCTCCTTGTTGGTCGAGGCGTGAACGGAGTCCGTGAGGTCGAGGTTGTCGTCATCGGTGCCGGTCAGGCCGGCCTGGCCGCCGCCTACCACCTGCGGCGCACCGGCTTCGAGCCGGACCACGACATCGTGGTCCTCGACCACTCCCCCGGGCCGGGCGGCGCCTGGCAGTTCCGGTGGCCGTCGCTGACGTTCGGCAAGGTGCACGGGATGCACGCGCTGCCCTGCATGGAACTGACCGGCGCCGATCCGGCCCGCCCCTCGGCCGAGGTCGTCCGGGAGTACTTCGACCGGTACGAGCGCGCCTTCGACCTGCGGGTACGGCGCCCGGTGGACGTGCGCGCGGTACGCGAGGGCGACGGGGGGCGGCTGCTCGTCGAGACGTCGGACGGCAGCTGGGCGACGCGGGCGCTGATCAACGCGACCGGCACCTGGGACCGGCCGTTCTGGCCGCTCTACCCGGGCCGGGAGGCCTTCCGCGGACGCCAGTTGCACACCGCGCAGTACACCGGCCCCAAGGAGTTCGCCGGGCAGCGGGTCGTGGTCGTGGGCGGTGGGGCCTCGGGCACCCAGCACCTGCTGGAGCTGGCCCCCTACGCCGCCGCGACCACGTGGGTCACCCGGCGGCCCCCGGTCTTCCGCGAAGGGCCGTTCGACCAGGAAGCGGGCCGTGCGGCCGTCGCGCTGGTGGAGGAGCGGGTGCGCCAGGGGCTGCCGCCGCGCAGTGTGGTCTCGGTCACCGGGCTGCCCCTGAACGACGCCGTCCGGCAGGGTCTCGCGGACGGGGTCCTGGACCGGCAGCCGATGTTCGACCGGATCGTCCCGGACGGCGTGGAGTGGAAGGACGGCCGGCACGTGGCCGCCGACGTGGTCCTGTGGGCGACCGGGTTCCGGGCCGCGCTCGACCATCTCGCTCCGCTGCGGCTGCGCGAGCCGGGCGGCGGTATCCGGGTGGAGGGCACCCGCGCGGTCGCCGATCCGCGGATCCACCTGGTCGGCTACGGCCCTTCGGCCAGCACCATCGGGGCCAACCGGGCCGGGCGCGCGGCCGTCCGGGACATCAGGCGGCTGCTCGCCGAGGAGCCGGTCGCCGCGTGACGTCCCGTCGGCTCAGTTGCCCGACGGCTCCGGGGAGGCCGGGGACGAGCCCAGCGGGCCGCCGCTCGGCTGGGCGGTCGACGCGCCTTGGTGCAGGGCGTTGAACTCGGCCACGTTCCGCAGGTGCTCGTTGTAGCTCGCGGTGAAACGGGTGTCCCCGGGCGCGACCGTGACGAAGTACAGCCAGTCGCCGGGCGTCGGGTTGAGCGCGGCGCGCATCGCGTCCTCGCCGGGGCTGTCGATCGGCGTCGGCGGCAGCCCCATGCGCTGGTAGGAGTTGTACGGGCTCTCCGTCGGGGTGTCGCCCGTCCGGGTGGCGCCCTGGTCGCTGCCGACGGTGGTGCGGTTCAGCGCGTAGTGCAGCGTCGAGTCCATCTGCAGCGGCATTCCGCTGTTCAGCCGGTTGTAGATGACCCGGGCGACCTTGCCCATGTCCGCCTTCGTCGCGGCCTCGGCCTGGACGATGCTGGCGATGGTGACGGCCTGGTAGACGTTCATCGCGTTGCGCTGGGCGCCGGCCGCGACGGGTGCGCCGTTGAACTTCCTGTCCGCGGTGTCGACCATGAGCTGCAGCAGGGATTGCGGGGTCGCTCCTTTCGGGACGGGATACGTCGCCGGGAAGAGATAGCCCTCCGGGTCGCCCCCGGCCTCGTTCGGCAGCTTCAGGCCGGCCTTGTCGAGGGACTTGCGGGTGCTGCCCGGTGGCAGTGCGAGGACCTTGTCGATCGCGTCGTAGACCTGGTTCGCCCGCCAGCCCGCCGAGATCACCAGCAGGGCGGGTTTCGCCTGCTCACGGCCGGCCCCCAGCGTCAGCAGCGGCACCGCCACGGCGGTGCCGGCCACGACGGCGCCGCTCACGAGGACGGCAAGCCTGCCCCGGCGCGTCAGTCGGATTCTGCTCCGTGACGGAGTGTTCGTCTGCATGCGGGCACGGTAATACGCATATCGTCATAAACCCGGCATATGTTCAGTTTGTCGGTTGCAGTTGCGCGTCCCGGCGCACCAGGGCCGCGTACCGGCCGTCCCGCTCCAGGAGTTCCTCGTGCGTGCCGCGTTCGGCGACGCGTCCGGAGTCCAGCACCACGATCTGGTCGGCACCGCGGACGGTGGACAGACGGTGGGCGATGGTGATCGTCGTACGGTCGGCCGACAGCGCGTCGATGGCCTCCTGGACGGCGGCTTCCGTGCGGGTGTCGAGGGCGCTGGTCGCCTCGTCCAGGATGAGGACGGGCGGGTCCCTCAGGATCGTGCGGGCTATCGCCAGCCGCTGCTTCTCGCCTCCGGAGAAGCGGTGGCCGCGCTCGCCCACGACCGTGTCGTAGCCGTCCGGCAGGGCGGCTATGTGGTCGTGGATCTGCGCCGCCTTGGCCGCCGCGTGCAGTTCCTCGTCGGTGGCGTCCGGCTTGGCGAAGCGCAGGTTGTCGCCGACCGAGGCGTGGAAGAGGTACGTCTCCTGGGAGACCACACCGACCGCGCGCGCGAGGGTGTCGAAGTCGAGGTCGCGTACGTCGACTCCGTCCAGCGTGACCCGGCCGCCGGTGACGTCGTACAGGCGGGGCACCAGATAGCCGAGCGTGGACTTGCCGGCGCCGGTGGGGCCGACGACGGCGAGGCTGCCGCCGGCGGGCACGGTGAGGTCGACACCGTCGAGGACGGGTCCGCCCTTGTCGTCGTAGCGGAACCCGACGTCCTCGAAGCGGACTTCGCCCTTGATCCGGTCCAGGCGGACCGGCCGCTCGCGCTCGGTGATGTCGACGGGCAGGTCGAGGTATTCGAAGATGCGCTGGAAGAGCGCCAGCGAGGTCTGGATCTGGACGCCGGTCGCGAGCAGGCTCACGGCCGGGCGGAACAGGCCCTGCTGGAGCGAGACGAAGGCGACGATGGTGCCGAGGGAGACCTCGGGGCCGCCGATCCGGAGGGCCAGGCCGGCCGTCCAGTAGATGACGGCGGGCATCGCGGCCATGACGATCGTGATCACGGCCATGCGCCAGCGTCCGGCCATGTTCGACCTGACCTCCAGGTCGACCAGGCGCTCGGACTCCTGCGCGAAGGACGCGGTCAGCGAGTCGGCGCGGCCCATGGTGCGGCCGAGCAGGATGCCGCTGACCGAGAGCGACTCCGTGACCGTGGCCGCCATCGCGGCCATCTGTTTCTGCCGCTGGGTGGTGATCTTCTTGCGTTCGTTGCCGACGCGGCGGCTGATCCAGACGAACACCGGCAGCAGGAGCAGCGAGACGATCGTCAGACGCCAGTCCAGGGCGATCATCGCGACCACGGTGGCGACCACACTGGTGGCGTTGGACACCAGGGAGGTGGCGGTGGAGGTGACGGTGGCCTGCATGCCGCCGATGTCGTTGGCGATGCGGGACTGGACCTCCCCGGTGCGGGTGCGGGTGAAGAAGGCCAGGGACATGCGCTGCAGCCGGCCGTAGACCGCCGTGCGCAGGTCGTGCATGACCCGCTGGCCGACAGTGGTCGAGATCAGGGTCTGCAGCACGCCGAAGACGCTCGACAGGACGGCGCTGAGGATCATGCCGAGCGCGAGCAGGCTCAGCAGACCGGTGCGGCCCTGCGGGATCGCGACGTCGAGCGTCTCCTTCAGCAGGAACGGCGTGGCCACGGAGACCAGCGACGAGGCGCCGACGAGCAGGCCGACGACCGCCAGACGGCCGCGGTACGGGCGGAAGAGGCGCAGGATGCGGCGCACCTGCCGGGGCTGCTCGCCGGCGTCGGCAGGTGGGGTCCAGGAGGGTTCACGGTCGGGGTGCATGGGCTCCTACGGGAGGGACGGGCGCCGGCCGGGGAGCGGCCGACGATGCCGGAACGGATCGTAGCTCATTGTTACCTATACTCACAATGAACGGCATCCTGATATTGTTCCCGCATGACCACCCCCGATTCCGAGGGCCTGCTCGCCGAGCAGTTGCTGCGGCTCACCCGCCGGGTGCACCGCATCCAGAAGCGCCATCTGGAAGAGCGCGACCTGGGCGTCACCCCGGCCCAGTCCCGGCTGCTGCGCACCCTCGCGCACTACGCCTCGCCTCCGCGCATGGCCGACCTGGCCGAGCGCCTGGAGGTCGTGCCCCGGGCGGTGACGACGCTGGTCGACGGGCTGGAGGCGAGCGGAAAGGTGCGGCGGGTGGCGGATCCGGCGAACCGGCGCGTGACCCGGATCGAGCTGACGGACGAGGGGCGCGCGGCCCTGCGCGAACTGCGCGGTGCCCGCCACTCCGCCGCCGAGGAGATACTGGCGCCCCTGACGGAGAAGGAGCGCGAGGTGCTCGGCGTGCTGCTGGACACCCTGGTCGACGGGGACGCGGCCCAGCGCTGCCGGCCGGCGCGACCGGCTTGACCGGCGCGCGGGCGAGGGAGCATCCCCGGCGACCGAGAGCGCTGTTCGGCGCCCCTCTCACTGCCTGAATCAGCAGCGGCTGCGGTCCTCCGTCAGGATGCCCTGAACCGTGGTGAGAGTACGGTCGTGGCAGCCGTCCGAGCCGAGGAGGCGGTAGCGCTCGGTCGAGGTTCCGACCGCGTGCCGCCGGTCGCGCGGAACGTCGGTCGTGTACGCGGCGTCGCCGCCGTAGGTGTCGTCCAGCCGCGACCACACGGTGCGCCGGCCGCCCTCGCGGGTCACGGACTCCGCCCGGTCGCCGAGGGTCAGCACGGTGCGCAGCCGGTTGTCGGAGCCGAGGGTGACGGCGCCGTTCACGGTGTACGTCCGGTGCGTCCGCGTCGCCCGCGCGGGAGCGTGGCCGGCGATGGTCCTGACCGTCTCGTCGTCCGTCCAGCTCGCGTCGAGTCCGTCCGTGTTCTCGCCGTCGGTCCAGCGGTGGTCGGAGGTGTTGGCGAGCGCGCGGGTGACGGTGGTGGTCACGCGCCCGTGCGAGGTGTCGATGTACCCGGAGACGGTGAGCCGGTGCCCCGCCTCGGTGTGCGCCCGGTTCTCCGCGCCGGGCGTGAAGGTGGAGGAGTTGGCGGGATCCGTCGCCTTGTCCTCGGTGAGCGCGCCGGGGACGTGGGCGCGGTGCGGGTCCTGCCAGACCAGGACGTTCACCGGGGCGCTCCAGCCCGGCTGCCCCGCGGGCACACCGGCGACGGACACCTGCACGCGGTGCGGGCGCCCGTCGTTGAGGAGACCGGCGAAGGGGGTGAGGTCGTACTCGACGGGCCGGACGTCGAAGGCGCGCGGGGCCGGGACGACGTACCACAGGAAGGGGTTGGACCAGCCGCCCGTCCACACGTTCGGGAACGGCGCGGCGATGCCGGCCACCCGGCCGTCGACGCTGATCTGCACCTCGCGGTAGGGCCCGTGGTCGGCCTTGCACGAGTACGGCGCCGGGTCCGCCACGGTCAGGTACCAGAACTCCTCGCACCCCCCGCCCGAACCGGTCGCGTACACCTCGGCGACGATCCGTTCGCTGTTGCGCGGGGTGGTCAGCGTCGTGCCCGCGGGCGTGTCGGCGAGCGTGAGCACGCGGTCGGGGGCGGGGGCGGCGGGGCGGCCGGCGTAGAAGGTGAGGGTGACGTGGACGTCGATGACACCGGTGTACGTGTCGTCCACCACGTTGCCGATCAGCATCTCGACGTCCTGGGAGCGGCGGAAGGTGTCGGTGTAGCGGGTGACGTCCTTCTCCACGTGCCACTCGATGCCGTCGGGTGAGGGCTCCGGCGTGGAGGTGCGCAGGATCTCGACACCGCCGACGTGCAGGTAGCCGAGCCGGTCGTACTGACGGCCCTTCACCTTGCCGTCGAGGCGCAGCACGACCTTGCTCCAGCGCGCGCCGCAGCCCTTGGGCGGCGCGTACGCGCCGCGGTACGGCGTGAAGTCGCGGAACTGAACGTCGGCGAGGGTGACCTGGCAGGACCTGGTGTGCGGCCGCTCGACGGGCGGGGCCGCGGTCACCGGGTCGTGCCAGTCGGTGCCGAACTCGGCGGGGACCTCGGCGGCGTGGGCCGCCGGGGTCCCCGTGCCGAAGAGCGCGCTCACCAGGAGGGTCGCTCCCGCGAGCATGGACATGACCATCCGTCTTCTCATGGCCGGTGTTCTACGGGCAGACGGGCCGCCCCGCAATGACACCTCGACAGATCGGCGCGATGCGTACGGCCGCCACGCGCGCCGGACACCCGCCCACCGAACGGACATTTAATGATATAAGCGGATCATACTGGCATAGTGCGCTTATGGAGATCGCAAAGGGGTCACTCTCCCGCCGCGCGGCCCGCGCCCTCGCCCTCGCCGTGGCCGGCACGGGCGCGGTGACCGGTGCCGCCCTCGTCGCCGGCCTGCTGCCGCACGGGTCCGACGGTTCGCCCGCGCCCGGTCCCGCCGCCTCGCCGGGCCCGGCCCCGGCCCCCGGCGCACCCGGCATCGGCGACCCGCTGATGCCGCTCGCCGGCAACGGCGGCTACACCGTTCGCCGTTACACACTGGACTTCGACTGGCGGGCACCGCACACGCCCTTCGAGGCCGCCGCCACCCTCAAAGCCACCGCCACACAGGCGCTGTCCCGCTTCGACCTCGACTTCGCGGGCAACACGCTGCACCGCGTCACGGTCGACGGCGCACCGGCCACCGCCCGGCGCGACGGGGACGAACTCGTCGTCACCCCCGCGCGCCCGATCCCCCGCGGCGGCGCCTTCACCGTCCAGGTCGCCTACACCGCCGACCCGGCGCAGGGCCGGCACCGCGACGACGCGATCCAGGACTACGGCTGGGTCCCCACCGCCGACGGCACCCTGGTCTGCGCGCAGCCCGACGGGGCAAAGATGATCTTTCCTGCCGACGACCACCCGAGCCTGCGGGCACCGGTCACCTTCCACATCACCACCCCGCCGGGGCTCACCGCGGTGGCCAACGGGCGGCTCGTCTCCACCGTCCGGCGGCCCGACGGCCGCACCCGGTGGACGTACGACTCCGAGCAGCCGGTCGCCCCACAGCTGGTGCAGCTGGCGATCGGGAGGTTCACGTTCGTCGACAGCAGGGGCCCGCGCGGGCTGCCCGTCCGGGACGTGGTCGCGGACGGGCTGGTCACCGGCACCGAGGAGTACCGCTCGCTGACGCCGGAACACCTGGCCTGGCTGGAACGGCGACTCGGCCCGTACCCCTTCCCCCGCTACGGGGTGCTGGTCGGCGACACCGACCTGCCGGTGGCCCTGGAGACGCAGTCGCTCTCCGTCGTACCCCGGGACGACCTGCTGGGCGACCGCGTCGGCGCCGAACGCAATCTCGTCCACGAGCTGACGCACCATTGGACGGGTGACAGCGTCGCCATCCGCCGCTGGTCCGACCTGTGGCTGAGCGAGGGTCACGCCCGCTTCTACGAACGGCTGTACTCCGCCGAGCACGGCGGCGTGAGCCTGGAGTCCGCGATGCGGGACGCGTACGAGCAGCACGACCAGTGGCGGCACGACGAAGGAGCGCCCGCCGAGCCCACCGAGGAGACGCTCTTCAAGGTGATGCGCTACGACGGTTCGGCGCTGGTGCTCTTCGCGTTGCGGGAGAAGGTCGGCGAGGAGACCTTCGAGCGGATCGAGCGCGCCTGGGTGACCGAGTACCGGGGGCGCGCGGCCGGCACCCGGGACTTCGTCGCGCTCGCGTCCCGGATCGCCGGTGAAGACCTGACGCCCTTTCTGAATCCGTGGCTCCACGGCCCCCGCACACCGCCCATGCCGGGCCACCCCGACTGGCAGGTGGACCCGGTGGAGGACTGAGCGGCAGCCGGTCGCGCGTGGTTGCCCCGGGCAGCCGAGTCACTGCCGCCGACCGGGTGGCCTCTGCCGGACCGCTGGTCCACCCCGGTGACGCTCGCCACGACACGACGCTCGGGGCACGGAAACGTACAAGGGGTGGCACCACGGGCAACTCCTTCGCCCTGGTTGCGATCGAGCGTGGTTGGGAGAGCCTCTGCGATGAGAAGAAATGTTTCTGCACATGTCCCCGGTGCCATCCGCAGGTGCCGCCGCACGGCTTGTGTGATCGCGGGGGCGGCGCTCCTGCCGCCACTGCTGATCCTCCCGATGTCCGGCGCCGACGAGGCGGCGGACCGGCGTCTGCAGGACGCCTTCACGGACGCCGCGCGCGAGTTCCACGTGCCGCGCAGTGTCCTCATGAGCGTCTCCTACATGCAGTCACGCTGGGACACCCACCCGGGCGCGCCCAGCGTCTCGGGCGGCTTCGGGCCGATGCACCTGGTGGACACCGACCGCGTCAAGGCCGCGGCGCCGCCGTCCGCCCCGCGGCCACCGCTCGGCGCCCAGGACCGGCCGCTCACGGGCGCGGCGGGAGGCTCCGCCACCGCGGACCCCCCGGCCCGCCGCGCCGCACAGCCCGCGGACCTGCAGCACGCGGCACACCTGATCGAGGTTCCGGCCGGACGTCTGCGCACGGACGCCGTCGCCAACGTACGCGGCGGAGCGGCGATCCTGGCGGAGACGCAACGACGGCTCGGCAAGCCCCTCAGCGCCGATCCGGCGGACTGGTGGGAGGCGGTGGCACGCTTCCCGGGCACCCGTGACGTCACGTCAGCCGCCTCGTACGCCGACGACGTCTTCGCCCTGATCCGCCGGGGAGCGCACCGCACCACCGCGGAGGGACAGGACGTCGCCCTGCCCCCGAGCCCCCGGGTGCGGCCGCACCCCCGTACCGCCGGCCAGCCGAACCCGCAGCGGTCCAAACAGGCGGAGTGCCCCGCGGAACTGGCCTGTGACTGGCTCGGCGCGCCGTACGAGGAGATCGACGACAGCTCCTACGGCAACCACGACCTCGCCGACCGCCCCAGGGACCAGCCGATCGAGTACATCGTCATCCACGACACCGAGGCGGACCTGCAGAGCATGTTCCAGACGGTGCAGGATCCGACGGAGTCGTCGTGGCACTACTCGATCCGCTCCAGCGACGGCCACGTCACCCAGCACGTCAAGACCAAGGACGAGGCCTGGCACTCGGGCAGCCAGTTCGTGAACGCCCGCTCGATCGGCATCGAGCACGAGGGGTTCCTCACCCACCCGGGGACCTGGTACACGGAACAGATGTACCGGGCCTCGGCACGCCTGGTGAAGTACCTGGCGAAGAAGTACTCCATCCCGCTCGACCGCCAGCACATCTTCGGCCACGACAACGTGCCGGCTCCGACCGCCGACACCATCCCCGACATGCACGACGATCCCGGCCCCTTCTGGGACTGGCGGCACTATTTCGACCTCCTCGGCGCGCCGCTGCGCGCGACGGCGGGACCCGACAGCGACATGGTGACCATCCTGCCGGACTACCCCACGCACAAACCGTCGTTCACGGGCTGCACCGGCAGTGGTTCACCGTGTCGGCCGCACGGCTCCAGCGCCGTCCGGCTGTACACCGAACCGGACGAGAAGGCCCCGCTGATCCAGGACCCCGGTCGCAAGCCGGACGGCGACGACTCCACCCAGGACGTCAACGACCTGGGCTCCCGCGTCTCCACCGGGCAGACCTTCGCCGTCGCGGACCGCAGCGGCGACTGGACGGCGATCTGGTTCCAGGGGCGGAAGGCCTGGTTCAAGAACCCCCGGAACAAGCCGACGGCCGTCGGTGCGGCCGGACGCATGGTCACGCCGAAGGAGGGCCTGGACGAGATCCCCGTGTACGGGCGTGCCCTTCCGGAGGAGGAGGCCTTCCCGGACGACGTGGACGAGCCGGCCGAGTCGCCGCTGCCCTACGGCTTCCTGGCGGGCCAGCGGTACGTGACCCAGGCCGGCGTCGGCAGCTCCTACACCGCCAAGTCCTTCAGCGACACGCCCAATCCGGTGGTGTGGGGCCGGGAGCGGTACTACGAGATCCAGTTCGGCCACCGGCTCGCGTACGTCCGGGCCAGCGACGTGGACGTGGTCGGCTCGTCCACCACCGCGGGGGCGCAGGGCCTCCAGACCGGGAGGTGACCTCTTCGGAACGCCGGGACACCGTGGGGGGAGCCGGCCCCTCCGCGGACCGGCGGGACACCGTGTGAGGAGCCGGGTCCTCCGCGGAACAGCGGGACACCGTGCCGGGCGGGCTGAGCGGTGACCGCGCGGGGACCGGGTGCTCGGAATCGGGGCGGCCGAGGGAAGACTCGACCGGGGCCGGGAGGGGGACCGGGAGCGGGGCCGGGGCCTGGAGCGGGGCAGCGGGGCGAGAGGTGTGCGCCCGGCGTCCTCGCTTCGCCTGGCCCCCGGGCTCGGTCCGTCCTCGCTCCGCTAGGCCCTCAGGCTCGGTCTGTCACCCATCACCACGACAGGGTCGCGCGCCGGGTCCAGCGTGCGCAGCAGGAACTCCATGGCTTCCCGGGAGACGCTGACACAGGCCGAGGTGCCGCTGCCGTGGTCCAGGTGCAACCAGATGCCACCCCCCTTCTCCGTACCCCAGGGGCGGGTGGCGTCGCGCGGCGGGGTGCCCTTGACGCGGTTGTAGTCGATGGCGATGACGTAGTCGAAGTCGTGCTGGTGCGCCTCGTCCCACTCGGCCGGCGGCGCGTAGGCGCCCTCGTTCCGGTCGTAGGGCAGCCGGGTGCCCGGGTCGGCGAGCACGCCGCCGGCGTCGGTGAGGGTGAACACGCCGACCGGGCTGCGCGCGTCGCCCTCGTGGTGGTGCGCGGTCCATCCTCGGCGCCCGTTGTGGGCGGGCCAAGTCGCCCTTGCCCGCCAGTGCGCGCCCTGGCGGACGTACAGCACGACCCGGGAGTCGGCCGAGTCCCGGCCCTCGCCGTACACGGCGACGACCTGGCGGGAGCCGGCGGGTATCCGCCGGTACAAACGGTCGCCGACGCCCGGGATGCGGGTCGGGTCGGTCGTGGCGGCGGACGGCGCGGTCCCGGTCCCCTCGGCACCGCGCGCGCCGTGAGCGGGAGCGGTGGTGCCGCAGGCGGAGAGCGTCGTCAGGAGGGCACCGAGGGCCGCCACCACGGCGACCGTCCGGCGCCGCACACTGTCGATCTGCACACCTCCATGCTGCCACCACCGAACCGGCTGATGGGGTGAATGTTCGGGCAATCACCGTGTCGAGTGGCGTGGTTGTCCAGGATTGACGGGCGGGGTGGGAGGCGGGACGGGCCGGAGGGGCGGGGCCTTGGCCGGAAGTCGGCTGATTTCGGGGACCGTCGAGGAAAACCGTTTGAAATTCACCACTCCGCGACGCGAACCTTTCACGGCTTGTTGCCGCTCACCGCGGCCTCCCGGCCTTTCCCCGCCCCTGTGACACGAGCCATGGGACGTCATGCAGATACAAGATCTTCCGTATCCCGATCCGGGCGTGCCCGACGTGCGTTCGGGTCCCCGATTCCTGTGGTGGCTCTGGCGCAATCAGCTGGGCGGACAGCTGAAGTCGCTCGCCTGGGGCCTGCTGCACTTCGTGTCCGTCTCCGCGCTGCCCTTCTGCGTCGGTCTCGCCGTGCAGGCGGCCGTCGACCGCTCCGGCGGCCGGCTCGCCCTGACGGGTGGCCTGTTGCTGGTCTGCGGTACGGGGACCGCGCTCGGCGACACCTTCCTGCACCGGGCCGCCATCACCAACTGGATCACCGCCGCCGCCCGCGTCCAGCAACTGCTGGCCCGCAAGGCCGCCCACCTCGGCTCCGCACTGACCCGACGGGTGGCGGCCGGTGAGGTGGTGGCCGTCTCCACCGGTGACGTGGAGAAGATCGGCTGGTTCGTCGAGGCCGTCTCCCGTTTCACGGCCGCCGCCCTGACCGTCGTGGTCGTCTGCGTCGGGCTGCTCGTGTACCAGCCAGCGCTCGGCGTGATCGTCGCCTTGGGCCTGCCTGTCGTGGCCCTCGCGGTCCTGCCGCTGCTGCCCCGGGCGACGCGCCGCGCCGACGTGCAGCGCGAGAAGGCGGGCCGGGCCACCGAGCTGGCCTCCGACACCGTCGCCGGACTGCGGGTGCTGCGCGGCATCGGGGGCGAGGAACTCTTCCTGGACCGCTACCGCCAGGCCTCGCAGGAGGTACGGCACGCCGCCGTGCGCAGCGCGCGCATGTGGTCGCTGATCTCCGCCGTGCAGGTGCTGCTCCCCGGACTGCTGCTGATCGCCGTCGTCTGGCACGGCATCGACCTGGCCCGCCAGGGCCGGATCACGGTCGGTGAACTCGTCACCGTCTACAGCGCGGTCATGGTCCTCAACTACCCGCTGCGGCACTTCGAGGAGATCGCCATGGCGTACTCCTTCTCCCGTCCCTCGGCCAAGCGCGCCGCACGGGTGCTGTCGCTGGAACGGTCCACCGCCACCGACGGCACCCGCGAGGCCGACGCCCCGGCCGGCGACCTGTACGACCCCGCGACCGGTCTACTCGCTCCCGCCGGCCGGCTCACCGCCGTGGTGTGCGGCGACCCGGACGCGGCGGGCAGGCTCGCCGAACGCCTGGGCGGCCACCCCGCGGAGCCGGACCGGTCGGTGCTCCTCGGCGGAGTCCCCCTGGACGAACTCCCCCTCGACACCGCCCGCACCGCCGTCCTCGTCCAGGACAAGGACCCGGTGCTGCTGTCCGGCACACTGCGCGATCTGCTCGACGTGCCCGCCTCCGGAGCCGTGCGGCCCGCGGACGCGCTGGCGGCGGCCCAGTGCGAGGACGTACTGGACGCCCTCGTGCAGGGTTCGCTGGACGCCGCCGACCCGATGGACGCCCGCATCACCGAACGCGGGCGGTCCCTGTCCGGCGGCCAGCGCCAGCGGCTCGCCCTGGCCAGGTCGCTGATCACCGATCCGGAGGTGCTGGTGCTGGACGAGCCCACCTCCGCCGTCGACTCGCACACCGAGGCCCGGATCGCGGAGGGGCTGCGCCGGCTGCGGTCGGGGCGGACAACCGTGGTGTTCACCTCCTCTCCCCTGCTGCTCGACCGCGCGGACCAGGTGGCGCTGGTGCACGAGGGCGAGGTCGTGGCGGTCGGCGCGCACCGCGAACTGGCCGACGGCGAGCCGCGGTACCGGGCCGTGGTGACCCGGGAGACAGACGAGGAGCTGGCCGCGGCCGACGAGGGTCTGCTGCTGGACGCGCTCCACCCGGAGCTGGAAGAGATCGAGGAGAGCGCATGATCGGCGTTGCGCCGCCGGCGTACGACCCGGCGGCCCCGACGACCGCCACCACCCTGCCCGTCGGCTCCCCCGCGACCGTACGCGCCTACGTCGCCGAGCTGTTCCGGCGGCACCGGCGGGCCTTCCTGCTGCTCGTCACCGTCAACACGGTGGCCGTGGTCGCCTCCATGGTGGGCCCGTACCTGCTCGGCGGCCTGGTCGAACGGGTGACGGACGAGGCCCGGGAACTCCACCTGGGCCTGACCGCCGGGCTGTTCGTGCTCGCGCTGGCCGTACAGGCCGTCTTCGTACGGCAGGTGCGGCTGCGGGGCGCGATGCTCGGCGAGCGGATGCTGGCCGACCTGCGCGAGGACTTCCTCGTGCGGTCCGTCGGGCTGCCGCCGGGCGTGCTGGAGCGGGCGGGCACCGGCGACCTGCTGTCCCGCATCACCACCGACATCGACCGCCTGGCCAACGCCATGCGGGAGGCCGTGCCGCAGCTGGCCATCGGTGTGGTGTGGGCCCTGCTGCTGCTCGGCGGACTGGTCGTGACGGCGCCGCCGCTGGCCGCCGCCGTGCTGCTCGCCGTCCCGGTCCTGGTGATCGGCTGCCGCTGGTACTTCAGGCGGGCGCCGTCCGGCTACCGCTCGGAGGCCGCCGGCTACGCCGCCGTCGCCGCCGCGCTCGCCGAGACCGTGGACGCGGGCCACACCATCGAGGCACACCGCCTCGGCGCCCGCCGCGTGGCCCTGTCGGAGCGACGGATCGCGCAGTGGGTCGCGTGGGAGCGGTACACCCTGTGGCTGCGCTCCGTGCTCTTCCCGGTCATCAGCGCCGTCCACCTCCTCGTGCTCGGCTCGGTCCTGATGGTCGGCGGTGTCCTCGTCCTCCACGGCTGGCTCGGAGTGGGCCAGCTGACCACCGGTGCGCTCATCGCGCAGATGCTGGTCGATCCGGTGAACCTGATCCTGCGTTGGTACGACGAGGTGCAGGTCGCCCAGGTGTCGCTGGGCCGCCTGGTCGGTGTGCGGGACATCGAGCCGGACGCCGGGGACGCCTCGCTCGCTCCCGACGGGCGGGACGTGCACGCCGACCGGGTGCACTTCGGTTACCGCGAGGGCGTCGACGTGCTGCGCAAGGTCTCCCTGGAGGTCGCACCGGGCACCCGGCTCGCCCTGGTCGGCCCGTCCGGCGCGGGCAAGTCCACCCTGGGCCGGCTGCTCGCCGGGATCTACGCGCCCCGGGACGGCCGGATCACCCTGGGCGGGGCGGAGCTGTCCCGGATGCCCGCGGAGCGCGTCCGCACGCACGTCGCCCTCGTCAACCAGGAGCACCACGTCTTCGTGGGCTCCCTGCGCGACAACCTCCGGCTCGCTCGCGCCGCCGCCCCGGACGCCGAGCTGTGGGCCGCTCTGGGCGCGGTCGACGCGGACGGGTGGGCGCGGGCACTGGACGACGGCCTGGACACCGAGGTGGGCTCCGGCGGCCTGGCGCTGACCCCGGCGCAGGCGCAGCAGATCGCGCTGGCCCGGCTGGTGCTGGCCGATCCGCACACGCTGGTGCTGGACGAGGCGACGTCGCTGCTCGACCCGCGCGCGGCCCGCCACCTGGAACGCTCCCTGGCACGCGTCCTCGACGGCCGCACCGTGGTCGCCATCGCCCACCGTCTGCACACCGCCCATGACGCCGACGTGATCGCCGTCGTGGAGAACGGCCGGATCAGCGAGCTGGGCAGCCATGAGGAGCTGGTCGCAGCGGGGGGCGCGTACGCGGCACTGTGGCGGTCCTGGCACGGGTGACGGCGCTCGGGTGAGCCGGGGAGTGCCGTGACTGCGGCGGGGTGGCGCGGGACCTGCCGTGGAGGCGGGCGCCGGTGCTGCGGGGGGCCGCGGGCCGGGGCTGGGTCGGGGTGGTGCCGTGGCAGGGAAGCCGGGGCCTGCGCTGCCTCGGCCGGCAGGCTGCACCATCTGGGTCCGGACGCCGGTGCCGACGAGGGCAGGTCACCGGGTGCCTCCGGGGCCGCGCCGGAACCCGCGGGCGGATGCCGGTGCCGGCCGGACTGGGGCCTGCACCGGGGCGAGGGACTGCTTGGCTGTGACTGGTCCAGCAGGACGGAGGGCCGGCTGCACCGGGACCCACGGACGGCTGCCGGTGCCGGGCCGGACTGGAGCCTGCACGGGCCGAGGGACTGCTTGACTCTGGCCGGTCCAGCAGGACGGAGGGCCGGCTGCACCGGAACCCACGGACGACTGCCGGCGCCGGGCCGGACTGGAGCCTGCACCGGGGCGAGGGACTGCTTGGCTGTGACTGGTGCAGCAGACCGGGGGGCCTGCCGCGCCGGAACCCGTGGCGTTGCGCGGTGGCGAGCTGGGGTGGAAGGCTGGAGAGCGGCACCAGCTCGGGGTGCCGCCGGGAGCCGGCGGTTCCAGGCGAGTGCCCCGGTGCCCTGGGTGCCGACGGCCCGCCGTCCGCTGGGGCGGTACCCGGCCGTCCTCACCACCTGGAGGTAGTCGTGGACAGCGCCGACGGTTGGGGGGACGACGTCTACCAGCCCGATCCCTCGGAGATCCGGGAGGACTCGGGGGTGCTCGACGTCGAGGACACACTGGACTTCGACGGCATCGCCGACCCCCTCGACCGCGGCTGGTCCCCTCCCGAGCGGCCCTGGGCGGTCGAACACACCGGTGTGACGGCGGCCGAACGCCGGGCGGGCGAGACCCTCGACCAGCGGCTCGCCGAGGAGCTGCCGGACCTCGACGCGCCAGACGGCGATGGCATCGGCGACTGTGAGGGCACGGACGGGGAACCCCTCGACAACGAGGTCGGGCACTTCCGCTCCGGCCGGCTGGTGGCCCCCGACGAAGGCACGCACGAGGACGACGAGGCCGCCCTCGTGGCCACCGACGTCGGCATCGACGGTGCCGCCGCCTCCGCCGAGGAGGCAGCGATGCACATCGTCGACGAGGACTCCCTCCCCGGCTGAGCCGGACCGAGCGGATCCGCCCGTCCCGACCGCCCAGAACAAGGAGCCGCGATGCAGCAGGACAAGCACCCCGACTACCACGCCGTGGTCTTCCGCGACCGCGCCGCCGGCTACGCGTTCCTCACCCGTTCCACCGCGCAGAGCGAGCAGACCATCGAGTGGGACGACGGGGAAACCTACCCGGTGATCGACGTGGAGATCTCCTCGGAGAGCCACCCCTTCTACACGGGCAAGGCCCGCACGGTCGACACCGAGGGCCGCATCGCCCGCTTCGAGCGCCGGTACGGCGCCGGGGACGCGGGCGAGGCCACCTGATCCCGCGGTGTTCCTCAGATCACGTTGAGCGCCGCGGCGCAGCCCACTCCCCCGAGCAGCATGAACACCGGCATCAGCACCTTCAGCTCGACCCAGCTGCCCGCCCGGAACCGCATCGCCTTCGGCGGCCCCAGCGGATACCAGCGCTTGCGGCCCACCGGGATCGGCCACAGGATCGGGCAGCCGGACACGGTCAACGCGTCCCCGATGTCGTGCACCAGCGCGCCCAGCACGATCGGCAGCCCGAGCCACACGTACTCCTGCCCCGGCGCGGTGAACAGCCAGTCCGAACCGTTGCCCGGCTTGTCCAGCACCCCCGCGAGGATCCAGGCGCTGGTCGCCGCCAGCAGCCAGACCAGGACATCGCTGCTGGAACCCCGCGCCGCCCGCCACAGCAGGCCTTCGATCGCGAGCACCATGTGCACGAAAAGGATCGCCAGCACGGCCCAGCGGCCCCCGGTGATCGCCGCGGCGGAACAGCCGGCGCCGATCAGGACCGCCCATACCCAGGTGTGCGTCAGCGTGCGGTGGCCACCGGAGCGGCGCGGGTCGCCCTGCTTCCTGGTCGCCTTGTAGACGGCGTAGGACAGCTTGTCCACGATCTCGCAGATCCAGCGGGAGACCGGCCCGAAGGCCCGGGAGATGGTGGCGGCCTTGTGGTCGAGGTCCGGGGCGAGCGCGGCGCCGGCGCAGATCAGCGCACCGGAGAGGAGGACCGGCCAGGGCATCGGGTGCCCGGCCGCCGCGGCGGCGGCTCCGACGCCGAGCCAGGCCGCGGCCCCGGACAGTGAGTGTGCTGGTCCCATCATGGCCGCTTTCCGCCCCATTCCTCGTGTGCCGCTGTCCAGTTGACCCGGTGCGCTGACGCTGCGTCGGCGACACAGCGTAGCGGTCGTGATCTTCGTACCCGCAGCCGATTCCCCGCTCGGGCCGAAGGCCAGGCAAGATGGGGGCGTGACCCTCATCGATCAGCTGCCGCCGACCGCCGACCCCGACGCCCTGTACGAGGCCTTCGAGTCCTGGGCGCAGGAGCGCGGCCTCACCCTCTATCCGCACCAGGAGGAGGCGCTGATCGAGGTGGTCTCGGGGGCGAACGTGATCGTCTCGACGCCCACCGGCTCCGGCAAGAGCATGATCGCCGCGGGGGCGCACTTCGCCGCGCTGGCCCGGGACGAGGTCACCTTCTACACGGCGCCGATCAAGGCCCTGGTGTCGGAGAAGTTCTTCGAGCTGTGCAAGCTCTTCGGCACCGAGAACGTCGGCATGCTCACCGGTGACGCCTCCGTGAACGCCGACGCGCCGGTGATCTGCTGCACCGCCGAGGTGCTGGCCTCCATCGCGCTGCGCGACGGCAAGAACGCGGACGTGGGCCAGGTCGTCATGGACGAGTTCCACTTCTACGCCGAGGGCGACCGCGGGTGGGCCTGGCAGATCCCGTTGCTGGAGCTGCCGCAGGCGCAGTTCATCCTGATGTCGGCCACTCTGGGCGATGTGTCCTTCTTCGAGAAGGACCTCACCCGCCGCACCGGCCGCCCCACCTCGGTGGTCCGCTCGGCGACCCGCCCGGTGCCCCTCTCCTACGAGTACAAGCTGACCCCGCTCACCGAGACGCTCACCGAGCTGCTGGAGACCAAGCAGGCCCCGGTGTACATCGTGCACTTCACGCAGGCGCAGGCCGTGGAGCGGGCGCAGGCGCTGATGAGCATCAACATGTGCACCCGCGAGGAGAAGGACCAGATCGCCGAGCTGATCGGCAACTTCCGCTTCACCACCAAGTTCGGCCGGAACCTCTCCCGCTACGTCCGGCACGGCATCGGCGTGCACCACGCCGGCATGCTGCCCAAGTACCGGCGGCTGGTGGAGAAGCTCGCCCAGGCCGGTCTGCTGAAGGTCATCTGCGGCACGGACACGCTCGGCGTGGGCGTCAACGTGCCCATTCGCACGGTGCTGTTCACGGCGCTCACCAAGTACGACGGCAGCCGGGTGCGCACCCTGCGGGCCCGGGAGTTCCACCAGATCGCGGGCCGGGCCGGCCGGGCCGGTTTCGACACCGCGGGACTCGTGGTCGCGCAGGCGCCGGAGCACGTCATCGAGAACGAGAAGGCACTGGCGAAGGCCGGTGACGACCCCAAGAAGCGGCGCAAGGTGGTCCGCAAGAAGGCGCCGGAGGGCTTCGTCGGCTGGACGGAGAACACCTTCCAGAAGCTGATCGAGTCGGAGCCGGAGCCGCTGACCTCGCGGTTCCGGGTGACGCACACGATGCTGCTGTCGGTGATCGCCCGCCCGGGCAACGCGTTCGAGGCGATGCGCCACCTCTTGGAGGACAACCACGAGCCGCGCAGGCAGCAGCTGAGGCACATCCGCCGGGCGATCGCGATCTACCGTTCCCTGCTGGACGGCGGGATCGTCGAGAAGCTCGACAAGCCGGACGCCGAGGGCCGCATCGTCCGGCTGACGGTCGACCTCCAGCAGGACTTCGCGCTGAACCAGCCGCTGTCCACGTTCGCCCTCGCCTCGTTCGAACTCCTCGATCCCGAGTCGCCGTCCTACGCCCTCGACATGGTCTCCGTGGTCGAGTCCACCCTGGACGACCCGCGGCAGATCCTCGTCGCCCAGCAGAACAAGGCGCGCGGCGAGGCCGTTGCCGCGATGAAGGCGGACGGCGTCGAGTACGAGGAGCGCATGGAGCGCCTCCAGGACATCACATACCCGAAGCCGCTGGAAGAGCTGCTCTTCCACGCGTACAACACCTACCGCAAGAGCCACCCGTGGGTCGGCGACCACCCGCTGTCGCCGAAGTCGGTGATCCGGGACATGTACGAGCGGGCGCTGTCCTTCACGGAACTGGTGTCCTTCTACGAGCTCGCCCGCACCGAGGGCATCGTGCTGCGCTACCTCGCCAGCGCCTACAAGACGCTGGACCACACCATCCCGGACGACCTGAAGTCCGAGGACCTGCAGGACCTGATCGAGTGGCTGGGCGAGATGGTGCGCCAGGTGGACTCCAGCCTGCTGGACGAGTGGGAGCAGCTCGCCAACCCGGAGGAGATGACCGCCGAGGAGGCCCAGGAGAAGGCCGACGAGGTCAAGCCGGTCACCACCAACGCCCGCGCCTTCCGCGTCCTGGTCCGCAACGCCATGTTCCGCCGCGTGGAGCTGGCCGCCCTGGACCAGGTCGAGGAGCTGGGCGAGCTGGACGCCGAGGCCGGCTGGGACGCCGAGGCCTGGGGCGAGGCGATGGACAAGTACTGGGACGAGTACGACGATCTCGGCACCGGTCCCGACGCCCGCGGCCCGAAGCTGCTCGTCATCAAGCAGGAACCGGAGAACGGCCTCTGGCGGGTCCGCCAGATCTTCGACGACCCGAACGGCGACCACGACTGGGGCATCAGCGCGGAGATCGACCTCGCGGCCTCCGACGCCGAGGGCCGCGCGGTCGTCCGTGTGACCGACGTGGGCCAGCTGTGAGCCGTTCGCGACCCGTGGTGAGCCGAGGAGAATCCCGCCGATGACGAATCCGGCCGAGAGACTGGTCGACCTGCTCGACCTGGAGCAGATCGAGGTCAACATCTTCCGTGGCCGCAGCCCGCAGGAGTCCCTGCAGCGGGTCTTCGGCGGCCAGGTGGCCGGCCAGGCGCTGGTCGCGGCCGGCCGCACCACGGAAGGTGAGCGCCCGGTGCACTCACTGCACGCGTACTTCCTGCGCCCGGGCCGGCCGGGCGTGCCGATCGTGTACCAGGTCGAACGGGTCCGTGACGGACGCTCCTTCACGACGCGCCGGGTCACGGCGGTGCAGCAGGGCCGCACGATCTTCAATCTGACCGCCTCCTTTCACAAGCCTGAGGAAGGACCGTTCGAGCACCAGCTGCCGCCGGCCCGCGAGGTGCCGGACCCCGAGTCGCTGCCGACGGTCACGGAGGAGATCCGCAAGCATCTCGGGGCGCTTCCGGAGCAGCTGGAGCGGATGGCGCGCCGCCAGCCGTTCGACATCCGGTACGTCGACCGGCTGCGCTGGGACGCCGAGGACATCGACGGCGCCGAGCCGCGCAGCGCCGTGTGGATGCGCGCGGTCGGACCGCTCGGTGACGACCCGCTGGTACACACCTGCGCGCTGACCTACGCCAGTGACATGACCCTCCTGGACGCGGTGCGCATCCCGGTGGAACCGCTGTGGGGACCGCGGAGCTTCGACATGGCCTCCCTGGACCACGCCATGTGGTTCCACCGGCCGTTCCGCGCGGATGAGTGGTTCCTGTACGACCAGGAGTCGCCGATCGCCACGGGCGGGCGCGGGCTGGCCCGCGGGCGCATCTACGACCTGCAGGGGTGGCTGCTCGTCTCGGTCGTCCAGGAAGGCCTGTTCAGGGCCCTGTAGTGCCCTCGGCCGCCGACCGCGGCCGGGAGCGGGGGCTCAGGCCCCCCTCGGCCCTGCCGAGCGTGGGCTTCTGCGTCGCAGCCACGACCGCAGACCACGGGACGCGCGCGGTGGAGCGGGCTGTGCCGGATCGTGCTGCCGGGGGGCGGGGCGCGTCGCCGGTCGCGTCACGGCGCCGGGGCGCCGCGAGCGCGGCCGCGAATGCCGCAGCGCCCATCCGGGGTGCCTGCCAGGCGACTCCGCGGTCCGCATCTCAGGCTGCGGGAGCGGGGCCGTGGATTCCCCGGACGGTGTCGGCAGTCCCAGGAGCGGGGTCGTCGGTTCCTGGGGACGTACCGGCGACCGCCGTCCCCGTGCCGGCACGTCGGCACCCCGCATCGGCCGCTCCGGGAGCCGGGGTGCCGACTCCAGCGGCGGTGCTTCCGGCCCCGCGGGCCGCGCGGCCGGCTCCGGGGACCATGCTGCCGGTTCCGGGGTCGCCCCGCCCGTGGGCCGGCCGGCCGGCGGTTCTTCCAGCAGCCCGGTGACCGTCCGTGCCATCGGCGGGACGGGCCGCGCCGGCGTCCGGATCGCCGACGGTACGCGGTGGGCGGGCGGACGCGGGGCGGCCGACTCCTCGCGGGCCTCCTCGACCGAGCGCGCCAGGTCGCTGCGCAGCCAACCGATCTCGTCCGCGTCCTGCGCCGTCATGATCTGCTCGGCAAGATGCGCGGCGGGGGAACCGGGAACGCCGCGCCCGGGAGGCGCGGGCCGGAACCGGTTCAGGTGGACGCGCTCGTACGGGTCCTTGACGATGCCGGCGACCTCGACGGGCGCGAGGAGGGCGGCCACGGCTCCGGCGCGGGCCCACGGATCCTCGGCCTGCCGCAGCAGGAATCCGAGATGGCGTCCGCGCCAGTTGCGGGCCCGTAGATCCACGCCCGCCTGCAGCTGACTCCGCAGGGTCTCGGGCGTACGCCCCTTGAGCAGGTGCGAGTTCTCCGCCGCGCCCGCGAACTGGCGCAGTTCTTCCGCCAGATAGAGCCAGACCACCGCCCGGTAGCGATTGAGGTAGAACATGACCGGCACGAGCAGGCCCAGGCGGGCGAGCCGGCTGAACCGGCCGGCCGGGATGGCCATCAGGGCGGCGCCCTCGGCCGTACCGACGACCTGGACCCGCTCGCGCAGGGATTCGGGGAAGCCGTCCTGGGCGCGGAGACGGTCGATCTCCGCGCGCTCCACGCGCCGGCCTCCTCCCCCGCCCTCGTCGGGCACGGTCCGGATGCGGCCGAGGTGCACGGCGAGGTCGAACTCGCTGCGCTTGAGTCCCAGTTCGCGAGCGGCACGGCTCGGCGTGCAGGTGCTGAGGCGGGATGGTCCGAAGGTGCCTGCCGACATGGTCGCACTCCCCCGTGGAGTCCGTGGCTCACGCCCTGTGCGTTCGCCGTGCACACACCGTAGCCGGTCCGTCGCCTCTCGTGGCAGCCTGTGGAAAACTCGACCGGAGCGGAAAAAGCCGCAGGTCAGACGTCGTCCGACAGACGACTCCGCTCGGGTTGCCTGACGTCGACACCGAGGTGTTCGCCGACCCGGTTGACGAGCAGCGTCATCTCGTAGGCGATCTGACCGATGTCGGTCTGCGCCCCGCTGAGCACGCACAGACAGCTGCCGGTGCCGGCCGCGGTCACGAACAGCACGGCGTCGTCGTACTCGATCATGGTCTGGCGCACCCGGCCGGCGCCGAAGTGGCGTCCGGAGCCCTTCGCCAGACTGTGCAGTCCGGACGCCACGGCGGCCAGATGCTCGGCGTCCTCCCGGCGTAGGCCCGTGCTCGCGGCGGTGACCAGCCCGTCGTTCGACAGGACCAGCGCGTGTCGCACGTGGTCCACCCGCTCGGTCAGGTCGTCCAGGAGCCAGCCGAGACCCTGGTTCTGCACCATCTCCGTCTCCCCGTGTGACGTCTCCCCCTGGCTGGAGGAACTCCCCGCCAGCCTTCCCCACGACCGGCGCGCGGGCAAGCAGGATGGGGCCATGGCAGAGAAGATGACCGATGAGGAATGGCGGGCGTTCGTCTCGGACGGCACCCGCACCGGCAAGCTGTGCACCGTCCGCGCCGACGGGAGCCCGCACGTGGCGCCGATCTGGTTCCTTCTGGACGGGGACGACCTGGTGTTCACCACCGGCAAGGAGACGGTGAAGGGGCGCAATCTGGCCCGGGACGGCCGGGTCGCGCTGTGCGTGGACGACGACCGTCCGCCGTTCCACTTCACCGTGCTGAACGGGCGCGCCCGACTGTCGGAGGACCTGGCCGACCTACGGTTGTGGGCGACCCGCATCGCCGCCCGGTACATGGGCGAGGAGCACGCCGAGGAGTACGGCGCCCGCAACGGCGTACCGGGTGAACTCCTCGTCCGTGTCAGCGTCGACCACGTGCTGGCCATGCGGGACGTCGCGGCCTGAGCGGCCGGCTCAGCCGACCGAGTCCCGGAGCCGGGCGGTGTGCATCCTTCCGGCGTACTCGACCAGCCGGATCAGTACCTCCTTGCCGGAGTCGCGGTCGCGGGCGTCGCACAACACCACGGGGGTGCCGTGGTCGAGGTCGAGTGCCCGCAAGACGTCGTGGGCGCCGTACCCGCGGGCTCCCGCGAAGCAGTTGACGGCCACCACGAACGGGATGCGCCGGTGCTCGAAGTAGTCCACTGCGGGGAAGCAGTCCTCCAGCCGTCGGGTGTCCGCGAGGACCACGGCACCGAGGGCTCCCTGGGCGAGTTCGTCCCACAGGAACCAGAAGCGGTCCTGTCCGGGGGTGCCGAAGAGGTAGAGCGACAGGCCCGAGCGGATCGTGATGCGGCCGAAGTCCATGGCCACGGTCGTGGTGACCTTCTGGTCCACGCCGTCGGTGTCGTCCACCGACTGGCCCGCTTCGCTGAGGAGTTCCTCGGTGCGCAGTGGCCGGATCTCGCTGACGGCTCCCACCAGGGTCGTCTTGCCCACGCCGAAACCACCGGCGACCAGTATCTTCAGCGCCAGGGCGGAGGAGTCGCCGGAGGCGTCGGAGTGCTCGGAGACCATGATCACTTCTCTCGGGAGGGCCGGTTGCGGCCGGCGTCCGCGTGCTCCGGAGTGACACCAAGAGCATGGCGACAGGGAGGCTCGTCGGGGCAGTTGGGCCGAAGTGCATCGCATGCGACCGGCTCGCGCACACTGGGTGTCGGTTTCCGAACGTTCATCTACAGCGCCCGCAATCCCGCGATGACCTCGCGCAGTATCCGCTCGTCCGGCAGGTGCGCCGGGGGCACGGGCCGGCTGATGGTGACGCAGCCGAGTTCCAGGAGGTCTCCGAGGAGCACCCTGACGACGCCGACCGGTAGGTCCGCGTCCGCGGCGAGTTCGGCGACGGACTGGGTCTCCGGGCGGCACAGGTCGACCAGGGTCCGGTGCTCGGGGCCGAGCGCGGTGTCGTCGTCCAGTGCCGGTGCGGCGGGGTCCAGGGTGACGAGCGCGATCAGGTCGAAGCGCACCCCCAAGGGCCCCGGCTGGGTGCGGCCACCGGTCATGGCGTACGGACGGACCAGTGGCCCGGCCTCGCCGTCGTACCACTGGCTGCCCGGCTCGCGGGGGCCTCCGGGCGGGTTCTCGTTCATCGGTGCGGTCTTCCGGCTCATCCGGCGGCGGGTGGCTGCGCAGCGACGCGCGGTGGCGTGTAGAGGTGCTCACCGACGCGTTTGACCAGGCGGGCCATCTCGTAGGCGACCAGCCCGATGTCGGCCGTGACCGCGGTGAGCAGGGCGAGGCACGAGCCGTCGCCGGCGGCGGCCACGAAGAGGAACGCGTCGTCCATCTCCACCATCGTCTGGCGGACCCCGCCCGCTCCGAAGTGCCGCCCGGCACCCTTCGCGAGGCTGTTGAAGCCGGATGCCACGGCGGCGAGATGCTCGGCGTCCTCCCGCGCGAGGCCGGTCGAGGCACCGACCGCCAGGCCGTCGTTGGACAGCACGACGGCGTGACGTACCTCGCGCACGCGCGTGACCAGGTCGTCGAGCAGCCAGTCCAGTTCGCCGGCTCGCCGGCCGTCCATCCGGTTCGGGTCCTGGATCATGCCGGGTCTCCTTCGGTGCTGTGCCTGCCCGTTTCGGGTTGGGGGGCGGCCCCTCGGCCGGGCTGCCTGCCACCGCCGCGCGTCCAGCCGTCGCGGTATGCCGCCATGCGGTCCCGGACGAGTTCGGGGGTGCGCCGGTCGTCGCCGGGCCGGGCCGCCTGCGGCGCCGGCTCTTGGGCGCGCTGGAGGCGCAGTTGGGGGGCGAGGCTCGCCTGACGCACCCGGCGCGGGAGGTCGTCGGAGGAGCCTGCGTCGTCGGACGGGCGGTGCGGGCGCAAGGCGGTGACACCGGGCGGCGGGGGTTCGTGGGCGGAGTCCCGGCGGCCGTCCGCGGAGCCCGTGTCGTCCCGGACGGGAAACGGCCGGGTGCTCCGGGGGCCGGCTGCCGTACCTGTGCCGTGAGTGTCGGTGGGCTGCGCGGTGTCGTGCGCGCCGGGGGTCTGCGCGGTGTCGTGCGCGCCGGGGGTCTGCGCGGTGCCGTGCGGGCCGGGGAGCTGCGCGGTGTCATGAGCGCAGGGTGCGGTGGCCGCCAGGGCGGGCCGGTCCGGCCGTGTGGCGGCGAGGGCGGCCTCCTGGGGCGAGGCCGTGCCGGGCACGCGCGCGTAGGTCCGCTCCTGGTCGTGCCGGGCCTGGGCGCCTTCACGCGGGGAACGTTCCGCCGAGCCGCTGTGCAGCAGGGCGGTCGGCACCAGGACCACGGCGGTGGTGCCGCCGTACGGGGACGTCCGCAGGTGCACCTTGATGTCGTGCCGGGAGGCGAGTCTGCTGACCACGAAGAGTCCGAGCCGGTCGCTGTCGAAGAGGTCGAGTGCCTCGGACTGTTCGATGCGCCGGTTGGCGTCGGCGAGGGTCTCGGCGCCCATACCGAGTCCCCGGTCCTCGATCTCCAGGGCGTAGCCGTTGCCGACCGGTTCGCCGGTGACCCGCACACGCGTGTGGGGCGGCGAGAACTGTGCGGCGTTCTCCACGAGTTCGGCGAGCAGGTGGGTGAGGTCGGCGACGGCCGCCCCGGTGACGTGGGCCTCCGGGAACTGGCGCACTTCCACGCGCGCGTAGTCCTCGACCTCCGAGACGGCGGCGCGTACGACGTTCGTGAGCGACACCGGCATGCGCCAGGCCCGGCCGGGTGCGGCGCCGGAGAGGATGATCAGGCTCTCGGCGTGGCGTCGCATCCGGGTGGTGAGGTGGTCCAGGCGGAAGAGATCGCTCAGTTCGTCCGGGTCGTCGGAGCGCCGCTCCATGCTGTCCAGCAGGCTGAGCTGGCGATGGACCAGGATCTGGCTGCGGCGGGCCAGGTTCACGAAGACCCCGGAGATGCCGCTGGCCAGTTCGGCGCGCTCCACGGCCGCGCGGAGCGCCGCCCGGTGCACGGTGGTCAGGGCCTCCCCGACCTGAGCGGTCTCGTCCTCGGCGGGTGGTCCGGCGGGCGCCTCGGCCTGGATGTCGATCTCCTCTCCCGCACGCAGTTTCCGCATCGCCTCCGGGAGTTTGCGGCGGGCGATCTCCAGGGCGTCGTTGCGCAGGCTCACGAGTTCGACCACCAGGGCCCGCCCGATGCGGACGGAGATGACGAGGGAGGCGACGACGGCTGCGAGGCCGAGGAGAACGGCGGCGCCCGCGGGGCTGAGCAGACCGCGAGCGACCGGGTCGGCACGGCCGGCGACGGCACGGCCGGTGGCCGCCGCGATGTTCCGCATGCCGTCCTGTACGCGCGCGTGCGCGGCGCTCCAGGCGGCCTGCGGTGCGGCGGTGGCCGGCCGGGCACCCGGTCCCGCGGCGAGCAGCTTGTCCTCGGCGGCGCCCAGGTCGGCGGTGGACCCGCTGCGCGCCAGGCCCTGCCAGGCGGCGCGCTGGGCGGCGGGGAGGTCGGTGACGGCGGTGTCGGTGAGGGTACGGCGCGTGGCCACGGCGGCGCTGAAGAGCCGTAGCCGCTCCCCCCGCAGGGCTCCCGCGGTGCGTGCGCTGCCCAGCAGCGCGTCCTCCTGGGCCAGGGCCTCGGCGGCTCGGGAGAATTCGAGCAGCACGCGCGCGTCGGAGGCGACGTCCGCCTGCTGGACGCCGGTGAGGGCACCGTCGACGGCGAAGGCGGCGGCGATGCTCTTCGTGTAGCGCGTGTACGTGTCGTCCCAGCCTGCCTTGTGGTCCCGCACGGCTGCCCGCAGGGTGCGGAGGCGTTCGGCACCGGTGACGAAGGCGTCGAGGCGACCGGAGACGGCGGCGGGCAGTTCCTGGCTGTCGGCGACCGTGTTGTCGCGGCCGAGCCTGAGCGCGGCCAGGGCACGGTCGGTGCGGGCCGCGAGGGCGTCGAGGGCGCCGTCGTTCCCGGCGCGCGGGTCGGTGGCGTAACGCACGGCCGCGGTGCGCTCGGCCTGCAGTGCGGTGACGGCGGCGGCCACCGGGGTGCGCAGTTCGGCGTCGACCCGCTGTGACTGGCGCAGCCTCGCGACGTCCTGGGCGGTGCTGACGGTGGCGTACGCCCAGAGGGCGAGGAGGGAGACCACGGGCACCATCAGGAGGCTGACCACCTTGGCGCGCACGGTCCGCGGTCGCAGGTGCCGGCGGCCTCCACGCGCGCGTGCCGGGGCGGGCGGTGTGCGGAGCGGCTGGTCGGTGCCCTCGTCGGCGGGTGGTCCGGCGTGTGCGCGGCGGCCGCGGGGACGGTGCTCCGGGGCGGCGGCTCGCTCGGGGGTACGGGGTGGGCGCATGGCCTCCTCGCTCGGGACGGGGTCGGTGCGTTGGGGGCCGGGGCCCCGCTAGCGGGCGACGCTCTCGACGGGCCGCTGGGCGGAGGCGGACGCCTCGCGTTCGTCGGCGGAGGGCGAGAGGGCGACGAAGGCCGAGGTGATGAACAGGTAGGACCCGAGACCGACGGCGAGGGGGAAGATGAACTGCATCGCCGTGGCCCCGGGCAGGATGTCGCCGGAGGGGTCCACACGCACGCTCACCGCGAACATTCCGGTGTAGTGCATGCTGGTGACGGCCGCTCCCATGACGAGGGAGGCGAGGGTGACCGCGAGGGGGGACTTGATGTTGAGTCCGGCCCACAGGGCCGCGGTCGCCGCGACCACGGCGATCAGTACCGACAGTCCGACGAGGACGGGGTCGTACCTGACGTCCCCGTGCAGTCGGACCGCCGCCATGCCCAGGTAGTGCATGCTGGCCACGCCCAGTCCGGTGGTGAGCCCGCCGAGGAGGAGTGCCCGGCCCCGGTCGCGGCTGTAGCCGACGGCGAAGACGCCTGCGCAGACGACGACCATGGCGACGAGGAGGCTGAGGATGGTCAGCGGCACGTTGTAGCGGATCTCGCTGCCGCTGACGCGGAAGCCGAGCATGGCCACGAAGTGCATGGTCCAGATGCCCGTCCCGATCGCGGAGGCGGCGGTGACGAGCCAGTTGCGGCGCGAGCGGCCGGTGGCGGCGAGCGCGCGGACGGTGCAGCGCAGTCCGAGTGCGGCGCCTATGCAGGCCATCACGTATGACAGCACGGGGGTCAGCCAGCCGAAGGCGGCGTGGTCCAGGTGTCCCATGGCCCCGGGACGCTAGCGGTGGCACGGGCGCACAAAGGGGGAACATTTCGAAAACTGCCGGAATATGGCGCGCAGTTGCGACGGAACGATCGCGTCCCGCTCGAACATGCGCACAGGGGCATCCCTCGTGACGGTGAGGGATCATGCGGAACATGAACGACGACCACACACACGTCCAGGAGTTCTTCACCGCACGCGCCGCCGACTGGGACACCCGGTTCCCGGACGACGGCCCGGCTTACGCGGCCGCGGTGGCCGACCTACGGCTGCGTAAGGGGGACCGCGTGCTGGACGCGGGCTGCGGCACGGGGCGCGCCCTGTCCGCGCTGCGAACCGCTGTGGGGCCTTCCGGGGTGGTGCTGGGCGCCGATCTCACCCCGGCCATGCTGCAGGCCGCCGTACGGGCGGGCAGGGACCGCCACGGGCGGCTGCTGCTCGCTGACGTCTCCGCGCTGCCGCTGCGCTCGGAGAGCCTGGACGCCGTGTTCGCAGCCGGCCTGATCGCCCACCTGCCGCGCCCGGAGGACAACCTGCGGGAACTGGCCCGCGTGGTACGGCCGAGCGGCGCGCTCGCGCTCTTCCACCCCGTCGGCCGCGCGGCGCTGGCCGCGCGTCAGGGCCGTCGCATCACCCCCGACGACCTGCGAGCCGAGGCCAACCTGGGTCCGCTGCTGGCCCGTGCGGGCTGGCGCATGACCTCGTACGTCGACGAGGACGCCCGCTTCCTCGCGCTCGCCGTGCGCGAGGGCTGACCGCGGGCCCGGGTCAGTCCGTTCCGGCGACGGCCGCCGCGAAGGCGCCGGGGTTGTCGAACATGACGTTGTGTCCGGCGCCGGGCACCGTCACCACACGCACTCCGGCGGCTTCAAGGCGCTTGCGGCCCGCGAGTGCGCCGCTGTGCTCACCCTGGAGGAAGACGCGGTCGACGGGCAGCCCTTCCAGGAGCGTGCGCATCACAGGGTCCGAGCCCTTGCGCAGACCGACGGCGCTGCGGTGCAGGGCGCGCGGGTCGGCCAGCCGCATGGTCGCCGCCCACAGGGGGCCGACCGCCTCCAGCACGCGCGCGTACTCCTTCTCGACGAACTCGTCCTCTCCATGGGCGGCGATTCCGCTGCTGGCGGCGGTCGACGGCGGAAAGGCGTCCAGGTTGGCCTCCGTCAGCACCAGCCGGGAGACGAGGCCGGGCCGCCGGTGGGCGAGAACCACGGCCACCGCGCCGCCCATGCTGTGCGCGATCAGTTCGGCACCGGCGACTCCGGCCGCGTCCATGGCGGCCGCGACCGCGTCGGCGTGCTCCTCCAGTGTGTATCCGAAGTCCTGGGGCCGGTCGCTCGTGCCGTGACCGGGCAGGTCCACGAAGAGGCTGCGCCGGCCCACGAGTTCCGGCCGGGCGGCGATGTGCGCGTGGTACACGGCGGACATCGACCCCAGTCCGTGCAGATACACCCGGGCGGGTTCCGCCCCGGGCACCTCGGTCCAGCGGATGTGGCTCCCCCTGCTGTCGAACGCGGCCTGACGCATCGCGCCCCTCCTTGTGCTCGGCGACGCCGCACAATACATCGATTCCGAGGTATTCCGTCAAGGCGGTATTGGTGCCACGGGGTACCTCTGTTGAACAATGCGGGCATGCTCGAACTTGCCATCCTCGGTTTCCTGTACGACGCCCCGCTGCACGGTTACGTCCTGCGGCGCCACATCGCGGCGCTCACCGGGCATGTGCGCCCCGTCGCCGAGAGCACGCTGTACCCGGCGATCAAGCGGCTGGAGAAGGCCGGCCTGCTGGTGCGGGCGACCGAGCCCGGTGCCGTGGCCGCGCCGCGCCATGTGCTGCGACTGACCGAGGAGGGCGGGCGTGAGTTGAAGCGCCGGCTGGCCGAGCCCGCACAGCGCGAGATCACCGACGAGAACCACTGGTTCACACTGCTGGCGTTCCTGCGGCACCTGGCGGACCCCGCCGCGCAGGCGGCCGTGCTGCGCCGCCGGCTGGCCTTCCTGGAGGAGCCGGCGAGCTTCTTCTACGAGGGCGACCGGCCGCTTTCCGCCGAGGAGCTGGACGATCCGTTCCGGCGCGGTGTCCTCACCATCGCGCGCGCCACGAGCCGGGCCGAACTGGCCTGGCTGCGCGACACCCTGGCGTCACTCGACGGGGTCGGCCGCTGAGGCGCCCCGGTGCCGCACCGGGCAGCCGCGCAGCCCGGGCACGGGGCGGGTGCCCAGGTCGGCGACGCGGTAGCCGTTCGGGTAGCCCTTGATCTCCCAGTTCTGGCGGGCGAAGTGCGGGCTGCGGCGCGGCGGCAGCAGCCGGACAAGCCGGCCCCGCGCCCGTACGGCGCGGCGCACCAGCGCGGAGGTGGCGGCACCGGGGCGCGGATAGCGGAACGCGCGCAGCAGCGGCTCGTCGAGCAGGGCGAGCGTCGCCGCCCGCAGTACCGGGGCGAGCGGGCGCGGGTACCAGGACGCCATCAGGTCCAGGGTGGCGTCGGAGACCCGCCGGGCCTCCTCGTCCCAGCCGAAGTGCGCTTCCTCGTAGCTGTCGAGCAGGGCCTCGAACTCCTCGTAGGTGCGGGGAATGTCCGGGATGCCCATGTGCCGGCCCAGGGTGCGGTAGTACTCGGTGGTGGCCACGATCTCGTGCCGGGACAGCCGGGACAGCCGACGCCAGCCGTAGGTGTCGATCCAGCGCCGGGGCATCACCACGAACGTGCTCAGCACGTACCGCATGTCGTCGTCGCTGATGTCGTAGCTGCGGTGCATCTGGTTGATACGGCGGATGGCGGTGCGCCCCTGCTCCGCGGTGAAGCCGTGTTCCATGACGGTGTCGAGGAGCAGCACGGTGTCGTCGTACCGCTTCTGCGTGCGTTCGGTCAGCTCGGCCGTCCGCGCGAGCAGCCGGCCGATGCCGGGCACCGCGTAGGTGCGGTACAGGGCCAGTTCCAGGGCGCGGGTGTAGTCCCAGGGGAACTCGTACGTCACGCTGATCCGGTAGATCTCCAGCGCGTCCGCCACCGGGTCCAGCCGGCGGATCCGGTCCAGCTGCTCGAACCGCTTCACCGCGTCGTCCCCCTTCTGATACCGGATCTCCAACTCTACGTTGGGAGGCAGCAGATGAGCGATCAGTGGTGACTTCGTCCGGGGAGAAGGTGATCCGTGTGTTCGACACGATCCGCAGGTACGCGGGCAGGCTCCGCACCTCCGAACCCGCACGCCCCGAGGGTGCTCCGGAGCGGCGCGCGCACAACCTGTTCGAAGCCGCGGCGGTCTACGTGGCCGCCCGGGCGGAGGACGACCAGGACCGGATGGAGGAAGCGGCGGCCTGGGTGTCGCCGGAGGCGCTCTCCTTCGGCGTGAGCGAACTGGCCTGCCGGGCGGTGGTGGCGCTGGCCCGGCAGCGGGACGAGTCGCCCGACGAGGTCGCCCGAGCCCTTCTCGGACTGCCCGCCGTATGAGCGGAACTTTCCTCTCCAGATGTGGCCGTTTCGCCCCTGTCCAGGTGGAAACCTGCAGCTCCGCGTGGCGCGCGCAGTCGTGACAAGGGGGTTCCGCTCGCACTAGGGTGCGCGCCGATGGACGACCACTGGGGAGGCAGGGATGGCCGGGACGGACGATGAGGCCGTCGCCGCCGCGGACGATGCGCTGTACGTGCTGACGGCGGTGCTGCTGACGCCGGCGCAGTTTCCGAGCGTGCTGGGCGACGACTACCCGGAGGCGTGCGCCGCGCTGAACCTCGCGCCGCGCGCCGACGGGTACGGCCTGGTGCTGGGCCAGGACGGGGACGGCGCCCGCTGGACGGTCGTCATCGACGACGTCTCGCTGGTCGCCGTGGCGATCGCCTCCTGGGACTGCGGCATGGAGTACGAGCTGTCGCCGGACGAGAGCGCGGTCGTGACCGCCCTGCCGGGGTGGCCCCTGGCCGTCGCCGTGGCGGCACCGGGCGTACCCGCTCCGCACGACCCGCCTGCCGAGGCGGCGGACCGGCCGGCGCTGAGCCCTCCGGACACCGCGTCCTGGGGACCGGCCCAGCGCCGGCTGGGCGCCGACGAGATCGAGTTGCAGTGGGCGGCGTGGCGGGAGCAGATCAATGACGCCGACTTCCCCGCGCCGGGCGAGCCGGTGAAGGCCGTGCAGGGCGCCGGGGCCGCAGCGCGGGGCGCGGAGGGCGCCGAACGCGCTTCGTCCGGCGGCCACAGCGGTGTCCGCCGGGTGCTCGCGGAGGCGCGCTCCTACGTCGACTCGCCTCCGCCGCTCGGCCGGGTGCGCTCGTCGTTCGCCCCGGGCGAGGCTCGCACCCTGCGCGCCGACGGTCCCGGCTGGTCGATCGTGGCCCGCACCGACGACATCGCGTTCGTCCTGCTCGACGAGGAACCCGGCGAGGTCCTGCCGGTGGGCAGGGGCCCCGAGCTGCCGGGACTGCTGGACGCGCTCGACAAGCTGGCCGTCCGGCCTCTGTGAGCCGGAGCGACCGAACGAAGCCTCCCGTGCCGCTCCCGAGCCGTGACGCGCGGCGTCGCACCACAGGGCGCGGCGCGGTCCGCGTCGCCCGCCCGGCCGGCCCGCGCGCTCCGGGCCGGCGCCTCAGCGGCCTATCCGCTTGCGTCCGACCCGGCGCAGCCGACGGCGCTGTGAGGAGTCCAGGGCGAGGTACGCCACGAGCGGGACTCCCACGACGAGCAGGAAGGCCATCCACCCGGTCAGCCATATCAGCAGGATCAGCCCGACGGCCGCGCCTCCTGCGACGATTCTGGGATTCATGGACATGAGCGTCGCCTCCTTCGCGGCCGCCGCCGCTTCCTGATCTGAGAACGGCCTCCCGTCGGCCGCGGTTCCACGTTCCCGCCCTGAGACATCCCTGAGGCCTGCCCCTAGTGGTTCCGCCCGAGGGACGAGACCGGCGGCGGGGCCAGGTCACGGAGGTGCACGGCCGGGGGCACCGGCTGCGATGCGCCGGCGCTCCGGGGACCGGCCCAGGGCGCCGGTGACGGTGACGGTGGACCCGGAGGATTCCGCCTGCGCCGGTCGCGGGGAACGACCACCACCGCACCGTCCGGACCGCGGTCCCAGGCACCCGGAAGCCGGGCGTCCGTCCGTGCCCCCCTCGCTCGGTCACAACGCGCGGCCGCAACAGGGAAGTTCGTGCTGTACCCTCGGCGACTCCGGTCAGGTAGTCAAATTTGAGGAGTGCGGTAGAGCAGTGCAGACCATTCCCACGGCACCACCCTCCGACCCGTCCGAACTGGCCCGCTGCTCCGTCGTCTTCCTGCCGTCCGACCCGGCGCGGGCGGGCCGGATCGGTTTCTGGAGGCCGGACGGCGGAACACCCCCCGTATGCGCGGGCGGCTCACTGGCCGATCTGGAGTTCGCGGTGCCCGCTGCGGACGGCGGCGTCGAACGCGTCCCGCTGCCTGTGCTCCTGCTCCCCGTCCGCAGTGCGCTTCCGGTACTCACGCGCGCGCGTGCGCTGCCGGGAGAGCACCGGGCCGCGGCCTTCTGACGGACCGCGTACGAACTGGCCCTGGCCTTCCTGGCGCGAGGTCTGCTCCTGCCCGACCTGTCCACGGGCGACCACGACGCCTGGCGCGTGGGCCCGCTGTCCGCCGAGGACGCGGAGCTGGTCAGGGAGCTCGCCGCGGCCATGCCCCCGGAGGCGCACGCGGTGCCGCTCCCGGGAGACGGGCCGCTGCTGATGCCCGACCCGGAGCGGCTGCTGCGTGCCTTCCTCGACGCGGTCGCCGACGTACTCCCCCGCTCCCCGGCCGCCCCGCTGCTGACCGGCGGTCCCGCGTACGCGGCGCCCGAGCCGCAGCGTCTGCCGGCGCTTCGGGCGTGGGCCGACGACATCGCCGCCGGCCATGACGCGGGGGTGCGGCTGTCGCTGCGCGTGGAGGCCTCCGGTCTCGACGACGTCGCGCCCGGGGACGGCTCCCCGGTCCGCTTCCGCGCTGTGCTCCAGGTGCACGGCCAGAGCGGTTCGGGGGACGTCCTGGATGCCGCCGGCCTGTGGACCGGTGCGGAGGCCGGGCACGTGGCGTCCGCTCCACGTGCGCGTGCGGACGCGTTGCTGGCGCTGCGCCGCGCCGCCCGGGCCTGGCCGCCGTTGGCGCCTGTGCTGTCCGCCGCCGTGCCCGACGCCATGGACTTGGCCGACGAAGAACTGGCCGACCTGCTGGGCGAGGGCGCGCGGGCGCTGGCCGCCGTGGGAGTCGATGTGCACTGGCCGAAGCACCTGGCGCGCGGCCTGACCGCGCACGCGGCCGTCGGCCCACCGGACGACGGCACCGCCTCGCCCGGTGCGGCGACCGCACCGTCGTACCTCTCCGCGGACGCGGGGGTCTCGTTGCGCTGGTGGTTCGACCTGGGCGGGCGGGAGTTGTCCCGGGACGAGCTGGACCGGCTGGCGGAGGCCAAGCGTCCTCTGGTGCGGCTGCGCGACGGGTGGGTCCTGGTCGATCCGCGGGAGGCGGAGCGCGCACGGTCGGAGCGGAACCGCACCCTCGCTCCCGTCGAGGCGCTGGCCGCGGCGCTGACGGGCTCGGCGGAGGTCGACGGCCGACAGGTGGACGTACGGCCCACGGGCTGGCTGGCGGCCCTGCGGGAACGGCTCACGGCGGACGAGCCGGCGGACCCTGTCGGGCAGCCGCCCGGCCTGGCCGCGACCCTGCGGGACTACCAGCTGCGGGGCCTCGACTGGCTGGCCCGGACCACATCCCTCGGCCTGGGCTGCTGCCTGGCCGACGACATGGGTCTCGGCAAGACGATCACCTTGATCGCCCTGCATCTGCACCGGCAGACGGACGCCCGGGCGGCCGGACCCACGCTCGTCGTCTGCCCGGCTTCGCTGCTCGGCAACTAGCAGCGCGAGATCGAGCGGTTCGCTCCCGGCACGCCGGTGCGCCGGTTCCACGGAGCGGGGCGCACGCTCGGGTCTCCCTCGGAGGGGGAGTTCGTCCTCACGACGTACGGGACGATGCGCATGGATGCCGTGGAGCTGGCCGGTGTGTCGTGGGGGATGATCGTGGCCGACGAGGCCCAGCACGTGAAGAACCCTTACTCCGCGACCGCACGGGCTCTGCGCACGATCGGCTCACGCGCGCGCGTGGCGCTCACCGGTACTCCGGTGGAGAACAATCTCACGGAGCTGTGGGCGATCCTCGACTGGACGACCCCGGGCCTGCTCGGCGGCCTCGGCGGCTTCCGCGCGCGCTACGCACAGCCCGTCGAGGGCGGCCGGGACCCCGCCGCAGCACGACGGCTCGCCCGGCTCGTCGGACCGTTTCTGCTGCGTCGGCGCAAGTCCGATCCGGGCATCGCCCCCGAGCTTCCGCCGAAGACCGAAACCGATCACCCGGTGGCGCTCACGTCCGAACAGGCGGGTTTGTACGAGGCCTTGGTGCGCGAGACGCTGGACCGGATCGCGACCGCCGACGACATGGCACGCCGGGGCCTGATCGTGAGGCTGCTGACCGGCCTGAAGCAGATCTGCAACCACCCGGCGCAGTTCCTGAAGGAGGAGGATCCGCGGCTCGCGGGGCGCTCGGGCAAGCTGGAGCTGCTGGACGAACTCCTCGGCACCATTCTCGCGGAGGGTTCGGGGGTGCTGGTCTTCACCCAGTACGTGCGCATGGCCCGGCTGCTCGAACGGCATCTGGGGGCGCGGGGGGTGTCGTCCCTCCTTCTGCACGGCGGAACCCCGGTCGCCCAGCGGGAGGCCCTGGTACGGCGCTTCCAGGCGGGCGAGGCGCCGGTGTTCCTGCTGTCGCTGAAGGCCGCGGGAACGGGCCTCAACCTCACCCGCGCCGAGCACGTCGTGCACTACGACCGCTGGTGGAACCCGGCGGTGGAGGCACAGGCCACCGACCGCGCGTACCGCATCGGGCAGACCCGACCGGTCCAGGTGCACCGGCTGATCACGGAGGGGACCCTGGAGGACCGCATCGCGGAGATGCTGGGCCGCAAGCGGGAGCTGGCCGACGCCGTGCTCGGCACCGGCGAGGCGGCTCTGACCGAGCTGTCGAACGAGGAACTGGCCGCACTGGTGGAACTGCGCGGGGAGGCACGATGACTCACGACCACGACGGGGACCATGCCGGGGACGGCCGGGCGCAGCGGACGTTCGCCGCGCTGCCGCCCGCGCGCGGGCGGGCCTTCGCGCAGAGCTGGTGGGGGCGTGCCTGGCTGCAGGCGCTGGAGGACGCGGCCCTGGAAACGGCGGTGGTCAAGGCGGGACGCCGGCTCGCGCGCGCGGGCGGTGTCGGCGCGGTGACCGTGCGGCCCGGCCGGGTCACGGCCGTCGTACGCGACCCCGCAGGCGCGGCCCACCGGGCCGACGTCCTGCTGCCGGAGCTGTCCGACGGGGCGTGGGCGCGGTTCCAGGATCTCGTGGTGGAGCGGTCCGGACACATGGCCGCGCTGCTCGACCGGGAGCTTCCGCCCCATCTGATCGAGGACGCGGCACTGGCCGGGATCGAACTCCTGCCGGGTCTCGGCGAGCTGGAACCGGAGTGCGACTGCGAGGCCTGGGACCACTGCGGACACACGGCGGCGCTGTGTCACCAGGTGGCCCGGTTGCTGGACGAGGATCCGTTTCTGCTGCTGCTGTTGCGGGGGCGGGAGGAAGACGTCTTCCTGACCGAGCTGCACGTGCGCGGCACCGCCGGGCCGTCCGCAGTGGCACCCGCGGCCGCCGGAGTGGACGCGGCCGAGGCGTGGGCGGCTGCCGGCATCCTGCCGCCGCTGCCCGAGGTGCCCGGGCCTGCGCGGGCACCCGGCACGCCGCCGTCCCTCACCACCGGCTCCGTCGCGGCGCCCGGAATCGACGCCGCGGCGCTGGAGCACCTGGCCGGCCGTACCGCCGTGGAGGCCTCCCGGCTGCTGGCCGTGATCCTGGGCGGCGGCGCGCAGGCGGAGGACGGCCTGACGGTCGCTCAGGACGCCGTACGACTGGCCTGCGGGCCGGCTCCCGCCGGCGCCGTCGAGCGGCTCGCCGCCGGGTCGGGACGTGGCCCTGGCGGGCTCTCGGCGGCCGTGCGCGCCTGGCGGCTCGGGGGTGCGGCGGCGCTGGCCGTGCTCGACGAGGAGCGGGAGGTGGAGGGCGTGGCACTCGCACGCGCGCGTGCGGCTCTGGAAGGGGCCTGGGAGGCGGACGAGCGGCCGGTGTTCCACCGCGGCGGCAACCGGTGGACCGTTGTGGAGGAAGGCGTTCAGCTGAGGCTCGACGGTGAGGGTCACTGGTGGCCGTACCGCGAGGAGGGAGACCAGTGGGTGCCGGCGGCCGGGGCGGATCCCGATCCCGCGACGGCACTGGCCTCGGCGCGGCCCGGCGCAACCGAGCCGCTGGGCTCCTGACCGGCCGCCATCAGGGACCGGCGGGAGCCGATGAGCGGCGGACGCCGGCCGTTCACCCGACGGTCGTACGGCGTTCCTCCGGGGGCCCAAGGCTGGCCGCAGCCATCGCCGCATGAGGAGGCCGTCACGGCCGAGTACGCATACCGCTTCGACCCGGTCGGCGTGGTCGACCCGGGCGAGGACGACACCTGCGAGCTGAAGATCTCGTCGGTGGTGGCGGTCGGCCGCGACCGGCTGCTCGTCGAGGAGCGCACCGACAGGGCGGCCCGCCTGCAACTGGTCAGGCTGCACGGCAGCTCCGACGTCCTCGGCGGCCCGTGGGACGACGACACGACGTCACCCTCCCTGGAGCAGCTGGACGACCCGGCGGCCGCGGGGGTGCCGGTGCTGTCCAAGCGGCTCGTGGTGGACCAGGGCGAGGTGGCCGGGGTGCCCGGGAAGACCGAGGGCATCGCGCGCGTGGACCACGACACGCTCGCGCTCGTCAACGACAACAACTTCGGGATGACCGACGGGCCGGGCGCCTTCGACGCCCGGGGCCGCCTGGTCGGCAGCGGGGTCCGGACGACGGTGGTGTACGTCCGCCTGTCCGGGAGGCTGTGACCAGGTCCGGCGGGCCGCCCCGCCGGACGGACGGCCTACCGGACGGACGGCCTACCGGACAGAGGGCCGAGCGGCCGGACGGGGCGCCGGGCCGACGCCCCCCGGTCAGACGGGTTTCAGGAGGTCGTCAGATTGATCATCCTGTGGTCGGACAGGCCGCCGTCGACGACACGGCACGCGTACGTGCGTCCCTGCGGGCCGAAGATGTAGTCGATCTTGTTGCCGCCGTCCGTGGCGGCGCCGGTGTGCGGTGAGGCCGGAGTCGGCTGCCCGCACTCCTGGTGATCGCGGTAGAGGCTGTCGAGGTAGCCGACGTCCTTCGTGGTGGTGTTGAGATCGCCGCCGTAGTAGGTGGTGTAACCGCCGGCCGTGAGGGTGTCGACGCTCTCGCGCATCTTCGCGGCCTGCTGGGGGCGGACGGGGTTGTCGGGGTCGGTGTCGTCGCCGGCCGGCTTGCCGTCGGCGTCGGTGTAGGGACCGCTGCTGAAATGGGCGTCGCAGTACGCGGACCCCTCGGCCGGCACGACCGCACAGAGCATGGGGCGCTGCTCCTTGCCGTTCGGTGACGGCAGGACGGTGCCCTGGTACCAGGTGTTGCTGTCGGGCACGGCAAGGGCGATGCCGAAGGCGCCCCGGTCGACGTGGTCGGCGCCGTCCGAGCAGTTCTTCTGGGCTCGGACGACCGTGCCGTCGGATGCGGTGGCCACCTTGTAGTACGTCGGCATGAACCGCACGTCCAGGGGTCCGGCCCACTCTTCGAGCTTCAGCTCCAGAGGCTTCGCGGACTTCTCGCAGATCTCCTGGAAGAAGATCGCGTCGGGCCGCCGGGTGCCCATGGCGGCGTGCAGAGCGGCCGAGACGTCGTCCGCCACCGTCGCGGGCGGGGCGTACTTCAGATCGCAGTCGGGGGCGGGGTTGTTGTTGGCGCAGACGTTCCAGGAGACGACGTCGCGTGTCCGGGGCGCCTGGGCGGTGGGCGCGGGCATGTTCGCGGTGTAGGCGCCCTCGGGGCCGATCCGCTCCAGGGTGAAGCGTTCCCAGGAACCGAGACGGGCGGGGTCGGAGACGGACGTCCGCGCGCGCAGCAGTCCGTGGTCGGGGTAGGTGCCGAGTTCCGCGGCCACGTAATCGCCGTTGTGGGCCAGCAGTCCGAACGCGCCGCCGGACAGCGGCGTCAGCTTGAAGCGCTCCCAGGATCCGGTGGTCGTCCCCCGGGTGCGCAGCAGGGACCCGCTGGCGTCGTCCTCCGCCGTGACGTAACTGCCCGTGGCCTCGGAGCGGAAGCTGACCGTCGTCCCGTACTTCTTCACCTCCTCCACGTAGTCGGTGTGCAGGGTGAACAGCTCCCATCCCTTGGCCTCGGAGGCGTCCGGGTCGGCCCTGAGCTTCATGTCACCGTTCGGACCCGCGGAGACGGAGACGTAGTAGCCGGCGACCTTCAGCGCCCACCTCTGGCCCGCGGACGACGGGGGCACCGCGGTGTCGGCCGCGGCCGACGGTGCGGCCAGCGCCACAACGGCGCTGACGGCGGTGAGCACCGCCGCCAGCACCAGCCGTATTCGCTTGATCATGCTTGATCCCTTGTGAACGCTCCGCACCTGTGCGCGGGGGTGAACGCGGGGTGAATTCAAACATGATCAAGAAGCGGAGGGCATGTACATGCCCGGCGTCCCTCCGGCACGCGCGGAGCCGTACGCCCTCACGCGCGCGTGCGGTCAGCCCCGCGCCCCCAGCAGGTGGTCCATCGCCAGCTGGTCGAGGCGTTCGAAGGCCATGCCGCGCGCGGCGGCCGCCTCGACGTCGAAGTCCTCGAAGGCCGCGCGGTCGGCGAGCAGGGCCTGCAGGCCGTCGGCCGCGGTGGCCTGAGCCAGCTGGTCCAGCCTTGAGGCGCGCAGCGCCTCCTGCACCTCCGGGTCCGCACGGAAGGCGGCCGAACGCTCCTTGAGAATGAGGTAGTTGCGCATGCAGCCGGCCGCGGAGGCCCAGACGCCGTCGAGGTCCTCGGTCCGCGGCGGCTTGAAGTCGAAGTGGCGGGGCCCTTCATAACCGGCGCTCTCCAAGAGGTCGACGAGCCAGAAGGCAGCCCGCAGGTCGCCCGCGCCGAACCGCAGGTCCTGGTCGTACTTGATCCCGGACTGGCCGTTGAGGTCGATGTGGAAGAGCTTGCCCGCCCACAAGGCCTGCGCGATGCCGTGCGGGAAGTTCAGGCCGGCCATCTGCTCGTGGCCGACCTCCGGGTTGACGCCGTACATCTCGGGCCGCTCCAGGCGCTCGATGAAGGCCAGCGCGTGCCCGACCGTGGGCAACAGGATGTCGCCGCGGGGCTCGTTCGGCTTGGGCTCGATGGCGAACCGCAGGTCGTACCCCTGGGAGACGACGTACTCGCCCAGCAGGTCGAAGGCCTCCTTCATCCGGTCCAGAGCGGCTCGTACGTCCTTGGCGGCCCCGGACTCGGCACCCTCGCGGCCACCCCACGCGACGTACGTCCTGGCACCGAGCTCGGCCGCCAGGTCGATGTTGCGGATCGTCTTGCGCAGGGCGTAACGGCGCACGTCGCGGTCGTTGGCCGTGAACGCGCCGTCCTTGAACACGGGGTGGGTGAAGAGGTTCGTGGTGGCCATCGGGACGGTCATGCCGGTGGCGTCCAGGGCCTGCCGGAACCGCTTGATGTGCGACTCGCGCTCGGTGTCCGAGGAGCCGAAGGGGATCAGGTCGTCGTCGTGGAAGGTCACCCCGTGCGCGCCGAGCTCGGCCAGGCGCTGCACCGACTCGACCGGGTCGAGGGCGCGGCGGGTGGCGTCGCCGAACGGGTCCCTTCCCTGCCAGCCGACGGTCCACAGGCCGAAGGTGAACCTGTCCTCGGGGGTGGGCTGGTAGCTCATGCCGTGGCTCCTTGCTGCGTACGACTATTTCGTCATGGCGGTTTACAAATTAGTATGCGGACGCACCGCTGGGAAGAGACAAGATGTCTTCGACAGCAAGGTGTCTTCGACAGCCCACCGCACGTCCCGCGGAGCCGCGGAAGAGGGAGAGCCCGATGTCAGCAGCCGAGGGTCCACTCGTCGTCGGGGTGGACACGTCCACCCAGTCCACGAAGGCGCTGGTCGTCGACGCGGCCACCGGTCAGGTGGTGGCGAGCGGCCAGGCCCCGCACTCCGTGACCTCGGGAGCGGGCCGTGAGAGTGATCCGCGTCAGTGGTGGGACGCCCTGTGCGCGGCACTGCGCCAGTGCGGTGACGCGGCGCACGAGGCGGCGGCGGTGTCGATCGGCGGCCAGCAGCACGGCCTGGTCACCCTCGACGAGCACGGCGAGCCGGTGCGTCCGGCGCTGCTGTGGAACGACGTCCGCTCGGCACCACAGGCCCGCCGTCTGGTGGAGGAGCTGGGCGGACCGAAGGCCTGGGCCGAACGCACCGGCAGCGTGCCCGGGGCCTCCTTCACGGTCACCAAGTGGGCGTGGCTCGCCGAGCACGAGCCGGAGGCGGTGCGCGCGACCCGGGCGGTACGCCTCCCCCACGACTACCTCACCGAGCGTCTGACCGGGCAGGGCACGACCGACCGCGGCGACGCCTCCGGCACCGGCTGGTGGGCGTCCGGGCCGGAGGCGTACGACGAGGAGACCCTCGCGCACATCGGTCTCGACCCGGCGCTGCTCCCCCGGGTGGTGCGGCCCGGCGAGGTGGCCGGCACCGTGCGCGACAGCCACGACCTGCCGTTCTCCAAGGGCACGCTGGTCGCTGCGGGCACCGGCGACAACGCGGCGGCGGCGCTGGGCCTCGGCCTCAGGCCCGGCACCCCGGTGCTGAGCCTCGGCACCTCCGGCACCGTCTACGCCGTCTCCAGGCGCCGCCCCACCGACCCCACCGGCACGGTGGCGGGCTTCGCCGACGCGCGCGGGGACTGGCTGCCGCTCGCCTGCACCCTGAACTGCACCCTCGCGGTGGACCGCGTCGCCACCCTGCTGGGCCTGGACCGGGAGGCCGTGGAACCAGGCGGCTCGGTGACCCTCCTGCCCTACCTGGACGGCGAGCGCACCCCGAACCTGCCGCACGCCTCCGGACTGCTGCACGGGCTGCGCCACGACACCACCGCCGGTCAGCTGCTGCAGGCGGCCTACGACGGCGCGGTGCACGCACTGCTCGGCGCCCTCGACCTGGTCCTCGACGAGGACGCGGACCGCGGCGCCCCGCTGCTCCTGATCGGCGGAGGGGCCCGGGGGACGGCCTGGCAACAGACGGTGCGCCGGCTGTCGGGCCGGCCCGTCCAGGTGCCGGAGGCCAGGGAACTGGTCGCCCTGGGCGCGGCGGCACAGGCGGCCGGGCTGCTGACCGGCGAGGACCCCGCGGCGGTGGCCCGCCGCTGGAACACGGCCGCGGGCCCGGTCCTGGAGGCCGTGGAACGGGACTCCACGACGCTCGACCGGATCACCGGGGTACTCTCCGACGCGGCCCCGCTGCTGGAGCGGGACCCGAAAACCCAGTGACCGGGCCGCCCGCCTCCAGCCGGGCGGCAGACACCGAGGATTGACGGAGGCATGACCGCACCGCTGCACGAGGCGCGCCCGCCGGGCGCCGGGCGCTCCCTGCCGGACACACAGCAGGGCATGCGCCGGCGCAACCTCGCCCGGGTGCTGCACGCCGTCAGCGCCGAGGGCTCGCTGTCCCGGGCGGCGGTCGCCTCACGGATCGGGCTGACCCGGGCGGCGGTGTCGACGCTGGTGGACGAGCTGATCCGCTGGGGCCTGCTGGAGGAGCTGGGGCCCGAACGGCCGGGCCGGGTGGGACGGCCCGGGTCGGCGCTCGCGGTCAGCGCCCGGGGTCCGGCCGGGATCGGCGCGGAGATCGGCGTCGGCCATCTCGCGGTGTGCGCGGTCGACCTGCGCGGCGAGGTACGGGCGCGGGCCGTACGGCACGGCGCCAACCGGGGCCGGGCGGCCGAGCCCGTGATCGAGGAGCTGACGGAGCTGATCCGCCGGGTCGTCGCGGAGGCGGAAGCCGCGCAGCTCTGGCCCGCCGGGCTGGCGGTCGCCGTGCCCGGACTGGTGGCCCGGGACGGACGGACCGTCGTACGGGCCCCGAACCTCGACTGGCACGACACCGATCTCGGTCCCCTGCTCCCCGGCGAGTGGCCGCTGACCGTGGACAACGAGGCCAACTTCGGCGCGCTGGCCGAGCTGTGGCTCGGTGCGGGCACCCCCGGTGACTTCCTGCACGTGTCGGCCGAGATCGGGATCGGTGCGGCCGTGGTCGTCGACGGCACGCTGCTGCGCGGGACCCGGGGGTTCGCGGGCGAGCTGGGCCATGTGCCCGTGCGGCCGGACGGCCCCTCCTGCCCGTGCGGCGGCCGGGGCTGCCTGGAACAGTACGCGGGTGAGGACGCGGTGCTGCGCGCGGCCGGGCTGGAGCCGCGCGAGGATCTGGTGGGCCTGCTCGCGGAGCGCGCCGAGGCCGGCGACGAGGGTGTACGGGCGGCTCTGCGGGACGCCGGTACGGCGCTCGGGATCGCCCTGACCGGGGCGGTGAACCTCCTCGACCCCGAGACGGTGGTCCTGGGCGGGGCCCTGGCCGGCCTCTCCCCCTGGCTGCTGCCGTCGCTCCAGGCGGAGCTGGAGGGCCGCACGGCGGGTCCGGCCTGCCCGTTGGCGGTGTCCGCGCTGGGCCCGCAGGGCCCCCTGCTGGGCGCCGCCCACTCGGTCGTCCGAGCGGTGCTGGACGATCCGGCGATGGTGGCGGAACGGTCCTGAGCGGCCGGATCGCCGAGCGCCGGGGCCGTACCCCCACGGTCCCGTGCTTCCCCCGATCGGGTGGTCACGTTATCCACAGGCCGCGACTTGTCCACGGAAGCGCGGCACGCCCTTCTGCCCAACCGGCCCGAGTCGTACCGTGATTCACGCGGGGCGCAGCCAACGGACCGTCACGAGGAACCGACAGCCCGTCATGTGCACCGGCCAACCCGTCAGGTTCCGTCGGCAGGCCGTCGTACGTCGCCGACGGACGTCATGGGACGGCGGACGGCTCGTCACGCACGGGCGGGCGGCGGGCGCTCGCGGAACGAGGGAAACGCGCAGGCGGCAGGTGGCAGGTGGCAGCGGACTGACACGTACCAGGGGGAGCACATGAACGAGGAGCCGACCGGGGCACTGCGTCGCGATGCGATCGGGTTGCGCGAGGTGCTGTTCCAGAGCATCACGGCGATGGCGCCGGCCGCCGCGGTGGCCGCGTCCATTCCGTCCGGCGCCGCCTTCGCGGGCGGCAGCCTTCCCCTGGCGGTACTGGTCGCCCTGGTGGCCTGCCTGTTCACCGCCTCCTGTGTGGCGGAGCTGGCCCGCGAGCTGCCGGCGGCGGGCTCGGTGGCGACGTACGCGGCCCGGGGCCTGCACCCGGCCGTCGGCTTCCTCGTCGGGTGGGCCTACGTCTTCGTGGAGATGCTGGTGCCACCGCTGCTGCTCCTGCAGCTGGGCTTCACGGCGGCGGCCACGCTGCACGAGGAGTGGTCCGCGTATCCGGCGGACCTGTGGTGGCCGTGGGCGCTGGCGGGAGCCGTGGTGATCGCCGTGGCCGGATACCTCGGCGTCCGCGCCTCGGCCCGCTTCGGCACCGTCCTCGGCGTCTTCGAGATCCTCGTCCTCCTCGTGTTCGCGTCGCTGCTCATCGGCAAGGCGGGCAGCGCGAACACCCTGTCGGTCTTCGGCACGGCACACACCGCCGACGGATACACGGGGACCGCGGGGGTGTTCGCCGGGTCCGTGTACACGGTGCTGGCGTTCGCCGGGTTCGAGGCGGCGGCGCCGCTCGCCGAGGAGACCCGCGACCCACGACGGACCATGCACCGCGCGGTCCTGGGAGCGGCCCTCGGCATCGGCCTGTTCTACGTGCTCACGACCTACGCGATGACCGTCTACTACGGCCCCGACCGGTTCGCGGAGTTCGGTGCCTCGGGCGCGGCGTCCTGGGAGGGCGTCGCCCGGGCCTCCTTCGGTCTGTTCTGGGTGCTGGTGTTCCTCGCGGTGGTCAACTCCACGATCGCCAACGCCAACGCGTGCGCGAACGTCTCGACCCGCACCGCCTTCGCCCTGGCCCGCATCCGAGTCCTGCCCGGCCTGCTCGCCACGCTCCACCCCCGGCACCGCTCCCCCGTGGCCGGCATCGCCGTGCAGACCGTCGTGGCCGTCACGGCAGTGCTGGGACTCGGCTTCGCCTACGACCCCGTGACCGCGTTCCTGCTCCTCGCCACGGTGATCGTCACGGTCGTCGTCGGCGTCTACATCATCGTGAACCTCTCCTGCGTCGGGCACTTCCTGCGCCGTGGCCGGGCCGCCTTCAAGCCGGTCCGGCACCTGCTATTCCCGGTGCTGGGCATCGCCGCGTTCGTCCCCGCCCTGCTGACGGCCGCCGGCCTCCCGGTGTTCGACTTCGTCACGGAACTGACGGCTCCGGTCTCCTACGCCGGCCCGGCCGTCGGGGTCTGGATGGGGCTGGGTGTACTCGTCCTGCTGGTGCTCGTACGCCGGCATCCCGAGCGCATAGCCGAGACCGCGCGCGTGCACCTCGACGCGTACGACCCCGGCGCCGACCGGCAGAGCGGGACCGTCCCTCGCTGACCCGCCGACGGCGGAGCGGGACCGCGCCTCGCTGAGCAACGGTCACAGCGAGGTCGTCGACACCGGATCCGGCCCCGTCCCGGGGCCAGGCCGCCCCGCCCCGGCCAACTGCTGGTCGCCACCTGGGCCAACCCGCCTCACCACCCCGGCCACCCCTCATGCGCCACTTCGCCTACTTGCCTCACCGCCTCGACCAGCCCCACCCACCACCTCGGCCGACCCGACCACCGCTCAGCCAACCCCAGTCATCACCCGGCCCGGTCGGCTTCACGACCCCGGCCGACCCGGTTCACCGACCTGACAGACCCGCCCCGTGAAGGGAGCCACCCCACGATGACCGAGCCCCGCATCCTCACCGTGCGTCCGGAACCGGACCAGTACGCCTGGACGTTCGGCGGAGCAGCACCCTTGGCCCGGATCGCTCCGGGCACCGTCCTCGATCTGTACACGGAGGACTGCTTCGCCGGCCGGGTCCGCTCCGAGAAGGACCTCGTGTCCGAGGTGTGCGAGTTCCCCTACCTCAATCCGCAGACAGGCCCCTTCCACATCGAGGGCGCCGAGCCCGGCGACACCGTGGCCGTGCACTTCGTGTCGGTCGAACCGGCCCGCGACTGGGCGGCGTCCACGACCGTCCCCCTCTTCGGCGCCCTCACCTCCACCCACACCACGGCCACGCTGCAGCCACCGCTGCCGGAGCGGGTATGGATCTGGCAGTTGGACCGGACCCGCCGGACCACCTTGTTCGAGGCGCGGGACAGCGACATCCGGGTGGAGCTGCCCCTGGATCCGATGCACGGCACGGTGGGCGTGGCACCGGCCAATCTGGAGGTGCGCTCGGCCCTGGTGCCGGACGCGCACGGCGGAAACATGGACACGCCCGAGATGCGGGCCGGCGTCACCTGTTACCTGGGTGTCAACGTCGAGGGCGCTCTGCTCAGCCTGGGCGACGGGCATGCCCGGCAGGGGGAGGGCGAGACCTGCGGGGTGGCCGTGGAGTGCGCGATGAACACGGTGGTGGTCGTGGACCTCCTCAAGGGCGTCGCCACACCGTGGCCCCGGCTGGAGTCGGACACCCACATCATCTCGACCGGATCGGCCCGCCCGCTGGAGGACGCTTTCCGGATATCCCAACTCGACCTCGTGCAGTGGCTGGTGCGCGACTACGGGTTCAGTGAGCTGGACGCGTACCAGTTCGCGACACAGGCGGTCGAGTCACCGTTGGCCAACGTGTGCGACACCAACTACACGTGTGTGGCCAAGCTCCGCAAGGAGTGGCTGCCTTCGCGGGAGACGTACCGCGGTGTGCACGCCCGGATGCGGGAGACGGCGCGGGTCCTACGCGGCTGACGACTCCGCCGTATCCCCTCGCCGTACAGCCACCGCTCCCCGACGACGTCCCAAGCCGCCACAACCGCCCTCCGAAAGGATCACAACGCAGCCCCGCCGTCGCACCGACGCACGTCAAGGCCTGAGGAACGCACCGTCAAGAACTCACGAAGCCCCACAGGCCGCGCGAGGGCAGCCCCAAGGCGCCCCCGGCACCCAAGTCACAAGGCACCGCACGGCATCCGCGACGGCCTGGTGAACGACACACAGAAGGACATCCCGGCAAGCATCCCGAAAAGGCACCCCCCGAAACGGCTCACCGAAAGGATCCCCGCCATGGACAAGGACCGGGCCGCACCACGGCTCAGCCGGCGCCGGCTGCTGAAGGGCGCGGCACTCGCCGCCGTCCCCTACGCACTGCTTCCCGACCCGCGTGCCGGAGCGCAGACGGGATTCGTCGACTACCCGCTCGCCGAGTGGCGGCCGGCGAGCGGCTCCAACTACACGGTGGCCGACCGCCCAGCCGACTACGCCATCGACCGTGTGATCATCCACGTCACGCAGGAGACGTACGCAAACACACTGGCGATCTTCGCCAATCCGCAGAAGAAGGTCTCCGCGCACTATCTGGTCCGCTCGGCGGACGGGCACGTCGCCCAGTGCGTGCACGAGGCCGACATCGCCTGGCACGCGGGCAACTGGTCCTACAACACACGCAGCATCGGCATCGAGCACGAGGGCTGGGTGGACCAGCCCGCCTACTTCACCAACGCCCTCTACGAGCAGTCGGCGAAGCTCACGGCGGCGGTCTGCGCGGCGTACGGCATCCCCCGGGACAGAGAACACATCATCGGCCACTACGAAGTGCCCGGCACCGGCCACACCGACCCGGGGCCGCACTGGGACTGGGTGCGCTACATAAGACTGGTCAACTTCGCCTAGCGGAGGAGAGTGGCTTGCCGCACCGGTTGTTCCCGCGAACACGCGGGGTGACGATGGCCGGAAGCGCCGTGGTTCCGCCGTTCCACCGTCCGGGAGGGCCGAGTTGACCGATCCGTGGGTTGCCCTGGAGCCGGGTGCCGACCTCGCCGAGCGCGTCCGGGCGCTGCGCCGTGCGCACGAGACGTTCACCACGGTGGGGACGGTGCCGCGCCCGGTGCGGTCGGTGGTGGCGGAGTCGTGGCGGCGCAGCGCGCGGGCGGGTGTCGGGCCGGACGGCACCGCCCGTGTGGAACTGGCCGACGGCGACCTCGGCGCCTACCGCGCGGAGCACCCCCTGGCCCGGGTGATGCCCCTGTTCCGGGAGCTGATGGGCACGTTCGCGGCCGACGGGGAGCATCTGCTGGCGGTGTGCGACGCGCACGGCAGACTGCTGTGGGTGGAGGGGCATCCGGCGACCCGGCGTCGCGCGGACCGGATGAACTTCGTCCCGGGGGCCCGATGGTCGGAGAGCGCGGTCGGCACCAACGCGCCGGGCACCGCGGTAGCCGTGGACCGGCCCGTGCAGGTGTTCGCCGCCGAGCACTTCATACGGCGGGTGCAGCCGTGGACGTGTGCCGCCGCTCCGGTGCACGATCCGCGCACCGGACGGGTGCTCGGGGCCGTGGACATCACCGGAGGGGACGGGCTCGCCCATCCGCACAGCCTCGGCTTCGTGCAGGCGGTGGCCAGGGCGGCCGAGGCGCATCTCGCCCTGCTCGCCCCTCCGCCGTGCGCCGGGGAAGGGCCCCTGCTCAGCGCGCTGGGCCGGGACGAGGCCGAGCTCGCCGTGGACGGGAGGCGGATCAGGCTCAGCCGGCGGCACAGCGAGATCCTCGTGCTGTTGTCGCGGCGTCCCGAGGGCCTGAGCGGCGACGAGCTGCTGTGCGCGCTGTACGCGGACGAGTCGGTGACCCCGGTGACGCTGCGGGCGGCACTGGCCCGGCTGCGCAGACTTCTGGGGCCTGAACTGCTCGCCTCACGGCCGTACCGGCTGACGGCCGCGGTCGAGTCGGACGCCACCGTGGTCGAGCGGCGGCTGGAGACGGGCGGGCTCACCGCGGCGGCGAGGGCGTACGCCGGGCCCCTGCTGCCCGGCTCGCAGGCCCCGGCGATCGTCCGGCTGCGGGAGCGGCTCGCGGGTGCGCTGCGCACGGCGCTGATCGCGCACGGCGATCCCGACCTGCTGGCGGACTGGGCGCACGCGCCGTGGGGCGAGGAGGACATCGAGGTCTGGCGGGCGCTCGCCGTGGTGCGTCCGACGGCACCGGTCCGTGCCCGGCTCGCCGCGCTGGAGGCCGAACTGGCGGTACCGGCCGGCCGGGCACCGGTGCGGACCCGTGGTGCAACGTACTTGCAACGTCCGCCTGCCTAGCCTCGCGGCGGGAGCTGCCCAACGGCGGGCAGCGCTGCACCGGGAGGCAGACCAGGATGACTCGTTACGCGGCGCCGGGCACCGAGGGCTCGATCGTCTCCTACCAGGCGCGCTACGACCACTTCATCGGCGGTGCCTATGTGCCGCCCGCACGGGGGCGGTACTTCGAGAATCCGTCGCCGGTCAACGGGCAGCCGTTCACGGAGATCGCCCGGGGTACCGCGGAGGACGTGGAGCGGGCGCTGGACGCGGCGCACGAGGCGGCGCCCGGGTGGGGTCGTACGGCGGTGGCGGAGCGGTCCGACATCCTGCTGAAGATCGCCGACCGGATGGAGGCGTACCTGGAGCCGCTGGCGGTGGCCGAGAGCTGGGAGAACGGCAAGCCGGTGCGGGAGACGCTGGCGGCCGACATCCCGCTCGCGATCGACCACTTCCGCTACTTCGCGGGGGCGATCCGGGCGCAGGAGGGTTCGCTGGGCGAGCTGGACGACGACACGGTGGCGTACCACTTCCACGAGCCGCTCGGGGTCGTCGCCCAGATCATCCCGTGGAACTTCCCGATCCTGATGGCGGCCTGGAAGCTGGCGCCGGCGCTGGCCGCGGGGAACGCGGTGGTCCTCAAGCCGGCCGAGCAGACCCCGGCCTCCATCCACTACTGGCTGAGCCTGATCGCGGACCTGCTGCCGCCGGGCGTGCTGAACATCGTCAACGGCTTCGGCGTGGAGGCGGGCAAGCCGCTGGCGTCGAGCCCGCGGGTGGCGAAGGTGGCGTTCACCGGGGAGACCACGACCGGGCGGCTGATCATGCAGTACGCCTCGGAGAACATCAAGCCGGTCACCCTGGAACTCGGGGGGAAGTCGCCGAACATCTTCTTCGACGACGTGTGGGCGCACGACGACGACTTCCGCGACAAGGCGCTCGAGGGCTTCACGATGTTCGCGCTCAATCAGGGCGAGGTCTGCACCTGCCCGTCCCGGGCGCTGATCCAGCGCGGCCGCTACGCGGAGTTCCTGGAGGCGGCCGTCGAACGCACCCGGCGCATCAAGCCGGGCCACCCGCTGGACACCGACACGATGATCGGCGCGCAGGCCTCCAACGACCAGCTGGAGAAGATCCTCTCCTACCTGGACATCGGCCGCCAGGAGGGAGCGAGGGTGCTCACGGGTGGGGAACGCGTCGATCATGACGGCGAGTTGAAGGGCGGCTACTACGTCCAGCCGACCATCTTCGAGGGCGACAACCGCATGCGGGTCTTCCAGGAGGAGATCTTCGGTCCCGTCGTCTCGGTGGCCTCCTTCGACGACTTCGACGACGCGATCAGGATCGCCAACGACACGCTGTACGGCCTGGGCGCGGGGGTGTGGACACGGGACATCAACACCGCCTACCGCGCGGGGCGCGCGATCCAGGCGGGCCGTGTGTGGACCAACTGCTACCACGCCTACCCCGCGCACGCGGCGTTCGGCGGCTACAAGCAGTCCGGGATCGGCCGCGAGACGCACAAGATGATGCTGGAGCACTACCAGCAGACGAAGAACGTCCTTGTTTCATACAGTCCGAAGAAACTTGGGTTCTTCTAGAGCCGCAAGTCAGGTGCCTGGCGAGGGCTTTACCCTTCCAGGCACCCACAGGCTGAAGCGCCCCCCCCGTGACCGTTCAGCAACTTGCCGAACTCGTCCACCGCGAATCGGTGCCCGTCCCGGACCAGCCACGGACCGGCTGAGGTCTACCTCACGTCGTCCGCGGCGGTGCGAAGAGTACGAGGAAATGCGGACGACGTCGGGCGCCGGACGTGGTCACACGGCGGCATGCTCGCGGGTTGTTTCAAGGTAGGTCCTCTTCGATCACCCCCAGTGCTCCTCCCGGTACTGCAGGAGACCCTCACCATGCAGCTGCTTGGTGGCGTTACCGACCCGGACCCAGAAGTCGGTGGCCGCAGTGCCGCCTTTGGCGGGCCTGGCGAACACGGCCTTGCCGGCCGCGGCCACGCTGACCCGGCAGACGACACGGCCGGCCACCTCGGGAAAACTGATCCGCACGGTGGTCGCGGTCGGGGTCGACAGGTTGTCATCGAGGACTTGGCGTACGAACAGTTCGTAGCCATCGGGGTCAGCCTGCTTCGGCAGGGTGGACAGATCGTTCTCGATCCCCAGGACGGTCCCGTCGTCACCGACGCCGACGAACAGGTTGCCGCCCTCCCCGTTGAGGAAGCCGCAGACCGTCTTGACGAGATTGTGCTGCAGGGACTTGTCGTACTCCCCGGTGTGAACGTTCCAGCGGGCACTCGCCTTGAACTCGGTGCTCTGGGACTCACCGGCGGCGATCAGATCGGCCGCGGCGGTGGGCACGTACGCTGGTCGGTCCGCGCTGAGCGTCTCAAACGCCTCCCGTACCACTTGGGCGATCAGCTGGCGGCGTCGTTCCAGAAAGGCCGTGTAGTCGAGCTGCTCCCAGCCGACCGGCAGCGCGTGCCACAGGGCCTGCCGCCTGACCACCTCCGGGTCCATCGCCTCGGTGATCCTGGGCCAGTAGACGTGAGGTGCGTCGGTGTTGCCTTTCTCGCTTGCCGGCCACGTCACATATGCCATGTTGGCGATGGCGTTGACCTGGCGTTTGTCGGTGATACCAAGACCCGCAAGGGTCTCGGAGCAGAACAGACGGTCCCGGGGAACCTTCCGGGCGGGCCTGGCCGCCGGATCCATCAAGTCGCGGATGTGCTGGTCGCCGCAGAGCAACTCGGCGTCCAGGATGTTCAACGCAGCCTGGTAGGCGAACACCACCGGGGAGTACGACGATGAGCTGTCGAGCCTGTTCGGCAGGGAGATGTCCCAGTAGTCACCGGTGAAGTGCGCGGAGATGATCCGGGCGAGCTCTGCGGCGAACGCCTGGCCGTCACCCTGCGGCAGGCCGCCGATCCGACCCAGATCAAACTCCATCTGCGACTCGGGGGAGTTGGAGTAACGGCCGGTAGTGTGCACCATGAAGAACCAGCGCGCGATGATTGGACGCAGTTCTTCCGCCGACAGCCCGAAGTCGTGCAGTCCGATCAGCCACAGCGCATAGCTGTACAGCAGGGCGGTGTCAGAGGTGATCATCTTGCGGCTACGGAAGCCGGCCGCGGTGATGCACTGGAAGAACTCGTGCCAGCTGGTCAGATCGAGGACCTGCGTCTGCGCCTGCGCCAGCCTTTCGAACTGTTCCTGGCGCCGCTCGGCTGAGACCTTTCCGGTCTCAAAATCCTTGCCTCGCAGCACGTTGTAAACATGCTGGAGCCGGGCACGCCGGAAGGCCACGGCGACAGCGACGCGCAGAAGCTGGTCCGGGCTGGGGTCCAGGAACGGGTTGCGCGGATTCGGTCCGGGAAGTCCCGCGACCACCGCGGCCCGGCAGAAGTCCTCCAGTTGACGTCGGCCCTTCTCCCAGTGCACCGACATCAAGGTGAGAATGAAGTCGGACTGGTTGAGCTTCACTCCCTGGAAGTTGATACGTACGAAGATCTCCGCGACCTGCTCTTCGTCGGCTGCGGCGTCCAACTCCACCACCTGGAAACGGAAGTCGTGCAGGCCCCGGACACGGTCAATCCGCTCCTCCAGCTCGTCCCTCGTCGTGGTCGGCAGAGGCTCGCCTGCGGCCTGTTCGAGCCGGTGGAAGAACTCCCGGACGGTGCCACGGTGGCCACCTGGGGCCCAGAGTTTGGTGATGTCCGGGATGTAGGCGGTGTCCCGCTCGATTGCCGCGTCCGTTACCTCGAACGTCTGGTCCTGCGGGTGGAAGGCGATCCGCAGCGTGACCTCGTCGAAGGACTTGTTGACGACCTTGCGCCCGGTGAGTACGGCGAACAATGCGGTAAGCCGCTGCTGCCCGTCCACGACCAGCCGTTGGGGCGCCCGGTCGCCCGTTCCCGTCCCGATCTGCCGGGTCCCCACCTCGGCTCCGGTCTCCCAGAACATCAGGGTGCCGATCGGGTAGCCGCGGTACATCGAATCGAAGAGATCGCGGGTCTTCGTCGCGGACCAGACGAACGGCCGCTGAATGTCGGGAAGCCCGATCCTTCCACCCTCGATGTCCTCTAGCAGGTGCCGAAGGGTGTACCCCGTGTCGCGGTAGAGGGTGGGTGGCACGGTGCGGGCTCCTCACGTCAGCGGGTCAGTCAGGGCGGATACTCAGGTTGCTTCAGCGACTGAGACGAACAGAGAAAGAGAACAACATCAGAGACTTATCACGTGAGTTGCTCCTGTAGCAGCGAAGTTGCGGTGCCGATGGCTGACCGCTGGCCGTCGGTCAAGCAGAGAGAGATCGTCGTCACTGTCATGCATGTTCACGCCGGAGATGCCATGCGACAGCGGCACGCCGTCCCGGTCCGGGTAAGGCGGATTTTCGATCCGCCCTCACCACGGTCGGTCGGATGAGGTCCGGTCAAGGGCCTCCTTTGCCGCCCGTACGCTGACCGAATCGATCGCGCACCGCGACCGGACCAGCTCGCCCCGCGCACCGAGTTCGTCGAGGACGACCCGGTGGAGCCTGGCCCACACCCCGGGCCTGACTCCAGCGGGCGAAGCCCCGGCAGATGGCGGGCCGGGCCGGCCCGAACACCGGCGGCAGCCGCGCCGGGCGCAGCCTGACCCGGAACAACACCCACAACTCGCCCGAACCAACCGCTCGATCAGATCCGCCATGTGCTGCTCAACGAACGATCACGCCATCAGAAGCGGCGTCTTAGACGACATGAGTGAAGGCGCGGTACTCCCGGGCCACCAGCTCCACCTCGTGGGAATGCCTGTTGAGGTACTGCCCGATCGAGACGATCTCGCCATCAGCCGCAATGGTTGCGTACGCCTGTGCGTACCCACGAGGATCCGTGTCCGAGGAGTAGACGCGAGCATCCTGATCTTGATGTATCCAGATGCGGTGCTCTTCGGCCACCGTCGCCTCGGACCCAACGGGTCCGATCTTTTCCAGGAGCACGTAGTGCAGCCCCAGGAGATCCAAGAGCTCTCGATCACGTTCCCACACGGCCCCCGCGTACATGTTGCTCATCAGGACCAGCGGATCGCGGTACACGAGCCGTACCGCATCGCGCAACGACATGCCTCGGCCGTTCCAACACAGGGCGCCACGTACCGAGTGGCGTAGGCCGTGGCGGGGTACGGCTTCGCCCACGACCATGGGCAGGAGATTGTCCAGGCCGTCTGGCCACCCATGGATGATTGTTTGCAGGAGGTCACAGGGGTTGTAGATGTGCAGTCCGACGTCTCCCTCACCAACCTTCGGGCCCACTTCGTCGAGCCAGCCGGCCACCAACGAATCCCACTCGTGATTGCCGACCAGGCTCTGCCGAGCCTCCTGCCGGAACGCCTTCCAACGGCTGGCTACCTGCGGGCTCGCGGTGCCTGTGTACAGGATCTGACTGTCTCCTCGTTCGTCCCCGGTGAGGAAGCGGAACAGGTCCTGCTCTTCGAAGGCGGCTGTGGCGTCGTAGGCGCCGGTACCTCGGAAGCCTTGAATGGCCCAGTTGGGGTCGTCACGGAGATTCTTCAACAGCCCTGGGCGTGCGGACTCCATGTTCATTCCCTGCAGCTTGCTGCGCGCAAGGCGGTTGCAGATCTCGCAGAGGGCCAGGTACTCCGCCTGGTGCTCGTCAGCGAACGGCTCAGGCCCGTCGTAACCACCCAGGAGATCCACTGCGGCGAGTTCCTCGTTCACTCGGCCGATCGCCAGGTACAGGCCGAAAGGCGCAGGGATGTAGTGCTTCTCCGCTACGCGGTCCAGATCTGCCGCCAACAGGTCGAGCGCCCCCAGCTCGTCCGCGGCTTTGCTGATGATCCTCCAGCCCTGCTCCCGCTGTTCCTCCGTGGCGAAGAAGAACAGGTTGTGGATGGGGGTGATGCGAGGTTCAAACGCCCGGGGCAGGAGTTCCACCCGCTCAGTCCCGATGGGGGTGCCGTTGTTGTCCAAGAACAGTCGGTATCCGCGAAGATCATGACTCCAGTCACGCGCGGCGTGACTGACGGCGATCAGGAGTTCCTCCCAGTCATCCGGCATGGCGACGATCACCGCACGAATGCGGTCCGGCGCGAGGTTCCTCTCCCGGCAGAGAAGCTCGGTGTACTTGTTGACCTCGTGCAGGGCTTGCCGCGCGCTGGACCGAGACCGCTTCAGCTCGATGACCACCCACATCTGATGGCGATCACGGGCCAGGATGTCGATGCTGCCCCTGGTGCCGTGTGCGTTGGGCAGCGGGTACTCCTCGAACTGAACCGGTCGGAGCCCCGGCTCGATCAGCTCCAGATTCTGTACGAGGGTCTTGCGGAGAACGTTTTCGAGAGGCGGTCGCATGGCCGAAGGCTAGACCGAAGCACTGACAAGGCCCCTGGGGAAGAGGACAGTTGGCAGGTCCCCTGCACCCTTTCGGTCCCCGCGCCGAGCACGACCGCATCTCGGGCTACTCGCGGGAAGATGAGGTTCGCCTGGTCACGGCCGTCGTCGTCACTGGCGGCCTGACCACTCCGTCCCTGGAGGCCGTACATCGTCGGGCCTCTGCCTAGAGCCGGCCTCGCCTCCCAGCGCGACCCACCATCGCGACAACCGGGCAGACTCTCCCGACTCCGACCTGTAATCCCCCCAGGCCCGCACTGAACTGGCGTAGACGCCCCTGGACGGTCTCTACAGCCTGTGCTGCGTCGTACCGCAGGACTCGCACGCCGCCACCACAGATCACGCATGAAGATCCGGACCAGGTGCGGACGAAATCAGCTACGGCGACCGAGGGGCGTCCGGCCGGGAGGGTATTGCCCGGCCGGATGCCTGTCGGTGTGGAGGAGTCGGTTCCCGGGAACGGGCGGAAGTGGCCGCCGTCGCCCGCGGGAGGGCGGAACCCTGCGGCCGTGGAGGCCGCGCACCCACTGCGCGGGGACCGTGGCCCTGCCGGGCGGCACGGCGCTCGACGTCGACCGGGCGGGCCGGCAGTGTCGTCTTCGAGGAGGGCATCGCGGTCTTCGGCCGGCCTCGCCGCGCCTGGTCGGTCGGCCACCCGACCCGCTACCTGCGCCACGACGACTACCGGCTCCGCCCGGACGTCGACGACGGCACGTCCACGTTCGCGGCGGAACGCGGCCTTCCAGCGCACGGCGGGCCTCGCGGACGCGAGCGGGTCGTCGTTTCGTAGTCACAACAACCCCACCGGCTACCTGCGCCACTCCGACCACGTCCGCGGATCGACCCGATCTCCACGGTCACCGACCGGCAGGACGCTGCGTTCCGGTTCGGGTGCCGACCCGGCGCGGGCGGGCCTCGTCCGACCGGGCGGCGCGCACGGAGGGACGCGGCACGCGATGCTGGGAGCGGACAGGTCCCCTGAGGAGGCCAGGAGGTTCGGCCGGTGCTCGCCGTCAACCCGATGGACAGTGCCTCGGTGCTCGCCGCCTTCGGCGCGCTGGGCGTCCTGGCGGTGGTCTTCGCAGAGTCGGGCCTGCTGGTCGTGGGCTTCTTCCTGCCCGGTGACACGCTGCTGTTCCCGGCCGGGGTGCTGTGCGCGGGCAGTGCCCAGCAGCCGCCGCGGCTGGCGCTGTGGCAGGTGCTGCTGTGCGCCGCGGTCGGGGCGGTGGCGGGCGGCCAGGCGGGGTATCTCATCGGACGCCACGGCGGCCGGGCGCTGCTCGCGCGCTCCTCCGGCGACCGGGTGCGGCACGCGGTGGCGCGGGCGGAGCGGCTGCTGTCGCGCTACGGCTACGGCAAGGCGCTGGTGATCGGCCGGTTCGTACCGTTGCTGCGCACGGTGCTGCACCCGGTCGCGGGCGCCCTGGGCGTGCCCGCCCGGGTCTTCACCCTCTGGCAGACGGTCGGCGGGGTGCTGTGGTCGCAGACGCTGGTGCTCGCCGGATACACGCTGGGCGCCTCGGTCCCGCACATCGACGACTACCTGCTGCCGCTGGTGGCCGTGGTGATCGTGGTGTCGCTGCTGCCGCTGCTCCCGGAGGCCCTCCGCGCCCGCCGCGGGCGCCGCGACTCCTCGGACTGAGAGCGCGCCGCGCTCCGCCGCCCGGCGCCTGCCCCGCCCCGTCACCGGCGTGAGCGGCGCCGGCAGCCCCGCCCGCTCGGGGGCCGGCGCCCACGGCGGATCCTCGGCCAGGTCCGTGAGGCCGTCACGGTGGGCCTGCCGCGATGCGCCGGCACGGACTCCGCGCCCGCGGCGACCGGCTGACGGCGAGCCCGTGCCGGCCTGTCACCGGCGGCCGGCCCCTGCGGGCCGGTCAGCCCTCGCCGAGGGGCCCGAGGGACCCGAGGAACCCGGGCTCCGCCGGGCCGAGCTGTCGGGCGAAGTCGGCGGACACGCCCACCACTTCCCGCAGCGGGACGGCCCGTCTGCTGGTGGCGGCGAGATCCTCGTGGGCCTCCTCGGACCACAGGAACGGGACGACGCTGATGCCCTGGGACAGGTGCAGGGCCGCCGTCTCCGCACGCCAGCCCGGCCAGCGCAGGCCCGCGTAGAACCGCTCCGTCCCGCCGGACAGCAGCCAGTCGATCCATGCCGAGTGGCCGATGTCCAGCGCCTCCCAGGCCAGGGTGTCGGGCGCGAAGTAGGTGAGCTGCCCGGGAGCGCCGGGGCGGCCGCTGCCCGCGGGGTCGGAGCCGTTGAGGCAGAACACTCCGCCGAGCACGTCATGGCCGACGACGAGCCCGGCCGCCGGGTGCCAGGGGGCGTCGGACGCGTCGGGGAAGCCGTTGACCCGCCCGAGGCTCGGCAGTCCGACGGCCGAGGAGCCGGCGCCGTACACCCGCAGCCAGCCGTCGTCCAGGACGAGGCCGCCGCAGTGCAGGGTGAGCGCGCCGAGCACCGACCGCGTGGTGACCTGGAGCCGGAGCAGGCAGCGGCGCCCCTCGTCGGGGTCGGCGGGCAGCACCCGGACGGGTACGGCGGCGGCCGTGAACGCCTGCTGCAGGTGGGGCCAGGCGGGATCGTCCACCTGGGTCAGCTCGTCGAACTCTCGCATCCCCCGATGATCGCAGCAGGCTCCGGCCCCGGGATCAGCCGGCCCGGCGCGGTGTGCGGTCCGTGCGGCGCTCGCGGTCCGGGCGCCGGGGCCGCTGCACCGTGTCCAGCTCCCCCACCGCCGCCCGGACATGGGCCGGTTCCCCCGGGGCGCCTCCGCCGGCGCACCTCCACACCGCGCGCCCGGCCTCCTCCGCCACGTGCATCCCGAGCCCGTGCAGGGTGCAGACCGGCCACACCTGCCACAGGCACTCCAGGACCGTGTCCTGGGCGGCCTCGGCGACGGCCGGCAGCGCTTCGGCGGCCGAGCGGGCCGGCTCCAGGGAGTTGCCGTGCGCGTCGCCGTTCGCCAGCGCGACGTAGACCTGTTCGGGTTCGTCGCCCTCGGCCGGGTAGGCGAGGAGGCGCAGCGGGCTCTGCCCGGGCAGGGCGGCCGCCAGGTCCCGGCCGACCACGGCCAGCGCCTCCTCCCACAGGGGGTACTCACCGGCGGGGACGAAGTACGGCTCGGGCGGGAACGGGAAGGCGTGGTTCACGCCTCCATTGTCCCCGCCCTCGGACCCGGGAGCGTGCCCGGCCGGGCAGGGAGGCGTTCTGGACGGGTTCGTGACCATCCGTGAGACTGGAGCGGACCGACCCCCGGCTGTCCAGGACGGTGCCATGGAAGAGGAGATCCCGCGCGTCGAGCTCACCCCCGAGGCCGCCGAACTGGTGTGCCGACTGCGTAGCGAGCACGGGCCGCTGATGTTCCACCAGTCCGGCGGCTGCTGCGACGGCAGCGCCCCGATGTGCTACCCGGACGGCGAGTTCCGCACCGGCGGCTCGGACGTGCTGCTGGCGGAGCTGACGGTGGCGGGTGTGCCGGAGCCCGTCACGTTCTGGATGTCGCGCAGCCAGTACCAGGCGTGGAGCCACACCCGGCTGATCGTGGACGTCGTTCCGGGACGTGGCAGCGGTTTCTCACTGGAAGCACCCGAGGGGGTGCGTTTTCTCACCCGTTCTCGCGTCGTCGACGCCTAGTCGGCCCCCTCGCCGCCCGATTCTGGTCCACTGCCCCTGCGAACAGGACGGTTGACGAGACATCAGGGGGCACGGTGACCAGACGTCGCAGGCGTTCGGCAGCGGGCAGAGCGGTTCTCACGGTGGCCACGGCGTTCGGTGTGCTGACCGGGACGGCCCTGGCGGGTGCGGCACCGGCCGGTGCCGCACCCGCGGGCAGGCGGCTCGCGCCGGGCGTCACCTACCGGCACTTCGACCTCACGGCGGCGGCGGGGAAGACCCGCGCCCACCTGGTCACGGTGGACCTTTCCGACTCGCACGTCAGCGTCGACCTGCTGTACCCGGACGCGGTGGCGGCCCGGGCGACGGTCTCCCGGATGGCGGACTCGGCGGGGGCGGTCGCCGGGGTGAACGGGGACTTCTTCGACATCAGCGAGACGCAGCATCCGGGCGTGCAGGCCACCGGCGCCTCCGTCGGGCCGGCCGTGGCGGACGGGCAGGTGCTCAAGGCGGCGGTGCCGAAGGGCCAGCGGTTCGGTCCCGCCCTGCCCCCGGGCACCAGCACCCGGGACGTGCTGGGTGTGGGCACCGACCGGCGGGCCCGTCTGGACCGCCTCACCCTCTCCGGTTCGGTGGGCACACCGGACGGGAAGCTGCCGCTGAAGGGCCTCAACCAGTACGCCCTCCCGGTGGACTCCGTCGGCGCCTTCACCGCCCGCTGGGGCAGCGCCTCCCGGGTCCGGGCCGTGTGCGGCACCGACACCCAGCGGTCGGCGCCGTGCAGCAGCGACACCTACGAGGTGAAGGTGCGCGGCGGCCGGGTGGTCTCCGCCTCCGACGCCCCCGGCAGCGGCACGATCCCGGCGGACACGACGGTACTGCTGGGCCGGGAGGAGGGCGCGCGGAAGCTGCGCAAGCTGTCGGTCGGCGACCGGGTGGACGTCACGCACTCCCTGGTGGCGGCCGCGTCGGGGGTGCCGTACTCGTTCGCGATCGGCGGCTTCCCGATCCTGCGCGACGGCAGCGTGCTGTCCGGCCTGGACGGCAGGACGTCGGCGGTGCGCACGGTCGTCGGCTTCAAGGACGGCGGCCGGCGGCTGCTGCTCCTGGCGCTGGACGGTTCCGCCGCCTACCGCACCGGACTGACCGTCGCGGAGGAGGCGGAGACCATGCGGTCGTTGGGGGCCACCGACGCCTTCAACCTCGACGGCGGCGGCTCGACGGAGCTGGTCACCCGTGGCACCGGCGACTCCGCCGTGACGGTGCGCAACCACCCGAGCGGCGGCGCCGAACGCCCGGTGCCCAACGGCATCGGCGTCTTCTCCGCCGAGTGACGCACCCGGTGCCTCAGGGCCGCAGGCTGCTGACCAGCTCGGCTGTCGCGGTCAGCCCGCTGTGGATGGTGGGCGCCACGCTGGTGCAGGCCAGGTAGAAGCCCAGCAGCAGGCAGACCAGGGCATGGGAGATCTTCAGCGAGCAGTTCCGAATGAAGATCACGGCCAGGGTCAGAAGCAGCAGCACCACAGAGATGGAAACGACCATCGGAACCCTCCTCCGCCACGCCCCGTGTGCGGCGTTCGGCCGCAAGTGTGGCGTAGAGGGGGGTTCGTCCGGGCTGCTGACATGTCCTCCGATCGTGTGGTCTTACGCGGAGGGGTGGGCGTCGAGGAAGGCCTCCAGGCCGGCGAGGTCGTCGGTGTTGAGGTGGTCGACCCCCGCGGCGAGCAGTTCGCTCCACAGCGCGTCCCGGGCCGGGCCGGCGGTGTCGGGGGTGGCCCAGAACCGGACGCGCCGTCCACGCGCGTGGGCGGCGGCGGTGATGCCGCGCAGCCGCTGCCGTTCGGCGTCCGGGAAGGTGCCCGTGCCGGTCCAGCCGAAGTTCTGCGTCCAGTTGTCGCTGATCAGCGGGATGAGGGAGGCCGGGGCGGGGCCGCCGAGGTCGCCGAGCCGGCCGTCGTGGAAGGCGCGGCGTTCGGACTGCGCCTCCATCGGGGCGCGGGCCGCCCGGTCGCCGGAGACGACGACGGTGACCGGACCGGGGTGCACACGGCCGTGCGCGTACCGGGTGAACAGGTGGGGGTGGCGGCGCAGGTGGCGGTCGAGCGCGCGGTACGTCGAGGAGCCCTCGGTCTTGATGTCGACGAGGAGTTGCAGCGGCCGGCGCGCGCCTCGGTAGACCGAGCCGTGCTGGGCCCTGACGCGGGCGGCGAGGGGTTCCAGATAGAGGGATGCGAGGGTCCGGGACGGGTCGAGGCCGGACGCCTCGTGGCCGACGAGGAGTTGGTCGCCGACGAGGAAGACGTCGGCTTCCACGCTGCCGAAGCGGTGGTCGAGGGCGTCGTGGAGGGGCCGCGGGTGCGCGTAGTCGTTGTGGGCGTGGGCGTGCCACAGCGGACGCGGACGGCGCGTCCGCTCCCCGGCCGACGCGCCCCGCGCGGGCAGGGCGAGGCTGCCGACGAGGGCGGCGCCGAGGCCGGTGAGGGCGCTGCGACGGGTGATGGGGGTGCTGCGGGGCGTGGCGGGTGCGTTGCGGCCGGTGGTGAGGGGCATGCACTGCCTCCCTGGGAGATGCCGGACGGGGCCGAGGGAAGTATGCGTGCGGCACACCACCGATCGGCCCCGTCCGGCGGGGAGTTGTCCCTCTGTTCACCTGTGGACGCGGGAGTCAGGGTCCCTGGAGGTCGACCAGCGCGGCCAGCGCCTCACGGTGGGCACCCGCCGTGCCGTGGGCGATCGAGTCCGCCTTGGCCCGCTTCAGATACAGGTGGACCGGGTGTTCCCAGGTCATGCCGATCCCGCCGTGGAGCTGGAGCGCCTCCTCGGTGACGTGGACGGCCACGGGCGCCGCGTACGCCTGCGCGACGGCGACCGAGACCTCCGTGTCCTCGCCGGTGGTGAGCGCGTCGGCCGCGGCGCGGGCGGCGGCCCGGAGGTTGACCACCTCCAGCCAGAGCTGGGCGAGCCGGTGCTTGAGTGCCTGGAAGCCGCCGACCGGCCGGTTGAACTGCTTGCGCTCCTTCAGGTACCGGACCGTCTCCGTCAACGCCCATTCGGCCACGCCCAGTTGCTCGGAGGCGAGCAGCCCGGCGGCGGTGCGCAGGGCCCGGCGTACGGCGGGCTCGGCGTCGCCGACCCGGCGGCCCGCGGCCCCCTCCAGCCGTACGGTCGCCAACGGGCGGGTCAGGTCCAGGGAGACCTGCGGGGTGACGGTCACGGCGTCGGCGGTGACGGCGTACAGGCCGCCGTCGTCGGCCGGGACGAGCAGCACGTCGGCGACGGCCGCGTCCGCGATGCCGGTCAGCTCGCCGTGCAGGCGGCCGTCGTCCACGCGCACGGCCTTGGCGCCGGCGCCCGGGGCCGTGTGCAGGGCGACCGCGAGCGCGCCGATGGTGCGCCCGGAGGCCAGTCGGCCCAGCAGCTCCCGCTCGTCGCAGGCGAGCAGGGCCTCGGTGGCCACGACCGCGCTGGTCAGGTACGGCACGGGAGCGACCGCCCGCCCCAGTTCCTCCAGGACGACGGCGGCCTCGCGGTGGGTCGCGCCCTGGCCGCCCTGCTCCTCGGGCACCAGCAGCCCGGCCAGGCCCATGCCCTCGGCGAGCAGCTTCCACAGGGCGAGGTCGTGCGGGGTGTCGGACTCGCCGCGGGCGATCACGTCGGCCGCCGCGCAGTGGTCCGTGAGCAGGTCGCGGACGGCGGCCCGCAGCGCCTCTTCCTCCTCGGAGTACAGCAGATCCGTCATCGGGCGAGGTCCTTCCAGGCGACGTCCTTGTCGGTGCGCGGCTCGGCGGGCAGGCCCAGGACGCGCTCGGCGACGATGTTCAGCAGGACCTCGCTGGTCCCGCCCTCGATGCTGTTGCCCTTGGAGCGCAGATACCGGTATCCGGCGTCGCGTCCGGTGAAGTCGACCAGCTCGGGGCGGCGCATGGTCCAGTCTTCGTACAACAGGCCCTCCTCACCGAGGAGTTCGACCTCCAGGCCGCTGATCTCCTGGTTGAGGCGGGCGAAGCCGAGCTTCATGCCGGCACCCTCGGGACCGGGCTGGCCGAGGGCGAGCTGCTGGCGCAGGCGTTCGCCGGTGAGGCGGGCGACCTCGGCCTCGACCCACAGCTTCAGCAGCCGCTGGTGCAGCTCGTGGGTGCGCAGCTCGGGGCGTTCGCGCCAGGTCGCGGCGACCGGGCCGATCATGCCGCCCTCGCGGGGCAGGGCCATGCCTCCGATGGCGACGCGTTCGTTGTTCAGCGTGGTCTGCGCGACCCGCCAGCCGTCGCCGACCTCGCCGAGCCGGCGGTCGTCGGGGATGCGGACGTCGGTGAGGAAGACCTCGTTGAACTCCGCCTCGCCGGTGATCTGGCGCAGCGGCCGGACCTCGACGCCGGGGTCGGTCATGTCGCAGACGAAGTAGGTGATGCCCTGGTGCTTGGGCACGTCCGGGTCGGTGCGGGCGATGAGGATCGCCCAGCGGGCGAGGTGGGCGCTGGAGGTCCACACCTTCTGCCCGTTGACGGTCCAGCCGTCCCCGTCCCGTACCGCCCGGGTGCCGAGCGCGGCCAGGTCGGATCCGGCGCCGGGTTCGCTGAACAGCTGGCACCAGACCTCCTCCCCGGTCCACAGCGGCCGCAGATAGCGCCGCTTCTGCTCCTCGGTGCCGTACTTCAGGATCGTCGGCGCGGCCATGCCGAGACCGATGCCGATGCGCCGGGGGTCGTTGTCGGGGGCACCGGCGGCCTCCAGCTCGGCGTCCACCACGGCCTGGAGCGAGCGCGGGGCGCCGAGGCCGCCGAGGCCCTCCGGGTAGTGCACCCAGGCGAGGCCCGCGTCGAAGCGGGCGCGGAGGAAGTCCAGGCGGCCGGTGCTCGCGGGCGGGGCCTGCGCGAGCAGCTCGCGGGTGCGGCGGCGCAGTTCGTCGGCGTCGGTCATGCTGCCTCCTCCGTGAGTACGGCGATCCGGCCGGTGGACAGGCCGTCCGCCACCTTCTGCACGGCGTCCGCGGCTCCCTTCAGCGGGACGCGCTCGCTCACCAGCGGCTTGACGGCGCCCCGGGCGGCCAGTTCGGTGAGCTGCTCGTGACAGTGCCGGACGAGCCCGGGGTTCTTGGTGTTGTACAGGCCCCAGTGCAGGCCGAGGATCGAGTAGTTCTTCACCAGGGCGTGGTTGAGGGCCGGGCTGGGGATGGTGCCGCCGGCGAAGCCGACGACGACGATCCGGCCCTCGAAGGCGACCACCTTGGCGGACTGGGTGTAGGCGTCACCGCCGACGGGGTCGTAGACGACGTCGGCTCCGCGTCCGCCGGTGGCCTCCTTCACGGCGGCGACGACGTCCTCGGCGCGCCGGTCGATGACCACGTCGCAGCCCAGCTCCCGGGCGACGGCGGCCTTCCGCGCGCCGCCGACGACGCCGATGACCGTGGCGCCGGCCGCCTTGCCGAGCTGGACGGCGGCGCTGCCGACGCCTCCGGCCGCGGCGTGCACGAGCAGGGTCTCCCCCGCTTCCAGGCGGGCCCGGCGGTGCAGGCCGAACCAGCCCGTCTGGTAGCCGATGTGCAGGGCGGCGGCCTCGGCGTCGTCCAGGGCCTGGGGCGCGGGCAGCAGGGCCCGGGCGTCGGCGAGGGCGTACTCGGCGAAGCCGCCGTGGGGCAGCGCGGGGTTGGCGATCACCCGGCGGCCGTCCTCGGTCTCGCCGCAGATCTCCACGCCGGGGGTGAAGGGCAGCGGGGGCCGGATCTGGTACTGGCCCCGGCACAGCAGCGCGTCCGGGAAGTTGACGTTGGCGGCGCGCACCCTGAGCAGGACCTGGCCGTCTCCGGGCGTGGGCCGCTCGACGTCGCGGAGCCGCATCACCTCGCTCGGCTCGCCGTTCTCGTGCACTTGCCATGCCTGCATGCGGTGCCTCCACGCGACTGCTTCGCCGGACCGGGGTCCCTCGCATACTAAGCGGTCGCTTGTCGATCGGGGAACAGTCGCGTGGGTCACGTGCGGGCGGGCCGCGCCCGTACGTGCATCCGCTCGCCCTGCGGACCGAACAGGCTGAGGAACTCCACCGGCCCCTCCCCCGTCGACCCGAACCAGTGCGGCACCCGCGTGTCGAACTCGGCCGCCTCGCCCGCCGCCAGCACGACGTCGTGCTGCCCGAGCACGAGCCGCAACCGCCCGGAGAGGACGTACAGCCACTCGTACCCCTCGTGCGTCCGCGGATCGGGCTCCATGGTCCGTCGCGGCTCGATCACCTTGTAGGCCTGGAGCCCGCCCGGCTGGCGGGTCAGCGGGTACATGGTGCGCCCCTGCCGCTCGATCGGCTTGGCCCGCACCCGCGGGTCGCCGACCGGCGGCGCCCCGACCAGTTCGTCCAGCGGCACCCGGTGGGCCTGGGCGATCGGCAGCAGCAGTTCCAGGCTGGGCCTGCGCAGGCCGGACTCCAGCCGGGACAGGGTGCTCACGGAGATGCCGGTGGCCTCGGACAGCGCGGCCAGGGTGACCTCCCGGTCCTTGCGGATGCGGCGCAGTCTCGGACCCACGTCCGCCAGTACGTCGTCTGTGCTCATGGCTCCTATTGCAGGAACGGCAAATACGTTTGTCAATCCCGCAGCAGAGGGGCGACCGTCGCCTCATGGCCGAGGACACCGGGCACGAAGTTGTCGTCGCCGCCGGCCTGTCCGCCACGCTGGTCCTGGGCGGGGCGGGGCGCGGCGCCGCACCCTGGTCGTCGACGCGGGCGAGCCGCGCAACGCGCCGGCCGCACACGCAGGGAGGGGCATCTCTCCCGGGACGGCATGTGCCCGGCCGAGTTCCCGGCCGTCGGACGGGAGGAGATCGCCCGGTACGGGGTGGAACCGGTCCGGGACCGGGTGGTGGACGCCACCGGGGACGGGGCGGGGATCTCACGTCGTGCTCGCGGGCGGTCGGACCGTGCGGGCCCGGCAGCTGGTGGTCGCCACCGGGCTGAAGGACGAGCCGTCGCCGGCCCGGGGCTCGCCGAGCGGTTCGGCCGGGACGTGCCGCACTGCCCGTACTGCCACGGCCGGGAGTCCCGCGACCTGCCGGCCGGCGTCCTCGCCGCCTCCGCGTTCAGCGTGCACCAGGCCCTGGTGGTCACCCGGTGGTCGAAGGACGTACGCCTGTTCCTGCACGAGGTGAGCGAGTGAAGCTGACGGTCCGGGACCTGCGCCGGCCGGCCGCCGCCGGAGTCACGGCCGTCCCCGGCGAGGTGACGGGGCTCGTGGTCACCGCCGACCGGCCCACCGGGGTGCGGCCGGCCGGCGGCAGGGTCCACGCCCGCGAGGTCCCGTACGCGCCCCGCGCGCCGTCCCCCCGCGACGACCCGCTGGTCCGGCTGGGCGTGGGGGCGCGCGCGACACCCCGTTCGGCAGCTACCCGGTGACCGACGAACGGGCCGACGAGCGTGCCGGGCCTGTGGGCGGCGGGCAACGTGAGCGGTTTCGCGGAACAGGTGGCCGACGCGGCCGGCCGGGGTCACCGGGCGGGCGCGGCGATCAACGGGGAGCTGCCGATGGCCGACCTCGGCCGAAGCGCCCCCTGAAGGGCTCGGGGACCGTGTGCGGCCGGCCACGGCGCACCCGGACGCGAGGAGCCGGGCATCCGGCGGAGGACTGATGCACTATGGGCTGCATGCTGCTGACCCGGCTGGCCCAGGTGTCCCGGGAGGTCGCCGCGACAGCGGCCCGGTCCCGGAAGACCGCGCTGCTCGCGGAGTTGTTCCGGGACGCGGAGCCGGACGACGTGCCGATCGTCATCCCCTATCTGGCCGGACGGCTGCCGCAGGGCCGGCTCGGCGTCGGCTGGAAGGTGCTGGGCCGCCGGGTGCCGCCGGCCGGCGAGCCCTCCCTGACCGTGCGGGAGGTCGACGCCCGGCTCACCGAGCTGGGCAAGGTGTCCGGACCCGGTTCCCAGACGGAGCGGGCCCGGATCGTCGGCGAGCTGATGGGCGCGGCGACCGAGGAGGAGCAGCGGTTCCTGCTCGGCCTGCTCACCGGCGAGGTCCGGCAGGGCGCCCTGGACGCGGTCGCGGTGGAGGGCCTCGCCCGGGCGACCGGCGCGGACCCGGCGGACGTACGGCGGGCCGTGATGCTCGCGGGCTCGCTGCAGACGGTGGCCGGGGCCCTGCTGGGCGAGGGACCCGCGGCGCTGGAGCGGTTCCGGCTCACCGTGGGCCGGCCGGTGCTGCCGATGCTGGCGCACAGCGCCTCCTCGGTCGCGGATGCGGTGGAGAAGCTGGGCGCCTGCGCGGTGGAGGAGAAGCTGGACGGCATCCGGGTCCAGGTGCACCGGGACGGCGACACCGTGCGGGTGCACACCCGCACGCTGGACGACATCACCGACCGGCTGCCCGAAGTGACCGCGGCCGCGCGGGACTTGCGGGGCGATCGGTTCATCCTGGACGGGGAGGTGATCTCCTTCGACGCGACGGGCCGGCCCCGCTCCTTCCAGGAGACGGCGGGCCGGGTGGGCTCCCGGACCGATGTGGTGAAGGCGGCCGGGGAGGTCCCGGTCTCCCCCGTCTTCTTCGACGCCCTCTCCGTCGACGGCCGCGACCTGCTCGACCTGCCGTTCGCCGAGCGGCACGCGGAACTGGCCCGGCTGGTGCCCGAGCCGATGCGGGTCAGGCGCACGGTGGCCTCGGGCCCGGCGGACATCGGGGAGGCGGAGCGGTTCCTCGCCGAGACCCTGGTCCGGGGCCACGAGGGCGTGGTGGTCAAGGCGCTGGACGCGCCCTACAGCGCGGGCCGGCGCGGCGCCTCCTGGCTGAAGGTCAAGCCCGTGCACACCCTCGACCTCGTGGTGCTGGCCGCCGAGTGGGGTCACGGCCGCCGCACCGGCAAGCTGTCCAACCTCCACCTCGGCGCCCGCACCCCGGACGGCGGCTTCGCGATGCTCGGCAAGACCTTCAAGGGCATGACCGACGCGATGCTCGCCTGGCAGACCGAGCGGCTCCAGGAGCTGGCGGTCGAGGACGACGGCTGGGTGGTCCGGGTCCGCCCCGAGCTCGTCGTGGAGATCGCCTACGACGGACTCCAGCGCTCCACCCGCTACCCGGCCGGTGTCACCCTCCGCTTCGCCCGCGTGGTCCGCTACCGCGAGGACAAGCGCCCGGAGGAGGCCGATACCGTGGAGGCCCTGCTGGCAGCCCACCCGGAGGTCACGCCGTGACGGTGCGGACGACGAAGCGCAGTGCGGGACTGCTGTTGTTCCGGCACACCGCTCAGGGACTGGAGGTATTGCTCGGCCACATGGGCGGCCCGCTCTGGGCGAAGAAGGACGCGGGCGCCTGGACCGTGCCGAAGGGCGAGTACGACCCGGCCGAGCCCGCCTGGGAGGCGGCCCGGCGGGAGTTCCGGGAGGAGCTGGGGCTGGCGCCGCCCGACGGGGAGGCCGTACCGCTGGGCGAGGTCGTGCAGCGCAACGGCAAGATCGTCACGGCCTGGGCGGTGGCGGCGGACCTCGACCCGGAGACGATCACCCCGGGGACGTTCACCATGGAGTGGCCGCCGCGCTCCGGCCGGACGCGGGAGTTCCCGGAGCTGGACCGGGTGGCGTGGTTCGGTCTGGACCGGGCCCGTGCGGTGATCGTCACGGCCCAGGCGGCGTTTCTCGACCGGCTGGCGGAGCACTCGGGCTGAAACACCCGAGCGCCTGTCGCGTTGCGTCCTGCCGGGCCGCGCGCGAAGGTCGAGACAAGCCCGCTCCCAGGGAGGCCAGCCATGCCCATCGCGACGGTGAACCCGGCGAACGGCGAGACACTCAAGACGTACGAGCCGATGGACGAGGACGAGCTGGAACGCCGGCTCGAACTCGCCGAGGCCACCTTCCGCACGTACCGGACGACCTCCTTCGCCGACCGCGCCCGGCTGCTGGCCAAGGCCGCCGACCTGCTGGACGAGGACCGGCAGGAGATCGGCCGGATCATGACCACCGAGATGGGCAAGCCGGTCACGCAGGCCCGCGCGGAGGCCGCGAAGTGCGCCAAGGCGATGCGCTGGTACGCGGAGCGCGCCGAGGGGCTGCTGGCCGACGAGGAGCCGGCCGAGTCCGACGTGAGCGACTCCGGCGCCTCCCGGGTCAGGGTCCGCTACCGGCCGCTCGGCCCGGTGCTCGCCGTGATGCCGTGGAACTTCCCCCTGTGGCAGGTGGTCCGGTTCGCCGCACCGGCGCTGATGGCGGGCAACGTGGGTCTGCTCAAGCACGCCTCCAACGTCCCGCAGACCGCGCTGTACCTGGAGGACCTGTTCCACCGGGCGGGCTTCCCGGAGGGCTGCTTCCAGACGCTGCTGATCGGCTCGGGCGCGGTGGACGACGTCCTGCGCGACGAACGCGTGAAGGCGGCCACCCTGACCGGCAGCGAGCCCGCGGGCCGGGCGGTCGCCTCCACCGCCGGGCAGATGGTCAAGAAGACGGTGCTGGAGCTGGGCGGCAGCGATCCCTACGTCGTGATGCCCTCCGCCGACGTGGACCGGGCGGCCGAGGTCGCGGTGACCGCGCGGGTGCAGAACAACGGGCAGTCCTGCATCGCCGCCAAGCGCTTCATCGTGCACACCGACGTCTACGACGCCTTCGCCGAGAAGTTCGTCGCGGGCATGCGGGCCCTCAGGATCGGCGACCCGCTGGCGGAGGACACCGAGATCGGGCCGCTCGCCAGCGAGCAGGGGCGCGACGACCTGGAGGAGCTGGTGGACGACGCCCGGCGGAGCGGTGCCCAGGTGCTCTGCGGCGGACAGCGGCCGGACGGGCCGGGCTGGTACTACCCGCCGACCGTCCTCGCCGGCATCACCCGCGAGATGCGCATCCACCGCGAGGAGGCGTTCGGACCGGTCGCCACGCTGTACCGGGCGGACGACCTGGACGAGGCGGTGCTGATCGCCAACGACACGCCCTTCGGACTGAGTTCGAACGTGTGGACGCGGGACGAGAACGAGGTGGAGCGGTTCGCGCGGGACCTGGAGGCCGGCGCCGTGTACGTCAACGGGATGACCGCCTCCCACCCGGCGTTCCCGTTCGGCGGGGTGAAGCGGTCGGGGTACGGGCGTGAGCTGTCCGGGCACGGAATCCGGGAGTTCTGCAACATCACCACGGTTTGGCAGGGTGCGTGAGCGCCACGCGGCTACCATCCCGTTTTGTGAACCGCGAAGTGACCCTGCCTCTGATCGTCGACGACCGCGGTGTGCTGCAGGTCTCCGCGGCCGACGTGAGTAAGTTGTTGCGGACCGTGGGCGCGCGGTGGCTGCATCTCGTCGAGGCCGGGGAGCAGAGACTGGACGAGGACACGGTCGCGGCGCTGACGATCGAGCTGGCGAAGCTGGCCGACCGGATCGACGTGGCGTGCATCGCGCACAGCAGTGGGGCGCCGTAACGGCCGGCACCGCGTTTTCCCTCGTCCGGGGGCATGAATCGCCCTGTGAGCCTGACGTCGGGGTCCCCGGTTCGGAGTAACCCAGCGCGAGATCGTCGTCCTCCCGGGTGACGGTGGGTGGAGCACCCCAGAGGTGTGGACCACCTTCCGGACAGCGGAAAGCAGGGACGGTTCATGGCGACTTTGTGCAGACCCTCGGTGTCGGTCCCGGAGCACGTGATCACGATGGAGGAGACGCTGGAGCTGGCGCGTTCCCGTCACGCGGACCACCCCCAACTGCCGCTGGCGCTGAGGCTGATCGAGAACACCGGCGTCAAGACGCGGCACATCGTGCAGCCCATCGAGGAGACCCTGAGGCATCCGGGGTTCGAGGAGCGCAACAAGCTCTACGAGGCCGAGGCGAAGGCCCGCGTCCCCGCGGTCATCCAGCGCGCCCTGGACGACGCGGAGCTCCTCACCAGTGACATCGACGTGATCATCTACGTGTCGTGCACCGGCTTCATGATGCCGTCGCTCACCGCGTGGCTGATCAACGAGATGGACTTCGACAGCACCACCCGCCAGCTCCCGATCGCCCAGCTGGGCTGTGCCGCGGGCGGTGCGGCGATCAACCGGGCGCACGACTTCTGCTCGGCCTACCCGCACGCCAACGCGCTGATCGTGGCCTGCGAGTTCTGCTCGCTGTGCTACCAGCCCACCGACCTGGGTGTCGGCTCGCTGCTCTCCAACGGCCTGTTCGGCGACGGCATCGCCGCCGCCGTGGTGCGCGGGCGCGGCGGCACGGGGGTCAGCCTGGAGCGCAACGGCTCCTACCTGATCCCGAAGACCGAGGACTGGATCGCCTACGACGTCCGGGCCACCGGATTCCACTTCCTGCTGGACAAGCGGGTGCCCACGACGATGGAGCCGCTCGCCCCGGCGCTGAAGGACCTGGCCGGCGCACACGGCTGGGACGCGTCCGACCTGGACTTCTACATCATCCACGCGGGCGGCCCCCGCATACTCGACGACCTCAGCACGTTCCTGCAGGTCGACCCGCACGCCTTCCGGTTCAGCCGGGCCACGCTCACCGAGTACGGCAACATCGCCAGCGCCGTCGTCCTGGACGCGCTGCGCCGGCTGTTCGACGAGGGAGGTGCCGAGGACCGGTCCCGTGGTCTGCTCGCCGGGTTCGGCCCCGGCATCACCGCGGAGATGACGGTGGGCCGCTGGGTCAACGGGGACGGGAACGCCCGATGATCGAGGAGGCCACCCTCACCGGGCCCCTGCCCCCGGTCCGGCACTGGCCGGCGCTCGACCTCACGGGGACCGGGTTCGACCCGGTGCTGGCGGAGCTGATGGCCGAGGGCCCGGTCACCCGGGTCCAGCTGCCCAACGGCGAGGGCTGGGCCTGGCTGGTCACCCGGTACGAGGACGTGCGCAGGGTGGTCAACGACCCCTGCTTCAGCCGTTCGGCGGTGGTCGGCAGGCCGGTCACCCGGCTCGCCCCGCACTTCATCCCCGAGCGGGGCGCGGTCGGCTTCCTCGACCCGCCCGACCACACCCGGCTGCGCAGCTCGGTCGCCGCCGCCTTCACGGCGAAGGGCGTGGAGCGGGTCCGGGCCAGGGCCCGCGGCATGCTCGACGAGCTGGTGGACGACCTGCTGCGGGCGGGGCCGCCCGCGGACCTCACCAGCGCGGTGCTCGGCCCGTTCCCGATCGCGGTGATCTGCGAGCTGATGGGCGTCCCGGCCCACGACCGGCACGGCATGCACGCCTGGACCCAGCTGATCCTGTCCTCCGCGCACGGCAGGGAGGTCAGCGAGACGGCGAAGCGGGAGATGGGCGCCTACTTCTCCGACCTGATCGGGCTCCGCGAGCACAGCACCGGCGAGGACGTGACCTCGCTCCTCGGCGCGGCCGTGGGCCGGGGCGAGGTCACGCTGGAGGAGGCCGTCGGTCTCGCCGTGCTGCTGCAGATCGGCGGCGAGGCGGTCACCAACAACAGCGGGCAGATGTTCCACCTGCTGCTGAGCCGCCCCGACCTGGTGCGGCGGCTGCGCGCGGAACCCGGGATCCGGCGGCGGGCGATCGAGGAACTCCTGCGCTGGATCCCGCACCGCAACGCGGTCGGCCTGTGCCGGATCGCGCTGGAGGAGACGGAGATCGGGGGCGTCCGCATCCGTGCGGGCGACGCGGTCTACGTCTCCTACCTGGCCGCCAACCGGGACCCGGACGTCTTCCCCGACCCGGACGCCATCGACCTCACCCGCAGCCCGAACCCCCATGTGGCGTTCGGCTTCGGTCCGCACTACTGCCCCGGCGGCATGCTCGCCCGGCTGGAGGAGGAACTCCTGATGGACGCTCTGCTGGACCGGGTGCCGGGGCTGCGGCTGGCCGTACCGCCGGATCAGGTCCCCTTCCACCGGGGCGCGTTGATCCGGGGACCCGAGTCCCTTCCGGTGACCTGGTGAGGGGACCATGACGGAGACCGAGGGACTGTACGTGCCGCCGGGTGCGGGCCGGGTCGTGGAGACACCGGCGCAGCGGGTGACGTTCAAGGTCACCGGCACCCACTCGCGGATGGCCTCCACCTTCGAGGTGGAGGTGCCGCCCGGCTTCGACGTGGGCGCCCACGTGCACACGCGCAGCGAGGAGCTGTTCTACGTCCTCGACGGCGAACTGGACGTCCTCGCCTTCGAGCCCCGCGTCCGCACCCCCGACAACTGGCGGAAGTGGGAGTCGCGTTCGGGCAGCCGGGTGGTCCGTGCGACGCCGGGCACGGTCATCGTCGTACCACCGGGCTGCCCCCACGCCTTCGCCAACCCGACGGAGGCACCGGCGAGGATGTTCTTCCAGGCGTCCCCGCCGCCGGATCACGAGCGGTACTTCGAGGAGCTGCTGGAGATCCTCGCCCAGGGCGGCCCGCCGGACCAGGAGGCCATCGAGGCCCTGCGGGCGAAGTACGACATCGAGCAGCTCACACCGCTCAGGCACCGGTGATCCCCGGGGGCGCCGGGACCGGCCCCTCCGTGGCGCCCCCTAGCGGATCGGCATCCCGGACAGGGTGCGGGCGATGACGAGCCGCTGGATCTCGCTCGTGCCCTCGAAGATGGTGTAGATCGCGGCGTCCCGGTGCATGCGCTCCACCGGGTACTCCCGCGTGTACCCGTTGCCGCCGAGGATCTGGACGGCCTGGGCCGTGACCTTCTTGGCGGTCTCGCTGGCGAAGAGCTTCGACATGGAGCCCTCGGCCGCGGTGAACGGCTTGCCGTTGACCGCCATCCAGGAGGCGCGCCACACCAGCAGGCGGGCGGCGTCGATCTGCGTGCGCATGTCCGCCAGCTGGAAGGCGACGCCCTGGTTGTCGATGATGGGGCGGCCGAACTGCTCCCGGGTCATGGCGTAGTCGAGGGCGACCTCGTACGCGGCCCGGGCGGTGCCGACCGCCATGGCGCCGACCGCCGGGCGGGACGCCTCGAAGGTGGCCATCGCCGCGTTCTTGACGCGCTCGCCGCCCGCCTTGGCCCTCTCGCGGGCGCGGGCGAGCCGCTCGTCCAGCTTCTGCTTGCCGCCGAGCAGGCAGGAGCCGGGCACCCGGACGTTGTCGAGGACGACCTCGGCGGTGTGGGAGGCGCGGATGCCGTGCTTCTTGAACTTCTGGCCCTGGGACAGGCCGGGTGTCCCCGGCGGGACGATGAAGGACGCGTGGCCCTTGGAGCCCAGCTCCGGGTCGACCACCGCGACGACGACGTGGACGTTGGCGATGCCGCCGTTGGTCGCCCAGGTCTTCGTGCCGTTGATCACCCACTCGTCCTTGGCCTCGTCGTACACGGCACGCGTGCGCATGGAGGCGACGTCGGAGCCGGCGTCGGGCTCGGAGGAGCAGAACGCGGCGACCTTGACGTCGTTCTGGTCGCCGTACATCTGCGGGATCCAGGTGCCGATCTGTTCCTCGGTTCCGTTGGCGAGCACGCCCACGGCGGCGAGACCGGTGCCCACAATGGAGAGGGCGATGCCCGCGTCGCCCCAGAACAGCTCCTCCATGGCCATCGGTATGCCGAGGCCGGTGGGGTCGAAGTACTGCTGCGCGTAGAAGTCGAGGGAGTAGATGCCGACCTTCGCGGCCTCCTGGATGACCGGCCAGGGAGTCTCCTCGCGCTCGTCCCACTCGGCCGCCGCCGGGCGGATCACGTCCGCGGCGAAGCCATGGAGCCAGTCGCGCACTTCCCTCTGTTCGTCGTTCAGCTCCATGGTGAACTCGGCCATGTCCCCTCCAGCGGCGGTGGTGCGATGTTACTTACGGTAACCCGAGTCTGTTACTCATCGGTAGGAAAAGTCAATCGCCGATGGCGCCTCGGCATCCCGTTCGATGTCCAGGGCGAGGTCAGTGTTAGTTTGCGCAGGCGTCACCGAATCAGCACGGGTGGGGAGAGCACATGGACACCACGCAGCGGACCGATCAGCAGCGGTCCGCCGACCGCCGACGGCGCGAGCTGCTGGAGGCCGCCGACCGGGTGGTGCTGCGCGACGGCCCGCAGGCGTCGATGAACGCGATCGCGGCGGAAGCGGGCATCACCAAGCCGATCCTCTACCGGCACTTCGGCGACAAGGGCGGCCTTTACGCAGCCTTGGCCAAGCGGCACACCGACGCCCTGCTGGCCTCGCTGCGGGCCGCGCTGGACGCTCCCGCCGACCGCCGCGAGCGGGTCGAGTCCACGCTGGAGACCTACCTCGCCGCGATCGAGGCACGGCCCCAGGTGTACCGGTTCCTCATGCACCCCGCCGAGGGGAGCACGGGGGGCGACCAGGGGTTCGACGTCGGCAAGCACTCCGCGCCGCTGCTGCGCAGGATGGGCGAGGAGCTGGCCCAGGTCATCGAGGAGCGGGTGGACCTCGGTCCGGAGAGCCAGCGGCTCGCCCGGGTCTGGGGGCACGGGATCGTCGGGATGATGCATGCCGCCGGGGACTGGTGGCTCGGGGAACGGCCCTGCTCCCGTGCGGAGTTGGTGCGCTCTCTGGCCGACCTGCTGTGGGGCCGGCTGGCGGCCGCGGGCGACCGGGTCGGAGGCCCGGGCTTCTGATCCTCGTCCCCCGGGCGCGCGGCTCCCCGCGTCTCCCGGGCGGGTCCCCTCACCGGCGCCACGGGGCCCGGTCGATCTGCCGCGCCAGTCTGCGCCCGCGCCAGCCCGTGAGGCGGTCCGCGTACACACGGCCCTCCAGGTGGTCGCACTCGTGCTGCAGGCACCGGGCGAAGAAGCCGGTGCCGTGGACGGTGACCGGGTCGCCGGTCACCGTGAGGCCCTCCACCACCGCGTGGTCGTGGCGCTCGGTCCCGGCCTCCAGCCCCGGCAGGGACAGGCAGCCCTCCGGGCCCCGGACGACCACGCCGTCGGTCTCGACCAGGCGCGGGTTCACGATGTGACCGAGATGACGCACGTCCTCGTCGTCCGGACAGTCGTAGACGAACACCCGCAGACCCACCCCGATCTGGTTGGCGGCCAGGCCCACCCCCTGCGCCGCGTACATCGTGGCGAACAGGTCCTCCACGAGGGTCGCGAGACCGGGGCCGAAGTCCGTGACGTCCCGGCAGGGCGCGTGCAGCGCCGCGTCGCCGAGCAGGGTGAGAGGCCGGACGCGCCCGTGGGCGCCCGGAATGGAACCGTGTCGCATGGCGGCAAGGGTACGGTTCGTATCGCTCATGCCCGGCGCCGAAGGCGTGGGCCGGGATTCGGGTGTGCGAATGGATCTCGATAGGCTGAGGTTCACACCACGTAGCCGGATGGCCCCAGGCGGCGGCGCGTACGCAAGGAGGATCGAGAACTGATGGCAGGCAACTCGGACCCGCTCTCGCCGCGGGCCAAGCTGGCCGTGACCGCGGGCAAGGCGGTCGCTGCGGCATCGCGGGCCGCGGGACGCGGCAGCGGGTCGGTGATCGGTGGCCGGGTCGCGCTGAAACTCGACCCCGATCTGCTCGGGCGGCTCGCCCAGAACCTGGACGTCGTCCTGGTCTCCGCCACCAACGGCAAGACCACGACCACCCGGCTGATCGCCGAGGCGCTGCGCGCCGCGGGCCCGGTCGTGTCGAACGCGCTCGGCGCCAACATGCCGGCCGGCATCACCTCGGCGCTGGCGGGCGGTTCGGAATCGAAGTTCGGCGTCATCGAGGTCGACGAGAAGTACCTGGCCGGTGTGGCCCGGGACACGTCCCCGAAGTGCATCGCGCTGCTGAACCTCTCCCGCGACCAGCTGGACCGCGCGGCCGAGACCCGCATGCTCGCCGAGAACTGGCGCGAGGGCCTGGCCGGCTCCAAGGCCGTGATCGTCGCCAACTGCGACGACCCGCTGGTCGTGTGGGCCGCGTCCTCCTCCCCCAACGTCGTCTGGGTCGCGGCCGGTCAGATGTGGCAGGAGGACGCCTGGTCCTGCCCGTCGTGCGGCGGCGTGATGCAGCGCCCGGGCGACGACTGGTTCTGCGGCGAGTGCGGGTTCCGGCGGCCCACGCCGACCTGGGCGCTGTCCGGGGACCACGTCCTCGACCCGCACGGCTCGGCCTGGCCGATCCACCTGCAGCTGCCCGGCCGCGCCAACAAGGCCAACGCCGCCTCCTCCGCGGCCGTCGCCGCCGTCTTCGGCGTGCCGCCGCAGGTCGCCCTGGAGCGGATGTACCAGGTGCAGGCGGTGGCCGGCCGGTACGACGTCGTCCAGTTCCAGAACCGCGACCTCAGGCTGCTGCTCGCCAAGAACCCGGCCGGCTGGCTGGAGACGTTCTCCCTGATCGACCCGGCGCCCGCGCCGGTGATCCTGTCCGTGAACGCCCGCTCCGCCGACGGCACCGACACCTCCTGGCTGTGGGACGTCGACTACACGCGGCTGACCGGCCACCCGATCTTCGTCGTCGGAGACCGGAAGCTGGACCTCGCCGTCCGCCTGGAGGTCGCCAACCAGCACTTCCAGGTCTGCGACAACCTCGACCAGGCCGTGCAGATGTGCCCGCCCGGCCGGATCGAGGTCATCGCGAACTACACCGCGTTCCAGGACCTGCGCCGCCGCGTCGGCAACTGAACAGGAAGGGCGAGCACCTCATGAGCGACAACCAACTACGGCTGGTGTGGATCTACCCGGACCTGCTGAGCACCTACGGCGACCAGGGCAACGCCCTCGTCGTGGAGCGCCGGGCCCGGCAGCGCGGCCTGGACGTGGCCCGGCTGGACGTGCGCAGCGACCAGCCGATCCCGACCTCCGGCGACATCTACCTGATCGGCGGCGGCGAGGACCGTCCGCAGCGGCTCGCCGCCGAGCGGCTGCGCCGTGACGGTCACCTGCACCGGGCGGTGGAGAACGGCGCGATCGTCTTCTCCGTCTGCGCCGGCTACCAGATCCTCGGCCACGAGTTCATCAACGACCTCGGCCAGCGCGAGCCCGGCCTCGGTCTGCTCGACGTGGTCTCGGTGCGCGGCGAGAAGGAGCGGTGCGTCGGCGACGTGCTGGCCGACGTCGACCCGCAGCTGGGCCTGCCCCAGCTGACCGGCTTCGAGAACCACCAGGGCGTCACCCACCTCGGCCCCACCGCCCGGCCCCTCGCCCGGGTGCTGGTCGGCAACGGCAACGGCACCGGCGACGGCACCGAGGGCGCCTACAACGGGACCGTCTTCGGCACCTACATGCACGGGCCGGTGCTCGCCCGCAACCCGCTCATCGCCGACCTGCTGCTGAAGCTGGCGCTGGACGTCAACGCGCTGCCGCCGATCGACGACCGCTGGTACGAGGCGCTGCGCAACGAGCGCATCACCGCCGCGCAGCAGCCGGCGTAGCACCACCGCGCGACAGCGCTCCCGGCACCACCGCCCAGCGGCCCGCGTGGAACCAGCACGCGGGCCGCTGCGCGTCACCCGGACGTCACCGGGACTTCAGCGTGGTCCGGCAGGCTCGTGGCGGGCCCGCCTGACGGTCCGTCCGCTCACATGTGCGGACGCGTCCAGCAGGCGGACGCCCGCTACGGAGCCACCCCCTCACGCCGGTAGGGTGGCCGGGAATCCCGCCGGACAACGTGGTCCGGTCTACCCGGCCCACGTTGAGAAGGTATTCGGGCTATGCGCATTGGTGTCCTCACGTCCGGCGGCGACTGCCCCGGCCTGAACGCCGTCATCCGGTCCGTCGTGCACCGTGCCGTCGTCGACCACGGCGACGAGGTCATCGGCTTCCGGGACGGCTGGAAGGGCCTCCTGGAGTGCGACTACCTCAAGCTCGACCTGGACGCCGTGGGCGGCATCCTGGCCCGCGGCGGCACCATCCTCGGCTCCTCCCGGGTCCGCCCGGAGCACCTGCGGGACGGCGTGGAGCGGGCCAGGGGGCACGTCCGGGAACTCGGCCTGGACGCGATCATCCCGATCGGCGGTGAGGGCACGCTGAAGGCGGCCCGGCTGCTGTCGGACAGCGGGCTTCCCATCGTCGGCGTGCCCAAGACCATCGACAACGACATCGCCGTCACCGATGTCACCTTCGGCTTCGACACCGCGGTGACCGTGGCGACCGAGGCCCTGGACCGGCTGAAGACCACCGCCGAGTCCCACCAGCGGGTGCTGATCGTGGAGGTCATGGGCCGGCACACCGGCTGGATCGCGCTGCACTCGGGCATGGCGGCCGGCGCCCACGCCGTCGTCGTGCCGGAGCGGCCCTTCGACATCGAGGAGCTGACCCGGAAGGTCGGCGAGCGGTTCGAGGCGGGCAAGCGGTTCGCCATCGTGGTCGCCGCGGAGGGCGCCAAGCCGAAGCCCGGTTCCATGGACTTCGACGAGGGCGGCAAGGACATCTACGGCCACGAGCGCTTCGCCGGTATCGCCCGGCAGCTCTCGGTCGAACTGGAGCAGCGGCTCGGCAAGGAGGCCCGTCCGGTGATCCTCGGACACGTGCAGCGGGGCGGTACGCCGACCGCGTACGACCGTGTGCTGGCGACCCGTTTCGGCTGGCACGCGGTGGAGGCCGTGCACCGGGGCGAGTTCGGCATGATGACCGCGCTGCGCGGCACCGACATCGTGACGGTGCCGCTGGCGGAGGCGGTCGAGACGCTGAAGACCGTTCCGGTGGAGCGGTACGACGAGGCGGAGTGCGTTCTGTAGTTCACCCGAGAACAACCCGCCCCCGGTCACGGCCCTGACCGGGGGCGGTTCTACTCTGGGGGGCGGACAACTCGCACAACCCCCACGAAACAGGAGCCGGCGGATGGATCACAGCGGGCACGGCATGACGATGGATCTGCCGCCGTTCACGCTGGGGCGAGGGCTCGAGTGGTCGGCCGACCCCTTCTTCCTCATCGCCTGCATGGCCGGGCTGGCCCTGTATGGCTGGGGTGTCGCGCGGCTGCGACGGCGCGGGGACGCCTGGCCGGTGAGCCGTACCGTCTCGTACGCCGTCGGCGTGCTCACCATCGCGCTGGTGATGTGCACCAGGCTGAACGACTACGGCATGGTCATGTTCAGCGTGCACATGGTGCAGCACATGGTGATCAGCATGCTGTCGCCGATCCTGATCCTGCTCGGCGCCCCGGTCACCCTGGCGCTGCGCGCGCTGCCGGCCACCGGGAAGGGCCGCAAGGGGCCGCGCGAGCTGCTGCTGATGCTGCTGCACAGCCGGTACATGCGGGTCGTCACCCACCCGGCGTTCACCATTCCGCTGTTCATCGCGAGCCTGTACGCCCTGTACTTCACCCCGCTGTTCGACTTCCTGATGGGCTCCAGGACCGGGCACATCGCGATGATGGTGCACTTCCTCGCGGTCGGCGTGGTGTTCTTCTGGCCGATCATCGGGGTCGACCCGGGCCCGCACCGGCCCGGCCACCTGATGCGGATGCTGGAGCTGTTCGCGGGCATGCCGTTCCACGCGTTCTTCGGCATCGCGCTGATGATGGCGTCGACGCCGATGGTGGAGACCTTCCGGAACCCGCCCGCCTCCCTCGGCGTCGAGGCGCTCTCCGACCAGAGCGCGGCGGGCGGCATCGCCTGGGCGTTCAGCGAGATCCCGTCGGTGCTGGTGCTGATCGCCCTGCTGTTCCAGTGGTACCGCTCCGAGCAGCGGCAGGCCAAGCGCAAGGACCGGGCCGCCGACCGGGACGGCGACACCGAGCTGGAGGCGTACAACGCCTACCTGGCCTCGCTGGACGCACGCGAAGGCTAGTCACGCCTGTCCCCTCCACGCCCGAACGGGGGCACCATGGTCTCAGACGGACCATGAGGAGGGTGTCGCGATGCCCGGTTCCACGAACGGTTCCACCAAGGCGATGGGGGCGCTCACGGTCGGCGGGCTGGTCCTCGTGACCGCCTACACGGTCGCGCTCGGCAGCAACGGCTGGCTGTGGTTCGGGTGGGTGGTGCTGGGGCTGCTGACCCTCGCCCTGGTGGTCACCCAGGCGTAGCACCGCCGCCGCGGGCCTGGCTGATTACAGTGCCCGCATGAACAGCAGGGCTGCGTCCTTCGACGACCTCGACGGCAAGATCATCACCGCGCTCATGGCGAACGCCCGCACCAGCTTCGCCGAGATCGGAGCGGTGATCGGGCTGTCCGCCACGGCGGTGAAACGGCGGGTGGACCGGCTGCGCGAGACCGGGGTGATCACCGGGTTCACGGCGACGGTCAAGCCCTCGGCGCTGGGCTGGCGCACCGAGGCGTACGTCGAGGTCTACTGCGAGGGCGCGGCCCCGCCCCGGCGGCTGGCGGAGGTCGTGCGCAACCATCCGGAGATCGCGGCGGCGATGACCGTGACCGGGGGCGCCGACGCGCTGCTGCACGTGCGCGCCCGGGACGTGGAGCACTTCGAGGAGGTGCTGGAGCGGATCCGCGCCGAGCCGTTCATCCGGAAGACGATCAGCGTGATGGTGCTGTCCCATCTGCTCCCGGAAAGCCCGGAGGCGGGCGCCACCCATCCGGCCCCCGAATGACCCGGGATATGCGCAGGAGTACTGCGTGACCTGCGCCGGATACGCAGCGATGCTGCGTATCCGCGCAGTCTTCTTCGCTTGTCGTCCGTCCACCTGTCTTCCTACCGTGGTGACACCCCTCAGTGACACACAGGAAAGCGGAGGAAACCCTCTGTGCCCGACAACCGTGTGCCGCGTTCCCGGCGCTTCCTGGTCTGCGAACCCAGACACTTCGCCGTGCAGTACGCGATCAACCCCTGGATGCATCCCGACAAGCCGGTCGACGTGGACCTGGCCCAGGAGCAGTGGCAGGCGCTGATCCGCGCCTACCGGGCCCACGGCCACGCGGTCGACACCGTCGATCCGGTCCCGGGCCTGCCCGACATGGTGTTCGCCGCCAACGCGGCCTTCGTCGTCGGCGGCCGGGTGTTCGGCTCCCTGTTCCACGCCCCGGAGCGGCGCCCGGAGTCGGTGCACTACGACACCTGGTTCAAGGCGGCGGGCTACGACGTGTACCGTCCGGAGTCGGTGACCGAGGGCGAGGGCGACCTGGTGTGGACGGGCCGGTATGTGCTCGCCGGCACCGGGTTCCGCACCACCCGCGAGGCCCACCGGGAGGCGCAGGAGTTCCTCGGCCACCCGGTCATCGGCCTGACCCTGGTGGACCCGTACTTCTACCACCTGGACACGGCGCTGTTCGTCCTCGACGACGACAACGTCTGCTACTACCCGGAGGCGTTCTCGCCGGGCAGCCGGGAGGTGCTGCGGCGGCTGTACCCGGACGCGGTGCTCGCCACCCGCGAGGACGCCATGGCGTTCGGCCTGAACTCCGTCTCCGACGGCCGGAACGTCTTCATCGCGCCCCGGGCCGAGGCGCTGGCCGAGCGGCTCGCCGACCACGGTTACGTCCCCGTCCCCGTCGACCTGTCCGAGTTCCACAAGGCCGGCGGTGGCATCAAGTGCTGCACCCAGGAGATCCGCTGATGACCGCACCCGCGCGCACCCGTACGTCCGTCGAGCTGATCCGCGCGGAGGAGCCGGTTCTCGCGCACAACTACCACCCGCTGCCCGTGGTCGTGGCCCGCGCCGAGGGCACCTGGGTGGAGGACGTCGAGGGCAACCGCTACCTCGACATGCTGGCCGGCTACTCGGCCCTCAACTTCGGCCACCGGCACCCGGCGCTGATCGAGGCGGCCCACCGCCAGCTCGACCAGCTGACGCTGACCTCCCGCGCCTTCCACAACGACCGGCTCGCCGAGTTCGCCGAGCGGCTGACGGCGCTGACCGGCCTGGACATGGTGCTGCCGATGAACACCGGCGCGGAGGCGGTGGAGAGCGCCGTCAAGGTGGCCCGCAAGTGGGCGTACGACGTGAAGGGCGTCCCGGCCGGCCGGGCGACGATCGTGGTCGCGGCGGAGAACTTCCACGGCCGTACGACGACCATCGTCAGCTTCTCCACGGACGAGACGGCCCGCTCCGGCTTCGGCCCCTTCACGCCCGGCTTCAAGGTCGTGCCGTACAACGACCTGGCCGCGCTGGAGGAGGCCGTGGACGACACCACGGCGGCGGTGCTGATCGAGCCGATCCAGGGCGAGGCCGGGGTGGTCATCCCGGACGAGGGCTATCTCACCGGGGTGCGCGAGCTGACCCGCCGCAAGGGGTGCCTGTTCATCGCGGACGAGATCCAGTCGGGCCTCGGCCGGACGGGCCGTACCCTCGCCGTCGAGCACGAGGGCGTCGTCCCGGATGTGCTGCTGCTCGGCAAGGCGCTGGGCGGCGGCATCGTGCCGGTGTCGGCGGTGGTGGCCCGGCGCGAGGTGCTCGGGGTGCTGCACCCGGGCGAGCACGGCTCCACGTTCGGCGGCAACCCGCTCGCGGCGGCGGTCGGCACGGCCGTGGTCGAGCTGCTGGAGACCGGTGAGTTCCAGCGCCGGGCGACCGAGCTGGGGGTGGTCCTGCGGGACGGGCTCACCGAGCTGGTGGGCAGGGGCGTGACCGGGTTCCGCTCGCGCGGGCTGTGGGCCGGCGTGGACGTCGACCCGGCGCTCGGCACCGGCCGGGAGATCAGTGAGCGCCTGATGCGCGAGGGGATCCTGGTCAAGGACACCCACGGCTCCACGATCCGGCTGGCGCCGCCGCTGACCATCACGGCGGAGGAGCTGCGGTCGGCGCTGGCCGCGCTGGAGAAGGTGCTGGTCTGAGGGACCGGGAAGGTGCCGGTCCGAGGGACGGCGGGCGGGGGCCGGTATGACGACCGGTTCCCGCCCGCCGCGTGTGTCACTTCTCGCCGAGGAGCTTCTTCATCTCCGTGATCTCGGCGTTCTGCGCGGTGACGATGTCGTCGGCCATGGCCGTGGCGGCGCCGTAGCGGCCCTTGTCCTTCTCGGTGGTGGCCATCGTGACGGCGCCCTGGTGGTGCTCGACCATCAGGGTGAGGAACCGGGTGTCGAAGTCCTTGCCCCGGGCCTTCTTCAGGGCCGTCATGTCGGCCTCGCTCATCATCCCGGACATCCCTGACATCTGGGACATGCCGGTGTGGCCGGAGTGGTCCATGCCGGCCATGGGGACCTCCTCGCCCCAGGACTTCAGCCAGCCGGTCATGGTGCGGATCTCCGGGTCCTGCGCCTTCTCGATGCGCGCGGCGAGGTCCTTCACCTCGGCCGAGGCGGCCCGGCCGTCGGCGAGTTCCGCCATCTCCAGGGCCTGCCGGTGGTGCGGGATCATGCCCTGCGCGAAGGCGACGTCCTGGGAGTTGTGCGCGCCGGCGGACGCGCTCGCGGTGGCGGGTGCGCCGTGGGCGCCGCCGTCGCCGTCGCCGCCGCCACACGCGGCCAGGGCGAGGGCGCCGGTCACGGCGACCGTGGCGAGGGCGGCACGGCGGGTCAGGGTACGGATGGTCATGCGGGGAACTCCTGCTGTTCTCAAGGGATGTGGGCACGCGTGAGCACGACCGCCGCACCGCGCATGGCAGGGCGTTCCGCGCATGGCGGGGCGTGCGGCCGGGGCGGCCTCTAGATCCGCAGGAGTTGGAGTTCGGCGAGGTCGGGCGGGGCGCGGGCGCTGTCCGGTGCCGTGGCGGGACCGGAGCGCGGGCAGGGGGCCGGCGCGGCAGCGGTCACCGGGCCGGGAGCCGGCGCGGGCAGCTGCGGACCGGCGTCGGGCGCGCCCGAGGCGCAGCTGGGGTCGGCGTGGTGCAGCCGGTGTCCGCCGCAGTGGCCGGCCCCGCCCGGACAGTCGTCCGGCGCGGTGACGGCGACCGCGCCGTGCGCGGCCCGGGGGTGACCGGCGTGTCCCATGCCCCCGCCGGGAGCGAGGGCGTGCATGCCGAGCAGCCCGGCCAGCACGGCCAGCACGAGCAGCGCGCGGTGCCGCCGCCGTGGCGGTCGCGGGGTGTGCGCTCGGATGCCGGTCATCGGGGACATCGTACGGGGGCGGGGGCAGGCCGCCGCGCGGGGCGCACCGGAGCGGGAACAGCCCCGGCGGTCGCGGCTGGTGGCGACCGCCGCCCGGGGCCTCGGCGCGGGTTCGTCCTCCGGCGCCGGGTGGGATCAGCCGCGCGCGATCCGCGCGGTCCGGATATTCGATGCAGACTCGATGCGAGTTGCCGACGCCGTGGCGCCGGACGGACCGTGGTGGTCAGACGGGGAGCCACCCCGGACAAGGGAGCAGGCCATGACCGCACTCGCTGTGACCGCATCCGAGCCCGTGCCCGTGGCGTGTCAGGAGGACGAGCTGGCCTCGCGTTTCGCGGCCGGTGACGAGGACGGCGTGGAGGCGGTCTACCGCCGCTGGGCCCCGCTCGTCCTGTCCCTGGCGCGCCAGTCCCTGGGCGACGGCGCGGAGGCGGAGGACGTCACCCAGACGGTGTTCCTCGCGGCCTGGCGCGGACGCCAGGGCTACCGTCCGGGCCGTGGACCGCTGCCGGCCTGGCTCGTGGGCATCGCCCGGCGCAAGATCGCCGACGCTCTGTCCGCCCGCACCCGGCGCACGGACGTCGCCGCCGCGGCGGCGCGCCAGTCGCCCTCCTCACCGGAGGCGCCGTACGCGCAGGACGCGGTGCTGGACCGCGTCCACGTGACCCGGGAACTGCGTCGCCTGCCCGAGGCGCAGCGGCGGGTGCTGTGCCTGGCCTTCTACGGCGACCTGACCCAGACCCAGATCGCCCGCGTCACCGGCTGGCCGCTGGGTACGGTCAAAAGCCACACCCGGCGCGGCCTGCTGCGTCTGGGGCGGAGCCTGGACACCGATGCCACGGAGTGACCGCACTTGACGGAAGAGGACGTGACCGCCGTGAACTCCGCCGCGCAGCCGGCCCCCGGGCCGTCCGCCGTACCGGCCGGCGCCGGACTGACCACCGGCGTGCTGGCCCGCCGCCTCGGCGTGTCGCCGATGACCCTGCGCTCATGGGACCGCCGGTACGGCATCGGGCCGGCCGCACGCACCGGGGGCGGGCACCGCCGCTGGACCGCGGCGGACGTGGCGACGGTCGAGGAGATGTGCCGGCTGACGGCGACCGGCATCCCGCCGGCGGACGCGGCCCGCGCAGCCCGTACGCCCCCCGCGGGGCCGCCCGTCGCGGCGGAAGCCGCCACCGCCGCGCCGCCCCCGGCTCCGGCTCCGGCTCCGGCTCCGGCTCCGGCTCCGGCGGGACGGTCGCGGGCCGCCGGCGCGCTGCCCCTCGGTGACGTGCGTCTGGAGTGCCGCGGCCTGGCGCGCGCCGCCGTACGACTGGACGCCCCGGCGCTGGAGAAGCAGCTCGTCGCCGCCGTCGAACGCTACGGCCTCGTGGTGGCCTGGCAGGAGGTGATGGTCCCCACCCTGCACGCCGTGGGGCGCCGCTGGGCCTCCTCCGACGACCAGTACGTGGAGGTGGAGCACCTGCTCGCCTGGCACGTCTCCACCGTGCTGCGCCGCAGCACACCGCCCGCTCCGCCCGTCGCTCCCCCGGGGACCGGCTGTGTCCTGCTGGCGTGCGTCCCCGGCGAACAGCACACCCTGCCCCTGGAGGCCCTGCACGCGGCGCTCGCGCGGGAAGGGGTGCCGGTGCGCATGATGGGAGCCGCGTTGCCCGTCGAGGCGCTGGACGCGGCGGTGCGCCGGCTCGGCCCGGCCGCGGTCGTGCTGTGGGCCCAGGAGAGCGCCCGCGCGGCCCCCGCCCTGGCCCGGCACGTCGCCGGCCTGCGCTGGGGCATGAAGGGGACGCGGCGCGGTCCGGCTGTGCTGCTGGGCGGCCCCGGCTGGAGCCGGTCCCAGCCCGCCGGCGTGCTCAGGCCGACCGGGCTGGCGCAGGCGGTGGAGGCGTTGCGCGCGCTCTGCACGGCGGGGTGAGCAGGGGCCGCCCCCGGCCTCCCCCGCACCGCCCCTTCACGGCGTCCCCCGTGCGCGCCGCCGCTCCTGCCGCAGCACCTCGTCGAGGTCGCCGAGCCGGTCCAGACCCTGTACCGCGCGCCGCATGCGGGCGTTCCCGGCCAGCAGCCGCCGGTGCAGGTGCAGGAAGGTCCAGTACCCGGCGGTGTACGGGCAGGCACGCGGGCCGGTGCGGTCGGAGGGCCGGTAGGCGCAGCCCTCGCACAGGTCGCTCATGCGGTGGATGTAGGCGCCGCCCGACGTGTAGGGCTTGGTGACCGTCCGGCCGCCGTCGGCGTACTGGGACATGCCGACGACGTTCGGGACCATCACCCAGTCGTAGCCGTCGACGAAGCAACGGTGGAACCAGTCGGTCACCGCGGCCGGGTCCCAGCCGCGCTGCAGCGCGTGGCTGCCCAGCACCATCAGGCGGGGGATGTGGTGCGTCCACCCCGTGTCGCGCACCTGGGCGAGCACGGTGGCCAGGCAGCGGGCCGTGACGGCGTCCGCGTCCAGCTCGGCGAAGTACTCGGGCAGGCCCTCCGTGTGCCCGAGCGCGTTGCCCTGCCGGTAGGTCTCGCCGAAGTGCCAGTACAGATGCCACACGTACTCCCGCCACCCCGCGACCTGCCGCACGAAGCCCTCCGCGCTGTTCACCGGCACTGCACCCGCCCGCCACGCGCGCTCGGCCCGCTCCACACACTCCGCCGGGTGCAGCAGTCCCAGGTTCAGCGAGGAGGACAGCAGGCTGTGGCTCATCACCGGGTCACCGGCGAGCATCGCGTCCTCGTACGGCCCGAAGGACGCCAGCCGGTGCTCCGTGAACCGGCGCAGGGCCGACAGGGCCTCCCGCCGGGTCGCGGGGAAGCGGCGGGGCCCGTCCCTGCCGACGAACCGCACCCCGTCCTCGCGTTCCCACCGGTCGAGGTCGTCGCGCACGCCGGCGTCGATGTCGTCCTCCCGCGGCCGGTACGGTGCCGGCACGTCCAGCTCCGGGGCGCCGGCCGGCGGGGGCTCGCGGTTGGCGTGGTCGTGGTTGAACCGGCCGCCGGCCGGGTGACCGGCCTCCATCAGCAGGTCGTGCTCCCGGCGCACCCAGTGGTAGAAGTCCTCTTGGAGCAGCCGCCGTCCGCCGCGTCCCCCGGCCCAGCCGGCGAACTCCGCGTGCGTCACCAGGAAGCCCCGGGCGGGCAGCACCCGGACCGCCGGAAGGGACCGCACCAGCCGGAGCGCCGCGTACGAGGTGGGGTGGCACACCGTGACCGGCGCGCCGCCGACCGCGCGGCGCAGGCCCTCCCGGTAGGTGTCGGCCCGCACGTAGGTGACGCGCTCGCCCAGTTCCGCCGCGCGGTGCCGCATCGCGGACAGCACCAGGTGCGCCTTGGCACGGTGGAAGCGGCGCCGCCGGAAGACGGACCTGGCCTCGACCATCACCACGGGCGCCCCCGGGTCGGGGCCGCCCTCGCCGGCCGGGGCGAGGAAGTGCGGGCCGAGCTGGTCACCGAAGATCCAGTGTGCGGTGGGCATGGGCGTCACATCCGTCCCCGGGCGCGTCTGAAGCGGTCCAGGCCCTCGGCCAGGGTCACGATCGGCTCGGGATATCCGGTGCCGGAGCGCACCGGCGCCGGAAGCTTCCAGGGTTCGTGCACGGCCCCGCCCGCCACGTCCGCCAGTTCCTCCACCCAGCGCCGCACGTACGTCCCGTCCGGGTCGTACCGCTTGCCCTGGGTGACGGGGTTGAGCACGCGGTAGGGCCGGGTGTCGGTGCCCGTGCCGGCCATCCACTGCCAGTTCATCTGGTTGTTGGCCATGTCGCCGTCGACCAGCAGGTCGAGGAAGTGCCGGGCGCCCACCCGCCAGTCGACGTACAGCGTCTTGCTGAGGAAGCTGGCCGCCAGCAGCCGGCCCCGGTTGTGCATCCAGCCCTCGTGGCGCAGCTGCCGCATCGCCGCGTCCACCACCGGGTAGCCGGTACGGCCCTCCCGCCACGCCTCGGTGTCCGCCTCCGCGTCCGTGCCGCGGCGCCACCGGTCGCGTTGGGTGCGGTAGTCGTGTGCGGCGGCGTCGGGGCGTGCGGCCAGCAGCTGCCGGTTGAAGTCGCGCCAGGCGACCTGCCGTACGAACGCCTCCGCGCCCGCGCCGCCGGCCCTGCGGGCCCGGTGCACCACCTCCACCGGTGACACCGTGCCGAAGTGCAGGTGGGGAGAGAGCCGGGAGGTGGCGTCGCCCGCCAGGTCGTCGTGCCGTTCCCCGTAGGCGTGCACGCCGGACCGCAGCCACGCGGTGAGCAGGCGCCGGCCCTCCGCCTCGCCGCCCGCGCACAGCCCCGGCGACACACCGCTCACCTCGCCGCGCTCCGGCAGCGGGGCGGAGGCCGCCTCCTCCGGCACGGTGATCGTCCGCGGCGCGTCCAGGACGGCCCGTGTGCCCTGGGCGGACCAGCAGCGGTAGTAGGGGGTGAACACCGCGAAGTGGTCGGAGGAGGCCGGTGTCACCGCGCCCGGCGCCACGGCGGTGCTCACCGTCTCGTGGACGTACAGGCGCCGCCCGTCGGCCTCCAGGGCCCGCCGCAGCCGTCGTTCGCGCGCGTGCGCGAAGGCGCTGACGTCGCCCGCGACGTGCACCTCGTCGGCGTCCGTCTCGGCGGCCACCCGGCACACCTCCGTGACCGTGTCGCCCTCGCGCAGCACCAGCCGGCCGCCCCGCTCGCGCAGCCGGGCGTCCAGGCTTCGCAGGCAGTCGGCGAGGAACGCCAGCCGGTTCGGCGCGGCGAAACCGGCTCCGTCCACGGCGGGGTCGCGCACGAACAGCGGTACCACCCGGCCTCCCCCGTGCAGGGCCGCGCGCAGCGGAGGATGGTCCGACAGGCGCAGATCGCAGGTGAAGACGACGACCGAGGTCTGCATGGGGCTCACTTCCGCTTCCGGTGGGGTCACTCTCGGATGGATTCGCCCCGCCCGCCGGTGACGGATGCGGTGTGGCGCCGGCAGTCCCCCGATCGGGTGCGGGCGCCTCCGCGTCCGGTGGCCCGGGCTCCCGGGCGGGGCGGTCGCGTTCGGTCCCGGACAGCCTCCCGATCGCGACCGGTATATCCGTGAAAGTCGGCTATGGCGATGTTCGGCCGTACGGCGTTAGCATGGCGTCCGCCTCTGCCGGCACCGCGGTTCTCCTGCCGCGGTGACACCGATGCCCTGTCCGCCCGCGGAGGTGCGACATGACGCGTTCACCGGCGTCCCCCCTTCCCGAACCCGACTGGCGCGTGCGGGCGCTGTGCGCCGGCGAGGACCCTGAGCTGTTCTTCCCCGTCACGGAGACGGACGCCGCGACGGCACCTGCCCGCGCGGTGTGCCGACGGTGTTCCGTGCTGGTCGCCTGCCGTGACTGGGCCGTCCGCCACGGCGAGGCGGACGGTGTCTGGGGCGACACGACCGCGAGCCAGCGCAGGGCCATCCGCCGTGCCGTCCTGGACCGGTGAACACCCGGTGCGAGGACGGCCGCGGGAGCGCCCGTTCCCCTTTCAGCCGGGGAAGCGGCCCGTGGACCGCAGCTGCCAGCGCCGCTCGGCATAGGCCAGGTCGTCCCGCCACAGCCGTCCGGCCGCGGCTCTCATCAGGGGACGCAGCAGCGGTGCGGCCCGGCGGGCGGCGGCGAAGCCGGGACGGTGCGAGGCCGCCACCACCGCCTCGACGACGGCGGTCCGCGGTCGGCCCGTCCGGTCCGCACCCAGCGGTGTCGCATGGGTCTCCACGACGGAGCCCACACCCTCGCCCGCGACGATGCGCATGACGACCGTACGGGGCTCGGGCGCGGTGAAGACGGCGCGGACCGGCACCACCAGCCGGCCCGCCACCTTGAACGACACGTCGACGGTCAGGGCGTCCCGGCTCCCGTCCTCCGCGCCGTCGGGGCCGGGTACGTCCACGACCGTCAGGTCGACGAAGGAGTACGGGTGGAACCACGCTCCGTGCCACGGATCGAGCCGGTTGGCCACCACGTCTTCCGGCTCGCAGCCGCCCACTCCGGTGTAGACGGCCGTCAGGGCGCGCGCGGGCCCGGGCCGCCGCGGTACGACCGGTGCCTCCAGCGGCTCCTCGCCGCCCACCGCGTCCAGCCGCACCCACACCAGTACCCCGTCGTCGTGCACGGGCAGCGGCGACCAGCCCGCGTACGGGGTGCCGTCCAGGGCCAGGCCGTGCCAGTGGCACACCAGCGTGCCGCAGCGCACCGGACTGTCCCGCAGCGGCGCCCCCAGGTGCGGGCAGACGCCCGGTCCGCCGACGAGGCGGCCGCCGGGACCCCGCCAGACCACCACCTCCTGCCCCGCCACGGTCAGTGCCAGCTTGCCGTCGCCGCGCAGGGCGCGGGAGGCGCCGACGACGTACCAGTTCCCGGACGGGCGGGCCTGCGCCCGTTTCAGTGCCGCGGCGATCACCGCGGGCCGTGCCTCGCGCCAGGCGGGCCGCTGGTTCTCCCAGGGCACGGCGTGCCGGCGCAGCGACAGCGGCAGACGACGGCGGTTCACGCCACCTCCTCGGGTGAGCGGACGGCCCCCGCCGGTGAGAACGCGGCCACGGACCGGGCGCCGGCGCGGGCGGGCGGCCGGTGTGCGGGTCCGGTCCGCGCACGCAGCCGTGCCGCCGCCACCCGGACCAGCCCGTCGGCGGCGACGACGGCCCTGCGCCGTCGCCGTACCACCGACCGCCGGTGCAGCACGGACCAGCCGTCGCGGGCGACGGCGTCGAGGATGCCGCCGTACAGGACGGCCGCGGTGCGGATGCAGGGCCGCGCCACCGGTTCGAGCAGTTCGATCCCGGGCACCGCCTCCCGGTACACGCCACGGGTCAGTGCCTCGAACTCCCGGAGCGCGGCGGTGATCCGGGGGTCCGGGCGGCCCGTCGTACGGCTCCAGAGCAACAGCTCCCGGTCGACGCCGTGGCCGCCGAGCAGGTCGGCGGGCAGGTAGACGCGCCCGCGGTCGAGGTCCTCGCCGACGTCCCGCAGGAAGTTGCTCAGCTGGAAGGCGACGCCGAGCGCCGCGGCGTACGGCTCGGCCTCCTCCCGCGGCACCACCGTGCCCAGCACCGGCAGCATCTGGAGGCCGATCACCGCGGCCGAGCCGTGCATGTACGCGTCCAGCTCGGCGTAGGTGGGGTAGGCCCTCACGCTGAGGTCGGAGCGCATCGCGGTCATGAAGTCCCGGAAGTGGGCGTGGTGGATGGCGTAGCGGCGGGCGGTGTCGGCGAGGGCGTGGACGACGGGTTCCGCGGCCCCGCCCCGCCGCAGTCCCTCCTCCATCTCCGCCTGGAGCCGGGTCAGTGCCCGCGCCCGCGCCTCCGTTCCGGCGCCGGGGGCGAGGGAGTCGACGATGTCGTCGGCCCAGCGGGCGAATCCGTACAGCGCGTGCACGGCGGGCCGGCGCTCGACGGGCAGCAGCCGTGTGGCGAGGAAGTAGGTCCTGCCGTGCCGGGCGTTGAGGTCGCGGCAGTGGCGGTAGGCCGCGCGCAGCGCCGGATCGGTGATCCCCGCCGCGTCCAGTTCTCGAACGGTCATCCTGCCCTGCCTTCGGTCGCGGGGGTCGTGGGGCCGGCCGGCGGGTGCTGTGGCGCCGCGGTCCGCCTCGCGGCGGCCGGGGATTCCGGCGGGCCGGCCGGCGGCTCCTGTGCGGCGCCGGCACGGGTGCGCGGTGCCCCGTGCGCGCGCGGTCCGGCCGACGGCTCCGGCCCGGCGGCCCGGAGCGCGCGCGGAGCCGGGGAGGGAGCCTGGGAGGTGGGGGGAGCCGCGGCGCGGGTCCGTCCGACGGGGGCGGAGGAGCGTGCGCGGGCGCTGTCCCGCCCGGGCGGCCCCGTGACGCGGGCGGCGGCCAGCTTCCCCGACAACAGCACGGTCGGCACGCCGACACCCGGTGTGGTGCCGCAGCCGGCCAGGACCGCGTTCTGCGTGCCGCGCACCAGGTTGCGCGGCCGGAACGGCCCGGTCTGCGCGAAGGTGTGGGCGGCCGAGAAGGGGGTCCCGGCGGCGTGTCCCTGGGCGTGCCAGTCCGCCGGGGTGACCAGGCACTCCTGCTCGATGGCGGCTCCGAGGCCGTCCAGCCCGCGCCGCTCCAGCTCCCGCAGCAGCGCGTCCCGGTAGCGCGGGCCGAGGTCGGACCAGGCCGCCGCGTCCGGGCCGATGTCGGTGTTGGGGCAGGGGGCGAGGATGTAGTGCAGGTGGCGGCCGGGCGGCGCCAGAGCGGGGTCGGTGGCGGTGGGGCGGGTGACGAGCAGGGACGGGTCGCTCATCAGCCGCCCGGCGCGGGTGAGTTCGTCGAAGGTGGAGTGCCACGCCGCGCCGAAGGAGATCGTGTGGTGGGCGAGCCGCGGCCACGTGCGGTCCGTGCCGGCGTGCAGCACGACCGCGGAGGGCGAGTGGCGCAGCCGGAGCGGCCGGCGGGGCCGGCGGCCGAGCAGCCGGTAGGCGACGGGCAGGTCCGGGGTGAGGACGACCGCGTCGCAGGGGATGCGGTCGGCGTCCGTGACGACGGCCGTCACGCGCTCGCCCGACCGCTCCAGGCGGGTCACCCGCTGCCCGAACCGCAGATCGGCGCCGGCCGCGGCGGCGGCGTCCGCCATCGCCCGCGGCAGGGCGTGCATGCCGCCCCGGGGGAAGTACACGCCCGCCACCGTGTCCATGTAGGCGATGACCGCGTAGGCGGCCAGCGCCCGCGCCGGGGGCACGCCCGCGTACAGGGCCTGGAAGGAGAACACCCGGCGCAGCCGCTCGTCGCCGAGGAACCGGCCGATGCGTGCGTCGAGGCGGCCGAAGCCGCCGAGGGCGGCCAGCCGGGCGAGGTCGGCGTTGAGCAGGCCGAGCGGCGAGTCGAAGTTGGCGTCGACGAACCGGCGCATCTGGGCCCGGTACAGGCGCTGGAGCCAGTCGCGCAGCCGCCGGTAGCCCGCCGCCTCGGCCGGCCCGGCGAACCGCTCCACCTCCGCGGCCATCGCGTCCGCGCCGGTGTGCACGTCGAGGCTGCTGCCGTCCGCGAAACAGGCCCGGTAGGCCGGGTGCAGGGGGATCAGGTCGACCCGGTCGTACAGGCTGTCGCCGACGGCGGCGAACGCCTCCTCGGCGAGGTCGGGCATGGTCAGCACGGTGGGCCCGGTGTCGATCCGGTACCCGGCCAGGTCGGCGCGCCCGGCGCGGCCGCCGGGCAGCTCGTCCCGCTCCACGACGGTGACCCGGCGTCCGGCGCCCAGCAGGTGCAACGCCGCCGACAGTCCGGCGAGTCCGGCGCCGACCACCACCACGTGGTCCGTGGGGCCGGGCAGGGCGCGGGTCACCGGCCTCCTCCCGCGCCGCCGCGGGCCGGTGCGGCGTACGGATCGGGTACCGGCCCCGGGCTCACGGCGGCCTCCGCGCCCGGCCGTCCCCCGCCCGGCCGCGCCCCGCCCGGCCGCGCCCCGCCCGATCGCGCCCCGGCCGTCGCGAGCAGGAGGGCGCGCAGCGGACCGGCGCCCTCCGGGTCGAGGGCCGCGCCGTCGAAGTGCCGCAGTCCCTGCGCGGCAAGCCGGTCGATCTTGGCCTCCACGGTGGCGCGGGCACCCGTCGCGACCAGCACCTCCCGCACCTCGTCCAGCGCGCGCCCGGTGAGCGCCGCGTCACCGAGCCGCCGGTCCAGCACGGCGAGCACGGCACTGTCGCCGGCGGTCTCGGCCCGCGCGCGGGCGACCGCGGCCAGGTAGGTGGGCTTGCCCTCGCGGATGTCGCCGCCGGGCGCCTTGCCGGTCTCCTCCGGGTCACCGAAGACGTCGTCCAGGTCGTCGCGCAACTGGAAGGCCAGGCCCACGCAGCGTCCGGCGTCGCACAGCCGGCGCAGCGTCGCATCGTCCGCGCCGGCCACGGCGGCTCCCAGGGCGAGGGGCCGCTCGACCGAGTACAGGGCGCTCTTCAGGCGGGCGGCGCGCAGCACGCGGGGCAGGGACCAGGCCGCGGTGACCTGGCCCTGCACGTCCAGGTACTGGCCCGCCACCATCTCCGTGCGCATGTCGCTCCACAGCCGCCGCACCACCACCCCGGTCCATGCCGCCAGCGGTGTCTCAGCCACCAGGTCGTCGGCCCAGGCGAGCGCCAGGTCCCCGGCGAGCACCGCCGCCGACTGCCCGAACCTCCGGGCCCGCTCGGGCCCCGTCCGGTCGGCGTACCCGGCGGTCAGGTCCGTGTGCAGCGTGGGGCGGCCCCGGCGCAGGACGGCCCGGTCCATCACGTCGTCCTGGACGAGCGCGCACGTCTGGAGCAGTTCCAGGGCGCCCGCGATCCGCAGGGCCGCCGCCGCGGCGGCGGGGTCCGGGCCGGCGCAGGCCCGCGTGGCCCACCAGACCAGCCGCGCGCGGGTGCGTTTGCCACCCTGGAGGGTGAAGCGCGCCACCCGTTCGGCCACGTCCTCCGCGAACACGGGATCCGCCAGCCGTGCGCGGCGCAGGCGCTCCCGCAGCACCTCGTCGAGGATCCGGCCGACGGCACCGGGCACGTCGGCGTCGATCCGCCGCACCTCGTCGGGCCGGACCGGCAGCGGCCCGCCCGTCACGCAGCGCGCCTCCGTGCCGTCCTCTCCCCCGCCGCCCCCGGACACGGGCGCGTCGATCCGCCGCACCTCGTCGAGGATCCGGCCGACGGCACCGGGCACGTCGGCGTCGATCCGCCGCACCTCCTCGGCCCGGTCCGGCAGCGGCCCGCCCGTCACGCAGCGCGCCTCCATGCCGCCCTCTCCCCCGCCGCCCCCGGACACGGGCGCGTCGATCCGCCGCACCTCCTCGGCCCGGTCCGGCAGCGGCCCGCCCGTCACGCAGCGCGCCTCCATGCCGCCCTCTCCCCCGCCGCCCCCGGTCACGGGCGCGTCGATCCGCCGCACCTCGTCGAGGATCCGGCCGACGGCGCCGGGCACGTCGGCGTCGATCCGCCGCACCTCCTCGGCCCGGTCCGGCAGCGGCCCGCCCGTCACGCAGCGCGCCTCCGTGCCGTCCCGTCCCTCCCCGCCGCCGGTCACGGGCCCGCGCGGAAACGCCGCGCCGGGCACCGCCGCGACCGGCCGCGGCGGCGAGGCCGCGGGGTGGTCCTTCGCCTGGGTGGGACGCATCCCGGTTCCCTCCGTCGTCTCCGTGTCCGTCGTTCCCGTCACCCGACTGCTTCCGTCCGGGTGCCACGGACGGATGCGCGAACGCCCCACTCGATCGCGGGGGCCACCGGGGATCCGCCCTCTCCACCGTGCTGCACCCGGCGTCCGGCCGCTCGCCGTCAGGGGGTGCCCTGCATCCGCCGGGGTAAAGACTGCGGAAGACCGGACCGGGGCAGCCGAGAGCGGGCACCGGACCCGCCGGCCCACCTCACCGCCGTACGAAGGGAGGACGCCGTGCCGGAAGCGGACGTGGCCATCGTGGGCGCGGGCGCGGCCGGGCTGTCGCTGGCCCACCGGCTCGCCGGGAGCGTTCCCGGCCTGCGGACACCGTCCGTCGTCCTGGTGGACGCGCCGCCCGGCCCGCTGCGGCCGCCGCCGCGTACCTGGTGCTTCTGGGCGGCGGGACCGGGGCGGTTCGACGCGGTGGTGCGGGCTCAGTGGCAGCGGCTGAGAGTGCGCCCGCGCACCGGCGCCCCGGTCGAGGGGGACATCACCCCCCTGAGGTACCGCATGATCCGTTCGGACGACTTCGAGCGCATGGTCCTCCGGGACCTGGCCCGCAGCCCCAACGTCCGGCGCCTCGAAGCGACCGTCGAAGCCGTCGAGGACGTGCCCGGCGGGGCGCACGTCCACCTGAGGGATCCCGACGGCCGGGTGCGGGTGCTGAGTGCCCGCTGGGTGCTCGACTCCCGTCCCCTCGGCAGCCTCCCGGCCGCGCGTACCGTCCTGCTGCAGCACTTCCACGGCTGGTTCGTGCGTACGGCCCGCCCCGCGTTCGACCCGGCCGCGGCAGAGCTGATGGACTTCCGTACCCCGCAGCCCGCCCACGGCCTGTCCTTCGGCTACGTCCTGCCGACCGGCCCGTGCGAGGCGCTCGTCGAGTACACCGAGTTCTCCCCCCACCCGCTCACGTGGGACCGGTACGAGGCCGCCGTACGGCACTACGCCGACGAGGTGCTGCGGCTCGGCGACCGGCAGGTCCTGGCCCGGGAGACCGGTGTCATCCCGATGACCGACGCGCCGGTCCCGCGGCAGACCGGGGCCTCGGTCTTCCGCATCGGCGCCGCCGGCGGAGCGACCCGCCCCGCCACCGGCTACACCTTCGCCGGCCTGCAGCGCCAGACCAGGGCCGTCGCCGACGCCCTGCGCCGTGGTCGGCGCCCGGTGCCGCCCGCCGCGCACCGGGCACGTTCGCGTGCCATGGACGCCGTTCTGCTCCGCGCCCTGGACAGCGGCCGGGCCGACGGTCCGGAGCTCTTCGGCCGCCTGTTCGCCCGTGTGCCCATGGCGCGGCTGCTGCGCTTCCTTGACGGGAGCACCCGCCTGCACGAGGACCTGGGCATCGGCCTGCGCACGCCCGTCGGGCCCATGCTGCGCTCCGCGCTGGAGCTGCCCCGCCTGCCCCGCCGCCCCTTCGACCTGCCCCCGCCCCCGCAACCGCCGGCCCATCGAGCCGCCCCGCACCTCCCGACGGAGACCGCATGACGCTGCTGCGCGACGAGCACCTCGCCGCCGCCTTCGACCACGCCTCCCGCACCTACGACACGCTCGTGGCCGCGAACCCCGGCTACCACGCCCACCTCCGCCGTTCGGTGCGCCGGCTCCGCCTGCCCGGGCGGGGGCAGGGGCTGCGCCTGCTCGACCTCGGCTGCGGGACCGGCGCCTCCACCGCCGCCCTGCGCTCCGTCCTGCCCGCCGCCTGCATCACGGCCGTGGACGCCTCGGCCGGCATGCTGCGGCGGGCCGCCGCCAAGCCGTGGGCGGACGGGGTGACCTTCGTGCACGCCCCCGCCGAGCGGCTGACCGAGGCCGGGGTGCGTGGCCCCTTCGACGCGGTGTTCGCCGCCTATCTCCTGCGCAACGTCACCGACCCCGACGCCGTCCTCGCCACCGTGCGCGGGCTGCTGCGGCCGGGTGGCCGGCTCGGGGTGCACGAGTACACCCTCAGCGGGCGCCGTGCCGACCGCGCGGTCTGGGCGCTGGTGAGCCGCGGTGTCGTACAGCCCGTGGCGACCCTGCTCGGGGACGGGCCGCTGTACCGGCACCTGTGGCGCAGCGTCGTCGAGTTCGACACGGCCGCGGGATTCACGCGGCGGCTCGCCGCGGCCGGTTTCGACCACGTACGCGCCGTACCGCTGCCGGGCTGGCAGACGGGCATCACCCACACCTTCGTCGCCCGCCGGCCGCACGACCCCGGGGAGGACGCGTGAGGGCCCCCCGGCAGGGCGGTGCGCGCCGGGGACGCGACCGCCGGGCCCGGATCCTGCCCGCCCGGCCCGCCGCCCCCCGGGTACGCGGGACCCCGCCGTCGGTGGCGGTGATCGGCGCGGGCATCGCCGGCCTGGCCGCCGCCACCGCGCTCGCCGAGCGCGGGGTGGCCGTCACCGTGTACGAGAGACAGCCGTACCTCGGCGGACGGGTGGGCGGATGGCCGACCGAACTCGGCGACGGCACCACGGTGACCATGAGCCGGGGCTTCCACGCGTTCTTCCGTCAGTACTACAACCTGCGTGGACTGCTGCGCCGGACCGACCCCGGCCTCGAACGGCTCGCCGCCCTCCCGGACTACCCGCTGCTCCACGCCGGCGGCCTGCGCGACAGCTTCCGGCACGTCCCGCGCACCCCGCCGCTCAGCGCGCTCGGCTTCGTCGCCCTCAGTCCCTCCTTCCGGCTCGCGGACCTGCGCGCGATGGACCCGCTGGCGGCCCTGCCGCTGCTCGACGTGCGGGTGCCGGAGGTGTACGACCGTATGGACGGCACCAGCGCCGACGCCTTCCTGGACGCCGTCCGCTTCCCCGACAGCGCCCGTCACCTGGCCTTCGAGGTGTTCTCCCGGAGCTTCTTCGCCGACCCGCGTGAGCTGTCGGCGGCCGAGATGGCGCTGATGTTCCACATCTACTTCCTCGGTTCCGCCGAAGGCCTGCTGTTCGACGTGCCCCGCTCCCCCTTCCCGGCCCTGTGGGACCCGCTCGCCGGCTACCTGGCCCGGCACGGCGCGCAGGTGCGCACCGGCACGGCCGTCGAGCACGTCGCGCCCGTTCCGGACGGCGGTCTCCTGGTCGCCTCCGACCGGGAGGAGCGAAGGTACGACGGGGTCGTCCTGGCCCTGGACTGCGCGGGCCTGCGCTCACTGGTCGAGCGCTGCGGGCAGCTGGGCGACGCGGCCTGGCGCGAGCGGATCGGACGGCTGCGCACCGCCCCGCCCTTCCTGGTGAGCCGCCTGTGGCTGGACCGGCCCGTCGCGCCGGACCGCCCCGGCTTCCTGGGTACCAGCGGCTTCGGCACCCTGGACAACATCAGCGTGCTGGAACGCTACGAGGACGAGGCGGCCCGCTGGAGCGCGCGCACCGGCGGCTCCGTGGTCGAGCTGCACGCCTACGCCGTACCGCCCGGATCGGTCCGGGAGGCCGAACAGGAGCGTCTCGTCGCCCGGCTGCACCGCGTCTACCCGGAGACCCGCGCGGCCACGGTCGTCGACGCCCGCCACGAGTGGCACGCGGACTGTCCGCTGTTCCCGGCGGGCGGGTACGGCGACCGCCCCACCGTCCGCACCCCGGACCCGCGCCTGGTCGTGGCCGGCGACCTGGTCCGCACCGGTCTCCCCGTGGCGCTGATGGAGCGGGCGGCGACGAGCGGTTTCCTCGCGGCCAACGCCCTGCTGGAGCGGTGGGGGGTGCGGGGGCAGACGCTGTGGACGGTGCCGGACCGCGGGCGGAGCGCGGTCCTGCGGACGCTGGCCTCCCGGTTCGCCAGTAGAGTGAGGTGAGGAGGCTAGGGAGGGGTAGTGAGAGCGCCGCGCACTCTGACGAGCCTGGACGAGGTCGACGCCGGTGATCACGTCTGCCAGGTCCTGGACCACGCGGACGACGTCGTCGACCGCAGTCTGGCCTTCGTCGCGGACGGAGCGCTGCACGGCGACAAGGTGGTGATCGTCGGTCCGATGCTCCAGACGGAGAGCGGGTTCCCGCGGGTCGTGCTCGACCCCGCCCGGTTGCGGGGTTCCCTACTGGCCGCGGTGCGCCGGGAGGCGGCCACCGCCGACCGGCAGGGCTTCCGTTCGCTCCGTGTGCTGCATCACGTCGGCCCCGGCTGCTGCCCCGAGCAGGCCGACGAGCTGCTGCGGAGCGAACTCGACCTCGACGAGTTCGCCGCCGACACCGGGGCCCTGGTGGTATGCGCCTACCACGGCCTCGACTGGGATCTTCCCGCCCTCCAGCAGATCGGATGTGTGCATCCCCACTGGCTGGGCAGCCGTCCGGTATCTCCCGCTTTCCGAGTGTTCCGGGCAGGAAGGGAGAGCTGGGCGGTGGACGGAATCGTCGACAGCGAGGGCGCGGCCGCCTTCGGCGCCGTTCTGTGCGCGCTCCTGGCGCAGACGGCGACGGTACGCCTGATCTGCCACACCCTGGAGTTCTTCGACGTGTCCGGGATGAGTGCCCTGGCCGACGCCGTCACGCTCCTCCCGGATCGCAAGGTCGTCCTGGAGGGTGCCAACGAGACCGTGCGGCTCTCCTGGGAACTGTCCGGCTTCGCGAGCCCCGACATCCCGGTGGTGATGACGCCGTGACCTCCTCCGCGCCCACCTCCGCCGGGTACCGGCACGAGCTGTACCCGTACTCCGGCAAGGACGAGTTCGTCGAGGGCACCGTGCGTTTCATCCGGGACGCACTCGACGGTGACGAGGCCGTCGTCGTGGCCGTGCCGTCGGACAAGGCGTCCCTGCTGCGCGCCGAGATCCGCCAGGACGACGCCGTGCGCTACGTCGACACGAGCCGGGTGGCGCACCACCCGGGCCGGCTGATCGCCGCCTGGCAGGACTGGATCCAGGAGTACGCCTCGGAAGGGCGGCCGGTCCGCGGCATCGGCGAATCGCCCTGGGACACGGTCCGCAGCCGGGCCGAGGCCCAGGAACTGCGCTACCATGAGTGGCTCCTCAACAAGGCGTTCGCCCAGGGTCCGGCCTGGTGGCTGCTGTGCCCCTACGACACCGCCCAGGAGGGGGCCGCTCTCGCGCAGATGGCCGACTGCCACCCCGAGCTGCGCGAGAACGGCCGGACGGTGCCGTGCGAGACGTACGACCCGCGGGCGCCGTTCGCGTTCACGCCTCTCACCGCCCCCTGTGACCCGTACGACGAGTTCACCTACACCAAGGGCGACCTGTCCGCCGTGCGCGAGAAGATCGCCGCCTGCGCCGAGCAGCACGGCCTGACGGGCCGGCGGCTGCGCGAGCTGCACCTCGCCGCCACCGAGGTGGCCACCAACAGCATCCGCCACGGCGGCGGGCAGGGCGTGCTGCGGACGTGGAGCGAGGACCGCCGGCTCGTGTCCGAGTTCCGTGACGCCGGTTACATCGAGGACCCCCTGGCCGGGCGGCGGAGGCCGGGCCCCCGGCAGACGGGCGGACGCGGCCTGTGGCTGGTCCATCAGCTGTGCGACCTCGTGGAGATCAGGTCCACACCGCACGAGGGCACCACGATACGGCTGCACACCGCGCTGCCCGAGTGATCCGCCGGTGCGGCCCGGCTCCGACGGCGTCCCGGCACCCCCGGCGCGTGGCCGGCGGGGTGGTGGGTAGGCGTAGGACAGCACCCAGACGGGGCTGAACGAGACAAACGGTCAAGATGGGAGCACCTCACCCCATGCTCACCGTGCGAATGCAGGGCGAGAACACGACAGTCGCACAACTGCCGGCGGAGATCGACTACGACACCGCCCCGGTCGCCGCTGCCCAGTGCGAGGACCTGATCCGGCGGGGGTGCACCACCCTGGTACTGGACGCGTCGCGGCTCGAGTACCTCGACTCGTCGGGCGTCAGCATGCTCATCACGCTGTGGCGCACCCTCGAGGACCGCGCCGGCAGCCTGCGTCTCGCCGCTCTCAACGACCACTACCGGCACGTGTGGGACATCCTCGGTCTGCACGCCGTGCTCCCCGTCTTCCCCACGGCGGACGCCGCCCTCAAGGCGCCCGCCGCGCCGGCCGCGCCCGGCCGCATGGACGCCCGCGAGGACGCGGGCTCGGTCTGAACCCCGGGACGCGGCGGGCCGGGGCGTGAACCGATCGGCCAACCGCCGCTGTGCCGGTGGCGATCGCCGGGACGGTCAGACCGGTGGCCGCGCGGAGCGGGACGCGGAGAGACCGTGGCCTGACAGCGGCGGCACGTGCTCGCGACGCAGGCCGAGACCCGGTCACGGCCCCACATGGACATGGGCTGCCCACAAGGACGGCGTATCGATGTATCTGTCGCGTGCCGTGCGCATCGTGTGGTGCAGCGCGGTGGCGACCCCGTCGTCTTCGATTGTGTCCGTAGGTTCGAGCAGACTGGCGTAGAAGCGGCCGGAGACTCGGGCGGCGAACCTGTCGTTCACTTCCCAGAGAGTGCCGATCACGTGGCGGAACCCGGCGAGTTGGAACGCGGAGGTGAGGTGAATCGCCTCATCCACGAGGCGGAGGTCAGCCGTGAGCGCGGTGCGGCATGCCGACAGATAGGCCAGCCGAGCACGGACACTGACCGAGGCGAGATCGGCGACGGACATCGGTGCCTCCCGGTCGCCGTGGAGCAGTAGGCCACTGCGGGAAGGGTCCGCGGCATCGCTGACGGCGTGGCAGGCGAAATGTGCGAAGGTGCAGTCGGCCAGGTGGGAGAGGACATTGGCCGTGGTGGCTGACGCATCGTGTGTCTGCTCCGCGCTGGTGTCCGGATCGTCCGTGAGGACGACGTGCTCGGGCAGTCGCCTCTTGATGCTCTCGACCTCGCCGCGTACGTGGGGCAGCGGGCGAGCCCCGGGTGTGTTCGACACGGCCACGATCAGCGCCTTGCCGGCAGGAGCCGTGGGCGGAGTCGCTCGTCGCACGTGGCTCAGGGCACGGATCGTCGGAGTGTAGGAAGAGATGACACGGTCCATGACGGTGTCCCCGGTCCTTTGCCGGTGGCGTCCGGCAGCGTGGATCGGCAGTAGGCCGAGAGGACCTGCGAGAACCCACCACATGCGCGGCAAGGCCCCTCCCTCCGACGGTGGCCCGCAGATCTCCAGCCGTTCGAGGACAGGTTCGGCAGCCGCTTCCCACAGCCATTCCAGCACGTCGTGCAGCGCTCCCTGCGCACGGTCGTGTTCCTCTTGTCCAAGGCTGGGGTCGTGGACGTCGGCGAGCGACTTGTGGAACTGGAAGAGTCTTTCGCTGACGTTTTCCACAGTGAGCGAGGGCAGCTCGATGCTCGTGATTCCTTGCGGCCGCACAAGAATGGCGTCGTTGCCGTGCGAACTGACGTTGAGCACCGCGATGGGGCCGTGATACGCCTCCTGCACGAGCTGTTCCGTCCCGGGTGGAAGATGGAAGGTGTGGAAGTCATCGAGCCCCCGGATCTCGTCGACGGTCTCGGCGAACCGAGCGGAGAGCTCGTGTCTGTCGAGGAGCACGTGCGGTGTGTCGGTCGCCGGCCGCGTGCCGCCGAGAAGCGCCCCGAAAGCGTGCAGCTGGTCACGCAACTCCGCATAGCGGGCCGCGAGGGCGGGATGCCGCTGGCGCAGGTCGGTCAGGTCGCTGCGGGTGTCAAGGGCCTGGCTGAGCAGCACTGTTCTGCCTTGCTCCAGCAGTCCCAGTGCGCGTGCGGCACCGGCTTGGCCATGGGCGGCCAGGGTGAGGGCGGCGGCATCGCCGGCCAGTCCCGAAAGGCTTCTCAGGGCGTGCTGCTGGTCGACACGAGTGAGTCTGCGCGGGACGGTGTCAGGAAGCAGACGCACGGCGGTCTCCAGGAGCTCGGCGGCGTAGCGCGTGTCGCCCCGCTCCCGCGCCAGTTTCGCAGCCGAACCCGCTGCGCTGATCCTCCAAGCCGGCGCGCCGACGGTGTTCGATGCGGCGGCGGCGTAAGCCTCTGTCGCCGAGTCCACGTCGGTGGCGTCCGCGCGCGCTTGGGCGCGAATCTGAAGAGCCCGCCCCAGGTTGTACTGGTGGACGACCCTGTAGGGATCGGTTCCGGATCCGGCCTGCACGGCCGCCCGGGCCGTTTCGACTGCCTCGTCGAGGTTTCCGGACTTCCCGCCGGAGCCCTCGTGCTGGAGGCGGAGGGCGTCGCTGAGGTTGGAGAGACACACTACGTGGAGCGGGTGCCCGGGAGGCGCCGCCCGAAGGGCTTGGCGGCAGATGTCGACCAGCTCCCCCAGGTGGGACGGTCGGCCGGTGGATGTGTCCGCCCGGTAGCCGAGAGCGGCTGCCAGGGCGGAGAGGTACAGGGCCCGGTTGGGATGATCGTGGGGGGTGAGACGCACGGCCCGCCGGCCTGCGTCGATCGATTCGTCCAGGTCCGCCGGCTCACCGAAGCGCTCGAAACGTCTCCTCAGAAGACCGCTCAAGTTGGCCCAGTACACACCTGGTTCCGGCTCGGCCGCGTTCGGCGGCGCAGCACGTCGGATGGCCTCACGCAGGTGTCCGATCGCTTCGTGCAGGTCGCCCTGGGCGCCGGTGCGGACGAACCGGTCACCGAGCGCTGCCCCCAGATTGGAGAAGGCGGCAGCGCCACCGGGATCTTCACGGGGGGACAGGCTCGCCGCCTCACGCAGCAGGGGGACGGCCTCGTCGAGGAGTTCCTGACGACCGGTGATCCCGAACTGGTTCCGCAGGGATGCACCCAGATTCGACAGGACAGCCGCCCGGAGGAGGGTGTCCTCGGGGGCAGCAGCCTCCAGGGCAGCACGGCTCGCCGCGACGGCCTCGTGGAGGTACCCGGGTTCCCCGGTGCGTTCGAAGCGTTCCCGCAGGAGCATGCCGAGGTTGCCCAGCAACCTGGCCCGCGCTGGATCCTCATCGTCGTGGTGTGGAAGGTGCACTGCCCGTGCATGCGCCTCGATGGCCTCGTCGAGGTGCTCGGTCGTCCCCGTCCGGCGGTACTGTTCCAGTAGGGAATCCGCCAGGTGTGCCAGGTACATCGCCCGGCCCGGGTCGTCACCACGCGCGGTCCGTACGGCTTGGCGGAAAAGGGTGACCGCCTCGGCCAGTACGTCCCGGTCGTCCGTGTATTGGTGCCGTGCCTGCAGTGCCTCGCCCAGGGCGTGCAGGTATCCCGCCCGGGCCGGATCCTCGGAGGAGACCAGCTGTACGGCTTCCCGGGCAACGTCGATCGCCACCTCGAGATCGGGCTTCGCTCGCTCCTTCTTGAATCGCAGCAGTAAAGCCTCGCTCAGCTTGGCCAAGCTGAAGGCCCGGGATGCGGCAACCATGGGGGGCGTGGCCTCCACGATACGGCCCCACAGGCCCGGGACGACGGCACACAGCTCGGGGCCCGCGTCTTCTCGCATGTCCTGGAGCATGGCCAGCGCGACGGGGACGGCGGCACGGGCGAGCAGGGGCAGCAGGAGCTCGGGCAACGGTATGCCACCCGCCACGAAGCACGGCGCGAGAACCCCTACCGCCGCCTCGATCTCCTCGTGGTTCGGGCGGCCCTCCCACTGCAATGCGCCCGATCTGTACCAGTACAGGAAACCGAGCGTGGTCCTGGGTTCACCCACCTCGTCGTCCCGCAACACTGCCGCGAGTCGGCGGGCATCGGCCAACGCCTCCGGCTCCAGTACCGCCGCCAGGTCGCTCTCCGTCTCGAACCGGCGCACACGCGCGGCAACGGCCGCAGCGGGCTCCTCCCACATGCTTCCCCCTCCGCACACTCAGCGAAAAAGCCAACACCTTGGTAGACGCAGTCGATCCCGCCCGACTTCGGTCGCCACAAATCAATTCCGGTCGCGTGGGTGCAGGTGGCGGTGCATGATGAAGCTTCCACAACCGAACGCAGGCACGGCCGCAGCCAGCGTCAGCACGACCGGCGAGGCCCTGCCGGTGACCGCGTACACGAGCACGGTGACGGTCAGCCAGCCCACGGCGGCGCCGACCAGGCCTGCGAACACAGCGCCGACCCGCCTCCGTCCACGGCCCTGTACAGCAGTTCGCGACGGGACGACGAGCCACAGCACCATGCTGCCCAACAGGAGGGCGGCCGCGCCGAGCAGTGCGATGAGGGCGGGAATCACGGGACGGGGCAGGAAAGGAATCCGGTATTCGAAGGTCTGGGCGGCGGCCAGGACCATCAGCACGGCACCGAGCAGGGCCGTCTGCATCAGATTCGTCTCGCTCTGCCGCCGCTGGAGGGCGTCGGCCCGTTCCTGCACGATCTCCCGGCGCCGCTGTACGGCCTGCTCCGCCTCGGCCGCCACAGCCGCCAGCGCGTCTCGTGCGCGTTCCCGGTCCGCTTCCAGGTAGACCAGTTCGTCGGCGAGATGCTGGATGAATCGGCTGGCCAGAGCGATGTCCTCCGCGAACACGCCGGCCCCGTCGGCGGACACCCCGGCATCGTCCCTCAAGACACGCATGTTCGCCTCGGCGATCTGTGCGGTGGCGCGCATCTCCCTCAAGCGGGTGATCCGCTGGGTGAGCCCGGCGGAGCCGGCGGTCAGCGCCAGCAGCCGGTTGCGCCACAAGGCCAGTTCGTCGCCGCGTGCGTCCGGCTGCGCCTCGTCGAACGTCGTGGACCTGTCCAGAACCGCCAGCGCGGCGTCCACGATCGCCCCCACGCCGGAACCCGGATGACTGTCGTGGGTCGCTCGCACCCTGATCTCATAGCGGAGCTTGGCCGCGTTGGCGAGATACCGGACGAACGCCGGCGGCACGCTGCCCCCCTGGCTCCAGAGCCAGCGCTCGACTTCCTGCGGCTCGCTGCCACGGTCGACGGCAACGGCGACGAACCGGCGCAGCTGCCGGCTCTCGGAGGTGTCACCCGCCTCCCACACGGTGACCGGTGGGCGGACCACGTCGGCACCGGGCCCCAGCGGCAGCGGATCGACAGAAGACAGCCCCGACCGGATCGACTCCTCCATCAGCCGGGTGTTCACCGGGGACCCGTCAGCCGCGGCACGGTAGGCGACGAGAAGCCGGGCTTCGCCGACGGCCCACTCTCCCGTCGTACCGACGACCTGCGCCCATCGGCGGTCCCATTCCGCCCACGACGCCTCGGCACCCGCAGCGGGCGAGAGTGCCACGGACAGGCACAACAAGTCCTGATGCCGTCGCAGGATCGCCTGCGAGAGGCCGTCGCGGCTGCGCCGCGCCGCCAGCCCCGCAGCCGCGGGCAGACCCCCCAGCTCTTCGGGAAGCACGTCGGGGAGCCCGGTCGCCGCTACAGGATGCGTCATACCGAGATCCGTCCCGAACGCCTCCCACGCCTCGCGCAGCCGCCGGTACGACTCAGCGGCACGCCGTCCGGTCGTGGCGGTGAACAGATGGACGACCAAGGACTGGTCAGTGAGGGCCGTCACCGGTCGGCTCGCCCTCCGCGCGATCACCGTCCCGAGCTTCGCCGCGCAACGCGTGTACCAGCCGGTTGGCTCGTTCCAGCACGTCGCACGGTGCGGGCTCCCCCTCTTCGCCGAGCGGCGTCCGGATCCTGGCGGGCATAGCGAGCTCCAGCTGTCCCGTAGCGGCGTTCAAGCCCTCCGCGTTCCCCGACACGACCGCGCTCTCCATCCGGTCGAGCGCACGCCTCACCCGTTCCCACCCCGCCGACGTCAGTACCAGACCGGTGATCCCGGAAACCGCCTCCACGGCTTCGTCCCGGTCCTCCGCAGTGCTCGCCTCGACCGCATCTCGTTCCGGCAACTCCATAAGTACAGATGCTAGTTGAACGGTAGGCGGGACGTACGACTGCGCCCGTCGGTGGCTTCCTGCACGCGGCCTGACGAGCGCCCCACTGGCCCGTCGTCGGCCACTCGAACCCACTTCACTCCGTATGACAGCAGACCTCGCCCTACGATCCGCGTCATCCCTGGCCCACCGGCTGACAGCGACCCTCCACTGACAGCCCATCACCTGATGCGGCGAAGGGTCAGCATGAGTTCTGCCGCACGTGGTTACAGATGACTGCAGGCGCAGTGAGTCAAGTCCCACGACCGATGCGCTGACCTGCTGAAGCCCAGGTCGGCAGCGGACCTGACCGAGTGAAGGGCGAGCCGTGTTCTACTACCTGCTCAAGTACGTGTTCCTGGGGCCGCCGCTCAGACTGCTCTTTCGTCCCCGGATCGAGGGCCTGGAGCACGTGCCCGCGTCGGGGCCGGCCATCGTCGCCGGGAACCACCTGTCCTTCTCCGACCACTTCCTGATGCCCGCGATCCTCAGACGGCGCATCACTTTTCTCGCCAAGGCGGAGTACTTCACGGGGCCGGGGGTGAAGGGCCGGCTCACCGCGTTCTTCTTCCGCAGCGCCGGTCAGATCCCGGTGGACCGCTCGGGCAAGGAGGCGGGGCAGGCCGCCATCCGGGAGGGGCTCGGGGTGCTGCGCAGGGGGGAGCTGCTGGGCATCTACCCGGAGGGCACGCGTTCGCACGACGGCAGGCTGTACAAGGGCAAGGTCGGGGTCGCCGTCATGGCCCTCACGGCGGGGGTGCCGGTGGTGCCCTGCGCGATGATCGGCACGTTCGAGGCCCAGCCGCCCGGCAAGGTCGTCCCCCGGATCCGCCCGGTGACCATCCGCTTCGGCGAGCCCCTGGACTTCTCCCGCCATGCCGGCATGGAGAACGAGAAGGCCGTGCTGCGGGCGGTCACCGACGAGATCGTCCACGCGATCCTGAAGCTGTCCGGGCAGGAGTACGTCGACGAGTACGCGGCGGTCGTCAAGGAACGGCACGCGGCGGAACAGCGGGCGCGGGAGCGGAGGTTCCCGCGGGCGCCGTTCGCCTGATCCCCGCCGTCGGCGGAGGGCGGTGCCGCCGTCGGCCGGGTACCGGGGATCGCCGCACGGCGACAGGAATGGTGATCGGGGCGCGGCGCGACCGGGACCGGCGCACGGTCTTCCCCTCTTCGGCCAGGTCCGCCCGCTCGCCCGGGTGTGCCCGGACCTGTCCGGCCACGCGGCGGAGGACGCCCGGGGCGCGGCCCGGCGGGCGCACGGAAGGGGCGGCCGGGTAAGTCCGGCCGCCCCTGGTCACCGTACCGGTGCGGTTACGGCTTGGGCGTGGCGTGCGGGGCGCAGGTCACGTCCTTGCCGTCCAGCGCACCGTCGAGGAAGTAGGCGTCGACGCGCTGGTTGATGCAGGGGTTGACCAGGCCGGTCACACCGTGGGAGCCCGCGTCCTTCTCGGTGATCAGGCGAGAGCCCTTGAAGCGCTTGTGCAGCTCGACGGCGCCGTCGTACGGGGTGGCGGCGTCACGGGTGGACTGCACGATCAGGACCTGGGGCAGGCCCTTGTGGGTCCCGACCTCGACCGGGGTGTGCTGCTTGGCCGACCAGGTGGCGCACGGCAGGTTCATCCAGGCGTTGGCCCAGGTCAGGAACGGGTAGTCCTTGTTCAGCCGGGTGTTGTCCCGGTCCCACTTCCGCCAGCTGGTGGGCCACTTGGCGTCGGCGCACTCGACGGCCGTGTAGACGGCGTTGCTGTTCTCCGAGGCGATGTTGCCCGCGGTGTCCGACAGGTCCGGGGCGGCCGCGTCGACCAGCGCCTGGGTGTCACCGGCGACGTACTTGCTGAAGACGGTGGCGACCGGCACCCACGAGGAGTCGTAGTACGGCGCGCTCTGGAAGAAGGAGATCAGCTCCGCCGGGCCGATGACCCCGCCGATCGGGTGCTTCTTCGCGGTGGCCCGCAGGTCCAGCCACTTGGCCTGGACGGCGGCGCGGGTGGTGCCGAGGTGGAAGGCGGCGTCGTTGGCGGCGACCCAGTCCTGCCAGTCCTTCCAGCGGCCCTCGAAGGCGACGTCCTGGTCCAGGTTGGCCTGGTACCAGATCTTCTCCTTCGCGGGGTTGACCACGCTGTCGACGACCATGCGGCGCAGGTGGCCCGGGAAGAGGGTGCCGTAGACGGCGCCGAGGTAGGTGCCGTAGGAGACGCCCAGGTAGTTGAGCTTCTTCTCGCCCAGCGCGGCCCGGATGACGTCCAGGTCGCGGGCGGTGTTCGGGGTGGTCATGTGCGGCAGCATCCGGCCGCTGCGCTCGGCGCAGCCGTCCGCGTACGCGCGGGCCAGCTTGCGCTGCGCGGTCTTGTCGGCCCGGCTGTCCGGCACCGGGTCCATCTTGGGCGCCTTGACGAACTCCTGCGGGTCGATGCAGGAGATGGGCGCCGAGTGGCCGACACCGCGCGGGTCGAAGCCGACGAAGTCGTAGGCCTTGGCGACGTTCGCCCAGACGGCGTTCTTGGTGGTGACCCGGCGCGGGAAGCGCAGGCCGGAGCCGCCGGGGCCGCCCGGGTTGTAGACGAGCGCGCCCTGGCGCTCCTTCTTGGTGCCGGTGTTGCCGATGCGGTCCACGGCGAGCTTGATCTGCTTGCCGTAGGGGTGGGCGTAGTCGAGCGGCACGCTGACCCAGCCGCACTGGATGGGCTTCTCCAGCCCCCAGTCGGCCGGGCAGTCCTGCCACTTGACGCCGTCCTTGGCGGCGCGGGCGGCGGCTATCTCCGCGCCCTTGGCCTCCCGGTCCGGCGCGGTGCGCCCGACGGCACCGGCCGTGGGCGCCGACACGACGCCGGCGATCAGGGTGGCGGTGACGAGTGCTCCGGCGGAACCGAGTGCCAGCAGACGGCTCTTCGGACTGTTCTCCCTCAAGTGGGGCCCCTCCCCGTACCTCGCTGTGAGTGCTCAGGCGGGGATCCTCTCGGCTGCGAGCGCGCTGGGAACAGGGTTTTCCGGTCTTCTTTACCAATCCGATAACCGGATGATCATGTTCGAGCCGCGAACCGCCCGTCCGCCTCAGTCGAGCCCGGTGAGTGCCTCGTCCAGGAGCCGTCGCAGGCGCAGGGCGTCGGACGCCACGGCGCTGACGAGCACGGCCGGACCGGCCAGCGGTATGAGGGCCGCGCTCTCCCCCAGCATCCGGGCCGGTACCGGTCGCTCCGCGAACCCGGGACGGACGACGACCAGTTGCCCGACGGCCCGGTGGCCCGCCAGCACCGCCGGCCCGTCCCAGCCGCCCGGTGCGCCGGGGCCGCAGGACAGCTCCTGGTCCAGTACGGTCCGGCCCCCGACGCGCACGGTGAGGCGGCTGGTGAGCCGGCCGGGGGGCTCGCCGGCCCGTCCCAGCACCTGCTCCTCGCGCAGGACGAGGCGGGCGCCGGCGGCGAGTTCGGCCCGGGTGGTGACGTACAGGTCGCTGCCGTCGGCGGAGATCAACTGCTCGGGCAGCCAGTGCAGTTCGCCACCCGCGGCCACGTCGATCCGGACGTCGTAGCGGGCCTCGCCCTCGGCCTGGCCCGGCAGGGCGAGGGTGGCGGCGGCCGAGCCGACGTGCAGCCGGGCGCCCTCCTCCACCCGTGCCGACAGCGTGAAGCGGTCGCCGCCGAGGGGCCCGCTCATGGCACCGACGACCATGACCTTCGCGCCGGTTCCGGTGGACCGGGTGCGGCGCAGGGCCAGCGGGCCCTCGCCGTCCAGGACCGGCAGGACCGTTCCGCCGCGGCCGTCGGGGCGTGCGACGATCCGGGCGCTCGCCCGGACCCCGGTGACGGTCACGCCGTCCACGCGGCGAGCCGTCCGCGGACCCAGGCGGCCACGTCGGCGACGCCGGTCCCGCCGCGCAGCGACTGCAGGACGACGGGGAGTTCGGCCCGCTGGGCCTTGGCGTCGGCGGCCATCCGGGCGAGGTCGGAGCCGACGTACGGGGCGAGGTCGGTCTTGTTGACGACGAGCAGGTCGGCTGTGGTGACGCCGGGTCCGCCCTTGCGCGGGATGTCGTCGCCGCCGGCCACGTCGATGACGAAGATCTGGGCGTCCACGAGCCCCTTGGAGAAGGTGGCGGTGAGGTTGTCGCCGCCGGACTCGACGAGGATCAGGTCCAGCGGGCCGACCGCGTCCTCCAGGTCCTCGACGGCTTCGAGGTTGGCGGAGATGTCGTCGCGGATCGCGGTGTGCGGGCAGGCCCCCGTCTCGACGGCGGTGATCCGCTCGGGCGGCAGCACGGCCTCCCGGAGGAGGAACTCGGCGTCCTCGCGGGTGTAGATGTCGTTGGTGACGACGGCGAGGGACAGCTCGTCGCGCAGCGCCCGGCAGAGCGCGGCGACGGTGGCGGTCTTGCCCGATCCGACGGGGCCGCCGAGCCCGATGCGCAGGGCGCGGCGTGTGCCGTCGGGGCGGTGCGCGTCCGCGCTGACGGCGGCGGGGCCGGGGTGGGGGTGGTCGAGGTGCATGAGTGCGGCTCCTGGGGTCGGTGGGTCTTCAGCCGGGCGGGTGGGGGGTGCGGGCTCAGGACGCGAACAGCCGCACGGGCCAGGCGGCGTGCGCCTCGGCCATGACCTCCAGCACGGGGGCCGACGCGGCCGGCAGCGCGTCGACCCCTTCCCCGGCCGTCCTGCGCGCCGCCGCCACGGCGGCGTCCGCCACCCGGTCCAGCTCGGGCGTCAGCCGGGCGAGCACCGCGGTCGCGTCGAACGGGTCCAGGCTCAGCAACCGCACGGTGGCCGTCGCCGGCCCGCTCACGCTCTCGTACGCCGCGCAGTGGGCCGCGTCCTCCGGCGTGAGTCCGGCCGCCCGGGCGGCGAGGCCCAGGACCACCGGCTGGTGGGCTCCCTTGGGGAACTGCCGGGCGACCGCGTCGAGTTCGGCGGACGGCCAGGTCGCCCGCGCCGCCCGCAGCAGCTGTCGGCCGAGCCGCCGCGCGGCGGCCCTCAGGGCCGGGGACGGCGTGCGGGCGTCGGCCGCCGCGTCCAGTTCGCCCGGGTCGGCGCCGAGCACGGCGGCGGCCGCGAGCGCGCCCGCGACCAGCCCGGCGGTGTGCAGCCGGCCCCGGCAGAAGTCCTCCAGGCTCGCGGCGTCGGTGATGCGGCCGGCCTTGACGGCGGCCTCGGCCCCGCCGGAGTGCGCGTGTCCTCCGGCGGGGAAGCGGCCGTCGGCCAGGACCAGCAGTGCTGCCCGTGACATCACGCCGCCCTCAGAAGAGGAAGTAACGCTGGGCCATGGGCAGTTCGGCGGCCGGCGCGGCCTCGACCAGTTCGCCGTCGATGTGCACGGCGAAGCTGTCGGGGTCGATCCGGACGTCGGGCCGGGCGTCGTTCTCCCGCATGTCGGCCTTGGTGACCGCGCGCGTGGACTCGATCGCCGCGAACCGCTTGCCGAGCCCCAGCCGCTCCGGCAGCCCGTCCTCTATCGCCGCCTCCGAGACGAAGTTGACGGAGTTGGAGGCGGGAGCGCGGCCGATCGCGCCGTACATCGGGCGGGGCAGGATCGGCTGCGGGGTGGGGATGGAGGCGTTGGCGTCGCCCATCTGGGCGTACGCGATCTGTCCGCCCTTGATGACGAGGAGCGGCTTGACGCCGAAGAAGGCCGGCTCCCACAGCACCAGGTCGGCGAGCTTGCCGGGCTCCACGGAGCCGGTCTCGGCGGCGAGGCCCTGGGCGAGCGCCGGGTTGATCGTGTACTTGGCGACATAGCGCCGTACCCGGCGGTTGTCGGCGCGGCCGTCGCCGGGCAGGGCGCCCCGCCGGCGCTTCATCACGTGCGCCGTCTGCCAGGTGCGCAGGACGACCTCGCCGACGCGGCCCATGGCCTGGGAGTCGGAGGAGATGATCGAGATGGCGCCGAGGTCGTGGAGGATGTCCTCCGCCCCGATGGTGGAGGGGCGGATCCGGGACTCGGCGAAGGCGAGGTCCTCCGGCACGGCCGGGTTGAGGTGGTGGCACACCATCAGCATGTCGAGGTGTTCCTCGGTCGTGTTGACGGTGAAGGGCCGGGTCGGATTGGTGGAGCTGGGCAGCACGTTCGGCTGCGAGACGACCGTCATGATGTCCGGTGCGTGGCCGCCGCCGGCGCCCTCGGTGTGGTACGAGTGGATGCCCCGGCCCGCGATCGCGGCGAGGGTGTCGCCGACGAAACCCGCCTCGTTCAGCGTGTCGGTGTGGATGGCCACCTGGATGCCGGTGCGGTCGGCGACGGTGAGCGCGGCGTCGATGACGGCCGGCGTGGAGCCCCAGTCCTCGTGCAGCTTCAGGCCGACGGCGCCGCCGCGGATCTGGGAGAGCATCGCCTCGTGGCTGACGGTGTTGCCCTTGCCGAGGAAGCCGACGTTGACCGGGTAGGCCTCCATCGCCTCCAGCATCCGGGCCAGGTGCCAGGGGCCGGGGGTGACGGTGGTGGCCTTGGAGCCCTCGGCGGGGCCGGTGCCGCCGCCGACCAGGGTGGTGACGCCGGAGGCCAGTGCCTCGTCGGCGACCTGCGGGCAGATGAAGTGGACGTGCGCGTCGATGGCGCCGGCGGTGAGGAGGCGCCCGTTGCCCGCGATGATCTCGGTCTCGGGGCCGATGACGAGGTCGGGGTGGACGCCGTCCATGGTGTCCGGGTTTCCGGCCTTGCCGAGGGCGGTGATCCGGCCGTCGCGGATGCCGACGTCGGCCTTGACGATCCCCCAGTGGTCGATGACGACGGCACCGGTGATCACGGTGTCGGGGGTGCCCTCGGCGCGGGTGGCGCGGGACTGGCCCATGGACTCGCGGATGACCTTGCCGCCGCCGAAGACCGCCTCGTCGCCGGAGCTTCCGGGGCCGCCGCAGCGGTCCTCCTCGATCTCGATCAGCAGATCGGTGTCGGCGAGCCGGATGCGGTCGCCGGTGGTGGGGCCGAACAGGTCGGCGTAGGCGTCGCGGGAGATCTCAGGCATCGAGGGCACCTCCGGTCTCCCCGCGCAGCCCGGGCACGACGCGGGCGCCGGTGAGCGGCACCAGTTCGATCTCCACGGGGATGCCGGGCTCGAAGCGGACGGCGGTGCCCGCGGCGACGTTGAGCCGCTTGCCGCGGGCGGCGGCGCGGTCGAACTCCAGGCCGGGGTTGGCCTCGGCGAAGTGGTAGTGCGAGCCGACCTGGACCGGCCGGTCGGCGGCGTTGAGGACGGTGAGCCGGGTGACCTCACGGCCCGCGTTGCAGACGACGGGGTCGTCCGCGAACAGGATCTCTCCGGGAATCATCGCGGCCTCCCTCAGATGATCGGCTCGTGGACGGTGACGAGCTTGGTGCCGTCCGGGAAGGTGGCCTCGACCTGGACGTCGTGGATCATCTCGGCGACGCCGTCCATGACGTCGTCCCTCGTCAGGATCTTGCGGCCGGAGGACATCAGTTCGGCGACGGTACGGCCGTCCCGCGCGCCCTCCAGGATGTGCGACGTGATGAGGGCGACCGCCTCCGGGTGGTTGAGCCGCAGCCCGCGGGCCCTGCGCTTCTCGGCCACGTCGGCCGCCACGTGGATCAGCAGCCTCTCTTGCTCGTGCGGGGTCAGTTGCACGTCCCACCTCACAGTCCTTGCTCCGGACCGTGCGGGGTCCGGTTGCCGCAGCCACCACGGCGGGGATAGGTGTAACACACAGACAAATCCCCGGAGATGCTGCATTCCGGGCAGAAAAACCCCTGGTGGCGTGGATCGGCAGGCTAGAGCGCCGGAGTTTCAACGACGTTAACCAGACTTTGATCGGCCCATGACCGGCCGATGGTCTCCCGCAGACGGTGGGGACGGCTCAGGACGCGCCCGGCCGGCGGTGCTCCGCCGCGATCCCGAAGCGCTGCTGCTCATGGGACACGGAACCGGCCTCGCGGACCGTGGAGACCGACCTGACGATCTGCTCCTCGGCCGGCGCCTCCAGCGCGTCGAGGCGCTCCAGGTCGGCGGCCGAGACGAGGGCGACCAGCGGCTTGCCGTGCCGGGTCACCACGACGCGCTCACCGCCGTACACCACGCGGTTGATCAGGTCGGCGAGCTCAGCCCTGGCTTGCGTCACCGGAATCTCGTAGGCCATACCCCCATCATAACGTCACGTACGTCCTGTACATTTTTTACAGAAGTCGAGCCCAAGGGGGCCTCGTCATGAGGAGGCGTATGTCCATGCACCGAGCGGCAGCCCGGCACGTCCTGCCCGAGTTCACCGAGCGCACGGGAGGCGCCGTCCGCACCCTCGATCCGTACGCGAAGCTCTTCGAGGACCGGATCGTCTTCCTCGGCACGCCGGTCGACGCCGCGGCGGCGACCGACGTGACGGCGCAGCTGATGTACCTCGAGCACGCGGCACCCGACCGGGACATCACGCTGTACGTGAACTCGCCGGGCGGCTCGTTCGACGCCATGACGGCGATCTACGACACGATGCGGTACGTCACCTGTGACGTCGTCACCTACTGCCTGGGCCAGGCCGCCGCCTCGGCCGCGGTGCTGCTCGCGGCCGGCACCCCGGGCAAGCGGTTCACCCTTCCGGGTGCACGCATGGTGATCGAGCAGCCCGCGCTGCCCGAACCGGTGCGCGGCCAGCCCAGCGACCTGCTCCTCCAGGCCGAGGAGTTGACCCGGACCCGGGAGACGCTCCGCGAGATGCTCGTCCGGCACACAGGGCGCACGGCCGAGCAGGTCGACGCGGACCTGGAGCGTGACCTGATCCTGGACGCCGCCGGAGCCGTCGCCTACGGTCTGGTGGACGGCATCGTGCCCAGCCGCCGGGACACGCCCGGCGCACCGGGCGCGAGGTGAGCCGGCCGTGCTGCCGGACCTTCCGCCGCTGCCCGCCCTGACCCGCGCCGAGGGCGAGTTGGTCGACCGTTACCTGGAGGCGGTCGACCTGCTCGGCCGCATCAACCCGGCCCGCCCCGGGGGCACCTACCACGGACTGCGCGCGGCGCAGGCCCTGGTGCGCAAGGCGGCAGAGCTGCGCGACGCGCTCGCACTGATGCACCAGCGGGGCGAGACGGAGCTGCACGGGGACACGCTGGCACGGGCCCTGCGGGTGCTGGACGGTGAGCGCCGGGTCGCTCGCGTCGCGCTCCCGCCGGACGGCGCCGGCTGAGACGGACATCCGACCGGCCCGGGACACCCGGGCGTCGACGGGCGTCGTTCGGAGGGGAGTTGAAACGGCCCGAACGACGTACCGCCGACCGGTGTACATCCGGATCGTTTTCCGGGCCTCCCGAGTTGCGCGGCACGCGGGTTCGCGGGTCGCGTGGCGACGCTTCGCCCCAGGTCGGGGGCTACGTCCGGGAACTGACGGAGGCTCGAACAGAGCAGTGTCCACCCGAACGGGTGAGTGGTGAGTAACGCCACAAATCCCCGATTCCATTGGGATTTTCGGACAGGAGTGAGCCAAGATCCCTGTCTGACGACAAGCCCCCGCCACCGCGGCGGGGCGATCCGGGCGGACGCCGAGTCCTGCCGCCGCCCGGATGACCGGTCGACGGAGTGGATCGGCAGGAGTGGAGGACCCAAGCAAGACGGGTCGCCGGAACGGATGTTCGTCCGACACGGACGGGCGTGAGGTTCCGAGCAGCCCTTGGGGTGAAGCCGCGGCAACGCGGCCGGGCAACTTCGCCAGCCCGAATCCGACAGGTCATCCTTCACAGGCGGCTGACGAAGGGTTGCGCATGACTGCGCTCAATCGTGTCCCGTCGCTGATGGCCCGGGCCGGCACGGCCTCGGCTCTCACTCTCGCCGCCGTCGGCGGCTCGATCGTGGTGCCCGGTCTCGCAGGTGAGGCCTCGGCGGCGACCACGGCGACCAAAGCGCTGCGGATCGCGGCCTCCAAGAAGGGTGCCCCGTACGCCTGGGGAGCCACGGGGCCGCGCAGATTCGACTGCTCGGGGCTGACGCTCTACTCCTACAAGAAGGCCGGCAAGAAGCTGCCGCGCACCGCGGCGCAGCAGTACAACAAGACCCACCACATCTCCGCCCGCAGCCGCAAGGCGGGGGACCTGGTCTTCTTCCACTCGGGTTCGAACGTCTACCACGTCGGCATCTACGCCGGTCACGGGAAGATCTGGCACGCCCCGAAGACCGGCGACGTGGTGAAGCTCCAGAAGATCTGGACGAGGAGCGTCTGGTACGGCCGGGTCAGCTGACCCGTCCTCAGGCAAGGAGCGGCTCCAGCAGCAGGGCCGCTCCCAGGGCCGTCAGCGCCACCCCGGTGCCCGCCTCCAGCCCACGGGCGGCCCGGGGCCGGCGCAGCCGGCTGCCGAGGCGCTCCACCAGCAGGGCGACCAGCTGGAACCACAGCAGCGCCAGCACGCACACGATCAGCGCGAGCAGCAGGGTCCGCGGCAGGGCCTGGCTGCCCGCCGGCACGAACTGCGGCAGCAGGCTCAGGAAGGTCAGCGAGGCCTTCGGGTTGAGCACGTTGGTGACGAAGCCCTGCCGGAGCGGGTGGGCGGCTCCGGCCGCGGTCTCTCCGGGCGTCCCGGCGGGCCGCCGCAGCCCCCACAGGGTGCGTACGCCGAGCTGGAGCACGTAGGCGCCGCCCAGCAGCTGCAGGGCGCGGAACAGCGCGGGCACGGCGACCAGGACGGCCGCGACGCCGGCCACCGCCAGGGTCGTGTGCACCAGGAGCCCGCCGGCGATGCCGAGACCGCAGACCGCGCCGGCCCGGCGCGAGACGAGCGCGTGGCGTACGACCACGGCGAAGTCGGCGCCCGGCATGGCGACCAGGGCCGCGGCGATCCCGGTGAAGGCGATGAGCTGTGCGTCCATGCCGGCCAGCCTGCCGGGGAACAGCCTTCAGCAGGTATGTGGAATCAGCAGGGTGAGCCTTAAGCATTGCTTTAGCCTGAGCGCATGTACGACCCGACTCGGCTCGCCGCGCTGGTGGCCGTCGCGGAGGCCGGCTCGATCACCCGGGCCGCGGACCGGCTCGGCTACACGCCGCCCGCCCTCTCCCAGCAGCTGGCCAAGCTGGAGCGGGAGGCGGGGGCGGCGCTGCTGGTGCGCCACCACCGCGGGGCCCGGCTGACCGAGGCCGGGGAGGTCCTGGTGGCCCATGCCCGCCGGGTGCTGGACGAACTGGAGCGGGCCCGGCACGAACTGGCGCGGCTGACCGGTCTCACCGGCGGCGCGCTGCGGCTCGGCACGTTCCCGACGGCCGGGGTGCATCTCCTGCCGCCCGCGCTGAGCGCGTTCCGCCGGGCGCATCCCGACGTACGGCTCTCGGTGGCGGACTACGACCCGCCGTCCGGGGTCACCGCGGTGGCGGCCGGCGAGGTGGACCTGGCGCTCACCCACACCTACCATCCGGCGGAGCCCGTCCCGGTACCGGCGGCGGTGCGGCTGGAGCCGGTCCTGGTGGAGGAACTGGTGCTGGTGACGGCCCCGGGGCACGCCCTCGCCAGTGCCTCGGCCCGGCTGCCGCTGACGGAGCTGTCCGGACAGCCGCTGATCAGCATGGCGCCGCACCATGCGGCCCGGCGGGAGATCGAGGCCCTGCTCGCCGAGGCGGGTGCCACACCGGCGCTGCTGGTGCCGACCCCCGGTTATGCCGTGGTGTGCGCGCTGGTCAGTGCCGGGCTGGGGGTGGCCGTCGTACCGGAGATGGTGGCGCGGACCGCGACGACGCCGGTCGGGGTGCGGCCGCTGGAGGGCGGGCGGCTGCGGCGCACGATCTCGGTGGCGTACCGGGCGGACGAGACGAATCCGGCGGCGGACGCCTTCCGGGCGCTGCTGCGGGGGGCGTTCGGGCGGGCGGGGAGGAGCACGGGCGGCTGAGCCTGCCGTGTGCGCGGGCCACCGGTTCCCGGCGTGGGCCGACGCCTCGGGGACACTGCCGTGCGCGAGGTGTCCGGTGGGGCCCCGAAGCACCGGCGTGGCCCCGTGCGGGAGGGTTACGGCTCCGGCTGGCCCGCCGGGACCGGGGCGGCCGGGACGGTCCAGGGCAGTTCGATGGAGACCGTCTTGCCGCCCTCACGGGTGGGGCGGATGCGGAGTCTGCCGCCGCACTCCGCGGTGAGCCAGCGGATGATGACCATGCCGCGACCGTTGTCCTGCTGGACGGCGGCGGGCAGTCTCTTCGGGAAGCGGGGGTGGCTGTCCGTGACACCGATGCGCAGGTGTTCGTCATGGTGCAGCGCGATCTCGACCGTGAAGGTGGGTGACTGGCCGAAGGTGTGCTGTACGGCGTTCGTGGCGAGTTCGGAGACGATGAGCCGGACGGTGTCGGCCGTCTCGGTGTCCGAGGGCAGACCCCACTCCGCGAGGGTGCCGACGACGTAGGAGCGGGCGGCGGAGACCGAGGCGGGATCGCTCGGCAGAGTGACGGATGCTTCCAGGTGGTCTGCCATGGCGACGTCGTCCCTTTCCCACGGGACCGCGGTCCGACAGGCGGCGGGGGGTTCGAGTACGGTCCCGGACTGGTGCTTGTCCGCCAGACTGCCACCAACGGGCCGGTCACGGGGGGCGATCCACCAAGATATGCATATATCTGTCGCTCGAAGCGGTGAACTCTGCGACGGGAGACCGTATCGGGGCGGCCCGTCAGGAGTAAGGAGAAGCCCATGCAGAACGGTCCGGCGGTGCGGCGCCGCAAACTGGGCGCCGAGCTGCGCATGCTGCGTACCGGCGCCGGGCTCACGAGTGGTGAGGCCGCACGGCTGGTCGGCTGGCACCAGTCGAAGGTCAGCCGCATCGAGACGGGCTCCAGCGGCGTGAAACCGGCGGATCTGGAATTACTGCTGGACGCCTACGGGGTCCGGGACGGGCATCTGCGCGAGTTGCTGCTGATGCTGGCCGGGTCGGAGGACGCGGGCGGCCGGCACCGCTGGTGGCACGCCTACCGCGGGGTGCTGCCGCCCACGTACCGCGACTTCATCAGCCTGGAGTCGCAGGCCAGCGCGATGCGCACCCTGGAGACCACGGTCGTGCCGGGTCTGCTCCAGACGGCCGAGTACGCCCGCGCGGTGACCCGGGCGGCGGTGAAGGACCTGGACGAGGACCGCCTGGACACGCTGGTGGAGGTGCGGCTCGCCCGGCAGGACGTGCTCCGCTCGGACCCGCCGCTGGTGCTGAGCGCCGTACTGGACGAGGCGGTGCTGCGGCGCGAGGTCGGTGGTCCGGAGGTGATGGCGCGGCAACTGGAGCGGCTGATGGAGGCCGCGCGGCTGCCCCAGGTACGGCTCCAGGTGCTGCCGTTCGCCGCGGGGGCACATGTCGGCCTCACCGGGCCTTTCGTTATTTTCTCATTTCCGAGCACTTCTGATCTGGACGTAGTTGTTCTCGACCAGTTGACGAGTAGCCTCTACCTGGAACGGAAAGAAGACCTCATGGCCTACTCGGAGGCCTTCGACATCCTTCGGTTCCACGCCCTTTCCCCCGAGGACTCGTTGGACTACATCGCCGGAATAGGTGACGGCGCGTAAGGAGGCACCATGACCGCTCTGCCTCGGAACGTCCCTGCCAGTACCGACCTGCTCCATGTGCGCTGGCTGCGCAGCAGCCACAGCACGGGAGCCAACAACTGCGTGGAGACGGCACGGCCGCGCTCCGGCCCCGCGGCCGGACTGCTCGCCGTGCGCGACTCGAAGAGGCCGGCCGGTCCCGCCCTGCTCTTCTCCCCCGAGAGCTGGACGGGATTCCTGACCGCACTCTGATCGGTTTCGATCAGCCCCTGACCGCTTTTGCGCGACGCACGGCCGTGCCACGCCGACTCACGGTCGCGTTTCGCCGATGACCCGTACAGCGCGTTCGATCTCCGCCCCGGACAGGTCCGCTCGGGCTGTCAGCCTCAGCCGGGAGACGCCGTCGGGCACGGAGGGAGGGCGGAAGCAGCCCACGGCCAGGCCTGCCGTACGGCAGTCGGCCGCCCAGCGCACCGCCTGCTCCGGGGACGGAGCCCGCACGGAGACCACCGCGGCGTCCGGACGCACCGCCTCCAGACCCGCGGCGGTCAGCCGTGCGTGCAGTTCCGCGGCCACCTCCCGGGCCCGCGCCGCCCGTTCGGGCTCACGCTCCAGCAGCCGCAGCGCCGCCAGCGCGGCACCGGCCGCCGCCGGCGCCAGACCCGTGTCGAAGATGAACGTCCGGGCCGCGTTGACGAGGTGGTCGATCACCCGCGCCGGGCCGAGCACCACCCCGCCCTGGCTGCCCAGCGACTTGGACAGGGTGGCCGTGACGACCACGTCCCCGGCGCCCGCGAGACCGGCCGCGTACGGCGCGCCCCGGCCGCCGTCGCCCAGCACGCCGAGCCCGTGGGCGTCGTCCACGACCAGTCCCGCGCCGTGTTCCCGGCAGGCCTCGGCCAGCCCGGCCAGCGGGGCGCGGTCGCCGTCCACGGAGAACACCGTGTCGGAGACGACGATCGCCGGACCCTGATGCGTGGCCAGGGCCTTGCGCACGGCCTCCGGATCGGCGTGCCCGACGACCTGCCGCTCCCCCCGGGCGAGCCGGCAGCCGTCGATGAGGGAGGCGTGGTTGCCCGCGTCGGAGACGATCAGCGAGCCGTGCGGGCCGAGCGCGGTGACCGCGGCCAGGTTGGCGGCGTACCCGGAGGAGAACACCAGGGCCGCCTCGAACCCGCAGAACGCCGCCAGCGCCCGCTCCAGCTCGGTGTGCAGGGCGGTGGTGCCGGTGACCAGCCGGGAGCCGGTGGAGCCGCCGCCCCAGGTCCGGGCAGCCTCGGCCGCTCCTTCGGTGACCTCCGGATGGCGGGCCAGACCCAGGTAGTCGTTGCTCGCCAGGTCCAGCAGCGGCGAGTCGGCGGGGCGCGGGCGCAGGGTGCGGACGAGTCCCGCGCGGCGGCGCGCCTCGGCCTGCTCGTCGATCCAGCCGAACACCATGGTTCCTCCGGTGCTTTTGTAGGTAGCGGACAGACCCTAGCGGTACGGCCGACTGCCCATGGTGTGGCAATACCCACACGGTGAAGCGACTCTGTTGTGCGAAGTCTCCTTGGCCCGGGGCGCTCCCGTAGGACAGGATCGGACCTCATGGACCTGCTGAACACGCTGGTGGACAAGGGGCTTCGGCGCGAGCTGCCGACCCGCGAGGAAGCGCTCGCCGTGCTGGCCACCTCCGATGACGACCTGCTCGACGTGGTGGCCGCGGCCGGCAAGGTGCGCCGGCACTGGTTCGGGCGCCGGGTGAAACTCAACTATCTGGTCAACCTCAAGTCCGGCCTGTGCCCGGAGGACTGCTCGTACTGCTCCCAGCGGCTCGGCTCCAAGGCCGACATCCTGAAGTACACCTGGCTCAAGCCGGACGAGGCCTCCCAGGCCGCCGCGGCGGGCCTCGCGGGCGGTGCCAAGCGGGTCTGCCTGGTGGCCAGCGGGCGCGGTCCGACGGACCGGGACGTGGACCGGGTCTCCGAGACCATCAAGGCGATCAAGGAGCAGAACGAGGAGGTCGAGGTGTGCGCCTGCCTCGGTCTGCTCTCCGACGGCCAGGCGGAGCGGCTGCGCGAGGCCGGCGCGGACGCGTACAACCACAACCTCAACACGTCCGAGGGGACGTACGGGGACATCACGACCACCCACACGTACGCCGACCGGGTGGACACGGTGCAGAAGGCGCACGCGGCCGGTCTGTCCGCCTGTTCGGGTCTGATCGCGGGCATGGGCGAGACCGACGAGGACCTGGTCGACGTGGTGTTCTCGCTGCGTGAGCTGGACCCGGACTCGGTGCCGGTGAACTTCCTGATCCCGTTCGAGGGCACCCCGCTGGCCAAGGAGTGGAACCTCACCCCGCAGCGCTGCCTGCGGATCCTGGCGATGGTCCGGTTCGTCTGCCCGGACGTCGAGGTCCGCATCGCGGGCGGCCGCGAGGTCCACCTGCGCACGATGCAGCCGCTGGCGCTGCACCTGGCCAACTCCATCTTCCTGGGCGACTACCTGACCAGCGAGGGCCAGGCCGGCAAGGCGGACCTGGAGATGATCGCGGACGCCGGCTTCGAGGTCGAGGGCGCCGGCGAGGTGACGCTGCCGGAGCACCGGGCGGCCGGCGGCGGGTGCGGCGCGCACGCCGGGACGGGCTGCGGCACGGACGCGGGCGCGGACGCCGGGTGCGGGGCGCACGCCGGGACCGGGTGCGGGACCCACGAGGGCGGCGGTGTCTGCGGCACGGCGGGCGCGCCCGGCACGGCCCACGAGCCGCGCCCCGACCTCGTCGCGGTCCGCCGCCGGGGCGCCGGAACGGACCTCGCGCCCAATGCCTGACCTCGGCGTGCCGGACCTGCTGGAGCTGGACCGGCGGCATGTGTGGCATCCGTACGGCCCGATGCCCGGGCGCGTGGAACCGCTCGTCGTGGAGGCGGCGAGCGGGGTCCGGCTGCGGCTGGCCGACGGCTCCGGCGAGCTGGTCGACGGCATGTCGTCGTGGTGGTCGGCCATCCACGGCTACAACCACCCGGTCCTGAACGAGGCCGTGCGCGACCAGCTGGGCCGGATGAGCCATGTCATGTTCGGCGGACTCACGCACGAGCCCGCCGTCCGGCTCGCCAAGCACCTCGTCGACCTGTCGCCCGACGGCCTGGAGCACGTCTTCCTGGCCGACTCGGGCTCGGTGTCGGTCGAGGTCGCGGTGAAGATGTGCCTGCAGTACTGGCGCTCGCTCGGCCGGCCGGGCAAGCGGCGGCTGCTGACCTGGCGGGGCGGCTACCACGGCGACACCTGGCAGCCGATGTCGGTGTGCGACCCCGAGGGCGGGATGCACGAGCTGTGGACCGGCGTGCTGCCGCGCCAGGTGTTCGCGGACGCGCCGCCCGCCGGGTACGAGGAGCCGTACGCGGACCACCTGCGCGAGCTGATCGCACGGCACGCGGACGAGCTGGCCGCGGTGATCGTGGAACCGGTGGTGCAGGGCGCCGGCGGGATGCGCTTCCACTCCCCCGCCTATCTGCGGGTGCTGCGCGAGGCGTGCGACGCGCACGACGTACTGCTGGTGTTCGACGAGATCGCCACCGGCTTCGGCCGCACCGGCGCGCTGTTCGCGGCGGACCACGCGGCCGTCACCCCGGACGTCATGTGCGTCGGCAAGGCGCTGACCGGCGGCTATCTGACGATGGCGGCCACCTTGTGCACCGCGCGGGTCGCCGACGGCATCTCGCGGGGCGAGGTGCCGGTGCTCGCGCACGGCCCCACGTTCATGGGCAACCCGCTGGCGGCCGCCGTCGCCTGCGCCTCCATCGAGCTGCTGCTCGGGCAGGACTGGCTCGCGGAGGTCAAGCGGATCGAGGCGGGGCTGCGGGAGGGCCTGGAGCCGGCGCGCGGGCTGTCCGGGGTGCGGGACGTCCGCGTCCTGGGAGCCATCGGGGTCGTCCAGCTCGACCACGCGGTCGACATGGAGGCCGCGACCGGCGCCGCCGTGCGGGAGGGCGTGTGGCTGCGCCCGTTCCGCGACCTGATCTACACGATGCCGCCGTACGTCACCTCGGACGAGGACGTGGCACGGATCGCGCGCGCGGTGTGCGCCGCGGCGCGGGAGGGATGAGATGCCGGTACTGGTGATCACGGGGACGGGCACGGAGGTCGGCAAGACCGTCACCACCGCCGCCGTCGCCGCCGCGGCGCTCGCGGCCGGGCGCTCGGTGGCCGTGCTGAAGGCCGCCCAGACGGGCGTACGACCGGACGAGCGGGGGGACGCCGACGAGGTCGCGCGGCTCGCCGGTCCGGTCACGACCGCCGAACTCGCCCGCTTCCCCGAGCCGTTGGCGCCGGGCACGGCGGCCCGGCGGGCCGGGATGGCGCCGGTGCACCCGGGAGAGGTGGCCGAGCGGGCCGCCAAGCTGGCCGCCGAGCACGACCTGGTGCTGGTCGAGGGGGCGGGCGGACTGCTCGTCCGGTTCGACGCGGCCGGCGGCACGCTGGCCGACGCGGCCGCGCTGCTGGGCGCGCCGGTGCTGCTCGTCGCGCAGGCCGGGCTCGGCACGCTCAACACCACGGAGCTGACGGCCCGCGAACTGCGGCGCCGTGAGGTGGAGCTGGCGGGTGTGGTGATCGGCAACTGGCCCGACGCCCCCGATCTGGCCAGCCGCTGCAACGTGGCCGACCTGCCGGAGGTCGCCGACGCCCCGCTGCTCGGCGCGCTGCCCGCGGGCGCCGGGGCGCTGCCGCCCGCCCGGTTCCGTGACGCGGCACCGGGCTGGCTCGCTCCGCGGCTGGACGGCACCTGGGACGCGGAGGCCTTCCGGATCCGGGCGGCGCCGTAGCCCCCACCGCCACGCGCCGGTCCCGTGTCCGGCACGGCCTCCCCGCACCGTCCGCCGCGCACCGGGCTGGCTCGCTCCGCGGCCGGACGGCACCTGGGACGCGGAGGCCTTCCGGATCCGGGCGGCGCCGTAGCCCCCGCCGCCACGCGCCGGTCCGTGTCCGGCACGGCCTCCCCGCACCGTCCGCCGGTCGCGTGTTCTTGGGGCGGCCCCGCGTCCGCCGGCGGCCGGCACGGGTGCGCGGGGCCGTCCCGGGGGACACTCTTGCCAGGGACGTGCTGTGCAGGGAGGTTGCCATGCGGCTGCTGTCCACCCGCTCCGGCCGGACGGCGCGGAGTCCGGTGAGCCATCCGCTGTTCGCCCGCTGCTACGCCCGGGTCAGCGTCGGCGCCGAGTCCCGGCTGGGGATGGCCGGGGTGCGGCGGCGCCTGCTCGCCGGGCTGTCCGGGCGGGTGATCGAGATCGGCGCGGGCAACGGGCTGAACTTCGGGTACTACCCCGGGGCGGTCGCGGAGGTCGTCGCGATCGAACCGGAGCCGCTGCTCAGGAGCTTGGCGCTGCGGGCCGCGCTGCGCGCCCAGGTGCCGGTCGACGTGGTGCCGGGCGCGGCGGAGGCGCTGCCGGTCAAGAGCGAGGCGTTCGACGCGGTCGTGCTGTCGCTGGTGCTGTGCAGTGTGCGGGATGTCGAGCGGGCGCTCGGCGAGGTACGACGGGTGCTCCGGCCCGGCGGCGAGGTCCGGTTCTTCGAGCACGGGCGGGGTGGCGGCCGGGCGATGACGCTGACCCAGCAGGCCCTGGACCGCACCCTGTGGCCGGCGTTGGCCGGCGGCTGCCATCTGTCCCGGGACCCGGTCGCCGCGCTGCGCGCCGCCGGGTTCCGCCTCGGCCCGCACCGGCGGGTGCTGCTGCCCGAGAACGGTCCGGCGCTGCCGGCCTCCTACTGCTCGCTCGGTGTGGCCTGGCGGGAGGACGAAGGGGACGTCCGCTGATCAGACGCTCCGGCCGCGCCGTCCTCGACCAGCCGGGTGAGGTCCCGGGACTGCTCGGGGACGGGGGCCGCCTTCTCGCCGCCGGCGACCAGCAGCTGGACCAGGAAGGCGTCGCGGGCGTGCGGGCTGTCGTGGACGGGTACGCCGGATGTCTCCCGAATCAGCGACAACCGGTCACCGGTGTCGGCCGAGCGAGTGTCGGCCGAGCGGGTGTCGGCCGAGCGGGTGTCGGCCGAGCGGGTGTCGGCGGAACGGGTATCGGCGGAACAGGTGTCGGAGAACTCCTCGGCGAACACGGCTCCGTACTGCCTCATGAAGTCGGCGGCGGCCTCCACGAAGGTGCGGCCCGCCTCGCCGGTGTCCTGCCCGACCGGCTCCTCGATGGAGCGGTCGACGCTATGCCGCGGGCCACGGCGCGCTCGCGGGCCGCGCGGGCGGCGCCCTCGTCCGCGCGCACGTTCGGCCGGGTCTTCGCCGTGGCCCGACGCCGGCGCCGAAACGCCTGCGGCAGCAAGGCCGCACGGAGGCGCTGCGCCCGGCGCGCACGTCGCCTACGCTCGCCCGCACGGGCGGTGCCCTACGCTCGCCCGGGACGGGCAGTACCGGCGACCGGGAGGCGGTCTTGTCGACACCTGCTGTGCACCACGCACCCGACCGCACACCGGACGGCGGGACCGCGGCCCGTGCCCGCGGACTGACCAAGGCGTACGGCTCCGGTGAGACGGCCGTGCTCGCCCTGGACGCGGTGGACGTGGACATCGCGCGGGGCCGGTTCACCGCCGTGATGGGCCCCTCGGGGTCCGGGAAGTCCACGCTGATGCACTGCCTCGCGGGTCTCGACACCGTCACGGCGGGTCAGGTCTGGCTCGGCGGCACCGAGATCACGGGGCTGCGGGAGCGGGAGCTGACCCGGCTGCGGCGGGACCGGGTCGGATTCGTGTTCCAGTCGTTCAACCTCGTCCCGACGCTGACCGCGGCCGAGAACATCACGCTGCCGATGGACATCGCGGGCCGCAAGCCCGACCCGAGCCGGCTGGACCACGTGATCGACCGGCTGGGGCTGAGGGAGCGTCTGACGCACCGGCCGGCCCAGCTGTCCGGCGGCCAGCAGCAGCGGGTGGCGTGCGCGCGGGCGCTGCTCTCGCGGCCCGAGCTGGTCTTCGCCGACGAGCCGACCGGCAATCTGGACTCGCGGGCCGGCCTGGAGGTACTGGGCTTCCTGCGCGGTGCCGTGGACGACCTGGGGCAGACCGTCGTCATGGTGACGCACGACCCCGGGGCCGCCGCCCACGCCGACCTGGTGCTCTTCCTCGCCGACGGGCGGATCGTGGACGAGATGCCCCGGCCCACGGCGGAGGCCGTGCTGGAGCGGATGCGTGTCTTCCCCGGCGGGAACCCGCGGACCTGCGAGTCCGACGCGCTCCCGGGCCGGTCCGGCGACGTCCGCGCCGCCCAGGAGGGCTGACCCGGTGCTCAAGGCGACCCTGAGGAGTTTCCTCGCGCACAAGGGGCGGCTGGCGCTGTCCGCGCTGGCCGTGGTCCTGTCCGTGGCGTTCGTCGCGGGCAGTCTGATCTTCTCCGACACGGTGACCCGTACCTTCGACCGGCTGTTCGCCTCCACCGCCGCGGATGTGACGGTCCGGCCCAAGGAGGATCTGCGGTCGGCGCGGACGAGCGGCGTGACGCAGACCCTGCCGGCCGCCCTGCGGGACCGGGTGGCCCGGGTCGACGGGGTGGCGGCGGCCCGCGCGGAGGTGTCCGTGCAGAACGTGGTGGTGGTCGACCGCCGCAACCGGCCCGTCAGCCCGACCACCGGCGCCCCCACCATCGCCGCCGCCTGGTACGCGACCGACCGCAGCCCGGTACGGCTGACGTCGGGTCACGCCCCGCGCGGTGCGGGCGAGGTGCTGCTGGACGCGGACACGGCCGGCAGGCGGCACGTACGGATCGGTGACCCGCTGACCCTGCAGGCGCAGCCGGGCTCCCTCCGGGTCCGGGTCGTGGGCATCGCCACCTTCACCACGACCAACCCCGGCGCGGCCCTGGTCTACCTGGACCCGGCGGTGGCCGGCCGGGTACTGCTCGGCTCGTCCGCGCGGGCGACCGGCATCGCGGTGGACGCGGCGCGGGGTGTGTCCGACACGGAACTGGGGCGCCGCGTCGGCGCGGCGCTCGGCACCCGGTCGTACGAGGTCAAGACCGCCGCCGAGCAGGCCAGGTCGGCCACGGCGACACTCGGCACGTTCCTCGACGTCGTCAAGTACGTGATGCTGGGCTTCGCCGGCATCGCGCTGCTGGTCGGCGTGTTCCTGATCGTCAACACGTTCTCCATGCTGATCGCCCAGCGCACCCGGGAGCTCGGGCTGCTGCGGGCGCTCGGCGCGGACCGGCGGCAGGTACGGCGCTCGGTGCTCACCGAGGCGCTGCTGCTGGGCCTGGTCGGCTCGACGCTGGGACTGGCCGCCGGCACCGGGCTGGCGTTCGGGCTGATCCGGCTGATGAGCGCCTTCGGGATGAACCTGAGGGCCGCGGAGATGGTGATCGGCTGGGCGACACCGGTCGCGGCCTACGTCGTCGGCCTCGGTGTCACCTTCGTGGCGGCCTATCTGCCCGCGCGGCGCGCCGCGGCCGTCTCCCCGATGGCCGCGCTCGCCGACGCCGAGGTGGCCGGTGCGGGCAAGCCGCTGAGGGCGCGGGCGATCGCCGGCGCGGTGGTGGGGGCGGCCGGGGCGGCGGCGCTGGCCGGGTGCGCGACGGCGTCGCGCATCGCGCAGGCCGCCGCGCTGCTGGGTGCCGGTGTCGTCCTGACGCTGATCGCGACCGTGGTGGCCGGACCGCTGCTGGTCCGGCCGGTGATCCGGGTGCTGGGCGCGGCCTTCCCCGCGTTGTTCGGCCCGGTCGGCCGGATGAGCCAGCGCAACGCGTTGCGCAATCCGCGCCGCACGGGCGCCACGGCCGCCGCGCTGATGGTGGGTCTGGCCCTGGTCGGCGGGATGTCGGTGGCCAGCGCCTCGCTGTCCGCGTCGTTCGACCGGCAGATCGACCGGACGCTGGGTGCCGACTTCGTCGTCCAGAGCGCGGGCTTCACGCCGTTCACCCGGCAGGTCGCGGACCGGGTGGCCGCGACCCCCGGGGTCGGGCTCGTCGTACCGCAGCGGCTCACGGCCGTCGCCGTACGGATGCCGGACGGCCGGCGGGTGACGACGGTCGCGGCCGGGTACGGCCCCCGGCTCGACGACGTCGCCCACCTCGACTACGCGCGGGGCGGCTCGGCGGCCGCCCTGGCGGACGGGCACCTCGCGCTGGACGCCGACTACGCCCGGGAGCACGGCGTGCGGGTGGGCGGTGTGCTGCCGGTGGAGTTCCCGGGCGGGCGCCGGGCGGAGCTGACCGTCGGGGCGCTGACCGACCAGCAGCAGGCGGAGGGCTTCGGCGCGCAGGGCGGGCTCTTCTTCGGCCTGGCGACGCTGGAGACCTACCTGCCGGACGGGCAGGACGCCGCGCTCTACGTCAACGCGGCCCCCGGCACGGACCCCGCGGACCTGCGGCCCCGCCTGGAGCGGGCGCTCACGCCGTTCCCGCAGGTCCAGGTGCGCGACCAGGCCGACTACAAGGACCTGGTCCACGACCAGATCGCGGTGCTGCTCTACCTGGTGTACGCGCTGCTCGGGCTGTCGATCGTGATCGCCGTGCTCGGCGTGGTCAACACCCTCGCCCTGTCGGTGGTGGAGCGGACCAGGGAGATCGGGCTGCTGCGGGCGATCGGGCTGGGGCGGCGGCAGTTGCGCCGGATGATCCGGCTGGAGTCGGTGGTGATCGCGGTGTTCGGGGCGGTCCTGGGACTGGGGCTGGGGCTGGTGTGGGGCGTGTGCATGCAGCGGGTGCTGGCCCTGCGCGGGCTGACGGCGCTCGCGGTCCCCTGGGGCACGCTCGTCGCGGTGGTGATCGGCGCGGCGGTGGTGGGCGTGGTCGCGGCCCTGCTGCCGGCGCTGCGGGCGTCGCGGATGAACGTGCTGGAGGCGATCGCCCACGAGTGATCGTGCCGGCCCGGACGTGATGGAATCGGAGCGGACCAAGTCGTCTCGTATCGGGGAGAGTTCATGCCGCGTCCGTTCCGCTTCGGAGTCAATCTGCTCACGCCGGCGCCCGCCGACGAGTGGCGCGCCAAGTGCCGTCGCGCCGAGGAACTGGGATACGACGTGATCCTCGTCCCGGACCACCTCGGCATGGTGGCGCCGTTCCCGGCGCTGGTCGCGGCGGCGGAGGCGACCCGTCGTCCGCGGCTCGGCACGTTCGTGCTGAACACGGGCTTCTGGAACCCGGCGCTGCTGGCCCGCGAGGTCGCGACCACGGACGCGCTGACCGGCGGCCGGCTCGAACTGGGCCTGGGCACCGGGTACGTGCAGGCGGAGCACGAGGCGGCCGGGCTGCCCTTCGGCTCGCCGCGCGAGCGGGTGGACCACCTGGAGCGCACCCTGGCGGAGCTGGAACGACTGCTCGGTTCCGGGGAACACCTGCCCCGGCCCGCCCAGTCCCGGGTGCCGGTGCTGGTCGGCGCCAACGGCGACCGGATGCTGCGGCTGACCGCCGCGCACGCGGACATCGCGGCCTTCACCGGCGCCCGCCCGGGCAGGACGCCGGGCACGCTGGAGCCGCTGCGCGCCGAGGAGCTGGACGAGCGGGTGGCCCGTTACCGCGCGCTGGCGGCGGACCGGGCGGAGCCCGCCGAGCTGAACCTGCTGATCCAGCTGGTCGCCGTCACCGACGACCCGGAGCCGGTGCTGAAGCCGCTGCTGGACAGTCTGCCCGGGATGACCGTGGACGAGGCGCTGGCCCTGCCCATCGTGCTGGCCGGCCCGCTGGACGACGTCGTGGCGAAGGCGCGGGCGCAGCGCGAGCGGTTCGGGTTCTCGTACCTGACCGTGCTGGAGCCGTCGATGGAGGCGTTCGCACCGGTGCTGGCCCGGCTGCGCGAGGAGGAGTCCGCCTGAGGGGTCCCGGCGCCTCCGGGGTGCCCCGGGAGGGGCTTCGCGCGGGGGCCCGCTCCGGGTTCCTCGGCGGACGCCCGGAGGGATGCGGCCGGCGAAAAGCACGTGCACGGCCGGCCGTTCGCGATCATGATGCTCACATGACCGAGCCGCGCATACGTGCCGCCGTCTCCGACGACGTCGACGCCGTCCTCGCCTTCTGGAGGACGGCCGCGGAGGGCACCAGCATCAGCGACGACCGCGCCGGTGTGGAGCGGCTGGTCGGCCGGGACCCCGGGGCGCTGGTCCTGGCGGAGCTGGACGGCGAGCTGGTGGGCACGGTGATCGCCGGGTTCGACGGCTGGCGGTGCCATCTGTACCGGCTCGCGGTGCACCCGGAGCGGCGTCGGCAGGGCATCGGCTCGGCGCTGCTGGCCGCCGCCGAGGAGCGCTTCGTTCGGCTCGGGGGGCGGCGCGCGGACGCGATGGTGCTGGTCCGCAACGAGACCGCGCACCACGCCTGGGCCGCGGCCGGATACGGGCCGCAGGAGCACTGGCGGCGCTGGGTGAAACCGCTCACGGACTGAGACCCGAACGCGTTTTTGCCCATCCTTTACCATGGAGGGAGCACTCGGCCCTCTATGAAAGGTAGTGAGCGTCCGCCCATGGGCGAGCCTCCCCCTCCGCGACACCGCGCGTTCTTCCCTGCCCTGTCCGATCATGGGACGGGGGTGACCCGATGACCGAAGTGCTCCTCCTTCTGCTGGCGATCCTGCTCTCGCTGGCCTGCGGCGCGTTCGTGGCGGCGGAGTTCTCGCTGACCACGGTGGACCGCGGCGAGCTGGAGCGGGCCGCCGCGCGCGGCGAGCGCGGTGCCGCCGGCGCCCTGAAGGCCGTCCGGAACCTGACGTTCCAGCTCTCCGGCGCCCAGCTCGGCATCACCGTCACCAACCTGGTCGTCGGCATGCTCGCCGAACCGTCGATCGCCGAACTGCTCGCCGGGCCGTTCCAGGCGATGGGCCTGTCCCGGGGGACGGCGAGCACGACCGCGCTGGTGCTGGGCACGGCCCTGTCGACGGTGGTCCTGATGGTCGTCGGCGAGCTGGTGCCCAAGAACTGGGCGATCTCCTCGCCACTGGCCGTGGCCAGGCGGGTGGGCAGCGCCCAGCGCTTGTTCAGCGCCCTCTTCCGACCCTTCATCACCCACCTGAACAACACCGCCAACCGGTGCGTGCGCCGGATCGGCATCGAGCCCGCCGAGGAGCTGGCCTCCGCGCGCGGACCGCAGGAGCTGGCCGCCCTCGCCCGGCACTCCGCCAAGGAGGGCGCCCTGGAGCCGGACACGGCCGAGCTGTTCGTGCGGACGCTGAACCTGGCCGACCTCACGGCCGAGAACGTGATGACCCCGCGCGTCCAGGTCGTCGCCCTGGACACCCAGGCGACCTGCGAGGACGTCGCCAACGCCACCCGGGCCACCGGCCTGAGCCGGTTCCCGGTCTACCGGGGCACCCTGGACGCCGTCGTCGGCACCGCCCACATCAAGGACGTGCTGGCCGTCCCCGCGGACCAGCGGCGCCACCGCACGGTCGCGCAGGTGATGCGCGAACCGCTGCTGGTGCCCGAGTCGCTCACCGTCGACCGGCTGCTGGACCGGCTCGGCGGCCGGCGCACCATGGCCGTCGTCATCGACGAGTACGGCGGCACGGCGGGCGTGGCCACCCTGGAGGACATCGTGGAGGAGGTCGTCGGCGAGGTGCGGGACGAGCACGACCCGCACGAGACGCCCGACCTCGCCCCCGCCGGCGCGGACGAGCGGGGCCGCGCCCTGTACGCGGCGGACGGCGCCGCCCGCACCGACCAGCTGGCCCGCGTGGGCCTGCGGGTTCCCGAGGGGCCGTACGAGACGCTGGCCGGCCTGGTCGCCACCGAGCTGGGCCGGATACCCGCCGTGGGCGACGGTGTGGACGTGGCCGGCTGGCGGCTCGACGTGGTCGACGCCTCCGGCCGCCGGGCCGCGCGGGTGCTGCTGCACGCACCGCTGGACGACGAGCGCGCCGAGGAAGCCGACGGAACCGACGGGAGCCGCGGGACAGGCAGGAGTGGGAGGACCGCCGGGACCGACGGGACCGACGGGTCTCGCCGGACCCGTGGGACGCGGGAGGGGACGCGATGACCGTCGTACAGCTGCTGATCGGTCTGGCGACCCTCGTCGTCAACGCCTTCTTCGTCGGCGCCGAGTTCGCCCTGATCTCCGTGCGCCGCTCGCAGATCGAGCCGCTCGCCCAGGAGGGCGACCGGCGGGCGCGGAGCGTGCTGTGGGGGCTGGAGCACGTCTCGGCCCTGCTCGCCGCCGCCCAGCTGGGCATCACGCTGTGCACACTGGTGCTGGGCGTGGTCGCCGAACCGGCGATCGCGCATCTGCTGGAGCCGGTGTTCCACGCGCTGGGCGTGCCCGTGAGCGCGGGTCACGCCGTGTCGTTCGTGATCGCGCTGACCCTCGCGACGTATCTGCACATGCTGCTCGGCGAGATGGTCCCCAAGAACATCGCACTCGCCGAACCGGTGCGCAGCGCGCTGCTGCTCGGCCCGCCGCTGGTCGCGCTGTCCCGGTCGCTGCGTCCGGTGATCTTCGCGATCAACGCCTTCGCGAACGGGCTGCTGAAGCTTCTGCGGGTGGAGGCGAAGGACGAGGTGTCGGCGACCTTCACCGACACCGAGCTGGCGGAGATCGTCAAGGACGCCAGCGAGGCGGGTCTGATCGACAACCGTGCGCAGGAACGCCTCCACGACGCACTGGAGCTGGGCAGCCGGCCGGTGCGGGACGTGGTGGTCCCGCTGGAGCGGGTCGTCTACGCCCGCGTGGGCGTCACCCCGGAACAGCTGGAGCGTCTGTCGGCCGAGTCGGGCTTCTCCCGTTTCCCCGTGGTCGACACCGGCCGCCGGATCGTGGGCTACCTGCACGTCAAGGACGCGCTGGACGCCTCCCCCCGGGACGTGCCCTTCCGGCTCCGGGACATGCGCCCCATCGCCCGCGTCCGCGAGGGCACCCCGCTGGACGACGTCCTCACCGCCATGCGCGGCAGCCGCACCCACCTCGCGGCCGTCCTCGGTGACGACGGCCGGCTGGCGGGCCTGGTGACGATGGAGGACGTACTGCGCCAGCTGTTCGGTCAGCCGGCGCAGGGGTGAGACCGGCGGGAGCGGAGGTCTGCGGGGCGCAGAACGCGCGGGCCTACCGACCGGCAGGTATTGGCCTCGGGATACCATCTGTGGCGCCATGCAGACGAACCCCGCATCTCCTGCGTACACCAGCCTGGTCGCGGTCGGCGACTCGTTCACCGAGGGCATGTCGGACCTGCTGCCCGACGGCTCCTACCGGGGCTGGGCCGATGTGCTCGCCGGACGGATGGCCGCGCGGACACCCGGCTTCCGGTACGCCAACCTCGCCGTGCGCGGGAAGCTGATCGGGCAGATCGTCGACGAGCAGGTGGAGGTGGCGGCGGCGATGAACGCCGACGTCGTCACCCTGGTCGGCGGGCTCAACGACACCCTGCGCCCCAAGTGCGACATGGGCCGGGTCCGCGACCTGCTCACCGAGGCCGTGGAACGGCTGGCGCCCTCCTGCAGGCAGCTGGTGCTGATGCGCAGCCCCGGCCGCCAGGGCCCGGTGCTGGAACGGTTCCGGCCGCGCATGGAGGAGCTGTTCGCCTGCGTGGACGAGCTGGCCGCCAAGCACGGCGCCGTCGTGGCCGACCTCTACGGGGCGCCCGCGCTGGCCGACCCGCGGCTGTGGGACGTGGACCGGCTGCACCTGACGGCGGAGGGCCACCGCCGGGTCGCCGAGGCGGTGTGGCAGGCGCTCGGCTACGACCCGGAGGACACCGCGTGGCATGTGCCGATGCCGGCGACGGCCCCGCCGGGCTGGCTGACGCGGCGGACCGCCGACGTACGGTTCGCCCGGCAGCACCTGCTCCCCTGGATAGGCCGCCGCCTGACCGGCCGGTCCTCCGGCGACGGCCGCCCGCCGAAGCGCCCGGAGCTGCTCGCGTACGAGGACCTGGCGTAGTCCTCCCCCGCCCCCTCGCCGTCACGTCGGCTGCCAGGGCCGCCGCCGACGTGACGGGGGTCTCGTAGCTTCGTCCGACCGCACCCGTGGCGTTGGCCTGCAGGAACCGCCAGTAGAATCTGGACACGTGACTTCTGCGCCCGCCAAGCCCCGCATCCCGAACGTCCTCGCCGGACGCTACGCCTCCGCCGAGCTCGCCACGCTCTGGTCCCCCGAGCAGAAGGTGAAACTGGAGCGGCAGCTCTGGCTCGCCGTGCTGCGGGCCCAGAAGGACCTCGGCATCGAGGTGCCGGACGAGGCGCTCGCCGACTACGAGCGTGTCCTCGACACCGTCGACCTCGCCTCGATCGCCGAGCGCGAGAAGGTCACCCGGCACGACGTGAAGGCGCGGATCGAGGAGTTCAACGACCTCGCCGGGCACGAGCACGTGCACAAGGGCATGACCTCCCGCGACCTCACGGAGAACGTCGAGCAGCTGCAGATCCGGCTGTCGCTGGAGCTGGTGCGCGACCGCACGGTGGCCGTGCTGGCCCGCCTCGGCAAGCTCGCGGGCGAGTACGCCGAGCTGGTCATGGCCGGCCGCTCGCACAACGTGGCCGCGCAGGCCACCACCCTGGGCAAGCGGTTCGCGACCGCCGCCGACGAGCTGCTCGTCGCCCACGGCCGCGTCGAGGAACTGCTCGGCCGCTACCCGCTGCGCGGAATCAAGGGCCCGGTCGGCACCGCCCAGGACATGCTGGACCTGCTCGGCGGCGACGCCTCGAAGCTGGCCGAGCTGGAGCACCGGATCGCCGGCCACCTCGGCTTCTCGCAGGCCTTCACCTCCGTCGGCCAGGTCTACCCGCGCTCGCTGGACTACGAGGTCGTCACCGCGCTGGTGCAGCTCGCCGCGGCACCCTCCTCGCTCGCCAAGACGATCCGGCTGATGGCCGGGCACGAGCTGGTCACCGAGGGCTTCAAGCCGGGCCAGGTCGGCTCCTCGGCGATGCCGCACAAGATGAACACCCGCTCCTGCGAGCGCGTCAACGGCCTCATGGTCATCCTGCGCGGCTACGCCTCGATGACCGGCGAGCTGGCCGGCGACCAGTGGAACGAGGGCGACGTGTCCTGCTCGGTGGTGCGCCGGGTGGCACTGCCGGACGCCTTCTTCGCGCTGGACGGCCTGCTGGAGACCTTCCTGACCGTCCTCGACGAGTTCGGCGCCTTCCCGGCCGTCGTCGCCCGCGAGCTGGACCGCTACCTGCCGTTCCTGGCCACCACCAAGGTCCTCATGGGTGCCGTGCGGGCCGGGGTCGGCCGCGAGGTGGCGCACGAGGCGATCAAGGAGAACGCCGTGGCGACCGCGCTCGCGATGCGTGAGCAGGGGGCCGAGCGCAACGACCTGCTCGACAAGCTCGCCGCCGACGAGCGCCTGCCGCTCGACCGGGAGCGGCTGGCCGCGCTGATGGCCGACAAGCTCTCCTTCACCGGTGCCGCCGCCGACCAGGTCGGCGTGGTCGTCGGCCGGATCGAGGAGATCGTCAAGCAGCACCCGGAGGCCGCCGGCTACACCCCCGGAGCGATCCTCTGACCCGCCTGACCAAGGCCGATCTGGAGGCCGCCCGCGACCGCCTCGTACCGGACGTGGTCGCGGACGGTCTCCACGTGCTGTTCTGCGGCATCAACCCCGGTCTGATGACGGCCGCGACCGGCCACCACTTCGCCCGTCCCGGCAACCGGTTCTGGCCGGTGCTGCACCTGTCCGGCTTCACGCCCCGGCTGCTGAAGCCGGCCGAGCAGCGGGAGCTGCTCTCCTACGGGCTCGGCATCACCAACGTGGTGGCGCGGGCCACCGCGCGGGCGGACGAGCTGACCGCCGAGGAGTACGCCGAGGGCGGGCGGCTGCTGACCGAGAAGGTGACGCGGCTGCGGCCGAGGTGGCTGGCCGTGGTCGGGGTGACCGCGTACCGGGCCGCCTTCGGTGACCGCACGGCCCGGGTCGGGCCGCAGGAGCGGACCATCGGGGAGGCCCGGGTGTGGGTGCTGCCCAATCCCAGCGGGCTGAACGCGCACTGGACGGCGGCGACGATGGCGCAGGAGTTCGCCCGGCTGCGGGAGGCGGCGGACCTGCCCGGTCACGGCGGGTCGGTCTCCGTCACTATCCCGAGCAGCTGAAACGGCAGTTCCCTGTCCCACTGGGAGACACCGAGAGCGACCCAGCGGTCCGCCTCCGGCACCCGCCACAGGTGGACGTCCGGGACGTGACCGCTGAGCCCGGCCCAGGGCTCCACGAGGTCCTCGCCCTCCATGCCGCGGTCGAGCACGCTGTACAGGCTGAACCGCTGCGGACTGCCCCACCGCTCCCCCAGCCGCTCGGCGAGGCCGTCCCGGTCGGCCTCGACCTGTGCCTCCGTCTCGTCCCGTGCGCTGCCGTCGTCGTCCCAGAAGTCCTCGCTCGTCGCCAAAGCGGCTATGTGATAGCCGGGCCCGCTCTCGCCGTGCTCCGTCCTGCCGTACGCCGCCGGGAACTCCCGGGCGCACAGCAGGTCGATGAGGGCCAGGCACTTCGCGATGTCCATGGGACCCAGTAAAGCGGGGGGCACTGACAATTGGCGGTCCGTCAGGCGCCGCCCGCCGTCAGGCGTCCCCGCGCCGGACCCTCCACCCGCCTACCGCCAGGGCCGCCGCCGCCCACAGGGCGGTCACCGCGAGCCCGCTCCAGGGGCCGAGGGCACCGTCCCAGCCGCTGTGCAGGGCCACTTGGCCCGCCCGGTCCGGGAGGAAGTCGGCGGCGCGGCCGGACAGGTCGCCCACCACGAAGGACACGATCAGCAGGAACGGGATCAGCACCGCGAGGGTCGCGACCCCGCTGCGCAGCACGGCCGCGAGTCCGGCGGCGAACAGGGCCATCAGCGTCAGGTGCAGCCCGCAGCCGACCGCGCCGCGCACGCCCTCGCCCCAGCCGGGTGCGGAGGTGCCGAGGGCCGCCCTGCCCACCAGGAGCGTGACGAACCCGGTGAGCAGCCCGACGGCCAGCGCCGGCAGGGCGATCGCCGTCGCCTTCGCGGCGAACCAGCGCCCCCGGCCGGGCACCGCCGCCAGCGTCAGCCGCAGCGCGCCGCCCCGGAACTCCGACGAGACGGCCGTCGCACCGAAGGCGATCGCGGCGACCTGGCCGAAGCCGATGCCGAAGAACACGGAGAACAGCGGGTCGGTGCCGTCGGCGTCGGCCGAGGCGAGCGCCGCCGGCGGGGCGGTGACGACGAGGACCGCGGCGAGGGCGCCCAGCAGGGAGCGCAGCGAACGGATTTTGATCCACTCTGCGTGGAGCACCGGTGCGAAGGGCATGGTCAGGCCTCCTGGTGTGCGGTGAACTCGGCCTCGGCCGCGGTCAGATCGAGATAGGCCTCCTCCAGGGTGGCCTCCTCGGCGGCGAGTTCCAGGACGGGGACGCCCGCCCCGGACATCAGCCGGCCGAGGTCGTCCACGCGCGCGTGCCGTACGGTCCACGTCCCGTCCTCGGCGCGGGAGGCGTCGTGGCCGTGCCGGGCGAGGAGGTCGCCGAGGGCGGCGGGATCGGTGGTGCGGACGCGGACGCGGGGCTGTACGCGCGCCCGGATGAAGTCCTGGACGGGGGTGTCGGCCAGCAGGCGGCCCCGGCCGAGGATCAGCAGGTGGTCGGCGAAGGCGGCGATCTCGCCCATGAGGTGGCTGGAGACCAGGACCGTACGCCCCTCGGCGGCGAGCCGGCGCAGCAGGGCGCGGATCCAGACGATGCCCTCGGGGTCGAGGCCGTTGGCGGGTTCGTCGAGCAGCACGGCCTCCGGGTCGCCGAGCAGGGCGGCGGCGATGCCGAGCCGCTGGCGCATGCCGAGGGAGTACGTCCGAACCCGGCGCCGGGCCACGGCGGCGAGACCGGCCTCCTCCAGGGCGGTGTCGACCCGGCGGGCCGGTATGCGGTTGCTCGCGGCGAGGGCGAGGAGATGGTCGCGGGCGGTGCGGGAGCCGTGCGCGGCGCGGGCGTCGAGCAGGGCACCCACCCGGCGCAGGGGGTCGCGCAGGTCCGCGTAGGCCTGGCCGCCGACGGTGGCCGTGCCGGCGGTGGGCCGGTCGAGGCCGAGGACGAGGCGGAAGGTCGTGGACTTCCCGGCGCCGTTGGGGCCGAGGAAGCCGGTGACCCGGCCGGGGTGCACCCGGAAGGTGAGGCGGTCCACGGCCCGCCGGCCGCCGTGGTCCTTGGTGAGGTCCCGTACGTCGATGCTGGTCATGGCAACAGCCTGGCGGGGCGGGGCACATGGTTCCTCCCCCGCCGGCGGGGACCGTCTCCCCCGTGCGGGGGAGAACCGTTGTCGGTGCCGCCTGCGACGATGACGTCATGTCCCGCCTCCTGCGCCCGCTGCTGCGCGGCACGACGTACACGCGCCTGCTGCACCTGTGGATGCCGATGCTGATGGTCAGCGTCTGGCTCTTCGTCGACCCGTCGACCCCCTGGGTGCCCGCGCTGCTGCTCCTCCCGCTCGGCCTCGTGCCCGCGGTGCGGCGGGGTGAGGGGGTGCAGGCGCGGCTGCTGCTCACGCCGGGCGAGCCGGAGCCGGGCATCTCGCAGGCGCGGGCGGCCACCTGGCGGGACCGGCTGCGTACGGTGCTGTGGCTGGAGCTGCGCATGCTGCTCGGCGGCACGGCCGTGTTCGCCTCGGTGTGGCTGCCCGCCCTCTGCTTCGAACTGCTGCGGTGCGCCTGGGGCGGTGCGCCGGCCGGGGCCCCGCTGCTGGACCGGCTGCCGCCGCACCCCGCCTGGGCCCTGCTGGCGCCGCTGCCGCTGCTCGCCCTGTACGGCGTGGTCGTCGGGCTCGGCGAGCTGGTCACGGCCGCCGCGCGCCGGCTCCTCGGGCCGTCGGCGGCCGAGCGGCTGGCCGCGCTGGAGGAACGCACCGAGCACCTGCTGGAACGCACCCGGATGGCCCGGGAGTTGCACGACTCGATCGGGCACGCCCTGACGGTGGCGGTGGTGCAGGCGGGTGCCGCGCGCGCGGCGGGCGATCCGGAGTTCACCGACCGGGCGCTGGGTGCCATCGAGGAGACCGGCCGGGCCGCGCTGGAGGACCTGGAGCGGGTGCTGGGTGTGCTGCGGGAGGCGGAGCGGCCGGTGAGCGCGCGGCCGACGCTGGCCGACGCCGGCCGGCTGCTGGAGTCGGCGCGGGCCTCCGGCGCCAAGGTCGACGCCGAGGTGACGGGGCCGGTCGGGGCCGTGCCCGGCCCGGTGTCCCGCGAGGGCCACCGCATCCTCCAGGAGGCGCTCACCAATGTGCTGCGGCACGCGGGAGCGGTGCCCGTCCGGGTCCGGGTCGAGGTCACCGACGGGCTGCTCACCCTGGAGGTCCGCAACCCGCTGCCGGGGGCGATGCCCGGCCCCGGGCGGGGCAGCGGCCTGCGCGGCATACGGGAGCGGGCGGCGCTGCTCGGCGGCACCGCCCGGACCGGTCCGGACGAGGGCGACTGGCAGGTGCGCGCGGAGCTGCCGCTGCGCTGATCTAGGCTGGCCGGATGCCGGTCACCGTACTCCTCGTCGACGACGAACCCCTGGTTCGCGCGGGTCTGCGGGCCGTCCTTGAGGCGCAGCCCGACATCGAGGTGGTGGGCGAGGCGGCCGACGGCGCGGCGGTCATCCCGCTCGTACGGCGACTGCGGCCGGACGTGGTGGCCATGGACGTGCGGATGCCGCTCATGGACGGGATCGAGGCCACGCGCGCGGTGCTGCGCACGGTGCCACAGCCGCCGAGGATCCTCGTCGTGACCACGTTCGAGGACGACGAGTACGTGTACGAGGCGCTGCGTGCGGGCGCCGACGGGTTCCTGCTGAAGCGGGCCCGTCCGGCCGAGATCGTGCACGCGGTGCGGCTGGCCGCGGAGGGCGAGTCGCTGTTGTTCCCGGCCTCCGTACGGCGTCTCGCCGCCCGGTACGGCGACGGCGGCCGGCCGGCGCGGGCCGCGCTGGAGCGGGCCGGGCTGACCGAGCGGGAGGCGGAGGTGCTGCGGCTGATGACCCGGGGGCTGTCGAACGCCGAGATCGCCGCGCGGCTGTTCGTGGGCGCGGAGACGGTGAAGTCGCACGTGAGCGCCGTGCTGGCCAAGCTCGGCGCGCGGGACCGCACCCAGGCGGTGATCGCGGCCTACGAGTCCGGTTTCGTGGAACCGGGGTGACCGAAGGACGCGGCCCGCGGGCCGAACCCGGCACTCGCCGGGGCGGACGGGGCCGAGTACGATCCGGCCAACACGCCCGCGAGCTGGGAGGACGGACGGTGGGGCAGCTGACCGGCGGCGATCCCTCGCTGCTGCGAAGGATCAATTCCGCGGTGGTGCTGCACGCGCTGCGCGCCACGGACTGCGCGACGCTCACCGAGATCACCCGCGTCACCGGACTGTCCCGGCCGACCGTCGAGGGCGTCGTGGAAGGGCTCATCGAGGGCGGGCTGGTGGTGGAGGCGGCGGCCGACGACGGCGGTGCCCGCCGGCAGGGGCGGCCCGCCCGGCGGTTCCGGTTCCGGGCCGAGGCGGGGCATCTGCTGGGGCTGGAGATCGGGCCGCACCGGGTCGCCGCCCTCCTGTCCGACCTGGACGGGCGGGTGCTGGGCGCGCAGGCCAAGGAGGTCGACGAGAAGGCCCCGGCGGACGAACGGCTCGACCGGCTGCGCGGTGCGGTCGCCGAGCTGCTGCGCCGGGCCGGGGTGGCACGCGGCTCGTTGCGGGCGGTGGGCGTGGGGACACCGGGCATCGTGGAGGCCGACGGCACGGTACGGCTGAGCACGGCCCTGCCGCAGTGGACCGGGCTGCGGCTCGGGGAGCGGCTGAGCCGTTCCTTCCGCTGTCCGGTGCTGGTGGAGAACGACGCGAACGCGGCGGCCGTGGCGGAGCACTGGAAGGGCGCGGCGACCGAGACGGACGACGTGGTGTTCGTCCTGGCCGGGCTGAGCCCGGGGGCCGGTTCACTGATCGGGGGGCGGCTGCACCGGGGCTACGGCGGGGCGGCCGGCGAGATCGGCGCGCTGCATCTGCTGGGCCGGGAGGCCACGCCGGAGGCACTGCTGTCCACCACCGACGAGCCGCTGCACCCGCTGGACGAGCAGGCGGTCGCCGAGGTGTTCGCGCTGGCACGCAAGGGCGACCGCAGGGCCCGGGCGGCCGTCGAGCGGTTCATCCAGCGGCTCGTGCACGACGTCGCCGCGCTGGTGCTGGCGCTCGACCCGGAGCTGGTGGTCGTCGGGGGCTGGGCGGCGGGCCTGGACGGCGTCCTGGAGCCGCTGCGGCAGGAACTGGCCCGGTACTGCCTGCGGCCGCCGCGGGTGGCGCTGTCCGTGCTGGGCGAGGCGGCCGTGGCGACGGGGGCGCTGCGGCTGGCGCTGGACCATGTGGAGGAGCAGCTGTTCGCCGTGGAGGGCTCGGTGACGGGCCGTCGGTGACGGGCCGTTCGGTGACGGGCCGTTCGGTGACGGGACAGAGGGGCGTCGCCCCGCCGTCCCGTCCGGAGCGGCGGGGTGCCGCGGTCTTCAGGAAGCGCGCCGCTCCGGGTCGTGGTGTATCTCCACTCCCGCCGATTCACCGAAGGTCAGCCGGCAGGTGTCGGCCCGGTACGTCGCCACCGAGAGTGCCGCCGTGCGGCCCTGGGCGAAGAAGCGGGTAGTGACGACGAGGACGGGCGAGCCGGGGAGCCGGTCGAGTTCCCTGGCGTCGTCCGCGCGGGCGGAGCCGAGTTCGACGGCGCGGTCCTCGCCCTCCAGCGGCAGGTGCTGCAATTCACGCAGCACCGCACGCGCGCGTGCCGCGCCGGACGGGGTGTCGATCGCGGTGAGGCCGGGCACCGAGGCCGCCGGGATGTAGAGCAGTTCCGTGGCGACCTGCTGGCCGTGGGACATGCGGGTGCGGCGGACGGTGTGGACGGTCTCGTCCGGGGCGGTCTCCAGGGCGGCGGCGACGGCCGCGGGCGGTGTCGCCTGGTCGCTGTCGACGGGCTGCCAGGCGTCTCCGGCGGTGCCGGGCCAGGCGTGCTGTTCGGTGCCGACGGACACGCCGACACGCGGCGGCGCCACGGTCGTGCCGACCCCGCGGCGGCGCTGCAGCCGGCCCTCCAGCTCCAGCTGTTCGAGGGCCTGCCGGAGCGTGGCGCGGGCCACGCCGAAACGGGCCGCGAGGTCACGCTCGTTGGGCAGGATCTCACCGACCGAGAATTCGGAGTCCAGTGCCTCGGTGAGCACGGTCTTCAGATGCCAGTACTTCGGTTCCGGTACCGATTCCAGCTGCGTGGTCCCCACCCTGTCCTCCGCAAGAGCCGTGGTCCGGCGGTTTTTGGCGCCCTTGTTTATTAAAGGTTGTTGCACTTCTCTGCGACCATAGGGCGGCCGTCACCCTTGGTCAAGACCAATCGTCGATCCCCGCCCGAACGCACGGGCGCCCTGCCACGGAGCGTTCATGAGGCGTTCGCAGGCGGCGCGGCGGGTGACGGCACGGCAAAGCCCCCGTCACACGACGGGGGCCTGCGGACGGGCCGAGCGCGCGGGGGGCCGGACCGGGCGCGCGGGGGGCCGGAGCGGGCGCGCGGGGGCGGTGGCGCCCCCTCGCCTGATCAGCCGCCGGTGAGGTGCCGGAGCTTGTCCGGGTTGCGGACCACGTAGACGGCGGTGACACGGCCGTCGGCGATGTCCACCTGGAACAGGCTGTCGGGCTTGTCGTCGACCAGGACCAGCGCGGCGGGGCCGCCGTTGACCTCCAGGGGCCGGACGGACAGTCCGGCCGGGAGCTTGCGCGCGGCGCCGATGAGGAAGCGGGCGACCTTGTCGGCGGTGTGCAGGGTGCGCAGCGGCGCCTTGGCCTTGCCGCCGCTGTCGCCGACCAGGCGGACGTCCGGGGCGAGCAGGGACATCAGCCCGGCCAGGTCGCCCTCGGCCGCGGCGGCGAGGAAACGCTCGGTCAGGTCACGGCGCCGGGCGGGGTCGACCTCGTACCGCGGGCGCCGTTCGGCCACGTGCCGGCGGGCCCGTCCGGCGAGCTGCCGTACCGCGGGCTCGGCGCGGCCGAGGAGCGCGGCGATCTCGGCGTACGGGTAGCCGAAGGCCTCCCGGAGCACGAACACGGCCCGCTCCAGCGGGGACAGGGACTCCAGGACGACCAGGACGGCCAGGGAGACCGTGTCGGCGAGCACGGCGCGGTCCGCGGAGTCGGGAGCGGTGTCGGCGAATTCGGTGAGGTACGGCTCGGGCAGCCACGGCCCGACGTACGCCTCGCCGCGCGACTGCACCTGGCGGAGCCGGTCGATGGCCAACCGGGTGGTGATGCGCACCAGGTAGGCGCGCGGTTCGCGGACCTCGCCCCGGTCGGCCCGGTACCAGCGCAGCCAGGCCTCCTGGACCACGTCCTCGGCGTCGGCGACCCGGCCGAGCATGCGGTAGGCGACTCCCGTGAGCAGGGGCCGGTGCTCTTCGAAGACGTCGGTGGCCGGGTCGGCGGCTGGGTCTGCGGTCACGGGTCCATCCCATCCGACACGCCCTCCGCTGTCCACCCGGAATGCCCGGCTCCAGGGGCGGTACGGATCACAATGACCGCGGGCCGCCGGCGGGCGGCGGCCGGCGACCGTGAGGTGGGCGATGCGGTACGGGGTGCTGGGCACGGGCGAGGTGGGCCGCACCCTGGCCGGCCGGCTGCTGGAGCTGGGCCACGAGGTGACCCTCGGTTCGCGCACCCGGGACAACCCGGTGGCCGTGGAGTGGGCGACGGCCGAGGCCGGGCGGGCCCACGCGGGGACGTTCGCGGACGCGGCGGCCGCGGGCGAGGTGGTGGTGAGCGCGGTGGGCGGCCGGGTGGCGCTGGACGCGCTGCGGGCGGCGGGCGCGGAGCGCCTGGACGGCAAGGTGCTGGTGGACGTCTCCAATCCGCTGTCGTTCGAGGACGGGCAGCCGCGGCTGGACCCGGTGGAGTCGGACAGCGTGGGCGAGCGGATCCAGCGGGCGTTCCCGCACGCGCGCGTGGTGAAGGCGCTGAACACGGTCAACTGCCGGGTGATGGTGGATCCGGGACGGGTGCCGGGCGAGCACCAGCTGTTCGTGTGCGGGGACGACACCGGGGCGAAGGAGCAGGTGACGGCGCTGCTCGGGGAGTTCGGCTGGCCGGCCGGGCGGGTGCTGGACCTCGGTGGGATCCGGTCGGCGCGGGCGGTGGAGATGTATCTGCCGCTGTGGCTCACCCTGTTCCGCCGCTTCGGGGACGCCGACTTCAACATCGAGGTGCGCCGGGCGCGTTGAGGGGCGGACCGGGCGTTCGCACCCCGGGGGCTACCCGTCGGTAGTAATTGCTGACAAGCTGTCTACGGCGTCCGTCAGCAGCCCAGACGAGGAGCACCCCCATGTCCGCCACCGTCTCCTTCACGGTCCCCGCCCCGCACGGCCCCGGTGACGTCACCGTGTCCTACGCGCGCGTGGGCCGCGGCGAACCGCTGGTCCTGCTGCACGGCATCGGCCATCACCGGCAGGCCTGGGACCCGGTCGTGGACATCCTGGCCACCGAGCGCGAGGTGATCGCCGTGGACCTGCCGGGCTTCGGCGCGTCCCCGGCGCTGCCGGACGGCCTGGCCTACGACCTGCCCACCACCAACGCCGTCCTCGGCGCCCTGTTCGAGGCGCTGGAGCTGGACCGTCCGCACGTCGCCGGCAACTCGCTGGGCGGGCTGCTCGCCCTGGAGCTGGGCCGGGAGAAGCTCGTACGGTCCGTGACCGCCCTGTCCCCGGCCGGTTTCTGGTCGGAGGCCGAGCGGCGGTACGCCTTCGCGGTGCTGCTCGCGATGCGCGGGATCGCCCGGCGGCTGCCGCTGCCCCTGGTGCAGCGGCTGTCCCGTACGGCGGCCGGCCGTACGGCGCTGACCAGCACCATCTACGCCCGCCCCGGGCGCCGTTCCCCTGAGGCGGTGGTCGCCGAGACGCTCGCGCTCGTCGGGGCCGACGGGTTCGGGGCGACCCTGCGGGCGGGCGCCGCCGTCCGCTTCACCGACGGCCTGCCGGGCCTGCCGGTCACGGTGGCCTGGGGCACCCGGGACCGGATCCTGGTGCGCCGCCAGGGCGTACGCGCCAAGCAGCTGATCCCGCACGCCCGGCTGGTCCGGCTGCCCGGCTGCGGCCACTGCCCGATGAACGACGACCCGGCCCTGGTCGCGCGCGTCATCCTGGACGGCAGCCGCTGACGTCCTCCGGGCGCCTCCGCGCCGGCGCCTCCCGCCCGGCCGGCTCGGGAGGGTCTTGGGGAAGTCCGTGCGGGTCGCGGCACGCCGGCCCTGCCTCCCCCGGCCCGCCCCGGCCACTCCGGCCTCCTCGCGCCTCCTCCGACCGCCTCCGACCGCCTCCGACCACCCGTGACCGCTCCCCACCGCCCCTGACTGCCGCCCAGCCGACCGGAGTTCACCTCCGGTTCGCGTGCGCGCCTCGGTGCCCCAGTAGGTGTGGCTCCGCACACTGGCCGGATCCCGTCCCTGGAGGCGCAGCCATGTCCCACCGTCCCTTCCCCGGCCGCCGCAGCGTCCTGCGCGGCTCCCTCGCCGCGTCGGCGGCCCTGACCCTGCCCGTGGGCGCCGGAGCGGCCCCGGCGTTCGCCCGCTCCGGACGCCCGGAGGCGGGCTGGGGCGTGCAGACCGGTGACGTGACCGCCGACTCCGCTCTGGTGTGGGTGCGTTCGGACCGGCCGGCCCGGATGATCGTGGAGACCTCGGCCACCGAGTCCTTCCGCAACCCGCGCCGCCTGCACGGCCCGCTGCTCGGCGTCGGCACGGACTTCACCGGCACCACCCGGCTGCACGGCCTGCCCTCCGGCGAGCAGATCCACTACCGGGTGCTGCTCGCCGACCCGGACGACCCGCGCCGCACGGGCGAGCCCGTGACCGGCACCTTCCGCACCGTCTCGCGGCGCCGCCGGGACGGCGTGCGGTTCCTGTGGTCGGGCGACCTGGCCGGACAGGGCTGGGGCATCAACCCGGACCTCGGCGGCTACCGCATCTACGACGCCATGGCGAAGCTGGACCCGGACTTCTTCCTGTGCAGCGGCGACACCATCTACGCCGACGGCCCCATCAGCGCCGCCCAGGCGCTGCCCGACGGCGGTACCTGGCGGAACATCACCACCGAGGAGAAGTCGAAGGTCGCCGAGACCCTCGCCGAGTACCGGGGCAACTTCTGCTACAACCTGCTCGACGCCAACCTCCGCCGGTTCAACGCCCAGGTGCCCTCGGTCGTCCAGTGGGACGACCACGAGGTCCGCAACAACTGGTACCCGGGCGAGGTGATCGCCTCGACCGACACCCGCTACACCGAGAAGAGCGTCGACGTCCTCGCGGCGCGCGCCCGGCGGGCGTTCAGCGAGTACGTCCCGCTGTCCACCCTGCGTCCGGGCGCGCGGGAGGGCCGGGTCTACCGGGTGCTGCGCCAGGGCCCCCTGCTGGACGTCTTCGTGCTCGACATGCGCACCTACCGCGACGCCAACTCCCCCGACGACCGGACGACCGACCCGCAGGGCATCCTCGGCCGGGAGCAGCTGGAGTGGCTCAAACGGGAGCTGGCCCGGTCACGCGCGGTGTGGAAGGTGATCGCCGCCGACATGCCGCTCGGTCTCGTCGTACCGGACCCGACGGAGGGCAGGCCGAACTTCGAGGCGGTGGCGCAGGGCGATCCGGGGGCGCCGCTCGGCCGGGAGCTGCAGATCGCCGAGCTGCTGCGGTTCGTCAAGCACCGGCGGATCACCGGCACGCTGTGGCTGACGGCGGACGTGCACCACACCTCCGCCCAGCACTACCAGCCGTCCCGGGCCGCGTTCACCGACTTCGAGCCGTTCTGGGAGTTCGTCTCCGGCCCGCTGAACGCGGGTGCCTTCCCGGCGAGCGCGCTGGACGGCACCTTCGGCCCGGAGCGGGTGTTCGTGAAGGCGCCGGCCACGCCGAACGTCTCGCCCGCGGGCGGCTACCAGTTCTTCGGCGAGGTCGACATCGACGGGGAGAGCGGGGAGCTGACGGTACGGCTGCGGGAGCAGGACGGCACCGTGCTGTTCACGCGGACCCTGCAGCCGGGCCGCGTCGGTCAGTAGGGCCGGCCACGAGCTCAACCATGGAAAGGGCAACAAAAGGACAGCAAAAGGGGCGGAGCATGCTTAACCCATCGGTCACAATCAGTTCGTGATCACGCAACACCGTTCCTCCACAGTGGTTGCATGACTCCAGAAATGCCTGATGTGACCCGGGCCAGGCACGGGCGGCCCGTGCACCACTGGCGGCGGGACGTCGTCGAACTCGCCGCGCTCTTCACCGCCGTGGCCGTCGCGGACGCGGTGGCGAACCTGATCGGGCACGGGCCGGACGGCCCGGCCCTGCTGGTGATCTCGGCCGTCGTACTGGCCGCGACGGCGGGATTCCACGTGTGGTGGTCACGCCGCCACGGACACGCCCCGCCGGTGAGCGATACCGGTGCCCGGCCGGCCGCCGAGACGCGGCCGTCCGGGCAGCCCGCCGACGGGGAGGCCGGCACCTGCGAGGACCCCGGCACGCTGTGGCGGATGCGGACGACGGTGAAGGACGAGCCGGGTTCGCTGGCCGCCCTGTGCGCGGCGCTCGCCGGGCAGCGGGTGGACATCCTGAGCCTGCAGACGCACCCGCTGGCCGACGGCACGGTGGACGAGTTCCTGCTGCGGGCGCCGGGTGCGCTCTCGGCGGCCGGGATCACCCGGGCGGTCGCCTCGGCCGGGGGTACGGCCACCTGGATCGAGCGGGCCGACGCCCACGACCTGGTCGACGTGCCCACCCGGGTGCTCGGCCTGGCCGCCCGCACCGCCCTGGACACCTCCGAACTCCCTTTGGCTCTGCGCCAGTTGCTGGGACGCTGCACGATCCGTTCGCTGCCCGGCGCACCGGCCGGCGGCGGCCGTGGTCCGGCGCCGGTGCCGGTCGAGGGTGTGCTGGAGGACACCGTGATGCGGCTGCCGGCGCCCGAGGGCGGCGTGCTCACCGTGGAGCGGCCGTACCTCCCCTTCACCCCCGCCGAGTTCGCCCGCGCCCGGGCGCTGGTGGAGCTGGACGGCCGGCTCGGGCCGCGGATCCCCGACGGCCAGGACGTGCTGACCCTGCCCGAGGGCAACGACATCACCGTGCGCCGGGTGGACACCGGGGACCTGGCCGCGGCCCGGGCGATGCACGACCGGTGCTCGCCGCACACCCTCGGCATGCGCTACCACGGCCCGGTCGGTGACGCGGACCGCTATCTGAACCACCTGCTCAGCCCCCGTTTCGGCCGGACGCTGGCCGCGCAGACCGCCTCGGGAAGGATCGTCGGCCTCGGGCATCTGCTGTGGGACAGCGACGAGACCGAGGTCGCGCTGCTGGTCGAGGACGAGTGGCAGCGGCGGGGCGTGGGCGGCGAGCTGCTCGGCCGGCTGGTGGCGATGGCGGCGGACGCCGGCTGCGCGAGCGTGTACGCCGTGACCAAGGCGTCCAACACCGGCATGGTCGCCGCGATGCGCGGCCTGGGCCTGCCCCTGGACTACCAGGTGGAGGAGGGCACGCTGGTGATCACGGCCCGCCTGGACACGACACCGGCGACCCCGATGCCCCGCCCGGCCTCAGGCCGCTCGGCGCCCGGCCTGTAGCCGCCGCGGAGCCTGACGCCACGGCGGGGCCTCAGGCCGCGGCGGGGCCTCAGGCCGCAGCAGGGCCTTAGGCCGCGGCGGGGGCCGCACGGCCTGAGGTCACCGCACTGGGGCCACCGCACTGGGCCACCTCACGGGACTGCCCCCGCACGGGACTGCCCCCGCACGGAGACGGCACCGCGCCCTCCGGCCGACGCACCGGCGGTCCCCCGCGCGACGGATCCCCGCGCAACCGTCCCGCCGGGCCCCGCGCGACCGTACCGCCGGACGCCACGCGGCCGTGCCGCGGGCCCCGCTTCGACCGTCCCACCGGACCCCGCGCGGCCGTGCCCGGGGCTCCGTGCGGCCGTGCCCGGGGCTCCGTGCGGCCGTGCCCGGGGCTGCGTGCGGCCGTGCCCCGGACCCCGCGCGGCCGTCCCGCCTGACCCCACGCGACCGCCCCGCCTGACCCCACGCGACCGTCCCGCCGGGTTCCGCGCCACCGTCCCGCCGGACCCCGCGCGACCGTGCCCCGGACCCCGCGACGACCGCCCCGCCTGACCCCACGCCACCGTCCCGCCGGACCCCGCGACGACCGCCCCGCCGGACCCCACGCCACCGTCCCGCCGGACCCCGCCACGACCGCCCCGCCGGACCCCACGCCACCGTCCCGCCGGACCCCGCCACGACCGTCCCGCCGGACCCCACGCGGCCGTGCCCCGGGCTCCGTGCGGCCGTCACCCGGGGCCCCGCCCCTCAGCGCACCGCCTCCCGCAGCGGTGTCACCTGCCGGTCCCGCACACCCCCCAGGGCCTGGTCCAGGTCCGCCCAGAGGTCGTCCACGTCCTCCAGGCCCACCGACAGCCGCAGCAGACGGTCGCTCACGCCCGCCCCGCGCCGGTCGTCGGCGTCCACGATGCGGTGGCTGATGGACGCGGGGTGCTGGATGAGCGTGTCGACGCTGCCCAGGCTCACCGCGGGGGTGACGAGACGGACCCGGGAGATCACCTCGTGCGGGTCGCCGTGCACCTCGAAGGCGATCATCGCGCCGCCCAGCCGCGGATAGCGGACCCGGGCCACGCGCGGATCGGCGGCCAGCCGGCGGGCCAGCACGGCGGCGTTCGCGGAGGCGGCCCGCACCCGGACCGGGAGCGTGGACAGCCCGCGCAGCAGCAGGTAGCCGGCCAGTGGATGCAGGACTCCCCCGGTGGCGAACCGTATCTGCCGCAGCCGGCCCGCGAACTCCTCGTCACAGGCGACCACCCCGGCCAGCACGTCGCCGTGCCCGCCGAGGTACTTGGTGGCGCTGTGCAGCACCATCCGGGCGCCCTGCTCGGCCGGACGCTGGAGCACGGGCGTGGCGAAGGTGTTGTCGGCGAGCAGCGGCACCGAACCGCAGGCGTGGGCGATCGCCCGCAGGTCGAGTTCGGCGAGGGTCGGGTTGGCCGGGGACTCGACCATCACCAGGCCGGTGTCCGGGCGCAGCGCGTCGCCGATGCCGGCCGGGTCGGTCCAGGTGACCTCCGTGCCGAGCAGCCCCGCGGTGAGCAGGTGGTCGCTGCAGCCGTACAGCGGCCGTACCGCGACCACATGGCGCAGGCCCATGGCGGACCGGGCGAGGAGGACGGCGCTGAGGGCGGCCATGCCACTGGCGAAGGCGACGGCGGACTCGGTGCCCTCCAGACGGGCGAGCGCGGTCTCGAAGCGGGCGACGGTCGGGTTGCCGAGGCGGCCGTAGACCGGCGGTCCCACCGGGTCGGCGCCGTCGGTGGCGAAGGCGTCGATGCGGGCGGCCTCGGCGCGGCTGTCGTAGGAGGGGTAGGTGGTGGACAGGTCGATCGGCGGGGCGTGCAGGCCCTGGCGGGCGAGGTCGTCACGGCCGGCGTGCACGGCCTCGGTGGCCAGCGCTCTCGGTGCGGTGCCTACTCCGTCGTAGTCACTCAGGCTCGATGTGTCCATGGCGGGAGGGTGAACATCGAACGGTTCTCTGGGATCGAACACCGTGCTACGTTCGGCCGGTGGCCGAATCCGTCGTACTGGATCCGGTCGATCTGCATCTGTTGCGGCTGTTGCAGAACGACGCCCGGATCACCTACCGCGACCTCGCCGCCCAGGTGGGCGTGGCGCCGTCGACCTGCCTGGACCGGGTGACCCGGTTGCGCCGGTCGGGCGTGATCCTCGGCCACCGGCTGCGGCTGGATCCCGCCAGGCTCGGGCGGGGCCTGCAGGCGCTGCTGTCGGTGCAGGTACGACCGCACCGGCGGGAGCTGGTGGGCCCGTTCGTGGAGCGGATCCGGGCGCTGCCGGAGGCACGGACGGTGTTCCATCTGACCGGTCCCGACGACTACCTGGTGCATGTCGCCGTCGCGGACATGGCCGACCTCCAGCGGCTGGTGCTGGACGAGTTCACCGCGCGGCGCGAGGTGGCCCGGGTGGAGACCCGGCTGATCTTCCAGCAGTGGGAGTGCGGGCCGCTGCTGCCGCCCGGCCACGCCCAGAGCTGAATCCCGGCAAACGCGGGTGACGCGGTGATCCTCCGCGTACGAGGATGGGCCGCATGTCTGAGACCCAGATTCCCCTGCCCCGCCAGGTCGCCGACGCCTACGTCGACGACCTCATCGCCCTCGACCCGGTCACCGGTACGTACCTCGGTGTGAAGGAGAGTTCGAGCAGGCTCCCCGACTACTCGCCGGCCGGTCAGGAGGCCCTGGCGGAGCTGGCGCGGGCCACGCTCGCCAGGCTGGACGAGGCGGAACGGCAACCCGGTGCGGACAGCGACGTGGAGCGGCGCTGCGGACGGCTGCTGCGGGAGCGGCTGACCGCCGAACTCGCCGTGCACGACGCGGAGGAACACCTGCGCCGGATCGGCAACATGGACACGCCCGGCCACGCGGTCCGGGAGATCTTCACGGTCACCCCGGCGGAGACGGAGGAGGACTGGGCGGCGATCGCGCGGCGTCTGCGCGCGGTCCCGGGCGCGCTCGCGGGCTACCGCGCGTCCCTGGAACTCGGCCTGGAGCGCAAGCTGTTCGCCGCGCCCCGGCCGACGGCGACCTTCATCGGCCAGCTCACCGAGTGGACGGGCACGGACGGCGAGGGGCGCGGCTGGTACGAGGACTTCGCCGCCGCGGGCCCGGAGGCGCTGCGCGCCGAGCTGGACGAGGCCGCGCGGACCGCGACCGCCGCCCTGGTGGAGCTGCGGAACTGGCTGCGGGACGTGTACGCGCCGGCGATCGAGGGCGCGCCGAACGTGGTCGGCCGGGAGCGGTACGCGCGCTGGGCCCGCTACTTCAACGGCACGGACCTCGACCTGGACGAGGCGTACGCGTACGGCTGGGCGGAGTTCCACCGCATCCTCGGCGAGATGCGGAAGGAGGCGGAGAAGATCCTGCCCGACGCCGCGACGCCGTGGGCGGCACTCGCCCACCTGGACGAGCACGGCCGGCACATCGAGGGCGTGGACGAGGTCCGGGAGTGGCTCCAGGGCCTGATGGACAGGGCGATCGCGGAACTGGACGGCACCCACTTCGACCTCGCCGAGCGGGTGCGGAGGGTGGAGTCCTGCATCGCCCCGCCCGGTGGCGCGGCGGCCCCCTACTACACGGCGCCGTCGGAGGACTTCTCCCGGCCGGGCCGCACCTGGCTGCCCACGATGGGCCTGACCCGCTTCCCCGTCTACGACCTCGTGTCGACCTGGTACCACGAGGGCGTGCCCGGCCATCACCTCCAGCTCGCGCAGTGGGCGCACGTGGCCGAGGACCTCTCCCGCTACCAGGCGACGATCGGCGGGGTCAGCGCCAACGCGGAGGGCTGGGCGCTGTACGCGGAGCGGCTGATGGACGAGCTGGGGTACCTCACGGACCCGGAGGAGCGGCTCGGCTACCTGGACGCGCAGATGATGCGGGCGGCCCGGGTGATCGTGGACATCGGCATGCACCTGGAGCTGGAGATCCCGGCGGACTCGCCGTTCCACCCCGGTGAGCGGTGGACGCCGGAGCTGGCCGAGGAGTTCTTCGGCCTGCACAGCAGCCGGCCGGCGGACTACGTGGAGAGCGAGCTGACCCGGTACCTGACGATCCCGGGCCAGGCGATCGGCTACAAGCTCGGCGAGCGGGCGTGGCTGCTGGGCCGGGAGAAGGCCCGGGAGCGGCACGGCGACGCCTTCGACCTGAAGGCCTGGCACATGGCGGCCCTGTCGCAGGGCTCGCTGGGCCTGGACGACCTGGTGGACGAGCTGTCCCGCCTCTGACGGCGCGGCACCTCGGCCGCATCCCGGCGGGGACCACGCGGCCGTGGCCGCGTGGTCCCCGCCGGTGGCGTACCCGGTGCCGGGGAACGGTGCTCGGCCGAACGGGCGTCCTCCGCTGGCGCGGGCGTGGGGCAGGCGGCTAGCTGGTGCCGGGGGCCGATGCGGAAGGCGGGCCGGACATGGAGGAGACAGGTACGGGGCCGGGGCGGCGGGAAGAGAAGGGGCCGGGGCGGCGGGAGGAGAAGGGGCCGGGGCGGCGGGAGGAGACGGGGACCGGGCCGCGGACACCGTGGGCCGCGGGGCTGGCCGGAGTGGTCTTCGCGCTGCTCCTGGCGGCGGCGATGGTCCTGGTCAGGCTGGGGATCCCGGAGGGCGCCGACGCGGCCGCCGCGACCGGGTTCACGGACCCGGCGCGGCGGGACGCGCTGCGGGCGGCCCTCGCGCTCGTACCGTTCGCCGGGATCTTCTTCCTGTGGTTCATCGGCGTGATCCGCGCGCACGTCGGCGCGGGCGAGGACAGGTTCCTCGCCACCGTCTTCCTCGGCAGCGGGCTGGTGTTCACCGCCACGCTGTTCGCCGCCGCCGCCGCGGCGAGCGCCGTACTCGTCGTGGACCACCCCGCCGGCCTGCCGCCGGTGCCCGGCACCTGGGACTTCGGCCGCCACTTCGCGTACACCTTGATGACGGAGTACGCCATGCGGATGGCGGCCGTCTTCGTGTCCTCCATGTCGGTCATGGGCCGCCGCCTCAGGATCCTGCCCCGCTGGCTCACCGTCCTCGGCCTCCTCACCGCCCTGACGCTGCTGTTCGCCTCCTCGAACGTGCCCTGGGCGGAACTCGTCTTCCCCGCGTGGTCGCTGCTGCTCAGCGTGCACATCCTGGCGGCGGGCCGGGGCGCCCGGACCCGTACGGATCCCGTGTAGGGCCGCCGGCCGCTCACTCGATCGGCGTGCCCGGCGCGCGCACGCCCCGCCTCGGCTCGCATGCTGGCGTGCGGGGGGACGACCGCCGTCCGCAGCCGCCCGCGCGAGCCGCGTGGGACGGGCGGACCTGGCCATCGGAAAGGGCGGAGCGTCGATGCGGCTCGTCGTCGATCTCAACAAGTGTCAGGGGTACGCGCAGTGCGCGTTCCTCGCGCCCGACGTCTTCGCCATGCACGGCGAGGAGTCGCTGATCTACAACCCCCGCGCGGACGAGGAGCAGCGGGAGCGGCTGGCGCGTGCCGTCGCCGCGTGCCCGGTGCAGGCGATCACCGCCGACGGACTGGACCGCGTGGGCGAGGTCCGGGAGGCGTCCGATGGCCGCTGACTACGTCGAGTGGCTCAGGCGTGAGGGCCGGGTCGTGATCGTCGGCGCCTCGCTGGCCGGCCTGCGGGCCGCCGAGACGCTGCGCGCCGAGGGCTTCACCGGTGAACTGACCCTGATCGGGGACGAGCCGTACGAGCCGTACGACCGGCCGCCGCTGTCCAAGTCCGTGCTGCTGGGCATGGCGTCCCCGCACCAGACCGAGCTGCCCCACCGCCGGGAGACCGACGCCAAGTGGCGCCTCGGTGTCGCGGCGACCGGTCTGGATCTGACCGCCAAGCGGGTGCGGCTGGCCGACGGGGACGAGGTGGAGTACGACCGGCTGCTCATCGCGACCGGGGTGCGCGCCCGGCCGTGGCCGAAGCCGGAGGAGGCCCGGCTGGACGGCGTCTGCCTGCTGCGCACCCGGGAGGACGCGGCCGACCTGTACCGGCGGCTGAAGGCGGGGCCGCGCCGGGTGTTCGTCATCGGCGCCGGGTTCGCAGGTTCGGAGGTGGCCTCCGCGTGCCGGGAGATGAACCTGCCGGTCACCGTCGCCGAACGCGCGGGCGCCCCGCTGGTGGGCGCGCTCGGCGGGGTCGTCGGCGCGGTCGCCGCCGACCTGCAGACGGAGAACGGGGTGGATCTGCGCACCCATGTCACGGTGACCGCGCTGGAGGGCGACTCGGCCGGCCGGGTGCAGGCGGTCCATCTGTCCGACGAGAGCGTGGTCGAGGCGGACGTGGTCGTGGTCTCGCTGGGCTCGCTGCGGAACACCGAGTGGCTGGAGGGGTCGGGGCTGGGCGCCGGACCCCGGGGCGTCGCCTGTGACGCGGGCTGCCGGGCCTTCGACTTCCGGGGCATCGTCACGGACGACGTGTTCGTGGCGGGCGACGTCGCGCGCTCCCCGCACGCGCTCTTCGGCTACCAGTTCCTCTCGCTGGAGCACTGGGGCAACGCCGTCGCGCAGGCGGAGACCGCCGCGCACAACATGATCTGCCACGGCGCCGACCGGCGCCCGCACCTGTGGATGCCCGCCTTCTGGTCCTCGATGTTCGGTGTGAACATCAAGTCGGTCGGGGTGCCGCCCATGGGCGAGCAGCTCATGGTCACGCAGGGCTCGCTGGCCGAGCGCCGGTTCGCCGCCGTCTACGGGCACCAGGACCGGATCGTGGCCGCCGTGACCTTCGACAACACACGGTGGCTGGAGTTCTACCAGCGGCAGATCGAGCGCGGCGCGCCGTTCCCGGTGGAACACCCGACGATGGACCGGCGGCCCGAGGGCCGGCAGCCGGTGGACGCCCGGTTCCCGGATCCGTCCCTGCCGACCCACGGCCCCATGGTGACCCTCAGCGGTTACTCGCCGGCCGACCAGCAGCTGGTCTTCCACCCCGCCCGCCACTGACCGCCGCCGACGGCCTCGACGCCCCAAGGACCCGCCATGCCGCACGCCTCGATGATGCGCCAGATCACCGACTTCGCGAACCGCGCCAACCCCTATCCGCTGTACGAGGAACTCCGCAGGACACCGGTGCTCCACGAGGAGGAGGACGGCCCGTACCTCATCAGTTCCTACTACGACATCAAGGCGCTCCTCCACGATCCGCGGATCAGCTCCGACGCCGCGAACCTGGCCGCCGCCGGGGACGACGCGCTGGACCAGGCGGAGGAGACGGGCGGGCTGCCGCCGTCCTTCCTGCGCCTCGACCCGCCGGAGCACGACCGGCTGCGGCGGATCGCCAACGGCGCGTTCGGGCCGCCGCACCGGCCGCGGCGGGTCGAGAGCATGCGGGGCCAGATGCGGGACATCGTCACCGGGCTGATCGACGGTTTCGGCGACGCCCAGATCGACCTGGTCGACCAGTTCGCCTACCCCTTCCCGGTGACGGTGATCTGCCGGCTGCTCGGGGTGCCCCGGGAGGACGAGCCGAAGTTCCGTACCTGGGTCGATCCGCTGGTGGCGAGCCTCGATCCCGCCGGCGGCCAGGAGGAGGAGGCCGACCAGCGGAAGAATGCGCTGGAAGCCCGCATGCAGCTCGGCATGTACCTGGCGGGGCTGGTCGAGGAGCGGGCCAGGGAGCCTCGGGACGACATGCTGTCCGACCTGGTGAACAGCCGGGGCCCGGACGGCGCCATGACGATGATGGAGGTGCTCAGCACCTCGGTGCTGCTGCTGATCGCCGGGCACGAGACGACGGTCAACCTGATCACCAACGGCATGCTCACCCTGCTGCGCCACCCGCAGTACCTGGAGCGGCTGCGGGAGGACCCGGGGCTGTCGGTCGACATCGTGGAGGAGCTGCTGCGGTACGAGCCGCCGGTGCAGCTCGTGCCGCAGCGCACCTGCATCAGCGACATCGAGGTGCGCGGGGTGACGATCCCCAAGGGCTCCCGGATCTGGCTGGTGCTGGCAGCGGGCAACCGTGACCCGGAGCGCTTCAAGGATCCCGAGCGGTTCGACCCGGACCGCGGGGACATCCAGCACCTCGGTTTCGGCAGCGGCATCCACAGCTGCTTCGGCGCTCCCCTGGCCCGGCTGGAGACGCAGATCGCGCTGTCCGAACTGGCCCGGCGGCTGGAGAGCCCCCGCCTGGTCGAGGATCCGCCGCCCTACCGGCAGAACGCGGTGCTGCGCGGCCCCCGGCACCTGGGCATCGCCTTCGAGGGACTGCGCTGAGCCCGCGGTCCGCGCGCTGCGTCCGTCCGTGACCTGTGCCGTCGGTCAGTGCGCGGACCGCGTCCCGCGTCGGTCCGTGGCCCGTGTCATTTGCTGACCTCCGCCGGCAGCACCACGCAGACCTCGTACCCGCCGTCGGGTGTCGGGCCCGAGGTCATGGTGCCGCCGAGGAGTTCCGCGCGCTGGCGCAGACCGATCAGTCCGTGGTGTGCGCCGGGCAGCGGGAGGGGCGGCTGGGTCGGCGCGGTGTTGGTGATCCGGACGCGGACGGAACCGTCGGTGTGCAGCACGTCGATGCGCGCGGTCGCGCCGGGGGCGTGCTTGCGCGTGTTGGTCAGGGCCTCCTGGACCGTGCGGTAGACAGCGCGCTGGACGGTGGCCGGGAGGCCTTCGGGCAGGTCCATCCGCAGTTCGGTCTCGATGCCGCAGCCGTCGGCGAGCCTGCGGATGTCGTTGAGCGCCGGCTGCGGGGTCAGTTCCGTGGGCTGGCCGCCGGAGGCACGCAGGACCCCGACCATGTGGCGCAGCTCGTCCAGCGTCTGCACGCTCAGCCGCCGGATCGTCGCCGCGGCCTCCTTGGTCTCCGCGTCGGGCGCCCCGACCTGGAGCGCTCCGGCGCGTACCGCGATCAGGCTGACCTGGTGCGAGACGACGTCGTGCATCTCCCGCGCCAGCTGGGCACGCTCCCTGGCCAGGACGGCCTGGGCCGTCAGCAGCTGCTGGTGGTCCCGGGCCTCGGAGATCTCGGTCAGCCGCAGGGAGAGGGCGCGCCGGGTCCGCACGAGTTGTCCGAGGAAGACGGCGGCGGCCGCCGTGGCGGCGCTGTAGCCGAACGCGATCAGCGTCCGGGTGCTGCTCGGATCGAAGGCGGGCGAGGGCAGGGACAGCGTGTCGCTGAGCGCGAAGGCCGGGACGCACAGGACCAGCAGGGTCCCCGGCCGGCTGAGGGAGGCGAGCGTGTACAGCGCGGCCAGGCAGGCGACGACCGCGTCGGAGAGCAGGACGGCGGGCAGGGCGAGGAGGAAGGTGAGCAGCGGCAGCCGGCGGCGCAGCAGCAGGGCGACGGCGGCGGCCAGGGCGCAGGCCATCCGCAGCGGCTCGTCGATGTCCCAGTGGGCCCACACGTCGAGCAGGGCCATGGTCACCGCCACGCCGTCCAGCACCAGCGGGGTCGGGCGGCGGGTCATCCGGTCCCCTCCGTGAGGAGCCCGGCCCGCTGGGCGAAGAGGGCGGCCTGCACCCTGCCGCTGACCTCGAGCTTGGTGAGGATCGCGCTGACGTGGTCCTTGACCGTGCCGGTGCTCAGGTGCATCCGGGAGGCGATGTCGGTGTTGGACAGGCCCTCGGCGATGAGGACGAGCACCTCGCGCTCCCGGCCGGTCAGCCGGTCGAGGGCCTTGGGCGGGCGCTCCTGCCCCCCGGCACTCAGGTAGCCGTCCACGACGGTGCGCGTGACCTTGGGCGCCAGCACGGTGCCGCCGCGGGCCAGGCTCTGCACGGCCGGCGGCAGCGCCTCGGGGTCGGTGTCCTTCAGGAGGAATCCGGCGGCGCCCGAGCGCAGTGCCGTCTCCACGTACTCGTCCATGTCGAAGGTGGTCAGCATGGCCACCACGGGAGGTTCCGCGAGCCGGCGGATGTCGCCGAGGACGGTGAGCCCGTCGACGTCCGGCATCCTGATGTCCAGCAGGACCACGTCGGGGCGCTGCTCGCGCACCGCCCGCAGGGCCTGGCCGCCGGACACCGCCCCGACGACCTCGATGCCGTCGGCGGCGGAGAGGATGCGCTGGAAGCCCGTGCGGATCAGGGCTTCGTCGTCGACCACCAGTACCCGGATCACGTGCGCTCCAGCCTCTACGGCACCACTGTCCGATTCGTACCACGCCCGGGGCCGCTTCGCCGCCGGGCGCGGTACGGACAGGCGCGCGGCGGCCCGGGTCCGCGATCAGGCGATGGCGGGCCGCCGGGTGGCCGGCAGGGTCAGTACCGCGACGGTCGCCGGCCCGTCGGACGGCTGCCGGCGCTGCGGGACGGTGAACCGGCCGAACCGGGTGCTCCACAGGCCGTCGCGCAGGGTCAGCGTGACCAGGCAGGACGGCGGCACCTCCAGCTGCCGGTGCGCGCGGGCGGGCAGGGACAGGGCGTGGACCAGCGCGGCTCTGATCACGGACGCCTCGGTGATCGTGAGGACGGGGACGGGACCGGCGGGCAGCGCGTCCAGCCAGGCGGCCGTACGACGGCACAGCGCGCGCACGGACTCGCCGCCGTGCGGTGCGGCGTCGGGATCCGTCAGCCAGGCGGAGAGGCCGTGGGGGTCGTCGGCCGCGACGTCCTCGACGGAGCGGCCGTCCCAGCTGCCGAGGTCCAGGTCGCGCAGGGCGTGCTCGGGCAGGGCCTCGATCCCGAGAGCCGCCGCGGTCTGGGCGCAGCGGACGGAGGGGCCCCGGAGCGCCGGCGGGTACGGCGGGAGGGTCGCTTTCACGGCTGCCAGCTCGCGCCGGCGGCCGTCGGTCAGGGCGCCGTCGCCGAAGACCCGGTCAGGGCCGCTGTCCGCGGCGGTCGCGCAGAGCATCGTCAGTCGCACCGTCACCGTCGACCTCCTTCTCCGAGGTTTTCCCCTGCACACCACATCCCAGGGAAGGTGCCTGTTCAACCTCCGGCAGGTGGCCGGATCACCCCCGCCGGTCGGCGGGTTCCTCATCGGTGCGGGGCCGGAGCATGGCCAGGTCGCACTGGTACCAGGTGCCCGGCTCACCGCCGAGGTCGGCGGGGTCGGCCGGCCCGATCGGGACGAAGCCGGACTTGGTCAGCACGCGGTGGGAGGCGGCGTTGCGGTGGGTGGTGGCCGCCCGCAGGGCCCGCAGTCCGTGCCGCTGCGCGGCCAGGCGGCACAGCTCCCGGACGGCCTCGGTGGCCACCCCGCGGCCGGTGACGTGCTGGGCGACCCGGTAGCCGAGTTCCGCCGTCTCGTGCTCGATGTTGACCAGGTTGAACCGGCCGTGCACCGAGCCGTCCTCGGCGAGGAGGAGGTAGAAGGCGCAGACGCCGGCCTCCTGCTCGGCCAGCAGGGCCTTGTACCGGTCGGTGAACTCGTCGAAGTACGCGTCGCCGCGGTCGGGCACGGAGGCGGCGAAGTACGCGCGGTTCGACCGCTCGAAGTCCAGGACCGCGGGGGCGTGGCTGGCGTGCAGCCGTTTCAGCTCGGGCACTGCCCGACTGTACCCGGCCGGGGCGCCGACCCCACCTGGGTTCCCCCGGGCGACCGAGTGCCGCGCGCCGGGTATGCGGGTCAGCAGCCGCAGTCGCCGTCGACCGGCGCGGTCAGGGGGTCGGCCTCCCGGCGGGCCGGGCCCTGCCAGGTCTCGTAGGGGAAACCCTCACGCGCCCAGTACTCGAAGCCGCCGAGCATCTCCTTCACCTGGTAGCCGAGTTCGGCGAGGGCGAGGGCGGCCCGGGTGGCGCCGTTGCAGCCGGGGCCCCAGCAGTACGTCACCACCGGCACGCTCCGGTCGAGGAGCTGTCCGGCCTGTTCGGGGATGAGCGCGGTGGGCAGGTGGACCGCGCCGGGGACGTGGCCCTGGTCCCAGGACTCGGTGGAGCGGGAGTCGACCACGGCGAACCCGGGGTCGCCGCCGGCCGCGAGCGCGGCGGCTACGTCGGAGACGTCGGCGTGGAAGGCGAGGCTCGCGCGGAAGTAGGCCGCGGCCTCGGCGGGAGCGGCGGGTGCGACACGCAGGACGGGGTTCTCGGAAGCCGTGTTGATCATGACGGAGAATCTACGGCCCACGGACCGCTCCCAGAAGCAGGGATCCCCGGGCTTTCCCTTGCCGGACCGGGGATTGCCCTGCTATCCATCCGGGATGACCGTGCATTCCCCGGACGCCACCGACTGGCGCATCCTCGAAGTCCTCCAGCGCGACGGACGGGCCAGCTACGCCGAGCTGGCGCGCGCCGTGTCCATGTCGCCGAGCGCCGTCACCGAACGCGTCCGACGGCTGGAGGAGGCCGGCGTCATCCAGGGGTACGCGGCGGTGGTCGATCCGGAGCGGCTGGGCCTGCCGATCCTGGCGTTCGTGCGGCTGCGCTACCCGAACGGCAACTACAAGCCGTTCCACGACCTGGTCGCGGCGACGCCGGAGATCCTGGAGGCGCACCACGTCACGGGCGACGACTGCTTCGTCATCAAGGTCACCGCGCGGTCGATGTCCCACCTGGAGGAGGTCTCGGGGAGGATCGGCGCGCTGGGCTCCGTGACCACCAGCGTGGTGTACTCGTCCCCGCTGGCCCGCCGTCCGCTGGGCCGCTAGAGCGCCGGGTCCCGGGCCGCCGGGCCGCCGGGCCGCTCGCGAATTAGGACAGAAACTGTCCGCTTTCGCGCCTACCGTGCATGCGACACAGCAGGGCGAGCACGCAGGAGAGTGGCCATGGCATCGATCGTTCTGGTTCCCGGGTTCTGGCTCGGGGCGTGGGCGTGGGACGAAGTGACACCGGAGCTGGAGGCGGCGGGACACGACGTCCACCCGCTCACGCTGACCGGCCTGGGCGACCGGGCGGCCGAGGCCACCCCCGACGTGGACGTCCGCACCCACGTGGACGACATCGTCCGTCTCCTCCACGACCACGACCTGAGGGACGTGGTGCTGGTCGGGCACAGCGGAGCGAACCTGCCGGTCACGGGTGCCGCGGACCGGATCCCGGAGCGGATCGCACGGATCGTGTACGTGGACGCCGGCCCACTGCCCGGCGGCATGGCTGTGATCGACTTCAATCCGCCCGGGACGCAGGAGGAGTGGCGCAGGCAGGTCGCGGAGCAGGGGGACGGCTGGCAGCTGCCGGTACCGCCGTTCGACCGTGCGGCGGACCCGGACAACCTGGCGGGGATCAGCGACGCACACCTGGCGCGCATGGCCAGGCTGGCCACGCCCCAGCCCTTCGCGACCGCCACTCGCCCCCTGGACCGGCCCGCGGTGCCGCCGGACGCGCGCTGCACGGTGATCGCCTCGACGTTCACCCCCGAACAGGTGCGCATGCTCGCCGGCACCGGCAACCCGGTCTTCGCCCCGATGGCCGCGATGGACCTGCGCCACCTGCCGACCGGGCACTGGCCGATGTTCTCCCGGCCGGTCGAACTGGCATCGCTGCTGGACGAGATCGCCCGCTGACCGGTTCGCACCCGTCCGGAGCGCGTCGGACCGCCTCGAAAACCGGCCCCGACCGGCCTCACGCCACGCCCCGGTGCCGCAGCGTCGAGCCCGATCTGTCCTTCACCACCTCCAGCTGGGCGTGGATCCGGCGGCGCAGGTCGGGGACGTGGCTGACGATGCCGACGCTGCGGTCCCGTTCCCGCAGGCTGTCGAGGACGTCCAGGACCTCGTCCAGGGTCTGGTCGTCCAGGCTGCCGAAGCCCTCGTCGATGAAGAGGGTGTCCAGCCGGACGCCGCCCGTCTCGTCGGTGACGACGTCGGCGAGGCCGAGGGCCAGGGCGAGGGAGGCGAAGAAGGTCTCGCCGCCGGACAGGGTGGCGGTGTCCCGCTCCCGCCCGGTCCAGGCGTCCACCACGTGCAGCCCGAGCCCGCTGCGTCCGCGCCCGGTGCGGTCGTCGGAGTGGACCAGGGTGTAGCGGCCGGAGGACATGCGCTGGAGGCGGACGGTCGCGGCGGCGGCGACCTGCTCGAGCCGGGCCGCGAGGACGTACGACTCCAGGCGCATCCGGCGTTCGTTGTCGGCGGAGGTGCCCGCCGTCAGGGCGGCGAGCCGGGCCACCCGGTCGTACTCCTCGCGCAGCGGGCCGAGCCGGCGTACGGCCTCGGCGGCGCGGGCGGAGAGGCGGTCCAGCTCGGTGCAGCAGCGGGCGGCGGCGTCGCGCGCGGAGGCGGCCTCGCGCAGCCGGCGTTCCGCGGCGGCCGCCGTGCGCTCGGCCTCGGCCGGGTCGGCGGGCGGCTGCTGCGCGGCCGCGGCGGTGCCGGGCTCGGCGAGGACCGCGCGGACGGCGGCCTCCTCCTGCTGCCAGGCGTCGAGGCGGTGCTGCAGCTCGCGGTGGGCGGCGGGGTCCAGGAGGGCCGCCGCCGCGGCCTGCGGGGTGTCGAAGCCGGCCCGGTAGGCGGCGTCGGCGAGCCGGGCGTCGGCGTCCTTCAGCCGCTGGGCGGCGTCCTCCGCGGCGCGCACGGCGTCGGCGGCGTCGGTGAGCCGTGCCGCCCGCCGCTCCAGCTGCGCGGCGCGCGCTGCCACGCTGTCGGCGCCGCCTCGGGCCTGCTCCAACTCCGCTTCGAGCAGAGCCTGTTCGCTCTCCAGGGTCTCCCGCCGGGTGAGCCGGGAGGCGGCCCGTACGGCGGCCTGCTGGCGGTCGGCGAGCCGCTGCTCGCGCTCCTGCTCGGCCCGTCGCAGCTCCTGCTGGACGGCGTGCAGCGCGGAGGCCTCCCGGCGGGCGAGGGCGTACTCCTGCTCCAGCCGCTCCGCCTCCGCGGCGAGCCGGTCGGTGGGGGTGTCACCGGCCTCGGCGGTGGCGGCGGCGAGGGCCTCGCGGACCGCGCCGAGGTGCCGCTCGTCCTCGGTGTGCTCTTCCTCGGCCCGCTGGTGGGCGGCGAGGGCGCGGTCCTCGGTCTCGCGGTCGACGTGTCCGGCGACCTTGCGGGCGGGGGCGGGGTGATCGGTGGCCCCGCAGACCGCGCAGGGCTCGCCGTCGGTGAGGTGGGCGGCCAGTTCGGCGGCGATGCCGTTCAGCCGCTGTTCCTTGAGGTCGAGCCAGTGGGTGCGGGCGTCGAGGGCGCGCTGCCGGGAGGCCTGTGCGCGCTGCCCGGCCCGGTCGAGGTCGGCGGCGAGCCGGTCGCGGGTGCGGGCCGCGTCGAGCCGCCGCCGCATGGGTTCGCGCTGGACGGCGAGCTGTTCGGCACGGGTGGCGGCCTCCTGGGCGCAGTCCAGGCGGGTCTGGAGGGCGGCCCGGGCGGTGTCCCAGTCGGCGAGCCAGGCCTCGGCCTCGCGCAGCACGTCGTCGTCGGCGCGTTCCTGACGGTCGAGTCCGGCGCGTTCCTCGGCGAGTTCCGCGAGCCGCCGCTCCGCCCGCCGGGCCGCGTCCAGTCCGCCCAGTTCCTCGGCGGCCCGGCGGGCGGCCGCGGCGAGTGAACTCGCGCCGGCGTCGGCGTGGGCGTCCGGGAGCAGCGCACGCGCGTGCGCCTCGGCCGCCGCGGCCCGGCGGTGTTCCCTCTCGGTCTCCTCGCGCAGCTCCAGGGCGGGTGCGACCGCCTCCGCCTTGCGGGCCCGCTCCATGCGTTCCTGGTTCTCGCGGTGGGCGCCGGCCCGTTCCCGCAGGCGCTCGGCGCGCTGCCCGGCCTCGGCGAACCTGCTCTGCAGCCGGGCGAGTTCGCGGGTCTCCTCCAGGGCGCGGCGGGCCGCGGCGTGGGCGGACTCGGCGGCGGAGAGCCGGCAGTGGGCGACGGCGAGGCGTTCCCGGGCGGTGCTGCGGGCGATCGCGGCGGCGCCGAGGACGGCTTCGGCCACGCCCGGGTCGCCGGCCGCGAGCTCGGGCAGCTCCATGGCGTCGCCGGCCTCCTGCTGCATGCGGTGGGCGTCGGCGAGCAGGGCGGTGTCGCCCTCGCGCACGCGTGCCTCGGTGGCGCGGCGGCGTTCGGCGAGGCGTTTCTCGACGTCGGCGAAGCGCCGGGTGTCGAAGAGGCGGCCGAGCAGCTTGCTCCGGGCCTCGGCGTCGGCGCGCAGGAAGCGGGCGAAGTCGCCCTGGGGCAGCAGGACGACCTGGCAGAACTGTTCGCGGCTCATGCCGAGCAGCTGCTCGACCTCGGTGCCGATCTCCTGGTGGGAGCGGCTGAGGTCCTTCCAGGTGCCGGCCTGGGCGTCGTACTCGCGCAGCCAGGTCTGGGCCTTGTCGACCGTCAGGCCCGTGCCGCGCAGCTTGGGCCGCTCCCACGGGGGCTGGCGGGTGATCTCCAGCCGGCGTCCGGCGACGGTGAGTTCGAGGCGGACCTCGGTACGGGTGCCCGGCTGGGCGTGGTCGCTGCGCAGGTTCATGCCCTGGCCGCTCTGCCGGGCGCCGGGGACGGTGCCGTAGAGGGCGTAGGCGACGGCGTCCAGGACGGAGGTCTTGCCGGCGCCGGTGGGGCCGTGCAGCAGGAACAGGCCGGCGGCGGACAGCGCGTCGAAGTCGACGGTCTGGGCGCTGCCGAAAGGCCCGAAGGCGGTGACGTCGAGCCGGTGCAGCCTCACCGGGCCACCTCCCGCACGGTGTGGTCGGCGCGTACGGCGTCGAACGCCTCGCGCAGCACGGCCGCCTCCCGCTCGTCGGGTGCGGCGCCGCGCACATGGGTGACGAAGTCCTGGGCGATCTGCTGGTCGCTGCGGCCCGCGAGGCGCCGGGCGTACGACACCCCGGCCTCCTCGGGGGCGCGTTCGGGGGCGAAGACCAGGCTGAGGGTGTGCGGGAAGCGTTCGGTGAGCCGGGCCATGGGGTCGGCCGGGCGGACCGGGTCGGTGAGGGTGGCCTCGACCCAGGCGTCCTCGTGGCGGGTCAGCGCCGGGTCGGCGAGGAGGCCGTCCAGGGTGCCGCGGAGGCGGGCGAGCGGGCGGGGCACCGGGCAGTCGACGCGTTCGGCGGTGACGGAGCCGTCCGCGTCCAGGTCGACCAGCCACATGCTCTTGCGGTGGCCGGCCTCGGAGAAGGAGTAGGCGAGCGGCGAGCCGGAGTAGCGCACGCGCTCGGTGAGGGTCTGGCAGCCGTGCAGGTGGCCGAGCGCCACGTAGTCGACGCCGTCGAAGACTCCGGCCGGTACGGCGGCCACTCCTCCGACGGTGATGTCCCGCTCGCTGTCGCTGGCCTGGCCGCCGGTGACGAAGGCGTGGGCGAGGACGACGGAACGCGTGCCCCGCGCGCGCGTGGCGAGGTCGGCGCGGACGCGGTCCATGGCGGCGCCGAGCACGGCCTCGTGACCGGCCCTGTCGACGCCGAACTCGTCCTTCACCAGGGCCGGTTCGAGGTACGGCAGGCCGTAGAAGGCGACCTCGCCGTGGGCGTCCGCCAGGATCACCGGGGTGCCGGCGGCGGCGGGCTCGGTGCGCAGGTGGATGCCCGCGCGGCCGATGAGTCCGGCGCCGACGCCGAGGCGGCGGGCCGAGTCGTGGTTGCCGGAGATCATCACCGTGGGCACGCCGAGGTCGGCGAGGCGGTGCAGGGCGGTGTCGAACAGCTCGACCGCGGCGAGCGGCGGCACCGCGCGGTCGTACACGTCGCCCGACACGACCACCGCGTCCACCTCGCGCTCACGCACGGTGGTGACGAGGTGACCGATGAACTCGGCCTGCGCCCCGAGCAGGTTCACCCGGTGGAAGGCCCGGCCGAGATGCCAGTCGGACGTGTGCAGGAGTCTCATGAGCCCCGAGACTAACGGCCGGGTCGGACATCACGGGCGGTCCCGCCCGCACCAGGCCGGCATCACCCCACCTCCACAGAGGCGTTATGTCCGTTTAGCGTCAATTATCGTGCGTCGCCGTAGGCTTCGCCGCCGAGTTCGAAGCCGGCCGTGCCCGCCGTCACATCGGCCAGCCAGCCGCGGAAGGCGTCCACGTCGGCGTCCGGCAGGCCGATCTCGATGGTGACGGCCTCGCCGTAGCGGACGTCCCGCACCTCGCGGCCGGTGGCGCGCAGGTCGTTCTGCACCTTCCCCGCGCGCTGGTGGTCGACGGTCACCGTGGCGAGCCGGAAGCGGCGCCGGGTGATCGTGCCGAGCGCGTCGAGGGCCTCGCCCACGGAACCGCCGTAGGCGCGGATCAGTCCGCCGGCGCCGAGCTTGACGCCGCCGTAGTAGCGGGTGACGACGGCGACGACGTACCGCATGTCGCGGCGCAGCAGCATCTGCAGCATGGGCACGCCGGCGGTGCCGCCCGGTTCGCCGTCGTCGCTGGCCTTCTGCACGGAGGCGTCGGCGCCGATGACGTAGGCCCAGCAGTTGTGCGTGGCGTCGGCGTGCTCCCTGCGCACGGCGGCGACGAAGTCCTGGGCCTCCCGCTCGGTGGCGGCCGGGGCGAGGGCGCACAGGAAGCGGGAACGGTTGATCTCGGTCTCGTGCACGCCCGCGCGGGCGACTGTGCGGTACTCGTCCTGCATCCCGCCAGCCTATGCGAGCGGCGGAAGCCCCCGGTCAGCCGTTCTTCCTCGCCCCGCGCGCCACCGTGAACCGGGTGAGCAGGGCGCCGCCCGGGGCGAGGTCCGCCCAGTCGGTGCCGTGCCAGGCGAGCACGGCGATCGCGGCGGTGGGGAACCTGGCGCGGACCCTTTGCAGTGTGTCGTCGAGGCCGTCCGCGGCCAGTGCCCGCACCAGTTCCTCCAGACCCGGGTTGTGCCCGGCCAGCAGCAGTGTCCGCACCTCGGCCGGCACCTCGCGCACCACCTCAAGCAGCTGCCGCGCGCCCGCCGCGTACAGCCGCCGGTCGTAGCGCACCGGCGGCGGGGTGGCCCATGCGGCGGAGGCCAGCTCCCAGGTGCGGCGGGCGCGGACGGCGGTGGAGCACAGGGCGAGGGCGGGCAGGGTGCCGGCGGCGAGGGCGCGTCCGGCGGCCGGGGCGTCGCGCAGCCCGCGCGGCGCGAGGGGCCTGTCGTGGTCCGCGACCCCCTCGGGCCAGGCGGACTTCGCGTGCCGCAGCACCACCAGCCGGCGCGGCGGACCGGCCCCCGCGGGCCGGTTCACGCCGGGCCCCCGATGTCGCGCGCGAGGTCGAGGGCGAGCAGGCGGTCGGCGTAGGCGTACGTCTCGAAGCGGGCGCCGTCCGGGATCCCGGGCGCGCTCTCCACGTCGCGCAGGACACCGAGCACCGCGGGCAGGTCCAGGTCGTCCTCCCAGGCGGCGCGGAGCCGGTCCCGCACCTCGGCGGGCACCGGCCGGGAGGGCCGCCGGGCCCAGCCGGCGACGGCCCGCCGCCATCGGGCGAGGCTCCGCGCGGCGTCGTCGAGGGCGGCCGGGCCCAGCCGCGCGGGTTCGCTCCGCGGGACGGCGAGGAGGGCGAGACGGAGGGCGGAGGGGTCGGACAGGAGCAGCGGGAGGGCGGAGGGGGGAGCGGGATCGGCGGTCCCGTCGGGGACGACACCGGGACCGGACCGCTCACCGGAACCAGCACCAGTACCAGCACCATCGGCATCGGCATCCCCCGCGTCGCCGTCGGCCCCGGCCCGCCCCGGCGGCACCCCATCCGCGCGGGCACCGGCTCCCTCAGGCGCCTCCGCACCGGACGCGTCCTCCGCCGTCCCGTCGGCACCGGCGGATCCCTCCGCCTCCCCGCCGCCGCCCCGGCCTCCCGCCTCGCTCCGCTCGCCTTCCGCGGCCCACTCCACCGGAGCCACCGACACCACCGGCCCCTCCCCGAGCTCCCTCTCGGCGCCGCGCTGGGCCACGTGGAGGAGCTGGGCCTCGCCCAGTCCGGAGGCGAGGTCGCGGTCGTGCTCGAAGGGGCGGACGGCGAGGCGGGTGGCGGCGGCGCGCAGCTCGGGCCGGTCGCGGGGGGCGGTGAGGATCGTCCAGACCGGCGTGCCGCCCAGTTCCAGGGCGCGGACGAGCAGGTCGGCGGTGAGCAGCACGCGCAGGCCCGTCGGGTCCAGGCCCAGGGCATGGGCCTCGATGCGGGTCAGGCCGCGGCGGGCGGGCGCGGCGGGTACGGGCTCACCGGTTCTGGCGTCGAGGATGCGCAGCACGGGGTGAGCGTAGGCGGACGGACGGCCGTATGCAGCGGCTTGCGCCGATTCCGGACAGCGTGCCGGGTACGGCGGGAATCCGGACCCGTCGGGACGACGTTGCCCCGACACCCTGTTCCCCGCAGCCCGAGGAGGCGGCCGATGTACGGCGACGAGGCGACTGTCCGCAGGATTCTGACCGAGCTGGGCGACACCTGGGCGGTGGTCGGCCTGTCCTCGAACCAGCGCCGGGCCGCCTACGGGGTGGCGCGGGTGCTGCAGCGGTTCGGCAAGCGGATCGTGCCGGTGCACCCGAAGGCCGAGACGGTGCACGGGGAGCGCGGCTACGCCTCCCTCGCGGACATCCCCTTCGACGTGGACGTGGTCGACGTCTTCGTGAACGGCGAGCTCGCCGGTGCGGTGGCGGACGAGGCCGTGACGAAGGGCGCGCGGGCGGTGTGGTTCCAGCTGGGCGTGGTCGACAAGGCCGCGTACGAACGGACCCGGGCGGCGGGCCTGGAGATGGTCATGGACCGGTGCCCGGCGATCGAAATTCCCCTGCTGGACTAGCTGTCTCACTTTCTTCTCACAATTCCTCGATGAATATTGACATTCCGACCAGCCGCCTGAGCTGTGCAAAGACTGTGACGGAAAGAGCACTCACCGCTGTCTCCAAGACAGACAAGATCCTGGGTCAAGTTTTGTAAAACAGTCTTTTGCCGATGCGGAAAGCCTTCCTAGCCTGTGGCCTCCTTGCTCGTTGATTCTGCGTTCATGAACTGAGAGGCCACTTGACATGGCGAAAGTCGACGCCTTGCCACAGGCCACGACGGAGTCCGGCGGTCTGCGCCGCGACGTCGGACTGATCGGCCTGATGTGGGCCTCCGTGGGCTCCATCATCGGCTCCGGCTGGCTCTACGGCGCCGAGAAGGCGGTCGTCGTGGCCGGCCCGGCGGCGATCATCTCGTGGGTGATCGGCGCGGTCGCGATCGTGCTGCTGGCCCTCGTCCACGCCGAACTGGGCGGCATGTTCCCGGTGGCGGGCGGCACGGCACGCTACCCGCACTACGCGTTCGGCGGCCTGGCCGGGATGTCCTTCGGCTGGTTCGCCTGGCTGCAGGCCGCCACCGTGGCCCCGATCGAGGTCGAGGCCATGATCGGCTACGCCGGTCACTGGAAGTGGGCCCAGAGCCTGCAGCACACCGACGGAACCCTCACGACCAGCGGCTTCCTCACCGCCGTGGCCCTGATGGCGGTCTTCGTCGGCGTCAACTTCTTCGGCGTCCGGGCCCTGGCACACACCAACAGCGCCGCCACCTGGTGGAAGATCGCCGTCCCGCTCGGGGCGATCTTCGTCATCGCGGCGGGCAACTTCCACGCGAGCAACTTCACCTCGGAGGGCTTCGCGCCCTTCGGCGCCAAGGGCGTCCTCGGCGCCATCAGCTCCAGCGGCATCATCTTCGCGCTGCTCGGCTTCGAGCAGGCGATCCAGCTGGCGGGCGAGAGCCGCAACCCGAAGCGCGACCTGCCGCGGGCGACCCTCGGCTCGGTGGCGATCGGCGCCGTGATCTACATCCTGCTGCAGGTCGTCTTCATCGCCGCGCTGCCGCACACCTCCTTCGCCCACGGCTGGGCCAAGCTCGACTTCGCCGGCATCAGCGGCCCCTGGGCGGGCCTGGCGACCCTCGTGGGCCTGGGCTGGCTGGGCTGGGTGCTCTACGTGGACGCGATCATCTCCCCCGGCGGCACCGGCCTGATCTACACCACCGCCACCTCGCGCGTCTCCTTCGGCCTGGCCAAGAACGGCTACGCGCCGAAGGCCTTCGCGAAGACCGACAAGCGCGGTGTGCCGTGGTTCGGCCTGCTGATGTCGTTCGTCACCGGCGTGGTCTGCTTCCTGCCGTTCCCGAGCTGGCAGGAGCTGGTCGGCTTCATCACCTCGGCGAGCGTGCTGATGTACGCGGGCGCGCCGCTGGCCTACGGCGTGTTCGCCGACCGGCTGCCGCACTTCGAGCGCCCCTACCGGCTGCCCGGCGGCAAGATCATCTCCCCGCTGTCGTTCGTGGTCGCCAACCTGATCATCTACTGGGCCGGCTGGGACACCCTGTGGCGGCTGGGCTTCGCGATCCTGCTCGGCTACGTGCTGCTGGGCTCCTACGCCTGGTACGCCACCAGCAAGCGGCTGCCCGACGCGCCCCGGCTGGACTTCAGGGCCGCGCAGTGGCTGCCCGCCTACCTGGCCGGTCTCGGCGTGATCTCCTGGCTGGGCGGCTTCGGCGGCCGGGGCACCATCCCGCTGTGGTGGGACATCCTGGTCGTCGCGGCGTTCTCCCTGGTCATCTACTACTGGGCCAAGGCCACCGCGTCGCGGCCCGAGGCGATCGAGCGGAGCATCGACGAGGTCGTGGTCACGGACGCGCCCGCGCACTGACCCCGCCCGTCCCGCACCACGGTGTCCCGTCGGCTCGGCTGACGGGACACCGTCATAATTGCCCGCGTGACGTCTCCCTCCCCCCACCTCGACTCCCCTGCCGCCACCCGTTTCCCGGTCGTGGTCGTGGGCGCCGGACCGGCCGGCCTGACCGTCGGGAACATCCTGCGGGCCGCCGGCCTCGACTGCCTGGTCCTGGAGACCGGGAGCAGGGCGTTCATCGAACAGCGGCCCCGCGCCGGCGTCCTCGAGGAGTGGGCCGTACGCGCCCTGGAGCGACGCGGCCTGGCCGCCGGTCTGCCGGACCGCGCGGAGCGGCACTCCGCGTGCGAGTTCCGCTTCGACGGGCACGGACACCGCTTCGGCTACACGGAGCTGACGGGACGTCACCACTGGGTGTACCCGCAGCCGCTGCTCGTGACCGACCTGGTCCGCGAGTACGCCGACGTGCGCGGCGGGGAGATCCGCTTCGGCGTGCGGGACGTACGGCTGCACGACCTGGACTCGGACCGGCCCGCCGTCTCCTACACCGACCCGGACAGCGGGGAACGGCAGTGGGTGCACTGCGCGTTCGTCGCCGGCTGCGACGGGGCCCGGGGGGTGAGCCGGGCCGCGCTGCCGGGGCGGACGCGGATCTCCCGGTACGACTACGGCATCGGCTGGCTGGCGCTGCTGGCCGAGGCGCCGCCGTCCGCCGACCGCGTGCTGTTCGGCATGCACGCCGACGGGTTCGCCGGGCACATGCCCCGCAGTCCGGAGATGACCCGTTACTACCTCCAGTGCCCGCCCGGCGACGACCCGGACGCCTGGTCGGACGCGCGCGTCTGGGACGAGCTGCAGCGACGTCTCGGCGCGGCGGACCGCCCTCCCCTGAAGGAGGGGCGGCTGCTGGAGAAGCGGGTGCTGGACATGCACAACTACGTCGTCGAACCCATGGCGTCCGGCCGCCTCTTCCTGGCCGGCGACGCCGCGCACCTCGTGGCGCCGATCGCCGCGAAGGGCATGAACCTGGCGCTCAGCGACGCGTTCCTGCTCGGCGACGCACTGGTCGCGCAGCTGGTGACGGGCGACTCCGCGGGCCTGGACGGCTACTCGGACGCCTGCCTGCGCCGGGTGTGGGAGTACCAGGAGTTCTCGCAGTGGCTCTCCGAGATCTACCACGGCGTCTCCAGCGGTGACCCCTACCGGGCCGGCACCACGCTGGCCCGCCTGCGCCGGCTGTTCACCTCGCCCGCGGCGGCGGCCGCCTTCGCCGAGCAGTACCTGGGCACGGCCGGCGCGTTCTGACCCGCCTACCGCTCCGCCCGGCCGCCGCCGTCGGCGAGGCGGTGGTCCGCCGTCTTCAGGGCCTCCTCCACCAGCCGTCGCACATGTCCGTGGCGCAGTGAGTAGATCACCCGGCGGCCCTCCTTGCGGGTGTCCACCAGGCCGGCCAGCCGCAGCCGGGCCAGGTGCTGGCTGACGGCCGGGCGGGCGGCTCCGCACGCCTCGGTGAGGGTGGTGACGTCGGCCTCGCCGGCGGTCAGGGCGTGCAGCAGGGCGAGGCGGGTGCGGTCGCCGAGCAGGGCGAGGAGGTCGGCGGCGAGGGCGAAGTGCTCCTCGCCCGGGCTGCGCTCGTGCGCATGGTGCGCAGGTGACAGGTGCATGCGTGCGCTCATACGCACATAATGACTCCGTGGGCGCCGAGCGTCCACTCCCGCACACCGGAAGGGGACGGACGTGAGCGACCGGCACCACCACACCCACGCGCATCCGCACCACCACACCCACCCGCGTCCGCACCGCTCGCCCGGCCTGCGGCACCGCCTGGCCCACCTGCTCACCCCGCACTCCCACGAGACCGCCGGGAAACTCGACCCGGCCCTGGAGTCCTCGGCGCGCGGTGTCCGGGCGCTGTGGGTGTCGCTGGCGGTGCTGGGGACGACGGCGCTGGCGCAGGCGGCCGTGGTGGCCGCCTCCGGGTCCGTGGCGCTGCTCGGCGACGCGGTGCACAACGCGGCGGACGCGCTGACCGCCGTCCCCCTCGGCATCGCCTTCGTGCTGGGCCGGCGGGCGGCGACCCGGCGGTTCACCTACGGGTACGGCCGTGCCGAGGACCTCGCGGGTCTGGCGATCGTGCTGACCATCGCGGCCTCCGCGGCCTTCGCCGCCTGGGCGGCCGTCGGCCGGCTGCTGGACCCGCGCCCGGTCACACAGCTGCCGGCGGTCGCGCTGGCGGCGCTGCTCGGATTCGCCGGGAACGAGTGGGTGGCCCGGTACCGGATCCGGGTGGGCCGGGAGATCGGCTCCGCCGCGCTGGTCGCCGACGGCCTGCACGCCCGTACCGACGGCTACACCTCGCTGGCGGTCCTGCTCGGCGCGGGCGGCTCGGCGCTGGGCTGGGACCTGGCCGATCCGGTCGTCGGCCTGGTGATCACGGCCGCGATCGCGCTGGTGCTCAGGGACGCGGCGCGGGAGGTGTTCCGGCGGATCCTGGACGCCGTCGACCCGGCGTTGGTGGACCGGGCCGAGCACGCGGTACGCGCGGTGCCGGGGGTCCGGGGGGTGGGTGAGCTGCGGCTGCGCTGGATCGGACACCGGCTGCGTGCCGAACTCACGGTGGTGGTGGACGGCGAGGCGACGCTGCGCCAGGCCCACGCCGTCGCCGTCGAGGCGGAACACGCCCTGCTCCACGCCGTGCCCCGCCTCACGGCGGCCCTGGTCCACGCGGACCCGGCACCGGCCCCGGGAGAGGCGGACCCCCACCTGCCGCTGGCCCACCACGGGGTGAGGTGAGCGCGACCGGGATGCGCGGCGGTGTACGGCCGGACGGGACCTGACGTCCGACGGGCGGGTCCTCCGGCCCGCCGGGCCCGACGGGAGGGACGAGCGGAGCAGCCACCCGGACGAGCCGGGGCGGGCCGGGTCAGGCGGGTACGCCCAGGCCCTCCACGACCACCGCGCCGAGGAGTTCGGTGAGGGCCTCGCCGGGGACGAGGAGCTTGCCGCGACGGCGGCCGCTGCCGATCAGGACGTAAGGAAGGTCCACGACGGCCGGGTCCAGCAGGACCGGCCAGGAGGTGGGCAGGCCGATCGGGGTGATGCCGCCGTACTCCATGCCGGTCTCGCCGGTCGCCGTCTCCATCGAGGCGAACGAGGCCTTGCGGGCGCCCAGTTGACGGCGTACGGCCCCGTTGACGTCGACCCGGCCGGCGGACGGCACCACGCACGCTGCCAGGGTCGTCCCTCCGCCCCGCTTGGCCGCGACCACCACGCAGTTCGCCGACCGCTCCAGCAGGTCCCGGCCGTAGTGCTCCACGAAGACGTCCGTGTCGGCCCACTGCGGCTCGGTGTCGACGTACAGGATCCGGTCGGCCGGGACCGCACCCCGCCAGTCGCGTACGGCGTCGGCGACCGGAGCGGTCAGTTCGTCCAGGCAGTCCGGTGCGGGGGTCGCGGTGTCGAAGTCTCCGATGGGTGCGCGCATGGCCGCACGCTAGCAAGGCGCGCCCGCCCGCCGTACCGGGGTCTCAGGGGACGGGCGGCACGGAGACGGCCATGATCATCTCCATCGGCTCAGCGCCCTGGTTGCCGTACCGGTGCGGGACGTTGGCCTCGAAGGAGACGCTCGCGCCCGCCGGGACGCGGTACTCCTCGCCCTCGACGGTGAGCGTCAGCTCGCCCGCGGTGACGTGGACCAGTTCCACCGTTCCGGAGGGGTGCGGCTCGGAGGGGCTGGTCTCCCCCGGCATCAGCCGCCAGTCCCACATCTCCAGCGGTCCGGGCGCCTCGGTGCCGGCGAGCAGCCGGTTGTAGCTGCCGGCCTCCGTGTGCCACAGCCGTACGGCGCGCTCGGCGGGGACCACGCGGACCTTCGGCCCCTGCTCGTAGTCGAGGAGCGTGGTGATGCTGACACCGAGTGCGTCACCGATCTTGACGACCGTGCCGATGCTGGGGTTGGTGCGGGCCTGCTCGATCTGGATGAGCATGCCGCGGCTGACGCCCGCCCGGGCGGCGAGCACGTCGAGCGTGAAGCCGCGCACCGAGCGCCAGTGCCTGACGTTGCGCGCCAGGGACTGGGTCAGGAGGTCGAGGTCCGACACGTTGTGTCCAATATCCGGGAAGGTCAATATTCTGGATGGCGCAGTCCATCTCACTGAACTACGGTTCGGTGCACCCGAGTGTTCACCGAACTGTACTGCGAGGCCGGCCGTGACAGCATTCTTCGCCCTGACCACCAGCCTGCTCTGGGGGCTGGCCGACTTCGGCGGCGGACTGCTGACCCGACGTACCCCGGCGCTGACCGTCGTGGTCGTCTCACAGGCCGTCGCGGCGGCCGTCCTGGGCGCGATCGTGGTCGCCACCGGCGGCTGGAGCGAAACCGGGCCCCGGCTGTGGTTCGCGGTCGCGGCGGGCGTGGTCGGACCGGTGGCCCTGCTCTCCTTCTACCAGGCCCTCGCCCTCGGCCCCATGGGCGTCGTCTCGCCCCTGGCCACCCTCAGCGTGGCCGTGCCGGTCGGCGTCGGGCTCGTCCTCGGCGAACGGCCCGGGCTGCTCCAGGTCACCGGGATCGCGGTCGCCGTCACGGGGATCGTCCTCGCCGGCGGACCCCGGACGGGGGGCGCGGCCGTGCAGCGGCGGACGGTCCTGCTCACCCTCGTCGCGGCGCTCGGCTTCGGCACGGTGTTCGCCCTGATCTCGGAGGCCTCGACCGACGTCACCGGTCTGTTCCTCGCCCTCTTCGTGCAGCGGCTGACGAACATCGCGGTGGGCGGCGCGGCGCTCGCCGTCTCCGTCCGGCGCGGTCGTGCCGCCCTGCCGGAGGATGGCTTCCCCTGGACCTCGCTGCCCGCGCTGGCCTTCGTGGGGCTGGCCGACGTGGCGGCCAACGGCACCTACGCGATCGCCGCCCGGAGCGGCCCGGTCACCGTCGCTGCGGTGCTCGCCTCGCTGTATCCGGTGGTCACCGCGCTCGCCGCCCGCGGCTTCCTCAGCGAGCGGCTCCGCGCGATCCAGGCGGCGGGGGCCGGTCTCGCCCTGCTGGGCACGCTGCTGCTGGCGACCGGCTGATCCGGCCGGCCGGAGCGGACCGCAGGCGCGCTGCCGGTCGCGCCGGGACAGGCCCGTGTCACGCCCGGTCCGCGGGTTCGCGGGCTCCCGACTGATCACGCCGGTGAGGCAGGCACCGACCGGTCCCCACGGCGCGCGCGACGGTGTCGATGCCGGCGAGGCCGTCCCAGGCGGACGGGGCGGCTTCCGCCACGGACAGGGCGTTCGGACCCCGGGCGCGGACGGCCGCCGAGCAGGTCGGCCGGCCATGCGCACCAGCCCCGTCGGGAGCCGGGACCACCGCCCGCCCCGGGACACGGAGCGACCGGGTCAGGCGGGCGGTCTCCCGGTCAGCCCTCCGGCTCCAGCGCGGCCAGCCGTGCCACCGCCTCCTCGTCCAGCTCCGCCAGCGCCCGCAGCTGCCCCGGCGTCATGCCGTCCGGTATCGGCACCGGGGCGGGCGTCCGCAGTGGCGGCTGCCAGCCGTCCTCGGGTGTCCAGCGCCGGACGACCCTGGCGGGCGCCCCCGCCACCACCGCGTGGTCGGGCACCGTGCCCCGGACCACCGCACCGGCCGCCACGACCACGTTCCGGCCGATCCGCGCGCCCGGCAGGATCACCGCTCCGGTGCCGATCCAGCAGCCCGGGCCGATCTCCACCGGCTCCATCCGCGGCCACTGCCTGCCGATGGGCTCGTGCGGGTCGTCGTAGGAGTGGTTGGTGGAGGTGACGTAGACGTACGGGCCGAAGTAGCAGTCGCTGCCGATGGTGACCGTCGTGTCCGCGATGACATGGCTGCCGCGGCCGAGGACCACGCCGTCGCCGATGCGCAGGATCGGGTCCGGGCCGAGGTCCAGGTCGGGCATGAGGCCGGCGGTGAGGGTGACCTGCTCGGCGATGATGCAGCAGGAGCCGATCCAGATCCAGGGCTCGCCGAAGATCGTGCCGAGGGGGAAGGCCAGACGGGTGGCTTCGCCGATCGAGCCGAAGCGGTACCCCGCGGGGTGGTCGGCCGTGACCGAGCCGCTGCGCTGCACCCAGGACCAGGCCGCGTGGACGGCTCGCTGGGCCAGGCCCTGCCGCCAGGATGAGAACGTGTTCTTGCGCTTCGGCACGAGGTCACGTTACTCACCGGTCGCCTTCCGCGCAGAGGGCGGACCGCTGTGATCTTTGCCCCACCCGGTGTCGTACCGTGCCGTGTACGGCCGACACGAGGAGACGGTGATGACGCAGCAGGCGCTGGTCGTGGGTATCGGGGGCAAGGAGCCGCGGATCGACCCGGAGGCGTTCGTGGCGCCCACGGCGTCCGTGATCGGGGACGTCACGCTGCACGCGGGGGCCAGCGTCTGGTACGGGGCCGTCGTGCGCGGTGACGTGGAGCGGATCACCGTGGGCGCGCAGGCGAACGTGCAGGACAACGTCACCCTGCACGCCGACCCCGGGTTCCCGGTGACCGTCGGGGAGCGGGTGTCCATCGGGCACAACGCGGTGGTGCACGGGGCGACCGTGGAGGACGACTGCCTCATCGGGATGGGCGCGACCGTGCTGAACGGAGCGGTGATCGGCGCCGGGTCCCTGGTCGCGGCCCAGGCCCTGGTACCGCAGGGGATGGTGGTGCCGGCGGGGTCGCTGGTGGCGGGCGTGCCGGCCAAGGTGAAGCGGCCGCTCTCCGCGGAGGAGAGGGAGGGGGTCACCCTCAACGGCACCTTGTACGCCGAGCTGGGCAAGGCGCACAAGGAGGTGCACCAGTAGGAAGCGTGGGGGGCGCCTCAGTCCCCCGCGTTCACCGGTTCCGCTTCCCGCTCGGCCGGCTGCGCCTTCTTCGCCTTGCGCTTCAGGACCAGCATCGAGGCCGCGCCGATCAGGACCGCCACGCCCAGGCCCACGTAGGAGAAGCGCTTCAGCCAGTCCTCGGCGACGACGCCGACGTAGTAGATGACGGCCGTGGTGCCGCCGGCCCAGCAGACGCCGCCGAGGACGTTGGCGATCAGGAACTTCCAGTACGGCATGTGCAGGACGCCCGCGAGGGGGCCGGCGAAGATGCGCAGCAGGGCGACGAAACGGCCGAAGAAGACCGCCCACATGCCCCACTTCTCGAAGGACCGCTCGGCGGTGGCCACATGGCCGGCGCTGAAGTGGCGCGGGAACCTGCTGCCGAGCCAGGCCAGCAGCGGGCGTCCGCCCTTGCGGCCGATGGCGTAGCCGATGGAGTCGCCGATCACCGCACCCGCGGTCGCGCAGGCGCCCAGGACGACCGGGTTGACGCCCGTGTGCTGGGACGACATCAGCGCCGCGGAGACCAGGATGATCTCCCCCGGCAGCGGGATGCCCAGGCTCTCCAGACCGATCACCAGGGCCACCACGGCGTACACGGCGGCCGCCGGAACCGAGTCGAGCCACTCCTGGACGTGCACCGCCGGTACCTCCCCTGTCGCTGTGCCGCTCTCCGGCTTTCCGGGCCGCCGCATGTAAAGGGCGCCCCAAGGGAAGGCTACCTGGTCGGCGCCGAACGGCTGCCCGCGCGCGCCCGCCCCGGCGGCACCGTCCCGCCTCCGCCCCTTACGATTCCGGCCATCCCGGTGTCACGCGGGAGGGGAAGGCTCTCCGCGGTTCCGCCCGCCCGCCTCCCCGAGGCCCCCGCGTGGGGCCCGCCGCGGAAGGACGACGTCCCCGTGCCCCCACCGCCCCCGCCCACCCCGCTGTCCCCCTCTCCGGTCTCCCCGGTCTCCCCGGTCTCCCCGTCGTCCCCCTCGCCCACCGGTCCGCGGTCCGTGTCCGCCGGGTCGGCGGCCCGCCCGGGGCCCCGCCGGCCGGCCCGGCCGGTCCGGCTGGCCCTGTCCCTGGCGCCCCTCCTGCTCGCCGCGGTCTGGGCCGTGGCCAACCGGCCCGTGCTGGACGAAGGGGTACGGCGGCTGGTGGCCGCCGACCCCTGGTGGCTGCTGGCCGGAGCCGGTTTCACCTGTCTGACCTGGGTGGCCGCCTCCTGCGCCCGGCAGGGCGCGCTGCCCGACCCGCTGCCGCCGGGCCCGCTGCTGGCCTCGCAGTTCGCCGCCGGCGCGGCCAACCACGTGCTGCCCGGCGGGCTCGGCGCCCACGCGGTCACGCTGCGCTTCCTGCGCGGCCGGGGCGTGCCGCCGGCGCGGGCGACCGCGTCGATCGGGCTGTACTCACTCGCCCGGTCCTCGGCGAAGACGCTGGTACTGCTGGCGTTCCTGGCCGCGTCGCCGGACCGGCGGATGCTGCGGGACCTGGTGCCGGACGGGCGTCTGCTGCTGCCGCTCGCCGCCGTGGCGGCCGGGGCGGTCGCGGTGGCGGGGGTGCTCCTCACGGTCGTACGACCGCTGCGGCGGCCGGTGGCCGGCCTTGTGCGCTCCGCCCTCGCCGACGCGCGGGTGGTGCACCGCCGGCCCCGCCGGGTGCTCGCCCTGTGGGGCGGGGCGGCGGCGATGCCGCTGGCGCAGGCGGGCGTCCTGGCCTGTGTGGGGGCCTCGCTCGGGCTGGGGCTGCCCTGGCGGCAGGCCGTGCTCGCCCACCTGGCGGCGGGCACGGCGGTCGGGGCGGTGCCCGCGCCCGGCGGACTCGCGGTCGACGCGGCGCTGGTGTGGACCCTGGTCGCCTTCGGCTCCTCACCGACGGCGGCCACCGCGACCGTCATCGGGTACCGGGTGCTGCTGGACTGGCTGCCGCTGGTACCGGGGGCGGTGGTGCTGTCGGCGCTGATCCGGAGGAGGGTGCTGTGACGCGTTCGGGGGCCCTGGGGGGTCAGGTCCGGCGGGCCACCAGGCGGTAGGCGTTGGCCAGGCCCAGGCGGTGGGCCAGGGGGCGGAGCGCCAGGCGGTCCAGGAGCGTGGCGGTCAGGAGCGCGGGGACGCCGGCCAGGAGCAGCGCGGTGCGGGTGGCGCGGCGCAGGGGGCCGGGAGGTTCGGGGAGCCAGGGCGCGTCCTCGCGCGGGGCGGTGTGGTCGAGCGCCAGCCAGACGGCGGCCAGCAGGTCGACCGGGTCGTGGGGCTCGGCGTGCTGTTCCGCGACCACCGTGAACCCGAGGTCGGTGAGCCGGCGGCGCAGGTTGGCGACCGGCATGAGGTGCAGGTGCTGCGGCTGGAGCCAGGGCAGCCACCAGCGGCCGAGGAGCCGGGCGTAGCGGCTCTCCGGGTCCGGCACCTCGACGAGGAGGTGGCCTCCGGGGCGTACGACCCGGTGGGCGGCGCGGAGTTCGCGGTCGGGGTCGGTGCTGTGCTCCAGGTAGTGGAACATGCTCAGCACGTCGTAGCGGGCGGTGAGCCCGGGGGCCAGGTCGGGCAGGGCGCCGCGGTGGGCGTGGTCCACGCGGCCCTCGCGGGCTGCGATGTCGACGCCGTCGGTGAAGTCGAGCCCGTCGAACGACGTTCCGGGCAGCACGGCGCGGGCCGCCGCGCAGAAGTGGCCGTGGCCGGTGCCGACGTCCAGCCAGGTCTTCGGGGCGGGATCGTACGGCAGCATGGCCTCGGCCCGGCCCCGGTACATCGCGCCGCGCCCGCCGAAGGTGCCGCTCATCCGCTGCTCGCCGAGGCCGTCGTAGAAGTCCCGGTAGTAGAACTCCAGCCCCCCGGCGGTCAGCCGGGGGTTCTGGAAGACGTGGCCGCAGTCGGCACAGCGGTCCAGGGTGAAGCGGCCGGGCTTGTGCTGGAGCAGGTCGGTGGTGTGCAGGCGGGGGGTCAGGCGGGAGGACGCGCACCAGGGGCAGGTGGTGCGCCGGGGGGCGAGGAAGCGGTCGGTGCCGGCGTCCAGGTCGGCCCGGTAGGCGGGGCGCAGGGCGGCGACACGGGCCGCCCTGTCACCGGGACCGTGCTGACGGGCGTCTCTCATCGGCTCTCCCCTGCCAGTCGTTCGAGGTGGGCCGCCGCGGCCGGGGCGCCGCCCGCCGCGCGGAACGCGGCGCTGATCCGGGCGGCGGCGGCCCGGTGGGCGGAGTCGTGCAGGACGGTGTCGAGGGCGTCGCCCAGGCGGGCAGCGGTGACCCGGCCGAAGCGGACCCGGACGCCCGCGCCGGAGTCGACGACCTGCCCCGCCACCACCGGCTGGTCGTCCCGGATGGGCGCGACGACGAGCGGGACGCCGTACCACAGGGCCTCGCACACGGTGTTGTGCCCGGCGTGGCAGACGACGGCGTCCATCCGCTCCAGCAGGGGGAGCTGGGGCACGGACGGCAGGAGCAGGACGTCCTTGTCGTCGGGCGCCGCGGACAGGGTTCCGGCCGGGTCGGCGATCACCGCCTGGATCCGGTCGGCGCGGTCCCGCAGCGCGGCCAGGGCCTCGGTGAGGAACCGGCCGCCGGCGTCCGCGTTGGCCGTGCCGAGGGTCACCAGGACCTTGGTCCGCCCGTGGTCCAGCCGTTCCCAGGGGAAGTCCGGTCCGGCCGGGCGGCCGGCGAGCGACGGGCCGACGTAGTGCACGTGCGGGGCCAAGGGCGCGTGGGGGCCGATGAGTTCGGGGGTGCTGAACACCAGCATCAGGTGGGGTGAGGAGCGCGGGTCGGCGGTGCCGGAGGGGTCGCCGACCCGTGCGCGCAGCCCGGCCAGGCGCTCGCGGAGCCAGGCGGCGACCCTGGGCAGGCCGTCGTAGGCGCCGCTGAACTCGGCGGACGTGGTCGCCGAGGTGGCCCAGGGCAGACCGAGGCGCTCGGCCACCAGGGCGCCGGCGAAGGCCTGCTGGTCGGCGACGACCGCGTCGGGGCGGAACGCGGTGACGGCCGCGGCGACCCCGGGTGCCATCGCGTCGGCGAGCGGCAGCAGGTACCCCTCCCACAGGAACCGCAGCGCCTCCGCGCCCCGCAGCCCGGGCGGTCGTACGGCGCCCGGGGCGCCCGGCACCGGTCCCGCGCAGTCGAACACGACGGCGTCCGCGCCCGCGAGCCGCCGCACCAGCGCCGGGGCGGCACACACCCAGGCGACCCGGTGTCCGTGCGCGGCGAGCCGTGCGGCGACACCGACGGCGGGGTTGATGTGCCCGGTCAGCGGTGGCACGACGAAGAGGAAGCCGCTCACCGGACGACCGCCCGCGCGCCGACCAGGTCCAGGATGTGCCCGCCGACGGTGCCGGGCGCCTCGACCAGCACCGAGTGCTCGTGCCCGGGCAGGACGACGGCCCGGAAGTCCGTCAGCAGCCGCCGCTGCTCCGGCACCAGATCCGCCAGGTCGGAGTCGCCGCCGTACACGCCGAGGACCGGGCAGCGTACGGCCCTGATCTGGGCCTCGGTGAGGACCCGGCTGGCGGGGATGTCCCGGCCCAGGGTGGTGTCGCGGGCCAGCCGGGCCGCGCCCCGGGCGAGACGGGCGGTGTTGTGTCCGCGGTGGGTGGTGATCCAGGCGAGCGCGTCCCGCTCGTTGTGCGCGAGTTCGGTGGTCACCCGGCGCAGGATGCGGCCGAGTTTCGCGGCCCAGGCGGCCGTCGCCGGCTCGGACTCGATCAGGGTCAGGGTGGCCACGCGGCCGGGGTGGCGGGCCGCGTAGCCGAAGGCGATGGTGCCGCCGTAGGAGTTGCCGACGAGGTGCACGGGTCCGGTGACGGCCAGCCGGCCGAGGAGCGCCTCCAGGTCCGCGATGTTGTGGTCGAGGGTGTAGCCGCGCGGCGGGCGCTCGCTGCGGCCGTGGCCGCGCAGGTCGTACATGACGACGTCGAGTCCGGCCGCCGCGAACGCGGGGGCGACGGTGAAGTAGTAGCTGGCCAGGCTGTCGGTGAGCAGTCCGTGCACGAGGACGACCGTGGCGTGCGCGGTGCGGCCGTCCGTGGGGCCGGTGCGCTGGACGTGCAGCCGGACGCCGCCGGCGTCGACCATGGTCATGGCTCAGCCCGCCTGGGTGGTCTTCAGGCACCACACCACGTGCTCCACGAGCCGGCCGACGGTCAGGCCGACGATCTCGTCGAAGTCCATCCCGGCCAGGAACTCGGCGAGGTTGACGCGCTGTCCGTACCGCTCCTCCAGCAGCCCGGCCAGGGTGACCAGGTCGATGCTCTCCAGCTCCAGGTCGCGGTTGAAGGTGGTGGACATGCCGATCACCACGTCGTCGTCGCCGTACTCCGCGAGGACCGTGCGCAGCATGCCGTCGACCTCGGCGAGCACGCTGTCGGCGGTGGGCTGTGCCGGGGCCGGCGGGGTGGGGTTCATCGGGGGTACTCCTCGGCTGCGGGGTCGGGGGGGTCGGCGTCGGTTCCGGGGCCGGTCGTCCAGGCCACCACGTAGGCGCGCCGAGGCAGGCCCGGCGGGTTGGCCACGGGTGCGCAGTGCACGGTGTAGGCGCGTTCCAGGCGGCCGGAGACGAGGAGCCGTCCGCCGTCGGGGGCGGCCTCCAGGACGGCGAAGTCCCGGGGGCGGCCGTCGAATCCGGCGCCCTCGGCCTTGGCGACGGCCTCCTTGGCGGCCCAGAACCGCGTGAACCACACGGCTTCCGGGGCGCCGCCGTCCGCGCACCGGGCGCGCAGGAGCCGCAGTTCGGCCGGGCCGAGCGCGGTGCTCAGCGTCGTCGGGTCGCGGTCGGCCACCTCCTCGATGTCGATGCCCGGGCCGGGCTGTGGCCGGTGCGGCCGGACGATGGCCACGCCCGCCTCGGCCCGGTGGGCGAGCGAGACGTCCAGCGGGGGCAGCTCGCGGCCGTGGACCCCGGTGGCGTACGGGCGGCCGAGTCCGTCGTTGCCGACCCGGATCTCCGCCGGGAAGACCGGTCCTTCGCCGTGCTGCCAGAGCCAGTGCCGTACGGCGTCCTTGACCGCGATTCTGCCGAGCAGCCACTGCCGGCGCCCCCGTGGCGGGCGGGCCGCGTACGCCTCGCGTTCCGCGCTCCCCAGCGAGTTGCGCATGATCAGCTCGCGGGAGGCGAGGTCCGGCCACCGCTCGTGCACCAGGGTCCAGCCGCCGGGCAGGGCCGTGGACAGGGTGTGGCGCTCGGGGAAGCGTTCGACGGGCCGGGTGGTGGGGTCGTTGTCGAAACGGCGGTCCTGCCAGCCGGCCAGCCGGGCCCACACCCGGCCGCCGACGGTCAGCTCCGCGTCCGCCTCCAGCACGGTGTCGGTGACGGAGGTGATCCTCAGCAGGCAGTGGACCTCGGTGCCGGGTTCGGGGTCCGGTCCGTGGAACCGCGCCTCCCCCAGACGCACCGGGAAGACGACCGTCCGCTCGGTCCGGGTCGCCATGATCCAGTAGCCGAGCAGCTGGCCCACGTTGTCGAGCAGGGCGCCGGGGGCCGGGGGCACGGTGATCACCCCGCGGATGTGCCGCTCGCCGAGCGCGGTCAGCTCGGTCAGCCCCTGGAACCGCGGGCCGTGGAACATCCATCGGTCGCGGTAGAGCTGGGCGGCGGTGTGCTCGGGGAGGCGCTCGGGCGCGTCCGGGAGGGTACGGGGCGCGGGCGGCGCGGGGTGGTGCGGGGCGAGTTCGACCACGGCGCGGGCGGTGGGCCCGAAGGTGACCGTGACCCGGTCCGGACGGCCGGGGTCCGGGGTGACGGTGACGGGGACGTCGACGGGGGGTACGGCGGTGAGCCACCGGTCGAACCGGGCCCCGAGCACGGCGACGGCGCGCAGACCGGGGGCCGCCCGCTCCGCCGCGTCCGTCATGTGCCGGACGATCGTGGTGGCGGGGACCACCGGCCAGCGGTCCTCCAGGTCGGGCCAGCCGGGGCGTTGGGGGAAGAAGCAGTGGTCCAGGAGGTGGGGCATGGTGCGGGGCGAGATGTGGAGGGTCGTGGTGACGGGGGCGGCGATGGAGGTGGGGATGGCTGTGTGGGTGGGCGTGGTGGTGGGGGGTCTCGGGGCAGTGGGGGGCTCGCCGGGGGTGGGGGGCTCGCTGGGGGTGGGGGCGGTGGCTGCCGCCGGGGCCCGGGCGGGAGCGGGGGGCCCTGCGGGGGCCCTGGCGGGGGCGGGGGGCGTGGTGGGCGGGAGGGGCGCTCCGCCGCCGGGCCGGCGGGCCGCCGCCATCAGCTCGGCCGCGGCGGTCGCGGTGTCCCTGAGGAGGGCGGTGAGTTCGGCGGCGGCCGGGTGGTGCCGGGCGAGGTCGTCCAGCGCGGGGGCGCCGGCCGGGGCGTGACCGGGGACGGGCGCCTCCCCGCCGGGCGCCGGCCGCAGGTCCGTGCGCAGGGCCTCGCGGGTGGGACCGTCCAGGGAGACCAGCGCGCTGCCGAGGGCGAGACGGACGGGCGGGCGGGCGCCGGCGGGGCGGGCCGCCGGGGCCCGGGACGGCACGCTCGGTGCCACGGCGGCACCCGCTGCCCACAGGGCGGTGGCCACGCGCCGCAGTTGGGCGAGGCCGCCGTGGTGGGGCGAGTGGGCGGCGACGGCGAGGTGGTCGCGGTCGCCGAGGGTGTCATCGATGAGGGAGGGCAGCCGGCCGGGCCCGGTCTGCACGAAGACGCGGTGGCCGGCGGCGTACAGGGCCTCGGTCAGCTCGCGGAACCGGACGGGCTCCAGCAGGTGCCGTACGAACAGCTCGCGGACGGCCGGCTCGTCCCGGGGGAAGGGCGCCGCGGTCGTCCCGGACCACACCGGCACGGCGGGCGGGTGGATCCGGAAGCGGTCGGCGGCCTCCTTGATGGGGGCCAGGAACGGTTCGAGCATCGGTGTGTGGAAGCCGGAGCGGAACGGCAGCACCTGGCAGATCACGCCCTCCGCGCGCAGCACCCGGACGAACTCCGCCACCGCCGGTCCGGGACCGCACACCATGGACTGGCGGGGCGCGTTGTCGTGGGAGAGCACGATCCGCGAGTCCGCCGGGGCGGTGGCGAGCGCGGCACGCACCTGCGCGGCGGAGGTGCCGACGGCGGCGAAGACGAGACCGGGGACGGTGACCGTGTCCGGGTCGAACCGGGCCATGAACGCGTCCACTTCGGCCGCCGAGTACAGCCCGGCCGCGGCCATGGCGGTCCACTCGCCGACGCTGTGCCCGGCGACCGCGTCCGGTACGACACCCATCCGGCGCAGGGCCTGGTCGAGCAGGCGGCCCACACCGACGACGCCCAGGCCGTGCCGGCCGATGTCGCCGACCCGGACGTCCTGGCCGGCGCCGGCGGCCGGGGGAAGACCGAAGTGGGCGGCGATGTCGTCGGTGCGGGAGGTGAAGTCCGCCTCCAGGCCGGGGAAGACGAACGCCACCTTGCCGCCGGCCCGGCCGAGCAGCGGACCCGGCCGGAACCACACGTCGCCGCGCCCGTGCCAGGCGTCTCCCCTGGCGACCGCGCGACGGGCCAGAGCGAGCCGTCTGGCGGTCGGGTCCACGACTCCGAGCCGGACCGGGCCGGCGTCGGTGTGCGGGCGGGCCGGGTCGAGGCCGGCGGCGAGCACGGCCGTGTCGTCGGCGCGGAGGAGAGCGGCGAGAGCGTCCCCGTCGCCGGCCGAGAGCAGGAGGACGCGCTCGGGTTCGGTGACCCGGGCGGCGCTCCGGGCGTCCGCGGCGGGAAGGGGCACGGCGGCCCCGGGTCGCCGACCCGGGGCCTCCTCCAGGACCACGTGCGCGTTGATGCCGCCGAACCCGAAGGCGTTCACCGCGGCCCGCCGGGGCGCCCGGTGTCCGCCCGCCTCCCAGGGCCGGGACCGGTCCAGGGTGCGGAACCGGGTGGCGGCCAGGCCGGGGTGGGGGTCGTCGCAGTGGAGGGTGGGCAGGAGGGTGCGGTGGTGGAGGGCGAGCGCGGCCTTGACCAGGCCGGCCACTCCGGCCGCCGGCATGGTGTGGCCGATCATCGACTTCACCGAGCCGAGCACCGGCCGGTCCGCGTCCGGACCGTGGTCCGCGCCCGGGCCGAACACCTCGGCCAGCGTGGTGAGTTCGGCCGTGTCCCCGGCGGGCGTGGCGGTGCCGTGCGCCTCCAGCAGGCCGATCGAGTCCGGTGCGGCGGGGTCGAGTCCGGCGGCCCGCCAGGCCTGGCGCACGGCCCGGGTCTGCCCGCCCGGATCGGGCGTGACGAGCCCGGCCGTACGGCCGTCACCGGCCACGCCCGTGCCGCGGACCACGGCGTAGACGCGGTCGCCGTCGCGTTCGGCGTCCGCGAGCCGTTTGAGTACGACGACGCCGGTGCCCTCGCCGATGAGGATGCCGTCGGCGTCGCGGTGGAAGGGGCGGCTGCGTTCCGTCGGGGAGAGCGCGCGGAGCTGGGAGAAGACGCTCCACAGGGTGATGTCGTGGCAGTGGTGCACTCCCCCGGCCAGCATCAGGTCGCAGCGTCCGGTGGTGAGTGCGGTGACCGCCTGGTCGACGGCGACCAGGGAGGAGGCGCAGGCGGCGTCGACGGTGTAGGCGGGGCCGCGCAGGTCGAGGCGGTTGGCGATGCGGGAGGCGGCGAGGTTGGGGACGAGGCCGATCGCGGCGTCGGGGCTGTCGGTGCCGAGGCGTTCGGTGAACGCGGCCCGGATGCGGTCGAGTCGGCCGGGTTCCAGGTCGGGGAGCAGCTCGCCGAGGGTGCGGGTGAGCTGGTGGGCGGTGCGCACCCGCTGGTCCAGCCGGGCGAGGCCGGGGGTGAGGTAGCCGCCGCGGCCGAGGACGACGCCGACCCGGTGCCGGTCGGGCAGCCGGTCGGTGCCGCCCGCGTCGGCGAGCGCGGCCGCGGCGACGTCGAGGGCGATCAGCTGGTCGGGTTCGGTGCCGGGCACCGAGGCGGGCATGATGCCGTACCGGGTGACCTCCACCTCGGGCGGGCCGTCCACGAATCCGCCGCGCCGGCAGTACACCTGGCCCGCGACGGCGGGTCCGGAGGCCGAGCCTGGACGGTAGTAGTCGGCGTCCCAGCGGTCCGGGGGGACCTCGGTGATGGCGTCGGTGCCGCTGCGCAGATTGCTCCAGTAGGCGTCCAGGTCGCGGGCGCCGGGCAGCAGCACCGCCATCCCGGTGATGGCGACGGGCGTCTGGGGTTCCGCACCGGGCCCCTTCCGCGGTCCGGTCATGTCACCAGCCCGACGCGGTGTAGACGACGGCCCGGGTCGCCGGGTCGCCCCAGGCGAGTTCGCGCAGCAGCGCGGCGGTGCCCTCCTCCGGGTCGATCAGCGCGACCCCGCGCCGGGCGTACGCGCGTCCGAGTTCCGCGTCGACCATGCCGGGGTGGTGGCCGGAGGGCGCCCAGGGGCCCCAGTGGACGGTCAGCGCGCGCCGGCCGCTCCGGGCGGCCCAGTCGGTGCCGAGCGCCTCCAGGGCGTCGTTGGCGGCGGCGTAGTCGGCCTGGCCCCGATTGCCGAGGACGGCGGCGATGCTGCCGAACAGCACGGTGAACACCGGTGCGGAGGGCAGGTCGTCCAGCGCGGTGAACAGGGCGCCGGCCCCGGCCGTCTTGGTGCCGTAGACGCGCTGGAAGGACTCGGGGGTCTTCTCGGCGATCAGCCGGTCCTCGACGACCCCGGCGGCGAAGACCACACCGTCGAGCCGGCCGTGTTCGGCGTGGATCTCCTTGACGGCCTGGAGGACGGCGTCGCGTTCCCGGAAGTCCACCGAACGGTAGCGGGCCGTGCTGCCGAGCGCGGCGAGCTCGGCGAGCTCGGCGAGCGTGGTGGTGATCTCCCGTTGCGCGAGGACGAGTCCGGCGGCCCGGTTGATCTCGGCGGGCCTCGGTGCGCCCGGGCCCGCGGCGAGCGCGGCGCGCAGCTCGACGGCGGTGCGGGCGGCGGCGGTGTGCGCGGCCTCGGGTGCGGTGGGCGCGGGGGTACGGCCCAGCAGCTCGATCCGGCAGCGGCAGGCGGCGGCCAGGGTGGCGGCGAACCGTGCGGTGATGCCCCGGGCGCCGCCGGCCAGCAGGACCACGGAGTCCCGGTCGAGTCCGAGGGCGGCGGCCTCGGCGGCACCGTCCCCGGCGGGTCCGGCACCGGTGCTGCCGAGCGGGCCGAGGGGCACGGGCACGAGGTCCAGGCCCCGGCGGTCTCCGGTGGCCGTGCGCAGGACCACGGGGGCCGGTTCGGGGGCGCGCAGTTCGGCGAGGACGGCGTCGGCGACGGCCGCCGGCCCCGTGTCGCCGACCGCCAGCACCCGGGCCAGGAGGCCGGGATACTCGCGGCCGACGCTGCGGATCAACCCGTCCAGGCCCGCCGACCGCAGCGCTCCGGCGCCGTCGGCGGCACGCACCGCCAGCAGCACGCGGGGGCCGCGGGCCAGCGCCGCCCGGAGCACCGGGAAGGCGTCCGGCAGCACCGGGTGACCGGGCCCGGCGAGCGCCCCCAAGTACAGGACGCCGTCGACCGGTCCGTCGGCCGCGCCGAGCAGATGACCACGGTCGAACGGCACCACGCCGGCCCCGCACGCGCCGAGCCGCCCGGCTGTCTCGCCCGCCACGGCGTCGGCTCCGCCGAGGAGGACGAACCGCTTGCCGGACAAATCGACGGCACGGCCCGGACCCGGATCCGGCAGCGGGACCGGCCGCAGCTCGCAGCGCTGGGGGGCGGTGCCGCGGGGGAGGCCGGGGGCGGGGCCGGGTGGGTCCTGTCGGGGCGCGGTGCCCTGAAGGGTGCCGGTGGCGGAGGTGGACGCGCCGGCGGGTGTGTCGGCCCGGGGGCCCGCGCCCTGCCGGACGGGGGCCGCGGAGCCGGGGACGTCACCGCCCGCGTCCGCCCGGGGGGCCACGCCCGGCGGGATGCCGGCGGGGGCAGGGGACGCGCCGCCGGCCGGATCGGAGGACGGCTGTCCTTCCCCGGCGCCCGTCCCCGTCCGTGTCGTCAGCCAGGCCGTGACCGCCGCCGCGGTGCGGGCCTTGGCCAGTTCCTCCAGCTCCTCGTCGGCCAGGTGCTGCGCACCGCCCGCGATGCCCAGGCGCTGGGCGAGTTCGCCCGCGATCTCGGCCCGCTTGATCGAGTCGATGCTGAGGTCGGCTTCCAGGTCCAGGTCGGGTTCGATCATGTCGACGGGGTAGCCGGTCCGTTCGCTGATGATCTCGCGTACGACCCGTTCGACGTCGTCCGCCGATGCCGCCGTGTCCACCACGTCCACGACGTCCGCCAGGGCCGCGGCGGTGTCGGCCTGTACGACCGGTTCCGGCACCGGCGCGACGGCCGCGACCGGGGCGGGTACCGGTATCGATATCGGCGCCGGTGCCGGTGCCATGGGTGTGGCGCCGAAGTAGGTCAGCAGGACGTCCCTCTGCGCGGCGATCATGTCCCGGCTGGTGCGCAGGAACTCGGAGATCAGCGCGTCCCGGTCGGTGGGGACGCCGTTCGGCTGGTCGGTCGTCACTGTGGTCTCCACGACGCGTCGGGCCGGCGCGAGCGCGCCGGGCAGGAGGGCTCCGTCGGCGGTGCGGACGAGGTGTCCGTCGACCGTCCAGCCGGGCCGCTTCGGCGCCGGGGTGCGCAGCGCGTCGACGGCGTCGCGGCCCCGGAAGAGCCAGGCGGTGCGCACCGGTTGCCCGGCGACGGCGAGCCGGGCGAGGGCGTCGAGCCAGCCGGCCAGGCCGCTGTCGGCCCGCGGTTCGCAGGCGACCGTACGGTGCGGGCGGTCGCCGAGGATCCGGCCGACGAGCCGGGTGAGGACGGTACCCGGGCCCGCCTCGACGAAGATCCGCGCCCCTGCCTCGTACATCGCCTCGATCTGCGCGGCGAACGCGACCGGCGCCCCGATCTGCGCGGCGAGTCCGGCACGCACGGCGTCGGGGTCGGGCGGGTACGGCGCGGCGGTGCGGTTGGACCAGACGGGGAACTCGGGGGCCCGGACCGGCTTGTCGGCGAGGACCTTGGCGAACGCCTCCCCCGCGGCGGCCACCACCGGGCTGTGGAAGGCGCAGGCCACCGGGATGGGGCGGGCGCCGAGGCCTGCGGTGCGCAGCGCCCGTACGGCGGTGCCGACATCCGCCGTGGGTCCGGAGATCACCGTCTGCTCGGGCGAGTTGACGTTGGCGACGACGACCGACCCGGGTGCCCCGGCGGCGCGCAGGGCGTCCGCGACGGTGTCGGCGGGGGCGCCCACGGCGGCCATGGTGCCGGGCTCGTCCCCGGCCGCCGCCAGGATCGCCGCGGCCCGTTCCGCGCTCAGCTCCAGCAGGGTCTCCGGGTCGAGGGCGCCGGCCGCGGCGAGGGCGGCCAGTTCGCCGTAGCTGTGCCCGGCGGCGAGGTCGGGGTGGACGCCAGCCGAGGTGAGGAAGGCATGGGCGGCGAGGCCCGTGATGCCGAGGGCGGGCTGGGCGGCCCGGGTGTCGGTGAGCGCGGCGCGGCGGCGCTCGCGGGCGGCGTCGTCGAAGGCGGCCGGCGGGAAGAGCCGGTCGGCGTGGTCGCGCCCGAGGTGCAGGTAGTGCCGCAGCTCGGGCAGGGTGACCAGGAGGTCGCCGAGCATACCGGGGCGCTGACTGCCCTGACCGGGGAAGAGGAAGGCGACCAGGCCGGCGGCCGGGTCCGGGGAGCCGTGCGCGCGGCCCCGGCCGGGGCCGGAGGGAGGGGGGCCGTCCGTGCGCCCCGGGCCGGGGTCGGCGAGCCGGCCCGCCGCGATCGGCTGGGTGCCGCCCCTGCTGTCGGCCGCATCGGTACGACCGGACACGCCGGCGACGTCGACACGGCCGGAGACGCCGGCGACGTCGGCAGGGCCGGGCGCGCCGGCGACGTCGGCAGGGCCGGGCGCGCCGGCCTCCTCCGGGCGCCTCGGATCGCCGACCTCGCCGGCACTGCCGACCTCGCGGACCTCGCGGACCTCGCCGGCCCTGCCGACCCCGCCGGTCCCGTCAGCTCCGTCGGCCCCGTCGGCAGAACCGGTCCCGCCTGCCGAGACGGCACGGCTCGGCCCATCCGCCCCACCCGCCCCACCGGCCCCACCAGCCCCACCGTCCGGGCCGTGTCCGCCTGCCACGACGGTACGGCCGGCCCCGTCCCTCGCCTCCGCGCGCGGCTCCCCGCCACCCGCGGCCGCGAGGTGCACCCCGGTCTCCTGATCGGCGCGCCCCGCCAGGAACCGCCGTACCTTCTCCGTCAGTTCCCCGATGTCCCGGGCCACCAGGGCGGCCTGTACCGGCTCGTGGGAGATGTCGGCGCGGCGGGCCGCGGCCAGGGCGAGGTCGCGGAGCCGCCAGGTGCCGGCCTCCGACTCGGCGGCCCGGAGGATCTCCTCGGCCTCCCGGCGGGCCGCCGCCATGTCCCGGCCCCGGAAGAGGAACAGCTCGGCGGGCCAGGCGTCCAGAGTCTGCCGGGGCGGTGGCGCGTCGCCGTACGCGGCCAGCACGGCGTGGAAGTTGGTGCCGCCGAAGCCGAACGCGCTGACCCCGGCGAAGCGTTCGCCGGCCGGCGCCGCCCAGGGCTGGGCGCGGGTGTGGAACACGAACGGGCTGTCGGCCTCGTCCCAGGCCGGATTGGGGCGGTCGACGTGGAGGGTGGGCGGCTTGACGCCGGTGTACAGCGCGAGCGTGGTCTTGATGAGGCCGGCGAGTCCGGCGGCGCACTTGGTGTGCCCGATCTGTGACTTGACCGAGCCGAGGGCGCAGCCGCCCGTCGCGGCCCCGGCCTCGGTGAACACCTCGCCCAGCACCGTGAGTTCGGTGCGGTCGCCGACGACGGTCCCGGTGCCGTGCGCCTCCACCAGACCGACCGCGGCGGGCGGGACACCCGCGTTGCGGTACGCCCGCTGGAGCGCGGCCCGCTGGCCCTCGGGGCGGGGCGCGGTCAGGCCGCGGGCGCGGCCGTCGCTGGCGGAGCCGAGGCCCTTGACCACGCCGTAGATCCGGTCGCCGTCGCGTTCGGCGTCCGCGAGCCGTTTCAGGACCACGCAGGCCACGCCCTCGCCGAGGGCGATGCCGTCGGCGGAGGCGTCGAAGGCGCGGGACCGGCCGGTCGGGGAGAGCGCGTGGACGGAGGAGAACAGGACGTAGTCGTTGATGCCGTTGTGCAGGTCGGCGCCGCCGCACAGCACGAGGTCGCTGGTGCCGCAGACGAGTTCCTTGCAGGCGACGTCCAGCGCGGCGAGGGAGGAGGCGCACGCCGCGTCGACGGTGTAGTTGGCGCCGCCGAGGTCGAGGCGGTTGGCGATCCGGCCGGAGATGACGTTGGCCAGCATGCCGGGGAAGGAGTCCTCGGTGAGCCGGGGCAGCTGCTCCTCCAGGCCGTCGGGGACCTTGCCGTAGTACGACGGGAGGACGGCGCGCAGGGTGACGGCGTTGGACAGGTCGCTGCCGGCCTCGGCGCCGAAGACGACGGAGGTGCGGGAGCGGTCGAACTCCCGTCCCCGCTCGCCGTATCCGGCGTCGTCCAGCGCTCTGCGGGCCGCCTCCAGGGACAACAGCTGGACGGGTTCGACGCTGCCGAGGGAGGCGGGCGGGATGCCGTAGCGCAGCGGGTCGAAGGGGATGGGCGGCAGGAAGCCGCCCCACTTCGAGGCGGTGCCGCCGGTGGTGTGGTGGACGGCGGGGTCCCAGCGGTCGGGCGGGACCTCGGTGACGGCGTCGCGGCCGGCGACGATGTTCGACCAGAATGTGGCGAGGTCGGGGGCCTGCGGGAACATGCACGCCATACCGACGATCGCGATGTCGAGCGGTGGCGGTGGCGGCGGTTCAGTCACGCGGTCCTGCCCGGGCGTTGCCGCCCGTACCGCCCCTGCCGCTCCCGCTGCTCCTGCCGTCCCCGCCGTCCCTGCCATCGCGGCGGCTCGTGCGGCGAGGAAGTCGGCGGCGCCGTCGGTCACCGCGTGGTGCAGGGCGGCCATGGTGGTCGGGGCCGAGCGCAGGACGGCGACCTGGCCGGCCATGAACAGCCCCTCGTCGAGCTGGAGTTCCTCGTCGACGGTCCGCAGGGCGCCGTCGTCGGTGCGGGTCAGGCCCTTGCTGGCGATGCGCAACCGGCCGACGTTGAGGCGTTCCAGCCGCTCCCAGACCTCCCGTTCCGGCACGCCCCGGGCGCGTAACGCGGCTTCCCGCTCGCGGTAGTCGCGGGTGAAGGGACTCGGGACGCAGCGGGTGGCGTGTCCGGGGGCGGTCTGCAGCAGGGCGGTCGCCGTGGCGGTGAGGACCTGCCGCTGGAAGAGCGGCCGAACGGCGCCGTGGGTGACGGCCTCCTCGGTGAAGAGGTAGGCGGTGCCCATGAGGAGGCCGACGGCGGCGCCCCGTGCGGTGAGCGGGGCGGCCAGGGCGGCGACCATGGCCGCCGACCGCTCGTCGTGGACGCCACCCGCGAAGAACAGCTCCAGCCGCCGTGCCGTCTCGTCCCCTCGGTCCGCCAGGAAGTCCTCCAGGACGGCGACTTGTGCCTCCCAGAGCGGGAAGGAAGCCCGGGGTCCGACATGTCCGCCGCACTCGGCGCCCTCGAACACGAACCTGCGCACGCCCGCGTCCAGGAACTGCCGCAGCAGCCCCGGCGAGGGCACGTGCAGGAAGGCGTGGATCCCGGCCCGCTCCAGCGTCTCGGCCTGGGCGGGCCGGCCGCCCGCGATGATCGCGTGGGTGGGCCGCAGCTCGCGTACGGCGTCCAGCTGGGCGCCCCGGATGTCCTCTGGCGCGAAGCCGAGCACGCCCACGCCCCACGGCCGGCCGTCCAGCACGGCCCGCGCCCCGGTGAGCATCTCCCGGGTCCGCTCACCGTCGGCCAGGGCCAGCGCGAGGAAGGGCAACGCCCCGTCCTCGGCCACGGCCACGGCGAACCCGGCCTGGTCACTGACGCGCGTCATGGGCCCCTGCGCCACCGGCAGCCGCGTCCCCAGCGCCCGGCTCATGGCAGACCCGGCCCGCAGGGCGGCGGCCGCCGGAGGCACCGTGGCGGTCCCGGGCCGCACGTACGTCGCCGCCGGCGCCACCGTCACCTCCGGCACCGTCGAAGACAGGGACGTCGGCGTCACCTCCGTCACCTCCGGCGCCTCCGTCACCTCCCGCACCGCCGTCGACAGCGCGCGGACGACGCCGCGCACGTCGTGCCACCGATCGGCGAAGCGGGCGGCGAGGTAGCCGTCCTGACCCACCGGGAGCAGTCGGCCTCGGGGGTCGTGGGCGCTCAGCAGGGCCGCGACCGCGTCGGGATCGTCGGGGGGAGACTGGGGCGTGTCCGGGCCCCGTCGCCGCAGTACCCGGTGTCCGCCCAGCACGACGGTCTCCGAGCCGTCCAGGGTGCGCAGCACCGCCCGGACCGCCTCGGGCAGCTCCGACTCGGCCAGCAGCGCCAGTTGGCTGTCGAGGACGACACCGGCGGCCCCGCCCGCCACGGCTGCCGCCGCCGTGCGCGGGCCGATGCCCCCGCAGGCCCAGACGGGCAGGGCACGGTCCGCCACGTCGGTGTCGGACAGGAGCTGTTGCAGCAGGACGAAGGTGCTCAGCTCACCGACCCGGCCGCCGCTCTCGCCGCCCCGGGCGATCAGCCCGCGCGCTCCGGCGCGGACGGCCGTACGGGCCTGCCCGAGGTCGGTCACCTCGGCCAGTACCCGGACGGTGGAGGGAAGTCCGGCTGCCGACCAGGGGGCGTCCGGGGTCAGGACCACGGTGTCCGCGGCGCCGACGGCGTCGCCGACGTCGGCGGGGGTGAGGGTGCAGCGCCGGGTCACGCGCAGACCGAAGGGGCCCGGCGCGGCTCTTCTCAGCCGGGACAGCTGTTCGCGGGATCTTCGGTCACCGGTGCCCAGGTCGAGGATGCCGAGGGCGCCGGCCGCCGTGGCGGCGGTGGCCAGCCCGGCGTCGGGTTCTCCGAACGGGGTGAGGCACAGGATCAGGTCGTGGGCACGCACAGGGGAGGTCATGATGCTCCGGCACGATCGGCGGGGACAGCACGGTGGGGGGTACGCGCGGCGAGACACTGGCGAGACGCTCTGGTGCGAGGGCAACGGAAACTAGCGAGGTCATTACTCGCGGGTCAATAACGCCGCAGCCATTCCCTGTGCGGTGGCGCCGATTCGGCCAGCCCGCCGAATTCCCCGCAAGGGACGGTAAATCCAGCGATTTGCTTCCGGTGCGGGGCGTCCGGCGCGTGGCGCCGGGGCCGTCCGGTCCTGCGCGGCACACCGGTCCGGGCCCGGCACAGCGCCCGCCGCTTCACCGCCCGCCCGCCTCGGCGCCGTGCGCGGGACATTCGGCGGGGTCCTGTGCATTCCGTTCGCCGCCGGCCCGGTGGCTCGAACCGGGCCGACGGGAACCGGACACGGCGGCGCGGAGCCCACCCCGCCGTACACACAGGACCGCCCCACACGGAACGGCCCCCTCCCACATCAGCCGAACGAACCCCGCACAGCCCCCACCACAGGACCGCGACCGGCAACCTTCCCAATGACCGGCGCAATCAACGCGCCAGGCGGACACGGAGCGCCGAGCACCCCCAGCACGCCCGCCGCGCCGAAGCCGCCGACACGGAGCCCCCCCCCGCCGTACACACAGGACCGCCCCACACGGAACGGCCCCCTCGCACGTCAGCCGAACGGACCCCGCACGGCCCCCGCCACGGAACCGCGACCGGCGGCCTTCCCGATGACCGGCGCAATCAACACGCCAAGCGGACACGGAGCGCCGAGCACCCCCAGCACGCCCGCCGCGCCGAAGCCGCCGACACGGAGCCCCCCCCCCGCCGTACACACAGGACCGCCCCACACGGAACGGCCCCCTCGCACGTCAGCCGAACGAACCCCGCACAGCCAGGCGAACACGGAGCGCCGAGCACCCCCAGCACGCCCGCCGCGCCGAAGCCGCCGACACGGAGCCCACCCCGCCGTACACACAGGACCGCCCCACACGGAACGGCCCCCTCGCACGTCAGCCGAACGGACCCCGCACAGCCCCCGCCACGGAACCGCGACCGGCGGCCTTCCCGATGACCGGCGCAATCAACGCGCCGGGCGGACGCGGAATGCCGAGCGTCCCGAGCGCGCCCGTCGTGCCGAGGGCGCCGGGCCGTCCGAGGCCGCCGAGCCTGTCCACGACCGGCGCCACGAGGTCGCCCGCCTTCCCCGCTGCCCGGGGGGAGCCTCCGGCCGGCCGATCCGTCCGGGCGGCGCGGATCTGTGCGGCACGCGGAGTCGCGCTCCGCCGGCCGACGTCCTGGCCGGTGCGGCCCGGTTCGCCGCGTGAGCCGCCCGTGTCCTCCTCGTGGCCGGGAGACCGCCCGGCAGGGGCGCCGGCGCGTCCACCGCGCGTGTCCGGCTCCGCCCGCCCGTCCGGCACCGTGCCGGACCGCGGCCGTCCGCCGACCGCCGCCGGCTCCAGCGCCCAGCGCTGACCGGCCGAGCCGTCGCGTTCCGCCATCTCGACCCGGGCGCCGGACCGGCGGGAGCCGGGAGCGAGGGCCAGGCCGTGGTGCCGGCGGAGCAGGATCTCGCCGCGCACGGTGACGTCGTACGACACCTCTCCGGGGGGTGCGAGGCAGTCGGCCAGCGCGACGGTCCGGGTGCGGGGGTCGGCGGCGAGGCAGAGGGCGGGGTCGGCGGCGCTGCGCAGCAGGCCGTCGTCCCGGTACGACCACTGCTGCGCGAGGGCCGTCGAGCAGGGTGCCAGCCGGACGTCCGCGCCCGCGGCCACCCGGTCGCCGCGCACGTCCAGGCACAGCCCGGAGGCGAGGCCGCGCAGGGTGCCGTGGGCGACCTCGACGGGTGCGCCGACGGAGGCGGTGGACGGGGAGGCCGCGGGTCGGGCGCCTCCCCCGTCCGGCCCTGTGGCGCCTGAGGAGGGGGCTCCCCAGGTGGCGCCGGGGGTGGGGACACCGTTGTCATCGGACCAGCTTCTGGCCACGAGGACGGTGGCGAGCAGGGCGAGGGAGACGAGTCCGACGCCGAGGGCGACGGCCTTGCGGTGGCCGGGCTCCGCCGCGGTGCGGTGCCGGCCGCCGGTGCCGGGGTCCGCGGCCGGCGCTGCCGACGGCGGCGGGGCCGGCCACGCCTCGGGGACGGCGCGTCCGGGCCGCGAGTCGAGGTAACGGCGGGCGCCCCAGCCGAGCACGGTCTCGGCGAGCAGCAGGGGCAGGCCGCCGTCGAAGAGGCCGAGTTGTTCGGCGGCGTGCCGGCAGTGGGCGCAGACCGTCAGATGCCGGCGCACGTCCGGCAGCAGGGTGCCGCCGCGGCGGAGGGGGACGTCGAGGAGCCGGTTGTGAAAACGGCATTCCGTGGTGGGCGCGAGTTCGTGGTGGGCGCGGACGCAGCCGGCGCGGAATTGCTCGCGGGCCTGCTCCAGGGCGTCCGTCGCGGTGACCGTGTCGATGCCCAGCAGACCAGCCGGTATGTTTATGGGCTCGGCCTCGACCTCGGTGTGCCAGAGAAGGCATTGGGAGGCGCCCGGTAGCGCCCGGAATGCATGGGCGGCGAGCTGCCTGTTTTCCGGCGGTCCGGGCTTCGTGGCGCGCAGCCCGCGGCCGCCGGTGGTTTTGCGCAATTCCGGCAGGGCGATACAGGCCGCGTCGTCCACGGCCCAGGCGCGGAGGAGGTCGCGTACGGCGACCAGCAGGCGCGGACGCAGGGCGCCGACGGCCGCTCCGCCCGCCGTACGGCCGAGCACCTGGTGGAAGGCCGCGGTGGCCAGCAGTTGCGCGGTGGGGCCGGCCGCGGCCAGGCAGACCACGGCGTAGTCGCGGGTGGCCCGCCAGTGCCGGGCGAGCAGCAGCGCGACGGCGTGGTGGTGGCCGTCCTCCGGGCCGCTCAGCCGGGCGACGAGCTCGCGGTCGGACTGGCCGATCGGGGCGGGCAGGGGCGGATAGGGTGGGCGTGGGGGGTAAGGGGACTGCACGGAACCATTTCCTTTCCAGCCGCAGGACGGGCATGCGCAAGGGCGTCCTGTCGGAAAGCAGTGCCTGATTGGTGCATACCTAAAGGGTTCGGTCTCGACGTCGACGTCGGCCTTTGCCCTCCCGTGGGGAGGCTCACCTTGACACACACGGCTCACCGGAAACAAGAAGCGCGAATGCCCCCGGTGGCGTGGCCGGGGAATTGACCAATGGTTACCGCCGGTATCGTCGGCGGGGCGGCTGAACGGCGGTCAACTCCCGTACGGGAAAAGCACGATGGCACACAAAAACTCCGCCTTCCCGGCACGTCCCTCAGCCGGTTCGCACCCTCCTCCAAAGCCTTCGGCGAGTGCACAGCGCGCCGGGTCGCGGTGGCGAGATCCGGCTCACCGGTGCCCTGCGGGAGCCGGCGTCCGGCGGCACCGTGCGCGGGCTGCTCGTCGACGGCTGCGGTACGCCACCGGGGACGAGTCCGGTGTCCGCGTACGGTGGTCCGCCCGGCCTGCGCCCGCCCGGGCCCCGGCTCCACCACCTGAGTGCGGGCGTTCACGGCCGGACCGCCGGGCGGGTCGGGACAGCGGCGGGCGGCCCGAGGCGGAGCCGGCCTCAGGCCGGCCGGTGCTCGCGGGGGGGACACGCGGACCACCATGGCCAGGGGGCGTCCGCCAGGCAGACCGCGCCGAGGGGGACTTAGACCGTGTCGTAGGCACCGAAGGCGTCCCGTGCGGTGCGCCGACGAACGCCGAGACGCCGGAGCCCAGTCGGTGGGCGGAGTCGGTCCAGCCGAAGACGATCGGGCCGTCGTCGTCGCGGGTCCGCCGGCACAGGGCGATGACCGGGTGGACGGTCGCGACGTCGACGAGACCGTGGACGACGGCGAAGGCGATCGGGGACGGCCGGGCCGTGGCGGTGAAGAGCAGGCGCAGGGGTGAGCAGGGCGAGGGCGCGCACGCGCAGGACCGACAGGTACAAACCGGCCCGTCCCGAGCAACGGGCCGGTTCCTCAACGGAGTCGGCCGGAGCGGCGCGGTCTCGCGCTGCTCCGGCCGTGGCGACTGACCGCGGTTCTGCGGCTCACTTCCCCTGGTCGGCCGGGCGGAGGGTCCACAGGACGCTCATCTCGCCGGTGACGGCGCCGTCCGCGCGCCGGATCTCGATCGCCACCGGGAACTCGGGGCGCTGCCCCGCGTCCAGTTCGGCGACGACCTCGGCGGCCGGGCGGCCCAGCGTGGCGGTCGCGGTGACCGCGCCCATCGCCAGCTTCTTGTAGGCGATCTCGGCCCGCACGGCGAGCGGCACGGCGCGCGAGAGCTGGTCCCCGAAGGCGGCCAGCACGATGGCGCCGCTGGCCGACTCCCCGAGGGTGAACATCGCACCGGCGTGCGGGCCGCCCACGTGGTTGTGGTACGCGCCCTGGTCCGGCAGGGACACCACGGCCCTGTCGGGCGTGGTCTCCAGGAACTCGAGGTTCAGCGTCCGGGCCATGGGCACGGTGGCGGCGAGCATCTCGCCGATCGACATCTGGTCTGCGCTCATGGCTGTCATGTTACTCACGAGTAGCGAAGGCTGACCAGTGGGGCGCACTAGGGTTACTGGCCATGTGGCCAGATCAGCAGCCGCCAGGGGGCGCGCAGAACCCGCAGGGCAACCCGCAGCAGAACCCGTACCAGCAGCCGGGTCACCCACAGCCGAACCCGTACCAGCAGCCGGACCGGCAGCAGGCGAACCCGTACCAGCAGCCCGGGTACCAGCAGTACCCGCAGGCCGGCCCGTACGGACAGCAGGCACCGTCCGGCCCTTACGGACAGCAGCAGTGGGGGCAGCCCCCCACCGTGCCCGTGCCCGCGACCGAGCCGCCGGGGGGCGGCGGCGGCCGTACGAAACTGATCGCGATCATCGCGGCCACGGCCGTGGTGGTCACCGCCGCCGTGACCGGGTACCTGGTGCTAAGCGGCTCCGACGACGAGAAGGCCGACGGCAAGGGCACAGAGACCGTGAGCGCCTCGCCGACCGCCACCTCCTCCGCCTCGCCCACGTCGTCCACGACCGACAACCCCCGCTCCAACGAGACGGAGAAGCCGACCGTCGCGGGCTGGAAGGTCGTCGTCAACCCCAAGTACGGCACGGCCTTCGAGGTGCCCGGGGACTGGGAGGTGGAGCGGCCCGGCGTCTTCTCCTTCTTCGAGGACGAGCAGAAGGGCGACGGCTCCGCGTACATCGGTTTCTCCGGCGCCTCGTTCCTGAAGCCGGACTACTGCACCTCCGACGCCGGCGGCTACAAGGCGTCGCACGCGCTCGCGGGCAGCGGAACCAAGGGCGAGAACGGCGGCAAGGACACCGCGAGCATCGCCCGCGGCGACGCGGCCGCCTTCGCGTTCGGCGGGTACACCGACCAGTCGGAGGCCGCCAAGAAGTACCTGCGGATCGGCAAGGCGAAGCCCTTCACGACGGCGTCGGGCGTCAAGGGCAGCGTCGCGACGTCGTACGTCGTCGGCGTCCCGAAGAAGAACAAGTGCGACACCGACGGCAAGGCCACCACGTTCGCCTTCAAGAACTCGGCGGGCGACTTCGTCTCCTGGACCTTCCACGGCATCAAGGGCGTCAAGGACGAGGTGCCGGACGCGACCGTCGACAAGATCCTCGGCACGGTACGGCTGCACGGCGACCCCACCACGCAGTGACCGGCAAAACCACTTGCCCGGGCGGCGGCCGGGCGGCGACAGTCGGCCGGTGACCCCCGCCTCCGGCTCCTCGCCCGCCCGCCTGCGCAGACCCGCCTGGGCGGGACGCACCTACTCCCTGCTGACCGCGGCCGCCGTCGTGACCGGTCTGGGCGCGAACGGCTCGCTCATCGCCGCCGCGTTCGCCGTGCTGGAGGCGGGCGGCGACGGCGGGGACGTCGGCCTGGTGGCCGCCGCCCGCACCCTGCCGCTGGTGGTGTTCCTGCTCATCGGCGGCGCCGTCGCCGACCGGATGCCCCGGCACCGGGTGATGGTCGCCGCCAATGCCCTCAACTGCCTCTCCCAGGCGGCCTTCGCGGCCCTCGTGCTCACCGGTGAGCCCCGGCTGTGGCAGATGATGCTGCTCACCGCGCTCGGCGGCACTGGGCAGGCGTTCTTCGGCCCGGCCGCCGAGGGCATGCTGCTGTCCTGTGTGGAGGGCGAACAGGCGGGCCGGGCGTTCGCCTTCTTCCGCATGGCCACCCAGGGCGCGGCCCTCGGCGGGGCGGCGCTCGGCGGCGCCCTGGTCGCGGCGGTCGGCCCCGGCTGGGTGCTCGCCGCCGACGCGGCGGCCTTCGCCGTCGCCGCGGCACTGCGCTCCTTCCTCGACGTCGGCCACCTCCCGCCGCGCGCGCCGGGCGAGGGCATGCTGGCCGATCTCCGGGAGGGCTGGCGGGAGTTCACCGGCCGGCCCTGGCTGTGGAGCATCGTCGTCCAGTTCTCCGTCGCCAACGCGGTGGTCGGCGCGGCCGAGGCGGTCTACGGCCCGCTCGTCGCCCGGGACAGCCTGGGCGGCGCGGGGCCCTGGGGCCTGGCCCTGGGCGCGTTCGGCGTGGGCACGGTGGCCGGCGCCCTGCTGATGACCCGCTGGAAACCCCGCCGCCTGCTGCTGGCCGGCACCCTGTGCGTCTTCCCGCTGGCGCTGCCCGCTGCCGCACTGGCCGTGCCGGTACCGGCGGGCGCGCTGTACGGGGTGATGTTCGTCGCGGGGACGACGGTGGAGGTGTTCGGCGTCTCCTGGATGACCGCGCTGCACCAGGAGATCCCCGAGGACATGCTCTCCCGGGTCTCGGCCTACGACTGGTTCGGCTCGGTCTCCCTCATGCCGCTCGCCACGGCCCTGGCCGGCCCGGCCGAGACCGCCGTCGGCCGCACCGCCGCGCTGTGGGGCTGCGCCGCCCTGGTCGTCCTGGTCACCGCCCCGGTCCTGCTGGTCCCGGGCGTCCGCACCCTGACCCGCCGCACCCGCCCGGTCACGGCCGCCCCGGACAGGGCCGACACCGGAAGTGCCGCCGGAAGAACCGGCTGAGGGCACCGCGTCGACGCCCTCACCCCGGCCACGCCAACCGAAGAGCCCCCGCACCACCCCGACACGCTCACCACACGAACCGAAGAACCCCCCGCAACCACCCCGACGCCCCCACCTCACACCGGAAACACGCACGCGGCCACCACCACCCCGACGTCAGCCGACACCGAACCCCCCACCACAAGGCCCGGCCGAGAACACCGCGTCGACGCCCTCACCCCCACCACGCCAGCCGCTGAGCCCCGCACCACCCCGACACGCTCACCACACGAACCGAAGAACCCCCGCAACCACCCCAACGCCCCCACCTCACACCGGAAACACACACGCGGCCACCGCCACCCCACGTCAGCCGATGCCGAACGCCCCGCCGGGAGGCTCGGGGGAGGGCACCGCGTCGGCGTCCTCGACCGGTCTGGCCGAGCCGGTGAACTCGCGCACGGACGCGCCGTGTTCGACCCGGGCGGGAAACGCGTCCGCGGCGCTGCGGCGGGCCATCGCGGCGATGTCCAGCGGACGGTGCGAGGCCGCGACCACCGCGTTGCCGAACCGCCGGCCACGCAGCACCGCCGGCTCGGCGATGAGCGCCAGCTCCTCGAACACCGCCGCCAGCGTGGCCAGTTGGGAGCGCAGAAAGCCGAACGGCGCCGCGTCGGCGAGGTTGGCCAGATAGACCCCGTCCGGCCGCAGCACCCGCTCGGCGGTACGGACGTAGGCGAGCGTGGTCAGGTGCGCGGGTACTCGGGACCCGCCGAACACGTCGGCGATCAGCACGTCGGCGTGATCGTCCGGCGCGTCCTCCAGCCAGGCCCGGGCGTCGGCCGCGTGCAGCGCGACACCCGAGCCCGCCGGCAGCGGCACGTGCTCGGTGACCAGCTCCAGCAGCCCCCGGTCCGCCTCGACGACGTCCTGCCGTGAGCCGGGCCGGGTGGCCGCCACATACCGGGGCAGCGTCAGCGCGCCCCCGCCGAGGTGCACCACGTCCAGCGGCACCGCCTCCGCGGAGACGGTGTCCAGCACGATCCCCAGCCGCCGCGCGTACTCGAACTCCAGGTGCTCCGGGTCGTCGAGATCGACGTACGACTGCGGCGCCCCGTCGACCGTGAGCAGCCAGGCCCGCTCCCGGTCGACGTCCGGCATCAGCTTGGCGGTGCCGTGGTCGGTGCTCCGGGAGACGGGTATCTGCTCTGTCACCCGTTCATTGTGACGCGCTCACCCCGTGGCCCGTCCCGCCGGCCCACCCCGGCGAGCGGACCACCTTTCCTCCTGGCACCTCATTCCACGGCGACGACCGTCCCCGCGCCCACGGTCCTGCCGCCCTCCCGGACGGCGAACCCGAGCCCGGGCTCCAGGGGCACCTCCCGCCCCAGCTCCACGCTCATCTCCACCGTCTCCCCGGGCCGTACGACCCCCGTCTCCCCCAGGTCCACGACCCCCACCACATCCGCGGTCCGGATGTGGAACTGCGGCCGGTACCCGCTGGAGACCGGTGTCGTACGGCCCCCCTCCCGCCCGGAGAGCACATGGACCCGGGCCGTGAAGCGGCGGCTCGGCACCACGCTCCCCGGCGCCGCCACCACGTGCCCGCGCCGGACCGCGTCCCGTGGCACACCCCGCAGCAGCAACGCCACGTTGTCCCCGGCCCGCGCCTCCTCCATCGGCTTGCCGAAGGTCTCGATCCCGGTGACCACGGTCTCCACGTCCGCGCCCGGCACCGCCACGCGGTCCCCCGGCCGGAGCGTCCCGCGTTCGACCGCACCGGTCACGACGGTCCCGCGCCCGGTGATGGTCAGCACGTTCTCGACGGGCAGCAGGAACGGCGCGTCCGGACACCGCTCCGGCAACGGCACGTACGTGTCCACCGCGTCGAGCAGCGCCTCGATCGACGCCGTCCAGCGCGGGTCGCCCTCCAGCGCCCGCAGCCCGGAGACCCGTACGACGGGTACCGCGTCACCGGGGTAGCCCTGGGCGGTGAGCAGGTCGCGGACCTCCAGCTCGACCAGGTCGGCGAGTTCCTCGTCCCCGGCGTCGGCCTTGTTCAGCGCGACCACGATGTGGTCGACGCCCACCTGCCGGGCGAGCAGCACGTGCTCGGCGGTCTGCGGCATGATCCCGTCGAGCGCGGAGACGACGAGGATCGCCCCGTCGAGCTGGGCGGCGCCGGTGACCATGTTCTTGACGTAGTCGGCGTGGCCCGGCATGTCGACGTGGGCGTAGTGCCGGGTGTCGGTCTCGTACTCGACGTGGGCGATGTTGATGGTGATGCCGCGGGCGGCCTCCTCCGGGGCGCGGTCGATGCGGTGGGACGGCACGAAGGTGCCGGTGCCGCGCTCGGCGAGGATCTTGGTGATGGCGGCGGTCAGGGTCGTCTTGCCGTGGTCGACGTGACCCATGGTGCCGATGTTCAGGTGCGGCTTGGTGCGCACGTAGGCCGTTTTGGACATGGCTGTACCTCGGAGCCTCTCAGCCGTGACGAAGGATGCGGGACCCCGGGGACCGCCCGACCCTCCCCCTGCGGGGTCCGCCGGACGATCCGGAGAGGGTCAGCTTCGGGCGCCGTCGACAGCGGCCACGAGAAGCGGAACGGCAGCCTTCGGCGCGTCCGCGACGGCGGATGCGGCGAGAAGGAAGGCGTACCGGAACATGCGTCGATCATTGCCGACGGTTCGTACGGAGTCGAGTGGTTTTCGGTAATCGCACACACATTCGGAATTGAGGGCGGGGAACGGGCCCCGGCGGGGCTTGCACCCCCCTCCGCACCGGCGTTACCTGGAATCACAGGGGTGGCGCCCGACGTGGAGGTGACAGACGTGAAAGCCGTCGTCTACGAAGAGCCGTTCAGCGTGGTGGTGAAGGACGTCCAGGACCCCGGCATCCAGCACCCGAACGACGTGATCGTGCGCGTCACGTCGACCGCGATATGCGGCTCGGACCTGCACATGTACGAGGGCCGCACCGCGGCCGAGTCGGGCATCGTCTTCGGACACGAGAACCTCGGCATCGTCGAGGAGGTCGGCAGCGGTGTGACCTCCCTGTCCGAGGGTGACCGCGTCGTGATGCCCTTCAACGTCGCCTGCGGCTTCTGCAAGAACTGCCTCGCCGGGAAGACCGGGTTCTGCCTGACGGTCAACCCGGGATTCGCCGGCGGCGCCTACGGCTATGTGGCGATGGGCCCGTTCATCGGCGGCCAGGCCGAACGGCTGCGGGTGCCCTACGCCGACTTCAACTGCCTCAAGCTGCCACCGGGAGAGGAGTTCGAGACCGACTTCGTCCTGCTCGCCGACATCTTCCCGACCGGCTACCACGGGTGCGAGCTCGCCCAGGTGACCCCCGGGGAGTCCGTGGCCGTCTACGGCGCCGGACCGGTGGGCCTGATGGCCGCCTACTCGGCGCTGCTGCGCGGTGCGTCGAAGGTCTTCTCCGTCGACCGCGTGCCGGAACGGCTCGCCAAGGCCGAGGAGATAGGGGCCATCCCCATCGACTTCACCAAGGGCGACCCGGCCGAGCAGATCAAGGAACAGACCGGAGGTGAGGGAACCGACAAGGGTGTCGACGCCGTCGGCTACCAGGCCCAGGCACACGACACCAGCCACGAGGAACCCGCCATCGTCCTCAACGAACTGGTCGAGACGGTACGGCCGACGGGCATGCTCGGCATACCGGGCCTGTACGTGCCCTCGGACCCCGGCGGGCCGGACGAGCACGCCCGGCACGGCCAGTTGCTGGTCTCCATCGGCCGGATGTTCGAGAAGGGCCAGCAGATGGGCACGGGTCAGTGCAACGTCAAGCGGTACAACCGCCAGCTGCGCGACCTGATCATCGCCGGGCGCGCCAAGCCCAGCTTCGTGGTCTCCCACGAGCTGCCGCTGGACCAGGCACCGCAGGCGTACGAGAAGTTCGACAAGCGGGTCGAGGGCTACACCAAGGTGGTCCTGCACCCCGGTCACGCTCTCGCCGCATGAGTCACGGACAACGGCTCACGGGTCCGGGCGCCAGCGACGCCCGGACCCTTCCTCGTCCAGCGGGCCTCCCCCCGCCCTCCGGCCCTCCTCCCGCCCCCGCCCTTGCCCCGTCCGCTACTTGACGGCGATCACACACTTCGTCGGTTAGTGTCGTCGGATGCTCGATGCCAACCGCTCTGGCACCGCCACGGCCTCTCCCCGGGCCGCCGCCACGGAGCTTGCCGTCCCCGTCCCGCCCCCGCTGCGCCGCGGGGGCCTCGTCGCCGCCTGCACCCGGGTGCTGTTCTCCCCCTACGCCCGGCTCTCCCTGCTGCTCGCGCTGCTGGCCGGCGCGGCCGCCTGCGTGCTGCTGTTCGAGCCGCAGCGGCTGCTGACGCACGGCTGGCCGCCACAGCTCGGCGGCGCCGCGGCGGCCGTGGTGTTCGGAGCCGCGTACGGACTGTGCACGGTGGCGTTCGTCCCGCGCCCCTTGCTGAACCTGGCCGCGGGCGCGCTGTTCGGCTCGCAGCTGGGACTGGTGACGGCGCTCGCGGGCACGGTGCTCGGTGCCGGGGTGGCGTTCGGGCTGGGCCGGCTGCTCGGGCAGGACGCGCTGCGCCCGCTGCTGCGGGGCCGCTGGCTGCGGGCGGCCGACGGGCAGCTCAGCCGGCACGGGTTCCGCTCCATGCTGGCCCTGCGGCTCTTCCCCGGGGTGCCGTTCTGGGCGGCCAACTACTGCGCGGCCGTCTCCCGCATGGGCTGGCTGCCCTTCCTGCTGGCCACCGGGCTCGGCTCGATCCCGAACACGGCCGCCTACGCCGTCGCCGGCGCCCGCGCCTCGGCACCGACCTCCCCCGCCTTCCTGATCGCGATGGCCTGTATCGCCCTGCCGGCGCTGGCGGGCACGGTGCTGGCCTGGCGCAAGCGTCACCAGCTGCGCGGCCGGTGAGCGATGTGGTCCAGCATCATCGCCGTGGCCGGCACGCTGCTCGGCGGGGCGTTCACCGCGCTGCTCCAGTCCCGGCGTGAACGGTCCGCCCGCGCCGAACGGCGGGCGGAGGCGCTGCGCGTGGCGCTGGGGGAACTGGTGGCGGCCCTCGGCGACCACCGGCGGGCCCTGTGGCACCGTGAGGACCTGCGGCTGAACGGCGCGGCCCCGGAGGCCGTCGAGGCGGCGCGCGCGGCGACCCACGCCACCCGCTCCGCCGTGACCGCCCCCCTGGTCGCGGTCTGCGTCCTCCAACCCGCCCTCACGGAACCGGCCCGCAGAGCGGCTCTGGCCGCGTTCGCCCTGCGGGACGCCCCCGACCTCACCACCCTGGCCACCCGCCGCGAGGCCGCCATCACGGCGACGGACGAACTGGTTGGTGGCGGCGGCGGGCCGGGCCTTGTCCTGGTGACGGCCACCGGACACCGAGAACCCGGCCGAGCGGCACCACGGGCCCGCTGCCCCGCCGCCCCGGTGCCGACGGGACCCCGGGCGACCGGCACACGAGCCCGCCGCGCCACCGCCCCGCGCCGACGGGAGCCCCGGCGGCCGGCGGTACGGCCCCGCTGACGGCGGGAACGCGACGGATCCCTCGCTCAGACCCTTTCCAGGATCATCGCGTTGGCGAGGCCGCCCGCCTCGCACATGGTCTGCAGGGCGTAGCGGGCGCCGCGTTCGCGCATCGCGTGGACCAGGGTCGTGGTCAGCCGGGTGCCGCTCGCGCCGAGCGGGTGGCCGAGGGCGATCGCGCCGCCGTGCACGTTGACCTTGGCGAGGTCGGCGCCGGTCTCCTGCTGCCAGGCGAGCACCACGCTGGAGAAGGCCTCGTTGACCTCGAACAGATCGATGTCGGCCAGGCTCAGACCCGCCCGGCGCAGCACCTTCTCGGTGGCCGGGACGACCCCGGTGAGCATGAGCAGCGGGTCGGAACCGGTCACGGCGAAGCTGTGCAGACGGGCCAGCGGGCGCAGGCCGAGCCGGGCGGCGGTCTCGCCGGAGGTGATCAGGACGGCGGCGGCACCGTCGTTGACCGGGCTCGCGTTGCCCGCCGTGACGTTCCACTCGATCTGCGGGAAACGCTCGGCGAAAGCGGGGTCGTGGTAGGCGGGCTTGAGTCCGGCGAGGATGTCCGGGGTGGTGTCCGGGCGGACGCACTCGTCGCGGGCGACACCGTCGAGCGGCGCGATCTCCGCGTCGAAGAGCCCGGACCGCCACGCGGCGGCGGCCTTGCGGTGCGAGGAGACCGCGAACTCGTCCATCCGGGCCCGGGTGAGGGACCACTTGGCGGCGATGAGTTCGGCGCTGATCCCCTGCGGTACCAGGCCCTCCGGGTAGCGCTCGGCGACACCGGGCCCGAACGGGTCCTTGCCCGGGGGCACGTTGGACCACATGGGCACCCGGCTCATCGACTCCACACCACAGGCGACCACGAGGTCGTACGCCCCCGAGATCACTCCCTGCGCGGCGAAGTGCACGGCCTGCTGGGAGGAGCCGCACTGGCGGTCCACGGTGGTCGCCGGGACCGACTCGGGCAGGCCGGCGGCGAGCACGGCGTACCGGGTGGTGTTCATGGCCTGCTCGCCGACCTGGTCGACGGTGCCGCCGATCACGTCGTCGATCAGCACCGGGTCGACGCCGGAGCGCTCGACCAGGGTGCGCAGGGTGTGCGCGAGGAGCTGCACGGGGTGGACGTGGGCGAGGGAGCCGTTCGGCTTGCCCTTGCCGACGGGGGTGCGAACGGCTTCGACGACGACTGCGTCTCGCATGGGGCGGGCCTCCAACGTGACCTGACCGGACGTGCGGTGATCGCAAGGGCTACCAGCGAATACCGGTGAGTAGGAAATCCGAACTCACCATAACTCTTTGAGTTGGAAAATCAAACCCTCGTCTAGACTGGCCGCATGGCCGCCACGAAGGACCCGCGCCCCTGCTCCATCGCCGACGCCCTCGCACTGGTCGGCGAGAAGTACTCCCTGCTCGTCCTGCGCGAGGTGTGCCTCGGCAACGGCCGCTTCGACCAGCTCGTCCGCAACACCGGCGCCCCGCGCGACATCCTGTCCGCCCGGCTGCGCCGGCTCGTGGAGGCCGGAATCCTCACCAAGCGCCTCTACAGCGAGCGCCCCCAGCGGTTCGAGTACCGGCCCACGCAGGCGGGACTGGAGCTGGAGCCGGTCCTGATGACCCTCAAGGAGTGGGGCGACCGGCATCTCCGCAAGGGCGCCGACCTGCCGATGGTCGTCGAGCACTCCTGTGGCGAGGAACTGGTCCCGGTGGTCACGTGCCAGGCCTGCGGGGACCCGGTGCGTCACGAGGACCTGACGGCACGTCCGCAGGCCCCGGGCTGGAACCTGGCCGGCCCCACGGCGGCCTAGCCGGTCCCCGCCGCACACGCCCGGGAGGGACCGGAGAGGCCTGTCCGGCCCCTGTTGCCGCGCTGCCGGACGGGCCCGCTACGCTTCGTCCGTCACATGATCACCTCGTCTTCAAACAGCGCTTGGACGTCATACCTTCATGTCTTGGTTCGAATCCCTCGTCCTCGGACTCGTCCAGGGGCTGACCGAGTTCCTGCCCGTCTCCTCCAGCGCGCACCTGCGGCTGACCGCGGCGTTCTCGGGCTGGAAGGACCCGGGCGCGGCCTTCACCGCCATCACGCAGATCGGCACGGAGACCGCGGTCCTCATCTACTTCCGCAAGGACATCGGGCGGATCGTCTCGTCCTGGTTCCGCTCGCTGTTCGACAAGGCGATGCGGCACGACCACGACGCGCAGATGGGCTGGCTGGTGATCGTGGGCTCCATCCCGATCGGGGTGCTGGGCGTGACGCTGAAGGACCAGATCGAGGGGCCGTTCCGTGATCTGCGGGTCACCGCCACCATGCTCATCGTCGTCGGCCTGGTCATCGGCATCGCCGACCGGATGGCGGCCCGCGACGAGACCGGCCGCCGGCACCGGGCGCCCAAGCAGCGCAAGACACTGGAGAACCTGGGGATCAAGGACGGCCTGGTCTTCGGCCTCTGCCAGGCCTGCGCCCTCATCCCCGGCGTCTCCCGCTCCGGCGCGACCATCAGCGGCGGCCTGTTCATGGGCTACAAGCGCGAGGCCGCGGCCCGCTACTCCTTCCTCCTCGCCATCCCCGCCGTCCTCGCCTCCGGCGCCTTCGAGGTGAAGGACTCCCTCGGCGAGGGCCACGTGGACTGGCCGCCGACCCTCTTCGCCACGGTGATCGCCTTCGCCTCCGGCTACGCGGTCATCGCCTGGTTCATGAAGTGGATCTCCAACAAGAGCTTCATGCCGTTCGTCTGGTACCGCGTCGCCCTCGGCATCGCGATCATCGCGCTGGTCGGCGCGGGCGTCCTGAGCCCGCACGCGGCGGAGTCGGCGGGCTGACGGCCCGCCCCACCGCCCCTGTTTCGGACATCTTCCGTACGGCCGCGACCTGCCCGCGACCTGGGCGGCGCGCGGGTGACGCCGGGCAGTCCGGGGCCGGCGAAGCGCCACCGGGCGGCGGCGGTGACCAACCCCATACCTTCTGCGTAGCCGCGCGGTAGCGGGCTGTCAGTGCCTGCCCCTAGGCTGGTCCGCATGTCCCCCGAATCCCCGCCCCCTGGTTCCGTGCGGTCTGCCGCCGAGGTGAACGAGCAGATCCGGGCGCTGTGGCTGCGTGCGGGCGGCACCCTGTCGGCCCAGGAGCGCGCGGAGTACGAGCTGTTGGTGATCGAGTGGGCCGCGGCGATCCGCGGACAGGTCATCGAGGCGGCCTGACGGCCGCGGGCGCCGTGCGGCTACGCCCGCAGGTGCGCCAGCGCCTCGTCGGGTGCCGGATACGGCGTCTCCCGCGGCAGCAGCCCGCTCGCCCGCTCCGGTTCGCCCGCCCGCACCAGGGCGTGGATCTCCGCGGCCAGCGGGGTGACGTCCTCGATGCCGACGATCCACTCGTCGGCGTACCGGGCCGCCGCCTCCCCGGACAGGCCCAGCTGCAGGGAGCGGTACGGCAGCGGGTTGAGGTGCAGGTCCCGCTCCGGGTCCCACTGCACCCGGGCCGGGCTGCTCCGCAACCGCCGTTTCCAGGCGTCCTGGTCCGTGTGGAGCGCGGGCACGTAGTGGGACAGGCAGGAGTGGCGCAGCGCCCACTCGAAGCCCTCGCGGCTGATGTCGACGGCGAGGACGGTCTCCTGGCCCTCCTTGGTGCCCCAGCCGCAGCGGTACATCATCCAGAGGAAGGACGGCTTGATCCAGGTCATCCGGTCCCGCTTCCAGGCGGACGGGAAGCGCCCGGTGCGGGCGGCCGGACGGCCGATCCCCGGGCGGTAGGCCTGGTACACGGTGACCGTGGTGTCGGTGTACCTGGCACGGATACGGAACGTGGGCTCGGTCGCGGTCGTTTCGTCGTTCACGGGGACAGCGTCGGCCGCCGCACACGTCCCGCACCACCGAATATTCACCCCGCACACCTCTTGGCTCCGGCCCCGGCGTGCCCAACACTTGGCCGATGACGCAGCGTGCGGAGTTCGCGACCGTGAGGGACCGGCTGGCCGTGGACGACCTGGTCACCGCGTACGCGGTGGCGGTGGACGACGGCGACTGGGCGGCGTACCGGGACCTGTTCACGGCGGACGGCCGGGCCGACTACCGCTCGGCCGGCGGTATCGAGGGCGACGCGGGCCGGGTCGCCGCCTGGCTCGCCGAGAGCCTGGCCCGGTTCGCCATGCGCCAGCACCTGATCGTCAACCGCCAGGTGCGCTTCGCCGTCCTGGACCACGACACCGGCGACACCGCCCGCGTGCGCGCCGACTACCTCAACCCCATGCGCCTCGGCCCCCCGCACCCGAGCGCCGCCGACGGCTCCGCCGCCCCGGACCTGGAGTGCGGCGGACGGTACGAGTTCGGACTCCTGCGCACACCGGAGGGCTGGCGGCTGAGCGAGGTCGTCGTCCACGAGAAGTGGCGCCGGACGCCCCGCCTCCGGCCGCCCCACCCGGGCTGAAACGCGCACCGCTCCGCATCCGTGCGCACACTGGAGCCCTCGCTGGGTAGGGAGGCTTCCTATGAGGATGATCGACCACTGGCTGACCTCCCCGTGGCGCCGCTCGGCCGCCGCGGCCCTGGCCGGCGCCCTTCCCGTGCTCGCGTTCCCCGCTCCCTCCCTGTGGTGGTTCGCCTACGTCGCCCTGGTGCCGTGGATCCTGCTGGCCCGCTCGGCGCCGACCGGGCGGCGGGCCCTGTACGACGGCTGGTGGGGCGGCATCGGCTTCCTGGTGGCGGTGCACCACTGGCTGCTGCCCAGCCTGCACGTGTTCATCTTCCTGATCGCCGCGCTGCTGGGCCTGCTCTGGGCGCCCTGGGGCTGGCTGGTCAGCCGGTATCTGGGCGGGGTGCCGTCCCCGGGACGGGCGGCCGTCGCGCTGCTGGTGCTGCCGTCGGCCTGGCTCGCGGTGGAGCTGGTCCGCTCCTGGCAGGGCCTCGGCGGGCCGTGGGGGATGCTCGGTGCCAGCCAGTGGCAGGTGGAACCGGCGCTGCGGCTGGCCTCGGTCGGCGGGGTGTGGCTGCTCAGCTTCCTGGTGGTGGCCGTCAACGTCGCCGTGGCCGTGCTGCTCGCCGTCCGCGAGTCACGGGTGCCGGCCGTGGCCTCGCTGGTCGCCACGGCCGCCGCGGCCTCGGCCACGTGGGCGTGGGCGCCGCGCCCGGACGTCGGCCAGCGGGTGCGGATCGCCGTCGTCCAGCCGGGGATCGTGGCCGGGCAGGACAGCGGCGACAAGCGGTTCGACCGGGAGGAGCGGCTGACCCGGCGGCTCGCCGGACAGGACGTCGACCTGGTCGTGTGGGGCGAGTCCAGCGTCGGCTTCGACCTGGACGACCGCCCCGACCTGGCCCGGCGGCTGACCGCGCTGTCCCGCGAGACCGGGGCCGACGTGCTGGTGAACGTGGACGCCCGCCGCTCCGACCGGCCCGGCATCTACAAGAGTTCGGTACTGGTCGGCCCCCACGGTCTGACCGGCGACCGGTACGACAAGATGCGGCTGGTGCCGTTCGGCGAGTACATACCGGCCCGTTCGCTGCTCGGCTGGGCCACCTCGGTGGGCCGGGCCGCCGGCGAGGACCGGCGGCGCGGCACCGCGCAGACCCTGATGGACGTCGGGCACGGGCTGCGCGTCGGCCCGCTGATCTGCTTCGAGACCGCGTTCCCCGACATGAGCCGGCACCTCGCCGAGGACGGCGCGGACGTCCTCCTCGGCCAGTCCTCCACCTCGTCCTTCCAGCACAGCTGGGCACCGGAGCAGCACGCCTCACTGGCCGCGCTGCGGGCCGCCGAGACCGGCCGGCCGGTGGTGCACGCCACGCTCACCGGCGTCTCGGCGGTGTACGGCCCGGACGGGCGGCGCCTCGGCCCGTGGCTCGGCACCGGCGCGAGCACCGCGCGGGTGTACGACGTACCGCTCGCGCACGGCGTCACGCCGTACGCCCGCCACGGCGACTGGCCGGTGCACGCCGCACTGCTGGTGCTGGCCGTGTGGGGCGTGACCGAGGGGGCGCGGGCGCTCAGGCCGCGCCGCGGCGCTCCTGAACCGCTCGCACCACCCGCTCGCACAGCTCATGAGTCGCCAGCGCGTCCTTCGCGCTGAGCACCTGGCCGGCCCGTACGGCGTCGAGGAAGGCGAGGACCACCTGCTCGATGCCGCGCTGCCGGGCCACCGGCACCCAGTCGCCGCGCCGGCGCACCGTGGGCTGCCCCTTGTGGTCGATCATCTCCGCGAGGTTGACCACCTGGCGCTTGGTGTCCTGCCCGGACACCTCCAGGATCTCCTCGGTGGAGCCGTTGAGCCGGTTCATCATCCCGATGGCGGTGAAGCCGTCACCGGCGAGCTGGAGCACGAGGTGGTGGACCAGGCCGTCCTCCACGCGGGCCCGGACGGTCACGTCCTCGACGGGGCCCGGCACCAGGAAGCGCAGGGTGTCGACGACGTGGACGAAGTCGTCCAGGACCATCGAGCGGGGTTCCTCCGGCAGCCCGATCCGGTTCTTCTGCATGAGGATCAGCTCGCGCGGGTGGTCCAGGCACTGGAGGTACCCGGGGGCGTACCGGCGGTTGAAGCCGACGAACAGCGAGACGCCGCGCCGCTCGGCCAGGCCGACCAGCCGCTCGGAGTCGGCGACTTGGTAGGCGAGCGGCTTGTCCACGTACGTCGGCACGCCGGCCTCCAGCAGCCGGGTGACGATCTCGGGGTGCACGGCGGTCGGCGCGTGCACGAAGGCCGCGTCGAGGCCGGCGCCGAGCAGCGAGTCCAGGGTGGTGTGCCGCTGCTCGCGCGGCAGGTGCAGGGTGTCGGCGACCCGGTCCAGGGTGGCGGGCGTACGGGTCTGCAGGTGCAGTTCGACTCCCGGCTGCGTGCCGAGCACCGGCAGGTAGGCCTTCTGCGCGATGTCCCCGAGTCCGATGCAGCCGACCTTCACGTGTTCTCCCTACCGCGTGCCTGCGTGGTGCCTGCCGGAAGCAGCATACGGGGGGCGCCAGTCGGCGATGCCGTCGAAGCTCCGCAGGAGGAGCGCGGGACCGGCCTGCGACAGGGTCGCGAGGGCCGTGTTCCGTACGGCCATGACGGCCCGGTTGCCGGTCATGTTGAGGCGGGCGACCCGGACGGCCTGGCGGGCGATCGCGGTCGTCCGGGGGAGGCGGTCGGCGGTGTAGGCGGCGAGGTCCGGGCCGTGGTGGGCGAGGACGACGGCGTCCTCGACGGCCTGGTTGCCGCCCTGGCCGAGGGTCGGGGGCATGGCGTGGGCGGCGTCGCCGAGGAGGACGGTCCGGCCCGAGTGGTAGGCCGGCAGGGGCTGGGCGAGATGGCGGACGTCGTGCCGGAGCACGTCCTCGGGGCGGGCGGCGGCGAGCACGGCGGGGACCGGGTGGTGCCAGTCGCCGAAGCGGCGCAGGAGTTCGGCCCTCTCGTCGTCCGGGGCCCGCTCCCCCGCCCGCGCGGTGGCCGCCGCGTAGGCGTAGACCTGGCCGTCCTTGAGGGGGTGGGTGCCCCAGATGCGGCCGCGGCCCCAGGTCTCGTGCGAGGCGAACTCCGCGCCGGGCACCGGGATCAGCAGCCGCCAGGTGGTGAATCCCGCGTACACGGCTCCGGGACGGTCGGGGAAGAGGGCGGCGCGGACCCGGGAGTTGATGCCGTCGGCGCCGACGACCAGGTCGGCCTCCAGTTCCTCCTCGCCGGCGGTCACGCGGGCGGGCCGGGTCCGGTCGCCGGGGTCGGCCAGGGACGCGGCCGCCCCGGTGCGGACGGCTCCGGGCGGGAGCAGGGCGGCGAGCCGGTCGACGAGGGTGGCCCGGGGCAGCATGACCAGGGGGCCGCCGAAGCGGGCGGCGGCGGCCTCGGCGCTGGACCGGGAGAGCCAGCGCCCGCGGGGGGTGCGCAGTCCCCCGTCGCCCTGCCAGGCGGCCAGGTCGCGGATCTCCTCGCCGATGCCGAGGACGTCCAGGGCGCGCAGGGCGTTCGGGGCGAGGGAGATGGCCGCGCCGACGGGGGCGAGGGCGGGCGCCCGCTCCAGCACGGTCACGGACCAGCCCTGGAGGTGCAGGGCGGCCGCCGCGGCCAGCCCTCCGATTCCGCCACCGATGACGACGGCGCGTGCCGACCGAGTCATGACCCCTCCTTGTGACTACACCTGTAGTACACAGCGACTGTACTACAGCCGTAGTGAGCGGGATAGGGTCGCCCCATGTCCGCAGCCCGTCCCAGCAGCCCCGGCACCTCCCGCGCCGATCTGGTCGCCGACACCTCCCTCGCCCTGCTCGCGGAGCGCGGCATGCGCGGACTGACCCACCGGGCGGTGGACGAGGCGGCCGGGCTGCCCCCGGGCTCGACGTCGAACGTGGCGCGCACCCGGCAGGCCCTGCTGGAACTCGCGGTACGCCGGCACGCGGAACGCGAGGCCCGGGTGCTGGCGCTGGAGGAGATGCCGGACCCCGGCGGCGGACCCGCGGCGCTCGCGGACGGGCTGGCGTCCGCGGTGCACCGCTTGCTGACCCGCCACCGCCACCTGCTGATCGCCCGGTACGAACTGGCCCTGGAGGCCACCCGCCGTCCCGAACTGCGCGCCTTCTACGACCGGACCGGCGCCGTCTTCCGGGAACAGCTGACCGGGATGCTCACCGCGGTGGGATCGGCCGACCCGGACCGGCATGTGCTGTCCCTGGCCGCCTGGGCGGACGGGCTGCTGTTCTCCTGCGCGGCCGGTTCGTTCAGCAGCCGGACACCCGACCTGGAGGAGATCCGCACCGGGCTGCGCGAACTGTTCAGGGGCCTGCTGGGGGCCGGGCTCGACGGCGTCGCCGGGGCCTGAACGTCAGCTCCGGCACCGCGGCACCCTCCGCACGGGGCATGCGATCACCCGTACGGGCGCATCCGGCTCGGCAGACCGGTGCCGGGCCGGGGCCGAGCCAGCAGAGTGGCGCGGGTGTATCGAGCGACGACGACCGCAGCGCTTCTGGTCACCGTGGCCGTCTCGGCCCTCTCCGGCTGTGTGACGGTACGGCACCCGGCGACGGCACCGGCGGCACCGCCGGACACCGCGCCCTCCCGGCCGGCCGCGTCCCGCCCGGCCGGCGGCGCCGAACCCCGGGTGGTCCAGGCACCGGCCCGCGAGGCACTGGAGAGGGCCGGCCCCTCCCGGCACCCGGCGCGTCCCGGGCCCCCCGTCCGGCCCCGCGCCCAGCCCGCACCCGGGTCCGCGCACCGGCCACCGGCCCCGCCCGACCTCGGTCCCCCGCGCCCGGCCCGCACCGGACCACCCCGCCCCACCTCACCGACCCCACGCCTCGCACCGGGCCCGGACGTCTGCGCCCTGGGCACGAGGTACGGCGGCTGGCGGGAGGACGGCCCCGAGGCGAGGATCTGCGCGCGGACGTACGACCGCTGACCCGCGCTCCGTCAACGCCGCGGGGCCGTGCCGGGTGCGGTTCCGGCGCGTGGGCGCGGCCCGGCGGACGGCGCCGCACCCGGCCGGCGTCCCGTCCCGCGCCCGCCGGCGGAGCTATCCGCCCTCCCCCAGCCGCACCGCCAGCCGGCTGATCGCGGACCGCACCCCCGCGCCGTAGCCGTCGTCGGCCAGGGCGCCCGCGGCCGTGCGGGCCCGGCGCAGGTGGCTGCGGGCGGCCTCGGCGCGGCCCAGTTTCACGTAGTCCGCGGCCAGGTTGAGGTGCAGGGAGGGGAAGAAGCCCTGCACGCTCGCCGGGTCGCCGCCCGCACGGCCGTCGGCCACTTCCTCCGCCGCCGACAGCGCCCGCAGGTCCCAGGCGAGTTCGTCCGCCGGGTCGTCCTGGGTGTCGGCCAGGTAGTGGGCCAGGGTGCAGCGGTGCAGCGGGTCACCCTCCTCGCCGATCTCCACCCACAGGTCCAGGAAGCGGCTGCGGGCCTCCTCGCGGTCGCCCCCGTGGTGCAGCATGACGACCTGTCCGATCCGCGTCAGCACGGCGTCCGGCGCCGCCTGCTCCTGTCGCTCCACCACGGGTGCCCTCCGGCCGTCGGCAATGGGTCGGTCCCGACGCTAACCGGCGTGCGGCGGATTCCCGGACAGGCGGCGCCGTGGCCCCCCGGGGCGGGCCTCAGCCCAGGTCCGGGATGCGCCAGTCGATCGGCTCGTGGCCCTGGGCGGCGATCGCCTCGTTGATCTGAGTGAACGGGCGGGAGCCGAAGAACTTCTTCGCGGACAGCGGGGAGGGGTGCGCGCCCTTGACCACCGCGTGCCGGGTCTCGTCGATCAGCGGCAGCTTCTTCTGCGCGTAGTTGCCCCACAGCACGAAGACCGCCGGGTCGGGGCGGGAGACGACCGCGCGGATCACCGCGTCCGTGAACTTCTCCCAGCCCTTGCCCTTGTGCGAGTTGGCCTCGCCGGCCCGGACCGTGAGGACCGCGTTGAGCAGCAGCACGCCCTGCCGGGCCCACGGCATCAGATAGCCGTTGTCCGGGACGGGCAGGCCCAGCTCCTCCTGCATCTCCTTGTAGATGTTCCGCAGGGAGGGCGGGGTGCGGACGCCGGGGCGGACCGAGAAGCACAGGCCGTGGCCCTGTCCCTCGCCGTGGTACGGGTCCTGGCCGAGGATGAGGACCTTCACCTGCTCGTACGGCGTCGCGTCCAGCGCGGCGAAGACCTCCTCGCGCGGCGGGTAGACGGGGCCCTTCGCCCGCTCCTCCTCGACGAACTCGGTCAGCTCCTTGAAGTAGGGCTGCTGCAGTTCGTCGCCCAGAACCCCGCGCCAGGACTCGGGCAGCATGGCGATGTCGGTCACGTCAACGTCCTCACGGTCTATCGACTACGGCGTGCGGTCACTTCCAGGATCCAGAACCTACAGGCGACCACTGACAACCGTTGCCGCGAGGGCGTTTCACCAGCTGGTCTTGCGGTGCAGCGTCCACATCATCATGATCGTCGACGGGTCGAGGGCCTGCTCGCCGCCGGAGATGTCGACGCTGGCCGCCACGAACTGCCGGCCCTGCCACAGCGGGATCAGCCGGGCGTCGTTCACCAGGATCCGCTGGGCCTCCTCCACGTCCTTGACGGTCCGGGCGCGGTCGCTCTCTGAGCGCGCGTGGGGCAGCAGCCGGCCGGTGATCTCCTTGGCCGGGTAGGGCGTGCCGAGGGCGTTGTGCAGGCCGACGAACGGCGCGATGAAGTTGTCCGCGTCGGGGAAGTCCGGGAACCAGCCGCGTCCGAACACCGGGTACTCGCCCTTCTGGTAGCCGGCCACGTAGCTCTTCCAGGGGCGGCTCCTGAGCGTGATGGTGAACAGGCCGGAGCCGTCCAGCTGCCGCTTCAGCTCCCGGAACATCAGGGCGGTCTCGGAACCGTAGCGGTCGGTGGTGTACCAGAGGGTGAGCGGGACGGGCTTGGTGATGCCGGCGTCGGAGAGGATGCTGCGGGCCTTGGGGACGCTCGGCTCGCCGTAGTCGTCGAAGAAGGGCGTGGCGTGGCCGGTCAGGCCCTTGGGGACCATCGAGTACAGCGGGTCGACGGTGTCCTTGTATATCTTGTGCGCGATCGCCCCCCGGTCCACGATCTGGGCGATGGCCTTGCGGACGGCGGGCTGCTTGGCCCAGGGGCCCTTGGGGTTGAACACCAGGTAGCTGATGTCGGTGCCGGTGCCGTCGACCAGTTGCAGGTCCTCGTTGTCGTGCTCCTGCAGGGCGAGGATGTCGTCGGCGGCGAGGCCTCGGTAGGTGACGTCGATCCGCTTGTCCCTCAGGGCCTCGACCATGCCGGCGGAGTCCTTGAAGTAGCGGATGGTCACCGCGTCGTTCTTCCGCTCGGCGAAGCCCTTGTAGGCGTCGTTGCGGACCAGGACCGCCTCGGAGCCCTCCTCGTAGGACTGCAGCTCGTACGGCCCCGAGCCGTGGACCGAGGTGTCCTTGCGCAGGGAGGTCGCGGGGTAGTCGTCCGGGTCGACGATCGACATCGCCGGAGTGGCCAGCACGAACGGGAAGGTGGCGTCGGGCTGGTTGAGGTGGAAGGTGATCTCCCGGTCGCCGGAGGTCTCCACCTTGTCGAGGCTGCCGAGCAGGCCGGCGGGGCCGCCGGGGGCGTCGATGGTACGGATGCGCTCGATCGAGTGCCGGACGGCCTCGGCGGTCAGCGGGTCACCGTCGGCGAACTTCAGCCCGGCCCGCAGCCTGCAGCGGTAGGTGCGGCTGCCGGAGTCGGTGAACGAACAGCTCTCGGCGGCGTCGGGCTGGGGGGTGGTGGCGCCGCTGGGGTAGGCGAGGAGCGTCTGGAAGATGTTCCGGTACAGCTCCCAGGAGCCGTCCCAGGCACCGGCCGGGTCCAGCGTGCTGGGGGCGCTGGTGGTGCCCACGACGATGGGGCCCTGGCTGTCGGGATCGCCGTCGGACAACAGACTGCATCCGGCCACCAGGGACAGGGACGCGATCGCCGCGACTTTCCGCAGGAATCGGTTCCGGTTGAACACGCGCACGCTCCTCGATCTGCCGCACCAAGGGTCGGCAGACCATACCGCAGCGTCCGGGGCCCTGAACCTGCCCGGAAACGGCCCGTCTTGATCGACTGGGCGATGACGACGTTGTCATTCCGCTGAGCGGTTCCGGCGTCCCCTTCCGGGCGTCGATCCGTCCGGAAATCGACGCCCGGAAGAGATGTTCCGCCTCAGCCGACGCCGGCGTTGAGGAAGATGCCGCCGTCCACGACGAGCGTCTGGCCGGTGATCCAGTCGGACTGCTCGGAGGTGAGGAAGGAGGCGGCCCCGCCGATGTCGGAGGGCACACCGAGCCGGCCGAGCGGGTAGGCGGCGGCCGCCTCCTCCTCCCGGCCCTCGTACAGGGCCTGCGCGAACTTCGTCTTGATCACGGCCGGGGCGATCGCGTTGACCCGGACCCGGGGCGCGAACTCGTGGGCCAGCTGCTGGGTCAGGTTGATCATCGCGGCCTTGCTGACGCCGTAGGCGCCGATGAAGGGCGAGGGCGCGAGGCCGGCGACCGAGGCGATGTTGACGATCGCGCCGCCGTTGTCCTTCTGCCAGGCGTGCCAGGTCTTCTGGGCGAAGCCGAGCGCCGAGATCACGTTGGTCTCGAAGACCTTGCGGGCGACGTTCAGGTCGAGGTCCGCGATCGGGCCGAACACGGGGTTGGTGCCCGCGTTGTTGACCAGGTAGTCGACCCGGCCGAAGGCCGCCATGGTGCGCTCGACGACCTCGGTCTGGTGGTCCAGGTCGTGCGCCTTGCCGGCGACGGCGATGACCCGTTCGGCGCCGAGCTGCTCGACGGCCTCCTTCAGGGCGTCCTCGCCGCGGCCGGTGATGCACACGCGGTCGCCGCGCGCGACCAGTGCCTCGGCGACGCCGTAGCCGATGCCCCGGCTGGCGCCGGTGACGATCGCGACCTTGCCGGACAGCTCCGGGAGTTCAGTCATGTCCGTGGTTCTCCTGGATCCCTTAGTCGAGCGGTCCGCCGGCGACGTACAGCACCTGGCCGGAGACGAAGCCGGCCGCCTCGCCGGTGAAGAAGGCGATGGCGTTGGCGATGTCCTCGGGCTCGCCGACGCGCTGGACGGGGATCTGGGTGGCGGCGGCCTTCTTGAAGTCCTCGAAGCCCATGCCGACGCGGTCGGCGGTGGCCTTGGTCATCTCGGTGGCGATGAAGCCGGGGGCGACGGCGTTGGCGGTGATGCCGAACTTGCCCAGCTCGATGGCGAGGGTCTTGGTGAAGCCCTGCAGGCCCGCCTTGGCGGCCGAGTAGTTGGCCTGACCGCGGTTGCCGAGCGCCGACGACGAGGAGAGGTTGACGATCCGGCCCCAGCCGGCGTCCACCATGTGCTTCTGGACGGCCTTGGTCATCAGGAACGAGCCGCGCAGGTGCACGTTCAGGACGGTGTCCCAGTCGGAGACGCTCATCTTGAACAGCAGGTTGTCGCGCAGCACGCCCGCGTTGTTGACCAGGATCGTCGGGGCGCCCAGCTCCTCCACGATCCGGGCGACAGCCGCCTCGACCTGCGCCTCGTCGGACACGTCCGCGCCGACCGCGACGGCCTTGCCGCCGGCCGCGGTGATCTTCTCGACGGTGTCCTTGCAGGCGGCCTCGTCCAGGTCGATCACGGCGACCGCGTGACCCTCGGCGGCCAGTCGTACGGCGGTGGCGGCGCCGATGCCGCGTGCCGCGCCGGTGACGACCGCGACCCGCTGTTCAGTGGTGGGCATTGCTGTTTCTCCTCGCCCTTGAGAGAACGTCTTGAGAGACCTGTCGGGCCCTCCGGGAGGACCCCTGGTGCGGTGAGCGACCGCTTAGTACCTTCAGCACCCGTGACGCTAGAAGCCCTGGCACGCGGTGTCAACGGCACATCCGGCCGGTGTGATCCATTACCTCACCAGGAGGTCCAGCAACCGTTCCGTCTCGGCGGCCGGGTCGGCGGTCAGACCGGTGTGCACCGGACCGGGCTGGACCACGGTGGAGCGGGGGGCCACCAGCCAGCGGTAGCGGCGCCCCGCGTCGTCGCCGGCCGCCTGCCCGGCCTGCTCGCCGCCCGCGCAGTGGCGCTCGACCGCACCGAGCGCGGCGCGCACCCCGGCGACGTCGGCGGCCGGGTCCAGCGCCAGCAGCCGGGCCTCGTCCAGATGGGTGCGGGCGCCGACGTAGCCGCGGGCGCGGCAGTACACGACCACGCCCGCGTTGATGCACTCCCCGCGCTCCACCCGGGGTACGACCCGCAGCAGCGCGTACTCGAACACGTCCCGGTCCCCGCCCTGGCCCGCCCGGGTGATGTGCCGCTCGGTCACATGACCGGCCATGTGGATGTGGCGCTCGCTCACTTGCCCTCCTCCTGTCCGGTGCCGAGACCGGTGATCCGCCCGGCGACGACGGCCGCCCGCGCGAGCAGCGGCCGTGCGTAGGCCCGGCGCAGCTCGTCCGGGGTGCCGAAACCTGGCTCGTCGGCGAGCCAGGCGTCCGGGATCTCGGCGGTGACCTCGTCGAGCAGGTCCTCGGTGACCCGCGGCGCCAGCTCGGCCGCGGCGGTGGCGACGTCCGGGGCGAAGCGGGCGAGGGCGTGGTCGGAGGCGTCGTAGGGGCGGGCCGCCGAGGCGTCGGCGGCGGGCCAGTTGTGGTGCCAGATCATGGTGGCGCCGTGGTCGATGAGCCACAGCTCGCCCCGGTGCACCAGCAGGTTGGGGTTGCGCCAGGAACGGTCGACGTTGTTGACGAGCGCGTCGAACCAGACGATCCGGCCGGCCTCCTCGGGGCTCACCGGGAAGGCGAGCGGGTCGTAGCCGAGGGCGCCGGACAGGAAGTCCATGCCGAGGTTGGTGCCGCCGCTGCCCCGGAGCAGGTCCTGCACCTGCTGTTCGGGCTCGCCGAGCCCGAGGACGGGGTCCAGCCGGAGGGTGACCAGCCGGGGCATGCGGAAGCCCAGGCGCCGGGCGAGTTCGCCGCACACCACCTCGGCGACCAGGGTCTTGCGGCCCTGTCCGGCGCCGGTGAACTTCATGACGTAGGTCCCGAAGTCGTCGGCCTCGACGAGCCCCGGCAGCGAGCCGCCCTCACGCAGGGGCGTGATGTAGCGGGTCGCGGTGACCTCTTTCAGCATTTTTCCGGGCCGTCCATCTCTTCAGCCTTGCACCAGCACGATCGGTCTCGACGGGGCGCTGCAGCGGGACTCGCCCGTCGGCGGCTCCGGGAGGATCCGCGAGCAGCCGTCCAGGCCGTCCGCCCCTTGGTTCCGGCCTCGGACATGAAGTGAGCATAGTAACCGAGGGTGATCACCGGCGGGCGGTATCCCGCCCCGGCGTGCCCGGGGTGCCGCGGCACGCGGAAGCCGCCCCTCCAGGGCGCGCGGGGGTGAGGAACCGCATGCGGAGGGAGGCGGAGCAGCGGCCGCGGCACGAGGGACACGACCCGGTCCCCGGTGGGCGCGGCCACAGCGCGGGGGCCGGCGGTCATCGTCCGGTGGACGGCCGCGCGGGTGCAGCCGCCGGCGCGGGTTCTGCCGCCGGCCACGTCCCGCACGGCCCGTCCCCGCCGGACCGAGCCATTCCGGCGGGGGCGGGCGTCCAGGACGTACGCGAGGTGGCGGCGCCCTCAGGTCCGCTCGCGTGCGGCCGGCGGGGCCCCGGCCCCCGCCCCGGCCGCCCCCTCGGCCCCGGGGAAGGCGCGACCCGGTGATCCGGACGCGTCGGGGCCCGTCACCCGGCTCACTGCGGCAGAGGGCGGACGAGCAGTGCCCGGCACGCCGGACCGGAGGTCTGCGTGCCGTCGTCGGTCAGGTCGAAGGCCGAGTGGTGCAGGGGGCACACCAGGCGGGTCGCCGCGGCGTTCACGTGGGCGTGCCGCAGCAGGCCGCCCCGGTGCGGGCAGCGCGCCTCGACCAGCACGCCGTCCGGACCGTCGGGGCCCTGCCACTCCACGGCCACCGTGTCGGCGTCCAGTTGGCGCACCCGGGGCCGCCCGGCCGCCCGCTCCGAGCCGCTCACCGGCCGGTCTCCGCGCGGGCCCGGCGTACCGCCGCCTCGGTGGCGCGGGCGATGGTCGCACTGGTCAGTTCGACACCGGCCCACACCCGTGCCAGGTCCGCGCCGTGCTCCCGGTCCCAGGCGCGCAGCGCGGCCAGCATCTCGCGGCTGTGGAACGCGTCGATGTGCAGGTGCTCGTCGTAGTACTGGCCGTTGGCGATGCCCAGCCGGGCGCAGGCCTCGGCGTAGCAGCGGAAGCCGTAGAGCACACTGGACTCGAAGTACGCGTAGGCGCCCAGGAAGTAGTCGGGGGTGGGGGCCCGGGAGGCCAGCCAGTGGAAGAGGTTGACGTAGGCGAGCGTCTCCTCGCAGGCCCGGGCGGCGTGGTGGAAGGGGTCGGTGGACAGTCCCAGCTCCACCATCAGCCGCTCGTACAGCCGGGCGTGCTCCTGTGCCTCGTTGCCACACCCGAACTCGTCGATGAGCACCCGCATCACCGCCATGCGGGCCCGGGGCGTCAGCCGCGGCAGCACGCCCAGGTGCGACTGCGACTCGACCAGACCGTCCACGGCGAACTGCCCCGCGACGCAGGCGAACTCGGCCGCCGTCGCCCGCTCGGCCAGGTACCGCTCGCTGGGCGAGGGGTCGTTCTCCTCGCGGCGCAGGCGCTGTTCCAGCGCGTCGAGGAGGTCGTCCAGCGAGCCGAAGGCGGGCGCCGCGTCCGCCAGCGCGTCCGCCTCGGCGCGCGGCCAGGCTGCCTCCAGCGCGAGCAGTTCGGCATACCCGGCGGCGTCGGGCACGGTGCGGTTGTGCCAGTACAGCCGTTGCTGCACGGTGGCCGACCGCGGCAGCGCCGGGGCACCGCCCGTCCTCGTGATCACGGCGCCGCCTCCGCCGCCGCGGCCGTGCGGACGTCCTGGGCCGTGGTGTCCGTGCCGATGACGCCTCGCGCCACCAGGGCGCGCTTGACGTGCAGGTACCAGTCGTCGCGCAGGATGCCGTACGTCTCGCACGCCGTGTCGACCTCTGCCTGGAGCGCCGGAGTCGGGTGGCTCAGCAGTGCCGCGCACAGCGCCGGCTCCAGATTGGCCAGCGGGCCGATGAACCCCGCGACGCCGGGGACCTGGAACAGCAGGTTCTCCCAGCCCTCGAAGACCGGCACTCCCAGGCCGGCCGCCACCAGCTGCCGGGTGAACGCCGGGTCGCCGCTGGACTCCTTCACCCCGATCACACCCGGGAGCCGGCAGACGCGTGCGAGCGTCCCGGACTCGATGCGGTTGCCGGACAGGGCCTCCTCGTTGTACACGAGCACCGGCGACCCCGCGTCGAGCACCCGCTCGTAGTGGGTGACGATGTCCTCCTGCCCGACACCCGCGCCGAAGGGCGTGGTGACCGCCACCGCGTCGGCACCCAGCTCGGCGGCGATCCGGGTCCGGGCCACCACGGCCTCGGTGTCCGGCAGTTGGACACCGGCGATGACCGGCAGGCCGTCGGCACAGTGCACGGTGGCCGCCACCATGTCGCGCCACTGCGTCTCGGTCAGCAGCCAGCCCTCGCCCGAGCTGAGGGTCGGCATCAGGGCGGTCACCTCGGCGCGGACCGAGTCGATCAGCCGTGCCACGTCGTCCGCGGGGACGCGGCCCTGCCGGTCGAGCGGGGTGACCAGCGGGACGACCACGCCGGAGAGGGGGGCGCCCGTGGTGTGCGGGCGGGCGGAGTCCGCGGCGGCGGCCCGGACCGCACCGGCTTCCCGGGTGACGCCGGAGCTCGGCCGCGCCGGGGACCTCCGCGGGGTCTCAGCGTTCGTCATGGTGAGTCCACCTCGTCGTCGGGACGGGAAATGCGGTCCAGCGCGGCCAGGTCGACGCGCAAGGCCAGCGACCTGCGGTACAGCTCCTCCATCCGCGGGGGGAACGCCTCCTCCGGACCGTCCGGGGGCGCGCTCAGCAGCGCTCCGGCGCCGGGGCGTTCCCGCAGGCGCGGCGACACGCTGTGCAGCCGGCCGCCCCGGTGCACGGCCGGAGCCAGCGCCAGTGCGTCGGCGATCGGCAGGCCCTCGAGCGCGTCGGCCTCCAGCGCGGTGCGCACGTCGTCTCGCCGCAGGCCGAAGCGGGCGATCCGCAGTTCGCTGTGGAGGTTGTCCATGAAGGGGTAGTAGGCGTCCTGTTCGTCGCGCGGCCGCCGCCAGATCAGGTCGTCGCACAGCCCCACCTGCTCCAGCGTCATGGCCAGCGGGCGGCGCGCCGCCAGGTGCCGGACGAAGAAGTTCTTGCAGGCGGTCCTGACCCTGTCGTCGGCGCTGTGCATGCCCATGAACATCGAGGCGTCGACGAGCGTCCCGAGGCCCGGGACCGCCCCCGGGAGCGGGGCGCCGGCCTCACCGCTCATGGGAGGCGGCGCCCAGCGTCTCGCGGATGACCCGTACGGCGGCGGCGAACTGCTCCGGCGGGCGCGCCAGCGCGATCCTCACGTAGCGCTCGCCCCGCACCGGGTCGTCCCAGTAGAAGTAGTTCCCCGGCAGCACGTAGACCTCGGCCTGGAGAAGCCGCGCGTGGACGTCGTGCGCGGTGAGTCCGGTGGGCAGGATGCGCAGCCAGGCGACGCTGGTGTCCACCCGCGCGTCCAGCAGTTCCAGGACCGAGCCGGGCAGTTCGCGGCGCAGCGTGGCCCGGTTGGTGTCGATCACCTCGCGCACCGAGGCGAAGGAGTCCGCGACGGAGTCCTCGACGTAGTGGGTGAGGAAGTTCAGCACGAAGGGGGAGACGTTGAGCAGTACGGAGGTGTGCAGGTTGTACACCTCCTCGTAGATGTCCGCGCTCGCCGTCAGCAGGGCGCACTTGGCGTCCTGGACCGGCCATGTCTTCCCGGTGTCCTCGATGGCGAGGTAGCTGACGCCGGACTCCTCCAGCATCCGGTACACGTCAGGGCGCTGGGCCAGGCCGTTGTGCAGGGCGAAGGAGGCGAAGCAGAAGTCGAGTATGAGCAGCTTGCGCTGGTCACGGCAGAACCGCAGGACCTCCTGGAACCCACGGCCGCCGTCGGTGAACAGCGTGAATCCGGTGGGGTTGTTGGGGTCGACCAGGTACAGCGCGTCCGTCCCGACGAGGCGGGTCAGCTCCCCGTACACGGTGTCCGGGTCCGCCAGCGCCTCCTCGGGCAGGGCGGCGGGCGGCGCCCCCAGGTACTTGAGGAGGTCCACCAGGTTGTCGAAGCAGGGTTCCACCAGGGAGACGGTGTGGTCGTGCCGGCGCAGGTACATCGCCGCGACCATGGTGGACACGCTGGCCGCGTACGACAGCAGGGTGCGGCCCAGGCCGGGCGCGGTCGTCTGGCCGTGCAGGCGGAAGAACGCCTCGGTGAACTGCCGCTCGAAATGGGCCTGCTGCCGGTCCTCCGATTCGTACCACAGCGCGGGCAGCCGCGAGACGATCTTGTCCTGGCTGCCGGACTGCCGCTGATGCGTGTGCGCGTCGGCCAGGTTGTACCGAGTGCGCAGTGCCTTGATCTCGTGCTGGGTCAGGTCGATCAAATCCTGGGCTGACATATCCGCTCCTCGCACAGGACGGCATTCGTATGCTGATGACGCTGATGACGCTGATGACGCCTGGAATGGTAGGGAGCGCGAGCGGCCGGGGCCACGCCAGAAATGATGAGGAACCATTGGCGGAGTCAAACGGCGGGCTATCCGAAAGTACGCTGGTGGAATACCGTGTTCCGCCAATAACCTGCCCGCATGACCTCAAGTGAATCGGGCGGGGCCGGACGGCCGGCGGCGGGAACGGGGCCTTCTCGGACCGTGGGGGCGGTTTACGCGGCGCTCGGCACCGCGCTGGCAGGCACCTCCTTCGTGGCCACGAGCCTGCTGACGCACTACCCCTTCCTGAGCGGCCAGACCCTGCGGTTCGCTCTGGGCGCCCTGAGCCTGTCGCTGCTGTCCGTCGTCGGGCGCGCGCCCTGGCCGCGGCCGACCGGAACCGAGTGGGCGCTGCTGGCGCTGCTGGCCGGAACCGGCCTGGTCGGCTTCAACCTGGCCTGCCTGGCCGCACTGAGTTCCGCCGAACCCGCCGTCCTCGGTGTGATCGTCGGTGCCACCCCGCTCCTGGTGGCGATCGCCGGTCCCCTGCTGAGCCGGCGCCGGATATCGGGGCGCCTGATCGCCTCGGCCGCCCTGGTCGTCGCCGGTGCCGCGCTGCTCATCGGCTTCGGGCGCGGCAGCGCGGGCGGCTTCGGGTTCTCCCTGCTGGCCCTCCTGGGCGAGGTCTCCTTCACGCTGCTGGCGGTGCCGCTGCTGCCCCGGCTGGGGGCGATCCCGGTGGCGACGTACGTCTGCGTCCTGGCCACGGTCGAGATGGGTGTCCTGACCGCGGCGGTCGAACTGCCCGGCGGGGACCTGCGCTGGCCGGACGCGCGCGAACTGGGCGCCCTGTGCTACCTAGCGGTGGCGGTGACCGCAGCGGCGTTCATCTTCTACTACCTCGGCCTGCGCACCCTCGGCCCGGAGGCGACGAGCCTGTTCGCCGGGCTCATCCCGGTCGCGGCGGCGTTCACCGCACCGATCGTCGGCAGCGGCACGCTGGGCGCGGCCCAGGTCACCGGCAGCATCCTGGTCGGTACGGGACTCAGCGCGGGCCTGTCCGCGCCGGCCCGGGACGCCGCCCCCGCGTCCGGGACGGCCGCGTCCGAACGGCCGGAAAGCGGTTCGGCAGATCCGAAAGTGCCGGTACCGACGGCGGATGACGACGGGTGAACTTTCGTCATTTCGCCTGGTAGCGGGCCACGGACGGCATTTCTAGCATGAGGGGGCCAGGTCTCCCGCAGGACCGCACCCGGCATCTCGGCGCCACCGCGCCGCATCTCTTTCCCCTCCCGTGAGGATGCGAAATCCATGACCACCACGCATGTCGTCCTGAGCGCCGCAGACCTTCCGGACCACTGGTACAACATCGTTCCCGACCTGCCGGCGAGCCCGCCGCCCGCGCTGCACCCGCAGACGCTGGAGCCGCTGCGTCCCGAGGACCTCTCAGGGCTGCTGCCGCAGGGCGTCATCGAGCAGGAGTTCTCCGAGGAGCGCTGGATCGAGATCCCGGACCGGGTGCGCGAGCTGTACCAGATCTGGCGGCCGTCGCCGCTGCACCGGGCGACGCGACTGGAGCGCGCGCTGGACACCCCGGCCCGCATCTACTTCAAGTACGAGGGCGTCTCACCGGCGGGGTCCCACAAGCCCAACACCGCCATCGCGCAGGCCTTCTACGCGGCCGAGGACGGTGTACGCCGGCTGACCAGCGAGACCGGGGCCGGCCAGTGGGGATCGGCACTGTCCTTCGCGGGCTCGCTGTTCGGGCTGGACGTCACCGTCTACATGGTCCGCTCCTCGTTCCAGCAGAAGCCCTACCGGCGCATCCTGATGGAGACCTGGGGTGCCGAGGTGCACCCGTCGCCCAGCCCGCGCACCGACGCCGGGCGCGCGGTGCTGGAGCAGACGCCCGACTCCCCGGGATCGATCGGCATCGCCATCAGCGAGGCCGTGCAGGACGCGCTCAGCCGCGAGGACACCCGCTTCGCGCTCGGCTCGATCTCCAACAACGTACTGATCCACCAGTCGGTGATCGGGCTGGAGGCCAAGAAGCAGCTCGAGATCGCGGACGACTACCCCGACGTGGTGGTGGGCTGCGTCGGCGGCGGCTCCGGCTACGCGGGCCTGTCCTACCCGTTCCTGTACGACACCCTGACCGGCAAGCGCTCGGGCACCCGCTTCGTCGCGGTCGAGCCGGACGCCTGCCCCAGCCTCACCCGGGGCACCTACGCCTACGACTATCCCGACACCGCCTCGCTCGGCCCGGTGCTGCCCATGTTCACCCTCGGGCACAACTTCATGCCCGCCCCCATCCACGCCGGCGGCCTGCGCCATCACGGCAGTTCCCCGACCATGGGCACGCTGGTGCAGCACGGTCACGTGCAGGCGCGCTCGGTCTCGCAGACCGACATCTTCAGCGCGGCCGTGCTCTTCGCGCGCAACGAGGGCTTCGTGATGGCTCCGGAGTCCGCCCACGGTGTGCGCGGGGCGATCGACGAGGCACTGGCCGCACGGGAGGCGGGCGAAGCGCGGGCGATCCTCGTCCACGTCTCCGGGCACGGCAACTTCGACATGGCGGCCTACGACTCCTACCTGGCCCACACCTTGACCGACCACGAGCCGGACCAGGCGGACATCGAGCGGGCCCTCGGTGAACTGCCCTCGGCGAAGATCCCGGCCTGAGGCAGGGCACCGGGCCGCGCACCCGTCCTCAGGTGCGCGGCCCGGTGCCCGGGCGCGGACGCGGTCAGTCGACCAGCCCGGCCTCGACGGCGTACAGCGCCGCTTCGACGCGGTTGCGCGACCCCAGCTTCGCCAGCAGGTTCTGCACGTGGGACTTCACGGTGCTCTCGCTGAGCGTGAGGTGCGCGGAGATCTCGGCGTTGGTCCGGCCCCGTCCGAGCAGGCGCAGCACGTCGTGCTCGCGGGGTGTCAGCGGGTAGGGCGTGGCGGCGGAGGCCGGCCTCGGCACCGCGGACGGGGAGAGGGCAGCCGACGTGAGCCGGCGCTCGGCCGGCCCGGCCGCGGCCACCGGTGCCGGGAAGAGGGAGTAGCCGGCGACGAGCATGTGCAGCGCGGCCACCAGGTCGTCGACCTGCGCGCTGCGCAGCAGCGTTCCGTCGGCGTCCTTCCCGATGAGGCCGATCGTCGCGGAGTCGCACAGGGAGTCGCTGACCAGTGCCAGCACCTTGCCCTGCCAGTCCTTGGCCTGCCGCAGCGTCGCCGAGGAGCCGTTGGGGCTCTCGACGGTGTGGACGACGACGTGCGGCTTGGTCTCGGCCATGAGCGTCACCGCCTCGTGGTGGTCGCACGCCTCGGCCACGACGTCGATGCCGGACTTGCAGCGCAGCACCGCCCCCAGGCCGCTGCGTGTGATGGGCGAAGCGTCCAGAATGAGGACGCGAATAACAGTGATCTCCGGAGATCGTTGCGACTTTAAGTTCTCCACGTGCCGATTCCCCCGTCTTTTCGCAGAAGTGGATCTTCACCTGTACGAACGCGGTCGAAAGCGCATTGGTGCCGGAACCCCGAGGTCGAAGGATAGACGACAAGCCGCCGAATCCCACCGGGGAGTCGGTAAACGGTCCCGCAAACTCCGGGTGCGGCCGGTTTGCCCGTAACCGACGCGCGAGAATTCACGGGGCCTTCGACCGCGAGACCGCGGACCGCGCGCCCGGATCCGCTCCCGGATCCGTGGCCGGCCGCCCGGCGCACCTCCCCGTACCGACGTTCCGGACGCCCCGTGAAGTTGGCCTGAATGCCGGATACCGCACCACTTTGTCCGGAACACCGCCGAAAGCTGGCGGAATCCAGTCGCGCCGACCGGTCGCGGCAGCGCCGTGCCGGGCGGGTCGTCGAACCTTTCCCGCCGGTCGTCCCCGGCCGTGCCCGGTGGCGGTCGCCCCCGGGCGCGGCCGGGAATCGTCACGAGCCCTCCGGGCGGGAAGGATCTGGTCGCCCGTCTGAACGGCCGCTGTCCCCGGGCCGTACCCCCTGACGGACCACGACACGTTCCGCGGAAGGGGACCTCACATGACCAGCCCATCCCTCCACCCCGCGGCGGGACCGGCCCGCCGTACCGTCATGGCGGCGGCCGGAGCGGCGGGGCTCGCCGCCGCGCTGACCGCCTGCGGTTCGGACGACGACTCGTCCGCCGGCGCCGACACCGGGGCCGGTTCCGCCGGGTCCGCGCAGGACGGCAGCGGCACCGCGGCCGGCGGCGGCACCGCCCTCGCGAAGACCGCGGACATCCCCGAGGGCGGCGGCAAGATCTTCAAGGACCACGGTGTCGTGGTCACGCAGCCGACGGCGGGCACCTACAAGGCGTTCTCGTCCAAGTGCACCCACCAGGGCTGTGCGGTGGGCAGCGTGGCGAACGGCGTGATCGTCTGCCCCTGCCACCACAGCGAGTTCTCCGTGACGGACGGCAGCGTGAAGAAGGGACCGGCGACGAAGGCGCTGGCGGCGGCGGAGATCACCGTCTCCGGCGACGAGATCACGTTGGCCTGATGCGCCCCCGGCGCCGTGCGTGCGCCCGGCCGAGGCAGCCGATCACCTCGTCGGTGGTCGCGATCGTGGACACCAGCGCGAGGGTGTTGCGGAGCACCGCCCGGGTGTACTCGGCGGGCACCCCCGCGACGGCGTCGGACGGGACCACCGCGGTGTAGCCCAGGTTGACGGCGTCGAACACCGCGTTGGGGACGGCCACGTTGGCCGAGACCCCGGTGACGACCAGCGTGCGGCAGCCGAGGTTGCGCAGCAGGGCGTCGACGCCGGTGCCGTGGACCGGGGACAGCCCGTGCAGCCGCCGTACGACGATGTCCTCCTCGGCGACCTCGATCGGGGGCGCCACCCGGACCGCCGTACTGCCGCTGAGCTGCTGCACGGGGAGCCGTTCGGCGGCCCGGAACAGGCGGGCGTTGCGGCCGGCGCCCCGGCCGTCGGGACGGCGCTCGGCGATCGCGTGGATCACCTGCACCCCGGTCTCGTGGGCGGTGGCGACCAGCCGGGCCACATTGAGCAGGGCCCCGGACGAACGCGCCGCGCGGGCGAGTTCGGGCAGGGCGCTGTCCGGGCCGACGACCCCCTGCTGGCACTCCACCGTGAGCAGGACGGTGCTCCCGGGATCGAGGAGGTCGTCGAGTCGCTCGTACGACGGCATGGCACGCGCCCCCTTGAAGACGACGGCTTCTCTTTTCTGACGTGATGTCAGAGGATCACCATAGTTTTCTGACACGACGTGGGAGAAGAGGGGGCCGCATGACCGTCACTCAGCAGCGCCGGGGCCGGAAGATCATGATGACGCCCGGCGAGCTGGACGCGTTCCTCACCGATCAGCGCACCTGCCGGGTCGCGACCGTCTCGGCCGACGGAACACCGCACGTGAGCGCGCTGTGGTTCGCCTGGGACGGCACCTCGCTGTGGCTGTACTCGGTGGTGCGCAGCCGCCGGTGGACCCAGCTGAGCCGGGATCCGCGGGTGGCCGTGGTGGTCGACTCCGGTGAGGAGTACGACCAGTTGCGCGGGGTCGAGCTGTCGGGCCGGGTGGAGTTCGTGGGCGAGGTGCCGCGCACGGGCGAGCTGTGCGCCGAACTGGACACGGCGGAGACGCTGTTCGCCCGTAAGAACTTCGGGCTGGACGAGATGCCGCACGACGGCCGGCACGCGTGGGCCCGGCTGACCCCGGAGAAGATCGTCTCCTGGGACTTCCGGAAGCTGGGCGGGGCGTGAGAGCGGTCAGCCGAGCTTCCGCGCGGCCGTGCGCAGGGCGTCCACGGCCGCGCGGATCGAGGGCCGCCGGTCGGCGTCCGCCCGCCAGACCACGTACACGTGCCGGCGCACGTGCTGCCTGAGCGGTACCAGGACCACGCCGTCCGGCACCGGGTGCCGGCCCAGCAGCGGCGCGATGCACACCCCGAGTCCGGCGGCCACGAGCCCCAGTTGGGTGTGGGTCTCGCCCGCGCGGTGGCCGACGATCGGCTCGACGCCCTTGGACCTGAGGGTGAACATCAGCCACTCGTGACAGAACTCCCCCTCGCCCCAGGTGATCCACTCGTCCTCGGCGAACTCGGTGAGGTCCACCTCGTCCCGGTCCGCGAGCCGGTGCCCGACGGGCATGGCGACCTCGGCCGGATCGTCCAGCAGGGGCGCCTTGACCAGGCCGTCGGGGACGGGCATCGGCTTGTTGTACCAGTCCAGCACCACGGCCAGGTCGAGATCGCCGCGGACCACCCCGGCGATGCCGTTCTCCGGCTCCAGCTCGCTGGAGCGCACGCGCAGACCCGGGTGCGCGCCGCGCAGCGCGCCGAGCGCGGCGGGGAAGAGGCCGCGGGCGGCCGTGGGGAAGGCCGACAGCCGCAGCTCGCCGACGACCTGGCCGCGGTGTGCCTCCAGGTCCGACTCGGCCAGCTCGACCTGCGACAGGATGCGGGCCGCGTGCTCCGACAGCAGCCGGCCGGCGTCGGTGAGCCGGACACCCCGGCCGTTCTTGGCGAGGAGCTGCTGGCCGATCTCCCGCTCCAGCTTGCCCAGCTGCTGCGAGACCGCGGAGGTGGTGACGTGCAGCGCCTCGGCGGCGGCACTGACCGAGCCGTGCCGGGCCAGGGCGTCGAGGGTGCGCAGGCGCTCCAGATTCAACATGTAAGTGATTCTAAGAGGTACCAGGTGAGAATTCTCGATTGTGCTACGACATCACCTCCCGCATCCTGGAGCCCATGAGCACGGTCACCCCCGCGTCCCGCACCCGGTCCTCCTCCCCCGCCGCCACCGGCCCCCGCCCCCGCCTCGACTGGCGGCTCCGCTTCGGCGCCCTGTCCCTGATCTGGGGCTTCAGCTTCCTGTTGATCAAGGTGGGGACCGAGGGGTACGCGCCCTTCCAGGTCACCCTGGGCCGGCTGCTGTTCGGTACGGCGGTGCTGGGCGCGGCGATGGCGGTGAAGCGGGAGCGGCTGCCGCGCGGGGCCCGGCTGTGGGGGCACATGGCGGTCGCCGCGCTCCTGCTGAACGCCCTGCCGTTCTCCCTCTTCGCCTACTCCGAGCTGACGATCCCGTCCACCCTGGCCGGCATCTGCAACGCGACCTCCCCGCTGTGGGGCATGGCCCTCTCCCTGGTCGCCCTGTCCGAGGACCGCCCCACCCGGGTGCGCGTCGCCGGCCTCGGGCTGGGCTTCCTGGGCGTCCTCACCGTGCTCGGCGCCTGGCAGGGCTTCCACGGCCTGGACGCCACGGGCACCGCGATGGCGCTGCTGGCCTCGCTGAGCTACCCGGTGGGGTGGATCTACGTCCGGCGCACCCTGGCCGGCACCGGCAACTCCCACCTGTCGATGACCGGGGGCCAGCTGCTGCTGGCCACCGTGCAACTGGCCGTGGTGACCCCGCTGTTCACCAGCGCGCCCGACCACTTCTCCCTGGTCCCGCTGCTGGCCGTGGCGGCGCTGGGGGCGCTGGGGACCGGGCTGGCGGTGCTGCTCCAGTACGGGCTGGTCGCGGAGGTCGGGCCCACCACCGCCCAGATGGTCACGTACTTCATTCCCGTCATCGCCACGGCCGCGGGGGTGGCGATCCTCGGGGAGTCGCTGCGGTGGACCACGCCGGTGGGAGCGGTGATCGTGCTCGCGGGAGCGGCGCTCACCCAGGTGCGCGGCAGGAGCGCGTGACGCGGAAGCCGTGACCGGCTCCTCCGCCTCCGCTCTCGGCGAGAGCCTCGCCGCGTTCCGGGGCGAGGTCCTCGGACACGTGGAGATCGGCCGGGGGGGACGGGGTCCTCGGAATCGGGCCGGCCGACGCCGGCTTCGGCGGCCCGCAGCCCGTCCTCGTGTCCATCCCCGGCAGCGAGCCTCGGACGGGCAAGCTCCGGCTGCACATCGAGGCCGACGCCACCGACCGCGACCAGGACGCCGAGCCGGAGCGGCGGCTCGCCCTCGGCGCCGGGCGCGCCGGCATCGGCCGGACCGGCACCGGGGACCGGCACGTCCTGGCCGGCCCAGAGGGCGACGAGTTCCGCCTCCTGCGCACGAGGCTCCCGCCCCTCCGGCCGTACGTACCGGCCGTGCCCACTAGCCGTACGCGCGGGCCGGAGACGGCCGTACGGCCGCCGCCACCGCGTCGGCGAGCGGGGCGATGTCCTCCGCGGTGAGCGGTGAGACCGTGACGCGGACGCCCTGGGGGGAGGCCAGGCGGAAGCGGGCCCCCGGGGCCACCGCCCAGCCCGCCTGGACGAGTCGGGCCACCGCGGCCGTCTCGTCGGGGACCGGCACCCAGACGTTCATGCCGCTGCGGCCGTGGGCGACGACGCCCCGCTCCGCCAGCGCGTCGACCAGACCGGCCCTGCGGGCCCGGTACGACTCCGCCACCGCCGCCCGGTCCACCGCGCCGCGCGTCCACAGGTGGGCCACGGTCCGCTGCAGCAGCAGGCTCACCCAGCCGGGGCCGAGGCGCTGGCGTCCCCGGACCCGGTCGACGGTGACGGGGTCCCCGGTGAGGACGGCGAGCCGCAGGTCGGGACCGTAGGCCTTGGCGGCGGAGCGGGCGAAGGCCCAGTACCGAGTGGTGCCCGCGAGGGGATGCAGGGGCAGGTCGACGATGCCGTGGCCGTGGTCGTCCTCGACGAGCAGGGTCTCCGGGCGGTCGCACAGCACGGCGCGCAGGGCACGCGCGCGCGTGGCGGTCACCGAGGCGCCGGTCGGGTTCTGGGCCCGGTCGGTGACGATCACGGCACGGGCCCCGGACTCCAGGGCGCGGCGCAGATCGTCCGGGCGGGGTCCGTCGTCGTCCACGCCGACCGGGGCCGTGTGCAGGCCGAGGGCGGGGACGAGGTCGAGGAGGCTTCCCCAGCCGGGGTCCTCGACGGCGACCGTGTCGCCGGGGCGGAGGTGCGCGGCGAGGAGGCGTTCGACGGCGTCCAGGGAGCCGGACGTCACGGCCAGGGGGCCGGCGGGGATGCCGTCGGCGTCCAGTTCGGCGCGGGCGACGCGGGCGAGACCGGCGTCCACGGGGTCGTCGCCGTAGAGGACGGCCCGGCCGTCGCCCGACTCGGCCGCCGCCGCGAGGGCCGGGGCCAGGCGGGGCAGCAGGGCCGGGTCCGGGTTGCCGGTGGAGAGGTCGCGCCCGCCGGGCGGCACCTCCACCCGCAGTTGCTCCCGGCCGGTGGTGGCCGGCCGGGGGCGGACACGGCTCCCCCGGCGCCCGGCCGTCTCGATCACCCCGCGTTCGCGCAGTGTGCGGTACGCGGCCGCGACCGTGTTCGGGTTCACCCCCAGCCGCTCCGCCAACTCCCGCATGGGCGGCAGCACCTGGCCGGGCCGCAACTCCCCCGCACCGACCGCCCGCTCGACACTGGCGGCGATCTCGGCTGCGCCCCGCCCGCTGATCCGATATTCTCCTAGCACAAAAGATATTATGCACTAGTACAAAGCGGGTCGCACGCCCGCCGTCATCGAGGGGACCACCATGCAGGGCACGACCGAGGACACCCGGGCCACCGCCTACCAGCCGACCGACCGCACCGTGCCCACGCGCTCCGCCGACCGGGCGTCGTACGACAAGGAGCTGGTGCACGCCATATTGGACGAGGGGTACGTCTGTCACCTGGGCTTCGTCCGGGACGGCGCCCCGGTGGTGCTGCCGACGCTGTACGGCCGGGTCGGCGAGCGGCTGTACGTCCACGGGTCCACCGGTTCGCGCCCGCTGCGGATGACCGGCCAGGCCGACCCCGGTCTGCCGGTGTGCCTGACGGTCACCCACGTCGACGGTCTGGTGCTGGCCCGCTCCGCCTTCCACCACTCGATCAACTACCGCTCGGTCGTGGTGCACGGCGTCGCGCACCAGGTCACCGACCCCGAGGAGCGGCGCCTGGCCCTGGACGCGCTGGTCGACCACGTCGTCCCTGGCCGGGCCGCCGACTCCCGGCCGGCGAACAGGAAGGAGCTGGCCGCCACCGCCGTCATCCGCCTGGACCTGGAGGAGGTCTCGGCCAAGGTCCGCACCGGCGGCGCCAACGACGAGCCGGACGACCTCTCGCTGCCGCACTGGGCCGGGGTCGTCCCGCTCCGCAAGGGGTACGACACCCCGGTCCCCAACGCCGATCTGACGCCCGGCATCGAGCTGCCGGACTACCTGGCGGCGCGGTGACAGCACGCGTCACCCCTCACACGGGAACCGTCTCCCGCCGGCCGGCGGGGGGGGGGGGGGGGGGGGGGGGGGGGGGGGGGGGGGGGGGGGGGGGGGGAGGGGGAGGGGGAGGGGGGGGGGGGGGGGGGAGGGGGGTGGGGGGGGGAGG
>NZ_JBVHWQ010000003.1:759348-777295 GCF_055564315.1 Streptomyces sp. NPDC029151
CCCGCCCCCCCGCCCCCCCACACCCCCCCCCCCCCCCCCCCCCCCCCCCCCCCCCCCCCCCCCCCCCCCCCTCCCCCCCCCCCCCCCCCCCCCCCCCCCGCGACGGCTCCGAGCAGCAGCAGGGTGCCGGCCACCGTGGCCGGTGTGAGCCGTTCGCCGAGCAGGACGACGGCGAGCACGGCCGCCGTCACCGGCTCCAGCAGCATGATCACCGAGACGGTGGCGGACCGGACGGCGGCGGCTCCCGCGAAGTAGAGGGCGTACGCGAGGGCTGTCGGCACGGCGGCGATGTAGAGCAGCAGCCACAGCAGCCGGACCGGGTGGGCCGTGTGCGGAAGCAGCCCCTCGTGCACCGCGAACGGCAGCAGGCACAGGGTGGTCACCGCGAAGGCCCCCACCGTGGTGCCCCCGGAGTCCGTACCGCCGCTCCTCCCCCACCGGCGGGTGAGCAGGGTCATGACGGCGTAGCCCGCCGCCGAGGCCAGAGCCTGCAGCACGCCCGCCGGACGGACGGTCGCGGCCGAGCCGCCGAGGGTGAGCACGGCCAGCCCCGCGAGCGCGCCGGCGACCGCCGTGACGCCGCCCGCGCCGAGCCGCTCGCCGAGCAGCAGCCGGGCCCCGAGCGCGATGAGCACGGGCCCCGCGCCGAGGGTCACGACGGTGGCCACGGCCAGCCCGGTCGACGCGACGGCCGCGAAGTACGCGGTCTGGAACACGGCGAGACCGAGCCCGGTCGCCAGGGCCCGCTCGATCCCGCGGCGCCTGGACCCGGCCGGGGCCGTGGCCGTCGCCATGGCCGTACGGCGGACGCGGGGGCGCAGCAGCCGGCCGGCCGCCAGGAGGGCCAGCCCCAGCGCGCAGCGCCAGAAGGAGAGGGCGAAGGCGCCCAGGTCACTGGTTCGGTAGATCAGCGAGGCCGCAGCGCCCGCGGTGCCCCAGGCGGCACCGGTGACGATCAGGTACAGCAGGCCACGCCCGACGGGCAGGCCGGACGCGGGCTGCGACGAGGCAGAGGAAGCAGACGAAGCAGAGGAAGCAGACGCAGAAGACAAGGGAATCTCTCCGCAGAAGCGCACGCGTACGTGCGGAAGTTCGGGGGCGTCCCCGCCTCGGCGGGGCGCACGGACTTCTTCTGCGGGCAGCACCGTCCAGCCCGGCGCGTGCGCGCCGGGCGATGACCCGGAGGCCCGCCTCAGGCGGCCGGGGGCGGAAGGACGCGTGCGTGCTGCGGCATGGACCGGACTCTAGGCGGCGGTGCCCCGGGCGGACAACTCCCTTTCCGCGCCGCCCGAGGCGACGGGTCCGGGGGAGCCCTTGGCCGGGGTGGAGGACTGGGCGATGAACGCGCCGACCAGCACGACCGCGCCACCGGCGACCTGCGGCGCGCTCAGGTGCTCACCGAGCAGCACCCAGGCCAGCACGGTCGCGATGACCGCCTCCAGGCAGGCGACGACACCGGCGACCTGCGGCGACAGCCGGCGCACGGACAGCACTCCGGTGACGTACGCGATCACGGTGGCGACGAGGACGATCCAGGCGAGCAGGGCGACGGCCGGTACGGCGGTGCCGCCCAGGTCCGCGGAGCCCGCGAGCACCGACCAGTCCATGGTCCAGGGCCGGGCCACGACCGTCAGCACGGCGGCGCCGACGAGCAGTCCGTAGGCGATGACCCCGAGCGGGTCCGGCGCCGCGTCACCCGCGTCGCTGCCCTGGTCGGACAGGACGAAGTAGCCGACCTGGCAGCAGGCGGCGCCGAGGGCGAAGACCAGGCCCAGCGCGTCGAAGCCCAGCCCGGACCAGACCTCGACCACACAGGCGAGGCCGCCCGCCGCGAGGACCACGCCGAGCGCGGCGGCACGGGTGACGGGCCGCCGCTGCACGAACCGCACCCAGCCCAGCACCAGGGCGGGGGCCAGGTACTCGACGAGCAGGGCCACGCCGACCGGTATGCGGGACAGCGCGGCGAAGTAGCAGGCCTGGACACCGGCGACGGCGAGCAGTCCGAACCCGGCCAGCAACGCGGGCCGGCGGCGCGGCAGGGAACGGTGCCGTACCGCCAGGGGCAGCATCACCAGGGCGGCGCCCGCCACCCGCAGCCACACCACGTGCAGCGGTTCGAGGCCCGCCTCGATCAACGGCTTGGCGGCCACTCCCGAACCGCCGAAGGCCAGCGCCGACACGATCGCGAGACCGAGCCCGGCACCCTTGCCGGGGCTGTGGTGACTGCTCACAGACGTATGCACCGGCACATGATGACAGGCGTCGACAGGAGCGTCATCCCTGATGACACCTGTCTCAGCTGGTGGACCGCCTGATGTACGGACGGTACGGCCGGTCAGCAGGCCGCGCCGTCGTCGGCGTACCCGTCGGCTCCCGCCCCGATCCGCGCCGACAGCTCGCGCGCGGGGATGCCGGCCCGTTCGAGTACCTCCACGGCCCGGGACCGCGGGTCCGCGGCGAGGGCCGCGAGCAGGTCGGTGCCGCCGACCCCGGGTGCTCCCCGGTGCCGGGCGCGGGCCGCCGCGTCCGCGAGCGCGGCGGCCGCGGCGGGGGACCAGCCGTCTCCGCCCCCGCCCGCGGAGTCGGCGGGAGCGGCCGGCGCGGGTACGAGGGGCAGCGTGCCGGCGTCCTCCACACCGGCCTGCCAGCGCAGGCCGTAGCCGATGCTGCGCTGTACGAGGTAGCCGAGGAGGCGGGCGAGCCGTTGCGGTCCGCCGACGGCGGCGCGGACCTCGGGGTCGTGTTCCAGCAGGGCGTGGAGGAGATGGGCGGTGTCGGTGTGCCGGTCCCCGTCCCGCACGGCCCGGCGGCGGGCACCGGTGATCACCGCTGTCAGCTCGGCGTAGAGTCCGGCAGCGCCGTCCGGGTGCGGAACCGCTCCGTCCTGGGCGGTCCGGGGGGCTGTACGGGGTTGCACATCCCCTACCTCATCAGCCGCGACGGGACGAGGCATCCACGAGGGGAACCATTTTCGCGTCCCACGCCGAGTGGACATCACCGGCCCGGATCTCATCCTTACGGAGGAGATCTGACCGGTCCCGCGCGGGAACGGCCTCCCCCGCAGGGCGTTTCTGACGCTTCATCAGTATTGAATGTTCGCGTCCCCGCCGCTACGTTCCGCGACACCGCAGCCCGGTACGCCCGATCCGAAGGGGTGGTCGCATGGCCGAAGTCAGCGCGGAGGCACGCATCCAGGCGCCGGCTGAGAAGGTGTGGGCCCAGCTCACCGACTGGCCGTCGTACGGGGCGTGGAACGCGACGCACACCGGTTTCCCCCGGGGTGGTCCGCAGACGCTCGCGGTGGGCGGGACGTTCCAGGAGAACATGAAGCTGATGGGCTTCCCGGCGGAGGTCGACTGGACCATCGAGGAGCTGGAGCCGGCCCGGCTGTTCGCCATCCGCGGCAAGGGCCCGATGGCGGTGACCGTCGCCACCCGGTACACCCTGACGCCGGACGGGGAGGCGACGACGGTCCGGATCGACGGCGAGTTCACCGGCGCCGCGGTGTCGCTGATGGCGGGCAGGCTCAAGGACTCGGCGACGGCCGCCCTGCACGAGTCACTGCGCAAGCTGGACGGCCTGGTGACCTGAGTCCGGACACGCGAAGGCGCCCCGCGCGCGTCCACGCGCGCGGGGCGCCCGGGCCGTCGCCGGGGCGACGGCACCCGCCTACGGGCTCAGCGCTCGTCGGCGAGGATGAGGTACAGCTTCTTGCGGGCGTCGTTGACGACGGCCAGCGCCTTCTCGCGCTGTTCCTTGCTGCCGGTCTTCCACACCTGGCCGAAGGCCTCCATCAGACCGAAGCCCGCCTGGCGGATCTCGCCGAGGGCCTCCCAGTCGACCCCGCGCGAGGCCTCCTCCCAGGGGGCGTCCGCCACCTCCTCGACGGCGGCCCGCCCGCTCTCGGTCAGCGAGAACAGCTTCTTGCCGCCCTCGCTCTCGCTGGCGATCAGCCCCTCGTCCTCCAGCAGCTGGAGGGTGGGGTAGACCGAGCCCGGGCTGGGCTTCCAGGCGCCGCCGCTGCGTTCGGCGATCTCCTGGATCATCTCGTAGCCGTGCATGGGCCGGTCCTTGAGCAGGGCCAGGATCGAGGCGCGCACATCACCTCGCCGCGCCCGCCCGCGCGGGCCTCCTCGCCCGCGCGGCCCCCAGGCTCCCGGACCGAATCCGGGCCCGCCGGGGCCGAACCCCGGGCCACCCGGCCCGAAGGGGCCGAAGGCGGCCCGCCGCCCCTCGAAACCGCCGAAGCCGCCCATGCCTCGCCGGCCGGGTCCCTCGTGCCGATGTCCACGCTCGAATCCGTGGGTACGCATCGCGATCACTCCATTCCATCGCTGATCTGTCGCATCTACATCGCGTATCGTTCGCGATGCCTCAACGATATATCGGAACTGATCGCCTGACAAGCCCCTTGTGCGGGGGCGGGTCCTCCTGTGAGGGTGATCTCGGGCCGGTCGTCACGGAGCCGCACGACAGGTGGCCGCGGATGGGGAGGTACAGGTGAGGTGAAGATCCCTGACATGTCCCGCGGTGCTCGTCTGGCGGCCTACGGTGCCGTCTCCACGTCGCTGGCCCTGTGCAGTGATCGCGGGCTGCGCGAACGCGTGGACGCGGCCACCCCGGTGGGTTCGGGCGTCGGCGGGACCACCGTGCTGCTGGACGTCGACGGGACCCCGGTCTTTGTCAAGCAGATACCCCTGACCGACCTGGAGCGACGGCCGGAGCACGTCCACTCCACGGCGAATCTCTTCGAAGTGCCCTCCTTCTGCCAGTACGGCGTCGGCACGATCGGCAGCCCGGGGTTCGGAGCCTGGCGGGAGCTGGCCGCGCAGACCATGACGACGAACTGGGTGATCGCGGGAGACCACGAGGGTTTCCCGCTGATGTACCACTGGCGGGTGGTACCGGGGCCCGGCCTGCCCCTCCCCGGGGAAATGGCCGATGTCGAACGCGTCGTCGCCTACTGGGGAGGGGGACCGGGGGTGCGCCGCCGGATCGAGGCTCTCCGGCAGTCCACGGCGCGGCTCATGCTGTTCCTGGAGTACATCCCGCAGAATCTGCACGACTGGCTGGGTGTGCGGATCGGGGCCGGTGACGAGGTGGCCGGGCGGGCCTGCGCCATGGTCGACGACGCGTTGCGAGCCGGCACCTCGTTCCTGAGTTCCCGGGGGCTGCTGCACTTCGACGCCCACTTCGGGAACATCCTGACCGACGGCCGCCGCCTGTACTTCGCGGACTACGGCCTCGCGCTCTCCAACCGCTTCGACCTGTCCCGGGACGAGGCCGTCTTCCACGACCGGCACCGGGGCCACGACCACCGCTACACGGCCTCGTACCTGGTGCACTGGCTGGTCACCGCCCTGTACGACGGGTACGGGTGGGACGAGCGCCTCGCGCTGGTGCGGGCGTGTGCCGAGGGCGAGCGTCCCACGGGGGTCCCGGAGGCGGCCGCGGCGATCATCAGCCGCCACGCGCCGCTCGCCGCGGTGATGTGGGACTTCTTCCGCAGGCTCCAGGAGGAGGACCGGGAGACCCCCTACCCGCTGGAGGCGATCCGCCGGATCGGACGGCAGGCCGGACCGCTTGGTCCGACGGCGGCGCCGTAGGACCCGCGTGCGACCGCGGCTTCCCGGACCGGCGGCGGGACAGCCGGCGCGGCGCTCGCGGAGCACCAGCCGCCGGATCCGCCAGGGCTCAGCCGGTCCGGTCCGCCGGTCGCAGGGGACAGCCGGTGCCGGCGCGGGCGGTGAGGTCGGCGCGGAGCACCGTCAGTGCGGCCATGCGCTCGTCGACGACGCGGATCTTGTCCCGGAACAGGGCGGACAGGGCCTCGGCACTGTCCGGCGCGTCCCGCAGCTCCGCTCCGTGCCGGGCGATCTCGGCAAGGGTGAACCCGAGCGTCTGCGCGGTGCGCACGTACTGCAGCCACACCACCGTCTCCGGCGGGAAGTCGCGGTAGCCGTTGGGCAGCCGGTCGCCCTCGATCAGGCCGATCTTCTCGTAGAAGCGCAGCGTGTCCTTGGACACCCCGGTACGCGCCGCCAGTTCTCCGATGCGCATGACTCCCCCGCGGCTCGGTCGACTTGACCTTGGAGCGTACTCCGCTGTCTAGCGTGAGCGGTGCCCGAGCGAGCCCTTCCCAGGAGGCCCGATGCACCCCGCCACCCCTGCCTATCTGCGTGTCGTCCGGACCAGCGGCTGGTACGACCTGATCGTCACCGCCGGCTTTGCGACCCCCTGGACCTACGCGCTGGTCCACCACCTGCTGTCGACCACGGGTGACGCGGCCGGCCTCGGCACCATGCCGGCGCTCACCCCGATGCAGACCCTGTACGCCAACCTCATGGGCTCGGTCGTCGTGGTCTGGTCCGTCCTGCGGGTCGCACGGCCGCTGCCGCTGCACGGCCTCCTCGACGGCACCGCCCGCGTGCTGTTCTCCCTGTGGCAGGCCTACGCGCTGGCCCACGGCGGACCGCGGGTGCTGTGGCCCTTCCTGGTCGTGGAGGTGTCGTTCGGCATCGTCCAACTCGCCCCGTGGCTGCGGGCCCGCGCCACCGCGGCCGGCCGGGAGTCCGCCGTCCGGCACTCGTGAACCGGTCCGGCACCCGGGAATCAGTCCGGCACTCGCGGATTGGCCTTGGTCCGGTGGCCGCCGCGACCGCTAGCGTCGGCGTCATGCGCATGCGAATCGTGGACGCCTTCACCGACCGCCCCTTCGCCGGCAACCCGGCCGGAGTCCTGCTCCTGGACGACGTCTTCCCGGACGACGACTGGCTCCAGAACGTCGCCATGGAGGTCAACCACGCCGAGACGGCGTTCGCCCACCGGCTGCCCGAGGGGGGCGAGGCGGACTGGGCGCTGCGCTGGTTCACGCCCGTCACCGAGGTCGCGATGTGCGGGCACGCCACCCTCGCGACGGCCCACGTCCTGCACACCGCCGGCGTGCACGAGGGCCCGGTGCGGTTCGCCACCCGCAGCGGCGTGCTGACCGCCACGCCCGCCCCGGACGGCTCGGTCACCCTCGACTTCCCGACCGCCCCGCTCACCCCGGTCGACGTTCCGGCCGGGGTCGCCGAGGCGCTGGGCGCGGAGCCGGTCGCCGTCTTCGACACCGGCCCGAACGTCGGCGACCTGCTGGTGGAGCTGGCCGACGAGAGGACGGTGCTCGGCCTCTCCCCCGACCACCGCGCCCTGGGCGCCTACTCCTCCCGGGGCGTCATCGCCACCGCCCGCGCCGACGACCCGGCCCGCGGCTACGACTACGTCTCCCGCTGCTTCTTCCCGAACGTCGGCATCGACGAGGACCCGGTGACCGGCAGCGCCCACACCGCGCTCGCACCGCACTGGTCGCCCCGGCTCGGCCGCGACGACCTCACCGGGCTCCAGGCCTCCCGCCGTACCGGGCTGGTCCGCACCGGTCTGCGGGGCGAGCGCACCCTGCTCACCGGCCGCGCGGTGACGGTCATCGAGGGCGAGCTGCGCGCCTGACGCCCGCCTAGGCGGTCGGCAGCCAGCCCACCTTGCCGGCGAGGAGGGCGTAGCCGACGAAGGCGCCGATGTCGAGCAGGGAGTGCGCGACGACCAGCGGGCCGACCCGGCCCCAGCGGCGGTAGAGGAGGACGAAGACCACGCCCATGACCATGTTGCCGAGGAAGCCGCCGATGCCCTGGTAGAGGTGGTACGAGCCGCGCAGGACCGCGCTGGCGAGCAGCGCGGTCCCCGGGGCCCAGCCCGACTGGCCGAGCCGGCGCAGCAGATAGCCGACGACGATCACCTCTTCGAGGATCGCGTTCTGCAGCGCGGAGAGGATCAGCACCGGGTACTTCCACCAGACGTCCGGCAGTGCCTCGGGGACGACGGTGAGGTTGAAGCCGAGGCCGCGCGCGGCGAGGTAGAAGGCGATCCCGGTGCTGCCGATCACGGCCGCGACGCCGGCGCCGCGGGCCAGGTCGGGCCAGGGCCGGGTGCGGTCGAAGCCGAGGGCGCGCAGGCTGGTGCCCTCGCGCAGCAGCAGGTGGGCGACGAGTGCCACGGGGATCAGCGCGGTGGCGATGCCGAAGAGCTGCCAGGCCAGGTCCAGCCAGGGGCGGCCGGGCGCGGCCGAGGCGTTGAGGGTGGCCGCCTGGTCCTTGAGGCCGCCCGGCTTCGTGACCGAGCCGATGAAGCTGATCAGCGCGGACACCCCGCTCGCCCCGAGCGAGAGCCCCAGCACGAGCAGCGTCTCGTCCCGCAGGACCCGCCGCCCTCGCTCCCCCACCGAGGACTCAGCCACCGACCCAGCCTCCACCTGCACCCCTGCCTCCAGCGACCTCACGGGCCCGTGGCCCACCTTCGCGTGGCAAGGATCGCAGAAGGAACCGCGGGGAGCGCGCGCCGGCCCGGAAACCCCGGCGCCACATCTCCCGGCACCCACCGACACCCGGCGCCTCACCCCTGACGGGGCCCCACCGGGTACCCACCGATGTCCACCACCCCGCCGACCGCTGCCCACCCGTGCCGCTGGGCTGAGGGGGAACCGACGGCGGGCTGAGGGGAAGCCGTCACTGGGCTGAGGGGGAACCGACGACGGGCTGAAGGGGAGCCGTCACTGGGCTAAGGGGAGGGAGCCGACGGCCCGACCGCCGGCTGAGCGCCGTACCGGAAGCGTCGCCGGTCCGCCCCGTGCGGGGCGGCGGAGGAGCGGGTGCCGCGGTGTGGGGGCCCGGCCCCCACACCCGAGCGACTGCGGCATCCCCACCGGCACCCGGCGCCTCAGCCCTGGCGACCCCGCCTGGTACCCGCCGATGTCCACCACCCCGCCGACCGCTGCCCGCCCGTGCCGCTGGGCTGAGGGAAAGCCGTCGCTGGCTGAGGGGGAACCGACGGCCCGACAGCGGGCTGAGCGCCGTACGGGACACCCGCCGGTCCGTGCCGTAGGAGCTGAGCGCCGTTACGGCGCAGGAGCGGTGCGGCGGTCCGGGGGCCCGGCCCCCTCACCCGGGCGACTACGGCCTCCCCTCACCCCGGGCGACCCCGGCACCCTCACCCCAGCGGTGCCGGCTCCGGCAGTCCCACCGGCCACGTGTGCACCGGTTCCCCTCCGTGCATCAGCTCGGCGTACCGCCGCGTCGTCGCCGCGAGGGCCGCCTCCCGGGACAGCCCCCCTTCCAGTGCCCGGTGGAAGGTGGCCGCCTGCCAGGACGCCCCGTTGACCCGGCGCCGGCAGCGTTCCTCGATCACTCCCAGGTACAGGTCGCGGTCGGCGGCCTCCACTCCCCACGCGTCCAGCCCGGCCGCCGCGAGCGGCAGGAGCTCGTCGCGGACCAGCGTGACCGCGTCGACCTCGCCCGTGCCGCCGTAGCGCCCCCGCCGTGGCCAGACGAAGCGGGCGTCGATGCCGTACCGGCAGGCCGCGTCGAAGTTCGCCTCCGCCGCGGCGAACGGCAGTCGTGTCCACACCGGCCGGGACTCCTCGGCGAGGGCGCGGACGAGGCCGTAGTAGAAGGCCGAGTTGGCGATCACGTCGGTGATGGTCGGCCCGGCCGGCAGCACCCGGTTCTCCACCCGCAGGTGCGGGACGCCGTCCGCGATGCCGTACACCGGCCTGTTCCACCGGTAGATCGTGCCGTTGTGCAGGACGAGCTCGGCGAGCTTCGGCACCCCGCCGGCCTCGATGACCTCCAGGGGATCCTCGTCGTCGCACAGCGGCAGCAGGGCCGGGAAGTAGCGCAGGTTCTCCTCGAACAGGTCGTACGCGGAGGAGATCCACCGCTCGCCGAACCAGGTGCGCGGCCGTACGCCCTGCGCCTGGAGTTCGGGCGGCCGGGTGTCTGTGGACTGCAGGAACAGCGGGGGACGGGACTCGCGCCACAGCTCGTGCCCGAAGAGGAACGGCGAGTTGGCACCCACGGCGATCTGCGCGGCGCTGGCCGCCTGGGCCGCGTTCCACACGTCGGCGAAGCGCCCGGGGGTGACCTGGAGGTGCAGTTGCACGGAGGTGCAGGCGGCCTCGGGCACGATCGACTTCGAGGTGCAGACGAGGTGTTCCACGCCGTCGATGTCGAGCCGGAAGTCCTCTCCGCGCGCGGCGACGATCTGGTCGTTGAGGAGGGTGTAGCGGTCGACCGCGGAGAGGTTGGAGGAGACCAGGTCGTCCCGGTCGAGGGTGGGCAGAATACCGATCATCACGATGCCCGCGTCCACCTCCGCGGCCTTCCGGTCGGCGTAGGCGAGCGAGGTGCGCAGTTCCTCGGCGAGCCGGTCGAATACCCGGCCGCCCAATCGGTGTGGGGCTATGTTGACTTCCAGGTTGAACATGGCGAGTTCTGTTTGGAAATCGCGACTCGCGATGCGCTCCAGTACCTGCCCGTTCAACATTCTCGGCATGCCGTCGGAGCCCGCGAGATTCAGCTCGATCTCGACGCCCATGAGGTTCTTCGGGCGATCGAATCGCTTCTCGCGCAGCAACCGCTCAAGTCCCGTCAGGCACTTCTGGAGCTTTTCGCGGTATCGCTGGCGATCGGACAGGTCGAACTGTCCTGCCACGACCTTCTCCCCCATCGAACTGTCCCTCCTCGGACGGGCGGGCCGACGATACGGCCGCCGGGGCTCCCGGGTCAGGAGGGATGATGCCCAGCGGAAGCGATCGATAACGTCCCGCGCGGGCTCCTCGCCCGCTACTCTTTCTGAATGTTCCCGGCGGCACATTCACGAGGCATGCCGCAGGGCCTCCACCGGGTGCCCCCGTTGCCTCGTGAAAAACGCCGACGACATTCGGCCGACCGTTACCGGTGCGTAGGCCGAGGTCAGCGGCGGGGGGCCGCCCCGGAAATCGGGATGATTTCCGCAAATCGACGGCGTAATTACACCTTGCCCGACCGACCGGAATCCGATAGCTGAAACACCGGCCGAACACGCGTCGTATAAACTTCGTCCACAAGGCACAAGGTTGGCGCCCTCGGTGCTGGTTTCCGCGGTGTTCCTGTCGTCACGGTTGACGGGCGACAGACCGAGCCGCACTCTCTTTCACACCAACCCGGGCCCCCACCTCTCCGGCCTTCCGTGAGCAGACAGCGCCGTCCGCCCCACCCTCCTCGCGCCGCCGCGCCTGTCGACTGAGAGGCGACCCACATGCCCCTGCACGTGCCCGCTGCCCCCGCGCCTGCCCTGCGCTCCGTCCTCACCGCCCTCGGTTCCCCGACCGCGGTCCGTGAGGCCCGTACTCCCTCCCTGCGCGCCGCGCAGGGTCCCGCGACACCCGAACTCCCGCTGCCCGTCCACGTCCTGGACCGGATCACCGCGCAAGGCCTGTCCGCGACGAGGCTGACCGGCTGGCGCTTCCTGATCCGGTGCGGCGACCGCGCGGTGGCCGCGGCCGAGACCATGCTCACCCCCGACGGCTGGGCCTTCTCGCACTTCTTCGAGGGCCCCTACGTCGCCTCCACCGAGCGCGCCCTGCAGCAGGCGGAGACGCTGCAACAGCCGTATCAGGCGCGCCTGCTGTCCGTACCCGGTCTGTACATGCTCACGCTCTGGCTGCACGGCGACTGCTCCGGCGACGGATCCGAGGGCCATCCGGCCGCCACCGACCTGCTCGTTCCGCTGGCGCCGGCACCGCCCGGCATCTCGGCGCACCGCCCGTTCCGCGTCGCCGAGTTGCTCCCGGTGCTGACCCATCGTGCGACTCCTCTCCCGCTGCTCGGCTCGCCGGTCCTCGGCTCACCCGCCTGATCCCCGCTCGCGTACCCCGCTGCCCGGAAGGGAAGCGGGGTACGCGTGTGCTCTACGCCTCTCCACCTCCACGCCTCGCCACCTCCACGTCTGCGCACTTCCGCGTCTCCACGGCCGGGACCACCGGGACTAGTCCCATCCGGCCATCGAGAACCACCCGAAGGGACAGTGCAGTTGGGCTGAACCGTCCGGGCGGGTGACGCGTCCTGAACCTGTGAGAAGCGGTGCCGCGAAATCCCTGCGGAATCACGCCCAGAGGACAACACTGGGTCCCGACCGACTCTTCATCCACGGGGGACGGACATGATCACGTCAGAGCGAAAGATCCCGCCCATGTGCCAGCACCAGCCACCGTGCCCGACAGCCGAATCCGCCGACCGGGAGTCCGCCCGCCTCGTGGCGCACCACCCGGAACAGGGGTGGAGCCTGCTGTGCAACGGCGTCCTGCTCTTCGAGGACACCGGTGAGCTGCTGCCGGACGGCCGCGTCATCGCCCCGCACCGCCCGCTGGGTGCGGGTCAGGTGATGACCGCCGCCTGACCACGGCACAGTGACCTGAGGGGCCGGCCGCACGCACCCGGTGCGCACCGGCCCCGACGCGTGTCCGGACGTGACCGCGCGCGCCGGCGGGCCGCCGGCGCGGTGCTTCCCGCGTGTCGAACCCGCCGCCGAGGATCCTCGCGTCGCCGGACGTCGGTGGCGGGGGCGTGGCCGGCGAGGGGCGCGGGCCGTCCGGCTGGTCGGATCGCCGGTACGGGAGTGGGATGGGAGGAAGGAGCGAGGACCTTGCAGCCGGGCACGCCTGCGGGAGCCGCACCCCGCCACTGCCCGGCCGGAACGGTGGAGTCATGTCCGGTAACGACGCCTCGGCGGTCGCGCGGGTGGTGGTCGGGGTGAGCGGCTCCCTCAACAGCGCCACGGCCCTGCGCCGGGCCGCCGCGCTGGCCCGCCGGCTGGGAGCCGAACTCTGGCCGGTGCTGGCCTGGGAACCCCCGGGCGGCGACCCCGCCGCCCGGCGCGGCCCCGCCCCCGGTCTGCTGGTCGCGGAGTGGCAGCGACTGGCCAAGCAGCGGCTGGCCTCGGTGCTCGACGAGGTCTTCGGCGCGGAGGGCCCGGGCGTGCCGACGCACGCGCTCGTCGTCCGCGGGGCCCCGGGCCGGGCCCTGGTGGCCACGGCGAACCGGGACGACGACGTCCTGGTCGTGGGAGCGGGCCGACGCGGTCTGCAGCGAGCCTTCTCCGGCCGGGTCGCCCGCCACTGCCTGGCCCACGCCCACTGCCCGGTCCTGGCGGTCCCGCCGTCCCCCCTGGAGTCCGACCTGCTGTCCGTCCACCGACGCAACGCCTGGCACCTGCGGATCGACACGCGGGGGTTGTGACGGGGACGCGTGCGCGGCCGCTCCGGCGACGGCCGACGCCGATGACCCGGCCGACACCGGTGACCCGGAGGACACCGGACGGGGAGGTGCGTGACGGGGCGTCTGGTGACGAGGGTGCGGTGTGGTGGGCGGGGACACTGTGGGGCGAGGGCGCTCTGTGGCCGGGGTGCTCTGTGGCGGGGCGTCTCTGTGGCGGGGCGTCTCTGTGGCGGGGCGTCTCTGTGGACAGGGCGCTCTGCGGCGAGGGCGCTGTCTGGCGGGGCCCTCTGCGGCGGGCGTCTCTGGCGGCGAGGTCGCTCTGCGGCGGGCGTCTCTGCGGCAACGGTGTTTCCATCCCGTCAGGAACCGCCGCCCGCCCGTCAGGGCGCCGTCAAGGCAGCGCGCGAACGACTGTCGGCGGACTACCGTTTCTCTTATGGAGTACCGCGACGACACCCGCCCCCAGACGGCCGGCTCGAACCCGACCGGCGCCGGGACCGTGGTGTACGACCGCGACTGGGCCGAGGACGTGCGCCGTTCGGTCCGCTGCGCCGGTGCCCTGCTGGGCCTGCTGCTGTGCGTCGACTGGACGGCCGGCGGGCTGACCTGGTGGCGCGGGGGCCTGTGGCTCCTGCTGGCGGTACTGCTGCTCCTCGTCCTGTTCCCGGTCCGTGTGTCGGCCGGCCCCGGCTGGCTGGCCACCCGGCGTCCTCCGCTGCCGCGCACCGGCCGGGTCCGTACCGACCTGCTGGCCTCGGTGCGCCCGCTGGACGGTGTCACCCAGCGCCTGGTGCTGCGCGACACCCTCGGCAACCGGGTGGAGATCGACCCGGAGGTCCTGATCCGCAACCCGGAGCTGTGGTACCGCCTCGCCGAGGGCGCCCGCGTCTCCGAGGCGGCCGGCACCCTTCGCTGCGGCACGGACGCACTGCACCGCCTGGCCCGCCGCGTGGACCGCGAGACCGCCCTCGGTGTGTTCCGGGCGTCCGGCCTGGAGTGACGCTCGGTGGCCGCCGCCCGGCCGGCCCCGCGTGGACCGACGCGCCCGGCCGGACCCCGGCCCACCGCTCCGGCCTCCCCTTTCCCTGCGGCCACGTCACTCGGGAGTCATTCTTAACGCAAGTTTGACGCCTTCCGAGCCCTGAACCGCGGGCCCGAGCATCACGCTCTGCATACGCTGGTGCCGCCGTCCGCGTGATGGCCGACAACCCCCTGAGCCGCATCTCTGGAGCACGCCGATGGTCACGACCGAGCGCCCTCCCAGTACCAGCCGCCTGCGCGCCTGGATGCTGGAGGGACTGTCCGATATGGGCAAGGGCGGTGGCCACACCGGACCGCACGCCGAGCCGGAACCCCCGCACCAGGGCCAGCGCTGGTGGCGGGTGATGTGCCTGACCGGTGTCGACTACTTCTCCACCCTCGGCTACCAGCCCGGCATCGCGGCCCTGGCGGCCGGCCTGCTCTCGCCGATCGCGACCATCGTGCTGGTCGTCGTCACCCTCGCCGGCGCCCTGCCGGTCTACCGCCGGGTGGCCGACGAGAGCCCACGCGGCGAGGGCTCGATCGCGATGCTGGAGCGCCTGCTGTCGTTCTGGCAGGGCAAGCTCTTCGTGCTCACCCTGCTGGGCTTCGCGGCGACCGACTTCCTGATCACCATCACGCTCTCCGCCGCCGACGCCTCCACCCACCTGGTGGAGAACCCGCATCTGACCGAGGCCCTGCAGGGCAAGCAGATGCTGATCACGCTGTTCCTCGTGGCGCTGCTCGGCGCGGTCTTCCTCAAGGGCTTCCTGGAGGCCGTCGGAGTGGCGGTCGCCCTGGTCGGCGTGTACCTCGCCCTCAACGTCGTCGTCGTGGTCACCGGCCTGTGGCACGTCGTCACCGCCGGACACGTGATCGCCGACTGGAGCAGCGCGCTGACCACGGAACACGGGAACGTCTTCGTGATGATCGGCGTGGCGCTCATCGTCTTCCCGAAACTCGCCCTCGGCCTGTCCGGCTTCGAGACCGGTGTCGCCGTGATGCCGCACGTCCAGGGCGACCCGGACGACACCGAGGAGCACCCCAGGGGCCGTATCCGCGACACCAAGAAGCTCCTGACCACCGCGGCGCTCGTCATGAGCTGCTTCCTGATCACGACCAGCTTCATCACCACACTGCTGATCCCGGAGAAGGAGTTCAGGACGGGCGGCGACGCCAACGGCCGCGCACTCGCCTACCTCGCCCACGAGTACCTCGGCAACGCCTTCGGCACGGTGTACGACGTCTCGACCATCGCCATTCTCTGGTTCGCGGGCGCCTCCGCCATGGCCGGCCTGCTCAACCTGATGCCGCGCTACCTGCCCCGCTACGGCATGGCCCCGCACTGGGCGCGCGCCGTCCGCCCGATGGTCATCGTCTTCACCCTGATCGCCTTCCTGGTGACCTGGATCTTCGACGCCAACGTCGACAAGCAGGGCGGCGCCTACGCCACCGGTGTGCTGGTGCTGATCAGCTCCGCCGCCATCGCGGTGACCATCGCCGCGCGCAAGGCGGGGCAGCGCGGCTGGACCATCGCCTTCGCGGTGATCTCGGCGGTGTTCCTGTACACCACCGTCGTCAACGTCATCGAGCGCCCGGACGGTGTGAAGATCGGCGCCTGTTTCATCGCGGGCATCATCCTCGTCTCGCTGCTCTCCCGGCTGGCCCGCGCCTTCGAGCTGCGCGTGACCAGTGTGTCGCTCGACCCGATGGCGGAACGTTTCATCCGGGACATGGCCAGCCGGAAGATGCGGTTCATCGCCAACGAACCGGGCCACCGCGACAAGGCCGAGTACCGCGACAAGATCGACCAGATCCGCACCGACAACGACATGCCGGAGGAGGAGGACTTCGTCTTCGTCGAGGTCACGGTCACCGACCCGTCCGAGTTCGAGGCGAGCCTGACGGTGCGCGGCGAGGTGCTGCACGAGCGCTACCGGGTGCTGACGCTGGAGTCCGCCTCCATCCCGAACGCCCTCGCCGCGCTGCTGCTGCACGTGCGTGACGTCACGGGCCGCACCCCGCACATCTACTTCGAGTGGACCGAGGGCAACCCGTTCGCCAACTTCCTCCGCTTCTTCCTCTTCGGCCAGGGCGAGGTCGCCCCGGTCACCCGCGAGGTGCTGCGCGAGGCCGAACCGGACCGGGACCGCCGGCCACGGGTCCACACGGGCTGAGGCACAGCACACCCCCGAGCCCCACGGTTCCCGGGAGGTGGCCCTATCGTGACCGGCATGCAGTCCTACACCATCGGCCAGGCCGCGCGCCTGCTCGGCGTCAGCCCGGACACCGCCCGCCGCTGGGCGGACGCCGGCCGGGTGACCACCCACCGCGACGAGTCCGGGCGGCGGCTCATCGACGGCAGGGACCTCGCCGCTTTCTCGGTGGAACTGGCCAAGGCGGGCGGCGCCGAGGAGGAGGCCTCGCACACCTCGGTCCGCAACGCCTTCCCCGGCATCGTCACCGCGATCAAGCTCGGCGACGTCGCCGCCCAGGTGGAGATCCAGGCGGGTCCGCACCGGCTCGTGTCGCTGCTGACCCGGGAGGCGGTGGAGGAACTGGGCCTGGAGATCGGCATGGAGGCCACCGCCCGCGTGAAGTCCACGAACGTCCACATCGACCGCACCTGACCCGAAGCGCTCACCGCTGCTCCCTCGCCTCCCCCACCCCGACCGCTTGCCGCGCACCGGCACAGCGGCGTCCGGCGTGCCACCGGGAGACAGGGACCGTACAAACGCACATGCGAGCCGTTCGCCATCGATCCCCGGCTCATGCGAAGCAACAGGAGACTTCCACCTGGCAGATGCGGCAGTATCATCGCGGCACGGCCGGCACCCGGCCGTCCCAAGGGCGCGACAGTTGTCCGACAGAACCCGAGGAGTAGATCCGTGATGACCCGTTCCGTGCACCGGACCCGGCCGATGCTGAAGCTGGCCGGTGCGGGAGCCGCCGCCCTGATGGCCCTCAGCGCCTGCTCCTCCTCGTCGGACGCGAAGGAGTCCGGCCCGTCGGACGCGTCCGCCTCTCCCGAGCTGTCCGGGACGGTCACCGTGTTCGCGGCCGCCTCCCTGAAGGAGAGCTTCACGACCCTGGGCAAGGAGTTCGAGAACGAGCACCCCGGCACCAAGGTCAGCTTCAACTTCGGCGGCAGCGACACCCTCGCCGCCAGCATCACCGGCGGTGCCCCCGCGGACGTCTTCGCCGCCGCCAGCCCCAAGACGATGAAGATCGTGACGGACAAGGGCGACGCGACCGGCACCCCGGCCACCTTCGTCCGCAACCAGCCGGAGATCGCCACCCTGCCGGGCAACCCCGACAAGGTGGCCTCCCTGAAGGACCTCACCAAGTCCGGCCTGAAGGTCGTCCTGTGCGACAGGAGCGTGCCCTGTGGCGCCGCGGCGCAGAAGGCCCTGGACGCCGCCGGGCTGAAGCTGACCCCGGTCTCCTACGAGCAGGACGTCAAGGCGGCGCTGAACAAGGTGCGGCTGAAGGAGGCGGACGCCGCGGTCGTCTACAAGACCGATGTGAAGGCCGCCGGTGGCAAGGTGGAGGGCGTGGAGTTCCCCGAATCCGCCGACGCGGTCAACGACTACCCGATCGCGCTGCTGAAGGACGCGCCGAACGCCGCGACCGCCAAGGCGTTCATCGCCCTCGTGCGTTCCGCCAAGGGCCAGAAGGTGCTCAGCGAGGCCGGGTTCCTCAAGCCGTGACCCCACTCGACGAGCCCGGCGGGGGGGGGGGGGGGGGGGGTGGGGAAGGGGGGGGGGGAAGGGGGGGGGGGGGGAGGGGGGGGGGGGGGGGGGGGGGGGGGGGGGGGGGAGGGAGTGGGGAGGGGGGAGGAGTAAGGGGGAAGGGGGAGA
>NZ_JBVHWQ010000004.1:0-6092 GCF_055564315.1 Streptomyces sp. NPDC029151
CCGCCGCCACCCCCCCCACACCCAGAGAAGGGAGAAAAACAACCAGGGGGGGGGGCGGGCGGGGTCGGGCCCCCCCCCCCCCCCCCCCCCCCCCCCCCCCGCCGCCGAGCGAGTTGCCGAAGAGGTGGACCGGGCCGCGGCCGGCCGCGTCGATACAGCGGATCACCGCGCGCGCGTGCCCGGTGACGGAGTAGTCGCCGTCGTCCGGGGGCGGGGAGTCGCCGAAGCCCGGCAGGTCGACCGCCTCGCCGTCGACGACACCGTCCAGCTCGGCCATGAGCGAGGACCAGTTCTGCGAGGAGCCGCCGAGCCCGTGGACGTACAGCGCGGGCGGCAGGCCCTCGCGCGCGGGGGGCCGGGAACGGACCGTCAGAGTGACGCCGGGCAGGCCCACGGACCGCAGCCGCTCGCCCTCGCCGACCCGGACGGGCGCCACCCGGGGAAGCACACTGGCGGCCGACGGGGACGGCAACTCGGTCGGAGACATGCGGCAATGTTACGAGGTGATCACGCCGGGGTTTGTGTGTTCGCCGTCACAGACTGCCTCCCGCGGAACGGGAGAACCGGTGCGGCGAAACCCAGTGCGGCGAACGGCCCTGACGGCATGGCGTCAGGATCAGCGGTCTCCTAGGCTCGTACAGAGGGCACCCGCGTGTGGCCCCTGCTCTACCCAGGGACGTTCGTAGGAAGGGAGCCCACCATGGCCTATGACCCCATCGAACCCGACGCGATCGAGGACGTCGACGAACTGGAGGCCGACGCGGTGCGCGAGCGGGACGTGGAGGCGCCGGAGGTGGACGCCGCCGAGCAGCAGGCGGACATCGCGCCGGACCGCGACGACCCCCTGACGGGCATGGACCCGGACCGCGGGAACGTGGCCGATCTGGTCGAACAGGCGCGCGTGGTGTCGCTCGACGAGGACGACTACCGCTGACCCCGGGGGCCGCCAACCGCTGACCCGGCGGGGGCCGCCACCGCTGACCTCGCAGGCCCGTCGTCGCCGACGTCGCGGGAGCGCCACCGCGGATCTCGCGAGACCGCGCGGGGCCCGACCGGCCGCGGCGGGCGGCCCGTACGGCCTTTCGCCGTCGTCCGGTACGTGAAATTCTGCGTCCGCACCGCGCACACCGGGGTTACCGAAACGTACGATGGCGGCGCGGCCGACACCGCATGTGGACGACTTTGGGAGGCGGCGTGACAGCCATCGAGCAAACTGAGGCAGCACGCCCGCGTGGCACCCGTCTGCCACGCCGAGCCCGGCGGAACCAGTTGCTGGGCGCCGCTCAGGAGGTTTTCGTCGCGCAGGGCTACCACGCGGCGGCGATGGACGACATCGCCGAGCGGGCCGGCGTGAGCAAGCCGGTGCTCTACCAGCACTTCCCCGGCAAGCTCGACCTCTACCTCGCGCTGCTGGACCAGCACTGCGAGTCGCTGATCCAGTCCGTGCGCAGCGCGCTGGCGTCGACGACCGACAACAAGCAGCGCGTGCGGGCGACGATGGACGCCTACTTCGCCTACGTGGAGGACGACGGCGGGGCCTTCCGGCTGGTCTTCGAGTCGGACCTGACGAACGAGCCCGCCGTGCGCGAGCGCGTGGACAAGGTCACCAACGAGTGCGCCGAGGCCATCTGCGACGTCATCGCCGAGGACACGGGCCTGTCGCGCGCGGAGTCGATGCTGCTCGCCTCCGGCCTGGGCGGACTCGCCCAGGTGGTGGCCCGTTCCTGGCTGCACAGCGACCGCAGCGTCCCGCGCGACCAGGCGGTGCAGCTGCTGACCTCGCTGGCCTGGCGGGGCATCGCCGGTTTCCCGCTGCACGGCACCGAGCACCACTGAGGCCGCGCGCTCCTCGTGTGTTCCCGCGCGGTGTTCGCTCCTGGCGTTCCGGCCCGCAGCGTGTACGTCCCCTCACCGGGCTAATGTGTGCGGGGTACAGCGCGGATGATCGCGCACATCACTGACCGTCGGAGGGACATAGCCGTGGAGGTCAAGATCGGCGTGCAGCACGCGCCCCGCGAGATCGTTCTGGAGAGCGGTCAGAGCGTCGAGGAGGTCGAGCGCCTGGTGAGCGAGGCGCTGTCCGGCAAGACGCAGCTGCTGAGCCTCCAGGACGAGAAGGGCCGCAAGGTCCTGGTGCCGACGGACCGTCTGGCGTACGTGGAGATCGGCGAGCCGACCGTTCGCAAGGTGGGCTTCGGCACGCTGTAGACGACAGTCGAGCGAAGGGCCCGGCGGCCGTGTGCCGCCGGGCCCTTCCGCATCCGCCGCGCACACGGACGGGGCCGCGTGCGCACACGGAGCCGTGCGCACGGCCGGAGCCGCTCACACAAACGGAGCACAGCCCCTTCACAGCGCAGGGTTGCCATCCGCAGGTCACGGGTAAGACGGGCTACGACCGTCGAGCCAGACCGGCCGTGGGAGGGACCCCTACATGATCTTCGAAGCACTCGGCTCCGCCGTGCTGGGTCTGATCCTCGCGTGGGCGGCGACGCACCGCCTCGCCCACCGGCTGCCGGCCCGCCCACTGGTGTACTCCACGGGCGTGGCCGGAGCCCTCTGCGGCGCCTTCGTCACCCGCACCGCCCTGGGCCCCGGCACCGCCCTGCTGAGCCTCCTGGGCGCCGCGATCATCGCGGTGGCGTCGCTGTCCCTGCTCCTGCGCCCGACGGGGCGCCTGCGCCGCCGATCAGCGACGGCGTGAGGGAGCTTCACCCGGCGAGCCGGGGCGCGCCCCCAGTGCGTCCTACGCCGCGAGGCCCAGCGCGGCCATCCGCTTCGTGTGCGCCTCCGTGATCCGCGAGAACATCCTGCCGACCTCCGCGAGGTCGAACCCGTCGGCCACCCCGCCCACGAGCATCGTGGACAGCGCGTCCCGGTCCGCCACCACCCGCTGGGACTGCGACAGCGCCTCCCCCATCAGCCTGCGCGCCCACAGCGCCAGGCGGCCACCCACGCGCGGGTCGGCGTCGATGGCGGCCCGCACCTTCTCCACCGCGAACCCGGCGTGCCCGGTGTCGTCCAGCACGGCCAGCACCAGCTCGCGCGTGTCCGAGTCGAGCCGGGCCGCGACCTCCCGGTAGAAGTCGCTCGCGATCGAGTCGCCGACGTACGCCTTGACCAGGCCCTCCAGCCAGTCCGACGGCGCGGTCTGCCGGTGGAAGCCGTCGAGCGCGGCCACGAACGGGTCCATCGCGGCCGTCGGCTCCTCGCCGATCTCGGTCAGCCGGTTCCGCAGCCGCTCGAAGTGGTGGAACTCGGCCGAGGCCATCTTCGCCAGCTCCGCCTTGTCCGCGAGGGTCGGCGCCAGCTTCGCGTCCTCCGCGAGCCGCTCGAACGCCGCCAGCTCCCCGTAGGCCAGCGCGCCGAGCAGGTCCACGACCGCGGCGCGGTACTGCGGGTCGGCGGACGCCTGCGCCCAGTCCTGGGCGGCGACACCGGTGGGTTCGGCGGGTGCGGCGGACGCGGTCTCAGGCTTGTCAGAGCTAGTCATGAGGCGCACAATAGCCCGCTTGACGCACCGCTCAAGCCCTGGTCAACGAGTGTGACCACGACTACGTGACCAATTCGGCCATCACGTGTGCGGGATTCCGGGGTATGGTGGTAATGCGCCTGCCAGAGCGCGTCGACGATGCTCGACGTTCCCGACAGGCCGCACGCATGAGGATGCCCGGTCGGTGGCCCGATCGGCTCCGACCCGACAGCCCTCCAAGGCCGTACGGCAGTGATCGTACGACGTCAGGAGGGACCCTCAGCGGTACGAGCGCTAGAGCGTCGGCAGAGGTCCCGTGTCATACGGCTCGCCCGAGTGGCTGATCCGTACGGCAGCCGACGTCCCCGGCACGGTCAGACATGACCCCCGCTCGCTCGCCTCGCACCGCACACACAGAAGAGGCAGCACCCTGACTACGACGTTTCGAGAACTCGGAATCCTTCCCGAGACCGCCGAGGCCCTGGAGGCCGTCGGCATCACCACTCCCTTCCCCATCCAGGAGATGACGCTTCCCGTCGCCCTTTCCGGCACGGACGTCATCGGCCAGGCCAAGACCGGCACCGGCAAGACGCTGGGCTTCGGTCTCCCGCTCCTGGAGCGCGTCACCGTCCCCGCCGACGTCGAGGCCGGACGCGCGGCTCCCGAGGACCTCACCGACGCCCCGCAGGCGCTCGTCGTCGTCCCCACGCGCGAGCTGTGCACCCAGGTCACCAACGACCTGCTGACGGCCGGCAAGGTCCGTAACGTGCGCGTCCTCGCGATCTACGGCGGCCGGGCCTACGAGCCCCAGGTGGAAGCCCTGAAGAAGGGCGTCGACGTGGTCGTCGGCACCCCGGGCCGGCTCCTGGACCTCGCGGGCCAGAAGAAGCTGAACCTGAAGCACGTCAGGTGCCTGGTCCTCGACGAGGCCGACGAGATGCTCGACCTGGGCTTCCTGCCCGACGTCGAGAAGATCATCGACATGCTGCCGGTCAAGCGCCAGACCATGCTGTTCTCGGCCACCATGCCGGGCGCGGTCATCGGCCTCGCGCGCCGCTACATGTCCCGGCCCACGCACATCCGCGCCACCGCGCCGGACGACGAGGGCGCCACGGTCGCGAACATCAAGCAGTTCGTCTACCGCGCGCACAACATGGACAAGCCGGAGATGGTCGCCCGCATCCTGCAGGCCGAGGGCCGCGGACTGGCGATGATCTTCTGCCGTACCAAGCGCACGGCCGCCGACATCGCCGAGCAGCTCCAGCGCCGCGGGTTCGCCTCCGGCGCGGTCCACGGCGACCTCGGCCAGGGCGCCCGCGAGCAGGCCCTGCGGGCCTTCCGCAACGGCAAGGTCGACGTCCTCGTGTGCACCGACGTCGCCGCCCGCGGCATCGACGTCGAGGGCGTGACCCACGTCATCAACTACCAGTCCCCCGAGGACGAGAAGACGTACCTGCACCGGGTCGGCCGCACCGGCCGCGCGGGCGCCAAGGGTACGGCGATCACGTTCGTCGACTGGGACGACATCCCGCGCTGGCAGCTGATCAACAAGGCGCTGGAGCTGGACTTCAACGACCCGGTGGAGACGTACTCCAGCTCCCCGCACCTCTTCTCCGACCTCGGCATCCCCCAGGGCACGAAGGGCATCCTGCCGCGCTCCGAGCGGACCCGTGCCGGTCTGGACGCGGAGGAGCTGGAGGACCTGGGCGAGACCGGCGGCCGTGGTGCGCGCGGCCGTGGCCGCGGTGGACGCGGTGGCCGTGACGAGTCGGCCCCGGCCGAGCGTGAGCGTCCGGCCCGTACGCCGCGCCGCCGTCGCCGCACCCGCGGTGGAGCGCCGCTGGACGCGACCGCCGCACCGGTCGCCGAGACCGCCGAGACGCAGGAGGCCCCGGCCGCGGCCCGCACTCCGCGCCGCCGTCGCCGTACCCGTGGCGGAGCGTCGGCGGAGCCGGTGACGGCCGCCGCGGCACCCGCGACGACCGTCGAGGCCGTCGAGGCCGCCGCCGTCGAGGCGGTGGCCACCGCCGAGAGCCCGGCCGTCCTGGACACCCCGGAGAAGCCGCGCCGCCGCCGCACGCGCAAGTCGGCCGCCCCCGAGGCGCCGACGACCGAGGCCGCCGTGACGACCGAGCCGGCCGTCGCAGAGGCCCCGGTGGCCGAGCCCGTGGCCGTGGCCGAGCCCGTGATCGCGGACAGCGCCGTGGCCGAGCCCGAGGCCGCTCCGGCCGCGGAGACCAAGCCGCGCCGCCGCACCCGGAAGGCGGCCGAGCCGGCCCCTCAGCCGGAGACGGCACCGGAGGCGGCCGACGCCACCGAGGCCAAGCCGCGCCGGACCCGCAAGGCCACCACCACGGCCGCACCGGAGACGACCGAGGCCGAAGCCGAGGCCAAGCCGCGCCGGACCCGCAAGGCCACGGCAGCCGCCGAGGCCCCCGCGGACACCGCCGAGGCCGCCGAGGCCAAGCCGCGCCGCCGCACCCGCAAGGCGACGGAGCCGGCCACGCCGGACGCCCCGGAGCCCGAGGCCGAGGCCAAGCCGCGCCGCACCCGCAAGACCACGGCAACCGCCGAGGCCACCACGGACACCGCCGAGGCCGCCGAGGCCAAGCCCCGCCGCACC
>NZ_JBVHWQ010000004.1:6190-111691 GCF_055564315.1 Streptomyces sp. NPDC029151
GCCGCACCGGAGACGACCGAGGCCGACACCGCGACCAAGCCCCGCCGCACCCGCAAGACCGCGGCGACCACGCCGGACGCCCCCGAAGCCGAGGCCAAGCCGCGCCGCACCCGCAAGACCACGGCAACCGCCGAGGCCACCACGGACACCGCCGAGGCCGCCGAGGCCAAGCCCCGCCGCACCCGCAAGGCCACCACGGCCGCACCGGAGACGACCGAGGCCGACACCGCGACCAAGCCCCGCCGCACCCGCAAGACCGCGGCGACCACGCCGGACGCCCCCGAAGCCGAGGCCGAGGCCAAGCCGCGCCGCACCCGGAAGACGGCAGCCGCCGAGGTCGCCGTCGACGGTGAGGCGGCCACCGCTCCCAAGGCGCGACGGACCCGCAAGGCCGTTGCCGAGGCGGTTGTTCCGGAGATTCCGGCGCAGGCCACCGAGGAGCCCGAGGTCAAGCCCCGGCGCCGGACCCGTAAGGTGACGGCCGCCGTGGAGGCCCCCGAGGCCTGACCAGGCGCCGCGTACGCGGTGACGACGTCCACCGGTCCGATGGCCGGGTCCACGACAGTGGACCCGGCCATCGGCGTTTCCCGCCCCGCAGCCCCCAGCCCGCCCCGCGCCCGGAACCCGCAGTTCATCCCCCCTCCCCCCACCACCCACCCCCGTACACCCGCCCACCTGCCGATAACCTCTCCCCATGAGCAGGCCGCCCACCTTCGTCCCGCCCCCCGGCGCCCGTGCGTACCCGCTGCGAACGGCTCGCGGTGAATTCGCCGTGGTGGACGCTCCCGTGGCCCCCGGTGCGGAGCCCAGGGGCGTCGCGCTGCTGCTGCCGGGGTTCACCGGGAGCAAGGAGGACTTCAACCCGCTGCACGCGCCGCTCGCCGAGCGCGGGTACCGGACCGTCGCCGTGGACGGGCGGGGCCAGTTCGAGTCGGACGGCCCCGCGACGGACGAGTCCGCCTACGCGCAGGAGGAGTTGGCCCGGGACGTGCTCGCGCAGGCGGAGGCGGTCGGCGGCCCGGTGCACCTGCTGGGGCACTCCCTCGGCGGACAGGTCGCGCGCGCGGCCGTCCTGCTCGACCACACGCCCTTCGTGTCGTTCACCCTGATGTCCTCCGGGCCGGCGCAGATCTCGGCGTCCCAGCAGCAGCGCGTGAAGCTGCTCCGGGACGCCCTCGCGGTGCTGAGCATGGCGGAGGTGTGGGAGGCGATCCGGGCGATGGAGCCGCCGGAGGAGACGGACACGCCCGCGCTCGACGCCGGGCTGGACGACCGGGACGACCTGCGGCGCCGCTGGCTGGCCACCAAGCCCGCCCAACTCCTGGCCACCGGACGCCAGTTGTGTACGGAACCGGACCGGGTCGCCGAACTGGCGGCCGTACCGCTGCCGTTCCACGTGCTGTCGGGAGCGCTGGACGACACCTGGCCGCTGCCGCTGCTCGACGAGATGGCCCTACGGCTGGAGGCGCGCCGGACGGTCGTCGAGGGTGCGGAGCACTCGCCCAACACCGACCGCCCCGCGGAGACCGCCCGCGCCCTCGCCGACTTCTGGGACGGCGTCGCCGGGCAGGCCTAGTACTGCGCCTGCAGGTGCTGCCAGAACCCGTCCCGCAGGGCCCGCCGCAGGTCCGCCTGGCCGCGCAGGGAGTACTGGAGCAGCGCCTCGGCCTCGACCAGGAGGTCCTGGTCGACGGAGCCGGGCAGGTAGGGGTGGCCGGGGAAGAGTTCGACCAGCGCTTCACGGCCCCGGGAGGCGAGCCAGCGCGCCGCGATCTGGGCGCCGACGAAGCGGACGTCCTCGCGGGTGGGGCGGTCGCCGCCTGCCGTGTCGTACCCGGCGGCCGTGCGCCGGGAGACGTACGGCTTGAAGAACTCCAGGTCGAACGTGCGCTGACTGTCGACCTCCCAGAGCAGGGGCTCGGCCTGATTGCGGCCCTCGGGCGCCTCGATGCCCCAGAGGTGGACGCGGGCGCCGTAGCCCTGGGCCGCCTCGACCGCCGAGACCAGGTCCTCGTCACCGCCGAGGAGAGCCGCGTCGCTGATCGCGCGGTGGCGGGCGAGTGACTCCAGGTCGGTGCGGATGAGCGAGTCGACGCCCTTCTGCTGGTTGTTGGCGTTGAGGTTGCCGAGGCGGACCTTGACGTCGGGCAGTTCGGCGATGACCTGCTGTTCGGCGGTGTGGATGCGGCGCCGGGCGCCGTCGTACCAGTACACGCGCAGCAGCCGGCTGTCCGCGAAGATCGAGCGGGCCTTGTCGATCAGCGCGTCGATCAGGCCCTCGGCGTCGAGGTCGAAGGCGCGGCGGTCCTCGGTTCCGGCGACCAGCCGGCCGGCGGCCGCGTACAGATAGCCCGCGTCGACGAAGATCGCGTGCGTGGAGGGCGTCTTCGCCACCTCGGCGAGCATGCGTTCGAGCAGCTCGTTCGTACGGGTGATGCGGGCGCCGAGGGCGGCCAGGTCGTCGTTCATTGCCTCCATTGTCCCGGTGGTCACATTCCGAACACAACCGGTCCCGATCCGTCCGGTCCCCGGCCTCGACCGCTCCCGGCCGGTCCCGAACGGTCGACCGTCGCTACCCGGCGGCTTACCAGTCAGTAATTAGTCGTTCGAAAAATTTCTTTAGCGTAGGGAATGTTCGTAACACGGCGCATGTTGACTACGTACGGCGCTGGATACACCAGACGTCACACGAGTAGTTCTCCGCAGGAGGATGACCAGACGAAGGGAGAAGCCCATGCGCTTCGAAATCATGCGACTCGACGAGGTCGACGGCACCGCCGTGGACAGCACCGTCGTGGACGCCGCCTCCGTCAACCGGATCGTTCAGCAGGCCGCCGCCGTCGGGCAGCGCCTGTGGATCCGCCCGGCCGAGACCCCGGCCTCGTAGCCCGCACGGGCACGCGTCACTCAAGCTTTCCGGGGGAGCCGAGCCGTCGTCGGCTCAGCTCCCCCGGATCACCTGAGTGACCCCGTTGATGATCTGCTGCACGGCGATCGCGGACAGCATCATGCCCGCGAGCCGCGTCACCAGGACGACACCGCCGTCCTTGATGACCCGGATGATCAGCAGCGAGTAACGCATCACCAGCCACAGCACGACGTGGATCGCGAGGATCGCGGACCACACCGAGAGCTGCGTGGACACGCTGTCCGCCTTCTGCACGGCGAGGATCACGGACACGATCGCACCGGGCCCCGCCAGCAGCGGCATGCCCAGCGGGACGAGCGCGACGTTGACGTCCTTGGTCTGCTTCGGCTCGTCGGTCTTGCCGGTGAGCAGGTCCAGCGCGATCAGCAGGAGCAGCAGTCCGCCCGCGATCATCAGCGCGGGCACGGACACGTGCAGGTAGTCGAGGATCTGGTGGCCCAGGACGCCGAAGACGGCGATGACCCCGCCCGCCACGCAGACGGCCTGGAAGGCCATCCGCCTCTGCACCTTGGCCGGACGTCCGGCCGTCAGGGCGAGGAAGATCGGCGTGATCCCGGGGGGATCCATGATGACGAAAAGGGTCAGGAACAGGGAGCCGAAGACGGCGATGTCGAACATGGCGGAAGAACAGGCCTTGCGGGAAGAGGATGTACGGGCAGGAACGGGTGAGCCGGCGCTCGGGATCCGGTGACTCGGCGATCCGGATCCGATGGACGGTGACGAGGTGATCAGAAACCGGTCACGTGGCAATCCGGTGATCCGGTGGTGCGGTGATCCGGTGGTGCGGGCGGGCCTCAGGCTCCGCCGGTGCCCGGCACCGGGAACGCGCCCGTCGCCCGCCGGGTGATCTCCCCGTACACCTCGGGGTCGGTCGTGTACGCGCCCAGCGCCACGGTCTTGCGGCTGCCGTGGTAGTCGGAGGAGCCCGTCACCAGCAGTCCCAGCTCCTTCGCCAGGCCCCGCAGGCGCTCCCGGGCGTCGGGGTCGTGGTCCATGTGGTCGACCTCGATGCCGTCGAGACCGGCCGCGGCCATCTCCGCGATGCGGGACTCGGGCACGGTGCGGCCGCGCTTGGCGGCGGCCGGGTGTGCGAACACGCAGACTCCGCCCGCGGCCTTGACCAGCCGGATCGCCTCGAAGGGGTCGGTCTCGTGCTTCTCCACGAAGGCCCGCCCGCCGTCGGCCAGCCACTCCTCGGTGAAGGCGTCGCTCACCGTCGGTACGACACCCAGCTCGACCAGTGCCGAGGCGACGTGCGGGCGTCCCACCGAGCCGCCGGCGGCGATCCGCTCGACCTGCTCCCAGGTGACCGGCACGCCCAGCGTGTTCAGCCGGGCGACCATGCCCTTGGCCCGCGGCACCCGGTCGTCGCGCACCAGCTCGCGCTCGGCGAGCAGAGCGGGCTCCTCCGGGTCGAACAGGTAGGCCAGCATGTGCATCGACACGCCGTCGAGCCGGCACGACAGCTCGGCACCGGTGACCAGCGTCAGCCCCTCGGGCAACGCGGCGATCGCCTCGCCGTACCCACGGGTGGTGTCGTGATCGGTCAGCGCGACGACGTCCAGCCCCGCGGCGGAGGCCTTCCGGACCAGCTCGGCCGGGGTGTCCGTACCGTCGGACGCCGTGGAGTGACAGTGCAGATCGATACGCACGCTGACTCCAGGCGGGGCGACGGAAGAAGGGGACACCTAAGGATAGCGGTGTTTTCCACACCGCCTGTCACACCCGCAACCCCGGAGCGCCCCCTACGACAACCGACCAAGGGGCGCGGGAAACTGCGCGGCCGGCCACAGTGCCCGCAGCCGCGCACGGGCGGCACCCGGCACCCCCGTGGCGCTACGGCCGGAGCAAGCGCGGCGACAACGCTCCGCAGGGCACCAGGTCTATCTCCGCCCCCGCGTCCCGCAGATCGGTCAGCACCAGCTCGTCGTACATGAGCAAGCCCGACTGCTCCGGCCACATCACCGCCCACAGCCACATCCCGAGCGCCTCGCCGGCGAAGACGGCGCGGTCGTCGGGGGCGCGGTAGACGTGCCAGAGCGGGGTCGGCCGGCCCGCGGCCAGCACCTTGGCCTGCGGCGGCTTCTCGACGTTCATGTACGACCCGGGGTCGGGGCCGTCGATGCCGGCGTAGCGCGCACCGAGGCCCACGCCCAGTTCCTCGGCGATCAGGATCATCTCGCCGGGGCCGCCGAGCGGGCCGGGGCCCGAGCAGGCCACCGCGGTCGCGCGGCCGCCGCTGCGGTCGTCACCGGCGTACGCCACCCCGGTGAACAGCCAGCCCACGGGCAGCGGCCACGGCATCCACACCGGCACCTGCGTGCGGTGCACCACGACGTTGAGCGCCTCGACGCTGGGCGGGATCACGGGCTGCAGCGGATACACCGTGCCGTGCACATCGCACTGCCACGCATCGGCGAAGAGTCCGGGAGCCCTGACCCGGCCACCGCACTTCGGGCAACTGGGTTCGCCCCTCATAGGGCTCCACGGTCCTACCCCTGCCCGCCCACGTCAAGGACGATCACCCGTCCGGACGGAAGACCCGGCCATGTGCCCTACGGGGTCCACGCGAACGGCGATAGATGCATCTTGCATTATTTAGCTGAGCTAACTTACTATGTGCATAACCCAACTATCTGATCGGCCCCTACGTGAGGACGGGAGAAGCACATGGACCCCTTCGAGGCGGGAGCCGGACGTCTCCTGCGACAGCCCAAGGCGGTCTGGGCCACGGCGGGCGCCTCCGTCGTCGCCTTCATGGGCATCGGTCTCGTCGACCCGATCCTGCCGTCGATCGCCCAGGGCCTGCACGCCACCGCCGGCCAGGTGTCACTGCTCTTCACCTCGTACTTCCTGATCACCGCCGTCGCGATGCTGCTGACCGGCTTCGTCTCCAGCCGCGTCGGCGGCCGGAAGACCCTGCTGCTCGGCCTCGCCTTCGTGGTCGTCTTCGCGGGCCTCGCCGGAACGTCGGACACGGTCGGCCAACTCGTCGGATTCCGTGCGGGCTGGGGACTCGGCAACGCGCTGTTCGTGTCGACCGCCCTCGCCGTCATCGTCGGCGCGGCGGCCGGGGGCAGCGCGGCGGCGATCCTGCTGTACGAGTCCGCGCTCGGACTCGGCATGGCCTGCGGCCCGCTGCTCGGCGCGGTCCTCGGCGACATCAGCTGGCGCTACCCCTTCTTCGGCACGGCCACGCTGATGGCGATCGGCTTCCTGTGCATCACGGCGTTCCTCAAGGAGCAGCCGAAGCCGGCCCGACGGACCTCGGTCCTGGACCCCTTGAAGGCCCTCGGCCACGGCGGCCTGGCCTCGGCGGCGGTCTCGGCGTTCTTCTACAACTACACGTTCTTCACCGTGCTGGCCTTCACACCGTTCGTGCTGGACATGACGCCGTACCGCTCGGGCGCGGTGTTCTTCGCCTGGGGTGTGCTGCTCGCCCTCTTCTCGGTGATCGTGGCCCCGCGCCTGCAGGCCCGCCTCGGCTCGCTGAAGGTGCTCGGCGGCTCGCTGGTCCTGCTCGGCGCGGACGTGCTCGTACTCGGCTACGGCGACCACACCACGGCCGTCGTCTGCACGATCCTCTCCGGCGCGTTCATCGGCGTGAACAACACCGTGTACACCGAGCTGGCCCTCGGCGTGTCGGACGCGCCGCGCCCGGTGGCGAGCGCCGGCTACAACTGCGTCCGCTGGTTCGCCGCGGCCGCCGCGCCCTACTTCGCGCCCAAGATCGAGGAGTGGACCGACCTCCACGTCCCGTTCGTGGTCGCGGCCGTCACGGCGGTGCTGGGCGCGCTCGTCGTCGTCGTACGGCGCAAGGCCCTCACCCTCCACCCAGTTCTCGACGTTCTCGAATCCGATCGAACAGAGGGGACCCCCATGGCGCAGGAGCCGGAGCCGGCGCACGCCACCGAGGACGGGGTCGGCGTCTTCGCCGACTGACCGGGCCGCCGGCCAGCGGGATCGCCGGCTGACCGGACCGCCGGCCGACCGATCCTCAACTGACCGGATCCCGCCTTGCGTTGGTGAGATCGGTCACTCGGGCGTCAGTCCAGCGGGGCGGACCGGCGGGCCGGGTCCCTCAGGTCCGTCCCGCTCGCCAGCCAGCGCTCCTGGAGGGCCTGGGCGCCGTGCACCCGCTTCCAGGCGGCCTCGTTCGGGGTCATCGGCAGCAGCGGCAGGAACCGTACGGGGTCCATCGGGGCGTCCAGCTCCAGGTCCTCCACCAGCCCGCCGGGCTCGCCCACCAGCACCGAGGTGAAGGGGGCGCCGGGCCACAGCGGCTCACCCACGTCCAGCGAGGCGCCCGGGGCCACCACCAGCCCCTCCACCTGAGGCGTCGCGGCCAGCACGGCGAGCGGACGGAGCACCTTGTCGGTGTCGGCGAGGCCCGCGCGGACGGACAGGACCAGTTCGGCGCGGGGGCCCTCGACCGGGTCGGCGACCATCGCCGTCGGGTCCGCCATGGGGTGCTGCGACATGCCGAGGGTGGCGTACCGGACGACGTCCCCCTCCTGGAAGCGGAGCACCTCGATGCGGTCCGTGCCGAGGAAGGTGACCGCGGCACGGGCGTCCGGTTCGCCCAGCGCGGTGGTCAACCGGGCCTCGACCAGAGGAAGAACATCAGCCATGGGCCGAGCATAGAACTCGTCAGTAGCGGGCAAAGCGGCGCCTTGACAGTACGGGCGGCTGGTACTCTGAGCCGGTGGTTCGGGGCAGCACGCGAAGCGTCGCTATCAGGTCCCGACGCCGATGAGACTCCCTTACGAGGGACCGGCCGGAGGAGGTGGGGCTGTCATGGATCGAAGTCGACCGTGCAGTACCACTCGCTCTTCCGGCTGCTGACGTAGTTACCGGCTGGCCGCCGCCTTCCTTTGCGCATCGTCGTGCGGAAGAGCACTTCGTTTCGCCCTGCCTGATCTGCCTGATCCGCATCAGTTCTGCATCAGCAGCGCAGTCGCCACCGCAACGGTGCGGTGCTCCCCGCTTTGTGGACGTGCCGGACGTACGCACAACAGGACGTCCCCATTCCGGGTAGTTCCACCCGTTGCCGCGCGCATTCGCTGCCCGCCCGCGAAGGAGCCTGCCCATGTCGATGATCCGCGACCTGCGCGCCGTGGTCCGCCCGTCGTACCGTGTCTCGCTGCGCAAGGACACCAGCCCGTCCTACGACACCACCCGCGCCCCCGGCACGCCCTCGGCCGTCGTCGACTGCGCCGTCTACCGCGACGGCGCCCGCGTGAGCGCCGGCCCGCTCACCCCGCACGAGGCGATGCGGCTGGTCCGCCGCGACGGCGGCTTCGTCTGGATCGGGCTGCACGAGCCGACCGAGGCCGAATTCGCCGGTATCGCCAGTGAGTTCGGGCTGCACCCGCTGGCCGTGGAGGACGCGGTCCAGGCCCACCAGCGGCCGAAGCTGGAGCGCTACGACGACTCCCTGTTCACCGTCTTCAAGACCATCCACTACGTCGAGCACGACCGGCTCACCGCGAACAGCGAGGTCGTGGAGACCGGCGAGGTCATGTGCTTCACCGGCCGGGACTTCTTCATCACCGTCCGGCACGGCGGCCAGGGCTCGCTGCGCGCCCTGCGGCACCGCCTCCAGGACGACCCGGAGCTGCTCGCCAAGGGCCCCTCGGCGGTGCTGCACGCCATCGCCGACCACGTCGTGGACGGCTACATCGCGGTCGCCGACGCGGTCCAGGACGACATCGACGAGGTGGAGACCGAGGTCTTCTCGCCCGGCCGCAAGGGCGGGGTCTCGCGCGGTGTGGACTCGGCGCGGATCTACCAACTCAAGCGCGAGGTGCTGGAGTTCAAACGCGCGGTGGCTCCGCTGCTGCGGCCGATGCAGCTGCTGAGCGAGCGTCCGATGCGGCTGATCGACCCGGACATCCAGAAGTACTTCCGGGACGTCGCCGACCACCTGGCACGGGTCCAGGAGCAGGTCATGGGCTTCGACGAACTCCTCAACTCCATCCTCCAGGCCAATCTCGCCCAGGCGTCCGTCGCGCAGAACGAGGACATGCGCAAGATCACCGCGTGGGCGGCCATCATCGCCGTACCCACGATGGTGTGCGGGGTCTACGGCATGAACTTCGACCACATGCCCGAGCTGCACTGGAAGTACGGCTACCCGGTGATCATGGGCGTCACGGTCGCCCTGTGTCTGGGCATCCACCGCACGCTGAAGCGCAACGGCTGGCTGTGAGCCGGCCGGTACGGCCTGGTTAGGCTGGGGCGCATGACAAGCGAGCTGCTCGACCGGGCCCTCATCGAGGAGGCCTCGAAGAAGTCCGGCCTGATCTGGGTCAGGGGCGCCGGTGCGCCGGCCGCGCGTGCGCTGTGGCACGTGTGGCACGAGGGCGCGGTGTGCGTGGTCGGCGACGGTCCCGGGGAGCAGCCGCTGGAGGGTCTGACCGACGGCGGCTCCGCCGAGGTGAGCGTGCGCAGCAAGGACAAGGGGGGCCGGCTGGTGACCTTCCCGGTGACCGTGTCCGAGCTGGCGTCCGGCTCCGAGCAGTGGGAGGCGGCCGTCGCCGAGCTGAAGGGCAAGCGGCTGAACGCCCCCGACGGCGAGCGGATGCCGGCCCGCTGGGCGCGCGAGTGCCGGGTGCTCCGCCTGGTACCGACGGGGCCGGTGGCCCCGCTGCCCACCGGCGACCTCGCCGAGTCCCCCGTGCCGACCCCCGCGACCACCCGCGCACCGGTCCCGGCGGGCCTGCCGAAGCTGCTGCTCAAGCGCCGTAAACGGAAGTGACATGAGCGGCGGCGAGTGAGGTGAGCGGCGGGCAGGCGTGAGCGGCCGGGGCCGGGAGAAGCCCGGCACCGCCGGTCCGCACCGGGCGGGACGAGCGCCGTCGCGGCGGCCATGGGGCGCCCACGGTGCCGACCCCGCCCGCGGTCCCCGCCCGCGGCTGCCGCAGCCGTCGCCATGGCCATAGCCGTCGCCGTCGCCGTCGCCGCAGCGGTCAGGCTCGACTGCAGGCATCAGCCGCGACGCCGGTGGCCGGGCTACGACGTCGGCAGTTGCTTGCCGTAGTCCACCGTGTCCGACCTGGCCGGCTCCCGGACGGTGAAGCTCTTGCCCCAGTCCGAGAAGCGGAGCGTCCCCGCGTGGCCGGCGCGGACCAGGCGGAGGGGGTAGGGGGTGCCCTGGAGGGAGACGTCCAGCGTGCCGCCGGAGCCGTCGTCGCCGGTGATGCGGATCGTGCGGGTACCCGCCTCGTCGTGGTGGCCCTCCGTGGCCAGCGTGCCGTGCAGCGTCAGCAGACCATCGAGGAGGACGTCCTTGTCCGTGAAGCCGCTGAACTTCTTGTACGCGGGATCGCCCTGCGGCACCTTCACATACTTGCCGTCCAGCTTGCCGGTGGCGCCGTCGCTGCCGTCCGCGTGGTTCCAGAAGCCCGCGTCGGCCTTGAGGTACAGCTCCCGCCCGAGCCGCAGCAGCTTGAACGTCGCTCCCCCGGAGGTCACCGACCCGGTGCCCCCGTCGGCCTTGAGCTGCATGTCCAGGCGGTACGTACGGCCGCTGGTGACCACGGTCCCGGAGAGCCGTACGGCGGAGGCCGCGTCCGCGGCGGCCCGGGTCTTCGCCTGGATCTTCGCGGCGGGCAGCTTGCCCACCCCGTTGGTCCCCGCGTCCGGGTCGTCACCGCCGCACCCCGACAGCACCATCGCTCCCGTCACGGCCAGCGCGCAGGTCGCGGTCACCAGCGTGGTCCGGCGGCTACGGCCCGGGGGAATCGCAGTCACAGGTGGGGTCGCCTTTCTGACGGTTCCTGAGCGGCGTACCGCAGGGTACCGGTGCCCCGCCCGCCCGGCGGAGCCAGTCCGTCCGGACCGCCCACCAGGGCGTATCGGAACAGGACGGGCTAGCCTGAAGCGCACCCGTGCGGGCATATCTGAGCAACTCACACGATCCCCACGCAAAGGAAGCACAGTCATGGCAGCCGGCGCCCCCCGGATCTTCGTCTCGCACCTCGCCGGGGTCCCCGTCTTCGATCCGGCCGGCGACCAGGTGGGCCGCGTACGCGATCTGGTCGTCATGCTGCGCGTGGGCCGCAAGCCCCCGCGCGTCCTCGGGCTGGTCGTCGAACTGTCCACCCGGCGGCGCATCTTCCTGCCCATGACCCGGGTCACCGGCATCGAGTCCGGCCAGGTCATCACCACCGGCGTGGTCAACGTCCGGCGCTTCGAGCAGCGGCCCACCGAGCGGCTGGTCTTCGGCGAGCTGCTGGACCGGCGCGTGACCCTCGTGCAGACCGGCGAGGAGGTCACCGTCCTCGACGTGTCCGTGCAGCAGCTGCCCGCCCGCCGGGACTGGGAGGTCGACCGTGTCTTCGTCCGCAAGGGCAGGAAGGGCGGCGCCTTCCGGCGGGCGAAGGGCGAGACGCTGACCGCCGAGTGGTCGGCCGTCACCGGGTTCTCCCTGGAAGAGCACGGACAGGGCGCCGAGAGCCTGCTCGCCACCTTCGAACAGCTGCGCCCCGCCGACCTCGCCAACGTCCTGCACCACCTCTCCCCGAAGCGGCGGGCGGAGGTGGCCGCCGCCCTGGACGACGACCGGCTCGCCGACGTACTGGAGGAGCTGCCGGAGGACGACCAGATCGAGATCCTCGGCAAGCTGAAGGAGGAGCGCGCGGCGGACGTGCTGGAGGCGATGGACCCGGACGACGCGGCCGACCTGCTCGCCGAACTCCCGGAGGAGGACAAGGAGCGGCTGCTGAGCCTGATGCAGCCCTCCGACGCCGCCGACATGCGCCGTCTGATGTCCTACGAGGAGCACACCGCCGGCGGTCTGATGACGACGGAGCCCATCGTGCTGCGGCCCGACGCCACCGTCGCCGACGCGCTCGCCCGGGTCCGCAACCCCGACCTGTCCCCCGCGCTCGCCGCCCAGGTGTACGTCTGCCGCCCGCCCGACGAGACCCCGACCGGCAAGTACCTGGGCACCGTCCACTTCCAGCGGCTGCTGCGCGACCCTCCGTACACGCTGGTCAGCTCGCTGGTCGACGACGATCTCCAGCCGCTGTCCCCGGACGCGTCCCTGCCGATCATCGCCGGGTTCTTCGCCACGTACGACATGGTGGCGGCGCCCGTGGTGGACGAGTCCGGGTCGCTGCTCGGCGCGGTGACCGTGGACGACGTACTGGACCACATGCTCCCCGACGACTGGCGGGAGACGGAGTTCCACCTGGAAGAAGGGCTCGACCACGGAGAGGGGGCGGCCACGCATGGCTCCTGAGCGCGAGACCGCGACCCGCGAGCGTCATCCGGCGGGTGCCACGGCCGCCGGCCGGCCCCGGGCCACCCGGCTGGACCAGCCGCGTGCGCCGCGCCACCGGTTCCTGCCCGAGTGGGACCCGGAGGCCTTCGGCCGGCTGTCGGAGAAGATCGCCCGGTTCCTGGGGACGGGACGCTTCATCGTCTGGATGACGGTCGTCATCATCATGTGGGTGGTGTGGAACGTCGCCGCGCCCCGCCATCTGCGCTTCGACGAGTACCCCTTCATCTTCCTCACCCTGATGCTGTCCCTCCAGGCGTCCTACGCGGCCCCGCTGATCCTGCTCGCGCAGAACAGGCAGGACGACCGGGACCGGGTCAACCTGGAGCAGGACCGCAAGCAGAACGAGCGGTCCATCGCCGACACGGAGTACCTGACCCGGGAGGTCGCCGCGCTGCGCACGGGCCTGGGCGAGGTGGCCACCCGCGACTGGATCCGCTCGGAACTCCAGGACCTCGTCAAGGAGCTGGAGGAGCGCCGCCGTCACGACGGGCACCCCGGCCACGTCGTATTCCCGGCGGAACGGGCAGAACATCCGCCGGGACGTGACACAGACGACCGTTGAGGGGCATCCCGGACGCCCCTCGGCGCGCCGTACCATCGTCCTTATGGCTACGGAAGACGCGGTGCGCGAGGCACTGGCGACGGTGAACGACCCCGAGATCAACCGCCCGATCACCGAACTCGGGATGGTCAAATCGGTGGAGATCGGCGCGGACGGAGCGGTCGCCGTCACCGTCTACCTGACGGTGTCCGGCTGCCCGATGCGCGACACCATCACCCAGCGCGTCACCGAGGCGGTCTCCCGGGTCGACGGCGTCACCCGCGTCGACGTCACCCTGGACGTGATGAGCGACGAGCAGCGCAAGGAGCTGGCGGCGGCCCTGCGCGGCGGCCAGGCCGAGCGCGAGGTCCCCTTCGCCAAGCCGGGCAACCTCACCCGGGTCTACGCGGTCGCCTCCGGCAAGGGCGGCGTCGGCAAGTCCTCGGTGACGGTGAACCTGGCGGCGGCGATGGCCGCCGACGGCCTGAAGGTCGGTGTCGTGGACGCCGACATCTACGGCCACAGCGTGCCGCGCATGCTGGGCGCCGACGGCCGGCCCACCCAGGTCGAGAACATGATCATGCCGCCGTCCGCGAACGGCGTGAAGGTCATCTCCATCGGCATGTTCACCCCGGGCAACGCGCCGGTCGTCTGGCGCGGCCCGATGCTGCACCGCGCGCTCCAGCAGTTCCTCGCCGACGTCTACTGGGGCGACCTCGACGTCCTCCTGCTGGACCTCCCGCCCGGCACGGGTGACATCGCCATCTCCGTGGCCCAGCTGGTGCCGAACGCCGAGATCCTGGTCGTGACGACCCCGCAGCAGGCGGCGGCCGAGGTCGCCGAGCGCGCCGGGTCCATCGCGGTCCAGACCCACCAGAAGATCGTCGGCGTGGTCGAGAACATGTCCGGCCTGCCCTGCCCGCACTGCGGCGAGATGGTCGACGTCTTCGGCACGGGCGGCGGGCAGCTGGTCGCCGACGGCCTCACCCGCACCACGGGCGCGACGGTCCCGGTCCTCGGCAACATCCCGATCGACGTCCGCCTCCGCGAGGGCGGCGACGAGGGCAAGCCGGTGGTCCTGACCGACCCGGACTCCCCGGCGGGCTCCGCGCTGCGCGCGATCGCCGGCAAGCTGGGCGGACGGCAGCGGGGGCTTTCGGGGCTGTCGCTGGGGATCACACCGAAGAACAAGTTCTGAGAACCCGGGTTCCTGCGACTTCCCGCTTCCTACCCAGAGGCGCCGTCTTCCGTGGACGGCGCCTCACGCGCGTCCGCGTGCCCCGGGCAGAGTTCGAGCTTGGTGCACAGCAGGACCTCCTGGTAGGCGCCGCCCGCGGGCCCGCCGCCCGGCTCCCGGTCGGCATGGGGCACGAACCGCCACTGTGACGCCTTGGCGTGCCGGGTCCGGTCCGCCTTCTCCACGTGGACGTGGAGCGTGCGGGCCCCGGGGTCGTTCGTCTCCACCAGCACCTCGTCGGCGCCGAGCGGGAAGTGGTCGTGCAGCAGACACAGGCCGAAGCGGTCGAGGTTCCCGTGCCTGGCCAGCACCTCCACCAGATCCCGGACGAACTCCGCGTCCCCAGGGCCCAGCCCCTCGGCCTCCTCGAAGCGGGGAAGCGGGCGCCTCGGAGCGGAAACGTTTATGTCGGCCATAACCCCTCCGTCAAATAGTTGACGGTCATCGGATTCCATTATCAGCCACCGACTTTTTTCCCGCAACTCGCTTCCGCGTGTCCGGAAGCATCACGCACCGAGAGCATATAAATTCCTCCAGGAGGAGGTGTCGGGGCGGTGAAGAATATTCGTTGGCGGCAGTTTCTGCCGCTGATCATTGCGGCCGTGATGTGGTGGGGGTGCCCTTCGGCGGCGGCACGGCAGAACGATATCGGAAAATGCTGGGAAAAGCAGCTCGAAAGCAGCCGGGTACACGCAGTTCTTCAATTCGACCAACACGACAAGGAAGGCCTGAAAATTCATTCGGGGATGGCGGTCGAGATCCCTCGATACGTACCCCTGGCCACTCAGCTGCTGTCCGATGAGAAGTCCGGCGATTATCTGCACGCCGTGCGCTGCGTTCTGCGCGGCAAGGACCGTTCCACCCACAGGAAGGAATGGCGCACCGACGACCCGCACGTGACCACCACGGACGACTATGTACGACTGGATTACGACTGCTACGCATGGATCAGGGACAACGGCCCGATCCAGCTCGGCCCATGGAGCATCGTCGCGAAGAAGGGCAGCACCAGCACATGGACGGCTTCCCTTGCTCCGCAGGCGCTGGAGAAGGCTCACTGGCAGGTCGAGGCGGACCTGGGCGGCCTGAGTTTCAAGGACCCCTGGAAGTTGTCCTCACCCGCCAACGGAAAGCTGACCTGGGAGGGACGCCCGCCCCGTCAGGTCAGGTTCGAATTCAGTCTCCCGTGGCAACGCTGGTGGGTGCTGAGCTACGACCGGTCGTTCTGGAAATGGGCCGGCGTCATCGCCTGGTGGGTATGCGCTTCGGTCGTGATCGCCCTGGCCGCGCTGCGCGGACGACAGGCTCACCCGGGCTCCGCGACCGGGGCTCGCGGGGGCAGCGTCTGGCAAGCCGTGCTGCAGTGGGCCGTGCTCAGCGGGTCGGTCGCCGTGATGTTGATCCTGACCGGCTCCCAGTCGATCCGTCCGCCCTGGATCGCCCTTATCTGGATTCCGGCCGGACTGGCCCTGACCCTCGTCGCCCGCCCCTGGATCGGCGGGACGCTTCTCCAGGCGCGCGCCGTGAAAGGCGTGGCCTTCTCCGTGGCGGCGATCGGGCTGCTGGTGGTCCTCGCTCCCGCGCTGTTCAGCCTGCCGCCCAACCTGGTGCCGAAGGAAGAGCCGAACGTCTCCGGCAAGATCGGATACGTGCTCGTGGGGCTGGCGACCGTGTGGTTGTGGCTCGCGGCCATGACCGCGTGGGCGTGGCGCTTCGCCTATGAGGGAGCCCTGGGACCCGCCTCCTGGACCAGGAAATGGGAGACCGCGCCAATTCGCTGCGTCGCGGTCGTCTCCGTATTCCTCACAGCGGTCGCCGGCGGCCTGCTCGGATGCCTTTGGTGGGTGAGTGAGAACCAGTGGAAAAGGGTGTCCTGGCCTGTCGGTCAGAATGCCGGTACCGGGCACGGCGTGCACGTCGTCACGTACCTCTCGGAGTTCTCGATCACTCACCTCACCTTGATCTTCTCCCAAAGCTGGCTGCTGACGGGCATCGCACTGCTGGCCCTTCTGCACTTCCGCACGATGGCGCGGCAGCAGGCCGACTACAAGCGGGAGAGGTCCGCGTCGGGGCCGGAAGGACCCGACGTGCTGCTCACCGCGGCGGTGTTCGCTTTCACCGCGGGCCTGCAGGGTGCCGCATTCGCCGGCAACGTCGGCCAGTACCCGGCCTGGCTCCTGCTGAACATCGGCTCGCTGTACGCGGTTCTCGCCGCCGGACGACGGTGGTCGGTCCTGAGCCGGCTGGGCGACGGCTTCCGTCTGAAGCGGTTGCGAGGCAGGAAGCGGCGCCAGGAGCTGAGGAACAAGGCCCATGAGTATCGCAGCCTCGACCACCAGGCGCAGTTGCTCGACCAAGGGCGTGCCGCGACCATGACGTCCGACCAGGTGGAGACGCAGCAGCGCGACCTGCGACAGTGGCTGGTGTCCGAATGCGGCAAGAAGAACCCACCGCCCGAGCACATCTCCGTCATGGACATCGCCCTGGCCTGGGGACCGGAGGGCCGCTGGTGGGACAACGCCGTCCATGCGGCGCGCATCGCTTTCTTCTTCGGCGTTCCGGGCAGCGCGGGTGTGCTCTACCTGGAGTTGGCGGACCGCTGGAAGTACATGAAACTCAGCCATGAGCCCACGGCGATCCCGGAGATGGTCCTGAAGTTCATCGCTTGTCAGGCGGCGTGGGCCGCCGCCGGTTTCACCCTGGGCGCGCTCTGGCGCCTGCTCCCCGGCCGGCACAGCACCGTCCGAGCATGGAGCCTGGTCCTCGCCTATGCCGTGCCCGCCTGTCTGGCTGTTCTGCTGAACATCTTCACCGGCGGGAACTTCGTGGATCTGCTTCTCTACTCCCTGTTCATGGCCATCGTGCTGACGGGCACCGGCCTCTGGATGGATACGGAGACGTTCAGCGAGGGGCAGCCGTATGCGCACGGTCGTCTCGCGGTGCTGTTGTCCATCTACCGGTTCCGCGGCTTCGCCGGTCACGTCGCCTGGCTCTTCGCCCAGTTGGTCGCGGCCACGACGCTCTGGCAGTACCTGGCCCGTTAGGGGGCCGGCGGACCGCCCGGAACCGCCGCACGGCCGCGGCGGTCCCCTCAGGCGCCGGTCAGGCGTACGCGGCGATGTCCTTGATCGCGGCGAAGCCCAGCCCGTACGCGCTCATCCCCCGCCCGTACGCGCCCAGGTGCACTCCCGCCTCGGTCGTGCCGGCCAGCACCCAGCCGTACTCGGACTCCCGGTAGTGGAACGAGGCGGCGACCCCGTCCACCGGGAGGCTGAGTCTGGACCACTCGGGTCCGTCGAGATCGTCGGCCAGCGCCCACGCCGTCTCGGTCTGCTGCTCCAGCCAGTCGTCCCGCAGGCTGTGGTCCATCTGGCCGGGCCAGGTGAACGACAGCAGCCCGACCCCGGCCAGCCATGCCGCCGAGGACACGGAGGTCGCCTCCAGCAATCCGGTGCCGTCGGCGCTGCGCCGGGACGGCTGTGCGGCGACGGTCACCACGACCGCGAACTTCTCCCGCGGCTCACCGGCGGTGCCGGACTCGCCCCGCACCGAGGGCTCGTCACCGTGCCCGATCGACCCGTGCTCGACGGCGCCGTCGGCCGCCGTGCCGACCTGCATCAGCCAGCGCGGGCCCGTGAACGCCTCGTCGAGCCCGTACCACGGGAAGGGCGCCCGCAGGTAACCGTCGACCGTACGCCGGGCGGAGGGGAGTTGCTGTCCGCCCTCCGCGGCCGGCGCCTGCGCGCCCACCCGACTTGTCGTCTCCATCTGCCCGGACGCCTCCTCGCTCTCGTCGGACCGGGGTGGCCCGCCCCCCTTCGGGCGTACGTGTCCGGTCCGCACAACAACTCGGCAGCATATCCACACCGCCGAGAGCAGCAGGGCAGGCGCTGGATGCGTGGGTCGCGCGCACGGCCCGTTCAGGCCGTGCGCGACGGGTGCACGGTATGAAACGCGTCACGTGCGCGGCATGCGTCCGGGCGCGCGTGTCGGCGGGGAGGGGCTCCGGCGGGAGCGCCTATGTGGCGTCCGCGTCGAAGGGCGGGCGGTCGTCGTCGCCGGGCGTCTCGGGCTTCTTGGTCATGTCGACGCGCCCGCCGCCGGAGGACGAGGAGGGGGACGAGAAGGCCGATGAGGACGCCGTGGACGCCGAGGCGCCGCCGTCGCGGCCGTTGACCGCGTCCGTGACCTCCGCCATCTCCTTCTTCAGGTCGAATCCGTTGCGGATCTCCTTCAGCCCCAGATCGTCGTTGTCCAGCTGCTTGCGGATGAACGTCTTGGGGTTGAGGTCCTCGAACTCGAAGTCCTTGAACTCCGGACCCAGTTCGCTACGGATGTCCTGCTTCGCGCTCTCCGAGAACTCGCGGATCTTCCGGATCGTGCGCGTCACGTCCTGGATGACCTTGGGGAGCTTGTCCGGACCGAAGACGAGCACGGCGAGCACGATGATGGTCACCAGCTCCAGTGGTCCTATGTCATTGAACACCTGACGCTCCTTGCGATGTCCTCGGTCGCTCAACGGTACCCGGCGTTCCTGTCCGACCGGTACCGTCCCGAGGTGAGACTTGTGTCAGTTCTGCTCCGAGGCGCCCAGCACGAGTGACACCTCCCGCTCGGTCCCGTCGCGGTCGACCGTCAGCCGCAGCCGGTCGCCGGGCCGGTGGGCGCGGATCTTGACGATCAGTTCCTCGCCGGTGTGGACGCGCTCCCCGCCGACCTCCCTGATGACGTCACCCGCCTTGAGACCGGCCCGCTCGCCCGGACCGCCCCTGAGGACGGCGGGGCCGCCGCCGGCGCTCTTGTCGTCGATCCGGGCGCCGTCGCCGGTGTAGCCCATGTCGAGGGTGACGCCGATCACCGGGTGGGTGGCCCGGCCGTCGTTGATCAGTTCCTCGGCGACACGTCTGGCCTGGTTGACGGGTATGGCGAAGCCGAGGCCGATGGAACCGGCCTGGCCGCCGTCGGAGTCGGTGCCGCCGCCGGCCGACCGGATGGCGGAGTTGATGCCGATGACCCGGGCCCGGGAGTCGAGCAGCGGACCGCCGGAGTTGCCCGGGTTGATGGGGGCGTCGGTCTGGAGGGCGTCGACGTACGACACGTCGCTGCCGTCGCTCTTCTCCCCGCCTGCCGTGATGGGCCGCTCCTTGGCACTGATGATGCCGGAGGTGACCGTGTTCGCGAGGTCGAAGGGGGCGCCGATGGCCACGACCGGGTCGCCGACCCTGACGTCGTCGGAGTTGCCGAGCGGCAGCGGGGTGAGTCCGTGGACGCCGTGCACCTGGACCACGGCCAGGTCGTAGCCGCTGTCCCGGCCGACGACCTTCGCCCGGACGGTGTCGCCGCTGCCGAACGTCACGGATATCTCGCCGCCCGACCCGGCGGGCTCGACCACGTGGTTGTTGGTGAGGATGTGCCCCTCGCCGTCGAGCACGAAGCCGGTGCCGGTGCCCGCCTCGTCGGCCCCTCTGACGTGCAGGGTGACCACGCTGGGCAGGGCGCGGGCGGCGATCCCGGCCACGCTGTCCGGCGCCCGGCCGGCCGGCACGCTCCCGGCCTGCGGCAGCCGCACGTCGCCACCGAGGCCCTCGCGCTCCACGTAGGCGCCGACGGCTCCGCCGATGCCCGCGGCGACCACGGCGACGACCAGGGTCCACCCGAGCAGGAACCGCCGCGCGCTCCTGCGGCGCTGCCGCTGTGCCGGCACCGCGGCGCCGGTCTGCTGCAGCGGTCCCGGGGCCGGCACCTGCTCCGTGGCGGAACCGGCGGCCCAGGGGTCGTAGCGGCCCCAGGGACCGGCGCCCTGCGACCCCGAGCCGGCGGCCTGCGGCCCGAGCTCACCGGTCTGCGGCACGGAGCCGTCGGTCCGCGGCACGGGGCCGGCGGCTTGCGGCACGCAGTCGGGGGCCGGGGCGCCCGGTGCGGGATCCCCGGGGGCGGGCGCCGGTGCGGGAACCCCGGGCGCCGGCGCGGGGCCGGGTACGTGGGTCGCCGGGGCCGGTGCGGGGACCGTGGGGGCGGGCATGGGTGCCGTGGGCACGGGTGCTGCCGGCACGGGTGCCGGCGGGGCCGTGAGCGGCGGTACGGCCGTGCCGTGGGCCGGAGTGGCCGCCGGGTGCTGGACCGGGGGTGCGGGTGCCCAGGGGCCGGGTTCGCCGTAGGGCGGGGTGCTGTACGGGTCGGGGTCGTGCAGCGGCCTGGGCCGCTCGGCCGGAGCCGTCCAGGCGGACTCCCCGACCGCCGCGTCGTCCCCGGCCACCGGGATGTTCCCCACCACTGCGGACTCCCCGGCCACGGCCCCGTCCCCCGTCACCACGGACCCCCGCACCGCTCCGGCGTCCTCCGCGTCGGCGCCGGCCGTCGGCAGTGGTGCAGGCTTGGCCAGTTCGAAGTCGCCGTCGGCCCCCGCGGCTTCCGGTACGGCGCCCTGGGCGTCGGCCACGCCCATGGTCCGGTCGGCCGGTGCCGCCCCCGCCGCTCCCTCCGGTCCGTCCACCGGCGGGACACGGTTCCCCTCGTTCATGCTCTCCCCACGGCTGGGCCGCGACCGCGCGCTGCCGCGGCCATGGCACATCGACTGCCGGCCCGGGGTGTCGCCGCGGGCACGGCCTCCCAGGATTCAACCAGGTTCGCGGGCCGTGGCGCAGTGGCCGGTCAGGGCGACTGGCGGGGTGCGGCGGGTGCGGCCGGCGAGGCCGAGGGAGCGGGAGCGGTGTCGGGGGTGGTGTCGGGGACGGGGGCGGACAGCAGGCCGGAGCCGGTGATGCCGGGGGTGGTGGACCAGTCGGTGAGCGGAAGGGCCACGGCCTCGTCGAGCCGGCGTATCAGCGGGGAGACGGCCGCCGCACCGGCCAGCAGCGGCGCGGTCAGGCCGTGCACCGCCTCGGTGCGGCCCCGCCCGTCGGCGGGGTCCGGCACCCCGGGCAGCAGCGGCGCGGAGAGGGTGGTCGGTACCACCGGGGCCGGGCCGGCGAGCATGCCGCCCTGCGCCAGCAGCGGTCCCACCGGACGACGGCGGTGGCTGTCCGGCGTGGCCGCGCCCCCGCCGGATCCGGTGCCCGCCGAGCGGGCCGGAACCACATTGCTGCCCGCGCCGGAGCCGCTCCGGGCGTCGGTGGCCAGGTCGCCGGGGAAGGCGGTGGTCACGCCGCCGAGGGCGACCGCGGCCAGGGACACCGCTCCGGCGGCGGCGAACGCGAAGCGCAGCCCGCGTGAGCCCGAGCGGCCGTCGTCCGGACGTCCGACGGGGTGGATGCGGAAGCCGCGGTCGTCCGGGGCCGCCGCACGGTCCGTGCCGGCCGCGAGGCCGTGGGCACGGGCGGCGACGTAGCCGAACGGGAGGCGCTCGCCACGCCTCACCCCGAAGGTCCCGGAGGGTCCGGGGGGTCCCGACGGCCCGGTGGCCCCGGTGGGTCCGGTGCCGTGGCCGCCGCCGAGGAGTCCGCCCCCGGGGGACGGCGCGCCGCCGCCGTCCAGGTCACCTCCCCCCGGGAGGCCCTGGAGGCGGGCCAGGAAGCTCGCCGACGGCGGCGGCGGGGCTGCTTCCGCGAAGACGTTCTTCAGCGCGCGCTGGGCGTCCGCCTCCGCCTTGCACCGGGCGCAGGTGGCCAGGTGCGCGAGGACTCGCTCACGCGTCTCGTGACCCAGCTCTCCGTCCACCAGGGCGGAGAGCCGGTCTCCCAGGTGCTGCTCTGCGAGGCGTGCCTCGACAGGTTTCGGCCGAGATCCACTCACGCGGTCGCGCCCCCTCCTCCCAGAGCGGGGACCCGGGCCAGGAAGGAGCGCCGCTCGGCCGCGCGGGCCTCCGGGGAGCGGTGCGCGAGCGCCTTGCGGAGCTGGGACCGGCCGCGGTGGATACGGGAGCGCACGGTGCCGAGCTTCACGCCGAGGGTCGCGGCGATCTCCTCGTACGACAGTCCTTCGATGTCGCAGAGGACGACGGCGGCGCGGAACTCGGGCGCGAGGGTGTCGAGGGCCTGCTGGACGTCGGCGTCGAAGTGGGCGTCGTTGAACAGCTGTTGCGGGGTGGGCTCGCGGCTGGGCAGGCGCTCGGCCGCGTCCTCGCCGAGGGCGTCGAAGCGGATGCGCTGCTTGCGCCGGACCATGTCCAGGAAGAGGTTGGTGGTGATGCGGTGCAGCCAGCCCTCGAAGGTGCCGGGCGAGTACGTGGACAGGGAGCGGAAGACGCGGACGAAGACCTCCTGGGTGAGGTCCTCGGCGTCGTGCTGGTTGCCCGTCAGGCGGTAGGCGAGCCGGTAGACACGGCCGCTGTGCGTGCTGACGATCTCGTCCCACGTGGGTGGAGTCCACGCCTGCCCGTCCGCGTCGGTGGCGAAGGTCGCGGTCTGGGTCTCGCCTGCGGCGAGACCGGCGGCGTGGCTGTCAGCAGCGGTGTCGGTCACGGATTTCGGCCTGCCCGCCGACCCGAGGAAGCGCCGCAGCACTCCGCCCCGGTCCCCGGGCGCAGCCGCACCTCCCCTGTCGGCTCTGGTGGTGTCCAGTGGAGCCCCTACCATAGCCACCTCGCCCGTTAGCTCCGGATAAGCGGTTTTACGAGAATTTGATACACGCTGATACGGCTCATGCCGCTGCGTCAGCAGTTGCTCGGCGCCCTGCTCCACCACTCGCCCCCCGTCGCGTCCCCGACCACCGGCTCATCCTCTTAAACGCCCGGTCCCATCTGCGGGTTCCCGTCGCCAACGGATACAGTCACGCCCAGGCAACCACGGGGACAGGAGAGGGTCATTACCGGCAACCGGCAGACGAGCTGGGCGTTCGCCGACGCCTTTGTCGCCGAGGACGAAGCGCTGCACTGGGCCCGCGACCGGGCCCGCGAGGCAGGGCTGCGCTCGGTGTCGCCCAGCACGGGCGCCGCGCTGCGCCTGCTCGCCGCCTCCGTGGACGCGAAGGCGGTCGCGGAGATCGGAACGGGCTGCGGGGTCTCCGGGATCCATCTGCTGCACGGGATGCGGCCGGACGGGGTGCTCACGACGGTTGACCCGGAGCCGGAGCACCAGCAGTTCGCCCGGCAGGCCTTCCGCCTCTGCGGCTTCGCCAGCAACCGGGCCAGGTTCATCCCCGGCGGCGCCCTGGACGTGCTCCCGCGTCTCGCGGACGCCGGCTACGACCTCGTCTTCTGCGACGGGGACCGCCTCGAGTACCCGGACTACCTCGGTGAATCGTTGCGGCTGCTCCGGCCGGGCGGCCTGGTGGTCTTCGAGGGCGTCTTCGCGGGCGGCCGTACGGTCGACTCGGGGCCGCAGCCGACCGAGGTGCTGCGGCTGCGCGAGCTGCTGCGCACGGTCCGGGAGAGCCAGGCGCTGGTCTCCTCGCTGCTGCCGGTGGGCGACGGCCTGCTGTGCGCCGTCAAACGGTGACGGCCGAACGGTGACGGTCGAACGGTGACGGCCGAACAGTGACGGTCGAACAGTGACGGTCGAACAGTGAGCGTCGGACGGTGAGGGCCGAACACCCAAACCCTCGGCCGGGGCGCCCGAACGCGGCTGCCCCGACACCGCACGCGATGCCGGGGCAGCCGGAAGGACTGATCGCCGGTACGTCAGACGACGACCTTCTTGAGGGCGTCTCCGAGCGCCTCGGCCTCGTCAGGGGTCAGCTCGACGACGAGTCGACCGCCGCCTTCGAGCGGAACGCGCATGACGATGCCCCGCCCCTCCTTGGTCACCTCGAGCGGGCCATCACCCGTCCGCGGCTTCATGGCCGCCATGCTCGTTCCCCTTCCTGAAACCAGCTCATCGTCTGCCGACGGCCCCGGAAGGGCACCCGCATCCGAAACGGACACGCGACACCGGCATCGAACACATTGCTTCCCAGCCATTATCCCGCATCGCACGACCCGATGACCAACATCGGTCGGCATCGCTTGGGCAACGCGCGCGAGCAAAACCACCCAATTCGGCGATGCGACTGCGATACTGCGCCACCGCACGAAGATCCGCCGACGCTTTTCGCTCCGGTTTTCTTTGACGCAGGTCACACGTCCGGTCCGGCTCGCGGACGGCGATCTCCGCCATGCTGTCCTCAGACATGGGCGTACCGAGCGGTACGTCACCAGCCGCTGCACCGGAGGGGAACCGCCATGGCCGACACCGTGCTCTACGAGGTGAGCGACGGACTCGCGACGATCACGCTGAACCGCCCCGAGGCGATGAACGCCCTGAACATCGCCACCAAGGTCGCCCTCCGCGAGGCGGCGGAATCGGCGGCCGCCGACACGGCCGTACGGGCGATTCTGCTGACCGCCGCCGGGGAGCGGGCGTTCTGCGTGGGCCAGGACCTCAAGGAGCACATCGGGCTGCTCGCCCAGGACCGGGAGACCGGGTCCGGCCAGACGATGAGCACGGTCAGGGAGCACTACAACCCGATCGTGCGCGCCCTGGCCGGGGCGGCGAAGCCGGTCGTCGCGGCGGTGAACGGCGTCGCGGCCGGGGCCGGCCTCGGCTTCGCGCTCACCGCGGACTACCGCGTCGTCGCCGACACCGCCTCCTTCAACACGTCGTTCGCCGGGGTGGCCCTCACCGCCGACTCCGGCGTCTCCTGGACGCTGCCCCGGGTGATCGGCCCGGGCCGCGCCGCCGACCTGCTGCTCTTCCCGCGCACCATCAGCGCCCAGGACGCGCTGGAGCTGGGCATCGCCAACCGGGTCGTCCCCGCCGCGGAGCTGCGCGCGGAGGCGGAGAAGGTGGCGCGGGCGCTGGCCGAGGGGCCGACGGTGGCGTACGCGGCGATCAAGGAGGCGGTGGCCTACGGGCTGACGCACTCGCTCGCGGAGACGCTGGAGAAGGAGGACGAGCTGCAGACCCGGGCCGGGCGGTCCGAGGACCACGCCATCGCCGTGCAGGCGTTCGTGAACAAGGAACGGCCGAAGTACCTGGGGCGGTGACCCACCCCTCACCGGGCGCCGCGGGCCACGCAGGTCTCCAGGTGGTCGTCGACCAGCCCGCACGCCTGCATCAGCGCGTACGCCGTCGTCGGGCCGACGAATCTCAGGCCCCGTCTCTTCAGGGCCGTGGAGAGCGCGGTCGACTCGGGTGTGACCGCCGGGACGTCCGCGAGCGTCCTGGGGGCCGGTCGGGTCGCCGGGTCGGGGGCGTGGGACCAGATCAGCTCGTCCAGGTCGCCCTCGGCCCAGCCGGCGAGTTCGCGGGCGTTGGCAAGGGTGGCGTCGATCTTGGCGCGGTTGCGGATGATGCCCGGGTCGGCCAGGAGGCGCTCGCGGTCGGTGTCGGTGAAGGCGGCGACCTTCTCGATGCGGAACCCGGCGAAGGCCGCGCGGAAGCCCGGGCGACGGCGCAGGATGGTGATCCAGGACAGGCCGGACTGGAAGGCCTCCAGGCTGAGCCGCTCGAAGAGGGCGTCGTCGCCGTGCACCGGGCGGCCCCACTCCTCGTCGTGGTAGGCCACGTAGTCGTCGGTGGACAGCGCCCAGGGGCAGCGCAGCGCCCCGTCCGGCCCGGCGACGGCCGCTCCGGTGGTCATCGCCGGTCCTCCTGGCCCTCGCCCGTCTCCGGCCGGGCGTGCGGTGCGGGGTGCGGGTGCGTGGCGGCGGCTCTGGCGCCGGCCAGCGCGGACTCCAGGTCGGCGATGCGGGCGTCCCGCTCCGCCAGTTCCGCGCCGAGCCGGCCGAGGGCGTCGTCCACGTCGGCCATGCGGTAGCCGCGCGGGGCGACCGGGAAGCGCAGGCTCTCCACGTCCGCGGCGTCCACCGGGCGGTCGGCGGGCAGCGGGTCCGCCAGGCGCTCCGGTGCCACCTCGGGGAGCGGGGCGCTCTCGCCGCCGCCCACCACGGCCAGGGTCACCGCGGCGACCACGACGGCCAGCGCGACGACCAGGAACAAGAACATCATCATCGCCTCGGGGTCCCCACGCTCGTACCGGACGCTGTGCCGGATGCCGAATCTGTCAGGGTCCGATCGTGCCATGCGCCTCTGACAGTTAGGGTCACAGGCGGCCGTACTGCGGAACGTACTAGGAGAGGTCACAGCGGATGCTCAGGCTGGGCAGGCGGGAATTCGGCCCGCACGAGCCGGTGATCATGGCGATCGTCAACCGGACGCCGGACTCCTTCTACGACCGGGGAGCCACCTTCCGCGACGAGCCGGCCCTCGCCCGGGTGGAGCAGGCGGTGGCCGAGGGTGCCGCGATCATCGACATCGGCGGGGTCAAGGCGGGGCCAGGCGAGGAGGTCACGGCCGAGGAGGAGGCGCGCCGGACGGTCGGTTTCGTCGCGGAGGTGCGGCGCCGGTTCCCCGACGTGGTCATCAGTGTGGACACCTGGCGGGCCGAGGTCGGCGAGGCCGTGTGCGAGGCCGGCGCGGATCTGCTGAACGACGCGTGGGGCGGGGTCGACCCCGGGCTCGCGGAGGTCGCGGCACGGTACGGGGCGGGGCTGGTGTGCACGCATGCCGGGGGTGTGGAGCCGCGGACGCGTCCGCACCGGGTGACGTACGACGACGTCATGGCCGACGTCCTCGAGGTGACCGTGGGGCTGGCCGAGCGGGCGGTGGCGCTCGGTGTGCCGCGGGAGTCCGTGCTGATCGATCCCGGGCACGACTTCGGGAAGAACACCCGGCACAGCCTGGAGGCGACGCGGCGGCTGGACGAGATGGTGGCCACGGGCTGGCCGGTGCTGGTCTCGCTGTCCAACAAGGACTTCGTCGGCGAGACACTGGACCGGCCGGTGAAGGAACGGCTGATCGGTACGCTCGCGACGACCGCCGTCTCCGCGTGGCTCGGGGCGCAGGTGTACCGGGTGCACGAGGTGGCGGAGACCCGCCAGGTCCTGGACATGGTGGCGTCCATCGCCGGCCACCGGCCTCCCGCGGTGGCCCGGCGGGGTCTGGCCTGACGCATGGGACCGAGCCCCGGGGGGCAGGCCCCCCGGGGGTGAAGCGCCGTGCTAGCGGCCCGCCTCCTTCGAGACCAGGGCCACCGCCTCCTCCACCTCGTCCGTCACGTGGAAGAGCAGCAGGTCCTTCTCCGCCGCCTTGCCCTGGGCCACCAGCGTGTTGCGCAGCCAGTCCACCAGGCCGCCCCAGTACTCGGTGCCGAACAGGACGATCGGGAAGCGGGTGACCTTCTGGGTCTGGACCAGGGTCAGGGCCTCGAAGAGTTCGTCGAGGGTGCCGAGGCCGCCGGGGAGGACCACGAACCCCTGGGCGTATTTGACGAACATCATTTTTCGTACGAAGAAGTACCGGAAGTTGAGGCCGATATCGACGTACGGGTTGAGCCCCTGCTCGAAGGGCAGCTCGATGCCGAGGCCGACCGAGACGCCGCCCGCCTCGCACGCCCCCTTGTTGGCCGCCTCCATGGCTCCCGGGCCGCCGCCGGTGATGACCGCCCAGCCGGCCTCCACCAGCCCGCGGCCGAGCCGCACCCCCGCGTCGTACTCCGGTGAGTCCACCGGGGTCCGGGCCGAGCCGAAGACGCTGATGGCGGGCGGGAGTTCGGCCAGCGTGCCGAAGCCCTCGATGAACTCCGACTGGATGCGCAGGACCCGCCAGGGGTCGGTGTGCACCCAGTCCGTGGGGGCGCGCTCGTCCAGCAGGCGCTGGTCGGTCGTGCTGGCCGTCACCTGGCCCCGCCGTCGGAGGACCGGTCCGAGCCGCTGCTCGTCCGGCGGCTGCTTCTTCCCCTCGGGGTTGCCGGTAGCCATGTGCGCTCCCTCCGCTTGCCGGTAGTTCGATCTCAGACTAGATCCACCCGGGTTGCGGAGGGGGGATCTGGGGATGTCCGGCGCGCAACGGGGCCGTCGGGGCCTTACGCGGTGAGCCAGTTCCGCAGCCGCTCCTCGCCGGCGAGGATCTTCGCGGTGTCCACGCGCTCGTCGCGCCTGTGCGCCAAGTGCGGGTTGCCGGGGCCGTAGTTGACCGCGGGGATGCCGAGCGCGGAGAAACGGGACACGTCCGTCCAGCCGAACTTGGGCCGCGGGGTGCCGCCGACCGCCTCGACGAAGGCCGCGGCGGCGGGCTGGGAGAGGCCGGGCAGCGCGCCGGGGCTGTGGTCGTCCACCACGAACTCCTCCACACCGCAGTCCGCGAACACCTCCTGGACGTGCCGGATCGCCTCCTGCTCGGTGCGGTCGGGGGCGTAGCGGAAGTTGACCGCCACCACGCACTCGTCCGGGATGACGTTCCCGGCCACTCCCCCGCCGATCCGCACCGCGTTCAGGCCCTCGCGGTACTCCAGGCCGTCGATGACCGGCCGGCGCGCCTCGTAGGAGGCCAGGCGGGCCAGGACGGGAGCGGCCGCGTGGATCGCGTTGGAGCCCATCCAGCCGCGCGCGGAGTGGGCCCGCTCGCCCTTGGTCTTCAGCAGCATCCGCAGCGTGCCCTGGCAGCCGCCCTCCACCTCGCCGTCGGAGGGCTCCAGCAGCACCGCGAAGTCGCCCGCCAGCCACTCGGGGTGCGCCTCGGCGACGTGCCCCAGGCCGTTGAGGTCGGCGGCGACCTCCTCGTTGTCGTAGAAGACGAAGGTCAGGTCCCGGTTGGGGGCGGGGACCGTGGCCGCGATGCGCAGCTGCACCGCCACGCCCGACTTCATGTCGCAGGTGCCGCAGCCCCACAGCACCCCGTCCGCGTCGAGCCGCGAGGGCACGTTGTCCGCGATGGGCACGGTGTCGATGTGACCGGCCAGGATCACGCGCTCGGCGCGGCCCAGCTCCGTGCGGGCGATCACGTTGTTGCCGTGGCGGTCGACGGTCAGGTGGGGCAGGGCGCGCAGGGCGGTCTCGATGGCGTCCGCGAGCGGCTTCTCGGTGCCGCTCTCGGAGGGGAAGTCCACGAGCCGCGCGGTGAGCGCGGCGGCGTCCAGCGTGAGGTCAAGCGAGGTGTCGGCCATGGCCTCGACCCTAGCGCGCCCCCGGCCGGGGCCGGGTGGGGCGCAGCGCGCCGCGGAACCCCCCGCGAGGGGCGGGCGGGACTCCAGTACCTTGTACGCGTGTCAGAGCCGTCCCCCACCCGTCCCAAGCGCCGCGGTCGCCTCTTCCGTTTCTCGGCGGCCCTGTTGGTCCTGTGCGGTGTCGCCGCGTACCTCGTGGTGCAGTACGTCACCGGAGGCAGCGGAGCGCGCGGCTGCAAGGTGGTCCCGGCCTCCGGCGACGGGGCCTCGTACGAGTTCACGCCCGAGCAGGCGGTGAACGCGGCGACGATCGCCGCCGTCGGCACCGGGCGCGGGATGCCCGAGCGGGCCGTGACGATCGCGCTGGCGACCGCCCTGCAGGAGTCGGGGCTGCGGAACATCGAGCACGGCGACCGGGACTCGCTGGGCCTGTTCCAGCAGCGGCCCTCGCAGGGCTGGGGCACCGACGAGCAGATCATGGACCCGTCGTACGCGGCGGGCATCTTCTACGCGCACCTGGCCAAGGTTCCGGACTACACCGCGCTGCCGCTGACGGTGGCCGCGCAGCGGGTGCAGCGCAGCGGCTACCCGGAGGCGTACGCCAAGCACGAGCGGGACGCCGCGCTGCTCGCGGCGGCCCTGACCGGGCGGGCCGCGGCCACGCTGACCTGCGACGGACGCCCCCAACGCACGGCCTCGGCGACCGGTCCGGACGCGGTACGGGACGCGCTGGTACGGGACTTCGGGCGGGACGCGCTGCGGGAGACCGGTGCGGTGGTGGGCGGGACGCCCGTGCCGTCGCCGTCCCCGTCGCCCAGCGTGACCGCGACCGCGCACGGGCGGACGGTGACGGTCCCGGTGCGGCAGGACGGCGTGAAGACGGCCACGGCCGAGCGCGGCGAGAGGGCGCGGGGCTGGCAGCTGGCGCAGTGGGCGGTCGCCAACTCCTCGGCGCTGCACATCGAGCGGGTGTCGTACGCCGGGCGGGTGTGGACGGCGGGGAGCGGGAGCGACGCGTGGCGGACGGCCGGCTCCGAGGGGGCCGGAGGGGCGGAGCAGTCCCTGGGCTCGGTCCGGATCGTGACCCGGCCGTAGACCGGACAGGAGTACGGCCGCTCACTCCGGCGGGTTGCGCGGCGCGGCGGTGTCCGGCCGTCCGGGCGGGTGCGGTACGGAACGCGGAACCCCTTGGCATTGCAGGGCCGGAAGGATTCTGCACGCGGGCGGGCGGACGTTCTTTGCCCGTTTTTATCCACACCTGATAATGCGATGCGTTATCCATTCTTTACCTGGAGCGTCCGCAACCTTCGCGGGCTTCGAGCGGTAGTCACGGCGTCCGAGCCGGACACGGTTCCCGGACACCCACATCGTTTACTCCCGTCGAATGGAGCATCATGTCCCTCCCTCTGACCCGCCGTATCGCCCGTGCCGCGCTGCTCGTCGCAGCGGGAGCGGCTGCCGGGGTCGGTGCGGCCGGCTCCGCCGGAGCGGCCACGAATCTGCCGGCGGCCACCCCGAACCTGGGCGGTCTGACCGCCCTGGACGCCGCGCACGCCGGCAACACCGTCGACGGTGTCGCGCAGGGCGCCACCTCGCTCGCGGGCCACGCGGGCGGCAAGGCGGTCGAGCAGACCGTGCCGGCCGCGGGCAAGACCGGCGGCGGCGCCGTGAAGAAGACGACGCCCGTGGCGCAGAAGGCGGCGGGGGACGCGGCCGGGACGGCCGGGAGCGTCCTGGGGGACGCCGCCTCCGGCGCGACGAAGGGCGGGCTGCCGACGGACTCCCTCACCAAGGGCGGCCTGCCGACGGACTCGCTGACGGCCAAGGGGCTGCCGCTGGGCGGCTGAACCTCCGCCGCACACGCCGACGGGGCCCGGGCAGTCTCCCGGGCCCCGTCGGCCTGTGCGTCCGCCTCGGCAGGCGCGCCCGTGTGTCCGCCTCGGCAGGCGCGGACGGTGTGCGGGCGGCGCCCGGCGGCCGGGTCACGCCGTCAGGCGGGCCACCGCTGCTCGTACGCGCTCGTCCGTCGCCGTGAAGGCCACGCGGACGTGGTTCTCGCCGGCCGTGCCGTAGAAGTCGCCCGGGGCCACCAGGATGCCCCGCTCGGCGAGGCCGGCGACCGTGGTCCAGCAGGACTCGTCCCGGGTGGCCCACAGGTAGAGGCTGGCCTCGCTGTGCTCGATGCGGAAGCCACAGGCGAGGAGGGCCGTGCGGAGGGCCTCGCGGCGGGCCGCGTAGCGCGCGCGCTGCTCGTGGACGTGGGTGTCGTCGGACAGCGCGGCCACGACCGCCGCCTGGGTCGGCGCGGAGGTCATCATGCCGCCGTGCTTGCGGATCTCCAGCAGGGGGCCGAGGACCGCCGGGTCGCCGGCGGCGAAGGCCGCGCGGTAACCCGCCAGGTTGGACCGCTTGGAGAGCGAGTGGACGGCCACGATGCCGTCGTGGGAGCCGCCGTTGACGTCCGGGTGCAGGACCGAGACCGGGTCGGCCTCCCAGCCCAGCTCCAGGTAGCACTCGTCGGAGAGGACGAGGACGCCGTGGGCGCGGGCCCAGGCGACGATGTCGGTCAGCTCCTGCTTCGACAGCACCTTGCCCGTCGGGTTGGACGGGGAGTTCAGCCAGAGCAGCTTCAGGTTCGACGGGTCCAGCTCGCGCGGGTCGTCGTAGACCTCGTGGTCCGCGCGGGCCAGGCGGGCCCCGACCTCGTAGGTGGGGTAGGCCAGGCGCGGGTAGGCGACCCGGTCGCCGGGGCCGAGGCCGAGCTGGGTCGGCAGCCAGGCGACCAGTTCCTTGGAGCCGACGACCGGCAGGACGTGGTGGTGGGTGACCCCGCGGGCCCCGAGGCGGCGCTCCAGCCAGCCGGTGATCGCGTCGCGCAGGGCGGGGGTGCCCCAGACGGTCGGGTATCCGGGGGAGTCGGCCGCGTCGATCAGGGCCCTCTGGACCAGGTCGGGGACCGGGTCGACCGGGGTGCCCACGGAGAGGTCGACGATGCCGTCCGGGTGGGCCGCGGCCGTCTTCTTGTACGGGGCCAGCTTGTCCCAGGGGAAGGCGGGGAGCCGGTCGGAGACTGCGGACACGGGAATCGGGCTCACTTTCGTACGGTGCGGCAAACGCCTCGGTCCCGTGCGGCGGTGATCGGGGTGATCGGGCCGTACGGGACCGAGGCGGCGCTGTTGCGGGCGGCCGCTTGGCGCTTAGACGGTCACTCGCCCTGCGGCGGCAGCGCGGCGACGAAGGGGTGGTCGCGCTCGATCAGCCCCAGCTTGCTGGCACCGCCGGGCGAGCCCAGCTCGTCGAAGAACTCGACGTTCGCCTTGTAGTAGTCCTTCCACTCCTCCGGGACGTCGTCCTCGTAGAAGATCGCCTCGACCGGGCAGACCGGCTCACAGGCACCACAGTCGACGCATTCGTCCGGGTGGATGTACAAGGACCGCTGGCCCTCGTAGATGCAGTCGACCGGGCACTCCTCGATGCACGCCTTGTCCTTGACGTCGACACAAGGCTGCGCGATGACGTAGGTCACGCTGTCGTTCCTCCTCGATAGGGCGCTGGCGGGCCTCCTCAGGCTCCGCCGCCTGGCGCGCGGGAGCGCGGCGTCGTCGATGCCCGCCCCTAGTATCTCCGTTCCGGAGCATGATCCGAACAGGAGGGGTGAACTGACCAGTGGAATTCTCGGCGAAAGGACGCCTGGAGGTCCGAATCACCCCTGCTGACGTGGGGAAACGGGTCTCTGTACGGCGCTTGGGCGAAACCGGTTCCGGATCGGAGAAGTTCACTGACACGGTGGGTGTTCTCACATCATGGGACGGTGGCGTGCTCATGATCACACGGCGGGACGGAGAACGGGTGCACATCCCGGAAACCACACTGGTCGCGGGCAAGGTGGTACCCGCGGCTCCGGCCCGGCGCAGGGGGCCCGCCGCGACGTACCCGGAACTCGCGCACATCGCCGCGCGCGCGTGGCGGCCGGTGGAGAGCGAGCGGCTCGGGGAGTGGGAGCTGCGCGCCGCTCACGGGTTCACCCGGCGGGCCAACAGCGTGCTGCCGCTCGGTGACCCCGGGCTTCCGCTCGACGCGGCCCTGGCGGCCGTACGGCGCTGGTACGGCGAGCGTGGCCTGCCCGCCTACGTGCAGACCGCGACCGGCGCCGAGGGCACGCAGGAGCTGCTGTGCGCGGAGCTGGAGCGGCAGGGCTGGGTGCGGGAGGTGACCGCCGAGCTGTGGACCGGGGCCCTGGCGCCGGTCGCGGACCGGGCCGGGGGCGCGGGGGTGGTCCTGTCCCGGACGGCGGACGAGGCGTGGCTCGCGCGGTACCGGCGCAAGGGAGTGGGCGAAGTGGCCCTGCGGGTGCTCGGGTCCGGACCGTCGGTGTGGTTCGCCTCCGTGCCCGGTGCGGCGGAGGGCGAGCCTCCGGCGGCGATCGGGCGGTGTGTCGTGGACGGCCGCTGGGCCGGGTTCGCCGCCGTCGAGGTGGATCCCGGCCGGCGCCGGCAGGGACTGGCCACGGAGGTGATGGCCGCGCTGGCCCGGCGCGCCCTGGACGAGGGGGCCTCGGCGGCCTGGCTCCAGGTGGAGACGGACAACGAGGGCGGCCGGGCGCTGTACCGGGCGCTCGGCTTCCTGCCGCACCACGCCTACCACCACTACCGGGCTCCCGAGGAGCCCGGGTCCGGCCGTCAGCCCGGGGCAGCGCGGGGACCGGAGGCGACCGCCGGCCCCGCACGCCCGTAGAACCCGCCGTGGAAGGGCATGAGCCTGGCATGCGTCACCCCCATCTGCCGCCCCCGTACCCGCCCCCGCCGGAGCGCTCCGCCGAGCTGCGGCGGCGCTTCGCCGAGGAGGCCCGCTCCGAGCGGCCGGACCTGTCGGCGCTGTGCCTGCTGATCGGCGCGGAGACGGACGGCTCGCTGGACGAGGCCGGCATCGACACCGCGCAGGCGGAGCTGGACCGGCTGGCGGGCGAGCTGCCGTACCGGCCGGGCGGGCCGCGCGCGTGGGCGGAGGCCGTGAGCCGGCTGCTCGGCACCCGCTACGGCTTCCACGGCACACCGGGCGACTACCAGCGCCTGGAGTCCTCCCTGCTGCACGAGGTGCTGCGGCGGCGGCGCGGGCTGCCGATCCTGCTGTCGGTGGTGTGGCTGGAGGTCGCGCGCCGCGCCGGGGCCCCGGTGTACGGGGTCGCGCTGCCGGGGCACTTCGTGGTCGGGTTCGGCACGGCGGCCGAGCAGGTGCTGGCCGACCCGTTCGACGCGGGCCGGGTGCTGACCGGGATGGACGCCGAGTTGCTGGTGGCGGGTGCCACGGGCGCGCCGCTGGACCCCTCGATGCTGGAGCCGGCGCCCCCGCTGGAGGTCGTCCAGCGCATCCTGAACAACATCCGGGCCTGGGCGGCGGCGCGGCCGGAACGGTCGGACGTCGCGCTGCGGGCCGTGGAGTTGGCGCTGCTCATCCCCTCCCACCCGGCCCGGCTGCGCTACGAGCACGGGCAGCTGCTGGTGCAGCGCGGGCAGTTCGTGGCGGGCGCCGAGGAGATGGAGTACTACGCCGACCTGATCGAGGTGGTGGACGAGTCGGCGGCGCGCAAGGTGCGGCAGGAGGCGGGGACGGCGCGGGCGAAGCTCAACTGAGCGGCTCCCTCAGAGCCACCCCTTGTCCCGGGCGATCCGTACCGCCTCCGCCCGGTTGCGTACCGCCAGCTTCTGGATGGCGGTCGACAGGTAGTTGCGGACCGTGCCCTGGGACAGGTGGAGGGCGCGGGCCAGTTCGGCGTTGGTGGAGCCGTCGGCCGCCGCCCGGAGCACCTCGCGCTCGCGCTCGGTGAGCGGGTTCGCGCCCTCGGCGAGCGCGGCGGCGGCCAGCGTGGGGTCGATGACCCGTTCGCCGGCCAGCACCTTGCGGATCGCCTCGGCGAGCTGGGCGGCCGGCGCGTCCTTGACGAGGAAGGCGTCGGCGCCCGCCTCCATCGCGCTGCGCAGATAGCCGGGCCGGCCGAAGGTGGTGAGGACGACCAGCTTGACCCGCGGGTACTCCCGGTGCACCCGGGCGCAGGCCTCGATGCCGGTGCAGCCGGGCATCTCGATGTCGAGCAGCGCGACGTCCACGCCGTGCGCGCCGACGGCCGCGAGCACCTCGTCGCCGCGCGCGACCTGGGCGACGACCTCGATGTCGTCCTCCAGGCCGAGCAGCGCGGCCAGCGCCTCGCGGACCATCGACTGGTCCTCGGCGAGAAGGACCTTGATCGTGCTCGTCATGCCCCGGATCCTACGTCGGCCGCGGAGTCCGCGGGGACGCGGGCGAGCAGCCGGAAGCCGTGCCTGGACCGGCCCGCCTCCAGGGTGCCGCCGGCCTTCTCCAGCCGCTCGGTCAGCCCGGTCAGGCCGTTGCCGGGGCCCGTGCCGGAACCGCCGGATCCGTTGTCCTCGACGGAGAGTTCGAGCACCGGCCCGTCCAGGGTCTGGCGGCGCAGCAGCCGGATGACGCAGCGGTCGGCGCCGCTGTGCCGGACCACGTTGGTGATCGCCTCGCGCAGCGCCCAGGCGAGCGCGGACTCGGCGTCCTCCTCGACGCCGTCGAGGCCGGGCTCGGCGGGTGTCTCGGCGACGACTCCGGCGGCGGTCAGGGCGACCTGGGCCCCGGCGAGTTCGGCGGCGAGCCGGGGCCGCCGGTAGCCGGTGACGGCCTCCCGGACGTCGATCAGGGCCTGCCGGCTGACCTGTTCGATGTCGGCGACCTGCTGGGCCGCCCTGTCGGGGTGGTCCGGCAGCATCCGGCCGGCCAGCTCGCTCTTCAGGGTGATCAGCGACAGCGAGTGGCCGAGCAGGTCGTGCAGGTCGCGGGCGAGGCGGAGGCGTTCCTCGTTGGCGGCCAGCTGGGCGACGGTGGCCCGGGCCTTGCGCAACGCGATGGTGGTGCGGACGAGTTGGCCGACGCCCGTCATCGCGAACCCGATGAGCAGGACCAGCACGACCAGGCCCCGCGCCTCGTGCTCGTCGGTGTGCAGGCCGATCAGGTACATCGCCACGGCGGAGGCCGGGATGGCCCAGTACGCCGCCCGCAGCGGCAGGGTGGCCCCCCACGCGACCGACAGGTAGACGAACAGGCCCAGCCAGGCGCTGCCGAGGGTGTACGCCAGGACGGGGGCGAGCACCCCGAGGACGCCCCCCAGGGTGAGCACCAGGCGCGGGGCGAACGGCCGGCCCATGTTGCGGAAGACCAGCGTCAGATAGACCCCGACGAAGAAGGTGAGGCCGGCCGCCCCGGCCACGGTGGCGCCGGTGGAGTGCCCGCCGCTCACCAGGTCCTCGACCGGTGAGCTGAGGAAGACCAGCCAGACCCCGATCCACAGCGTCTTGACCAGCAGCTCGCGCCGGTTGCGGGGCGGCCAGCCCACGGGCGCGTGGTCCGGTGTCCCGGTGTGCGGGTCTTCCCTCATCGTGCTCACGCCTTCAGCGTGTCCTTCCGGTACAGCCAGGCCGCGCCGCCCGCGAAGAGGACGAAGGAGACGGCGAGGACGGCGATGTCCTGGGCGTGCGGGGCCTGGCTCTGTTCGATCGCGCGTCCCAGGGCAGCGTACGCGTGGGTGGGCAGCCACTGGGCGATGTCCTGGAGCCACTGCGGGAAGCCCGCGGAGGGCATCCACAGGCCGCCGAGGAGCGACAGGCCGAAGTACACGATCATGGTGATCGGGCGCACCGCGTCCCCGGAGGCGAGGTAGCCGATGGCGACGCCGAGCGCGGCGAAGACGAGGCTGCCGGCCCAGATGACCCCGGTGAGCGCGAGCCACTGCCAGGCGTCCAGGCGTACGTCCTTGATCCCGGCGGCGACGGCGAACACCACGACGATGGCCGGCAGGCTCACCACGGCGGCGCTCGCGGTCTTGGCGAGGACGTAGCCGCGTCCCGGCAGCGGGGTCAGCCGCAGCTGCCGTACCCAGCCGCTCTCGCGCTCCTTGGCGATGCGCTCGCTGTTGCCCATCAGGACGGCGGTCAGGGCGCCGAAGGAGGCCATGGAGACCATCAGGTAGGTGGCGACGGTCAGGTCGGTGCCGTCGACCTTCCCGGACGGGCCGGTGCTGCTGGAGAAGATCAGGTAGATGATCGAGGGGTAGAGCACGGAGAAGAACAGGAACTTCTTGTTCCGCAGGGCGCGGGCCAGTTCGAGTTTGATGAGGGCGTTCATGACTGCCGGGCCTCCTCGGCCTCCGTGATGGCGACGAAGGCCTGCTCCAGACCGAGCCCGGCGACTTCGAGATTGCGGGGGTAGAGGCCGAGGCCGTACAGGGCGTGCACGGTCGCGTCGGCGTCGGCGGACTGGACGCGCACGGTCTGGCCGGAGACGTCGAGCGAGGTGAGGAAGGGCAGTCCGCGCAGGGCGCCCTGGTCGATGTCGCCCTCCAGGTCGAAGGAGATGCGTCGCGCGCCCGCCTTCGCCTTGATCTCGGCGGCCGTGCCGTCGGCGAGGAGCCGCCCGCGGTGCAGCACCAGCACCCGGTCGGCGATGGCGTCGGCCTCCTCCAGGTAGTGGGTGGCGAAGAGGACCGTACGGCCCTGGTCGGCCTGTTCCCGCATGGTCGCCCAGAAGGCCTGGCGGGCGGTGACGTCCATGCCGGTGGTCGGCTCGTCCAGGATGATCAGGTCGCTGTCGCCGGCGGTGGCCAGGGCGAACCGGACCCGCTGGGCCTGGCCGCCGGAGAGCTTGTCCACCTTGCGGTCGGCGATCTGGGCGATGCCGGCGCGGGCCAGCACCTCGGACACCGGGTACGGCCGCGGGTGCAGCGAGCAGGCCAGCTTGACCAGTTCGGCGACGGTGACCCCGTCCATCAGCCCGCCGCTCTGCAGCATGGCGCCGACCCGGCCAGCGACGATCGCCTCGCGCGGGCCGGTGCCGAACAGGCTCACCGAGCCGCTGTCGGCGTGCTTGAGCCCGAGGAGCAGGTCCAGGGTGGTGGACTTGCCCGCTCCGTTCGGGCCGAGGAGGGCGACGGTCTCGCCCGGGTACAGCCGGAGCGAGAGGCCGTCGACGGCCCGCACGCTCCCGTACGTCTTGGTCACCTGGTCGAACCCGACCACCGGAGCGGTGGTGGCCGGTGCCGCTGTCGTCGTCATGGGTCCATGCTGGCCTGGCGGGCCCGGGGCGCGGCAGTGCCGGGGGTCCTGAGTGCCGGATGACAGATGTCATGCGGCCGGGGTGACGGACGTGCCGAGGGGGCGCCCCTCTGGGGAGGGCGCCCCCTGCGACAAGCCGCTAGCTGGGGTTGGTGTCGATGACCCCGACCCGCTCGGCCGCCGTCTTGCCGCGCAGCGCCTTGCGCAGGGCGGTGACCACGTCCTGCGGCAGCACACCGCGTTTCCCGGTCGCGGTCTGGATCTGCACACCGTCGAAGGTGCTGCCGTAGGCCGCCTTCAGCGCGTTCAGGTCGTAGGTGTCCACGAGCTTGCCGTCGACCGCCTTGAAACTGATGATCTTCGGCAGGGACAGCGGGCCGAACGGGATGCTGTGCACCGCGTCGGTCTGCACCCGGACGAGGCCGGACATCGCGGGCTTCGCGAAGTCGTTCATCACCCGGTCGACCTCGGCGTTCGACACCGTGGGCTGCTTGGTGGTGGTCGGCACGGTGACCGGGGCCGCGGTGTCCGTCTCCACCAGCCTGCGGTAGGCCTGTTCGACCGCGTCGGTCGCGCGGCCGGCGTCGATGGCCTGGCCCGCCTTGCCGTAGACGGCCACGGCCTTGCCGGAGCGGAACCTGATGGTGCCGTCGGTGACCGAGCCGGAGCCGCCGCCGGCCTGCTGGAGGGCGGCCTGCAGCTTCTCCTCGTCCACCGGCATGACCGGCTCGACCACGCGCTTCTGCCCGAAGAGCGAGCCGACGACGTGCATCGGGTTGTAGTCGCTCTTGGCGGCCTCGCTCACCGTGGCCTGGTAGTCGAACTGGAGGCCCGCGTTCCCCGGCGCGAGGTTGACCGTCCTGCCGCCCACGGACAGCTTCAGCGGCTTGCTCACCCGGCTGCCGAAGGCGTCGTCCAGTTTCTTGACGGCGTCGTCGCGGGTGCCGCCGCCGATGTCGACGCCGAGCACGGTGGTGCCCTTGGGCACGTCGGTGCGGTTCATCAGCAGCCCGGCGCCGTAGGCACCGCCCGCGACGACGACCACGCCGACGGCGAGCAGCATCAGCTTGCTGCGGCCCTTCTTCTTGGGCTTGGCCGCCGCCTTGGGCGTGGCGGCCGGCTCCGGCCGCGGCGCTGCGGGCGCGCCCGGGCCGCCGGGCTGGGTGCCGAACGGCTTGCCCGCGTTCGGGACGACCGGGATACCGCTGGTGACGGTGTGTCCGGAGACGTTGTCGGCGGCCGGGGAGCGGTAGCCGGGCGTGCCGGGCTCCGGGGCCGGTTTCTGCGGGGTGAGGATCGCGGTGTCGTCACTGAAGCCGCCCCCGGGACCGCGGCCCGCCGGACCGGCGCCGGGTCCGCCCCGGCCGCCGGCCGGGCCGTCGAGGCCGGCGATGTCGGTGAGGGCGCTGCGGGCCGGCGGGGTGCCCCGGCCGGGGAAGCCGGCGCCCGCGGGGCCGTCGAAGGGCTCGCCGGGTCCCATGCCGGGGCCGCCGGCGGCCGGGGGGACGAGGGGGCCGTCGCCGGTGACCGGGCCGCCGGTGGGACCGGCCGGGCCCTGCGGACCGCCGGGTCCGTCGAAGCCGCCGGCGCCGCCGGGGCCGCCGTGCCCGTGGGCACCGCCCGCGGCACCGGCGAAGCCGTCACGCCCGTGCGCGGCGGCCGCACCGCCACCGAAGCCGTCCCGGCCGCCGGGGCCGTCGCCGAAGCCGTCCCGGCCGCCGGTGCCCGGCGTGCCGGTGCCGAAGCCGTCCTGGCCGGCGTCGTCCGGGTGGCCTTCCGCGAAGTACGGCAGGCCGTCCCGGCGGGGCTCGCCGGAGCCCGCGTTGCCGGGGCGGGAGCCGCCGGACAGCGGTCCCGCGGTCAGCGCCTCGGTCACGTCGAAGGAGCCGGTGCCGCCGCCGTGTCCCGGGGCGACGGGGCCGCCGGTGGCACCGGGCAGGCCCTTGCCGTTCGAACCGCCCGAGCGGGGGCCGCCCGGCACGCTCATGGAGCCGACCACGCCGCCGGGACGGCCACCGCCGGGTCGCGCGCCGGTGGTACCGGCGGCTCCGGACGCTCCCGGACCACCCGGACGGCCGCCCGGCACGCCGGACGACGCGGCGGACCCGGCGGATCCCGAGGGCGCGGCGGTGGCCGCGGAACCCCCGGGGATCCCGGCGCCGTTCGTGCCGCCGCCGCCCGGACCGGCCTTGGGGGCCGAGGACTTGCGGGGCGCGAACCAGTCGCTGGTCTTCTCCTCCGCCTGGGCGCCGGACTCGGCCGGGGCCTCGGAGGCGGCAGCGGCGGGCGTCCGGTCGGCCGCGGGCCGCGGCTCGGCGGCGGGCGCCTCGTCCGCGGAGCCCTCGGCGTCCCCGACGGGCTTGCGCATGACGACCGGCGGGATGGGCCGGGACCCGGGGATGTTGATCCGGATCCGGGTCGTCAGCGTGGTCTCGGTCTTCTTCTCCTCCGGACGCGTGCCCGAACGGCCCGCGCCCGTACCGTCGTCGGAAGCCAGGGGGGTCCCGTACGGCGGCGTGCCGGAGGGGTATGCGGCTCCGCCGCGCCCGTTGGGCCCGGAGGACGGAGTGTCAGTTTCACGACTCAAGGCAGGTTCTCCCGGTTGGCTCCGCCGCCCGTCACGACCTCACGCGGGCAGCTCGGCGGCGCGCACCACCATACTGGCCACTTATGGCGCTTATCCCATGACCACCGAGGAAACCCACACCGGACTCGCACGTGCGCCGCACGGCGAAGTGGTACGTCACTTGCCAAGTCGGGCGGAGTCGCCGCGAGGTTGCCGCACGGCGCCGACGGTGGCGCAGATCACAGCGAGGGCCATGCCGCCGAGCAGGAAGAGGTAGGAGCCGCCGCCCGCGCCGAACAGGAAGTCGCCCTCCGGGCGTGTGGTGGTGAGCAGGATGACGGCGACGATCCAGCCCGCCGCCGGCGTGACCGCGCCGGCCCGGCTCGCGGTGGCGTACCCCCCGCCGAGGAACAGCCCGGCGGCGCCCGCGAGGGCGAGCAGCAGCCCGCCGGGGAACCAGGCGGCCTGCACCAGGGCCCCGGCGAGGCCGGTGACCGCGCCGAGCAGCAACAGGCCGAGGTGGGCGAGGACCCGGCCGGCGGAGGGCGGGCGGAGCGGCTGGGCGAGCAGGGAGCCGTTGCCGCCGCTGCTCACGACGCCTCCCCGGGGCCGAGGCCCAGCCCGGCGAACAGGTCGGTCTCCCCCCGCTGCCCCGGGCCGCGCACCAACTCGTAGTACTCGGTGGTGAACAGGGGCTGGGCGAGTGCGTTGGAGAGCGCGAAGTACGGTTCGGCCACCTCGATCTGGGTGGCGTGGGCGCGCATCGCGGCGGCCTTGGCGGCGGCGTGGGCGGTGCCGTCGACCGCGGTGGTGATCCGCTCGTCGTCCACCACGCCGGGTACGTCGTCCAGGTCGGCACCCTTGTCGAACGGCAGTGCGGGCAGCTCGTCCTGGAGGCGGGCGAAGGCGGCCTCGGCGACGGAGCGCGGGACGCGGTTCCAGTACACCTTGGCGACCGGGTGGCCGCGTTCGGCCGCGAGGTCGACCGCGCGCATGGCGACGCGGTGGGCCTGGATGTGGTCGGGGTGGCCGTAGCCGCCGTGGTCGTCGTAGGTGACGAGGACCTGCGGGCGGACCTCGAGGATCACGTCGGCGAGCAGGCCGGCGGCCTCGTCGAGGTCGGCCTGCCAGAAGCAATCGGGGTCGTCGTTGTCGGCCAGGCCCATCATCCCGGAGTCGCCGTACCGCCCGGCGCCGCCGAGCAGCCGGACGTCCTCGACGCCGAGCGCGGCGGCGGCCGCGGCCAGCTCACCGCGCCGGTGGGCGCCCAGCGCGGGGCCGGTCAGGTGCTGCAGCTCCGGCGGGATGACCTCGCCCCGCTCCCCCAGGGTGCAGGTGACCAGCGTCACCCGGGCACCCTCGGCCGCGTACCTGGCCATGGTCGCGCCGTTGTTGATCGACTCGTCGTCCGGGTGCGCGTGCACCAGGAGGAGGCGCCGGGAGGACAGTTCCGTCATGGGGACCAGCCTACGAGGTCCCCGTGCCGGTCCCCGGGACGGCGGCCCGGACGGCGGCCGTCAGAACTTGATGCTGCCGATCATGCTGGCGACGTTGGTCGTCAGCTCGCTGATCGTGGGAGCGACCGTCGAGGAGGCGAGGTAGAAGCCGAGCAGCATGCAGACGACCGCGTGACCGCCCTTCAGCCCCGACTTCTTGATCAGCAGGAAGACGATGATCGCCAGCAGCACAACCGCCGAAATCGAGAGTGCCACGGCGGCTCACCTCCAAAGATCCCAGGGACGCGGGTTCTAGATCAGTTGAGCAAATCCATGCAGACGCCAGCAGGTTCATACCCACTCTGCGGTAGTGATCATAACTATCCGTACTCGCGCATCGGTCGGCGCACAGCCGCACAAGGGGGCGCATGGCCAATATGGTCGGGGGTATGACGACCGAGGCTGACTCCTTCCCCCGTCGCTACGCCCGGACCCAGCGGTTCACGCTCGGCGCGCCGCGCGCGTTCACCGTGGCGCCCGACGGTTCGCGTGTCGCGTTCCTGCGTTCCGGCTCCGGCACCGACCGGGCCAACTCCCTGTGGGTACTGGATCTCCCGGAGGGCACGGAGCGGCTCGCGGCCGACCCGCGCGTGCTGCTCCAGGGCGCCTCCGAAGAGCTCTCGGCCGAGGAGCGGGCGCGCCGCGAGCGCAGCCGCGAGGGCGGGGCCGGGATCGTCGGCCTCGCCACCGACAGTGCCGTGGAGTTGGCGTCTTTCGCCTTGTCAGGGCGGCTTTTCACGGCGGAGCTGCGGGCCGGTACGGCGCGTGAACTCCGCGTCCGGGGGCCGGTGATCGACCCGCGTCCGTCCCCCGACGGACGGCACATCGCGTATGTGGCGGGGGGCGCGCTGAGGGTCGTGGGCGCCGAGGGGGACGGCGACCGGGCGCTGGCGGAGCCGGAGTCGGCGGACGTCTCCTACGGCCTGGCGGAGTTCGTCGCGGCCGAGGAGATGGGGCGTTCGCGGGGCTTCTGGTGGGCGCCGGGGTCGGACCGGCTGCTCGTGGCGCGCGTGGACGACACGCCGGTACGGCGGTGGTGGATCGCGGATCCGGCCCGTCCGGAGCGTGAGCCACTCAACATCCGGTACCCCGCGGCGGGCACTCCGAACGCGGACGTGCGTCTGTACGTACAAGGACTGGACGGGACGCGCACCGAGGTGGTCTGGGACCGTACGCGCTATCCGTATCTGGCGCGTGTGCACTGGTCAGCGGCGGGTGCGCCGCTGCTGCTGGTGCAGGCGCGGGACCAGCGCAGCCAGCTGTTCCTGGCCGTGGACCCGGATTCCGGGTCCACCCGGATGGTGCACGCCGATGAAGATCCAACTTGGCTGGAACTTTTCGCCGGCGTGCCCTGCTGGAGCCCCTCCGGGCAGCTTGTCCGGATCGCGGACGAGGCCGGCGCGCGGGTGCTGACGGTCGGCGAACGGCCTTTGACCAGCGGCCAATTGCACATTCGGGCCGTTCTGGACGTGGGTCCGGAGGACGTACTGGTTTCCGCCTCTTCCGGTCCGGAGGCCGAGGCGCCGGAGATTGGCGAAGTCCATGTGTACCGGGTGAACGAACTGGGCGTGGAGCGCCTGTCACAGGAGCCGGGCGTGCACTCGGCGGTGCGCTCGGGGAACGTGACCGTCCTGGTGTCCGCCGCACTGGACCGGCCGGGGGCGCGGGCGCAGGTGCTGTGTGACGGGAAACCGACGACGACTGTCCGGTCGTACGCCGAAGATCCCGGTTTGTCCCCGAGGGTGATCCTGACCCAGGGGGGCGCACGCCGAATTCCGTGCGCCGTGCTTATGCCACGGGACTACCACGGTGACACTCCCCTGCCGGTCCTCATGGACCCCTACGGCGGCCCGCACGGCCAGCGGGTGACCGCCGCGCACAACGCCCACCTGACCTCGCAGTGGTTCGCCAACCAGGGCTTCGCGGTGGTCGTGGCCGACGGCCGGGGCACCCCGGGCCGTTCGCCGGCGTGGGAGAAGGCGGTCCGGGACGACCTGGCGGACGTCGTGCTCCAGGACCAGGTCGACGCCCTGCACGCGCTCGCCGAGCGGTACCCGCTGGACCTCACCCGGGTGGCCGTCCGGGGCTGGTCCTTCGGCGGCTACCTGGCGGCGCTGGCGGTGCTGCGCCGCCCGGACGTCTTCCACACCGCCGTGGTCGGCGCGCCGGTCACCGACCTCCGGCTGTACGACACCCACTACCAGGAGCGCTACCTCGGCGACCCGAACGAGCGGCCGGAGGTCTACCGCCGCAACTCGGTGATCGACGACGCCGGCCTGGTCGACCCGGCCGAGCCGCACCGCCCGATGATGGTCATCCACGGACTGGCGGACGACAACGTGGTCGTCGCCCACTCGCTGCGCCTGTCCTCGGCCCTGCTGGCCGCCGGCCGCCCGCACGAGGTGCTGCCCCTGTCCGGGGTGACCCACATGACCCCGCAGGAGACGGTCGCGGAGAACCTGCTCCTGCTCCAGCTGGACTTCCTCCGGCGCTCCCTGCCCCGGCCGGGCGGCCAGGCGTGAACCGCGCAACCCCCAACCGCTTTAACACACAGGCAACTTCACGGAAGCCGTACCGATATACGGACACGGGAAGCTGATCAGCGTACGGCCGTGCGGGTGCCGTGTACGGGCCGGGGTGCGCATGTCACCCCGGCCCGTTGCCGTTCAGCCGCGGCTCCTCCGGCGGGACCACCTGCCGCTCCTCCGCGAAGTGGCACGCCGAGGCGTGCGCCGCCGGGCCGCAGGTGTCGCGGAAGGCCTCCGGGACGGCCAGCGCCGGGACCTCGAGGACGCAGCGCTCCCGCGCCTTCCAGCACCGGGTGCGGAAGCGGCAGCCGGAGGGGACGGCCGCCGGGGAGGGCACGTCACCGGCGAGGATGATCCGCTCCCGGCGGTCGCGGGCCTCCGGGTCGGGCACCGGCACGGCGGAGAGCAGGGCCTGGGTGTAGGGGTGGGTCGGATGGTCGTAGATCTCGCTGTCGCGGCCGGTCTCCACGATCCGGCCCAGGTACATCACCGCGACCCGGTCCGAGATGTGCCGCACGATCGACAGGTCGTGCGCGATGAAGACGTACGACAGCTCGAACTCCGACTGGAGCCGGGCGAGCAGGTTGACCACCTGGGCCTGGACCGAGACGTCCAGCGCGGAGACCGGTTCGTCGGCGACGATGACCTCGGGACGCAGCGCGAGGCCCCGGGCGATGCCGATGCGCTGGCGCTGGCCGCCGGAGAACTGGTGCGGGTAGCGGTTGACGTAGTCCGGGTCGAGGCCGACCACGTCCAGCAGCTCCCGCACCCGGCGCCGGCGGTCCCCCTTGGGGGCCGCCTCCGGGTGGATGTCGTAGGGCTCGCCGACGATGTCGCCCACCGTCATGCGCGGGTTGAGCGAGGTGTACGGGTCCTGGAAGACCATCTGGATGTTCCGGCGTACGGCCTTCAGGGCGCGGCCGGACAGCCGGGTGACGTCCTCGCCCCTGAACCGGATGGAGCCGGCCGTCGGACGCTCCAGGTGGCACAGCAGTCTCGCCACCGTCGACTTGCCGCAGCCCGACTCGCCGACGATGCCCAGGGTCTCGCCCCGGCCGAGGGTGAAGTCGACGCCGTCCACGGCCTTCACCGCGCCGATCTGCTTCCTGAAGAGGACGCCCCGGGTCAGCGGGTAGTGCTTGACCAGGCCGCTGACCTCAAGGAGCGGCTCAGTGGTCGTGGTCACGCAGGCACTCCCTCCAGAAGTGGCAGGCGCTGCCCCGCCGCTCGTCCACCGCGTACAGCGGGGGTTCGTCGGTGCGGCACACGTCCCGGGCGAGCGGACAGCGGGGGTGGAATGAGCAGCCGGGCGGGATGTGCGCCAGGTTCGGCGGGAGGCCCTTGATGGCGTAGAGCTGCTGTCCCTTCTGGTCCAGGCGCGGGATGGAGTCCAGCAGGCCGCGGGTGTAGGGGTGGGCGGGGGCCTTGTAGATGTCGTGCACCGGGGCGGACTCGACGATCCTCCCCGCGTACATCACCGCGATCCGGTCGGCGACGTCCGCGACCACGCCGAGGTCGTGGGTGATGAGGATCAGCCCCATGCGGTACTCGCGCTGCAGCTCCGCGAGCAGGTCCATGACCTGGGCCTGGACCGTGACGTCGAGGGCGGTGGTCGGCTCGTCGGCGATGATGAGCGCCGGTTCCAGCGCCAGCGCCATGGCGATCATGATGCGCTGGCGCATGCCGCCGGAGAACTGGTGGGGGTAGTCCCGCACCCGCTGCGCGGCGGCCGGGATGCGCACCCGCTCCATCAGCTCCACCGCCCTGGCCCGGGCGTCCTTGCGTGACGTGCCCCGGTGGACGACGAACATCTCCCCCAGCTGGTCGCCGACGGTCATGACGGGGTTGAGGGCGGACAGCGCGTCCTGGAAGATCATCGCCATCGCCGCGCCCCGGATTCTGCGCCGCTCCTCCTCCTTCAGCGTCAGCAGATCCCGCCCCTGGAACAGGATCCGCCCGCCCGTGATCCGCGCCGGAGGCGTGTCCAGGATGCCCATCACGGCCTGCGCGGTGACGGACTTCCCCGAGCCGGACTCCCCGAGCACGGCCAGCGTCTCCCCCGCGTCCACCGCGAAGCCGACCCCGTCGACGGCGCGCGTGACGCCGTCCCGGGTCCGGAACTCCACGCTCAGGTCCCGCACGTCGAGCAGCATGCCCGCCATCAGCCCGCCTCCCCGCAAAGACCGGCACGGACCACGTCACCGGACGCACCGGAGCCGGCTCCGGCAGCCCCGGCGCACCCGGGGAGCCCGGCCGGGCGCACGCCCGCACCGCCGTCCCCGGCCGGGCCCCGCCCCCGTACCCCGGACCGGGTCCCGGACCCGCCGCCCGGGCTTCGCTCTTCCCGCGGCATCCGCGCCGTCACCTCAGTTTCGGGTCGAGGGCGTCGCGGACCGCGTCGCCGAGCATGATGAAGGCCAGCACGGTCACCGCGAGGGCGCCGGAGGGCCACAGCAGGGCGTGCGGGGCGTTGCGGATGTACGGGGAGGCGGCGGAGATGTCGATGCCCCAGGAGACGCTGGGCGGTTTGAGGCCGACGCCGAGGTAGGACAGGGTCGCCTCCAGGGCGATGTAGGTGCCGAGCGCGATGGTCGCGACGACGATGACGGGAGCCACGGCGTTCGGGGCGATGTGCCGCAGCAGGATGCGGGTGTCGGAGGCGCCGAGGGCGCGGGCGGCCTGGACGTAGTCGTGCTGCTTGGCGGTGATGACCGAGCCGCGCGCGATGCGGGAGATCTGCGGCCAGCCGAGCAGCACCATGAACCCGATGACCGGCCAGACCGTACTGGAGGTCACCACCGAGAGGAGGACGAGACCGCCGAGGACGACCGGGATGGCGAAGACGATGTCGGTGATCCGGGAGAGCACCGCGTCCCAGGCACCGCCGAAGTAGCCCGCGAGGCCGCCGAGCACCGACCCGAACAGGGCCACCCCGAGCGTGGCGCACAGGCCGACCGTGACGGACGTACGGGCGCCGTAGACGGTCCGTGTGTAGACGTTGCAGCCCTGTCCGTCGTACCCGAAGGGCGCGCCCGGGCCCGGGCCGTCCTGGGCCTTCGCCAGGTCACACGTCAGGGGGCTGCCGGAGGCGATCGCCGAGGGCCACAGGGAGACGAGGACGAGGAAGAGGATGATCAGGGCGGAGAGGAGGAAGACCGGGTTGCGGCGCAGGTCCCGCCAGGCGTCGGACCACAGCGAGCGCGCCCGTCCGCCGGAGGCGGCCGGGCCGGCGCCCTCCGGTCCGCCCGGTACCCCCTCCAGCGTGGTCGCCTCGCTCGCCGCGAGGTCCATCGCGCCGCCCATGCCGGTGCCGGCGATCGCGCGCTCGGGCTCGTACGGCTGCTCAGGCATAGCGGATCCTCGGGTCGAGTACGGCGTACAGCAGGTCCACGAGCAGGTTGGCGGCCAGGAAGACGAGGACGAGCACGGTCACGAAGCCGACGACCGTCTGGGTGTTCTGGCGCAGGATGCCCTGGTAGAGCTGGTAGCCGACGCCGTGGATGTTGAAGATCCGCTCGGTGACGATCGCGCCGCCCATCAGCGCGCCGACGTCGGTGCCGATGAAGGTGACCACGGGGATGAGGGAGTTGCGCAGCAGGTGCCGGGTGATGACCCGGCGCCGGGGCAGGCCCTTGGCGACGGCCGTGCGGACGTAGTCGGACCGCTTGTTCTCGGCGATGGAGGTGCGGGTCAGCCGGGTGACGTAGGCGAGCGAGACGGAGGCGAGGACCAGGCCGGGCACGATCAGCTCGTCCAGGGTGCCGCTGCGCACCGACGGCTTGATCCACTGCCATCTGATCCCGAGCAGCAACTGGAGCAGCAGACCGGTGACGAAGGTCGGTACGGAGATCACGACCAGGGTCGCCAGCAGCACCGCGGTGTCGACCGGCCGGCCGCGCCGGAGTCCCGTCACGACGCCCAGCGTGACGCCGAGGACGATCTCGAAGAGGAGGGCCACCACCGTCAGCCGGACGGTGACCGGGAACGCCGTCGCCATCAGCTCGGTGACCGGCTGGCCGTTGAACGCCGTACCGAAGTCTCCGGTGAAGACGTTCCCCATGTAGGTGACGTACTGCTGCCACAGCGGCTTGTCGAGGCCGAACTCCCTGCGCAGCTGGGCGGCCGTCGCCGGGTCGCAGGCCCGCTCCCCGCACAGCCCGGCGACGGGGTCGCCCATCACGTTCACCATCAGGAAGATCAGCAGCGTGGCCCCGACGAACACCGGGACCATCTGGAGCAGCCGCCGGGCGACGTAGCGTCCCATCGCGGCTCAGCCGACCTTGATCTCGTTGTAGACGGGCACGCTGAAGGGGTTGAGCGCCACGTGGGACAGCCGGTCGGAGTAGCCGGCGCTGCCGTTCTGGTACCAGAGCGGGATGGCGGCCATGGAGTCGCGCACCACCTCCTCGGCCTGCTGGAAGAGGGCGACCGCCCTGGTGGTGTCCGTCTCGGCGTTGGCCCGGTCCACCAGCCGGTCGAAGTCCTTGTCCGACCACTTGCCGTCGTTGGAGGACGCGCCCGTGTAGTAGAGCGGCTGGAGGAAGTTCTGGATGAGCGGGTAGTCCATCTGCCAGCCCGCGCGGAACGGACCGGTCATCTTGTGCCGCCCGAGCCGGTTGCGGTAGTCGGCGAAGGTGCCGACGGGGTTGCCGACGCAGGCCTTGTCGTCGCCGAGCGCGTTGTTGATGGAGTTGCACACCGCGTCGATCCACTCCTTGTGCGAGCCGGTGTCCGCGTTGTAGGTGAGGCGGAGCCGGCCGCCGGGGATCCCGCCGCCCTCTTTGATCAGCTTCTTCGCCCGTACCGGGTCGTAGTCGCAGGCCGTGCCGCACAGCCCCGCCTTGTAGCCGCCGGCCGTGCCGAGCACCGGGGAGGTCCAGTCGGTGGCCGGGGTCCTCGTCCCGCGGAAGATCGTGTCGGTGATCTGCCTGCGGTTGATCGCCATGGACAGACCGGTGCGGACCTTCTCCGCGCCCGGCCGGTTCCAGGCCTTGTCGTAGTAGGGGAAGGCGAGGGTCTGGATGATTCCGGCCGGCGTGTTGATGTAGCGGTCGCCGAGGTCCCCCTCGACGTTCTTCAGCTGGGCGGCGGGGATGTCGTCCACGAGGTCGAGGTTGCCGGCCAGGAGGTCGGTGTAGGCGGTGTTGCTGTCGGTGTAGACGAGAAGGGTCACCCCGTCGTTCCGCGCCTTGTCGGGGCCCGGGTAGCCGTCCCACCTCCTCAGGTACATCTGGGCGCCCTTCGTGTAGGACGCGACGGCGTACGGCCCGTTGCCGACCGGCTTGCTCACCCAGGCCGCGTGGTCGGTGAAGAACAGCCGGGGCAGCGGGGCGAAGGCGGCGTAGCCGAGGGTGTCGGGGAAGCCTGAGAACTTCTGGTTGAGCCGGACGGTGAAGGTGTGGTCGTCGACGACCTTCAGTCCGGAGAGTCTGTCGGCGCGCTGCGCGCCCTTGTCGGGGTGGACCTGGTCGTACCCGTCGATGTAGCCGAAGAAGTAGGCGTTCTTCTGGTTGTTGCGCAGACTCGCCCCGTAGTTCCAGGCATCCACGAAGGACCGGGCGGTCACCGGCTCGCCGTTGGAGAAGGTCCAGCCCCGCTTGATCCGGATGGTGAAGTTCCGCGAGTCCCGGGTCTCGATGGACCGGGCGAGCCAGTCCAGGGCCCGGCCGGTCCTGGGGTCGTACTTCTTCAGCCCGCGGAAGATCATGTCGAGGACCTTGCCGCCCTGGACCTCGTTGGTGTTGGCCGGCTCCAGCGGGTTCTGCGGATCCCCCCAGGAGGAAGTGAGCACGGCCCCGCCGTTGCCGCCCCCGTTCCAGCCCGCGCCGCCGCAGGCGCCGAGCGCGAGCGCCGACACCACCGCGACGGCGGCCCATCGGACGTGCGCGCTGCCCCGCATGGCGTGCCTCCTCCCTGAGCCGGGCCCGACGTCCGTCCCTGAGCGGGGACCGACTATCGGTCATATAGACACATACCGCGCATATTTCATCCGCACCGCCTGATTGAGCCCTCTTTAGAGGGACACGTCATCCGAATGCAGGCACGGTCCGTCCGTCGCGCCGATGATCTTGGGGCGCCGGGCGCAATAGATCTTCACGTAACGATGCTGAAACGTTGGATTGAGACGCGGCGATGTACGCATTTCGACACTCCACCGTCCGCATATCGAACTCCTTGCCCGTTTGGCCCCATTGGCCCGATGTGAAGCACGGATTGATTACGGCGTGCTACCCGCGTAGCTACGGAACGATCAAGTGCGAGCAAAGAAGGTAAAGAGAAAACCAAGGCGGTCGAGAATTTATTGACCTTGAATGAATTGCGTTGAAAAAGTCCGGCGTAGCCCGTAGGGGAGCGCCCTGCGGAGCCTTGACCCACAAGGCACGGAGCATCATGACCCCCGCAACCCCTTCCCCGGCCGCCCCACTTGAGGTGGCCGACGAGGACAGCGCCGCACCGGCGAAGCTCGGCACCCCCAAGGGCAGCGAAAGCCGCTCTCCGGGACGGCTGGCCTGGACCCGCTTCAAGCGGGACCGGACGGGCGTCATATCCGCCTTTGTGGTGATCTTCTTCTTCGCCATCGGCATCCTCGCGCCGCTCATAGCCAAGCTGTACGGCAAGGACCCGTACACGACCTACGGCATGAACACCCCGGGCCTGCTGAACGAGTTCAACTTCCCGGTGAAGCCCAACGGCGGCATCAGCTCCGACTTCTGGTTCGGCATCGAGCCGCAGCTCGGCCGGGACGTCTTCACCTTCCTGCTGTACGGCATCCGCAACTCGCTGCTGATCGCGACCGCCGCGGCCCTGCTGACGACCCTCCTCGGCGTCGTCATCGGCATCACCGCCGGCTACCTGGGCGGCAAGACGGACTACCTCGTCGGCCGCGTGATCGACATCCTGCTGGCCTTCCCGCAGACCCTGTTCTTCATCGCCTTCTGGCCCGTGGTCATGGCGATCTTCGTCTCCGACGAGGAGAACACGCCGGTCTGGCTGATCGTCACCAGCCTCATCGTCGTGATGACGGCCTTCGGCTGGGCCTCCATCGCCCGACTGCTGCGCGGCGAGGTCCTCGCCCTGCGCGAGCGGGAGTTCGTCGAGGCGGCCAAGGTCACCGGCGCCTCCCCGGCCCGCATCATCTTCAAGGAACTGCTGCCCAACCTGTGGACGCCGATCCTGATCCAGTCCACGCTCCTGCTGCCCACGTACGTCACGGCGGAAGCGGGCCTCGCCTTCGTCGGCGTCGGCCTCTCGGACCCCACCCCCGACTGGGGCGTGATGATCCAGAACGGTGCCCACTTCTACCAGGACGACATCACCTTCATGCTCTTCCCGGGCCTGACGATGGTGATCTTCGTGGTCGCCTTCAACCTCCTCGGCGACTCGGTCCGCGACGCCCTGGACCCCAAGACCAAGCGCTGATGCGTCATCCCCGGCCACGGCGACGGGGCCCGGCCGGGGTCCTGCACCACTTCGTTCCTCCAGCAGAACAGGCCAGCCATGTCCTTTTCCCGCAGAAACTTCCTGATCGCCACCTCTGTCGCGGCCGCGGGCTCGACCGTGCTGTCCGCGTGCAGCAGCGGTGACGCGGGCGGCAGCGGCGGCACCCCGAGTGCCGGCGCCACGGAGTACACCGGTGCCAAGGTCACCGTCGGCACCGCGGCCGACTCCACCGGCCCGGCTCCGGAGATCCCCGGCGCGAAGACGGGCGGCACGATCCACGGCCTGGCCCCGGACGACTTCTCGCACCTGGACCCGCAGCGCATCTACTACGCGTACAACTCCACCGTCGCGCTGCTGCTGCACCGCTGCCTGACCGGCTACAAGATCGACGCGTCCGGCAAGCAGAAGCTGGTCGGCGACCTGGCCACCGACACCGGCAAGGCCTCCGACGACAACAAGACCTGGACCTTCACGCTGAAGGAGGGTCTGAAGTGGGAGGACGGCAGCGAGCTGACCGTCGAGGACGTCCGCCACGGCTTCGAGCGCGCCTGGGCGCCGTTCGTCACCGAGGGCGCCGACTACGCCCAGCGTGCGCTGACGGGCAAGGGCGGCAAGTGGCGTGACGCGTACGAGGGCCCGTACAAGGGCAAGCACCTCGACGCGATCGTCACCGACAAGGCGAAGCGGACGATCACCTTCAAGCTGGCCGAGTCGAAGCCCGACTTCAACTTCACCCTGGCCATGCACTCCTACGCCGCGGTGCCGGCGAAGCTGGACACCAAGGAGAAGTACGACAAGAAGCCGGTCGCCGCCGGTCCGTACAAGATCAAGGCCCACACCACCGACAAGTCGATGGTGCTGATCCGCAACAAGCACTGGGACCCGAAGACCGACGCGATCCGCAACGCCTACCCGGACGGCTTCGAGTTCACCTTCGGCGTCGAGACGCTGGACGGCGTGGACCGCCTCATCTCCTCCCAGGGCAACGACGCCTACGGCGTCTCCATCTACAAGGGCGTGCCCGCTGAGCGCATCCAGAAGGTCCTCACCGACCCGGACCTGAAGAAGCGCACCTTCAACGGCCTGCTGACCGGTACCTACTTCTACTGGATCAACACCAAGCGCGTCACGGACCTGAAGGTCCGCCAGGCCCTCATCCACGCCTGGCCGCTGCAGCAGATCCGGCAGATCTACGGCGGCCCGTCCGCCGGTGACTTCGCGACCTCGATCCTCAGCCCCGACATCATCGGCTACCAGAAGACCGACCTGTACAACAAGTCGAAGAAGCCGCAGGGCGACCCGGAGGCCGCGAAGAAGCTGCTGAAGGAGGCCAACGCGCTCGGCCGGAAGATCGTCTACGCCTTCCCGAACGACCCGACCTACAACAAGACCAAGGTCGTCATCGAGAACGCCCTGAAGGCGGCCGGCTTCACCCCGATCATCAAGCCGCTGGAGTCCACGGCGTACTACGACGAGGTCCAGCAGATCGACAACAGCTACGACGTGATGTGGGGCGGCTGGTCCCCGGACTGGCCCACCGCCTACACGATGATCCAGCCGCTGCTCGACGGCGACGCGATCGGCAACGGCAAGAACAACGTGTCGCAGACCGACGTCGACTGGATCAACGAGGCCATCAAGAAGAACGCCGTCATCCCGGACCAGCAGGAGGCCGGCAAGGCCTGGGCCGCGCTGGACAAGAAGATCATGGAGGAGGTCGCTCCGATGATCCCCGAGACGTACCAGCGTCGCTTCTACGTCTACGGCAACAAGGTCGGCGGCGCCCAGTTCGACCCGAACTTCTCCGCGACCCTGCTGTACAAGACCTTCGTCAAGGCCTGACGTACGGCCCCCTAGGCGGGGCGGCCCGGTGCCGCCCCGCCGTCTGACCCCCCTACGGCATCCGTCAGGAAATCCCAACTGCCATGTTCCGCTTCCTCGTTCGCCGGATCCTCGGCGCCGCGGTGATCCTGCTGATCATCAGTGCCCTGGTGTTCGTCCTGTTCTACGCCGCTCCGCGCGACCCCGCCCGCATCGCGTGCGGCAAGGTCTGCACTCCTGAGACCCTGGCCCTGGTGCGGAAGAACCTGGCGATCTCCGACCCGCTCCCCGTGCAGTACTGGGAATGGCTCAAGGGCCTGTTCGTGGGGCGGGACTACAGCTCGTTCGGACACTGCGACGCTCCCTGCCTGGGCTTCTCCTTCCAGAGCCGTGAGCCGGTGCTGGACACCATCCTGGACCGCTTCCCCACCACGGTGTCCCTGTCCCTGGGTGCCGCGGTCGTCTTCCTGTTCTTCGGTGTCGGCACGGGCATGCTGGCCGCCGTCAAGCAGGGCAAGGCCCTGGACAAGATCGCCAGCTCCGCCTCGCTGGTCGCGTCCTCGATGCAGATCTACGTCGTCGGTGTCTTCGCCACCTACCTCCTGGTCGACCAGCTGCACCTGCTCGATCGGGCCAGCTACACACCGTTCACGGACAACCCGGCCAAGTGGTTCTCCGGCCTGCTGGTGCCGTGGCTGGTGCTGTCTCTGATCTTCACCGCGAACTACACCCGTATGACTCGTTCGCAGATGGTCGAGACGCTCAGCCAGGACTACGTCCGCACCGCCCGTGCCAAGGGCCTGTCCCGCCGCACGGTGTTCTTCCGGTTCGCCTGGCGCGGCGCCATGGGCCCGATCATCACCATCTTCGGCCTCGACCTCGGCGTGCTGCTCGGCGGCGCGATCATCACCGAGTCGACCTTCAGCCTCCAGGGCCTCGGCATGCTCTCGGTGAAGGCGGTCCAGAACCACGACCTGCCCGTGCTGCTCGGCGTCGTCCTGGTCGCCGCCGGCGCGATCGTCGTCTTCAACATCATCGTGGACGCCGTCTACGCCATGATCGACCCGCGCGTGCGCCTCGCTTAAGGAGAGACCCATGAGCACCCCCTTCCTCTCCGTCCGCGACCTCAAGGTGCACTTCTCCACCGAGGACGGCATCGTCAAGGCCGTCGACGGCCTCTCCTTCGACCTGGAGAAGGGCAAGACCCTCGGCATCGTCGGCGAGTCCGGCTCCGGCAAGTCCGTCACCAACATGGCGGTCATGGGCCTGCACGACCCGCGCAACACCGCCCTCGACGGCGAGATCCTGCTCGACGACAAGGAGCTGATCACCGCCACCGAGAAGGAGCTGGAGCGGCTCCGCGGCAACAAGATGTCGATGATCTTCCAGGACGCGCTGGCCTCCCTGTCGCCGTACCACACCATCGGCGCGCAGATCGGCGAGACGTACCGGAAGCACACCGGCTGCAGCAAGCGCGAGGCCCGGGTCCGCGCGATCGAGATGCTGCGCCGGGTCGGCATCCCGCAGCCGGACACCCGGGTGGACGACTACCCGCACCAGTTCTCCGGCGGTATGCGCCAGCGCGCGATGATCGCCATGGCGCTGGTCTGCGACCCCGAGCTGCTCATCGCCGACGAGCCGACCACGGCCCTCGACGTGACGGTCCAGGCGCAGATCATGGACCTGCTGAAGGACCTCCAGCAGGAGTTCGGCACCGCGATCATCTTCATCACGCACGACCTGGGCGTCATCGCGGACATCGCGGACGACGTGCTGGTGATGTACGGCGGCCGGTGCGTGGAGCGCGGGACGAAGAAGGAAGTCCTGCGCGACCCGCAGCACCCGTACACGCTGGGTCTGCTCGGTTCGATGCCGGCGCTGGACGGACCGGTCGACGTCCCCCTGTCGCCGATCCCCGGCTCGCCGCCCTCGCTGCTCAACCCGCCGTCCGGCTGCCGTTTCCACCCCCGCTGCGCGTTCGCCGACAAGGTGTCCGGCGGCCGGTGCTCCAGTGAGCGCCCCGCGCTGGAGGTCGTGGACGGCCGGGGTGCGGCCTGCCACCTGACGCCGGAGCAGAAGCGCGAGTTGTTCACCGACTACGCCGCCGCCCGCACCCACTGACGGATTTCAGACGGGACTTCACCACCATGAGCAGCACCACCCCCCTCCTGGACGTCTCCGGGCTCACCAAGCACTTCCCGATCAAGGGCGGCTTCCCCATCAAGCGGACGGTCGGCGCCGTGCAGGCCGTCGACGGCCTGGACTTCCAGGTCGCCGAGGGCGAGAGCCTGGGCCTCGTCGGCGAGTCGGGCTGCGGCAAGTCGACCACCGGCCGGCTCATCACGCGCCTGCTGGAGCCGACCGGCGGCCGGATCGCCTACCGCGGCCAGGACATCACGCACGCCGGCCGCAAGCAGCTGGCGCCGATCCGGTCCGAGATCCAGATGATCTTCCAGGACCCGTACGCCTCGCTGAACCCGCGGCAGACGGTCGGCAAGATCATCGCGGGTCCGATGGAGATCAACGGGATCAACCCGCCCGGCGGCCACGAGAAGCGCGTGCGCGAACTCCTGGAGATCGTGGGCCTGAACCCGGAGCACTACAACCGCTTCCCGCACGAGTTCTCCGGCGGCCAGCGCCAGCGCATCGGCGTCGCCCGGGCCCTCGCCCTGGAACCGAAGCTGATCGTCGCCGACGAGCCGGTCTCCGCCCTGGACGTCTCCATCCAGGCCCAGGTGGTCAACCTGCTCCAGCAGGTCCAGAAGGACCTGGGCATCGCGTTCGTCTTCATCGCCCACGACCTGGCGATCGTGCGCCACTTCTCCCAGCGCGTCGCGGTGATGTACCTGGGCAAGATCGTGGAGATCGCCGACCGTGACGACCTCTACAACAACCCGCGCCACCCCTACACCCGGGCCCTGCTGTCCGCCGTCCCCGAGGCGACGGTGGACGAGGAGCCGCGGGAGCGCATCCGGCTGACCGGTGACGTGCCGTCGCCGATCAACCCGCCGTCCGGCTGCCGTTTCCGCACCCGGTGCTGGAAGGCGACCGAGAAGTGCGCGACGGAGGCGCCGCCGCTGGTGGAGGCGGCGGGCAACAAGCCGGGCCACCTCACGGCGTGCCACTACCCCGAGACGACGGACACCGTCCCCGCTCCGCGCCTCTCCAAGGACGGTCTCACCAAGAACCCCGAGGCGGCGGCCTGACACACCCCTTTCCGTCAGCCGCCCCCTGGTGGAGCGGACTTTCACCGGCCCATTGACCCGAGCCCATGAACGTCCGGTCCCGGGGACGAGGGCCCGTGCAGAACAACTACTCTGCACGGGCCTTCCGCTTTGCAGGGCTAATGCCTAGTTGATGATCCAGACGTCCCGATCGCCGGACACCTTCGCACCACAGAGGACACTGCCCTTCTTGGTCGTCTTGAGCATGCCGCAGACGGCGTTCCCGACCGGGGTCTTAGCACCCCGATTGGTGGACAAGATCGCCCATCCGTTGTGACGGAGGTCGTAATCACTGCACGGCTGGCCCGTGGCATGTACCTCATGTCCGTTCGGGCTCGTCACGCAGCCCTCGCCAATGAGCCCGCCAGAAATGGTGACCAGCTTCTGGCCAGCACGCGCCCAGTACTGATTGCGAGCGTTCTTGCACTTGACCTGCGTTATGTTCTCGCCGTCAATGCCATTCCACTGCAAGCACTTACCCGAGACGGCGTTCTTGAGCCTGAACGTCAATTGACTCGCCTCGGCCGGCGAAGCGGTGCCAACGACACCAAGCGCGACGCATACTGAAGTCGCGGATGCGACAGCCCCGATTTTCTGCGTGAACTTCACGAGTTCCCTCTTGGTCGTCTTACGTCTTACGTCGTTCCCAAGTGGCCGACGCAAGCCATCCAATCACTCTCCACACACGCTTGATCACGCATTTGAGCTACTTCTGAGCTACTTTGCCGCCTCATTGATCGGTGATGTCGTCATCTGGTCTTGCCGGCCGATGTGACACCTGAGCCGGTGTAGGGGCGGGCCGAGGGGACAGCCTCGTGTACTGAAGGAATGGGGCGTCCGATAGCCAAGGGGGCGGTCTGCGACCGCGCGCCCGAACGGGGCGATGAACAGAAAAGGCTGGACAGCACCGGCAGATGCGTGCCTACCGCTGATCCTCGTGACCCAGCACTCGCCGACGGAACCCAAGGCACGGGCCCTCCTCTGTGTACGGGGTCCCGCTTTCCTGACACGCCGTTCAGCATCGTGTGTCAGACTGCCGCGGTGGTGGATCACGTCTTTGCCGACCTCTCGCTCGCCGCGCTGTACGACCGCCTCAACCCCTGGGGGCCAGGGGACGACTTCTACCTCGGTCTGCTGCGGGAGGCCGGGTCCGTGCTGGACATCGGCTGCGGCACCGGGCAGTTGCTGCGGCGGGCCCGGGCCGAGGGGCACCGGGGGCGGCTGACGGGCCTCGATCCGGCCGCCGCGATGCTCGTGCAGGCCCGGCGGGCCCGGCCGGATGTGGAGTGGGTGCTCGGCGACGTGCGGGTGCGCCGCTGGCAGCCGGAGTTCGACCTGGTCGTCATGACCGGGCACGCCTTCCAGGAACTGCTGACGGACGACGACATCCGGACCTGTCTGCACGCCGCCCGCTCCGCCCTCCGCGACGGCGGCCGCTTCGTCTTCGAGACCCGCAACCCCGCCGCCCGCGCCTGGGAGCGCTGGACCCCGGACCGCGTGCACGAGATCACCGCCGCCGACGGCACCCCGGTGCGGGTGTGGCACGAGGTACAGCCCGACGCGCCCGCCCGGGACCGCGTCCACTTCACCGAGACCTACGCCGGCCCCCGCTGGCCCACTCCCCAGGTCCACCACAGCACCCTCCGCTTCCTGGACGCCGCCGCGCTGGACGCCTTCCTGGCGGAAGCGGGCCTGACGGTGACCGAACAGTACGGCGACTGGGACCGGGGCCCGCTGACCCCGAGCTCGCCGGAGATCATCACGGTGGCCGGGCGGGACTGACCGTCGGGTCCGCTGCGCGGCAGCCACGTGCCGAGCGGCTTCGACACGCGTTCCCGACCGGGCCGCGGGGAGGGGCCGTCAGCTGTGGCCCAGCACGTTGACCACCCGTCCGCTGGGATCACGGACGAAGAACCGCCGCACGCCCCACTCCTCGTCCCGCAAGGGGTGGACGATCTCCGCGCCACTCGCCCGCATGGCCGCATAAGCCGCGTCCACGTCGTCCACCTCGACACTCATGTCGGGAGTGACGGACGCCGTCCTGTCGCTGGTCATCACGCTGATCTGCGCCGCCGGGCTGGACGGGGACGCGAGCGTCATGATCCAGCCGTGGTTCATCACCTCCTCGAAGCCCAGCAGGCCGTAGAACTCCCGGCTCTCGTCGGCGGCTTCCGACTGGATGTTGGGCACGACACGGCGAACGGCCATCTGCGACTCCGAACAGGTGAGAAGGTGCCGCACACACTAGTGCCGGCCCGCCTGGTCCTCCTCCAGCGCCGACAACGCCGGGTCCAGCACGATGTCCTCCTCCCGGGCCTGTGTCGTCGGGTCCTCCGGGAAGTGGCAGGCCGTCAGGTGGCCGGTGTGGTTGCCGGAGAGTCGGACCAACGGGGGTTCCTCGGTCGCGCACTTCTCCTGGGCCTTCCAGCAGCGGGTGCGGAAGCGGCAGCCGGAGGGAGGGGAGATGGGGGACGGTACGTCGCCGGCGAGGCGGATGCGTTCGCGCCCGGTCGCCTCACCCTCCGTCAGGGTCACCTCGGGGACGGCGGACAGCAGGGCGTGGGTGTAGGGGTGGCGCGGGCGCGTGTAGATGGAGTCGCGGTCGCCCACCTCGATGATCTTGCCCAGGTACATGACGGCCACGCGCTGGGAGAAGTGGCGGACCACTGCCAGGTCGTGGGCGATGAAGACGAACGCGATGCCCAGGTCCTTCTGGACCTGCTGGAGCAGGTTGACCACCTGGGCCTGGATGGAGACGTCCAGGGCGGAGACCGGTTCGTCGGCGACGATCAGCTTGGGCTCCAGCGCCAGGGCGCGGGCCACGCCGATGCGCTGGCGCTGGCCGCCGGAGAACTCGTGCGGGAAGCGGTTGTAGTGCTCCGGGTTCAGGCCCACGGTCTCCAGGAGTTCGCGCACGCGCTTCTCGTGGCCGCCGGGCGGGTTGATCCCGTTGATCTCCATCGGACCGGAGATGATCTTGCCGACCGTCTGCCGCGGGTTCAGCGACGAGTACGGGTCCTGGAAGATCATCTGGATCTCGGAGCGGATCGGGGCGAGCTGCCGGCGGTTCGCGTGGCTGATGTCCTGGCCGCGGTAGGTGATCGTGCCGCTGGTGGGCTCCAGCAGGCGGGTGATGAGCCGGCCGGTGGTCGACTTGCCGCAGCCCGACTCGCCGACCAGGCCGAAGCTCTCCCCCGCGTGCACGGTCAGGTCGACGCCGTCGACGGCCTGGACCGCGCCGACCGTACGGCGAATGGGGAAGCCGCCCTTGACCGGGAAGTGCTTGACCAGGCCGGAGACCGCGAGCAGCGGCTCGGGTACCGGGTCCGCGGGGGTCTCGTGGGTGGTCGGGAGGACCAGGTCCTCTTTCATGTGGTTGTCCTCCTAGCCCAGTCGGGGCCTGATCTCTTCGATGAAGATGGTGCGTTTCTGCTCCGTGCCGAGATGGCACGCCGAGGAACGGTCCGGTGCCAGGAACGGCCGTTCGGTGACGCAGCGGTCGCCGTCGACGCGGTCCCGGAAGGTGCACCGGGGGTGGAAGCGGCAGCCGGGCGGCGGGGTCAGCAGGGAGGGCGGGGTGCCCGGGATCGGGGAGAGCGGGGTGCCGAGGTCGGAGTCCAGCCGGGGCATGGAGTTCAGCAGGCCCCAGGTGTACGGGTGCTGCGGTGAGCGCAGGACCTCGTCCACCGTGCCGCGCTCCACCGCCCGGCCCGCGTACATCACCATGATGTCGTCGGCCATGTCGGCGATGACCCCTAGGTCGTGGGTGATGAAGACGATCGCCGTGCCGAACTCCCGCTGGAGGTCCTTGAGCAGGTCCAGGATCTGCGCCTGCACGGTCACGTCGAGGGCCGTGGTCGGCTCGTCGGCGATCAGCAGGTCCGGGTCGCAGACCAGCGCCATGGCGATCATCGCGCGCTGGCGCATACCGCCGGAGAACTGGTGCGGGTAGTCCCGCGCGCGCTCCGCGGGGTGGGGGATGCCGACCTTGCCGAGCATCTCCACGGCCCGTTCCCAGGCGGTCTTCTTCGAGGCACCGGTGTGCTTCATGTACGGCTCGGCGATCTGCCGGCCGATGGTGTAGAAGGGCGACAGCGCGGTGAGCGGGTCCTGGAAGATCATCGCCATCCGGTTGCCGCGGAGCTTCTCCATCTCCTTCTCGGTGGCGGTGATCAGTTCCTTGCCGTCGAGGACGATCTCCCCGTCGACCGTGGTGAACAGCGGGTCGTGCAGCCCGAGGATCGTCAGGTTGGTGACCGACTTGCCCGAGCCCGACTCGCCGACGATGCCGAGGGTCTTCCCGCGGTGCAGGTCGAAGGAGAGCCCGTCGACGGCCTTGACCGGGCCGTCCTCGGTGGAGAACGTCACCTGGAGATCGCGCACCGAGAGGAATCCGTCCGGCCCGGTCGGGGCCGGCGCGCCCTCGGCCTTGGTCACTGTGGTCACTTGGCTGGTTCTTCCTAGGAGAGCCGGATGCGGGGGTCGATCCACGCGTAGGTGATGTCGGTGAGGATGTTGATGACGAGGATGAAGAAGGCGCCGAAGAGCATGACCCCCATCGTCAGCGGCAGGTCCTTGTTGACCGCGCCGTCCACCGCGAGCCGGCCGATCCCCTGCAGGGAGAAGGTCAGTTCGGTGACGACGGCGCCGCCCAGCATGGAGCTGACGTCGATGCCGAGCACGGTGACGATCGGGATGAGCGAGCCGCGCCAGGCGTAGCGCAGGAAGACGTACTTGCGTGACATGCCCTTGGCCCGGGCGGTGCGCACATGGTCCTCGGCGAGCTGTTCGATCATGGAGGAGCGCGCCATACGGGTGTACTGCGCGGTGAAGATCGTGGCCATGACGCACACCGGGATCGACATGCCGACGAACCAGCCGACCGGGTCCTGGGTGAAGGGGACGTACTTGGGGTCCTCCATCCAGCCGGTGCTGTAGACGAGGATGGTCAGCACGACCGGGCCGAGGAAGTAGATCTGGAAGGAGCTGAGCACCATGGACGCGCCGGTGGCGACCTTGTCGACCATCGTGCCGCGCCGGTAGGCGGCGATCATGCCCGTGCCGACGCCGATGAGGAGGAAGACGATCGCACCGCCGGCGGTCAGGGTGAGGGTCAGCGGGAACCGGTCCATGATGGTGCTCCAGACCATGTCCCCCGAGTAGAAGGACACCCCCAGGCAGGGGGCCGAGCAGTGTCCGGTCGGGAAGTCGCGGCCCGTCACGATGCCGGACATGAAGTCCCAGAACTGCTGGGCCAGGGGCAGGTTGAGGCCGAGGGCCTCACGGATGTCCGCCAGCCGCTGGGGCGAACAGTCCTTGCCGCAGGCCAGGGAGGCATAGTCGGAGGGTGCGGCCACGAAGAGGAAGAAGGTCGCCGCCCCGATGAGGAAGAGTGTGACGAAGGCGCCGACCGCGCGCCGGAGGATGAACTGAAGCATGGCGGGCTGGCTGCTCTCTGCGACAGACGGTGGGTGGGGTGCGCTCGGAGCGGGGGCGCGCCCGCTCCCGGGCGCACCCCCGTCGTCAGCCGCGGGTCACGACGACTTCAGGAACAGCCTGTTGATGTCGATGAGGCTGGACACCGAGCCGTAGCGGGCACCGCCCACGTTGGAGCCGGAGATCTGGAACTGCTTCGTGTACCACAGCGGAGCGGCCGGGATCACCTTCTCCAGCAGGTAGTGCTGGGCTTCCTTCCAGGTCTTGGCGGCCTCGGTCGGCTCCTGGGTCAGCGCCTTCTTGATGAGGGCGTCGACCTTGTCGTCCTTGACGTGCGAGTAGTTCGAGGAGCCGTCGGCGACCTGCGAGCCGTCGTAGATCGGCGTGACGACCGTGCCCGGGGACGGCCAGTCCTGGCCCCAGCCGGTGATGTAGATGTCGTACGGGTTCTTGAGCTTGCCGATCTGCTCGTAGTAGCTCGCCGAGTCGACCTCCTTGGCCACGACGTCGAAGCCGACCTTCTCCAGCGCGTCCTCGATGGCGACCTTGCGCTTCTGGCCGGCCTCGCTGTTGGGGTAGGCGAAGACGAGCTTCTTCTCGCCGGCCGGGACGCCGCCGAGGATCTCCTTGGCCTTGGGGATGTTGCCCTGCGGGGTCTTCAGCCGGCCGTAGGGGTCGTAGCCCGCCTCGTAGCCGGGGAGCGTCGGCGCGAAGTAGTTGGGGGCGACGTCACCGCCGTAGGCGCCGCCCTCGCCGGCGATGAGGGACTTGGAGTTGACCGCGTAGGTGACGGCTTCGCGGACCTTCTTGTCCTTGACCCGGTCGAGGTTGAAGGTCAGTGTCATGACGTAGGGCTGGTAGCCCTTGACCGTGCGCTTGCTGGCGTCGGGGTTGTTGATGACGTCCTGGATCTGGGTGGCCTCGACGCCGTTGGTGAGCTGGATGGCGTTCTTGTTGTCGCCCTCGTCGGCGATCAGGCGCTTGGTCTGGGTGGACTCGGTGACGCCGAACTGGATGGTGAAGCCGTCGACGTACTGGTGGCGCACGGAGTCGGTCTTCGGGTCCCAGTTGGTGTTCCTCACCAGCTTCAGGATCTTGCCGGCCTTGTTCTCGGCGATCTTGTACGGACCGGTGGCGACCGGCTTCTTCTCGTACCGCTCCTTGGTGTCGCCCTTCGCCGGGACGACGGCGTAGCCGGCCATGGCGAGGGTCTGCGGCAGGTCCGGGCGCGGCTGGTCGAAGTGGAAGACGACGGTCTTGTCGTCCGGGGTGTCCAGCACCGAGGCCGGAAGGTGCTTGCCGTCGAAGCCGCCGCCGGGCAGGGCCTTGCGGTAGTCGGCGCCGCTCAGCCAGGTCTGGAGGTACGTCGGGCCGTCGAAGATGAACTTCGCGTAGAGGCGCTCGATGCTGTGCCGGACGTCGGACGAGGTGATGGGGTTGCCGTTCTCGTCCTTGATGCCGTCCTTCAGCGTGAAGGTCCAGGTCTTGCCGCCGTCGGTGGACTTGCCGGAGTCGGTGGCGAGGTCACCGGCGACGGAGACGTCGCCCTTGTCGTCCTCCTGGAACTGGGTCAGGCGGCGGAAGAGCAGGTTGGCGACCTGGCCGGCGTCGGAGACGTAGATCTGGCCGGGGTCCAGGTGGGACAGGCCCGCTTCCTGGTACACCGTGATGGTGCCGCCGGGTTTGGCGCCGGGCACCTCCTTGGCCGGGCCCGTCGATCCCGCCGCGTCGACGTAGGTGACCGCCTTGGACTGGACCGCCGCCTCCTTCTGGTCCTTCCTGGAGTCCTTGCCGGACTTGCCGCCCTCGTTCTTGGAGCATGCCGTGAGAGCGAGGGAGCCGGCCGTAAGGGCGATCACGACGGCACGCGCTCCGCGGGCGCGATGAGACATCATGTGGCGAATCCACCTACCTGTCGTTGTTATCCGTGAGATCTGCCGGGCGCCGGCCGGCTGGGGCCGGCGGGGGCGGCAGCCACCCCCCACCCAACGGACCACCTAGCGCCCGGACTTGGGGTCGAACGCGTCCCGTACGGAGTCCCCGAGGAGGTTGAAGCACAGGACGAAGATCACCAGCGCCACCCCGGGGAAGAACATGAACGCCGGGTCCTGTTCGGCGTACCGCGCGCCGGCGGCGAAGAGGCGTCCCCAGTCGGGTGTGGGCTCGACGAACCCGACGCCCGCGAAGGACAGGAAGGCGATGCTCAGGATGGTGCTGGGCAGTTGGTACGTGAACTGCACGAGGATCGGGGTGACGACGTTGGGCAGGATCTCCTTGCGCACGATCCGCCACGGCGAGGCCCCGGAGACCTTGGCCGCCTCCACGAACTCCCGTTCGCGCAGGGACAGTACGGTCGACCGCACCAGCCGGGCCATGCCCATCCAGCCCAGCAGCCACAGCACGATCAGCATGGCCAGGGCGCGGAAGTAGGTGGGTGTCGCCTCGCGGGGATCCACGAAGAACGACGTCACGACGGGCATGAACGCGATGAAGAACAGCTGTTGCGGGAAGGAGAGGAAGAAGTCGGTGCCACGGCCGATCCAGTAGTCCGTGCGTCCGCCGAAGTACCCCCCGACGAGGCCGATCACGACACCGGTGACCATGATGAGAGCGGTGATGCCGAGCGCCATGTACAGCGAGGTGCGCATGCCGTACAGCAGCATGGCGTAGAGGTCGCGGCCGTACTGCGGTTCGACGCCGAACCAGTGGTCTCCTGAGACACCCCCCAAGTAGCCGAGCGGGAGCCCGAATTCGTCGAGGACGGGCTTGTCGGCGTAGGTGGGGTCCTGGCCGTACAGGGTGTACGGATCGGTGCCCGGCAGCTTCACGAGCAGCGGGGCGAGCAGGGCGACGGCGAAGTAGGCGATCACCACCAGGGCGCAGACGACACCCGTGCGGTCGCGTTTGAAGCGCAGCCACATCAGCTGGCCGGGGGACCGGCCCGCAAGCTTGACGACTTCCGTCCCCGTCTCCGGCCCTGGTTCGCCGTCGACGACGAGCGGAGCCCCGCCGCCCTCTATGTCGATAGGACTTGTCACGGTTTGTCCGTTTCACAGGTATGAGTGTGGGAGTTGCCCGCGTACTCCAAGAACGCGCGTGACCGCAGTCGGACGCGCGTAGTTACTGGGGTTCCCTCCTCATGACTCCACGGTTCACCAACAGGAAGGGGTTTCCGTCCACCCTCCGACACCCCTGACGGAGGGTCGGACACCCCCTGGTGCTCGTGAGTCGGCGCTGTCCCCACAGCGCGAGACCCATTGACCCGAGCGCTACGCGGCTAACTATCTGCCATCGGTCGACTACCGACCACTGCCCGTAGATCTCAATTCAGTCACAGCTCGCCCGTAGACCTTCCAAAATCTGGACAAACTGTTCGCCCGAAGAATGCGCGAAACGGACTTGTTACCTGGCTATCGGGCACCGATCTCCGCATGTCGGACATGCGGCCCCCGAAAACGGGTTGCAAAAAGCCCGGATGCCCCCGCCGAGGGGGCATCCGGGCTCAAGTGCCGTGGGATCAGCTGTGCTTGGCGCGGCTCGCGGAGCGGGCACGCTCACGCTGGTCGAGCACGACCTTGCGGATGCGAACGGCCTCCGGGGTCACCTCGACGCACTCGTCGTCGCGGCAGAACTCCAGCGACTGCTCCAGCGACAGCTTGCGCGGCGGCACGATCGCCTCGAACGAGTCGGCCGACGACGACCGCATGTTCGTGAGCTTCTTCTCCTTGGTGATGTTGACGTCCATGTCGTCGGAGCGGGAGTTCTCGCCGACGATCATGCCCTCGTACACCTCGGTGCCCGGCTCCACGAAGAGCACGCCGCGCTCCTGGAGGTTCGTCATCGCGAACGCGGTGACGGCGCCGGAGCGGTCGGCGACGAGGGAACCGTTGTTCCGGGTCGTCAGGTTGCCGAACCAGGGCTCGAAGCCCTCGTGGATGGAGTGGCCGATGCCCGTGCCCCGGGTCTGGGTCAGGAACTCGGTACGGAAGCCGATGAGACCGCGGGAGGGCACGACGAACTCCATGCGCACCCAGCCGGAGCCGTGGTTCGACATGTTGTCCATGCGGCCCTTGCGGACGCCCATGAGCTGCGTGACGGCGCCCATGTGCTCCTCGGGCACGTCGATCGTCATGCGCTCGACCGGCTCGTGGACCTTGCCGTCGATCTCCTTGGTGACGACCTGCGGCTTGCCGACGGTCAGCTCGTAGCCCTCGCGGCGCATCTGCTCGACCAGGATGGCGAGCGCCAGCTCACCGCGGCCCTGCACCTCCCAGGCGTCGGGGCGCTCGGTGTCCAGGACGCGCAGCGAGACGTTACCGATCAGCTCGCGGTCCAGGCGGTCCTTGACCTGGCGGGCGGTGACCTTGCGGTCCTTCACGGCCGCCTTCGCGTCCGCGCCCTTGCCGGTGCCGCCCCGGCCGACCAGCGGCGAGGTGTTCGTGCCGATGACCATGGAGATCGCGGGCTCGTCCACCGTGATCAGCGGCAGCGCGACCGGGTTCTCCGGGTCGGCCAGCGTCTCACCGATCATGATGTCCGGGATACCGGCGACCGCGCAGATGTCACCCGGGCCCGCCTTCTCGGCCGGCTTGCGGGTGAGCGCCTCGGTCATCATCAGCTCGGAGATGCGGACGTTCTGCACGGTGCCGTCGCGCTTGATCCAGGCGACCGTCTGGCCCTTGCGCAGCTCGCCCTGCTCGACGCGGAGCAGCGCGATACGGCCGAGGAAGTTGTCGGCGTCCAGGTTGGTGACGTGGGCCTGGAGCGGGGCGTCCTCGTCGTAGGTCGGGGCCGGGATGTGCTCCAGGATCGTGGAGAAGAACGGCTCCAGGCTGGTGGAGTCGGCCGGGACCGTGCCGTTGTCCGGCTTGGTGAGCGAGGCGATGCCGTCACGGCCGCAGGCGTAGACGATCGGGAACTCGATCTGCTCCTCGTCCGCGTCCAGGTCGAGGAACAGGTCGTAGGTCTCGTTGACGACCTCGTCGATGCGCGAGTCGGGGCGGTCCGTCTTGTTGATGCACAGGATGACGGGCAGCCGCTGCTGGAGCGCCTTGCGCAGCACGAAGCGGGTCTGCGGCAGCGGGCCCTCGGAGGCGTCCACCAGCAGCACGACACCGTCCACCATCGACAGACCGCGCTCGACCTCGCCGCCGAAGTCGGCGTGGCCGGGGGTGTCGATGATGTTGATGGTGATCGGGTCCCCGCCGTCCTTGGGGTGGTACTTCACCGCCGTGTTCTTGGCGAGGATCGTGATGCCCTTCTCACGCTCCAGGTCGTTCGAGTCCATCATGCGGTCGTCGACCGAGTCGAGCTGGTGGGCGGCGAACGCGCCGGCCTGCTTGAGCATGCCGTCGACGATGGTGGTCTTGCCGTGGTCGACGTGAGCGACGATGGCGACGTTGCGGATGTCGTGGCGCGTGGCCATAAGCTGCCGTACTCCCGGAAGTGTGAGGATCGCCCTGCGCGTACGTCCGTGTCGCGCGGGCCCTGCCGGGCTGGACACGCCACGGCCTCACCCCATGGTACGGGTGCGCCGCCGCTGCGGCTCGCCGGGCTACGGCGGTGCGGCTCGGCCCGGCCCCCGGCGCACCCGCCGCCGGGGGTCCCGCCCGCCCTCTCCCGCCCTCCGCGTCGCCCGCGCGGGAGGGGTCCGCGCCGCCCTGCGGGGCGACTGCCGGGGGGCTCACTTCCCGGGGCTCGGCGACACCTTCGCCCCCTTCTTCAGGAATCCCATGTCCTCGTAGACCGGTGTCTGGAAGCCGAAGGCCCCCGCGTTGACGACGTTCCTGCGCGCTCCCACCAGCTGGGGGCGCTGGTAGAGCGGGATGGAGCCGGCCGCCGCCCAGATGTGGGCGTCGGCCTGGCGGATCAGGTCCCGCGCCTCGCCCTCGTCCAGCGTGGTCGCGGCCTGGTCGAAGAGCTGGTCGACCTGGTCCGTACCGACCCGGGTGTAGTTCTGCTCCACGTTCACCGAGCCGTCCGCGGCCGGGACCGGCTTGGCGTAGACGGGGCGGGCGTCGGTCGCCGGGAAGGCGGAGGACGGCCAGGAGTACAGGGCGAGGTCGAAGTCGCCGGCGGCGATGTGGTCCTTGAAGTAGCTCTCGTCCGACACCTTGGTGATCGTCGTGCGGATCCCGACCTGCTCCAGCATCGCGGAGATCCGCTCGGCGACCGAGTTCAGGATCTGCGAGCCGGGTCCGGAGGGCAGGACGAAGCGGAGCGCGAGGGGCTTGCCGTCCTTGGCGAAGGGCCCGGCCGGAGCGGCGGCCGGGGCGGCCGTGCCCTTGGGGGCGTAGGCGCCGGGCGCGCCGCCGTGCTTGCCCTCCTGCGCGAGGCGCCGGTCGGGGTGCTCGTGCTCGCCGCCGGGGGACTCGTGGTGCTTGCCCTTGCCGTCGCTGCCGCCGTGCGCCCGGCCGTCGTCCTGCCGGTCGTCGTGGCCCTTGTCGTCCTCGCCGACGATGTACTCGCCGTCGTCACCGCCGTCCGAGACGTCCGCGTCCGGCTTGTTCCGCTTGTCCTTCTCCTGCTTCTGGGGGCCGGCCGCCTTCTCGCCCTTCTTCTCCTCCTTCAGCGGGCCGCCGCGCACCCAGCCGGCGTCCGCGAGCAGCGCCTGCGCCTCCTTGGCGTCCTGGCCGCCGATCGCGCCGCTGTTGTCGGCGTAGGCGGGCTGCCCGGACAGCGCGAGGTGGCTGCCGACGGGTACGGCGGGCAGCCCCAGCGGGGTGAGCACCAGCCGGGCCAGCTCGGCGCGGTCCAGGGCGCGGGCGACGGCCCGGCGGACCCGTTCGTCGGTGAGGGGGCCGGCGGCGCCGTTGAGGGCGAGCTGGGTGTAGGTGGGCTCCAGGGACTTGCGGACCTCGACGTCCCGCAGCTCCTGCTGCTGCTCCAGATAGCGGGTGATGGCCTTGCGGAGCTTCTTCTTCCCGGCGTGCACCTGATCGGAGTCGAGGCCGTGCTCGACCGCCCAGGCGCGCAGCTTCTTCACGGAGGTCCTGCCCCCGGCGCCCTGGAGCGGGGTGCCGGTGCCCTTCGTCCGGTGGGCGAGGCCGATCCGCTGGGCGTCGGTGGAGTCGATCTCGGCGAGGTCCACGCTGCCGTCGGCGAGCGCGGTGGTCCGCTTGTCGCGGGCGACGGCGTGCAGCACGATCTGGTTCAGCTTGGCGGGCTTGCCCCACCAGCGCGGGTTGCGGGTGAGGACGACGTCCTTCTTGGCGGTGTCGACCTTCTCCACCTTGAACGGGCCGGCGGTGACCTGGAGCTTGCGGCGGGCGCCGTCGTTGAAGGCGTCCGGGGTGCCCATGACGTCCTTCGGGTACAGCGGGGAGAACAGCGACTTCCAGTCGGCGTAGGGGCGGGAGAAGGTGACCCGGACCTGGAGGTCGTTGGCGCCGCGCTCGATCTTGGCGATGCGGTCGTAGCCGGCGTTGCGGGCGGTCCAGTAGGCACTGTTCTTCCCGGACAGGGCGCGCCACTGGGCGAGGAAGTCGGCGGCGCCGATCTCCCGGCCGTCGCTCCAGACGGCCTGCTGGTTGAGCTTGTACAGCACGACCTGGCGCGGCTCGGTCTCGATGACCTCGGCCGATTCCAGATAGGCCGGATCGGCCACCGGCCGGCCGGCGGAGTCCAGCCGGAACATGGAGGGCAGCACGGCCTGGGCGACCCTGCTGGTGCCGCTGTCGGCGTCGGCTTGGAAGGTGTTCAGGGTCTCCGGTACGGCGTCCACGGCCCACTTCAGGGTGCCGCCGTCGGCGACCAGGTCCCGGGCGACCGGGGAGATGTCCTGGGGCGCGAGCGGGCTGCTGACCTCGTCGTCGTCACCGCAGCCGGCGAGCAGGGGGACGGCCAGGGCACCGGCGCCGAGGAGGGCGAGGGCCCGCTGGAGACGCCGGGACCGGCCCGGGGCCGTCGGGGAGTGCGTCGTGGCTCCTCGCGCCCCGGGACGCGGCCGCTGCTCGGTGGTGCGGCCCCGAGCCCCTTCAGGGCGCTGCCCAACGCCGTCGTAGGACATCTCTGCTACCTCCAGGAAGCCACGGGCCTTATGCTCACATTTGTCGGTATATGGAGCTGATCACGTTTGGCGGTATATGGAGCTGATCAGATCTATGCGGCCACTGAAGAGGAAAGGATCCGGCAACGGTGGGCGACACGGCGACGACAGCCGGTAAGCCCACCCGTGCGGCGCAACACACCGGGCGATGCACCCGTACGCCTCGGCCAATCGCTGCACATCCCTTCACACCGGCGGGCGTGAGGCGCAACACTCCAAGGCGCATCAACGTTGCCGTCCATGGCCCGCCGGACCCGCGGAAGCGAGGGCAAGTCATGTCCGTGCACGACGACATCAACGCCGTACAGCGCTGTCTCGACGACCTACACCGGTCTCTGGGGCGCCTGGAACACCAGCTCGGCAGCGGCGGCCTGGAGATACGCCGGGTCCGTCTGGACGCCGACCACCTGCGCGAGAGCCTGGCCCTGCTCCGGGCCGCCGCCGCGGCCCCCGCCGCGCAGCGCCGGCCCGACCTCGTCACCATCTCCGACACGCCCTACGACATCAGCCTGTGGACGGACACGGACGACGAGGGACTGGGCGCCCGCGACCGCCGCGCCCCCTGATCAACCGCTACCGACCGGAGTCCTGACTTGGCCACTGGTACGGAACCCCAACAGAACAGCGGCGGCGTACGCGCCCGTACGCGCGCCGCGATCGCCGCCCCGCACCTGCGGACCGACCGCTGGTGGCTGGCGCCCGCCGTCACCGCGGCCGGTCTGCTGGCGTTCGTCGTGTACTCGACCTGGCGGGCCTTCGCGGGCGCCGACTACTACGCGGCGCCGTACGTCTCGCCGTTCTACTCGCCGTGCCTGGCGGAGAACTGCCGGACCATGCGCGCCGGGCCCAATGCCGACCTCTTCGGCGGCTGGTGGGGCGTCTCCCCCGCGATCATCATCCTCGTCTTCCCGCTCGGCTTCCGCCTGACCTGCTACTACTACCGCAAGGCGTACTACCGCGCGTTCTGGGCCTCCCCGCCCGCGTGCGCGGTGGCCGAGCCGCACCGCACGTACACCGGCGAGACCCGCTTCCCGCTGATCCTGCAGAACGCCCACCGGTACTTCTTCTACGCCGCCCTGCTGGTGGCGGGTGTGCTGACCTACGACACCGTGCTGGCCTTCCGGGACGAGCACTACCGGTGGGGCCACATGGGCCTGGGCAGCCTGGTCTTCCTCGCCAACATCGTGCTGATCTGGGCGTACACCCTCTCCTGCCACTCCTGCAGGCACATCGTCGGCGGCAAGCTCAAGCACTTCTCCCGGCATCCCGTGCGCTACCGGGCCTGGCGGTTCGTCGGGCGGCTCAACGCCCGGCACATGCAGCTGGCCTGGGCCTCGCTGCTCAGCGTGGCGTCGGCCGACTTCTACGTGTACCTGGTCGCGTCCGGCGTCTTCGACGATCCGAGGTTCTTCTGATGGCAGCGGTGGAACGGCAGCAGTGGGACGTCGTGGTCGTCGGCGCGGGCGGCGCCGGGCTGCGCGCGGCGATCGAGGCGCGCGAACGGGGCGCCCGTACGGCGGTGATCTGCAAGTCGCTGTTCGGCAAGGCGCACACGGTGATGGCCGAGGGCGGCATCGCGGCGGCGATGGCCAACGCCAACGAGCACGACACCTGGCAGGTCCACTTCCGCGACACCCTGCGCGGCGGCAAGTTCCTCAACCAGTGGCGGATGGCCGAGCTGCACGCGCAGGAGGCCCCGGACCGGGTGTGGGAGCTGGAGACCTGGGGCGCGCTGTTCGACCGGACGAAGGACGGCCGGATCTCGCAGCGCAACTTCGGCGGCCACGAGTACCCGCGCCTCGCGCACGTCGGTGACCGCACCGGCCTGGAGCTGATCCGCACGCTCCAGCAGAAGATCGTCGCGCTCCAGCAGGAGGACCACCGGGAGACCGGGGACTACGAGGCACGGCTGAAGGTCTTCCAGGAGTGCACGGTCACCAGGGTCCTCAAGGACACGGCATCCGACAGCGGCTCCGCCGCGGGCCGGGTCTCGGGCGTCTTCGCCTACGACCGCGAGACCGGCCGCTTCTTCGTCCTGGAGGCGCCCGCCGTCGTCCTCGCCACCGGCGGCATCGGCAAGTCCTTCAAGGTCACCTCGAACTCGTGGGAGTACACCGGCGACGGCCACGCGCTGGCGCTGCTCGCCGGGGCGCCCCTGCTGAACATGGAGTTCGTGCAGTTCCACCCGACCGGCATGGTCTGGCCGCCGTCGGTGAAGGGCATCCTCGTCACCGAGTCGGTGCGCGGCGACGGCGGGGTCCTCAGGAACTCCGACGGCAGGCGGTTCATGTTCGACTACGTCCCGGACGTCTTCAAGGAGAAGTACGCCGAGTCGGAGGAGGAGGCCGACCGGTGGTACGAGGACCCGGACCACAACCGCCGGCCCCCCGAGCTGCTGCCCCGCGACGAGGTGGCCCGCGCGATCAACGCCGAGGTGAAGGCGGGCCGCGGCTCCCCGCACGGCGGCGTCTTCCTGGACGTGTCGACCCGGATGCCCGCCGAGGTGATCCGGCGCCGGCTGCCGTCCATGTACCACCAGTTCAAGGAGCTGGCGGACGTCGACATCACCGCGGAGGCGATGGAGGTCGGCCCGACCTGCCACTACGTGATGGGCGGCATCGCGGTCGACTCCGACACCGCGGCGGCCCGCGGGGTGCCGGGGCTGTACGCGGCCGGTGAGGTGGCCGGCGGCATGCACGGCTCCAACCGGCTCGGCGGCAACTCCCTCTCCGACCTGCTCGTCTTCGGCCGCCGGGCCGGCTGGCACGCGGCGGAGTACGCGCGGGCCCTGGCCGGCCGGCGCCCGCCCGTGGACGACGTCCAGGTCGACGCGGCCGCGGCCGAGGCACTGCGGCCCTTCTCCGCGGAGGCGGAGCGGGACGGCGGGGCGCGGACCCCGGAGAACCCGTACACCCTGCACCAGGAACTCCAGCAGGCGATGAACGACCTGGTCGGCATCATCCGCCGCGAGGGCGAGATGGAGCAGGCCCTGCACAAGCTGGCCGAGCTGCGGGCCCGGGCCCGGCGGGCCGGGGTCGAGGGCCACCGCCAGTTCAACCCCGGCTGGCACCTCGCCCTGGACCTCAGGAACATGCTGCTGGTCAGCGAGTGCGTGGCCCGGGCCGCGCTGGAGCGCACCGAGTCGCGCGGCGGGCACACCCGCGAGGACCATCCGGCGATGGACCGCGCCTGGCGCAACGTGAACCTGCTGTGCACCCTCGCCGACCCCACCGGGGGTCTCGCCGCGACCGACCCGGCCCGGGGCCAGATCCGTCTCGCCCGCGAGACCACCGAGCCCATCCGCCCGGACCTGCTCGCCCTCTTCGAGAAGGAGGAGCTGGTCAAGTACCTCGCCGAAGAGGAGCTGTACGAGTGAGCAGCTACGAGGCCCGCTTCCAGGTGTGGCGGGGCGACGAACGGGGCGGCGGCCTGGAGGACTTCACTGTCGAGGTGAACGACGGCGAGGTGGTCCTGGACATCGTCCACCGCATCCAGGCCGGCCAGGCGCCCGACCTCGCCGTGCGCTGGAACTGCAAGGCCGGCAAGTGCGGTTCGTGCTCGGCGGAGATCAACGGCCGTCCGCGGCTGATGTGCATGACCCGCATGTCGGTCTTCGACCGCGCCGAGACCGTCACGATCACCCCACTGCGGGCCTTCCCGGTGATCCGGGACCTGGTGACGGACGTCGGCTTCAACTACCGGAAGGCCAGGGAAGTCCCGGCCTTCGTGCCGCCGGCCGGTCTGGGTCCCGGCGAGTACCGCATGTTCCAGGAGGACGTGGACCGCGCGCAGGAGTTCCGCAAGTGCATCGAGTGCTTCCTGTGCCAGAACACCTGCCACGTGGTGCGCGACCACGAGGAGAACAAGCAGGCGTTCGCCGGACCCCGCTATCTGATGCGGGTCGCCGAACTCGACATGCACCCGCTGGACGCGGCGGCCGAGACCGGCCTGGAGCGCAGCCGCGCCGCCCAGGACGACCACGGGCTCGGCTACTGCAACATCACCAAGTGCTGCACGGAGGTCTGCCCCGAGGGCATCAGGATCACCGACAACGCGCTGATCCCGCTGAAGGAACGGGCGGTCGACCGCAAGTACGACCCGCTGGTGTGGCTCGGCTCGAAGATCAGGAGGCGTCCCGCAGAAGGCCGAGCGCCCGCCGGAGATTGAACTCCGCGATCCCCCGCACGGCGTCCCGCTCCGGGAAGTCGCCGTCGAGCAGCCGCAGCGGCCCGGCGACGAGGTTCAGGTGGGTCGCGAGCCGGTACAGGGCCATCCGGCCGGGGTCGAGGCCGGGGGCCCGCAGCGCCTCGTAGGCGGGGCCGAAGCGGAGCTGGAGGAAGACGTGCTCCCACTCGGCGTCGAAGTACATCAGGCCCTCGACGTCGATGAGCGCGGGATCGCCGTCCGGGGTCACCAGGACGTGGTCGGGGCCGAGTTCGCCGTGCACGAGGGAGGTGTGGCCGCGCGGTCCGACGGCGGCCCCGAGCTCCCGGACCCGCTCCGTCAGCGCCTCGCGTGCCGCGCGGACCCGGGGGTCCCGCCCGGCGGCGTCGGCGATGTCCCGGACCGCCCGGTCGGCGACGACCCGCGCGCAGGAGCCGCCGTGCGCGGTACCGCCCCGCGCCACCAGCAGGGCCTTGCCGTGCCCGGCGGCCGTGCACCCCCGCAGCACCCCGAGCACCCCGGCCAGCCGCCGCAGCGGCACCCGGGCCGCGTCCGGGTCCTCGCGCAGCAGCTGCTCCAGGCTCGCGCCGCGGATGTCCTCCACGACCGCCGCGGGCGCGGGCAGGTGGACGGCGTCCTCGTCGGCGAGCAGCAGCCGCGGCACGCGGACGCCGAGCGCGGTGAGCCGGTGGTGGGCGGCCAGGAACAGACCGATGCCGGAGGCGTGCGAGAAGCTGTCGCGGATGTCGGCGTCGGCGCGCCCCCAGTAGTCCTCCTCGGGCGACCAGACGTACGCGATCGCGGTGCCGCCGTCGTCGAGGACGAGCCGGTAGACGCCCTTCTTGGAGCCGCCGCGCAGCCGGTGCGCGGCGGCCGGGGTACGGCCGAGGGCCGCAAGGGCGAGCGGGGCGAGGTCGTCCCGGGTGAGGGGGGCGCGGGCGGGCGTCATGGCGTGCGGACCCAGTCCTCCCGATAGGCGGTCCAGTCATCCTCCGTGGCGGCGAAGTCGACGTACAGGGCCACGCCGAAGCGGGCCCGGTCCGCGTCGGTCCGGGACAGGCCCAGCCGTACGCCCCGCACGGCCGCCGGGACGGTCTCGGCGGCCGCCCGGTGGCCGAACCGGTTCTCGTGGTAGAAGGGCAGGCCCATCAGCAGGTCGGTGCCCTCCGGGGTGACCTCCAGGGCGAGGCTGGTCTGCTGGGCCACGTAGCCGCCGTACAGGCTCTGCAGCGGCTGCATGGTGTCGTACGACATGACGGCGATCTGGTCCACCCGGCGGGCCACCTGCCCGAAGTACGCCTGCGACCACCACTTGGGGTGGCCGGTGGTGGCGCCCCAGAAGGAGTGGAAGGCGGGCAGCGGGTCGATCTGGTGGGCGGCGACGGAGAGCACGGCGCCCCGGGCGTGGGTCAGCTCGCGCAGGTCGTCGAGGAGGCCGAGGTAGTCGCGGTCGCCCGAGTGCAGGGGTTCGAGGTCGAAGTGGGCGCCCTGGAAGCCGGCGGCGAGGACGGCGCGGGTGGAGTCGAGGACCGCCGCGCGGGTGGCCGGGCGGTCGAGCCGCAGCCCGACCGGGCCCTCGCTCGCCAGCGTGTCCCCGAGCCAGGCCTGGACCCGCACACCGGGCAGCTCCCGGTGGACGGCCGCCGTCAGCCGGCGGGCCTTCGGGTACGCGGACGCGGGGAGGGTGCCGTCGTGCTCCAGCGGCCCCGCGTGCACGTACAGGTCCCGGATCCCGGTGTCGCGCAGGCGCCGGGCGAGGGCCCTGACGTCCGCGTCGGTCTTCCGTCCGTCCACCCAGGCGTGCCCCAGCCAGAGGGCGTCCTGGTGGCGGGTGCGGGTGCCGGGGGCCGGATCGCCGGTGTAGTTGAGCCGGAGGGCCGTCTCGGCGGTGAGGAGCGGGAGCAGGAGGACGGCGAGGACGACGGAGGCGACGCGGAGGATGCGGCGCCGGCGCCTGCGGCCCGGCGCCCGCCCGCCCACCGGTGCCGACTCGCCGTCCGCCCGGTCCCCGCCCGTGGAGCTCCCGGCCACCGGCTCCCCACCGTCGCCACTCTGATTCCCGCCGGACAGGCGCCCGCCCGCCGGCTCCTCGCCGGGCGGGCCCACGGCCACCCACTTCTCGCCCGCCGGGTTCCCGCCCGTCGGGCTACCGGCCGCCGGCTCCCCACCGTCGCCACTCTGATCCCCGCCGGACAGGCGCCCGCCCGCCGGCTCCTCGCCTGCCGGCCCTACGGCCGCCGAGTTCTCACCGGCCGGGTTCGCGCCCGTCGGGCTACCGGCCACCGGATCCTCACCGTCGCCGCTTTGATCCCCGCCGGACAGGCGCACAGCAGCCGGATCCTCACCGGCCGGGCCCTCACCAGCCGGGCCCACGACCGCCGAACTTCCGCCGGTCCGGCCCACGCCCGCCGGCTTCTCGCCCGTCGGGCTCCCGGCCAACAGGCTCCCGGCCGCCGGCTCCCCGCGGTCGCCGGTCTGGTTCCCGCCGGACGGGCGCACAACAGCCGAATCCTCACCGGCCGGGCCCTCACCAGCCGGGCCCACAGCCGTCGAGCTTCCGCCGGTCGGGTTCGCGCCCGTCAGCTCCTCACCGTCGCCGCTCTGATCCCCGCCGGACAGGCTCCCGGCCATCGGCTCCCCGCCCTCGCCGCTCCGATCCCCGCCGGACAGGCGCACAACAGCCGAATCCTCACCGGCCGGGCCCTCACCAGCCGGGCCCACAGCCCGCGAGTTCCCGCCCGTCGGGCTCCCGGCCACCGGATCCTCACCCTCGCCGGCCTGGTTCCCGCCGGACGGGCGCACAGGAACCGGATCCTCACCGGGCGGCCCCACAGCCGTCGAGCTTCCGCCGGTCGGGTTCACGCCCGCCGACTTCTCGCCCGACCCGTTCCCGCCCGTCGGGCTCCCGCCCACCGGATCCTCACCCTCGCCGCTCTGATCCCCGCCGGACAGGCGCACAGCAGCCGGATCCTCACCAGCCGGGCCCACGGCCGCCGAGTTCTCGCCCGTCGGGCTCCCGGCCGCCGGGTCCTCGCCGTCGCCGGTCCGGTGCCCGCCGGGCGGGCGCGCGTCCGGCGAGTCTTCGGCCGCCGGGTTCTCGTCCCGCCGGCTGTCGCCCGTCGGGTTTGCGTCCATCCCGTCCCCCTGTCCGCCTGGTCCCCCACCCGTCCCCGTCCCGCTCGCGGAGCCGTCTACCTGGCCATACGCTCCACAACGTGACGTCCTCCCTGATCCGGGGCCGGGCCCGGCGCGCCTCCTCCTCGCACCGACGGGCGCGGGTGGCGCATGCGGTGCTGGGCACTCTGGTGGGAGCGGGGTGGCTGGTGTCACCGGTGATGACGGTCGCGGTCCACGCTCCGGTTCCGGTGGCGAGCGTCTCCGCCCCGCAGGAGGACGGGACGTCGGCGGCCGACCTCGTGCTGCCGCTGATCGCCGGGGCCGCGGCCGTGTCCCTGGCCGGGTACGGCTACCTGCGGCGTACCCGGCGGGCCCGGACCCGGACGACTCCGGGCACCGTCCCGGCACGGCCGCCCGCGCCCACCCCGGCCGACTCCGAGCGTCAGGCCCGGGCGGCACTGCGGCTGGCCGACGACTGCGTGCGGACCAGCGGGGAGGAACTGTCCTTTGTACGGGAGCTGTTCCCGGAGAAGCAGACGGAGCCGTTCGCACATGCGCTGCGGGCCGCCGAGACGGAGCTGTCGGCGGCGTTCGCGATCTGGCGGCGGTACGAGGAGGGCGTCCCGGAGGAGGCGAGCGCGCGGCGCCAGGCGCTGGTCGGGGTGATCGGCCGCTGCGCGGAGGCCGGGCGCCGGCTGGACGCGGAGGCGGAGGCGCTGGACCGGCTGCGGGGGATGGGCGAGGAGCGGGGGGTGGGGGCGGCACTGGTGGTGGCCGAGGAACGGTTCCGGGAGCTGACGGCTCGGGCGGTGACCGCGCAGGGCACCCTGGCGGCCCTGCGGGAGCGGTACCCGCCGTCGGCGGTCGGTCCCGTCACCGCGTACGTCGAACAGGCCAAGGACCGGCTGGTGTTCGCCACCGCCCGGCTCAACGAGGCCCGCCAGGCCGTCGACGCGGGCGAACCGCGGCGGGCCGCCCGGCAGCTGCGTGCCGGGGAGGGCGCGGTGATCCAGGCGGGGGTGCTGGTGGACGGAGTGGAGCGGCGCGCGGCGCGGCTGCGGGAGGCGGCCGGGCTGGTACCGGCGGCGCTGACCGGCGCGGAGGCGGAGCTGGCGGCGGTCCGGAACGGGACCGGGACCTCGCTTCCCCCGGGTGAGCCGCACCCCCGGACGGCCTACGCCGACGGGGTGCTGGCCGCGGTCCGCGGAGAGCTGACGGGCGGCCCGTACGATCCCCTGGACGCGCTGCGCCGGATCACCCGGGCCGTCCAGCGGTCGGCCGGGGCGGCGCGCGGCGGGGTGCTGGACACGGCGGCGATGCTCGTCGCGCGGAGTTCCGTGGCCGGGGCGGAGGAGTTCGTCACGGTGCACCGGGGGGCCGTGGGCACGGAGGCCCGGGCCCTGCTGGCGGAGGCGGTCCGGGAGCTGGGCGCGGGCGACACCGCCCGGGCCGACGCGGCGGCCCGGGCCGCACGGGAACGGGCCGCAGGGGACGTGCGGTCCCACGACACCCCCCGCACCGATGCCCACGCGGCCGGCCTCACCAGCGCTCTCCTCGGCGGGATCCTCCTGTCGGACGCCCCGGAGCCCGACCAGCCCGCCGCCTTCGGCGGCCCGCTGAGCCGCGCGCGCCACACCGCGTGAGCCGACGCCCCGGGTGCCGCGCCCCCACCGAGTCCGGGGGCGATGCCGGTCAGAAGAGGCTCAGCAGCGCCTCCGCCGGGTCGGTGAGGGTTCCTTCCCCGCCCGGCAGCGGCAGTTCGAACCACACCGTCTTGCCGCGGGGCGTCCGGCGGGAACCCCAGGCCGCGCTGAGGAGACCGACCAGTTGCAGGCCCCGGCCGCCCTCGTCGGTGTCCCGGGCCCGCCGGCGCCTCGGCTGGACCAGTCCGGAGTCCCAGACCTCGCAGACCAGCGTGCGGTCGAGCAGCAGCCGTAGTCTGATGTCCCCCTCGCCGTACCGCAGCGCGTTCGTCACCAGCTCGCTGACCAGCAGTTCCGTCGTGTCGACCAGCGGCTCCAGGTCCCAGGACAGCAACTGTCCGCGGGCGTACTCCCGGGCCCGGCCCACGCTGCGCGGCTCCCGGGGCAGGGTCCAGTCGCCGACCGAGTCGGCGGGCAGCCCCTGCACCCGGGCCATCAGCAGCGCGATGTCGTCCTCGCCGTGGTGGGTGTCCAGGGTGCTGAGGACGTGGTCGCAGACGTCCTCCAGCGGGCGGGAGGGGTCCGTGAGCGCGCCGATGAACGCCTGCAGGCCCTCGTCCAGGGGGTGGTCGCGGGACTCCACCAGGCCGTCCGTGTAGAGCGCGAGCAGCGCGCCCTCCGGGAGTTCGACCTCCACCTCCTCGAACGGCTCGCCGCCCACCCCGAGCGGCATCCCGGGCGGCACGTCGAGCATGAGCGCCGCCTCGCCGGGCTCGACCAGGACCGGCGGCAGATGGCCGGCGTTGGCGAACGTACAGCGTCGGGTGACGGAGTCGTACACGGCGTACACGCAGGTCGCCAGGTACACCTCCGAGAGGTCGGCGTCCCGGGGCTGACGGGCCGTCCGGGTCGCCTGCTGGACACCGCCCGGCGTGCCGAGCCCGCGCGCGATCTCGTCCAGCGCCGAGAGGACCTCCGCCGGTTCCAGGTCGAGCAGGGCCAGTGTGCGTACGGCCGTACGCAGTTCGCCCATCGCGACCGCCGCCCGCAGCCCCCGCCCCATGACGTCCCCGACCACCAGGGCCGTGCGGTGTCCGGGGAGTTCGATGACGTCGAACCAGTCGCCGCCCACCTCGGTCGCCGCGTTGCCCGGCAGGTAGCGGCAGGCGATGTCCAGGCCGGAGGCCTCGGGGTCGCCGGGCGGGAGCAGGGAGCGCTGCAGTATCAACGCCCGTTCGTGCTCGCGGCGGTAGAGGCGCGCGTTGTCGATGCAGACCGCGGCGCGCGCCGCCAGTTCGACGGCCAGGTCCCGGTCGCGGTCCCCGAACGGCTCACTGCCCTTCGTACGGGCGAACTGCGCGAGCCCCACGACCGTGTCGTGGGCGACCATCGGCACGGCCAGCGTGGACTGCACGAGGCCGCCCTCCTCGGCGGGCACGTGTTGCGGCCGGGCGGTGCGCAGGGCGTCCGCGCAGGGCGAGTTGAAGGGGAAGTGGTGGACCGCGCCGACCTCGACGGCTTTCCCGGAGCCGGTGAACGGCGCCCCGGACACGGCGCTGGAGAAGGCGACCCGGCGCAGTTCGGCGCTGCCGTCGGCGAGCCCGGGCGGGGTCTCGTCGCCGGCCAGCAGTCCCTGGTAGAGGTCGACGGTGGCGAGGTCGCAGAAGCCGGGGACGACGACGTCGAGGAGTTCGCGGGCCGTGGTCTCCAGGTCGAGGGAGTTCCCTATGCGGGCGCCGGCCTCGTTGAGCAGCGCGAGGTTGCGGCGGGCGGCGGCGGCCTCGCGGGCGGCGGCCCGGCGGGCGGTGATGTCGGTGCCGAGCCAGGCGATGCCGATGGGCCGGCCGGTGCCGCTGTGCACGCGGTAGAGGTTGACCGACCAGTGCCGGCGTTCCTCCGAGCCCGGGACGAAGCCGGTGACGTGCATGTCGGTGATGGACTCGCCGGTCTCCAGCACCCGCCGCAGGGTGGCCGAGACCCGCTCGGCCTCACCGCGCAGCAGGTAGTCGTGAACTCCCTTGCCCCGGTGGTCGTCCGGGGTTCCGCCGAAGACGGAGGCGAACCGCATGTTGGCCCGGCGGACGCGCAACTCGGCGTCGATCAGCAGGAATCCGAAAGGGGACTGTCCGAAAATCGCCTGCGAGGCGGCGAGATCGGTCTCGATGCTGCGCAGCGTCCGGACGTCCACGACGATGCAGACGGCGGCCTTCTCGCCCTCGGCGGTGCGGGTCGGCATGACGTAGACCTCGGCCAGCCCCTCCTCGCCGCGCGTGCCGTCCGGCCGGTCCGGCATCCGGAACGGCACCACCCCGGTCCACTCGCGCCCGTCGAGGATTTCGGCCATCTTCCGCTGGCCGCGGTCGCGCAGGTCGGGGTCGACGAAGGCCTCTATCGGGTCCATGCCCACGGCGCGTTCGGCGGGGATCCCGAAGAGCTGCTCGGCGCGCAGGCTCCACTGGTCGACCAGTCCGCCGGGGCTGATGGAGAAGGACGCGACCTTGATGTAGTCGTAGATCGAACCGGGCGGACTGCTCTGCCACATGGCGTCACCGGGCGCCGCCGCAGCCTCCGCGGTCTGGCTCCTCGCGCCGTCCGACGGGTCCTCGGACTCCGTGGCCTTCGCTGGTATCTCGCTCACGCGAACCGTCCCCTCCAGCTCACCGCGCCCGGCACCGGTCACCGGGGGCGGCTGCCCGCAGTATCCAGCACTACGGCGCCGCACGACACGGTGTTCACGATCACAGCTCGGTCCAGGTGTTTTTCGGACCGGTTCGTGACAACACTTCCACTCTTCTAACCAGGGAACACACCGTCGAACCACCCACCGTCGGGGCGTGTGCGCCCCCGGCGCGCACGATGGACGGCACGCCGACGGCTGTACACCCCCGTGCCCCCGCGGCTGCCGCGGCGTCACCCGGGTACCGCCAGTTCGAACCAGACGGTCTTTCCGCTCTCGCCGGGCTCGGTGCCCCAGCGGCGGGAGGAGCCGGCGACCAGCTGGAGGCCGCGTCCGCTCTCGTCCTCGGGGTGCGCGACACGTTCCCGCGGCGGGTCGGGGAGCGGGTCGGAGACCTCCACCCGCAGCGTGTCGCCGATGCCGGCCGGGCGGACCAGCCGTACGCCGATGGGGCCGGCGGCATGCCGCAGCGAGTTGGTGACCAGCTCGCTGACCAGCAGCGCGGCGAGATCGGCGAGGCACTCGAGGTGCCAGCTGCGCAACTGGCCCCGGACCGCCGCGCGGGCGGCGCGCACCGCGCCTGGTTCCGCCGGAAAAGTCCACTCGGCGCAGTCGCCATCGGTGTCGATCACGCCGATCACTTCCCAGGCCAGTGAGCCCACCCATGCCCGGTTTCATGGGGTTAATGGGCACATACCCGATATCGAGGCGGCAGTACCGCGCGAGAGGGCGCACGGTGGCACCTCCGGCGTACGGGGCGGCACCTGGAGGTCACCGGGGCCCGCTGCGGGGGTTCACCGCGGAGGTCCGTCGCGGGATCGGCCGTGGCCGGCCGCGCCCATGCGTCGGCGGCCGCGCCTCGGAGACCGGCCGCACGCGCCCCTCGCGGTGCGTAGCCCGCACCCCTCGCGGGGCGGGGGCTACGCATCCAGGCCAGGCGAGGGCCACGCCGTCCTGCCGATCGGAACGAGGGCTACGCCTCGCCCCGCCATCCGGCCGCCACCTCGCGCACCGCCGGCACGTCCTGGTCCAGCCACGGCACGTCCCACAGTTCGGCACGCGTCAGCCAGCGCAGCTCGTCGTGATCCTCAAGAGGGCGGGGGCCGGGTGAGCCCGGGCGCAGCCGGGCGGTCCACACCTGGAGGACGTACGGCGTGCGCAGCGGCCACTCCCCGGGCACGGGGCCGAGCGGCTCGGCGTCGACGCCCAGCTCCTCGCGCAGTTCGCGCACCAGCGCGTCCTGGGGCCGCTCCCCCGCCTCGACCTTGCCGCCGGGCAGCTCCCAGCGCCCGGCCAGGTCGGCGGGCGCGCTGCGGCGTGCGGCCAGCAGCCGGCCACCGTCGTACAGGGCGGCTCCCACCACCACGATCCGTTCCGCTCCGGGAGTCGTGCGCGTCATGGAGCGGAGCCTACGGGAGCGCGCGCCCGGTCAGTTCTGCGCGCCGTCCCGGTTCTGGCCGATGCGCTCGACCCAGTAGAGCTGCTTGTGCCCCCGGTCGTCGAGGCTGTCCGCGATCTCCTGCGCCTCCGCGCGGGTCGCGTACCGGCCGACGCGGTAGCGATTGCCGTTGTCGTCCTGCCGTATCACGATCCAGGGAAGGGAGACCGTGCCCTCACTCATGGCTCCCACCGCCCGCGTTCCTTCTCGCACCACCCCACCTGCTTCCCGTCTCGGGTCCCCGCAGTGCCCCGCCTAAGGAAACCGCAGTCCGCATATGCCCGAGCGTACGCCCAACCTTCACGCAGCGAATACGACTTTTCACAAAGAGGTACGCAACCAGCCAGAACGCCGGGGGCGCACGGGACCGAATGCGCCGCCCGGAACTCCGTCGGCTCGGGTCGGGGGCATACCGGAGCAACCGCCGGTCACCTGCCAAGACGGCCGGATCGCTGCGGCGCGCGAGAGGCCGGTGGGGTGCCGGTCCGCGGGGGCGACCGCGCGCGAGGCGCACGAGGTGTGCGCTACCTCACGCCGAGGGGGCCGTCGGCGTGCCGCCCGGGCGGGGGCGGCCGCCTGCCGGGGAGGTCACTTGACGGGCAGGTGGTAGGCGACGCGGTAGCGGTCGGCCGGGATGACGACGTCGGCGGTCTCGACCGGGCGGCCGGAGGCGAAGTACGTGCGCTGGACGACCAGGACGACATGGCCCGGGACCCCGCCGAGCAGGTGCAGCTCCTCGGCGAGGCCGGGGCGGGCGCCGACCTCCTCGGTGACGTTGTCCACGATGACGTCGATGGCCCGCATGCGCTCGACCACGCCCATCCCGCCGAGCGGACCCTCCTCGGGCAGCATCACGGGGGTGCGGCCGGTGACGGCCAGGGGCTCCCAGGAGGTGGAGAGCATCATCGGCTCGCCGGCCTCCCGGAAGAGGTACTTGGTGCGCATGACCCGGTCCCCGGTCCGGATCGCGAGCCGCTCGGCGATGGCCGCGCCGGCCTCGGCCTGCTCGCTGCTGGACTCCCAGGTGCCGCGCACCGAGGCGTCGGCCTGCTCCTGCCGGAACGGGGTGGCGCCGCCCGCCGGGCGGTATCCGGAGCGGGCCACCCTGCGGGGCACGGGCCGCTCGCGCACGTACGTCCCCGAGCCGGAACGGCCCTCGACCAGGCCCTCCGCCATCAGCACCTTGCGGGCTTCGAGCGCGACCGTGTCCGAGACGCCGTACTCCTCCCGGATGCGGGCCTGGGAGGGGAGACGGGTGTGGGGCGGGAGTGAACCGTCGACGATCTTCTTGCGGAGATCACCCGCGACGCGCAGGTACGCCGGCTGCTCACCGAAAGTCACTGGCCGCTCCCCTCAGGTTGTACAGACAGCAACAGCCTGGCAACCGTGGGTTGTGCCATGCAAGCGAAGGCCAGAGAATCACTCGATGTGATGACAAAAGGCCGGGGAGGGCTTTACCCAGGCGGTTCCTCCCCCGTATAGGCGTGTTCTCACACCTGGGCGCTCGTGCCGGCTCCGTCGTCGCCCCGCGGGACGGTGGTGGCGAGCCCCAGGACCGTGCGCACGGCGACCGTCCGCCGGGGCTCGAGGAGGTCGAAGCCGGTGTCGTAGTGCGTGTAGAAGGTGTCCGCGTCCGCGGCCCTGGCGGCCTTCGCCCACTCCGCGCGCGCCCTGTCCAGGTCGGCGGCGAGCGCGGCGACCGGCTTGCGGGCGCCGGCCGGCCAGTCGTGCGCGCGGAGCATCCCGGCCTGCTCTTCGAGCGCGGTCGCCACCCGGCCCGCCCACGCCTTGTGCCCGGGCAGGTCGTCCTCCACGTACCTCTCGTCCGGGGCGGTGTCCATGGCCGCGTTGAGGACGTGCGCGGCCTTCAGATAGGCGACCTGGTGGGCGTCGAGGACGGTCTCGTCGTTGCGCAGCGACCCGGTGAGGTCCTCGCCCTCGTCGGCGGCGCCGAACACGCAGGTGACCTCGCGGTCCCCGGCGGACCAGCTCTCCCCGGTCGGCGACAGGTAATAGACGTCGACATTCTCCGGGACCGCCCAGCCGTCCATCGCGTAGCCGTCCTGGAGGCCCCGGCAGCGTTCCTCGGCGGTGTCGGCGACCGCGTCGTCGCCGGGGTAGGCGCCGCCCGGCAGCCGGAAGGAGGCGAACACCTCCCCGTCGTGCGCGCCGGTGCACTCCACCTTGTCCACGTCGTAGGTGTCGCCGGTCAGCGCACCGTCCGGCGCGTCGAAGCACTCGCCCTTCGCGAGGGAGATCGTCGTGCCCTCGCGTGCGCCCTCCTTGAACCCGTGCCATATCTCCGCCGCGCCGCCCGTGGCGATCAGCAGCGCCCACAGCGCGAGTCCGACCCCGGACAGCACCGCCCCGCCGACTGCCAGGCCCGTCCCGCGCTCGCCGCGCCGGCGGATCTGCCGCAGCGCCACCAGCCCGAGGACCAGCCCCACCCCGGGCAGGAAGCACAGCACCCCGAGCACCAGGGAGGCGATGGCCAGGCCGTTGACGGGTGCGGGGTGGTTGTACGGGCTGTAGCCCTGGCTCCACGGCTGGTAGCCCGCGGGTTGCGGGTACGGCGGCGGACCGTACGCCCCCCGCGGCTGCGACGCGGGGGGCCGGAACGGCCCTTCCGGCTGGTGGGGGCCGGGAGGCGGAGGTAGGGACACCGGTACCGTGCTCCTGGATCGGGCGGCGGCAGCACGGGACCGGGCGGCCGTCCGGCGGCTGGACTGACGTACGACTGGCCGCATGGTAAGCGGCACACGAGCGGGGGCGGAATGCGGGTGGGGACGGGGCGGGACGGCGGGACGGGGGCGCGGCCGCCGGTGAACCGGCCCGGTGAGCGGGCCGGGGTGCGGGGACGTACGTGAACAAGGGGGAAGCAGGAGTGAGCAGCACCGTGGGGGAACGAGTGAGCAAGGTGACCGAGGAGACGGTCCGGTGTGTGAACGGGCTGACCGCCCGCTGGGCCGGGGCCCTGGCCGAGGGCACGGTGTTCTCCGCGCCGGGCGTCTGGCCGCTGCTGGCCTTCCTCGCCGACGGCGCGGCCGGTCCGGCGCGCGCCGAGCTGGCGGGCGCGCTGGGCGTACCGGCCGAAAGGGCGGCCGGTGCCGGACGGGAGTTGCTGGCGGCGCTGGCCTCGGTGTCCGGCCTGGACGCGGCGCTCGGCCTGTGGACGCACCACGGGCTGGCCCTGCGCGAGGAGTGGCGGGCCGGGCTGCCCGCCGGCGCCCACGGGGTGTTCGGGGACGACCTCGTCACCGCGCAGGAGCGGCTGGACGCCTGGGCGGCCGAGCGGACCGGCGGGCTGGTGGAGCGGATGCCGGCGACGCTGACCCGGGAGGCGCGGATGGTGCTGGCCACCGCCCTGGCGCTGCGCACGACCTGGCGCCAGCCCTTCACGGAGCAGCCGCTGCGGCCCGGCGCCGGGCCCTGGCAGGGACGTACCCTGCGCGGCCTGCACCGGCGCAGCGTGCGGCCCGACCGGGTGGGGGTGACGGGTACGCCGGACGGTTTCGTCACCGCGCTGACCGTCCCCGGGGACAACGGCGTCGACGTCCACCTGGTCCTGGGCGAGGAGCGCATGACGCCGGGTCAGGTGCTCGCGGCCGGCGTCGGCATCGTGAAGCGCGGCCTGCCGCTGACCGCGGGCGGCGCGCTGCCGCACGGGCACGTGGGCCCCGGTCTGCACGTGGAGCAGCAGCCGGCCACCGCGCCGGAGCCGAGGACGCTGGACGTGACGACGGTGGCGTACGAGGTGCGGGCCGACCACGACCTGCTCGCCCTGGCCGGCCTCTTCGGCCTCACGGCGGCCATGGACACCGGTGCCGGCCACTTCCCGGGGGTGAGCCCCTACCCGCTGGCCGTGGGGGAGGCCCGCCAGTCGGCCGTGGCCCAGTTCGGCGCGCTCGGCTTCCGGGCCGCGGCGGTGACGGCGGTCATGCCGGTGCCGGCCGGGGCGATGCCGCAGTACCGCTACGAGACGACGGTCGTCCGGGTCACCTTCGACCGCCCCTTCGCCTTCCTCGCCGTGGACCGCGACTCCCGCCTGGTGCTGGCGGCGGGCTGGGTGACGGAACCGGCGCCGTACCCGGTCCCGGGTGTTCCGGGGGCCCCGCCGGCGCGGTGACCCGCGGGAGCGCGGGCGGGAGGGGGCCGTACTCCGCCGGGTACGGCCCCCTTCGCGTGCCCGTCGTGCGTCACGCCGAGGCGGTGTCCGTCTCCGTCGGCCGGGTGGCGGCGGGGTGGGCGGCCGGGGCGGTGCCGGGGCGGGCGGCCCCGGCGCGGGTGCCGGGGCGGGGCGGGTCGCGCAGCACCGTCGCGGCGACCACCAGGGCGCCCAGGACGAAGCCGGAACCGACCCGGAAGGCCAGCTGGTACCCCTCGGTCAGGGCGTGCGCGCGGGCGGTTCCGTCACCCAGGGCGGTGCTGGTGTGCGAGGCGGCCAGCGTGCTCAGGATCGCCAGCCCGAGGGAGGCACCCACCTGCTGCATGGTGTTGAACATCCCCGAGGCCAGTCCCGAGTCCCGCGGGGTCGCACCCGACATGGCCAGGCCGGCCAGCGACGGCATCGCCAGGCCGAAGCCGATGCCGAGCGGCACGGTGGCCGGGAACACGTCGGTGAGGTAGGCGCCGTCGGCCGAGACCTGCCCGAGGAACGCGAGACCGCCGGCGATCAGCACCAGCGCCCCGAGCAGCACGGTCCGGGGGCCCGCCCTGGCGATGAGGCGCGGGGCGAGGAACAGCGACATCAGGCCGATGAGCAGCGAGACCGGGACCACGCCGAAGCCGGTCCGCACCGCGTCGAAGCCGAGGACCTTCTGCATGTACAGCACGGCCAGGAACTGGAAGCCGAACATGCCGGAGATCATCAGGGTGTGCGTGCCCAGGGCGCCGGAGACGTTGCGGATCGTGAACATCCGGGGCGGCAGCAGCGGGTCCGCGGCCTTGGCCTGGCGCAGCACGAACGCCGCGAGCAGGACGAGGGTGGCGAGGCCGGAGCCGAGGGCGGGCGGGGAACCGAAGCCGTGGTCGGCCGCCTCCACGACGGTGTAGACGGCCAGCATGAGCGCGGCCGTGACGAGGACGGCGCCGAGCGCGTCGGCGCTCCTGCCCGTGCCGGCGCCCTCCTCGGCGCGCAGGTGGCGCAGGGCCGTGAGGACGGCCACGGCACCGATCGGCACGTTCACGAAGAAGATCCAGTGCCAGCCGACGGTCTGCGTCAGCACACCGCCCAGCAGCAGGCCGAGCGTGCCGCCCGCGGACTGCACGAAGCTGTAGACGCCGATCGCCCTGGCCCGTTCCCCGGGCCCGGTGAACAGGGTGACGACCATGGCCAGCGTGACGGAGGACGTGACGGCGCCGCCCACCCCCTGGGCGAAGCGGGACGCGAGCAGCGTGGCCGGACTCTGCGCCAGTCCGCACAGCAGGGAGGCGGCGGTGAACACGGCCAGGCCGGTGGCGAAGACGCGCTTGCGGCCGAAGAGGTCACCGAACCGGCCGGAGAGCAGCAGCAGGCCACCGAAGGGGATCAGGTACGCGTTCACCACCCAGCCGAGGTCCGACGGGGAGAAGCCCAGGTCCTCCTGGATGGACGGCAGCGCCACGTTCACGATGGTGCCGTCGAGGATCACCATCAGCTGGCCGGCGCAGAGGATCGCCAGCGCGAGCCGGCGGGACGCGCCGTCGCCCGCTCGCAGGCGCGGGACGTGAGCGGACATGGAACTCCCCCTCGGTGGTTTCACTTTGTTACGGGGTCCATCTTGTGTAACGTCAACGGCCCGCGGAAGGAGGCACTTTTATGTCTCGGGGTCACACGGATGTGACGGAGCAGGCCGACAACCCGGCGTGCCCGGTCAGCGAGGTCCTGGAGCGGGTGGCCGGCAAGTGGGCCATCGGAATCCTCGTCGCGGCGGCGAAGGGCCCCGTGCGCTTCAGCGAGCTGGAGCGCGGCATCGAGGGCATCAGCCGCCGCATGCTCACCCTCAACCTGCGCAAGCTGGAACGCGAGGGCCTGCTGGTGCGCACCGTCTACCCGACCGTTCCGCCCAGGGTCGAGTACGAGTGCACGGGGATGGCGCTGGAGCTGTACGAGACCCTGCTCTCCCTCGTCGACTGGGCCAAACGGCACAGCGGCGACATCGCCCGCGCCCACGCGGTGTACGACGCCGCGCACTCCCCGACCGTCCCGGCCTGACGCCCCTGCGGCTCCGCACCGCGCCGGGCGGGGCCGGTCGAGCGGCTAGGCGCCCAGTCCCGCGCCGTGGGGCAGGCGGAAGGGGACGGTCTGCCAGGGGCTGTCGGAGCGGGTGGCCAGGGTCGGGTGGGCGGCGAGCATCTCCCGGTACCAGCCGCCGAACCGCTCGTCGTCGAAGTGCAGGCAGCGGCCCAGCGCGTAGCCGGCGGAGAAGTCCCGCCAGGAGGTGTGCGCGGCCCGCGCGGCCCCGCTCGCCTCCACGACGGCCTCGCGCATCTCGGCGCGGGTGGCGAACCGGGCGCCGCAGCCCCAGCGGGCCATCATCGAGGCGCGGCCGATGTCCCAGGCGGCCACGGAACGCACCGCGGCGTCCGGCGCGAGCAGGCCGTCGGCGCGGAACCTGCCCTCGTAGCGCAGCACCTCGCCGACCGGGCCCACGACATGGGCGACGAACTGCTCCCGGTCCGGGCCGATCTGCTCCGGGCCCTGCGCGGCACGCTCCCGCAGGGCCGTCCCGACGTACGCGCGCCACGCGGTGGCGTCGACGGCCTGCAGCCGTCCGCCGGTGTGCCGCTCGGCGAGCGCGGTGCGCGCGTCGAGGACGAACTCCCAGTACCCGGGGGAGACTTCCCGGTCCAGCAGCCGCTGCTGGATGGACCGGCCCAGACCGTGGCAGTGCGGGTTGTTCCAGGCCTCGCCGTTGACGAAGCACATGTGCGCGCCGAGGGCCAGCCCGTGCAGGAGCGGGCCGGGCGAGGGCGCCCCGGAGCGCAGGGTGACGAGCCGCTCGGCGCGGCCTTCCTCGTCCCCGTGCTCGTTGTGCAGCGCCCGCCACACCTGGCGCTCCTCCGCATCGGCCGCCATGAGTATCGGGACCGGGGTCCGGTTTCGACCGCGATGCCGTCGACGCCGTCGGGCAGGCCGTCGGCCAGGTCGCGCAGCGTGTACGACTGGAAGACCGGGTACGGATGGGGGCGCGGGAGCAATCCCCGGGCCCCTCCTCCTCGTACCGCTCGCGCCGAGCCGCCCGCTCACGCCCTCCGCACACCCACGCCCCCTCATCCGCGATCCTGACTGCGGTCACTCCGACTTCCGGGGCTGGAAGGACGTCGGTCACGCCGGGAGCCGGGCGGGGGCGGGCGGCTCCGCCGACGGGGAGGCCGCCCGGGTCCGCGAGGCGGCACGCGGGCTGACGCGCGCCCCGCCCGGGCTCAGTCCTCGATCACCGGATTGCACGGCGACAGGAACGGATCCAGCCGCTCCTCGACGGTCCCCCTGCGCATCACGCGCACCCGGAACGCGTTGTCGGCGTTCGGGATGTCGCCGTCGTCCGAGCGGTCGTAGAGCATCCCCCACGAGCCTGGGAACCGGCGTGCGATGTAGGCCAGCAGTTCGTCCACCTGTGCGGCCTCGTAACCGACGTGGTTGGTGTGGCCGGTGGCCGTGACGACGTCCAGCCCGTTGAAGACGTCGAGCGCGACCTTGCAGCTGGAGCCCCACCGGACCGCGTCGATGTGCGCACGCAGCTCCTCGACACCCGCCTTCAGGGACCGCGGGTCGTCCTCGTACGGGTCCTCGGAAATGCCGAACCAGCCATGGAACTCGTACATGTCCTCACTCCAGCGGAGTCGTGTCGATCACCGGCTCGACGCCGTACCGGCGTCCGTATTCCTGGAGCTTATCGATCACCCCTGGTCCGGGCGGTCCGTCGAAGTGGAAGTACGGCGTGCGGCCACTCTGGATCGCCGCCTCGAACGTGGCCTGCGCCTGCTTGCGGAACTTCTTGTTCAGGGTGAAGTCCTTGGGCTTCGCCTGAGCCACGTAGTCGTCGCTGATCGCGTCGAACTCCCGTCCGTCCGGGTCGTTGGCGAACCTCCTGCGGGGCGCTCCGCCGAGCTTCTCGGCCAGCTTGTCCGCGTCCGGGTCGGGCTTGTTGACCTCGATGAGGTCGCCGAGCCCCCCGTTGTCCTCGTACGGCGCGAGGCCCAGCGGATCGCTGAACCGGTGCGGGTTGTGCACGTACGCCGTCGGGTTGGGCGCGGGCGCCAGGCCCAGCGGGTCGGGCGTGGTGTACCGGGCGGTCTGCGGGTCGTAGTAGCGGTGGTGGTTGTAGTGGAGGCCGGTCTCCGGGTCGAAGTACTGGCCGGGGAACCGCAGCGGTGTGTACGCGGACGCGTCGGCGTTCCACGTCGTGATGCCCCACAGTGTGGTGCGGCTCTGCCAGGCGATGCGCCCGTCCTCGTCGATCAGCTCGGTCGGGCTGCCGATGAGGTCGGTCGCGATGGCGAAGAACCGCGTGTCGATCTCCCGCCGGGTGGCCGCGTCGGTGAGCCGTTCCGTCTGGGCGACCGGGGTCAGGCCCTCGTGGTCCCAGGTCAGCGTGGTGTGGTGGGGCAGCTCGCCGGGGACCTCCGTGGTCTGCTCCGCGAGCACGGGACCGTCCCACACGAAGCGGGTGCGCTCGGCCACCGTCCGGCCGTCGGCCGCCATGCGCTCCTTGGCGACGCGCCGGCCGAGCGGGTCGTACCGGTAGCGCCACAGTGTGCCGTCCGGGGTGGTGACCTCGGTGAGCCGGTCCTCGGCGTCGTACGTGTACGACCACACGTCACGCTTCTTCGACAGCCGGGTCTTCGAACGGCGGACCAGCCGGCCGGCGTCGTCGTAGACGTAGCGGTTGGCCCCGGCCTCTGTGATCCGGGTGCCGGCGTAGGAGCGGTTGCCGCGGGCGTCGCCGCCGGCGTGCCGGTCCGGCCAGGCGGCGGAGACGGTGTTGCCGCCGCTGTCGTACGCGTAGGACTCGCTCCACCGGCCGGCCGTGACGGCGGTGACCCGGCCCGTGGCGTCCAGGCCGAAGCGGCGCGGGCCGCGCAGGGCGTCGTCCACCGCCACGAGATGGCCGTCCTCACGGTAGGCGTACGTCCGCAGGTTCAGCCGGTGGCCGCCGCGCGCGACCTCCTGGGCGGTGAGCCGGCCTGCGGCGTCCCAGTCCGACGTCAGCGTCAGCGTCGCCCCGACGCTGCGGGTCAGCTCACGCCCCGCGGCGTCACGTGTGAACACGATGTCGTGGCCCGCGACGTTCAGCGCGGTGGCACGGCCCACGCTGTCGTGCGTGTAGGAGGTGACATGGCCGCTCGGGGTGACCCGCCGGGTGCGGCGCCCGGCCGCGTCGTACGCGAAGGACAGCACCTGCCCGTCGACCAGCTCGGCCTTGACGTGACCCCGGTGGTCGTACGCGTACATCAGCTCCGCGTCGGGCCCGCTTGCCCGCAGCAGCCGGCCCGCGGGGTCGTACTCGTACGTCGTCACGGCGCCGCCGGCGTCCTTGCGGACGACCTGGCCGAGCGCGTCCCGCTCGTAGCGGACGGCCGTGCCGAGCGGGCTGGTACGGGTCAGCACCCGGCCGAGCGGATCGACGTCGTAGGTGACGGTGCGGCCGTCGAAGTCGGTCTCGGCGACGAGGTGGCCGGCCGGGTCGTAGGTGTACCTCCAGCGCAGCCCCAGGGGATTGCGGACCTCGGTGAGGCGCAGCTCGGTGTCGTGCGTGAACTCGTGGCGGGTTCCGTCGGGGTCGGTGCGGGCCGTGAGCAGGTCGAAGTGGGTGTACTCGAAGGCCGTGGTGCCGCCCTCGGCGTCGGTGTGGCTGAGGCAGTTGCCCTCGCCGTCGTACGTCCACGTCTCCACGGCGCCGTCCGCGGCCGTGAACCGCGCGAGCCGGCCCTCGGGAGTCCACTCGAAGCGGGCGGTTCCGCCGCTCGGTCCGGTGCGCTCGGTGATCCGGCCGAAGGCGTCCCGCACGTACGTCGTCGTCGCGCCGTCCGGGGTCGTCTCGGCGACGAGCAGGCCGGCGGCGTTGTGGCGCAGCAGGGTCGTGGCGCCGAGGGGGTCGGTGACCGAGGTGACGTGCCCGAGCGCGTCGTGCGTGTAGCGGGTGGTGCGCCCGGCGGGGTTGGTGACCGCGACCCGGTTGCCGCGTTCGTCGAACTCCTGCTTCCAGCGCAGCCCGCCCGGCTGGACCAGCTCGACGGGGCGCCCGTCGCCACTGTAGGCCGCAGTCTGCACGCTGCCGTCGGGGCGGGTCGTGGAGACCAGCCGGCCCCGGTCGTCCCAGCGGAACTCGGTGCGCCCGCCGAGGGGGTCGGTACGGGACAGCAGCCGGTCGTCGCGGTCGTAGGCGTACCGGACCGTCGCGCCCGTGGGCCAGGTCTCGGCGACCACCTGCAGGTGGCTGTTGACCGTGTAGCGCCAGGTGTGGCCGAGGGAGTCGGTGACCGTGGTGGTGGTCAGGCCGGTGTCGGGGTGCGGGTCGCTGTAGTGGAACTCCGAGCGCAGATGCCCCTCGGCGCCGGTCTGGGACACACACCGGTCCCCGTCGTCGTACACGAAGCTGTAGCGGGAGCCGTTGGTGTCGGTCCAGGCGACGATGCGGCCCTCGGTGTCGTAGTCGAACCGGGTGGGAACGCCGGAGGACCTGGCGACCTCGGTGAGGTGGCCTTCCTCGCTGTATCCGTACCGGGCTATCTCGGTTCCGCCGAGGCTGAGCGAGGTGATCCGGCGGTTCTCCGTGGTGAACGTGAGGCGGTAGCCCCCCGAGTGGGTGAGGGCGAGCGGGGCGCCCTCCTCGTCGTACTCGACGGTGATCGTACGACCGTTGCGGTCGGCGATCTCGGCGAGCGGCGCGCAGCCGTTGCCTCCCGGCTCGGCGCCGGACGGCGCGAGGAAGTGCCGGACGAGACCCGTGTCCGGGTCGGTGAGCGTGTAACTGCCGTCGGTGTGCCGTTCCAGCGGCCAGCGCGGCCCCGCCTCGGGGAGCACCGGCGTGCCGGGGGCGGGGTGCGGATAGGGGACGAGCAGGTTGTCCTCACCGTGGAGGACAACACCGATCGGGTCGACGGTCAGCCGCTGGTCGATCGTGGACGACCAGCTCTCACCGAACCAGCGGCCCGCCCGGTACGAGGACTCGAAGTCCCTGCGGAACAGCAGCGGCAGGCTGCCCGGCAGCGAAACGTCCTGCTGCGGCAGGAACATGCGGCCGGTCGCGAAGTCGACGGGCTCACGGCCGCACCGCTTGCCGTCGGGCCTGCGGACGGTCTCCCTGAGCCTGCGGGCGCGGCGCGCCTTGGCGGCGTCCGAGAGGTCCTCCGCGAGCCGCGCGCCCTTCGCGGCGGCTCCGGCGCCACCCGTCGCGACGGTGAGGATCGCGTCCGGCACCAGCGTGCCGAGGCCTTCCGCCGGGTCCTTCATGAAGTTGTCCAGCATCTGCTTGCCGGTGCCCCAGGGGTCGTTGGCGACCTGGACGAGACCGGCGACGGTGCTGTTGAGGTTGGTGACGTACTCGGCCGGATGCGTGATGTTGTACGGGTCCAGCGGGTCGAGGCCCCGGACGAAGTTCACGATGCCCGCGGCGCCCTTGACCACACCCATGCCGAAGTGGGTCTTCATCAGCTCGGCCTCGTCGAGACCGTCCTTGAGCTGGTCGGCGTAGGAGGGCTTGGGCGGGGCCGCGTCCCGGGCCTTCTGCACGGCTTTGCGGGCGGCCTCGGCGGCGGAGTTCCGCTGCTTGCGCGCCTCGGCCAGGATGTCCTGCGCCTCCTGCATCTTCGCCTTGCCGGGGTCGGAGAACTCGCCCGGCTTCGGCGGCAGTGTGGCGGGGTCACGCTTGTCGGCGGGCGTCGCGTTGTACTTCTCGACGGCGCTGTTGTAGCCCTCGACCTTCTTCTTGTGCGCGTCAAGGGCGTCCGCCGAGGCCTTCGTGCCTTCCTTCCACTTGTCGATGGCGAGCTGCGCCTGGCCCTGCGCCCAGGTCACCGTGTCCGCGAACGACTCCAGGGCCTTCGCCGCCTCCTCGAACGCGTCCGCGCCCTTGTACCACTTGGGCGGCTCCAGCTTCACCGTCCCGCGGAACGCGTCCGCCGCCCGGCCGCGCAGGGAGTCCGAGTCGAGGCCTTCGAGACCGAGCCCGACATCGTTGAAGGAGTCCGTGAAGTGCCGCAGGTGGGTGGCGGTGGAGCGCAGCTTGCCCGGCGAGCCGTAGACGAGCTTGGTCTTGTCCTCGGTCTGCCCGAGGTCCAGCTCGTCCACCTGGGCGCCCATCCGGTTGGCCAGGGACCGCGATTTGTCGCGCACCCAGTCCGCACCGGACTCCCAGCCGACGTCGTCGAGCCGGTCCGCCGTCCAGTTGCCGGCGTCCTCGATCCGGTTGCCGGCCCACTCGACGCCGTCCTCGACCGCGTCCTCCACGACATCAGGGGTGATGTCGCTGAGGTAGTCCCCGATGCCCATGCGTCAGTGCCCCCCGCCGTTGCCCTGCTGCTGCTGTTCGGCCAGCTCCTCGGGCGACGGCCCGAACGTGTCGTCCACGGCCTTGTCGAACTGGTCCTGGTCGATGCCGAGGAGGTCGTTGAGCCTCCGCGTCCGTTCGCCGCCCTCCCCCTCGGTGAGCAGCGCGCGCCCGGTGTCCTTCCAGGTCTGGGCCATTTCGTCACCGGCGCGGTCCCACGACTCGGCGCTCCAGTCCGGGTTCAGCGCGTCCGGTGTGAACACCTGGCCCCAGCTCTGCCCGGCGATCTCCTCCTCGGAGGCGTACGGGCTGCCGCCGGCGACCGAGTTGACGCCGTACTTCAGCGCGCTCTCGACGTACTGGTCCTCCTCCCACAGCACGCCCGCGGCCAGGCCGAGCTTCGCCGCGATGGCGTTGGCGTCCTGGATCAGCGCGCGGACGCCCCACTCCCACCGCTCGCAGAAGTCCTCGAAGTCCACGGACAGGCCGTGGTGCCCGGCCTCCATGCCGGTCATCGCCAGTTCGGAGAAACCCTTGCCGAGCACCGCTCCGGTGCTCGTACCGATCTCCTTCAGCTCACCGACCGCGTTGTGCAGGCCCTGAGTGAGCCGCTGGACGGTGTAGGCGTCGACATGGAGGTCCTTCGCCCCGTCACCCATCAGACGGCACCCCCCGCGGTCGCGCCGGTCGACCCGGTCCCGCCGACGGGCCTGGCCGGCGCATCGACGGCGGCTTCTTCCGGAACGATGCCCAGGACGGGCGGGAAGAGCATGGCCCCGTAGGGGTCGGCGACGTCGACGGCGATGCCCGCGGGCTCGCCCATCGCCGGGATGACCTCGTCCAGCAGCCGGGCGCCGAGCAGCTCGGCGAACTCCCAGGGCCGCGCGCTGTCCTGCGCGCTTCCGGACTCCCTCGCCCGCTCCTGCGCGAAGCGGGCGAGGGCCTCCTCGCCGGTGAACGCGAAAACCCAGCGCACCCCGCCGAACCGCCCCGTCCACAGCCCGCCCCGGTCCAGCGGGACGAGCAGGCAGGCCCGCCTCAACTCCCCGAGGAGCGCCCGCGGATCACCCGTCCCGGCCCGCCGCTCGGCGATCCGCTCGGCGAGTGCAGTCCCGTCACGCACTTCCGTGCCTCCCCCGACATCGTCGACAACGTGCTCCCACAGAATCCACGTCCCGCCCGCACCGATGGTTCCCGGCCATTCCGCTCCTGCCCCGAATTCCCTTCTGGACGGCGGCATGATCACCACGAGGACACGTCGGACGCTGTGTCGCCACACTCCAAGGAGGCTCGTGCGACCGGAAGGGTCGTGTGCGGGTGCCGGGTGCCGCGCGGCTGGCCCGTGGTCTACACGCACTTCATGGACGGAGCCTGGCGGCCCGCCTGCGCGAAGGCCGGCATGGCGAGGGGTACCGGACCTCACGCCCTCCGGCACCACTACGCCAGCCTGCTGATGAAGCCCGGCGAGTCCGTGACGACGGTCTCCGAGCGCCTCGGCCACACCGACGCGGCCATGACGCTGAACATCTACACCCACCTGTGGCCCGGCTCCGAGGAGGGGACCCGGGCCGCCGCCGACAAGGCGTTGGCGGACCAGCCCGCCGATGCCCGACCGCGGGCCGGCGAAGCGGCACAGGCCGCTGCCCCGCGCGCCGGCCGACGTCGGCACGCTGCGGACTCCGTGCGCACCACAAAGGCCGCCCGACCCGCTCTGTCGCAGGTCAGACGGCCTTTCGCCGAACGGATCACACGTTGAAGCGGAACTCCACCACGTCCCCGTCCTGCATCACGTAGTCCTTGCCCTCCATGCGCGCCTTGCCCTTGGCGCGGGCCTCGGCGACCGAGCCGGATGCGAGCAGGTCCTCGAAGGAGATGACCTCGGCCTTGATGAAGCCCTTCTGGAAGTCGGTGTGGATGACACCGGCCGCCTCGGGGGCCGTGGCGCCCTTCTTGATGGTCCAGGCGCGGGATTCCTTGGGGCCGGCCGTCAGGTACGTCTGGAGGCCGAGGGTGTCGAAGCCGACACGGGCGAGGGTGGCGAGGCCGGGCTCGTGCTGGCCGACGGACTCCAGCAGCTCCAGGGCCTCCTCCTCGTCCAGCTCGGCGAGGTCGGCCTCCAGCTTGGCGTTGAGGAAGATCGCCTCGGCGGGGGCGACCAGGGCGCGCTGCTCGTTCTTGAAGTCCTCGTCGGTCAGCTCGTCCTCGTCCACGTTGAAGACGTAGAGGAAGGGCTTGGTGGTGAGCAGGTGCAGGTCGTGGAGGAGCTCCGCGCGCTCGGTGCCCTGGACGATGCCCTGGGAGAAGAGGGTGTCGCCCTTCTCCAGGATCTCCTTGGCCTCCTCGACCGCCTTGACCTTGGGAGCGAGGTCCTTCTTGATCCGGGACTCCTTCTGGAGGCGCGGGAGGACCTTCTCGATGGTCTGGAGGTCGGCGAGGATCAGCTCGGTGTTGATCGTCTCGATGTCGTCCTTGGGCGAGACCTTGCCGTCGACGTGGACGACGTTCTCGTCCTTGAAGGCGCGGATGACCTGGCAGATCGCGTCGGACTCGCGGATGTTCGCGAGGAACTTGTTGCCCAGGCCCTCGCCCTCGGAGGCGCCGCGCACGATGCCGGCGATGTCCACGAAGTCGACGGTGGCCGGGAGGATCCGCTCCGACTTGAAGATCGACGCCAGCTGGGCGAGACGGCCGTCGGGCACGCCGACCACGCCGACGTTCGGCTCGATCGTGGCGAACGGGTAGTTGGCCGCCAGCACGTCGTTCTTGGTCAGGGCGTTGAACAGGGTCGACTTGCCGACATTGGGCAGGCCGACGATTCCGATCGTGAGCGACACGTTGCGACTTCCCGTTGTTGAGTGGGCCAGGGGCTGCCAGGGGCCAGAGACCGACACTGGCCGATCCACCAGTTTACGGCGTCCCGCGCGCCCGCCTCACGGATGCGGCGAACCCTCGGCCAAGCTCCGCCCACCGGCGTGTCTGGAAGCCGATTCGGCACATAAACAGACCTAGGTTGGTCCCTGTGGAGCAACACAGAACGCATCGCCCGAACGACGGACCGCGACGTGGCGTGCCCTCGTCATCTCCGCTGCCGGCGCAGGCACGGCGCAGGCCCGCCGGGGAGCGACGGCCCGCGCCCGCTGCTCGGCACCTGCCGAACCCCCGGCTGACCGGGCTCGGCAGCGGACTGTTCGGTCTCGCGGCGATGTTCCTGATCGGCTGCCTGGACGCGCTGGTGTTCGGCGCGTCCCCGGCGGTCTACGGTGTGCTGTTCCTGCCGGTGTGTGTGCTGACCGCGCTGTGGGTGCGCGCGGGTGACGTGCTGAGCGCGCCCGTCGTGGCGCCGATCGCGTTCGCCGTGGGGCTGCTGCCGGTCGCCGAGGGCGGCGGGGGGCTCCCCGGCCGGCTGATGGGGCTGGTCACCGGGCTGGCCACACAGGCGGGCTGGCTGTACGGCGGGACGCTCGCCGCCGCGGCGGTCGTGCTCGTGCGCCGGGTGCGGTGGGTACGGGGACACCGCCGGCGCGGCTGACCCCGGACGCCCGGTGCGGTAGGTGCGGCGGGTACGAGGACACCGGTGGCGCGGCTGACCCGGGACGCCCGGCGCGGTGGGTACGAGGACACCACCGGCGCGGCTGACCCCGGACGCCCGGCGCGGTAGGTGCGGCGGGTACGAGGACACCGCCGGCGCAGCTGACCCCGCACGCCCGGCGCGGTAGGTGCGGCGGGTACAAGGACACCACCGGCGCCGCTGACCCCGCACGCCCGGCGCGGCGGGTACGACGACACCGGCGGCGCAGCTGACCCCGCACGCCCGGTGCGGCGGGCGCAGGGTGCGGAGGGCGCCGGCAGCCCGGCCGGTCCCGCACCCCCTGCGCCGCACGCCGTACCCGGCCGTACCCGTCAGGCGTGCTGGGCCGCTCGCATCGCCGCGCCCACGATTCCCGCGTTGTTCTGCAGCTGCGCGGGGACGATCTCGGCCTGGACGTCCTCCAGGAGGTGCAGGAACTTCTGCGCCTTGCGGCTGACCCCGCCGCCGATGATGAACAGCTCCGGGGAGAACAGCATCTCCACGTGCGCCAGGTACTTCCGGACGCGGTGCGCCCACTGCTCCCAGCTGAGGTCGTGGTCCTCCTTGGCCTTGCTGGAGGCGCGCCTCTCGGCGTCGTGGCCGTTCAGCTCCAGGTGGCCCAGCTCGGTGTTGGGCAGCAGGGTGCCGTCGACGAAGACGGCGCTGCCGATGCCGGTGCCGAAGGTGAGAAGGATCACCGTGCCCCGGCGGCCCTTGCCGGCGCCGAACTGCATCTCGGCGACGCCCGCCGCGTCCGCGTCGTTGACCACGGTCACCGGCAGGCCGCCGAGCCGGTCGCTGAACAACGCGCGCGCGTCCGTGTCGATCCAGCTTCTGTCGACGTTCGCCGCCGTACGGACCGTGGCGCCGCCGGTGACCACTCCGGGGAAGGTCAGGCCGACCGGGCCGGTCCAGCCGAAGTGTTCGACGACCTGCCTGACCCCGTCGGCCACGCCGTCGGGTGTCGCCGGGTGCGGGGTGAGCACCTTGCAACGCTCCTGGGCCAGGTCCCCCCGGTCCAGGTCCACTGGGGCGCCCTTGATCCCGGATCCACCGATGTCCACGCCGAAGATCTGCATGGCTCCACGTTACGACGGGCCACCAGCGGTCATGCCCCGGACGTCCCGCTCCCGCCGCGCTCTGCGACCAGCGCCGCCGCCTCCTCGCGCAGGTCGCGGCGGAGCTCCTTGGGCAGCGAGAAGGTGATGGACTCCTCGGCGGCCTTGACCAGCTCCACGTCCGCGTAGCCGCGCTCGGCGAGCCACTCCAGGACCTGCTCGACCAGCACGTCCGGCACGGAGGCCCCGGAGGTGACGCCGACGGTGCTCACGCCCTCCAGCCAGGCCTCGTCGATCTCGTCGGCGAAGTCCACCAGGTAGGCCTCGCGGGCGCCGGCGAGCTTGGCGACCTCGACCAGCCGCTTGGAGTTGGAGGAGTTGCGCGAGCCGACGACGATGACCAGCTCGGCCTCGGCGCCCATCTGCTTCACGGCGAGCTGCCGGTTCTGCGTGGCGTAGCAGATGTCGTCGCTGGGCGGGGAGACGAGCCCGGGGAACTTCGTCTTCAGGGCGTCGACGGTCTCCATGGTCTCGTCCACGGAGAGGGTGGTCTGGGAGAGCCAGACGACCTTCGACGGGTCGCGGACCTCGACCTTCTCGACGTCCGCGGGGCCGTCGACCAGCTGGATGTGGTCGGGTGCCTCGCCGGAGGTGCCGATGACCTCCTCGTGCCCCTCGTGGCCGATCAGCAGGATGTCGTAGTCCTCGCCCGCGTACCGCACGGCTTCCTTGTGGACCTTGGTGACCAGGGGGCAGGTGGCGTCGATGGTGGCGAGCCGGCCCTGCCGGGCCTCCTCGTGCACCACGGGGGCGACGCCGTGCGCGGAGAACATGACGATGTTGCCGGGCGGCACCTCCTCCGTGCGCTCGACGAAGATCGCGCCCTTCTTCTCCAGGGTCTGCACGACGTACTTGTTGTGGACGATCTCGTGCCGGACGTAGATCGGGGCCCCGTACTGCTCCAGGGCCTTCTCGACGGCGATCACGGCGCGGTCGACGCCGGCGCAGTAGCCCCGGGGGGCGGCGAGCAGGACACGGCGGCCAGAGGAAGCGGTCATGGGTCCCATCGTAAGGGTGCGTTCGGCGGCGCCGGGATCGCTTCCCCGCGCCGCCGCGGGGAAGACCGAGGCGTATGTCCGACACCGGAACGACAGCTTCCACGACCGGCGCGCGGGACGGGCTGCGACGCGGTCTCGGCCTCCGGGCTGGACGCCCGCTCGCACGGCGCGGTGGCGCTGGTGTACGCGGTGGCCACGGTCGCCATGGGGTTCACCGCGTTCAGCTACGCGCAGATGGTGCGGGTCGTACCGCAGGCGGGGTCGGTGTTCGCCTACGCGCGCGGGGCTCGGCGACGCTGCCGGGTTCGTCGCGGGCTGGATGGCGGCGCTGGACTACGTGCTCGTCCCGGCGGTGGCGTACCTCTTCTCCGGCATCGCGATGAACGCGCTGGTCCCCGGGGTGTCCCGGTGGGCGTGGACGGCGCTGGCCGTGGTCGTCACGACGCTGCTGAACCTGCGGGGGGTACGGGCCGCCGCGCGCGTGGGCTTCGCCGTCCTGGCGCTGGAGGTCGTGGTGCTGCTGGTGTTCGCGGTCTCGGCGGTCGTGGTGCCGGCGCGGGACGGGGCGCAGCGGGGCTGGCTATCGCCGCTGACCGGGGACGGCACGCAGGGCGCGTTCGCGCTGTCGGCGGTGTTCGGCGCGGTCTCCGTGGCGGTCCTGTCCTACCTGGGCTTCGACGCGATCGCGACGTTCGCCGAGGAGGTCACCGGAGGTTCGGCGAAGGTGGCGCGGGCGCTGCTGTTCTGCCTGGCGCCGGCCGGGGTGCTGTTCGTGGCGCAGACGTACCTGGTCGCGTTGCCGGAGCCGACGACGTCCGCGCGGCTCGCGCACGATCCCGCGTCGCAGGGTTCGGCGTTCTACGACGCGGTGGACTCCGCCGTCGGCACGTGGCTGCACGACCTGGTGGCCGCGAGCAAGGCGATCGGCGCGGCGTTCGCGGCGCTGGCCGGGCAGGCGGCGGCCGGGCGGCTGCTGTTCGCCATGGGCCGCGACCGGAGGCTGCCCCGGGCGCCGGCCCGGACGGACGCCGGGGTGCCGCGGGTGGCGCTGCTGTGCGCGGCGGTGGTGACGCTGGTGGCCGCGGGGTGGGCGGCGCGGCGGGACGACCGTCTGGACCGGCTCGTCTCGGTGGTCGACATCGGGGCGCTGTCCGCGTTCACGCTGCTGCACGCGAGCGTGGTGGGGTACTTCGTGGTGCGGCGGGGGGAAACGAGCTGGTGGCGGCATGTGCTGGTGCCGGTGGCGGGGGCGGTGATCACGGTGGCGGTCGTCGTGGAGGCGTCCGGGGTGGCGCAGGTGGTGGGGGCGGCCTGGCTGGTGGCCGGGTTGCCGGTGCTGGTGGGTCAACGGGGGCGGCGGGAGGTGCGCGGGTAGGCGAGGGCCCCCGCGGGGGCGCCGGTGACGGCGCGGGGAGCCCGCGCGAGCACCCCGGAGGCGGTCGTTCCCGGCGACGCGGTCCTTCCCACGGCGCGCGGTCCCGTTGTCCGTGGGGGCCGTTAGGCTCGGCCGCATGGCTGTGAACACGTCCCCGGAGTCCCCCCTGCCCGTCGGCGAGGTGTCGCGGCTGATCGGGGGGTGGATCGACCGGCTCGGCGCGGTGTGGGTCGAGGGGCAGATCACGCAGCTGTCGCGCCGGCCGGGCGCCGGTGTGGTGTTCCTGACGCTGCGCGACCCGTCGTACGACATCTCCGTCAGCGTGACCTGCTACCGCCAGGTCTTCGACACGGTCGCGGACGTCGTCGGCGAGGGTGCCCGCGTGGTCGTCCTGGCGAAACCGGAGTGGTACGCGCCGCGGGGCCAGCTCTCCCTGCGGGCCGCCGAGATAAGGCCGGTCGGCGTCGGCGAGCTGCTGGCCCGGCTGGAGCAGCTGAAGAAGGCGCTCGCGGCGGAGGGCCTGTTCGCGCCGGAGCGGAAGAAGCCGCTGCCGTTCCTGCCGCAGCTGATCGGGCTGGTGTGCGGCCGGGCCTCCGCCGCGGAGCGGGACGTGCTGGAGAACGCCCGGCACCGCTGGCCCGCCGTCCGCTTCGAGGTGCGCAACGTCCCCGTGCAGGGCGTGCACGCCGTTCCCCAGGTCGTGCAGGCGGTCAAGGAACTCGACGCGGTCGACGAGGTGGACGTGATCATCGTCGCGCGCGGCGGGGGCAGCGTGGAGGACCTGCTGCCGTTCTCCGACGAGCAGCTGGTGCGGGCCGTGGCGGAGTGCCGTACGCCCGTGGTGTCCGCGATCGGGCACGAGCCGGACAACCCGCTGCTGGACCACGTCGCCGACCTGCGCGCCTCCACGCCCACGGACGCGGCCAAGAAGGTCGTACCGGACGTCGGCGAGGAGCTGGAGCGGGTGCGGATGCTGCGGGACCGGGCGCGGCGCTGCACGGCGGCGTTCCTGGAGCGGGAGCAGCGGGGGCTGGCGCACGCGCTGGCGCGGCCGTCGGTCGAGGATCCGCACCGGATGATCGACGAGCGCGCCGACCACGTGGCCGCGTTGCTCGACCGCGGGCGGCGGACCGTGGGGCACCTGCTGGACCGCGCCGAGTCGGAGCTCACGCACACGCACGCGCGCGTGGTGGCCCTCTCCCCCGCGGCGACGCTCCAGCGCGGTTACGCGGTGCTGCAGCGGGCGGACGGGCACGTGGTGCGCGGTCCGGACGAGGTGACGGCGGGCGAGGCGCTGCGGGCCCGCGTCGCGGAGGGTGAATTCACAGTGAAGGTGAGCGAATGACGAGCAAGGTGGACGAGGCGCTCTCGTACGAGCAGGCGCGGGACGAGCTGATCGAGGTCGTGCGGCGGCTGGAGGCGGGCGGGACGACGCTGGAGGAGTCCCTGGCGCTGTGGGAGCGCGGCGAGGAGCTGGCCAAGGTGTGCCGGCGCTGGCTGGAGGGGGCCCGGGCCCGGCTGGACGCGGCGCTGGCCGAGGAGGAGGAGACGGAGCAGGCCGAGGACTGAGCGGGGCGCGCGCTGTGAGGCGGGTCACCGCACCCCCGCTTTAGTTGAAGGTTAAACCTCATCTGTCGTAGGGTCGTGCCGTCAGCCGGTCCGGGCTCCGGACCGGACGCGCATCCGAGGAAGTCACATGTCTCTCGTTCTTGACCCCGCTGCCCAGGACCTGCTGTTCCGTGAGGCCCGCACCGCGAACACCTTCACCGACGAGCCGGTGACCGAGGAGCAGGTCCAGGCGATCTACGACCTGGTCAAGTACGGCCCGACCGCCTTCAACCAGAGCCCCCTGCGCATCACCCTGGTCCGCTCCCCCGAGGCCCGCGAGCGCCTGGTGCAGCACATGGCCGAGGGCAACCAGCCGAAGACGGCCGCCGCCCCGCTGGTCGCGATCCTCTCCGCGGACAACGAGTTCCACGAGGAGCTGCCGGCCCTCTTCCCGCACTTCCCGCAGGCCGCGGACCTCTTCTTCAGCGAGCGTCCGGCCCGTGAGGGCGCCGCCGCGCTGAACGCCGCGCTGCAGGCCGCCTACTTCATCATCGGCGTCCGTGCCGCGGGCCTGGCCGCCGGCCCGATGACCGGTTTCGACTTCGAGGGCGTCCGCAAGGAGTTCCTGGACGACGACCACACCCCGCTGATGGTCGTCAACATCGGCAAGCCGGGCCCGGACGCCTGGTTCCCGCGCTCCCCGCGCCTGGCGTACGAGGACGTCGTCACGACCGTCTGAGCAGCCCGACCGCGGGGGGGGGGGGGGGGGGGGGGGGAGGGGGGGGCGGGGGGGTGGGGGGGGGGGGGGGGAGGGGGGGGGGGGGGTGGAGGGTGGGGACCTGCGCCGCCTTCCACGGCAGAGCGG
>NZ_JBVHWQ010000004.1:111701-353101 GCF_055564315.1 Streptomyces sp. NPDC029151
CTTACCCACCTTTCCACCTACTCACCCCCCCCCCAACCCCCCCCCCCACCCCCCCCTCCCCCCCCCCCCCCCCCCCCCCCCCAAACCCCACCCCCCCCCCCCCCCCCCCCTTTCCCCCCCCCCCCGCGGTCGCAGGCGGTGCACCTCGGCCGAGGCTCACCACGGGACTCACTGCATCTTCAGCGCCGCCGCCAACGTCCGCAGCTCCTCGAAGGAGCCGGTGCCGGCGACCACCGTCGTGGAGCCGGGCGTGCCGTCGAGGACCAGGGCGTCGTACCGGCCGCCGGTCCAGCGGGTCCAGGTGCGGCCGTCGATCGTCTCGGTCCGCTTCGTCGCCGAGCCGCCCTGGCTGGCCTGGTCGATGAAGTCGGAGGGCTTCTGCGTGGACTGCTCGACCTGCACGTACTGGCCGTCCGGGGTCTGGAAGCCGAGGTGCCAGCGGTCGGAATTCTCGCCCTGGAAGCGTACGGAGGTCGCCTTCCAGGTACTCGGCAGGCCCTCCGGCGCAGCCACCGGGTAGCTCGCCGCGCGGCGGGCCGTGAGCAGCTCGACCCGGTAGTCGACCCGCTTGAGGTCGGGAGAGTGATCGTCGTGCGGGATGGCGAGGAAGTAGACGACCAACGCCGCGATGCCGATCAGGGCCAGGGAGATCACCATGTCCCGGGCCGTCTTCTGCTTGCCGTTCGAACCTGCCACGCCCCCTATCGTCGCAGGTGCCCCATGCGCTCATCCGTGGGGTCCCCTGCTCATTTTGTCTGCCCGACGATAGAGTCAGGGTCCAATACCCTCATCCGGCCGTCGTCGTATCAGAAAGGTGCGCTCCGATGACCGAAAATCATCACCTGCCGTCCGAGCTTGACGTTCCCTCCGAAGCTCCCGACCGCAACCTCGCCCTGGAACTCGTCCGGGTGACCGAAGCCGCCGCGATGGCCGCGGGCCGCTGGGTGGGGCGCGGTGACAAGAACGGCGCCGACGGTGCCGCGGTGCGCGCCATGCGGACCCTCGTCTCCACCGTGTCGATGAACGGCGTGGTCGTCATCGGCGAGGGCGAGAAGGACGAGGCCCCGATGCTCTTCAACGGGGAGCACGTGGGCGACGGCACCGGTCCGGAGGTGGACATCGCCGTCGACCCGATCGACGGCACCACGCTGACCGCCAAGGGCATGCCGAACGCGATCGCCGTCCTCGCCGCCGCCGAGCGCGGCGCGATGTTCGACCCGTCCGCGGTGTTCTACATGGACAAGCTGGTCACCGGCCCCGAGGCGGCGGACTTCGTCGACATCAACGCGCCGGTGGCGGTGAACATCCGCCGGATCGCCAAGGCCAAGAGGTCCTCGCCGGAGGACGTCACCGTCGTCATCCTGGACCGCCCGCGGCACGAGGGCCTGATCCGGGAGGTCCGGGAGGCCGGCGCGCGCATCAAGCTGATCTCCGACGGCGACGTGGCCGGCTCGGTGTACGCGCTGCGCGAGGGCACCGGCGTCGACCTGCTGCTCGGCATCGGCGGCACGCCGGAGGGCATCATCTCGGCCTGCGCGGTGAAGTGCCTGGGCGGAACCATCCAGGGCAAGCTGTGGCCCAAGGACGACGCGGAGCGGCAGCGGGCCATCGACGCCGGGCACGATCTGGACCGGGTGCTCACGACGGACGACCTGGTCTCCGGGGAGAACGTGTTCTTCGTCGCGACCGGCATCACCGACGGCGAACTGCTGCGGGGCGTCCGGTACCGGTCCGAGACCGCGCTCACCGAGTCGATCGTGATGCGCTCCAAGTCGGGGACGGTCCGGAAGATCTTCTCCGAGCACCGGCTCAGCAAGCTGCGGGCCTACAGCGCGATCGACTTCGACCGGGCCAAGTAGCGTCCGTGGGGAGGGGGCCCCTGGAACACGGCCCCCGCGCCCCCACGTGGGGAAGCGCCCTCTGTGCGGAGAGGGCGCTTCTTCGTCACGTGGTTCAGCCCGCCATGCGGTCCGCCGCCGCCCGTGCCGCCTTCTTCAGTTCGAGGTCCCTGCGACGGCGCCTCGCCAGGACCACCCGGCGTTCGGCCGCGGTGAGGCCGCCCCAGACGCCGTAGGGCTCGGGCTGCAGCAGGGCGTGTTCGCGGCACTCGACCATGACCGGGCAGCGGGCGCAGACACGCTTCGCCGCCTCCTCACGGGAGAGCCGGGCGGCGGTCGGTTCCTTCGACGGGGCGAAGAACAGGCCGGCCTCGTCGCGCCGGCACACCGCCTCGGTGTGCCAGGGGGCGTCTTGGTCCCTGTCTCGCGCCGGCACCCGCTGGGCCGGAACGGCAGCGACCTGCAGGGACGAACGCGGCGGTTGCAGCACGGTCTACTCCTGACGACGGCTTCGCGAGCGAGAGACGATGCAGCAAGGCCTACCCGCTGTGCGCGGGCCTATGCACAGAGTTCCCGGCCTCCGGCGCGCGGCGCCCCCTTCACGCCCCCGGCCGCCGGCGCGGTCGGCGCCGTCAGTGCCCCAGGTGTCTGCGGAGCTTGCGGTCGACCTTGTCCTGGACCCGGTCCAGGATGTCCGCCACGCGCCTGCCCCGCTTGGGCCGCGCCTCCACGTTGCCGAGGACGGCCCAGCCGTCGACGTAGACCACCGGCGCGTCGCCGTCGACCGAGTCCAGCGGGCTCACCTCGAAGTTGCCGAGCACCCCGCCGCCGGTGCCGCGCAGCGAGATGTTCTCCGGGACGCGGATCTGGACGTCGCCGAAGACGGAGACCGCCTTGATGACCACCTGCCGGTATTCGAAGATCGCCTCGCTGAGGTCGATCTCGACACTGCCGAAGACCGCGTACGCGTGCAGCCGGCGCCCGGCCCGCCAGCGGCCCCGGCGCACGGCGCTGCTGAACACCGCCACCACGTTGGCGTCCGCCTCCGCCGGGACCGCGCCCGGCGTGGGGCGGGGCGGGACGGGCGTGTAGGCGGGGGCGGCCGGGCCCCGGTGGGCGGCGGGCAGGTCGCGGATGAGGACCTCCAGCTCCCCCACCGTCTTGGCGGCCAGCGCCCCGGCCACGCGCTCGGCGTGCTCCTCGGCGGTCAGCCGGCCCTCGGCGAGGGCCTCGCGGAGGATGTCGGCGATCCGGTCACGGTCGGCGTCGGAGGCCCGCAGTTCGGCCGGCGGCGTGGGTGCGCTCTGCTTGTGAAGGTCCACCTCGGCAGCGTACCCACACACGATAGATCGCGACACCCCCGACTGAGCCTTACCTCACAGGTTCGCCGTCGGCGGCAGGTTCTAGGCTGGACGGGCCCGCCAGCGTCGGCGGGCCGCCGTCCGTCAGAGTGAGGAATGGGCTGAGATGCCGAGTAGTCCCCCCCCAACCCGCCCAGCGTTCGTTTACACCGATCTGCTCCCCCAGGGCGAGGACACCACCCCGTACCGGCTGGTGACCTCCGAGGGCGTCTCCACGGTCGAGGGGCCTGGCGGACGGACGTTCCTCAAGGTCGAGCCGGAAGCGCTGCGCAAGCTGGCCGAGGAGGCCATCCACGACATCCAGCACTACCTGCGCCCGGCCCACCTCGCGCAGCTGCGCCGCATCATCGACGACCCCGAGGCGTCGGGCAACGACAAGTTCGTCGCGCTGGACCTGCTGAAGAACGCCAACATCGCGGCCGCGGGCGTGCTGCCGATGTGCCAGGACACCGGCACGGCGATCGTCATGGGCAAGCGCGGCCAGAACGTGCTCACGGCCGGCGAGGACGAGAAGCACCTCTCCCACGGCATCCACGATGCCTACACCAGGCTGAACCTGCGCTACTCGCAGATGGCTCCGCTCACCATGTGGGAGGAGAGGAACACCGGCTCCAACCTGCCCGCGCAGATCGAGCTGTACGCCACCGACGGCGGCGCCTACAAGTTCCTGTTCATGGCGAAGGGCGGCGGCTCGGCCAACAAGTCCTTCCTGTACCAGGAGACCAAGGCCGTCCTGAACGAGGCCTCCATGATGAAGTTCCTGGAGGAGAAGATCCGTTCGCTCGGTACGGCCGCCTGCCCGCCGTACCACCTGGCGATCGTCGTCGGCGGCACGAGCGCCGAGTACGCCCTCAAGACCGCGAAGTACGCCTCCGCGCACTACCTGGACAACGCCCCGACCGAGGGCTCGCCGCTCGGGCACGGCTTCCGGGACAAGGAGCTGGAGGAGAAGGTCTTCGAGCTGACCCAGAAGATCGGCATCGGCGCGCAGTTCGGCGGCAAGTACTTCTGCCACGACGTCCGCGTGGTCCGGCTGCCGCGGCACGGCGCGTCCTGCCCGGTCGCCATCGCCGTGTCCTGCTCGGCCGACCGCCAGGCCGTCGCGAAGATCACCGCCGAGGGCGTCTTCCTGGAGCAGCTGGAGACCGACCCGGCGCGGTTCCTGCCGGAGACGACGGACGAGCACCTCGACGAGGCCGGCGACGTCGTCAGGATCGACCTCAACCAGCCGATGGACACGATCCTCGCCGAGCTGACCAAGTACCCGGTCAAGACGCGGCTGTCGCTGACCGGTCCGCTGGTCGTGGCCCGCGACATCGCGCACGCCAAGATCAAGGAACGGCTGGACGCGGGCGAGGAGATGCCGCAGTACCTGAAGGACCACCCGGTGTACTACGCCGGTCCGGCGAAGACCCCTGAGGGGTACGCCTCCGGTTCCTTCGGCCCGACCACGGCCGGCCGCATGGACTCCTACGTGGAGCAGTTCCAGGCGGCGGGCGGCTCCAAGGTGATGCTCGCCAAGGGCAACCGCAGCAAGCAGGTCACCGACGCGTGCCACGCCCACGGCGGCTTCTACCTCGGCTCCATCGGCGGTCCGGCCGCCCGGCTCGCCCAGGACTGCATCAAGAAGGTGGAGGTCCTGGAGTACGAGGAGCTGGGCATGGAGGCGGTCTGGAAGATCGAGGTCGAGGACTTCCCCGCGTTCGTCGTGGTGGACGACAAGGGCAACGACTTCTTCCAGGACCCGGCCCCGCAGCCGACGTTCACCACCATCCCGGTGCGCGGTCCCGGGCTGGCCTGACCGGCCGGGCGGGGTCCGTCGCGCGGACCCCGCCCCGGAGGGCGGTCAGCAGCGGTCGGCAGCGATCGGTAACGGTCAGTGAGGGACGCAGCCGAACCAGTCCACGGTGTCGCCGTCGGAGAGGTAGCCCATGCACCTGATGGTCCTGTCATGCGTGGTCTCGGTCCGGTCGACGCCTCCGTCCAGGTAGTCCGTCCGGTAGTGGGGCTCCACGAGGGTGTCGACCTCGACGGTGTACCAGCGCCGCCCGTCGTCCGGCAGGTCGCAGCCGTGGGCGGTCATGTTGCGGCTGGGGTCGCCGCCGGTCCACACGGCCCGTACGGAGCGTTCGCAGGACGCGTGATGCGCGCGGCCGGCGGCGTCGGCCGCGCCGGCGCCGGTGCCGAGCAGGGCCGCGGCGCCCGTGGCCGCGGCCGCGCCGACGCCGAGCAGGCGCTTGAGAGTGGGGTTCATCGGTTGTCCTCCTGCCAGCTGTGGTGACGGCCGGGAGTCGCCACGTCACCTTGAGCCGATCGTCACCCCGGTCCCGGGCGCCCGGCGCGGCGGCCGGGGACGCACTCCCCCGACCCGGTGACGCGGTCATGCCGATGCAGCAGCCGGGCGGCCGGCCCGCACCCGTGGGGGCCCCGCCTCCGCCCGTACGGCCCCGGCCCGCACCCGTACGGCCCCGCCCCCACCCGTACGGTCCGGCGTGCGGAACATCCCCGGCGCGCGGATCGCTGTACCCGGCATGAGCGAATACCGCATCGAACACGACTCGATGGGCGAGGTCCGGGTCCCGGCCCACGCCAAGTGGCGGGCGCAGACGCAGCGCGCGGTGGAGAACTTCCCGATCTCCGGGCAGCGCATCGAGCGGGCCCACATCGAGGCACTGGCCCGGATCAAGGCGGCGGCGGCGAAGGTCAACGCCGGGCTGGGCGTGCTGGACAAGGACGTCGCGGAGGCGATCCAGGAGGCCGCCGGCGAGGTCGCCGCGGGCAAGTGGGACGACCACTTCCCGGTGGACGTGTTCCAGACGGGTTCCGGCACCTCGTCCAACATGAACACCAACGAGGTCATCGCCACCCTCGCCACCGAGCGGCTGGGCCGGGACGTGCACCCCAACGACCACGTCAACGCCTCGCAGTCCTCCAACGACGTCTTCCCGTCCTCGATCCACATCGCAGCCACCGGGGCCGTCACCCACGACCTGATCCCGGCCCTGGAGCACCTCGCCGCCGCCCTGGAGCGCAAGTCCGAGGAGTTCGCGGACGTGGTGAAGTCGGGGCGGACCCATCTGATGGACGCCACCCCGGTGACGCTGGGGCAGGAGTTCGGGGGGTACGCGGCCCAGGTGCGGTACGGGGTAGAGCGGCTGAAGGCCTCCCTTCCGCGGCTCGCCGAGCTGCCGCTGGGCGGCACCGCGGTGGGCACCGGCATCAACACACCGCCCGGGTTCTCCGCCGCCGTCATCGAGGAGGTCGCCCGGGCCACCGGGCTGCCGCTGACCGAGGCCCGCGACCACTTCGAGGCGCAGGGCGCCCGGGACGGCATCGTGGAGACCAGCGGGCAGCTGCGGACCATCGCGGTCGGCCTGACGAAGATCGCCAACGATCTGCGCTGGATGTCCTCCGGGCCGCGCACCGGCCTCGCCGAGATCCGGCTGCCCGACCTGCAGCCCGGCTCCTCGATCATGCCGGGCAAGGTCAACCCGGTGGTCCCGGAGGCCGTGCTGATGGTCGCCGCCCAGGTCATCGGCAACGACGCGACCATCACCACCGCCGGTGCGGCCGGCAACTTCGAACTGAACGTCATGCTCCCGGTCATCGCCAAGAACGTGCTGGAGTCGGTGCGGTTGCTCGCGGGCGCCTCGCGGCTGCTGGCCGACCGGACGATCGACGGCATCACCGCCGACCGGGAACGCGCCCGCGAGTACGCCGAGTCGTCCCCGTCCGTGGTGACCCCGCTGAACAAGTACATCGGGTACGAGGAGGCCGCGAAGGTGGCCAAGAAGTCCCTCGCCGAGCGGAAGACGATCCGTGAAGTCGTCCTGGAGAGCGGGTACGTGGAGCGCGGCGACCTGACGCTGGAGCAGCTCGACGAGGCGCTGGATGTCCTGCGGATGACACGCCCGTAACCGGCGGCGAACCTTTCCGGCCACCGCCGGACCACCGTGACGTGCACCGCAGCGTCGTATGCCCGCGGCACCTAATATCTGTGCATGACGGACGACGGAGCGATGACACGAGTGACGGCGGGGCCGGTGGCGTACTGGACCCCGGGCACGCAGATCCTGTGGCGCTACCGGGAGAACGGCGGCGAACACGTCCACATCGCCCGGCCCGTCACCGTCGTACGCGACGACGCGGAGCTGCTGGCGGTGTGGCTCGCCCCCGGCACCGAGTGCGTGAAGCCGGTGCTGGCCGACGGGACGCCCGTGCACCTGGAGCCGCTGGAGTCCCGTTACACCAAGCCGCGTACGGTCCAGCGGGACCGCTGGTTCGGCACCGGTGTGCTGAAGGTGGCCCAGCCCGGCCGGCCCTGGTCGGTGTGGCTGTTCTGGGAGCCGGGATGGCGGTTCAAGAACTGGTACGTCAACCTGGAGCAGCCGCTGGTCCGTTGGTCGGGCGGGGTGGACTCCGTGGACCACTTCCTGGACATCTCGGTGCATCCGGACCGCAGTTGGCACTGGCGGGACGAGGACGAGTTCGCGCAGGCCCAGCGGGACGGGCTGATGGACGCGGCGACCGCCGAGCGGGTGCGGGCGGCCGGCCGGGAGGCGGTGGAGGTGATCCGGGAGTGGGGTGCCCCGTTCGCGGACGGCTGGCCGCACTGGCGCCCGGACCCGTCCTGGGCGGTACCTTCTCTCCCCGAGGACTGGGACCGCACCCCCGCGCACATGTCCTCATGAGACCCTTGATGTGCCCCAGGGCAAGAAACGTAGGATCGTCCTCCGCAAGGGCACACCAAGGCAACTTCCGGGGCATGCGCCGGGCTTGACCGATCGTCATCGAGGGGCGGCAGGACGTGAACGAGGGGTACCAGGGCACGACCACGAAGGCCGACCCCGCGGGAATTCCGTTCCCGGGGCACGTATTGCGGGTATCGGCATGTCGGCGGGACCAACTGGGCGCCCGGCGTACCCGGCGCTCAGCCCCGGACGGATGGATGCGACACGCGTGACGGAGCAGCCCACCTCCTTCGAACGCCCGCAGTCGGGCGTGGACCCCGCGGAGGCCCGCGGGGCGCTCCTGCGTACCCAGAAACAGGCCGCGCAACAGCTCGGCACCTCCGGCTTACCCGCGCAGGCCCGGGCCGACGGACCGTCCTCCGGCGCCGGCACGGCCACGTCCTGCGGCAAGGGAACGGACGGCAACGGGAAGGAGCTACCCGTCAACGGCCCCGAGCACTCCCAGCCCTCCGCCGCCGAACCCGGCGCCCACCGCCCGCGCCCCGCGCCGGAGGCCATCCCGGCCCAGCCCGGCGCCGACCAGGAGCGGACGCCGGGCGGTCCGGAGCGCCGTACCGGGCGGGGTCTGCCGCCCGGGCGGCCGATGCCCATGCGACGTGACGGGGACCGGCTGAGGTTCGTGGGCGCGGCCACCCGGCGGATCGCCCGCGGGCTCGACCTGGACGAGATCGTGATGGGGCTGTGCCGGGCCACCGTGCCGACGTTCTCCGACGCGATCCTGGTGTACCTGCGCGAGCCGCTGCCGGTCGGCGACGAGCGGCCGAGCGGGCCGGTGGTGCTGCGGCTGCGCCGCACCGACCGGATCCCCCAGGAGCGGGACACCGACGGCGTCCTGCTGCCGCCGGCGTTCGAACCGGAACCGGAGCCGTCCGTGCTGTCGGACCTGTCGTCGCTCACCACCGAGCTGTGCGAGGTGCGGCCGGGCGGAGCGCTGAACGAGGTGCTGCGCGGGGTGCGGCCGGTGTTCGCCGACGCGCCCGCCGCCCGCGCCGCGCTGCCGGAGCTGCTCGGCGAGGGCGGTGAGGCGGTCGTACCCGGCGGGCAGCGGGCGATCCTGGCGCCGCTGCGCGGGCGGCGCCGGGTGATCGGTGCGGCCCTGTTCCTGCGCCGCCCGGACCGGCTCGCGTTCGACGGGGACGATCTGCTGGTCGCCGCGCAGCTGGCCACGCACAGCGCGCTCGGCATCGACAAGGCGGTGCTGTACGGCCGGGAGGCGTACATCGCCGACGAGCTGCAGCGCACCATGCTGCCCGAGACCCTGCCCCGCCCGACCGGCGTCCGGCTGGCCTCCCGCTACCTGCCGGCGGCGGAGACCGCGCGGGTCGGCGGCGACTGGTACGACGCGATCCCGCTGCCCGGCAGCCGGGTCGCGCTGGTCGTCGGCGACGTGATGGGCCACTCGATGACCTCGGCGGCCATCATGGGCCAGCTGCGGACGACGGCCCAGACGCTGGCCGGCCTCGACCTGCCGCCGCAGGAGGTGCTGCACCACCTGGACGAGCAGGCCCAGCGCCTGGGCACGGACCGCATGGCGACCTGCCTGTACGCGGTGTACGACCCGGTGACGCACCGCATCACGATCGCCAACGCCGGCCATCCGCCGCCCGTGCTGCTGCACCTGGGCGGCCGGGCCGAGGTGCTGCGGGTGCCGCCGGGCGCGCCGATCGGCGTCGGCGGGGTCGACTTCGAGGCGGTCGAGCTGGACGCGCCCGCCGGGGGCACCCTGCTGCTGTACACCGACGGTCTGGTGGAGTCGCGGCTGCGGGACGTGTGGACCGGTATAGAGCAGCTGCGGGAGAAGCTGGCCGCGACCGCGCAGCTGACCGGCCCGGACCATCCGCCGCCGCTGGAAGCGCTGTGCGACGAGGTGCTGGACATGCTCGGCCCGGGGGACCGGGACGACGACATCGCGCTGCTCGCCGCCCGGTTCGACGGGATCGCGCCGAGCGATGTCGCCTACTGGACGCTGGAGCCGGAGGACTCCGCCCCGGGCCAGGCCCGCCGGATGGCCCGGCAGGCGCTCGCCCGCTGGGACCTGGAGGAGCTGACGGACTCGGTGGAGTTGCTGGTCAGCGAGGTCGTGACGAACGCCGTGCGGTACGCGTCCCGGCCGGTGACGCTGCGGCTGCTGCGGACCGACGTGCTGCGCTGCGAGGTCGGCGACGACGTGCCGCAGCTGCCGCGGCTGCGGCAGGCGCGGGCCACGGACGAGGGCGGGCGCGGCCTGTACCTGGTCAACAAGCTGGCCCGGCGCTGGGGCGCGACCCGGCTGAGCACCGGCAAGGTGGTGTGGTTCGAGCTGAACCGGGGCTGACGTCCCCCGGTGACGCGAAGGGCGCCCGGAGCACTGGCTCCGGGCGCCCTTTCCGCTCTGCGCCTACGGGGTGAGGTCGCCCTCGGGGTCGAGCGGGTCCTCCGTGGTGGGCGCCGTCGGCGTTCCGGTGGTGGGCGTGCGGGACGGCGTCTGGGACGGGGTCTGCGAGGGCGTCTGCGACGGGGTCTGGGACGGCGTCTGGGACGGGGACTGCGACGTGGGCGGCGCACTGCTGCTCGGCGTCTGCGACGGCGTCTGGGTCGGGGTGTGCGTGAACGTCGGCGTCTCGGTCGGCTCGACGGCCGCGCCCTGCGTGGTGTTCAGGTCGAACGCGGCCTTGTGGGTGACGCCGAAGGTGTACGCGGCCCAGATCTTCGCCGGGTAGCCGCCGCCGTTGATCCGGCCGGGCGGCGGGAGCAGGCCGGTGGCGCCCTTCATGGACACGTGGGCCTTGGTCTTCGGGTCCTCGCCGAACAGGCCGACGGAGGTGACGAGGGTCGGCGTGTAGCCGGTGAACCAGGCCGACTTGTTCTCGTCGGAGGTACCGGTCTTGCCCGCCACCTGCTGGCCGCCGCGCAGCGGGTTCCTCGCCACGGACTCACTGGCCGTGCCGTCGTCCACCACGCCGGTGAGCACGGAGGTGACCGTGTCGGCGGCGGTACGGCTGATCACCGAGCCGCCGACCGGGTTCGGCACCTCCACCGAGCGGCCCTTGTTCTCGGCCGACTTCAGGATGGTCGGGGTGACCTTGTAGCCGTGGTTGGCGAAGGTGGCGTAGATCCCGGCCATCTCCAGGGGGCTGGCGCCCATGGAGCCGAGGGTCTGGGCGGGCACGGCCTGCATGCCCTTGGTGTCCATGCCGAGCTGGTTCGCCGTGCTCATGACCTTGCTCATCCCGACGTCCACGCCCATCTGCGCGAAGACGGAGTTGACGGACTTGTTCATGGCCTCCTGGACGGTGATGTCGTCGTAGTTGGCGTCGTCCTCGTTCGGCGGGGCGAAGCCGACCTTGGCGCCGTGGTCGACGACCGGGCGGCGGCTGGTGCCGTCGTAGAGGGTGCTCGCCGTGATGGGCTTGCCGTCCTGCGTGGTGGCGTTCTGCTCCAGCGCGGCGGCGAGGATCACCGGCTTGAAGGTGGAGGCGGGCTGGTAGTCCCGGCGGGTGGCGTTGTCGAAGTAGTGGCGGTAGTAGTCCTGGCCGCCGTACAGCGCGACGACCTTGCCCGTCCGGGGGTCGACGGAGACGGCGCCGGCCTGGATGTCGCCGTCGACCTTGCGCTTCTTCGCGTCGAGCTTGCTGGTGAGCTGGGCCTTGACGGTCTTCTCCAGCGCGGCCTGTTTCTTCCGGTCGATGTTCAGGGTGATGGTCCAGCCCTTGTCGACCACGGCGTTCTCCGCCTGGGACTGGGTCAGGCCCTCCTGCGCCATGAGCCGCTGCTCCAGCTGCTGGTTGGCGAGTTCGACCAGGTAGCCCTTCTGCCCGCCGAGGCCGGGGGCGCCCTTGGGCTCCTTGGGGTAGGGGAAGTGCAGGGCGTCGCGCTTGGACTTGGGGAGCCACCCTTCCTCGACCATGTTGTCCAGGACGTAGTTCCAGCGCTGCCTGACCAGGTGCTTGCCGGTCTTGCTCGCCACCGCCCAGTCGTACTGGCTCGGTGCCTGGAGCAGCGCGGCGAGGTAGGCGCCCTGCGCGACGCTGAGGTCCTCGGCGTCGACGTGGTAGTAGGCCTGGGCGGCGGCCTGGATGCCGTAGGCGTTGCGGCCGTAGTAGCTGGTGTTGATGTAGCCGGCGAGGATGTCGTCCTTGGACTTCTCGCGGTCCACCTTCAGCGAGATGACCAGTTCCTTCAGCTTGCGCGTGACGGTCTGGTCCTGGTTGAGGTAGAAGTTCTTGACGTACTGCTGGGTGATCGTGGAGCCGCCCTGCTTGCCGCGGCCGAGCGCCGTGTTGATCAGGCCGCGGGCGGTGCCGCGGAAGTCGACGCCGGAGTCGTGGTAGAAGCTCTTGTTCTCGGCGGCGACGAAGGTCAGCTGGACCTTGCGGGGGACCTTGGACAGGTCGACGATCTCGCGGTTGACCTTGCCGTTGCGGGCCAGAATCGTTCCGTCGCTGAACTTGTAGACGTTGCTCTGCTGCTGGGCGGCGGCGTTGCCCTGGGGGACGTCCACGTAGAGGTACAGGCCGATGAAGCCCAGGATGCCCAGCAGGCACACCCCGAAGAAGGTCCCGAGGATCTTCTTCCACGTGAACATCCGGCGTATGAGGCTCTTGGGCTTGCCGCCCGCCGCGGGTGCGGACGTGCCGCCGGCCGCGGGTTCGGGGCGGCGGCGCTTGGGCGCCGCGCGGCGGCCACCGCGCTGTCGCGCTCGTCTCTCTTCCGCTCGTCCCATCGGTCCCTACGCTCGCTTCCGTCTCGGGGTCAGCTCCGAAAGCTAACACCCCTCTATATGACAAAGGGCGCCCGATCCGTTCTTTTACGGACGTGACAATCAGCACCCACCCCACCGGAACCGACGGCAATCACCGGCGCAGGGTTGCTCGACCAGAAAAAGTGATATCACTTAGCTAGGATCGCGCTATGCTTCCACCAGGCGTCCGCCGGGCGCCACGAGAACGGGGGGAACACCCATGTCCGACATACCCGAGATGCCTGCTCCGCGCGTGCGCGAGTTCACCGCCCACAGCATCGGCGGCGGACTCGCCCTGCTGCTCGGCCTGATCGGGCTCGGCGCCTCGGTCGTGCTGTTCGGGACCTCCGGGGCGACCCACTCGCCCGGCGCCGAGGGCGGACTCGTCGCCGCCGGTGTCGTCGTCCTGCTCGCGTCCCTGGTCTCCCTGCGCGGCCTGAACACGGTCGCGCCCGGCGAGGCCCGGGTCGTCCAGCTCTTCGGCCGCTACCGGGGCACGATCCGGCAGGACGGCCTGCGCTGGGTGAACCCCTTCACCTCGCGGACCAGGATCTCCACCCGGGTGCGCAACCACGAGACCGCCGTCCTGAAGGTCAACGACGCCTACGGCAACCCGATCGAGCTGGCCGCGGTCGTCGTCTGGAAGGTCCGGGACACCGCGCAGGCCACCTTCGAGGTGGACGACTTCGCCGAGTTCGTCGCCACGCAGACCGAGACGGCCGTACGGCACATCGCGATCGAGTACCCCTACGACGCCCACGAGGAGGACGGCCTCTCGCTGCGCGGCAACGCCGAGGAGATCACCGAGAAGCTGGCCACGGAACTCCAGGTGCGGGTCGAGGCGGCCGGTGTGCAGATCGTCGAGTCGCGCTTCACGCACCTCGCGTACGCTCCCGAGATCGCCTCGGCGATGCTCCAGCGGCAGCAGGCGGGGGCGGTCGTCGCGGCCCGGCGGCAGATCGTGGACGGTGCCGTCGGGATGGTCGAGGCGGCGCTGGCCCGGATCGCGGAAGCGGACATCGTGGAGCTGGACGAGGAACGGAAGGCGGCGATGGTGTCGAACCTGATGGTGGTGCTGTGCGGGGACCGCGCCCCGCAGCCGGTCCTCAACACCGGGACCCTCTACCAGTGACCGACCCTTCGGAGACCCCGAAGCGCCGGCCGCAGCAGCGCAAACAGGTGCTGCTGCGGCTGGACCCGGCGGTGTACGAGGCACTGGCCCGCTGGGCCGGGGACGAGCTGCGCTCGGCCAACGCCCAGATCGAGTTCCTGCTGCGCAGGGCGCTGGCGGAGGCGGGCCGCCTGCCGGGGGACACGGGGCCGCTGCCGCGGCGGGGACGCCCGCCGGGCCCGCCCCCACCGCCTGTGCCAGAACCGTGACAATCGGCCCCCACCTGCGGGGCCCTACCGGCGGCCATGCTCTGCACACTCCGCGTATACATCGTGCGTATACACCGTGTGTAGAGTGCTGCCATGTCCATCGGTCACACCCTCCTAGGGCTCCTGGAGTCCGGCCCGCGCCACGGCTACGACCTCAAGCGGGCCTTCGACGAGAAGTTCGGTCACGACCGGCCGCTGCACTACGGCCAGGTCTACTCCACGATGTCCCGGCTGCTGAAGCACGGCCTCGTGGAAGTCGACGGGATCGAGGCGGGCGGCGGCCCCGAACGCAAGCGGTACGCGATCACCGACGCCGGCGTCACCGACGTCGAGCGCTGGCTCGCCACCCCGGAGAAGCCGGAGGAGTACCTCCAGTCGACCCTGTACACCAAGGTCGTCCTCGCGCTCCTCACCCATCGGGACGCGTCCGACATCCTCGACACGCAGCGCGCCGAACACCTGCGCAGCATGCGGATCCTGACCGACCGCAAGCGCAAGGGCGACCTCGCGGACCAGCTGATCTGCGACCACGCCCTGTTCCACCTGGAGGCGGACCTGCGCTGGCTGGAGCTGACCGCCGCACGCCTCGACAAGCTCCGTGAGGCGGTGGCCCGATGACCCCTCCCCCCGGCTCCCTGCTCGCCGCCGAGAACCTGCGCAAGTCCTACGGCCCCACGGTCGCGCTCGACGGCGCCGAGTTCTCCATCCACCCCGGCGAGGTCGTCGCCGTGATGGGCCCCTCCGGCTCCGGCAAGTCGACGCTGCTGCACTGCCTCGCCGGCATCGTGCCGCCCGACTCCGGCTCCATCACCTACGCCGGCCGGGAACTGGCCGGCATGAGCGACACCGAGCGCAGCGCGCTGCGCCGCAGCGAGTTCGGCTTCGTGTTCCAGTTCGGCCAGCTGGTCCCGGAGCTGACCTGCGTGGAGAACGTGGCGCTGCCGCTCCGGCTGAACGGCCGCCCCCGCAAGGAGGCCGAGCGCGCCGCGCTGGCCTGGATGGAGCGGCTGGAGGTGGACGACCTCAAGGGCAAGCGGCCCGGCGAGGTCTCCGGCGGCCAGGGCCAGCGGGTCGCCGTGGCGCGGGCGCTGGTCACCGAACCCCGGGTGGTGTTCGCCGACGAGCCGACCGGCGCGCTCGACTCCCTCAACGGCGAACGCGTGATGGAGCTGCTGACCGACGCGGCCCGCTCCACCAACGCCGCCGTCGTCCTCGTCACCCACGAGGCCCGGGTGGCCGCCTACTCCGACCGGGAGATCGTCGTACGCGACGGCAGGTCCCGCGACATGGAGCGGGCCATATGAAGATCAGACAGTGGTCCCGGGACCTCGCCCTCGGCATCCGGTTCGCCTTCACCGGCGGGCGCGAGGGCTGGGTCCGGATGGTGCTCACGGCGGTCGGCGTCGGCCTGGGCGTGACGCTGCTGCTGCTCACCACGGCGCTGCCGAACGTGCTGGCGGCGCGGGACCAGCGGGGCGCGGCACGGCAGGACCTCACCTACGGCGCGTCCACGCCGCCGCGGAGCGACCACACCGTGCTCGTCGGCATGGCCGACAGCGAGTGGCACGGCAAGGACATCCGGGGCCGGCTGCTCCAGCCCGAGGGCGCGCGGGCGCCGCTGCCGCCCGGCATCGACCACTTCCCGAAGAAGGGCGAGATGGTGGTCTCGCCCGCGCTGAAGGAGCTGCTCGCCTCGGACGGGGCGAAGCTGCTGCGGGAGCGGATCCCGGACCGGATCACCGGCACGATCGGCGAGGCCGGACTGGTCGGCTCGCGGGAGCTGACCTACTACGCGGGCGCCGACACCCTGGTGGCGACCAAGAGCAGCTCGCGTGTGGTGCGGCTGGCCGCGTTCGGCGACCCGCATCCGACGACCGAGCGGGCCGACCCGGTGCTCATCCTGATGACACTGGTGGTGTTCGTCGCCCTGCTGACCCCGGTCGCCGTGTTCATCGCCGCGGCCGTGCGGTTCGGCGGCGAGCGGCGCGACCGCCGGCTGGCCGCGCTGCGCCTGGTGGGCTCCGACAGCAGGATGACCCGCCGGATCGCCGCCGGCGAGGCGCTGGCCGGGGCACTGCTCGGACTGGTCGTCGGTACGGTCTTCTTCCTGATCGGACGCCAGGTGGCGGGCTCGGTGGAGGTGCTCGGCGAGAGCGTCTTCCCGAGCTATCTGGACCCCTCCCCCGCACTGGCCGCGCTGGTCGCGGTGGCGGTTCCGGCCGCCGCGGTACTGGTGACGCTGCTCGCGATGCGCGGGGTGGTGGTGGAGCCGCTCGGCGTGGTCCGGACGGCCAAGCCGGCCCGGCGGCGCCTGTGGTGGCGCCTGCTGCTGCCGCTGGCGGGCCTCGGGATGCTGTACCCGATGATCGGCAACGGCCGCAGCCACGGCGACTTCAACCAGTACCTGGTCATCGGTGGCGTGCTGCTGCTCCTGGTCGGCGTCACCGCGCTGCTGCCCTGGCTGGTCGAGGCGGTCGTCGCCCGGCTCGGCGCGGGCGGGCTCTCCTGGCAGCTGGCCGTGCGCCGGCTCCAGTTGAGCAGCGGCACGGCGGCCCGCATGGTCAACGGCATCGCGGTGGCGGTGGCCGGGGCGATCGCGCTGCAGATGCTGTTCGCGGGCGTGTCGGGCCAGTACACCAAGGACACCGGTCGTGACCCGCAGCGGGCCTCGATGGAGATCGACCTGTCGGACCGGTCCCGGGTGGCGGTGGCGGCCCGCGAGTTCGCCCGCACCCAGGGCGTCCGGGCGTCGGTCGCGATCTCCAGCGGAGGACTCGGCGACAAGCGGCTCGACCCGGCGACCACCGCGGGGATCACCGTGGGTGACTGCACCGCGCTGCGCGAGCTGGCCCACCTGCCGTCCTGCCGGGACGGGGACGTGTTCGCCCTGCCCGGCAAGGACGACGACGCCGCCATGCGGGCCTTCAGGCGGCCGGGCCGGCACGGCTTCCTGGACCCCACGTACTCGGGGGGCGACCCCGGCAGGCAGATCCCCTGGACGATCCCGGCCGGCCTGCGGCACGCCACCGCCCGCAAGGACGCGCTCCAGCAGACCTCCGGCCTGCTGCTCACCCCGTCCGCACTGCCCGCCAAGGCCTGGCCGACGCTGTACCACCAGGTCTACGTCCGCCTCGACCTGTCGGTGCCGGACGCGGACGAACACGTGCGCACCACGGCCGCCCGGGTGGACCACCTCGCCAACGCCTGGCACTGGACCTCGACCCAGCAGGCCACGAAGTTCACCTCCCTGCGCACCGGCCTGTTCGTCGGCGCGGTCTGTGTCCTGGCGCTGATCGGGGCGAGCCTGCTGGTCTCCCAGCTGGAGCAGTTGCGCGAACGGCGCAAGCTGCTGTCCTCGCTGGTCGCCTTCGGCACCCGGCGCCGCACCCTGGGGCTGTCGGTGCTGTGGCAGACGGCGGTGCCGATCGCGCTCGGCCTGCTGCTGGCCATGGCGGTGGGCCTGACCCTGGGCACGGTCCTGCTGAAGATGACGGACACCGCGGTGACCGTCGACTGGCCGAGCGTGCTGGCCCTGACCGGCGCCGGCGCGGCGGTCGTCCTCACGGTGACGCTGCTGAGCCTGCCGCCGCTGGTACGGCTGATGCGCCCGGAGGGGCTGCGGACGGAATAGGCAGGGCTGTACACGGGACGGGAAAGAGGAAGCACATGGGATCTGCGGCACGGGAGCCGGCGGCGGTCTGGGACGACGACGAGTACTGTCTGTTCGTCAACGCGGTCGAGGGTTCGCCCCTGTGGTCCGTGCCGGCCGACCGGGCGGACACCGAGGACGAGGCGGAGTGGCGGCGCCACGTCTCGCGCTTCGTCTCCCTCATCACCCAGTGGCACCGGTCCGGCCTGGTCCGGCTCACCCGGGCCGAGGGCTGGGCGTACCTCCCGGACGCGACCGAGGTCCCCGCGGCCGACGTCCCGTCCGTCCTGGCCGACCCGGCCACCTGGGACCCCTGCGAGGACGAGGAACGGGTGGTCTGCGTCGCCCTGGCCGTGCCCCGGTCCGGCGTCACCGGCCCGCCGCCGCGGAACCAGCCCGGCTGACCGGCCGGCCACCGGGCCCGGCGCCCGGACGGGGCGTCGGGGACGGGCACCGGCCGCCCCCGCCGGACGACGTGCGCGGGCCGCCGCCGAGGGAGCCGCCCGAGGCGGACGGCCTCAGCGGTCCAGGACCCGCACCGGCAACGCGCGCAGCGCGTCCCGCAAGGCCCCCGCCAGCTCCTCGTACTCCGCGGCCCGGGCCGCTCCGGAGCGCATCGCGAAGGCGACGCGGCGGCTGGGGGCGGGGTCGGCGAAGTAGCCGGTGAGCAGCTGGCTGCTGCGGGCGGTCTCCAGCTTGAGCGCGGTGCGCGGCAGCAGCGTGCAGCCGAGGCCGCCGGCCACCAGCTGGACCAGGGTGGACAGGCCGGCGGCGGTCGTGGTGACCGGCGCGTCCTCGCGCCCGGCCTCCCGGCAGATGTCCAGGGCCTGGTCGCGCAGGCAGTGCCCCTCGTCCAGGAGCAGCAGGTTCAGCTCCTTCAGCGCCTCGCGCGGGATGCCCTCCCGGCCGCCGAGCCAGTGGTCGAGCGGGGTGACGAGCACGAAGTCCTCGTCGAAGAGGGGGAGTTCCACCACGCCGGGCACGCCGAGCGGCACGGCCAGCAGCAACAGGTCGAGCCGGCCGGAGTTCAGCCCGTCGATCAGGCTGGCGGTCTGCTCCTCGTGCACCTGGAGGTCGAGGTGCGGGTAGCGTTCGTGGACGAGCCGCAGGACGGCCGGCAACAGGTACGGCGCGACGGTGGGGATCACACCGAGACGCAGGACGCCCGTGAAGGGCGCCCGCACCGCCTCGGCCTCCTCCAGCAGCGCGCCGACCGCGTCCAGCACCGCCTTGGCGCGTACGGCCAGCCGCTCCCCCGCGGTCGAGAGCAGCACCTTGCGGGTCGTACGCTCGAGGAGGGTCACGCCGAGGGTCTCCTCCAGCGCCGAGACCGCGCCGGACAGGGCGGGCTGGCTCATCCCGATGGCCGCCGCCGCGTCGCGGAAGTGCAGGTGCTCGGCCACGGCGGCGAAGGCACGCAGCTGCGACAGGCTCGGCTGCCTCCGCTTGCCGTTACTCATGGTCACTGATAGCTCCCTCCGATCAACACGACCGAGTGTAGCTATTTCCCTAATCAATGCACCCTGTGCCAACATCGTCAGAGTCCAACCCATGGGAAAGATCCCCAAAAGGGGTCTTTCTTCGCTGCAAGGAGAGCGTGTGCTCACTGTCGGTGACAAGTTCCCCGAGTTCGACCTGACCGCCTGCGTCTCGCTGGAGAAGGGCAAGGAGTTCGAGCAGCTCAACCACAAGTCCTACGAGGGCAAGTGGCTCGTGGTCTTCGCCTGGCCCAAGGACTTCACGTTCGTGTGCCCGACCGAGATCGCCGCGTTCGGGAAGCTGAACGACGAGTTCGCCGACCGCGACGCCCAGATCCTCGGCTTCTCCGGTGACTCCGAGTTCGTGCACCACGCCTGGCGCAAGGACCACCCGGACCTGACCGACCTGCCGTTCCCGATGATGGCGGACCCGAAGCACGAGCTGATGCGCGACCTCGGCATCGAGGGCGAGGACGGCTACGCCCAGCGCGCCGTCTTCATCGTCGACCCGAACCACGAGATCCAGTTCACGATGGTCACCGCCGGTTCCGTGGGCCGCAACCCCAAGGAGGTCCTGCGGGTCCTCGACGCCCTGCAGACCGACGAGCTGTGCCCGTGCAACTGGAGCAAGGGCGAGGACACCCTCGACCCGGTCGCGCTGCTGGCTGGTGAGTGACCCGTGTCGCTCGACTCCCTGAAGTCCCGTATCCCGGACTACGCCAAGGACCTGAAGCTCAACCTGGGCTCGGTCATCGGCAACTCGGAGCTGCCGGCGCAGCAGCTGTGGGGCACGGTGCTGGCGACCGCGATCGCCTCCCGTTCCCCGATCGTGCTGCGTGAGCTGGAGCCGGAGGCGAAGGCGAACCTCTCGCCGGAGGCGTACCAGGCCGCCAAGTCGGCCGCCGCCATCATGGCGATGAACAACGTCTTCTACCGCACCCGGCACCTGCTGTCCGACCACGAGTACGGCACCCTGCGCGCGGGTCTGCGGATGAACGTCATCGGCAACCCGGGCGTGGAGAAGGTCGACTTCGAGCTGTGGTCGTTCGCGGTCTCCGCGATCAACGGCTGTGGCATGTGCCTGGACTCGCACGAGCAGGTGCTGCGCAAGGCCGGCGTGGAGCGCGAGACCGTCCAGGAGGCCTTCAAGATCGCCTCCGTGGTGCAGGCCGTCGGCGTCACCCTGGACGCCGAGGCCGTGCTGGCTGAGTAAGCCGTACGACGAGGACCCCGCTCACCCCTGGTGGGCGGGGTCCTCCGCGTTCTCCCCCGGGTCCTCCGCCACGGCCTCCCCGGTCTCCCCCGCGTCCTCGGCGTTCTCGGCGTTCTCGGCGTCCGGGGCGTCCTCGGCGGACGCCTGCCCGTGGACCTCCTGCGAGTACTGCCGCAGATAGCCCACCACCGTGTTCGTCACCGCCACCAGCGGTACGGCCACCACCGCGCCGCCGATGCCGGCCACCATGCCGCCGGCGGCCACGGTCAGCACGACCGCGAGCGGGTGGACGCGTACCGCGCGGCCGAGGATGAACGGCTGCAGGACGTGCCCTTCGATCTGCTGGACCGCGAGGACCACGACGAGGGTCATGACCGCGGCGAACACACCCTGCGTCACCAGGGCGACGATCACCGCCAGCGCCCCGGAGGCGACGGCGCCGACCAGCGGGATGAACGAGAACAGGAAAATGAAGACGGCCAGCGGGACGGCCATCGGCACGTCCAGGAAGTAGATGCCGATGCCGATGAAGATGGCGTCGATGAGGGCGACCAGGACCGTGCCGCGGACGTAGGCGGTCAGCGTGCGCCACGCGCGGGGGCCGGCCCCGGCCACGCCCGGGCGGGCCGCAGACGGCACCAGCTTCAGGAACCACTCCCAGATCCGCTTGCCGTCGTAGAGCAGGAACAGCGTCGAGAAGAACACCAGCAGGATGCCGGTGAGCGCCTCGATGATGACCTGAACGCCCTCCAGGCCCGCGGAGGTGATCTGATCGGTGTTGGCGCCGATCGCCTCGCGGAGGTTCTTGGCGATCTGGTTGATCTGCTTGTCGGTGACGTGAAAGGGACTCTTCAGCAGCCAGTCGCGCAGGTCGTCGATGCCGGACTGGATCTGGCTGGAGAGCGTGTCGATGTTCTCCATGACCTGCCAGGTCACGAACCAGCCCATCAGTCCGATGACGACGAAGCCGGAGATGGCGGTGAGCGCGGTGGCCGGTCCGCGCGGTACCCCGCGCCGGGTGAGCCGGGCTACCGTCGGCTGGAGCAGCGCGGTGACCAGCAGGGCGATGACGAAGGCGAACACCACCAGCTGGACGGCGCTGATGACCCGCATCAGCACCCAGACCGTGCCGGCCAGCACCAGCACCCGCCAGCCGGCCTCGGCGGCGACCCGGACACCCCAGGGCACGGCCTGGGCCGGGTCGGGGCGGGGGCCGCGCGGCACCGGGGTCCGGTGGGTGGGCGGGGGTCCGTCGGCGGGCGGGCCGGCGGGTCCGGTGCCGGCGGAGGCGGCGGGCTTCGCGGAGTCGCCCTGCTCCTTGTCCACCTCGGCACGGCGCTCGTCCAGACGCTCGCTCATCTCGGTGAGACCGGCTCCCAGCCGGCCGAGCCACCCTGGCACTCGCGACATGTCCGTCCTCTTCCCCCCGCGTCCCCGGGTACTCGCCATCACTCCCCCCGGGGAGCCGTCCGGATACGACCGTACAGGGCGAAAGCCCCTCTCCCGAGGACGGGGAGGGGCTGCGCGAGGTGGAGAAGGGCCGACCGGATCCGGCGCGGCTCCTAGTACCAGTGGTTGGCCTGCCAGAAAGACCAGGCCTCGCACGGGCTGCCGTAGCGGCTGTTCATGTAGTTGAGGCCCCACTTGATCTGCGTGGCCGGGTTGGTCTGCCAGTCGGCGCCGGCGGAGGCCATCTTGGAGCCGGGCAGGGCCTGGAAGAGACCGTAGGCGCCGGAGGAGGCGTTCACCGCGCGGTAGTTCCAGCTGGACTCGTGGTCCACGATGTTGCTGAAGCACTGGTACTGGCCGCCGGCCACCATCTGGCGCGCCATCGCCTGGATCTGCGCCACCGTGTAGCTGCTCTGGGTCGGGAAGCTGGAAGAGTCGCGGACGTCGGTCCCGCGGCTGGCCGCGGCCTTCGTCTCGGCGCGCTTCTTGGCGGCCTCCTTGGCCGCCTTCTCCGCCTTCTCGGCGGCTTCCTTCTTCGCGATCGCGGTCTCGGCCGCCGCCTTGCGGGCGGCCGCCTCGGCGTCCTTCTTGGCGCTCGCGTCGGCGGCGATGGCCTGCGCGTCGGCCTGCTGCGTCAGGGACGCGGCCTGGACCTGCGCCTGCTGACCCGCGGGTATGTCCGCGAGGAGCGTGGTGTCGGCTGCCGTCGCCTCGGCGTCGTTGGTCTGCGCGGTGCTGCCCGACGCAACGCCGACGACGCTTCCGACAGCGGTGACCGCGGTGGCCGAGGCCACTGCGAATCCCCGGACCGAAATCCGGCTCACACGGTTTCCTTCCAGCATCGCCCGCTTCGGTGACCCTGGCGGACGCAATCGTGCCCCTGACACTGGCCTCCCAACTGCGGGGTCACGGGAGGCGCGGGCCCGGTGGGCAACTCCCCCACGGGGAGCGCCGCGTGGTGCACGGGCGGCATACGACGAACTCTATGGAGTTGGTGGTGGTTCCGGTGGCGCCGTACCGCTTCCGAGGCTCAACGACTGGGTGATGCGCCCAGGGGGTACAGCTGTGTCGTATGCGGGGCCTGACAGGAGTGAGACTCTGCCGTAACCGGACGCCGCGTGGCAATTCTGTGTTGCGTGTGAAAGCTCACATCCCGTTTGGCCCCTGGGATTTCAGGAAAGCTCCACGCACGAAGGCGCCGCCCGGCTAGGCTCTTGGCCTTTGCCGGACGGCGCCAACTGCTGGGCAGCGCGGGTCAGATGTGGCCGTCCTCCAGCATTTCGGTCACAAGCGCGGCAATCTGGGACCTCTCGGACCGAGTCAGCGTGACATGGGCGAAGAGGGGATGTCCCTTCAGTTTCTCCACGACGGCGACGACTCCGTCATAACGGCCTACGCGCAGATTGTCCCGCTGCGCCACGTCGTGGGTGAGGACCACCCGCGAGTTGGCACCGATCCGGGACAGAACGGTCAGCAGGACGTTCTTCTCCAGGGACTGGGCCTCGTCCACGATCACGAACGCGTCGTGCAGCGAGCGCCCGCGGATGTGGGTGAGCGGGAGCACCTCCAGCATCCCGCGCGCGGTGACCTCCTCGATGACCTCGCGGCTGGTGACCGCCGAGAGGGTGTCGAAGACGGCCTGCGCCCACGGGCTCATCTTCTCCGCCTCGGTGCCCGGCAGATAGCCCAGCTCCTGCCCGCCGACGGCGTACAGCGGCCGGAAGACCATCACCTTCTGGTGCTGGCGGCGCTCCAGGACCGCCTCCAGGCCCGCGCACAGCGCCAGCGCCGACTTGCCGGTGCCGGCCCGGCCGCCCATCGAGACGATGCCGACGTCCGGGTCGAGCAGCAGGTCGAGCGCGATGCGCTGCTCGGCGCTGCGGCCCTTGATGCCGAACGCCTCCCGGTCGCCGCGCACCAGCCGGACGTTGCCCTCGGCGGTGACCCGGCCGAGGGCTTTGCCGCGCTCGGACTGGATGGTCAGACCGGTGTGCACGGGGAGGCCGGCCGCCTCCGGGACGTACACGTGTCCTTCCTCGAAGAGGATGTCCACCTGCTCGCCCGGCAGGGTGAGTTCGGTCATCCCGGTCCAGCCGGAGTTCTCCGTGATGGCGAGTTCGGCCCGGTACTCCTCGGCGAGGAGGCCCACCGAGGACGCCTTGATCCTCAGCGGCAGGTCCTTCGACACGACGGTGACGTCGAACCCCTCGGCCTGCAGGTTGCGGGCCACCGCGAGGATGCGGGAGTCGTTGTCCCCCAGGCGGTAGCCGGTGGGCAGCACGCTGGGGTCCGAGTGGTTGAGCTCGACACGGATCGTGCCGCCGAGGTCCCCGATCGGGATGGGGGCGTCGAGACGGCCGTGCCTCACCCGGTACTCGTCGAGCAGGCGCAGGGCCTGCCGGGCGAAGTAGCCGAGCTCGGGATGGTGCCGCTTGGCCTCCAGTTCCGTGACCACCACGATGGGGAGCACGACCTCGTGCTCGTCGAAGCGGGCCAGGGCGTTCGGGTCGGCCAGCAGGACGCTGGTGTCGAGAACATACGTGCGCCGGTCTGACTTGTGGCGCTTTGTGCTGGTCACCACGGAAGGACGTACCCCCTCGGATGAGGTCGGGGAGCGACGAAGTGATGCTGGACCGGTGTCTGGCCCTCGCGTGCGGCGGGCCGTGAACCGGCCCTCCGCGGCTGCTTCCGTGCCTTGACCGCACGGTCGGGCTGGTGCAAAGGGCCTCCCGGGCGGACGGCTCCCTGCCGCCCGCTGAGATCCGACACCCGTGGTTCGGGTGTCGACCTGCTTGGTCTATGCCCTCGAACATGCGCCGCCATGCAAATGTGGCCAACAGCGCGCCGGTGAACTCCTCGTTACGGCCCCGGGAATCCGGGTGAACGACGACGCCCCGTCACCGGGTGGCGACGGGGCGGGACGGGCCGGAGCGGGCGGTCAGCCGCCGTAGCGGCGGTGACGTGCGGCGTAGTCGCGCATGGCGCGCAGGAAGTCGACCTTCCGGAACGCCGGCCAGAAGACCTCGCAGAAGTAGTACTCCGAGTGAGCGGTCTGCCAGAGCATGAATCCGGACAGCCGCTGTTCACCGCTGGTGCGGATCACCAGGTCGGGGTCGGGCTGGGCGCCGGTGTAGAGGTGACGGCCGATCATGTCGATGTCGACGGACTCGGCGAGGTCCTCCATCGACACGCCCTTGTCGTGCGCGTCGAGCAGCATGGAGCGCACGGCGTCGGCGATCTCCTGCCGGCCGCCGTAGCCGATGGCCACGTTGACGGTTATCCCGTCGATGTGGGCGGTGGCCTCCTGGGCCTCCTTCAGTGTCCTCTGCATCTGCGCGGGCAGCAGGTCCATCGTGCCGACGTGGTGGACGCGCCAGCGGCCGTCGGCGGCGAGGGTGCGGACGACGTCCTCGATGATGCCGAGCAGGGGGACGAGTTCCTCCTGCGGCCGGTCGAAGTTGTCGGTGGACAGCAGCCACAGGGTGACGACCTCGACGTCGGTCTCGCTGCACCAGCCGAGGAACTCCTCGATCTTCTCGGCACCGGCCCGGTGCCCGTGGACCGTACTGGAGCCGGACGCCTTCGCCCAGCGGCGGTTGCCGTCCATGATGACGCCGATGTGCTTGGGCACCTGAGCGTGGTCCAGGTGGCCTTCCACCCGGCGTGCGTAGAGCCTGACGAGCAGGCCGCGCAGCTTGTCGCGCAGGTTCACGTGACCCTCCGGGGGTTGGGCGCGGGGGTGGGCGCGGGGTACGGGGTGCCGGAGCCGTTGAGCCTACCGCTGATCGGGCGTTGGTCATGGCCCGGCCCTGAGGGGGAGCGGGGGGTGGCGGCCTGTGGGGGGACGGGGTGGGGGGTGCGGTGGGGGGTGCGGTGGGGGCTGAGAGACGGGGGTGGGGCGGGAGGGTGAGGGGTGGGGGCGGGGCCAGGGCCTTTGCGGATTCCGCCGAGCCCCCGGGGGCTCCTTCGGGAGGTCCCCCGGGGTCCCCGGGTGTCCGCGGGGTCCGCAGGGAGTCCGCGGAGGCCCCCAGGGAGTCTCCGGGAGCTGCCTGGATATTCCGGGAGGGGGCTCACCGGGCTGCCGGGAGAGGTCCCCGTCGGGGCCGTGGGTGGGGCTTCCCGTCGGGGCCGTGGGTGGGGTTTCCCGCCGGGGCCCGGGCCGGGGGTTCCCCTCGGGGGCCCGGGAGGAGGTTCCCGCCTGGGCCCGGAGGGGGATCCCTAGGATCCCTGCGCGGTTCCCCCCGAAGTCCCCGATGGACGAAAAAACGGGCCGGTCCGTGGGGGGGAGACGGACCGGCCCGAGGGGGGGTTTCCACCATAACCCTTCGTAAGGGATGGTGGGTGCATCGGCGTGCCACAACTACTCTCCGGAATCGCCCGGCGACGCCGCGCTGCTCGCGGAACGGGGGATTCAGGGGTGTTTCCCGTGCGATTCACAGCGGAATCACAGGTAAATCCGCTCGCATACGAATAGTTTCGCAGGGATTGGGCCATCTTGGGGCTCATCGGCGAGTTGCCCCGGAGTCCCCCCGACGGGCTACGGCGTCAGTGAATGGTGGACTTGACGATTCCGCTCCACCGCCGATGAAAGGATCACCCGGCCTCACGGCACCGCGCAGCCCCCTCCACTGCGCGGTACCGGCCGCGCAGCTTTGCTCACGCGAATAACCTTGGTCTGAACTTACGTGACCAGTGAGGCTCCTGTGAAACCCGGGTGGATAACAATGTGGAAACCCTGGGGGAACTGCCGTCGAACTTCCGGCAGAGAACCCACCGGACAGCCGTCAGCCGTCCGCCGTCCGCCGACGTCCTGACACGCGGTGCCGGGCGTCGTCAGCGTTCCGGCTTGCGTACGTCGAACAGCTGCCGGGCGCTGTGCGCGACGAACGATCCCTGCTTCTCGATCCGCTCGTGCAGCGCGCGGAGTTGCGGCTCGTACGCCTCGACGGTGAAGCCCGGGACCATCCAGACGACCTTCCGCAGGAAATGGACGACCGCGGCGATGTCGTGGAACTCCATCCGCAGCCGCTCCGCCCGCAGCCCGGCCACCTGGAGACCCGCCGCCTCGGCGTCGCCCCGCTCCCGCTCGGGGTCGCGGGCGCGGCGCACCTCCTCCGGCTGTGGTCCGAGGAAGTACTCGACCAGCTCGAAAACGCTGCCGGGACCCACGTGCTGGGCGAAGTACGTCCCGCCGGGCCGCAGCACCCGGGCGATCTCCTCCCAGTGCGGGCGCACCGGATGCCGGCTGAGCACGAGGTCGAAGGCCTCGTCCGCGAACGGCAGCGGTGCGTCGTCGGGGGCGGCGACCACCACGACCCCGCGGGGCCGCAGCAGCACCGTGGCCTTGGCCGCGTTCGGCGGCCACCCCTCCGTCGCCGCGACCAGCAGCGGCCGGTCCGGCTCCGCCCGGCCCAGCGCGAAGTCGAGCACCTCCCCGCCGCCGGTCTGGATGTCCAGCACGGCCTCGGCCCCGGCCAGGCGCTCCCCCGCCGACCGTGCGTACCCCCACGACGGCCGCGCCTCGGTGGCCCGCCCCTCGAACCACGAGAAGTCCCAGCCCTCGGTCGGCGCGTCGGCGCCCTCGGCCAGGAGCTCTTCGAAGGAACGGTGCGCTGTCATACGGCCATGAGGGAAACGGGGCCCTGGCGCGGACGAGGGAAGAGGTCAGGGCCCGGTGGGGCAGGGACCCTCGCGTCGCCGCGAGGGAGCCGTCTCGACCCGGGAGGGCGCCGGCGTCCGCGTCGGCATCTGTCGACGCGGACCGTCCGTCACCCCCGCCGTTCCCCGGACTCCTCATCTCCTTCCCCGGCATCTCCTTCCCCGGCGACTCCCCGGAGGACCAGCAGCGCATGCTCGTCCGTGCCGTGGCGGACCGTTCCGGAGTGCTCGAAGCCGTGTCTCTCCAGCAGCCGTACGGAGGCGGTGTTGCCGGAGAAGGGGTCGGCGTACAGGGGGCGGACCGGATCCAGCTGCAGGAAGAGGCCGAGCGCGCGGGTGCCGACGCCACGGCCCCAGTACGGCCGCCCGAGCCAGTAGCCGACGAACCGGCGTCCGTCCTGCGTCCAGGACACGACGCTCCCGGCGGCCTCCCCGCCGACGGTGACCGTCCGCACCAGACAGTCGGGGTCACCGAGCACCCGGTTCCGCCAGTGCGGGAAGAAGCTTTCGCGCGGCCGGGGGGCGAACCTCGACCGCCGGGCGGCCTCGGGGTCGTGCTCGTAGGCGAAGAAGGCCTCCAGGTCGTCGTCGATGACGGCCCGCAGGGACACGGCCTCGCGCAGGTCGGCTTCCGTCTGCTCAGTCATGCGGGCAGTGTGACACCCGCCACTGACAACGCCCCCTGACCAGCGACAACACCCGGCCGCGGGGCCCCCGTCAGGGCAGCAGCGGCCGAACCTCCTCCGCCGCGAAACGCACGAACCCCTCCGGGTCGGGCTCGTCCGCCGTCGGCTGCAGCACGACGGTGTCCGCGCCGGCCTCGGCCAGCCCCCGCACCGCCTCGGCCACCGCGCCCGCCTCCCCGGCGATCCCCACGTCCGCCGACTCCAGCCCCTCGGCGAGGAGTTCGGCACGCAGCCGGTCCTCGGCGCCGGCCCCCGTCGCCGCCAGCAGGTAGACGACGATCCGGTGTGAGCCGCCGCGCCCGGCCGCCCGCCGTCCCTCCGCCACCAGCTCCCGGGCGCGCCGTACACCGTCCGCCGAGGTGGCGGCGGTGAGGAGGGTGCCGTCGGCCTTCTCGCCGGAGAGCCGGAGCGTACGGGGTCCGGTTCCGCCCGCGAGGACGTCGACGGGACGCTGCGGGGGCCAGTCGAGGGCTACGTCGTCCAACTGGACGTACCGCCCGCGCACGCTGAGCCGCTCACCGCGCAGCAGGGCCCGCAGGGCGTCGAGATGCTCGCCGAGCAGCCCGAGCGGGGACGCGACGCGGGCACCGACCTGCCCCATCCAGTCCTGGACCCCGTGTCCCAGGGTCAGGACGGCCCGGCCGGGGAACATCCGCTCCAGCGAGGCGGCCTCCATGGCGGTGACGGCGACGTTCCTGAGCGGCACGGGCAACAGCCCGATCCCGACCCGCACCCGCTCGGTCCAGGCGAGCGCGGCGGCGGCCGTGGACACCCCGCCCTCCAGGAAGCAGTCCTCCCACAGCCACAGCTCGTCGAGCCCCGTCGCGTCCGCGAGGCGTGCGAGGTCCCGCAGCCGTTCGGGAGGAAGCTGGGGGCGGAATACGACACCGAGTCCTGTCATGGTGCTCTTCCTAGTGGGGAGAACAGGGAAGTACAACGCGTTTACGCCGGTGGCGAGTCGGCTGCCGGGGGCCGGGGGAAGCCGAGGGAAGGGGACGGCGGGCATGGGACGCTGGCGGGACGGCCGTGGGCGACTGATCGTACGGACGGGCTCCGGGGCGGCGCGCTCCGCAGGGGTTCCCCTGGAAATCGCCGCCTCCTACCGGGCCCGCACCAGGGGGCTCCTGGGCCGGGACTCCGTCGAGGGGGCGCTGCTGCTGTCGCCGGCGAGCGGGGTGCACACCTTCGGCATGCGCATCCCGATCGACGTCGCCTACCTGGACCGCCACCTCACCGTCATCGCCGTCCACACCATGCCCCCGGGCCGCCTGGGCCTGCCCCGCCTCCGGGCACGGCATGTGCTGGAGGCGGAGGCGGGGGCTATGGCGGGGTGGGGGGTGGGCGTGGGTGTCCGAGTCGAGGTCGCGGCCCAGGTCTGAATCCGTGGACCCTCGATCGTCCGGCGAGGCTACTTGAACGGCCTGCCCTCTTTACAGATATCCGTCTTCTCGGCCGCTCTTGTGTACGCGATGATGAGTTGCTTCATGGCGTCGGAATCCTGATGCTCTGAGGAATGCATCTGGAATGCGGTAAACAGTTCACTACCCAGAAGCTGCTTGCTCGTGCAGTTCCGTGTTTTACCGAACGCCTCCCATCCGGAATAGAGAAACCTTCCATCCTCGACTTCATGGTCAAGCTTGGAATTGGCCTGCCCTCCCACGAAGTAGGCAGTATTGGGGGCATCCGACAACCACTGCAGCGAAGTTTTCACCACGAGGCGGGAGTCGACGCGAACCTCGCAACGCGACCCCCAGTCATCGGACAGAGTCTGCTTGACCGACAGCTTTCGTCCGGACGGCAGGAACGGCGCCAGTCCCTTGCCGTCGACAGGAATCCCGCACAGCGAGTGCGGGACGGCGTACTTACGCTCTACTTTTTCGTCACTGCACCCGGAGAGTCCGACCAAGAGGGCGGCAGTCGCGGATGCAATAGCAATGGGGCGCAACTTCCCGTAAGGTCGGACGCTGTTCAATGGATCTCCCCTATCTCCCTTGCTAGTCCGGAACGTCCGCAGTACCGCCCGGTGCCTGGCCGTGCAAGATGGCCTGGGCGTTGTAATAGCCTTGATGTGCGGACCTTGCCGCGTAGGACACGAGGTCGGGGCTCAAGTGATAACGCTTCACAGTAAGATCTGTCGCCCGCTTCGTGTACTCGCCATTTCGGTCCCAGCCGCGCTGCCAGACATCTCCTTCTTTGTCTTGAGCATCATCCGCAGCGGAACCCTGAATATCCTGGAACAGCCACTGCAAGGCCGCGCCCGTCGCGGTGCCTGCCGCGCCGCCGACGACCGCACCGGCTGCGGGTGAGCCGATGAACGACGTGCCTACGCCGACGGCCGTACCGATGCCACCGGAGACCAGGTTCTGATACTGGGCGACAGCGTGGTCGAAGGAGTCGTCCTTTCCCTTCGCCACGCTGCCGATGGCCTCCATACGGGCCTGGCTGAGGATCCCGGAGACCTCGCCGCTCCTCTCGGTGACGGTCTGGACGAGGAGTTCGTGGTCGCTGGTGAAACGGTGGTCGGCCGGCAGGTCGGGGTTCAGGTGGTGCTGCAACAGGTTCGACATGTAGGCCTTCTGGCCGACTTCGACGGCAGCGTATCCCTCGGGGTTCTGCCCCACGGCGAACAGGAACTTGTTCACGTCCCGCCCGTCGAGATCGGCCGCAGCGCCATCGATGGGATAGAGCAGGTCCGTGTGCGGCAAGTCGCTGTTGGCCCGGTTGATGTCCGGCAGGTATTCCGAGGCGATCTGGCCCATGCTGTCGGACATGTAGCCGCGGTCGGTGAGGAGCTCCTGCCTGTCCGCTGCGGCGGAGACGATCTCCTCGAACAGTTTGGTCTGGGCACTGGTGTGGGCCGGGGTGTCGGCCGTGGGGATCTCGCCCGCCGGGTGGCCGGTGGTTGCCGCCTCCAGGGCCTGGGCCAGGTAGTTCTGGCCGGCGATGCTGTGGACATCGTGGGTGTCGTGGATGTCCATGGGCCACTGTCGCTGCTTGAAGAGATAGTCGAAGTTGGAGACGGCCTTCTTGTGGTCGCCGTCCTGCGGGATGAAGTCGTCGTCGAAGAAGTCCGTGGCGGCTGCGGGATTGTTCGCCAGGCCCTTCAAGTACCCGTTGAGCGGATCCCAGCCGCCGTCGGAGCCCAAGTGGTTGAGCCGAGGGCAGATGCTCGCCTGCCAGGCGACGTTCTTGCCGTCGTGCGTGTAGAACCGCTCGGCCTTCATCAGCCCGCGGCCGTAATCGGTCATGAACCGATCGTCGAAGTCACCGTTGCGCATCAGGTTGCTCATCACCTGGAAGCCCAGCACGTCACCATGGGTACCGACAGCCTTGTTGCCCGACATGATGACCTGCTGTTTCCACGCCTCCATACCCGCGCTGTCCGACTGGCTCGCGGTGGCCAGGGTCAGGCTCAGGTTCTTCTGCAGTTCGGCGTACTCGTATCCGCGGTCATAGGCCAGGTGCGCGCCCTCGCGGTCGTCGTTGAGGCCGAGCCAGAACCTCTCCGTCCCCCGGGCCCCCAGCCGCTCGGCGAACTCCTCCGCGAACAAGGGGTCGTCGTGGTACTGCTTCAGGCCCGCGTTGATCTCGTCGAAGTCGGCCGGGGTGAGCTTCGACGGGTCCTTCCGCGCCAGTCTCGCCACCGCGTCGGCCTCCTGGACGGCCTTCGCAGCCGAGTCCCGGTTCTCGTAGACGACACCGGTAAAGCCGTACCTGCTCTCGTCGACGAGCGCCATGAGGACGTCGGCGGCCGTGCTGTCGCTCTTCGCGGCGTTGCCGAGGATCCTCTGTACCTCGTCGCGCAGGTGCTCCTCGTCCGCGACGCTGTGGCCGGAGACCTTGGTCCCGTGTCCGGCGCGGTCCGGATGGACGGCCATGGTGACGGTGAAGCCGCCCTCGCCGGTCGGCATCACGGTGAGGTTCTTCTTGCGGCCGTTCTCGACAGCCTGGTGCAGTTGCTCCTTGTAGTGCTTCAGTTCGTCCCGGGTGTCCTGAAGGATCTTGTGGATGGAGGACGCCTCCTTGGCGGCGTCCTCGAACTCGCCGGCGGTCTTGCCGATGAACTCCTTGGAGACGGAGGCGTTGACACCGTGCCAGTCGGCCTTGACCGCCTTGTCGTGCAGTCCGTCCCTCGCCTGCTTCTGCAGGTCGCTCAGGTTGCGGACGAGAAGGCCCCAGTCGTGGACCGCGTCGTCGAGCTGCTTGAAGTTGGCTTGGTAGAGGTCTTCGAACTTCACCCGGCGGCCTCGCTCAGTGCTTCTTCTTCGGGTAGTAGACCGGGTTCTTCTCGCCCGGTTCTCCCGCACGGTCGTCGAAACCGGCGTCCAGGGTGTCGATGCTGCTCATCTGTCGCCCGATGTAGCCGTCGTCGCCGGAGTGGATCTTCTTGGTGACGTGCATGTGGTTGGAGATCTGCGCACACGCGTCCAGCAGCGATCTGAGCTGGTCGTCCCAGCGCTGGGCGACGTGCTTCAGCCCCCTGCCCAGGGTGAAACCCTGCTTCGCGAGGTCCCCGGCCGCGGACTCGCTCGTCGACTGTGCCACCCGGGCCTTGTTCCACAGCTGGTCGTAGAGCGAGTGGGCCTCTTTGCCGATGGCCACGAGATCGCTGTTGCCGACCTTCAGGTCGCCGTAGGTACCGCTGCTCCCGTCGATCGGGGTGGCGACGTGGTTGAGCTGCGTGCGCGCGGAGGTGCGGTCCTTCGCGCCGGTTTTGAGCTGTTCCCACTCGTCCCACGCCATGCCAGGGCCTCTCCCCGTAGTCGCCGTCTCCGTGCGGCCGCCGGATCCCGGGGGCCGGTCCCACCCATGCAGTCAGCACCACGGAGATGGCGCACAGTGTCCGTGTCCTGCCTGTGCGTAACAGGAGCAACAGCGGCACGATAGCCGAGGCGGTGAGGCGTCATCGGCTCCTGACACTGCTGGGAGCACAGTCGGCTGGAAAGCGCCCCTGGCACCGTTCCCGTGCGCCGGCCGGGGGGTTCCCGGAAGCGGTCGCTGCTGTTTGCGGTCACGGCTGGGTGCGGGGGAACGTCACCTCCACGCGGCGGTTCTTCCGCCGGCCCTCCTCGGTCGCGTTGTCTGCGATCGGGTACTGCTCGCCGTAGCCGCGGACGTCGAAGGTGACCGTCGGGCTGTTCAGGTCCTGGTCCAGTACGGCCTGTACGGCGTTGGCGCGCTGCTTGGAGAGGGTGTCGCCGTGGGCGGAGGAGCCGAGGTTGTCGGTGAAGCCGAAGACGCGGACGCGGGTGGCGTTCTGCTTCCTGATCTCCTCGGCGACGGCGGAGATGCGGGCCTTGGCCTCCGGGCTGATCTTCGCGCTGTCCTTGCCGAAGAGCACCTCCGCCTGGAGCGCGAACGTCACGTCGGCGTTGGTGTCCTCACGTCGTTCCTCCCCGCTCTGGTCCTCCACGACCGACTTGATGTCCAACACCTTGGCCTCGGCCAGCGTGGCGCCCTCGGGAAGCTTCAGGTCCGGATCCGTGGGGTCGACTTTCACGGGGGCGGTGGCGGAGGGTTCTGTACCGGGGGGTTCGCTGGGGCCGGTGTCGTCGGCCATCGCGGTGGTGGCGGGCAGGTGCACGATGAGCAGGAGGGCGGTGGAGACGAGGGCGAGGCGGGGTGCGGTGGTCACTGGGGCCTCACCCGGAGATCTGGATGCCGGCACTGGAAAAGGTGGGTAGCTGGAGGGTCACCTCGGTGATGTTCGTGGGCGGCGAGGGAAATTGCATGAACACCGGGATGGTTTGCCCTGGCTGGATCGTTGTCAGACCGGTTGTGGTGAGGGGCCGCCCGTCCGTGTCCCGCAGCACGTAGTACCGCTTCTTGCCCTTGGCATCCACGAGGGTGGCGCCGCCAAGAGACGTCCCATGTTGCACGATCTCCGTCTCGTCACCACGAAGTGCGGACGGGATGACGACCGACTGCGCGCCCTCGTTCTTCAGGTTTCCATTCACGGTGATGAACCCACCGGAGTCTCGCTGGGCGGAGGTGACTTGGAGCAGTAGGCCGTCCTGCCCCTTGAGTTCTGCCAATGGTTCCTGTGACTGCCCCTCTTGGGCGCTCGGCTGGGAGTCATCGGTTCTGGAAGCAGCCGCAGAGGTCTCCGGCTTCTTGTCGTCGTGCCCTCCGCCGCCACAACCCGCAACGCCAAAGCCCAGCCCAGCAGCAACGGTCAGCGCGACCATCCCCCTGCGGGCCTTCGCAGTGAACCGCATGATCATCGCTCCGTTTCCTTCATCAATCGTCGTGAGCTTGTGCGTCGGCCAGGTGCACATCGAACAGGTCCTCGGGCGCGGGTAGGGTCGCTCCGTCATCCGGATCCAGCTTCCAAGGCTCGCCGTCGCAGGTGAGTTGAGGCAGTTTCTCGCCCTCGCCGGACTCTCCTGGGAGGTCGAAAGTACAGCGCGGTTCGATGACGGCCGCAGCGAAAGCCTTTGAGTGGATGTCCTCCGTCCCCGGGACGACGGAGTCTCCGACCGACTTCTTGGTTTCGACATCGACCGTGTACCGCAGGAGCTGCCAATTGCAGTCATTCAGCGTGGCGTCGTTCTGGGCTGCGAGTTGCTCCGCCCGCGCGCACGGGTTGTCGACAGGCACCTTGCCCTCGAAGACGTCCTTCCACTTGTCCGGGTCGAGCAGGTCGGCGGCCCATGCGGCCGCGAGCTGGTCACGCCCGTTCTGAGCTGCCGCCAGCACCGCTGCGTCGGCCGCCGTCTGAGCACCACTGCGGTTCACCGCAGCCTGCCCTACTGCGAGATACGCGAACGCAAGAAAGAGCAGGCCCGCCACCACCGTGATGTAGATGGGGAAGGCCTGCCCGGCATCGCCGTGACGGCGAAGGCGCCTCACACGATTTTGTTGATCTGCGACATGATCTTGTCGAGGATCGCCGATCCGATGCTGGTACCCGTAACCGCCAGCACAATCGCCACAACCACCGCGATGATCCCGAGGTACTCGACGGCGGTCTGCCCCCTGTCGTCGGTGCGACGCTGCATCGCAACCATCAACTTCAGCATCCAGTCGCTCATGGCGCTCCCCTCCGGCTTCGCTGCGGACTCCGGCAACGTAGAGCCCGGGTCGGCGCGTGCCAGAGGGCCCAAGGACCCAACCCCAGGCCCATTTCTTCCCCGGGTTCCTCCCCTGCCGCCGCATTTCAAGCCACCCCCAGCCACTTCGCCGTCGCCTGGGACCTCGTCGTGCTGTGGAGCTTGGCGAAGATGCGGTTGATGTGGTTCTTGACCGTCTTCTCGCTGATGAAGCAGGCGGCGGCGATCTGCTGGTTGGTCATGCCGGACGCGATGAGGTCCATGATCTCCGCCTCCCTCGTACTCAGCCGGAACCGCGACCGGAACGACTGTCCCATAGATGGTTGCAGATGCGAAAGAGTGGATGGGGCATATTCCTTTGAAATTGCCGGAAGTTCGCGCTCGACGTGTGCAGGTGCATCTCCTCGAAGATCCTCCAGCAACGCCCTCGCCGCCCCCGGCGTCACATGCGGTCTCCCCTCCCGGACATCCCGCACCGCCCGCACCAACTGCTCCGTCGTGAACTCGCCGTGCACCAGGTATCCCCCCGCCCCCAGCCGCAGCGCCTCCCGCACGGTTTCCGTCTCATGGCTGTAGGTGAGCATCATGACGGGGGCCAGGCCCACCAGGTGGGGCAACGCCGAGATTCCGTCGACTCCGGGCATGCGGACGTCGAGGAGGATGACATCGGGCCGGTGCCGGACCGCCGCCTCGTACGCCTCGCGGCCGTCCCGTGCCTCCCCCACCACCGTGGTGTCCGGGTGACCCGACAGCAGGGCCGTCAGGCCGGCGCGGACGACGGGGTTGTCGTCGGCGACCAGGAGCCGCAACGGCGGGGTGGCCGGTGCCGGGGGCGGGAACGGCGCGCTGTCGGTGCCGGGTTCGCCGTGTGACGGCCGTGGATGGCGTGAGGGCCGCATGGTGCCTCCTCTCAGGGGTTTGCGGGGGCCGGGGGCGACGCGGGACGGGCAGGCAGGGGGATGTCCAGGCGTACCTCCGTACCGCGCTCGTGCGCGCCCCTTCCGATACGGATCCGGGCCCCCGCCTGCGCGGCCCGTTCGACCATGCCGAGCAGCCCGAAGTGGCCGGAGCCGCGGAGCCGTTCCAGGGTGGTGCCGGGTGGGAGGCCGTTGCCGTCGTCGTGGATGGTCAGGCGGAGCAGGTGCCCGTCGACCGATGCCCGTACGTCCACCCGGGTCGCGGCCGCGTGGCGGTGGGCGTTCTCCAGTGCCTCCGTGGCGATGGCGAGGAGGTGGCGGGTCAAGGGGGGTGGGAGGGGCGGGGGTCCGTCCGGCAGGGGCCCGTCCGGTGGGGGCCCGTGCGGCGAGGCTCCGCCGGGCGAGGTCCCGCCGGGTGGAACCCCGTCGGGCACTGCCCCTCCCATCTCACCCCGGTCCCCGTGCGCCTCGCCCCAGTCCCCGCGCGTCTCGCTCACGTCCCCATGCGTCTCGCTCAAGTCCCTGTGCGTCTCGCTCACGTCCCCGCGCGGCTCACCCCAGTCCCCGGCCGTCTCCCTCCGGTGCCCGCCCGTCTCCCCTCCGGCCCCGTCCGTTCGGCTCCCGGCCCCGTCCGTCTCCCCCCACGCCCAGTGGCACGTCACCTCGATCCCGGTTCGCCTGGTGACGTCCATTGCCTCCCGCTCCAGTGCCTGCCACAGCGCGGAGGCCTGGTCCGGTGTCTCCTGGCCGTCGCGTCGTAGGTCCGTCAGCAGTTCCCGGGACTCCGCCGCCGCCCTGCGGGCCGAACGGGACACCAGTTCCGCCTGTTCTCTGATGCGGGCCGGGTCGGGGGTCGTGGTCGAGGCCGTCGCGGCCAGGCCGTCCGCCGCCAGGGCCACGCCGTAGAGGGTCTTGGCCACCGAGTCGTGCATCTCGCGGGCCAGACGGGCGCGTTCCGCGCTCACCGCCTCCGTCGCCGCCAGCCGGGCCTGCACCGTCGTCAGGGCCTGGGTCGCGGCGCCGAAGCGGAGCATCAGGTTGCGCAGCGTCGAGCCCATGGCACCGGCGATGACGCACAGGCCGGGCAGCAACAGGGCCTCGGCGACGGGCGCGTGCCGGTCGGTCTTCAGGGTGGCGTGGACCAGCAGCAGGATCAGGGACTGGAGCGAGGCGAAGCAGGCCGCGCCGCGCCAGCTGTAGACCAGGCCGGCCAGCAGGGGTGTGCAGACGCTGACGTAGGCGAGGGTGGTGTCCGGGCCCGCCGAGACGAGGAGGAAGGAGCCGAAGACGGTGTCCGCGGCCAGCAGGCTGGGGTGGCGGAGGAGGAGGGGGCCGAAGCGTTCCCAGTCCCGGAAGAGGACGTAGGACACCATGAAGGTGACGACCACGGCCGCGCCGACCAGGCGGGCGCCCAGGCCGGGGGCCGCGTTGAGGAGGGCCGCCGGGGCCGACACCAGGATCATGGCCAGGCGGAAGCCGAAGACCTGGCGGCACATCGCCTGGAGCGCGCGGATCTGGAGCTTTTCGGACGGCTCGGCCGGGGGGAGCACGGCCGCTACCGGCGATGCTTCCGACTCCCCGCCGTCCACCGCACCGCTACCGTCCACCGCACCGCTACCGTCCACCGGACCACTACCGGCCGCCGACCCGACACCGGCCACCGACCCGATACCGTCTGCCGACCCGACACCATCCGCCGGTCCCACACCGTCCGCCCGCGTACGACCGTCCGCCCACGCCACCCCACTACCGGCCGCCGACCCGACACCGGCCACCGAACCGACACCGCCCGCCGACCCGACACCATCCGCCGGTCCCACACCGTCCGCCCGCGTACGAGCGTCCGCCCGCGTACAACCGTCCGCCCACGCCACACCGCCCGCCGGCCCGAACCCACCCCCCACCTCGACACCGGCCGCCCCGGCCCCGCCCCCTGCCCCGGCACCAGCCACCCCCGCCCCGGCACCCCCACCCGGCCTCCCCCGCAACCACGCCCCGGGACGCACCCCCCGTACCCCTCGCACCCCCCACACCCCCCGTGCTCCCCGCACCCCCCGCCTTCCTCCCCTCCACGCCCCGCGCCCCGTGAGCCGCGTCCCCATCGCCGCCACCCCGTCCCTCACTCCCCCGTGAGCGAGCCGAAGTTCACGCCGGAGCCCAGCAGCAGGCCGGCGCCCAGCAGGAGCATCGTCGCCGGGACCATGAACGTGGTGATCATCAGCGTGGCCTTGGGCACCGCGCGGGCGGCCTTGCGGCGGGCGTTCTGGGCGTCGGTGCGGCGCATGTCCTTCGCCAGGGAGACCAGGGTGTCGACGATGGGCGCGCCCAGTTCCTCGCCCTGTTGAAGGGCCGTGACGAACATCGCCACCTGCTCGGAGTCGTTCCGCCGTCTCAGCTCCGCGAAGGCCTGGCGGCGGCTCATGCCGAGGTCCATCTGGCGGAGGGTGATGCGGAGTTCGTCGGCCCACGGGCCCTCGTAGCGGAAGGCGACCCGGTCCAGCGCCTGACGGAAGCCGAGGCCCGCGCTGACCACGACCGCCAGGACGTCCAGGAAGTCGGGCAGGGTGCGTTCGATGACGTCCTTGCGGACCCGGATGGCCGACCAGAGGCCGACCTCCGTCCAGAAGGCGCCGAACAGGAGGAGGAGTACGGCCACGAACCACTGGCCGCGCAGGAGGAAGACCAGGAAGCCGACGGCGCCCAGCGCGCCGTAGACCGCGCGGCGGGCCGCGTAGCGGTCGAGGGTGAGGCCGCCGGGGTTGCCCGCGAGGTCGATCTTCCGGCGGTACCTGGCCACCAGGCGCGGGCCCATCAGGCGCAGTACGGCGGGGGCGTAGCGCATGCCGAGGCGGTCGACGACCGAGCCGACCGCACCGGTGCGGGTGGCGCCGACCTCCAGGGCGACGGCGAGGTCGCCGGGGAGTTTGGCCTCCGCGCGGTACATGCGGAGGCCGGCGAAGACGCCCCAGACGCCCGCGCCCATCAGCAGGGCGAGCAGGTATGCCATCGGGTCACCTCCCTCAGACGTCGATCCGGCTCAGGCGGCGGATGAGCACGAAGCCGACGGCGTACATGGCGAACGCGATGATCACGCAGGCCTGGCCGACCGGGGAGCCGGTCATGCGGTCCAGCGCGCCGTCCTTGACGCCGTTCATCAGGAACAACGCGCCGATCCCCAGGACGGGTACGGCGTACGACGTCATGGTCACCTGGGAGAGCTGGGTGCGGATCTCGCGCCGGGTCTCCTTGCGCTCCTCCAGGGTCTCGGTCAGGTTGCGCAGGGCGGAGACCACCTGGCCGCCCGCCCGGTTCGACAGGACCAGTGTCGTGACGAGGACGACCAGTTCGCGGGAGGGGAGGCGGTCGGCCAGCTCGCCGAGCGCGTCCTCCAGGGAGTGGCCGACGGCGAGCTGGTCGGCGACCTTGGCGAGTTCCTCGCCGGCCGGGGCCTCCAGTTCCTCCGCGGCCATGCCGATCGCGGTGCGCAGGGCGAGGCCGGCCTGGGTGGCGTTGGCCAGGATGCGGGCGAGTTCGGGGAGCTGGTTGATGAAGCGTTCGATGCGCTTCTGACGCTGCCAGTTGAGGAACTGGACCGCCGCTCCGATGCCGAGGAGCCCGGCGAGGGGGCCGAAGAAGGGGGCCAGGGCGGCCTGGCCGATCAGCCAGAGCGCGGCCACGGTCGCGAGCATGGCGGCGAAGAACTCTCCCGGCGTGACGTCCAGGCCGGTCGCCGCCAGGCGCCGCTCCAGCCAGCGGCCGAGGCGGGTGCGGCGCAGCCGCCGGTCCAGGTCGCGGAAGCGGCGGGTGCGGCCGGCCGCGGCCGGTGGGCCGGTGTGGGCGAGACGGTCCACGAGGGCGGCGCGCCGGGCCCGGCCGGAGGCGTAGGCGTGGATGCCGGCCACCGCCAGGACGCAGGTCATCAGCGTCACTGAGGTGGTGAGCCGGACGAGGGTGTGGAGTTCCATGGTCGGGGGTCCTACCTGGCTTCTCGGGTGGCTAGCTGGTCGGCGGAGCGGGCTACGCCGAAGGCCTGCGGGAGGGGCTGGCTCGCCATGTAGAGGCGGTCGGCGGTGCGGCGGGGCAGCGGGAAGTAGCGGAAGGCTCCGTGGACACGGCCGTCCGGGGTCATGGGCTGTGCCTCGAAGCGGGCGACGGTCGCCAGCCGGTACGGCTCTCCGCCGTGGCTGTCGAGCAGGGCGATCTCGGTGATGCGGCGGGCGCCGTCGGCGAACCGGGTGAGCTGGACGATGACGTCGACCGCGCTGTTGATCTGGTCGTGAAGGGCGACGAAGGGGACCTCGACGTCGGACATGGAGGCGAGGGTCTGCAGGCGGGTCAGGGCGTCCTCGGCGCTGTTGGCGTGCACGGTGGCCAGGGAGCCGTCGTGGCCCGTGGACATGGCCTGGAGCATGTCGAGGGACTCGCCGCCGCGGACCTCGCCGACCACGATCCGGTCGGGGCGCATCCGCAGGGAGTTGCGGACGAGGTCGCGGATGGTGACCTGGCCCTTGCCCTCGACGTTCGGCGGGCGTGACTCCAGGCGGACCACGTGGGTCTGCTGCAGCTGGAGTTCGGCGGAGTCCTCGATGGTGATGATGCGCTCGTGTGCGGGGATCAGGCCGGACAGGGCGTTGAGGAGGGTGGTCTTGCCGGTGCCGGTGGCGCCGGAGACGATGATGTTGAACTTGGCCTGCACCAGGCCCGCCAGCAGGTACACCATGTGCTCGTCGAGCGAGCCGAAGCCGATCAGCTCCTGGAGGGTGAAGGAGCGCGGGAAGCGGCGGATGGTGAGGATGGGGCCGGTCAGGGACAGCGGCGGGATGATGACGTTGACGCGTTCGCCGGAGGGCAGACGGGCGTCGACCATCGGGTTGGACTCGTCCACGCGGCGGTTGACGGTCGACACGATCCGCTCGATGGTCTGCATCAGCTGGTCGGCGGAGACGAAGCGGAGGGGGAGCTGCTCCACCCGGCCGCCGCGCTCCACGAAGATCGCGTCGGGCCCGTTGACCATGATCTCGGTGATGGACGCGTCCTCCAGCAGCGGTTCCAGGATGCCCAGGCCGAGCGCCTCGTCCACCACCCGGCGGATCAGCTGGGAGCGCTCGACGGTCGACAGGACCGGGCCCTCGCGGCTGATGATGTGCCCGAGCACCCGCTCCAGCCGGGTCCGGCGGTCGGCGGCGGCGAGTGAACTCATCTCGGCGAGGTCGATCTCCTCCAGCAGCTTGGCGCGGTAGGAGGCGACCAGGTGCCCGTCCTCGCCCCGGCTGCCGTGCTCCTCCGGGGTGCTGATGCGTGCCCGCAGACTCATGGGGTCGCTTCTCCTCGGTCAGTGGTCGAGCGGCATGGTGGCGGACTTGGTGGCGGAGCCGAGGTCCCAGACGACGGTGGGGATGTGGACGGTCGCGGTGACGGTGACCGAGTCGCCTCCGGGGGCGGCCGCGCAGGACACCGTGAGGCCGCCGCTCACGGCGTCGGCGCACGCCTGGCCGTACGACTGCCCCAGCGACGCGGCCCGCGCCCCCGCCCTGGCCGCCGTACCGGCCTGCTCGGCGGCGTAGGCGACGGCACCGATCTGGAAGCCGGCCAGGCCGACGACGAGCAGGACGGGGATGAACCCCAGGTACTCGATGGCGACCTGGCCGCGGTCGCGTCCCGGGTGGCGGTACGGCATGTCAGTGCTTCGCCTCCTCGACGGCTCCGGCGTGGCCGTGGACGGTGACGGGGAAGTCGACGAAGCCGGGGAAGAGGACGGGCACCTTGACGGCCACGTCCGCCGTCACGTACCCGCTCCCGCCGCAGTGGTCGACGCCGGCGCCCGCCCGCCACGCCCCGGACAGGTGCTGCAGCGCGGCCCGTTCGCACACGCCGTACCGCTCTCCCGGAGGTGCCGCCGTCCCCGCCCGTACGCCCTCGTCCGCGGCGTTCCCCGCGAGCGTGAAGGCGTACCCGACGAGCACGGCCTGCCACATGAGCAGCAGGGTCAGAACGATCAGCGGTGTCATGCCCAGGAACTCGATGCTCACCTGCCCCCGGTCCCCGCCCGGTCCTCTCATGGCAGGTTCACTCCTTCCGCCGGCGCAGACTCACCGGGCCCCGCCCGCTGCCGCGGTGGGAGGCTCCCTCCGCGGCCTTGACCAGTCCCAGCTCGCCCGCGAGCGCCCACAGCGCCTGTTTGACCGTGCTCCTGGTGTCGAGTTCATGGACCCGTCCGGCGTCCACGACGCCTTGCAGTTCCTTGAAGTTGGCGGGTACGGCCGTACGCGCCAGTGCCGTCCCGGTGATGCGCTGCACGAGCGCGGGCTGGATCTCGGCGGTGCGCGTGTGCCGGTTGACGACCGCGGTGGTCTCCTCGGCCTTGCGGATCTGGAGCCGGTCCCACATCCGTACGGTCCGTTTGGCGGCGCGTACGGCGATGACGTCCGGGGTGGTGACCAGCAGCGCGGTGTCGGCCATCTCCACCACGGCGGCCCCGGCACCGCTCAGCTGGGCCCCGCAGTCCACCACGACCACCTCGTAGCGGGAGCGCAGCGCGCCGACGATCTGGCGGGCGGCGCGGTCGGTGACCTCCTCGCCGCGTTCGCCCTCGCCGGGTGCGAGGAGCAGGGCGAGCCCGGTGTCGTGGCGGAAGACGGCGTCGGCGAGGACGCGGGGCGAGATGTCGGTGATGGCGGCCAGGTCGGCCACCGAGCGGCGGAACTGGACGTCCAGGTAGGAGGCGATGTCGCCGGTCTGGAGGTCGAGGTCGACGAGGGCGGTGGCGCGGCCGGAGGCCTGGGCGGCGAGGGCCAGCTGGATCGCGGTCAGTGTCGCGCCGACACCGCCTTTGGCGCCGCTGACGGTGACGACGGTGCCGCCGACGCCGGCGAGCAGCTCGGCACCGTGCCCGAGGTGCCGTCGTACGCCCGTCGACCACTGGGCGACGGCCTGCACGCGGTGGGCGAGTTCCTCGTACGACAGCGGGAGCGCGACCAGGCCGCGGGCGCCGGAGTCCATGGCGGCGGCGAACAGGCCGGGGCTCGCGTCGGTGGTGACGAGGATGACGCCGACGGCGGGGAAGCGGAGGGCGACCTCGCGGATCAGCTCCAGGGCCGGTACGGGCCCGATCCGCTCGTGGACGACGACCACCTCGGGCAGGTCGTCGATGGACTCGGCGGCGAGCCGGGCGAGGCCGTCGACGAGCTGAGTGGAGTCGGTGACCGGGGGCTGGGGCTCGGCGTCGGGGAGCTGGCTGAGGAGGGTGGTGAGGGAGCGGACGGCGTCCGGGTCCGTGCCGGCCGGGAGGATCCTGATGGGCATGGCCGCCTCTCACTTGTCCGTCGCGAGTTCGTAGGTGCGGTCCTTGTCGGGGACGCTGGTCTCGCTGCCGGGGGCCACGAGCGCGAGCCGGACGCGCTGGGCGAAGGACTCGGCGTAGGTGATGCGCTGGGCGTCGATGGTGGACAGCGCGAAAGTGATCGGGACGGCCTCGGTGGCCTGCCGGTCCTTGTCCCGGTCCGGGTCGAGGGCGGTGATCTGGCCGACGTCGAGGACGCGGGCGTTGGTCACGATGATCTTCGACTGGTCGGGGTCGCCCTCCTTCCTGCCCTCGAAGGTGGCGTAGACGTTGACGCGCGAACCCGGGGTGATCTTCCCGGCCACGCCGGTCGCCGCGTCGATCATGATGGCGACCTCCTGCTGACCGGGCTGGAGGGCGGGCTGGTCCACGACCATGTCGGTCTGGAGCAGGGAGCCGGTGTGCAGGGTGGTCACGGCGATCTTGCCGCGGATCTGCCCGAGGTCGGTGACGGCGTTGCCGGACAGCCACCGCCTGGGCATCTCGACCTTCTCGAACTGGCCCGCCTCCAGCGCGGTGTACGGCTTCACCTCGGACCTGACCCGGTAGGCGGCGACTTCGGGCCCGACCTTGGAGTTCACGTCGTGGATGACGGAGAGCACGCCGGCGAACGCGCCCAGCGCGCACAGGACCGACAGGATCAGGAGTATCACGCCGCGGCGCTGACGGGAGTTCATGAACCGTGCAACCTCATTGGGGGAATCGGTCGAGCGGGATGTGAGGGTCGTGTCCGGGCCGGTCAGGCGGGCGTGCGTTGCTCCAGGGCGCGGGGCGGTTCGTGGGCGGGCGGGGTGGCGGAGCAGAAGACGCAGCGGTCGCCGATGACGTCGAGGCCGCACCAGTGGCAGCTGGTCTGCCGTACCGAGGTGACCAGCTGGTAGAGCACGGACAGGTCGGCGAGGTAGCCGCAGAACTCGATCAGGCGGCCGGTCCCCCACCACGCCGGGGACTCGGCGGGCAGCGGCACCTCGCGTACGCCGTGCACGCCCCACCGGCTGCCGAGCCCGCCCACCCAGTCGCTCTGCGACTGCCCCTTGGCGACCAGCAGCCAGGTACTGAACTCGGGGCCCTTCAGCGTGGCCTCGGGGCCGACCCGGACGAGCTGGGGCTCGGGATGGGCGAGCACGGCGAACTGGCTGCCCGGCACCCAGGAGCGGGCGTGCGCCTTCAGCCCGACCGGCACCCGGTCCAGTCTGGCGACGGAGCCGAGGACGGCGCCGGCGTGGATGTAGTGGGTGAGCAGCCGTGCGGCGGAGGCGAGCACGCCCGGGCTGAGGTCGCAGGAGGCGAGCTGCCGCAGCTGCCGGGCCAGCACGGCGATGCCGAGCGGCGGCAGCGCGGGCCGGAACAGGGCGATCCGGTCGCTCTCCAGCAGCGAGCGCAGGGTGTACAGCCGTCGCACGACCGGCTCGGGGGTGGCCTGGGAGCAGACGACGATCACGTACCCGTACTGCTCGACCAGGGCGTGGAGTTCGGTGAGCGCCGCTTCCAGCGGCCTGCGGTCGATCCCGGCGAGCACGACGGCGGGCATGGTCCGCTCGTCCTGCGCCGGCAGCGCCATGTCGGCGCTGGTCACGGCAATGGCAGTTGGCACGCGCAGCTCCCCGCTCTTCACACCGTCCGGTCCACGGGCATCACCCCAGTGCGCCAGGACGACTTCATTGCGTGACTACCTGAGCACTGTAACCACGGCCGTATGGCCGGAGAACAGCGTTTGTGAAGCCGGGGTGGAACTCTCCAGCCACAAGTCCCGCCAAACCCGGACAGGTTGAGCGTCCGCCCTTCCCGCTTGTTGGTCCGGACCTCTTGACACCCAGATTGGTCTGGACCAACTTGGACCCGCACAGCGAAGACCGCTCCCTCCCCGCCCGTTCTCCCTCTCCCCGCCCCTCCCCCTCTTCCCCCTTCTCCCCTTCCGGAGGCTTCAGTGGACCGCGCCCCAGGCATACCCGGACCCCGCAGACGGCGGCTCGCGGCATGGTCCGCCGCCGGCGCCCTGGCCCTCTCGGCCGCGGGCCTCGTCACGGCGGCTCCCGCGTCCGCCGCGGACGTCAACAACGTGAAGAACGCGGGCTTCGAGTCGGGCCTGACCAACTGGACGTGCACGGCCGGCAGCGGTACGACGGTCACCTCCCCCGTCCACGGCGGCACCTCCGCCCTGAAGGCGACCCCGGCCGCCCAGGACAACGCCCAGTGCACCCAGTCGGTGGCGGTCAAGCCCAACTCGACCTACACGCTGAGCGCGTGGGTGCAGGGCGGCTACTCCTACCTGGGCGTGACCGGCACCGGCACCACGGACGTCTCGACGTGGACCCCCGACTCGGCGTCCTGGAAGCAGCTGTCGACGACGTTCACCACGGGCGCCTCCACGACCTCGGTCACGGTCTACACCCACGGCTGGTACGGCCAGGCCGCCTACTACGCCGACGACCTCTCGGTCTACGGCCCCGACGGCGGCGGCGGCTCCGACCCGGCCCCCACGGTCCCCGCGGCCCCGGCCGGCCTGTCCGTCACCGGGACGACCTCCTCCTCGGTCGACCTGGCCTGGTCCCCGGTGTCGGGCGCGACGGGCTACAACGTCTACCGCAACGGCACGAAGGTCACCGCGGTGACGGGCACGTCGGCGACGGTGACCGGCCTCTCCGCCTCCACGTCGTACAGCTTCCAGGTGACGGCGACCAACGCGGCGGGCGAGTCGGCGAAGTCGGCGACGGTGACGGGCACGACGACCTCCGGCACGGGCGGCGGAGGCGGCGGCGGGACCCTCCCCAAGCACGCGGTGACCGGCTACTGGCAGAACTTCAACAACGGCGCCACGGTGCAGAAGCTCTCGGACGTCCCGTCCTCCTACGACATCATCGCGGTGGCCTTCGCCGACGCGACGTCGACACCGGGCGCGGTGAGCTTCTCCCTCGACTCCTCCGGCCTCGGCGGCTACTCGGTCGACCAGTTCAAGGCGGACATCAAGGCCAAGCAGGCGGCCGGCAAGAAGGTCATCATCTCGGTCGGCGGCGAGAAGGGCTCGGTGTCGGTCAGCGACGCCGCATCGGCCACCAACTTCGCCAACTCGGTCTACTCCCTCATGCAGACGTACGGCTTCGACGGCGTCGACATCGACCTGGAGAACGGCCTCAACGCGACCTACATGACCCAGGCCCTGCGCGCCCTGTCGGCGAAGGCCGGATCCTCCCTGATCATCACGATGGCCCCGCAGACGATCGACATGCAGTCGACGTCGAACACCTACTTCCAGACCGCGCTGAACGTGAAGGACATCCTCACGGTCGTCAACATGCAGTACTACAACAGCGGCTCCATGCTGGGCTGCGACGGCAAGGTGTACTCGCAGGGCACGGTCGACTTCCTGACCGCCCTCGCCTGCATCCAGCTGGAGGGCGGCCTGTCCCCCTCCCAGGTGGGCCTCGGCCTCCCGGCCTCCACCCGTGCGGCCGGCGGCGGCTACGTCTCACCGACCGTCGTCAACAACGCCCTGGACTGCCTGACCGCCGGCACGAACTGCGGCACCTTCAAGCCGTCCAAGACGTACCCGTCCCTGCGCGGCGCGATGACCTGGTCCACGAACTGGGACGCGGCGTCGGGGAACGCCTGGTCGAACCCGGTGGGCGCGCACGTGCACGCGCTGCCGTGACCTGAACCCCTGTCATACTCCCGGCGCCCGGACCGTCTCGGTCCGGGCGCCGTCGTGTGCGCGGCGGCCGAACTCGAGCGGTCCGCCGCCATCCCTTTTGCCCCTGACAACGGCTCGGTGTGATGATCCCGGACATGGCCGAACACGGGGGCGACGCCAACACCACGGGGAATGTCCGCAGGTCACGGCTGTACGACTACGCGGACTTCGCGACACCGGAGCACCGACCGGACGCCGCGGGCGATCCCGGTCACGGACGACGTGAGTTCGCTGTCCTGCTGGGCGAGTTCCGCCGCACTGCGGTGCTGGTGCCGGTGGCCGAGGACGGCGCCCCCCTGACAGCCGACTTCGGCGGAGTCCGCTGGATCTACGCCTTCTCCCACGAGCACGCCCTGGCCCGTTTCGCGCTCGCGCGGGGCGAGGGCGCCCGGGAGTGGGCCTACCAGCGGTGGCTGGGCGCGCGCCTGCTGGACGCGGCGGTTCCGGCGGTGGGGGTGCCGTGCGGGGTGGCGCTGGACTGCGCTGACGGGGAGGACGGCATGGTCTTCCCTCCGGTACGGGGGATCGTGCCGGACGCGGTGGCGGTGGACGTGGAGAGTGCGACGGGGGATGAGCGGTGACCGGTAAGGATCTGGCGACCGAGGGGCTGGGCCTGATCGCCAAGGGGCTGACGGATGCGCTGGGCGAGCTGAAGGAGCTGGGCGGTTTCGGCACGTCCGGGGCCGGGCGAGGCTTCGCCGGCATCGCGCTGTCCGGCCTGGAGCTGGGCCATGAGGGCCTGACGGACGAGTTCAAGTCGTTCTGCGAGCGCTGGGAGTGGGGGGTGCGGTCGCTGATCGCCGAGGGCAACGGGTTCGCGGAGAAGACGGGCCTGGCGGCCGGGACGTACTACGAGACCGACAAGTACGTCGAGGGCACGGTGAAGGTCGTGGAGAACGCGGCCGTCGGCAACCCGTACGCCTCTGAGAAAGACGTCGAGAAGATGGGCTACGGCGACATCGCGACGTCCGGTGCGTACGGCGGCGACGTCGACTACAGCGAGGAATCCTTCGAAAAGGCGTGGGCCACCGGCAAGCAGGGCTGGAAGCAGGCCGCGGACGACGTGATGACCTCGCACACCATCGGACCGGTACCGGGCGTGGGCGTCGGCGACCTGGTCGGTGACCAGCCGGGCGGTGAGGGCTGATGGGCATCGGGGATGTGACCAACGCCCTGCTGGGCGGTGCCGAGAACCTCTACGACAAGGGCAAGAAGAAGCTCGGCGAGGGCGTCGACTGGGCCACGGACAAGGTCGGCGACAAGCTGGACGAGTACGGGCTGCACAAGTGGGCCGACGTGGTGGAGGACTGGGGCGACGGGATCGCCTCCGACCTCGGCGCGACCCCCGGCGAGCAGCAGCTGGGCCAGAGCGAGGAGGCGAACGAACTCGTCCAGGGCGACCCGGCGAAGATCCGGGACAGCGCTGCACACCTGCGGGACTTCCACGCCGCGTTCGACAAGGTCAGCCAGGGCCTGAAGAAGGTCGACTCCTCCGGCTGGAAGGGCGAGGGCGGTGACGCCTTCCGCGAGAAGTTCGGCGTCCACCCCGCCAAGTGGGCCCAGGCGGCGGAGGCCTGCAAGACGGCGGCGGAGGCGCTGGACTCGTACGCCGACACCGTGAAATGGGCGCAAGGCCAGGCCAAGGAGGCCGTGGAGCTTTACAAGGAGGGCGTGAAGGCGTCCAAGGCCGCGTTCGAGACGTATCAGAAGGACGTGGCGTCGTACAAGGCCAAGGCCGACGCGGGCGAGGACCCCGGCCCGGACCCGGGGAAGTTCCACGACCCGGGCAAGGCCACCGTCCAGGCCGCGCAGCACAAGCTCGCCGAGGCCCGCAAGCAGCGCAACACCGCCGCCTCCGAAGCCCAGGGCAAGGTGAGAGCGGCCCTGGCCCACGCCCCGGCCGAACCCCCTCCCCTGGACCGCCTCAAGGGCGACCTGAAGGACGGCGCGCTGTCCACCGGCATCGAACTCACCCACTTCGCCGGAGGCGTCGCCAAGGGCACGGCCGGCCTCGTCAACTTCGTCCGCGGCCTGGACCCGACGGACCCCTACAACCTCACCCACCCGGCCGCCTACATGCAGAACGTCAGCATGACGCTCTCCGGCCTGACCTCCACCGCCGCCCACCCCGAACGCACCGCCAAGACCATGTGGGACGAGTTCCGCAAGGACCCCTCCGAGTTCAGCGGACGCATGGCCCCCCAGTTCCTCCTCGGCGACGGCGCCGGGCTGGAAGCGGGGCTGGCGCGGGACGCGGCAGAGGCGGGCCTGACCCGGCAGGCGGCGGAAGCGGCGGCAGGCAGAGAAGCGCGGGCGGGAGCCGAGGGCGCGGCCGGAAAGTCGGCCCGGGACCGGGTGAACGAGGACCCCGCCCAGCCATCCCGTACCGGTGAATCGGTGGAAAGCAAGGGCACCGACCCCATCGACCTCGCCACCGGCAAGATGTACCTGCCCCAGACGGATGTCGCCCTCCCCGGAGCGCTTCCCCTGGTTCTCACACGTCGCGTGGAGTCGGGCTACCACCTGGGCCGCTGGTTCGGCCCGTCCTGGTCCTCCACCCTGGATCAGCGCCTGGAGATCGACGCGGAGGGAGTCGTCTACGTCACGGAGGACGGCCTCCTCCTGTCGTACCCCCACCCCGCCCCCGGACTGCCCACCCTCCCCAGCCACGGCCCCCGCCTCCCCCTGGACCGCGTGGACGGTGGCTACACGATCACCGACCCGCGCACCCATCGCACCTGGCACTTCGCCGACCGAGGCCCCGGCCTGGCGGTCCTGGAACAGATCGACGACCGCAACGGCAACTGGACCACCTTCGAGTACGACACCGAGCACGCTCCCCTGGCTGTCCACACGAGCGCCGGCCAGGGCGTCCGCATCACGACGGACTCGGGCCGCGTCACGGCGTACCACCTGACCGCCACCGGTGAGGAACTGAAGCGCTTCGGCTACGCGGACGGCAACCTCACCGAGGTCATCGACTCCTCGGGCCTGCCGCTGCGCTTCACGTACGACGAGGCGGGCCACGTCACCTCCTGGACGGACACCAACAACCGCGGCTACACCTACGCGTACGACAGCCAGAACCGCTGCATCGCCGAGGGCGGCGCGGAAGGCCACATGGCCCTCCGGCTGACGTACGAGGCCCCGGACCCCACGACGGGCCTGCGCACCACGACGGCAACGACCGGCGAGGGCCACACCCGCCGCTACCTGGTCAACGACGCCTGGCAGGTCGTGGCGGAGACCGACCCACTCGGCGCGACGACACGTTACGTCCGCGACCGTTACAACCGCCTGCTGTCCACGACGGACCCGCTCGGCCACACGACCACCTTCGAGTACGACGAGGCAGGAAACCTCACACGAGTGGTCCGCCCGGACGGCCGCGAGGCACGGGCCGAGTACAACGACCTGGGCCTGCCGGTGAAGGTGGTGAACCCGGACGGCACGGTGATCCGCCAGACCTACGACGAGCGGGGCAACCGCACCTCCGTGACGGACCCGGCGGGCCAGACGACCCGCTTCACGTACACGGAGGCCGGCCACCTCACGTCGGTGACGGATCCGCTGGGCGCGACCACGACGGTCGTCCGCGACCGCGCGGGCCTCCCGGTGGAGGTGACGGATCCGCTGGGCGCGACCACACGCTACGAACACAACGCCCTGGGCCTCCCGGTCGCCATCACGGATCCGACGGGCGCCACGACCCGCCTGGAATGGTCCCCCGAAGGCCGGCTGACCCGCCGCACGGCCCCCGACGGCACCACGGAGACGTGGACGTACGACGGCGAGGGCAACTGCACGAGCCACACCGACCCCCTTGGCGGGGTCAGCCGCTTCGAGTACACGCATTTCGACCTGCTGACGGCCCGCACGACACCGGACGGCGTCCGCTACGAATTCGCGCACGACACCGAACTACGCCTGACGGCGGTCACGAACCCGCATGGCTTGACCTGGACGTACGAGTACGACCCGGCCGGCCGCCTGGTGCGGGAGACGGACTTCGACGACCGCGTACTGACGTACGAGTACGACGCGGCGGGCCACCTGGTCGCCCGCCGCAACGCGCTCGGCGAGGTGACGTCGTTCGAGCGGAACGAATTCGGCCAGGTACTGCGCAAGGACGCGGCGGGCCGCATCACCACGTACGCCTACGACCTGACCGACCAGCTGGCCCAGGCAACGGGCCCCGACGGCACGACGCTGATGCTGCTGCGCGACCGGTACGGCCGCCTGCGCTCGGAGACGGTCAACGGCCGCACAGTGACCTACGCCTACGACGCCCTGGGCCGCCGCACCAGCCGCACCACCCCGACCGGAGCCAAGACGGCCTGGTCGTACGACGCAGCGGGTCGCCGCACGGGCATGGTGGCATCGGACCGGGCGATCGACTTCGCCTACGACGAGACGGGCCGCGAACTGGCCCGCCGCATCGGCGGCACCATCACCCTGGAGCAGACTTTCGACGCCTTGGGCCGCCTCACCACCCAGTCGGTGACCGGCGCCGGGGGTCAGCGGGTCCAACACCGGGCGTACACGTACCGCGCCGACGGCAACCCGATCCGCATCGACGACCACCTCTCCGGCACCCGCCGCTTCGACCTGGACGCAACAGGCAGGGTGACCGCCGTCCATGCGGCAGGCTGGACGGAGCAGTACGCCTACGACGAGGCGGGCAACCAGACCATGGCGTCCTGGCCGTCGGAGCACCCGGGTGCGGAGGCGAAGGGCCCGCGCGCGTATGCGGGAACCCGCATTATCCGAGCCGGCAACGTCCGCTACGAACACGACGCCCTGGGCCGCATCACCCTCCGCCAGAAGACTCGTCTGTCCCGCAAGCCGGACACCTGGCGCTACGAATGGGACGCGGAAGACCGCCTGGCGTCGGTGGTGACACCCGACGGCACCCGTTGGCGCTACACCTACGACCCCCTGGGCCGCCGCACAGCGAAACTCCGTCTCGCAGGCGACGGTGAGACGGTTCTGGAACGGGTGGACTTCATCTGGGACGGCACCACCCTCTGCGAACAGACAACAACGTCCGCGGGCCTCCCCCACGCGGTCACCCTCACCTGGGACCACCAGGGCCTACGCCCCCTCTCCCAGACGGAACGCATCGCCGCGGCGAAAGCCCCGCAGGAGGAAATCGACTCCCGCTTCTTCGTCATCGTCACCGACCTGGTCGGCACACCGAACGAGCTGGTGGACGAGCAGGGCGAAATCGCCTGGCGCACCCGCAGCACCCTGTGGGGAACAACGGCGTGGTCGACAAACAGCACCACCTACACCCCTCTACGCTTCCCAGGCCAGTACTACGACCCCGAAACAGGCCTGCACTACAACTACTTCCGCCACTACGACCCCGAAATCGCCCGCTACTCGACTCCGGACCCCCTCGGACTGGCGCCCGCCCCCAATCCGTTTACTTATATCGACAACCCGCACACCTGGAGCGACCCTCTCGGTCTCGCACCGAAGGAAGGATGTCCAGAGAATCTCTCCTACAAACACTCAAACAGCCGCAACGCGGCCTTCAGGGATGCGAAACGCGACTTGCATATTCCCATGTCGCAGCAACCGGATGAGATTCGCAGGATTCCGATGACAGACCGTACGGGGCAGCAGGTCATGGACGCTTCGCACAATCCTGTCATGACGCGAGAGTACGTCTATACACGAAGCGACGGGAGTAGGGTGATCATCCAGGATCACGGGTACGGGCACTACTACGGTGAAGGCGGTGTAGGCGATCAGGGGCCACACTTCAACGTCCGTCCGTGGGAAAACCCCAGGACTGGTAAGGTCCCGGGAACTGCACAGCACTATGAGTACTGAACCGACGGAGCATAGGGCCTGATCCGTATGTCATGGACGTCATTTCTGCATTCTTCACAAGGAATCGACGCAGTTTATCAGGGGAGCGCCCCCGAATTGACCGGGGTACGCGTGCACGAGGTAGCCGTACACGAAGACGGACCCACACTTAAGCTGCGCCTGGACCTCCCCCATTACCCTGATCAGCCCCCGAAAAAATGGAAGGCGAACGGATTCAATACCGTGCAGATCGAGGTTTCGTTCAGCGGCCTTCGATCGCTCACCCTGGAAGGCTTCGGAACAAATGTAAGCGCAGATGTATCCCTACACAGAGAGGGCGACATCATTCTCGATGTGTCGTCACCCACGATGCGACTCCACGCCACCGCCGAAGTCGCCTTCATCGCCAAGCTCACGGCCTATGCCAACGAAGCATGAATCAACGGCGCCGGTGACGCGGAGGCCCATCCCGATTCATCCGATTCCCCACCCGGCGCGAGTTTCCTGATCCGCCAGGTGCGCGGCAAGCACGACCGCGGCCCCTTCGTGGAAGGCTCGCTCCCAGCCGGCGCAAGGGCGGCTGCGCGGAGTCCGCGTCCCGCGCCCGAGTCACACCAAGCCCTCCCGGGAGCAGCGCACCCGCAACGCCGTCGGTCCCTTGGTGTGCCCGTCGCCGGCAGTTCCGCCGTCTCCACGAGTCCGGTCAGGTCGCGCAGGGTGCGGCGGCAGACGGTCACGGCATTCGGGTCGTCGGGGATGTGGAGCGTGTAGTCCCAAGATTCATCTTTCGGGCATGGCTCAGCAACTCCAGTCGGTGAGTGGGATGTCCGCGTGCGGTGGCATCACCGCGATCGCCATGACAGGACGCAAGGCGCGCTTCCGCTGCACGTACGCTGCTCACCGCCGTCGTGGGGCGTCAGGGGGAGCGGGCGGCCCCGTCAACCGCCTCCGTCCCGTTTCGGTCGGCATCCCGACACATGCTTGACCTGATCATGTCAACGGCGCACCATGAGCGCCAACCGCACAGCGAACCCACAGGGACTCCCCAAGAAGGCCCCGGCAGGTTCGCATCCGCACGTCGCACGGGAACATCCCCACCTCCACCCCACAAGGAGAGTTCATGCGACTTCGCATCCGCGGCTCCGGCGCGCGCGGCGGCAGACGTACCGCCGCTCTCGGTGCGCTGCTGGCGCTCGCACTCGCCGCTCCGGTTTCCGCCGGTCTCGGCCATGCCAGTGCCGACGGCGTCCGCAGGGTCGGGTCGGCCGACGACGACGTCCGGCAGTACGAGATCCATCGGGGCACGAACGCCGTCACCCGTACGGCCATTCAGGCGACCGGTGTCACCGTCGACGAAGCCGACGAGGAGAGTGTCGTCGTCTCCGGGCGGGCCGAGCAGATCGGCAGGCTGCGCCGGATGGGGTACGACGTGCAGCCGTTGGGCGCAGCCCCGCAGCGGAGCGGGGCGCGGCTCTACGACTTCCCCAGCGCCGACGCGAAGTACCACAACTACGCCGAGATGAACGCCGAGATCGACCAGCGGCTGGCCGCCTACCCGGGCATCATGAGCAAGCGGGTGATCGGGAAGTCGTACCAGGGCCGGGACATCGTCGCCATCAAGGTCAGTGACAACGTCGGCACCGACGAGAACGAGCCGGAGGTGCTGTTCACCGCCCACCAGCACGCGCGGGAGCACCTGACCGTGGAGATGGCGCTGTACCTGCTGCGCGAACTCGGGGCCGGGTACGGGAGCGATCCCCGGATCACGGACATCGTCAACAGCCGGGAGATCTGGATCGTGCCCGATCTCAATCCGGACGGCGGCGAGTACGACATCGCCAGCGGGTCGTACCGGTCGTGGCGGAAGAACCGGCAGCCCAACTCCGGGTCGTCGTACGTCGGGACGGACCTCAACCGGAACTGGAACTACAAGTGGGGCTGCTGCGGCGGGTCGTCGGGCTCAGCGTCCTCGGAGACCTACCGCGGGTCCGCCGCCGAGTCCGCGCCCGAGGTGAAGGTCGTCTCCGACTTCGTGCGCGGCCGGGTCGTCGGGGGCAAGCAGCAGATCAAGGCCGGGATCGACTTCCACACCTACAGCGAGCTGGTGCTGTGGCCGTTCGGGTGGACGTACAACGACACCGCCACCGGGATGACCGCGGACGACGCCGCCGCTTTCAAGGCCGTCGGGCAGAAGATGGCCGCCAGCAACGGGTACACCGCGGAGCAGTCCAGCGACCTGTACATCACCGACGGGTCCATCGACGACTACCTCTGGGGTGTGCACAAGATCTTCGACTACACCTTCGAGATGTACCCGACGTCCAGCTGGGACGGAGGGTTCTACCCGCCCGACGAGGTCATCGAGCGAGAGACCTCCCGGAACAGGGACGCCGTGTTGCAGCTGCTGGAGAACGCCGACTGCATGTACCGGTCGATCGGGAAGGCCGACCAGTACTGCAGTTAGGCGTCATGCCTCCTCGAAGTAGGCGTCGAGCACCGCGTCCAGCTGCTCGTCCCACTCCTTGAAGCGCGCCCTGGCCGCCGCCTCGATCTCGATCGGGTACCAGCGGCGGTCGGGCGTGTGCACGGTGATCGTGTAACGCTTGCCGAAGCGGGGCGACTCCGTCTCGACGGCGGCGATCTCGTCCCAGCGGAACTCGCAGGTCTCCTCGTCCAGGCTGAGGCGGACGCCCTTGCGGTCGGCCACTATCCGCGCCCGGCGGTCGGAGGCCTCGAAGACCGGGCCGTCGGTCGCCGGTTCGTCGGTCGCGTCCTCGACCGGGGCGTCGGCCGGTTCTTCCGTGTCCGTGTCCAGCCCCTCGGCGGGCTGCGCCGGCTTCTCGGCCGGCGCCTTCCCGGCCTTCAGCTCCTCAGCCGTCGCCTCCACGGGATCCGGCTCCTTCGACACCGGCTCGCCCGGTGTCGGACCCGTGATCCCCGGGATGTACGCCGGGTCGAAACCGGCGCCCGTGACAGGCGCCGCCTTCAACGGCTCGGCCTTCGACGGCTTGCTGCTCGATCCTATGCGCTGCTCCACGGCGGCAGTATGGACGACTTTCCTGTGCCGGAACCAGTCAGCTCACGAACACGCTGACCACCGCCGCCACCGCGAACCCCGCCAGTGACAGCACCGACTCCAGGACCGTCCAGGTCCGCAGCGTGTCGCGCTCGCTGATGCCGAAGTACTTGGCCACCATCCAGAATCCGCCGTCGTTGACGTGCGAGGCGAAGATGGAGCCCGCCGAGACGGCCATGATGACCAGGGCGGTGAAGGCCTGCGAGTGGTGATCCTGTGTCAGCAGCGGGGCCACGATGCCCGCCGTGGTCACGATCGCCACCGTCGCCGAGCCCTGGGCGACCCGCAGCACGAGCGCGATCAGGTACGACAGGACGATCACCGGCAGACCCACGTCGTGGAAGGTGTCCGACAGCGCCTGGGCGACCCCGCCGGCCTTCAGTACGGCGCCGAAGACCCCGCCCGCGCCGACGACCAGCAGGATGTTGCCGACCGGCTTCAGGGACGCCGTCGACACCGCCTCCAGGGACTTGCGGGACCAGCCGCGACGGATGCCGAGCAGGTGGTAGGCGAGGAGGAGGGCGATCGTCAGGGCGACGAAGGGGTGCCCGAAGAACTCGACGACCGAGCGGCCGGTGAACCGGTCGAGGGCGATGGAGGAGAAGGTGGCGGCGAGGATCAGGATCAGCGGCGTACCGATGATGACGAGGACCGTGCCCAGCGGCACCGGGTCCTCGCGTGGCTCCGCACCCGAGGCCCGCTGCTCCTGGACGACGGCCCGCCTGGCCTCCTCCGCCGCCTCCACCATGTCCTGCGGTACGGCGACGAAGACGCGGCGGCCGGTCCAGGCGGCGTACGCCCAGGCGGCCAGGACGGCCGGGACGCCGCAGACGACGCCCATGAGGATCACCCAGCCCAGCTGTACGTGCAGCAGTCCGGCCGCGGCCACCGGGCCCGGGTGCGGGGGCAGGAAGGCGTGGGTCATCGACAGGCCGGCCAGCAGGGGCAGGCAGTACAGCAGGACCGACCCGCCGCCGCGCTTCGCCGCCGCGTGGACGATCGGTGCCAGGACGAAGATGCCGACGTCGAAGAAGACCGGGATGCCGAAGACCAGGCCTGTCACCCCCATCGCGAGAGGGGCCCGGTGCTCGCCGAACAGGGCCAGCAGGCGCGCGGCCAGTACCTCGGCGCCGCCGCTGACTTCGAGGACCGCGCCGAGCATCGTCCCCAGGCCGATGATGATCGCGACGTGGCCGAGGATGCCGCCCATGCCGGACTCGATGGTGGACACCGCGTCCGAGCGCTGCACCGTGCCGAAGAGTTCGGTGACCGACAGGCCGGCCAGCAGGCCCACGGCCACGGAGACGACGAGCAGGGCGACGAACGGCTGAAGCCTGACCTTGATGATCAGGAAGAGGAGCAGGGCTATGCCCACGGCGGCGACCGTGAGCAGTCCGGCCGTGCCGTCGACGAGGAGGAGCAGGCCTCCGGTGTGGGGTGGGGCGGCGGGGGCGGTGGCGGGAACGGCGAGGAAGCACGGCATACGGGGGTCCTCTACGTGAACGCATGCTGCTTTCGGGCAGGGGGGATCGCGGCACGGCGCCGGGAGGGCGCCGTGCCGGAGAGGGCGTGCGTCGGGGAGTGCCAGGGGGGCCGCGGGAGTCCGGTGCCGGTCAGCCCAGTACGGCGAGCGCGTCGATCTCGACGAGGAGGCCGGCCGGCAGGCCGACGTAGACCGTCGTGCGGGCGGCGGGCGGCTGGGTGAGAGCCTGCTCCTCGAAGTAGGCGTCGTAGATCTCGTTCATCTCGGCGAAGTGGGCGGTGTCGGTGAGGTAGACGCGGATCATCATCACGTCGTCCCAGCCGGCGCCGCCCTCCTCCAGGATCGCCTTGACGTTGGCGAGGGTCTGGAGGGTCTGCGCGCGCAGGGTGGGTCCGGCCGGCGTGGGGGGCTTGCCCTCCTCGGCGGGCAGGAAGCCGACCTGGCCGGCGACCTGGAGGATGTTGCCCTTCCGCACGCCGTGCGAGAACTTCGCGGTCGGGGTGGTGTGGGTGTTCGGGGTGAGCGCGGTCTTGCCGGTCATACGGTGGGGTCCTTCGCTGGGGTTCGTCCGGAGTACTCGCCGCTGATCGCGTCGGCCGTACGGCGTACCAGCGGGAGGAGGGTGAGGAGTTCCTCGGCGGTGACGACGACGTTCGGCGCGGACACCGACATCGCGGCGACCACGCGGCCGTCGGCGCCGCGGATGGGGGCGGCGACGCAGTTGATGGACTCCTCGTGGCCACCGAGGTCGGTGGCCCAGCCCTGTTCGCGCACCGCGGCCAGCTCCTTCAGGAAGGCGTCGGCGTTCGGGGTCGAACGGGGCGTGTACAGGGGGTAGTCGAGCCGCTCGGCGAGGGCGCGGCGCTCGGGTTCGGGCAGGTCGGCGAGGAGCAGTTTGGCCACGGCGGCGACGGTGACGGCGACGGGCTTGCCGATCCGGGAGTACATGCGGACCGGGTAGCGGCTCTCCACCTTGTCGATGTAGAGGACCTCGTTGTCCTCGTGGACGGCGAGGTGGACGGTGTGCCCGCACTGTTCGTTGAGCCGTACGAGGTGGGGGTGGGCGATCTCGCGGATGTCGAGGTTCTCCATCGCCTCCTGGGCGAGGGCGAAGAGGCGGGCGCCGAGGCGGTAGCGCTGGTCGGACTGGCGGTAGACCAGGCCGTGTTCGTGCAGGGTGCGCAGGAGCCGGAGGGCCGTGGACTTGTGGACGCCGAGGCGGTCGGCGACCCGGCCCAGGTCGGCGGGGCCCTCGGCGAGCAGGGGCAGGATGCTCAGGGCGCGGTCGACGGTCTGACTCATGGGATGTTCGCCTCCTCCGGGGCCCGATCGGCCTGCGTCCAGCCGGGGCCGAGTCGAAGTCTCCCCCATGCGTCGTCGTCCAGGGCGGCGAGGCGGTCGGCGTGGTCGCGGGCGGGGGGCGCGGCGAGGTCTCCGGGGGCGGTGAGGGCGGCGGCGGCGAAGAGGTGGCCGTGGCGCAGGCGGTCCCGCACGGGGAGGCCGCGCAGGGTCGCGGAGAGGAATCCGGCGGCGAAGGCGTCCCCGGCGCCGGTGGTGGCCACGACGGCCGTGCGCAGGGCCGGTTCGAAGGTCCCGGCGCCGCGCGCGCCCGTACCCCGTCGTCCGAACGCCGTCGCCCCCTTCTCCCCCTGCTTGACCACCAGGACCGCCGGTTCCGGCAGTTCCCCGCGGATCGCGTCGGGGCCGCCCGTGACGCCCCAGGCCTCCTCGGCCTCGTCCTCGCCCACGAACACGATGTCCGCGCGCCGGGCCAGGTCCAGCAGCACCCGGCCGGCTTCGCCGTCGCGCCACAGCCCGGGCCGGTGGTTGACGTCGAAGGACACCGGCGGGCGGTCCGGGGCGGGGGCCGTCAGCGCGTGGAGCAGTTCCCGGCAGTCGTCCGACAGGGCCGCCGTGATGCCGGACAGGTGCAGGACACGGGCCGCGCGCACCGCCGTCAGGTCCACGGTGGCCGGGGACATCGCCGACGCCGCCGATCCCGTCCGGTAGTACGCCACCTCGTGCGCGCCCGTGCTCCGGTCCCCCGCGGTACGGAAGTACACCCCGGTGGGCCGGTGCGGGTCGCGGTGGACGGCGGTGACGTCGACGCCGTACCCGGCGATGCGCTCCACGAGATGGTCGCCGAAGCCGTCGGCGCCGACCCGGCCGACCCAGCGTGCCGTGTGTCCGAAGGCGGCCAGCGCGCAGGCGACGTTGGACTCGGCGCCGCCGATGGCCCGGTCGAAGGAGGGGACGTCGGCGAGGCGGCCGGGGCGACTGGGCAGGAAGGCGACCATGGACTCGCCGAGCGTCACCACGTCCGCGGTTTCCCACGCCGGTGCAACGGCCGGGGCGTAAGCAGCGTCGTCGATGATGACTCCTGTCGGGGACCCCTGTCGGGGACTCCTGCCGGGGACTCTTGTCCTGTCGAGGTCCGGGTGACGGCTCCGTTGACCCGGTGTTCGGCGAGATGCTAGACACCAGTAGCAGCACACGCAATGACCGTTGCATTTCTTGCAACGGTCGAGAGAGGGGCTCCATGGGCACCGAAGCGCTCACCCGCCTTGCCGAGGAACGTGTCGACCACCGCTTCAAGGGCCTCCCGCCGGACGCCGACGGTCTCACCGTCGGCGAGCTGACCGCCCAGCGGCGCAACCTCTTCCGGGACGGCGACGGCTTCACCACGCCCGTCCTCGCCCTCTCCGCCGAGCGCCTTGAGCACAACCTCGCGCTGATGGAGACGTACACCGCCCGGCACGGCCTGGCCTTCGCCCCGCACGGCAAGACCTCCATGGCCCCGCAGCTCTTCCACCGCCAGATCGAGCACGGCGCCTGGGGGATCACGCTGGCGCTGCCCCACCAGGTCCGGGTGGCCCGGGCGTTCGGCGTCCCGCGCGTGTTCCTCGCCAACGAGCTGGTGGACGCCTCCGCCCTGCGCTGGATCGCCGGCGAGCTGGCCGCCGACCCGGAGTTCCGGTTCGTCTGCTACGTCGACTCCGTGCGCGGGGTGGAGCTGATGGACGCGGCCCTCGGCGGCACCGCCCGCCCGGTGGACGTGGTGGTGGAGGTCGGCGCGGGCGACGGCGCCCGGACCGGGGTGCGGTCGGAGACGGAGGCCCGGGCCGTCGCCGACGCGGTGGCCGGCACCGCGACGCTGCGGCTCGTCGGCGTGGCGGGGTACGAGGCGCAGGTGCCGGACGCCTCCCCGGAGCGGGTGCGGGCGTGGCTGGAGCGACTGGTGGCGCTGACCGTGGAGTTCGACCGGGCCGGGCGGTTCGCCAAGGCGAGCGAGATCGTGGTGAGCGCCGGCGGCAGCGAGTGGTTCGACGCCGTCGCCGATGTCTTCGCCGGGGTCCCCGGGCTGTCCCTGCCGGTGCTGAAGCTGCTGCGCTCCGGGGCGTACGTCTCGCACGACGACGTGCACTACAGCAGGCTGACCCCGTTCAACCGGGTGCCGGAGGAGGGGGCGCTGGAGCCCGCGTTCCGGCTGTGGGCGCAGGTGGTGTCCCGGCCGTCCCCGGCCGAGGCGTTCGTCAACGCGGGCAAGCGCGACGCCGCCTACGACCTCGACCTCCCGGTGGCGCACGTGGTACGCCGGGACGGTGGCGAGCACGCGGCGACCGGGATCGAGGTGACCGCCCTGTCCGACCAGCACCTGTGGCTGCGCACCGGGCCCGGCGCGGACGTCGAGGTCGGCGACTGGGTCGGCTTCGGCCTCTCCCATCCGTGCACGTCCTTCGACAAGTGGCAGCTGATCCCGGTGGCCGAGGCCGACGGCACGGTGGTCGACTACATCCGTACGTTCTTCTAGGAGGCCGGTGTGGAGGACCTGGTCATCCGGGACGCCGACGTGGTCGACGGCAGCGGTGAGCCGTCGTACCGCGCCGATGTCGTGGTCGACGCCGGCCGGATCGTCTCGATCGTCAAGGAGGCCGCGGCGGCGGGCTGCCAGCGCCCGCAGGCCGTGCGGGAGATCGACGCCGAGGGCCTGGTCCTCTCCCCCGGCTTCGTCGACATGCACGCCCACTCCGACCTGGCTCTGCTGCGCGACCCGGACCACAGCGCCAAGGTCGCGCAGGGGGTCACCCTGGAGGTCCTGGGGCAGGACGGGCTGTCGTACGCCCCGGTGGACGACCGCACGCTGGAGGAGGTGCGGCGGGCGATCACCGGCTGGAACGGGTACGGCGACGACGTCGACATCGACTGGCGGAGCGTCGGCGAGTACCTCGACCGGCTGGACCGGGGGATCGCCGTGAACGCGGCCTACCTGGTCCCGCAGGGCACCGTCCGGGCGCTCGTCGTCGGCTGGGAGGACCGCCCGGCCACCCCGGCGGAGCTGGACCGGATGCGGCGGCTGGTGGCCGAGGGGCTGGAGCAGGGCGCGGTCGGGCTGTCCTCCGGGCTGACGTACACGCCCGGGATGTACGCCGGGGGCGGCGAACTGACCGAGCTGTGCCGGGTGGTGGCGTCCTACGGCGGCTACTACTGCCCGCACCACCGCTCCTACGGCGCCGGCGCCCTGGAGGCGTACGCGGAGGTGGTGGACCTGGCCCGGGAGGCGGGCTGTCCGCTGCACCTCGCGCACGCGACGCTGAACTTCGGCGTGAACCGGGGCCGGGCGCCGGAGCTGCTCGCGCTGCTCGACCGGGCCCTGGACGCGGGCGCGGACATCACGCTGGACACCTATCCCTACACCCCCGGCTGCACCACCCTCGCCGCACTGCTGCCGAGCTGGGCGAGCGAGGGCGGCCCCACGGAGGTCCTGGCCCGGCTCGCCGACCCGCGGACGGCCGAGCGGATCCGCTACGACCTGGAGGTCACCGGCTCGGACGGCTGCCACGGGGTGCCGGTGCAGTGGGAGACGATCGAGATCTCCGGCGTCACCGATCCGGCCCTGGCCGGCCTGGTGGGCCGTACCGTGCGGGAGGCGGCGCGGCTGCGCGGCGAGGAGCCGTGGACGACGGCGCGCCGGCTGCTGGCCGGCGACCGGCTCGGCACGACGGTCCTCCAGCACGTCGGCCACGAGGAGAACGTCCGCGCGATCATGCGGCACCGCACGCACACCGGTGGCTCCGACGGCATCCTGCGGGGCAGCAAGCCGCATCCGCGGGCGTACGGCACCTTCCCGCGCTATCTCGGGCACTACGTGCGGGAGTTGGGGGTGCTGACGCTGGAGGAGTGCGTCGCCCACCTCACCTCGCGGCCCGCGGCGCGGCTGCGGCTGCCGGACCGCGGGCTGGTGCGCGAGGGCTACCGGGCCGACCTGGTGCTGTTCGACCCGGAGACGGTCGCGCCCGGCGCCACCTTCGCCGAGCCGCGCACGCTGCCGGAGGGGATCCCGTACGTGCTGGTCGACGGCCGGTTCGCCGTCGAGGACGGCCGGCGGACGGACGTCCTCGCGGGGCGGTCCGTCCGCCGTACGCCGCTGTGAACCGCGCTTACGGCTTGGGCAGGGTGCAGCCGGCCGCGCTCAGGTCGAGCCTGTTGCCCGTGGTGAAGCAGGCCGGGATGTTGTAGATCTCCTGGGCGTAGTTGATGCCCTGGCGGACGGTGACGTTGCCGTTCGCGTCGACCTCGCACGGGTTGTTCACCGTGCACCGCTCGCCGTCCTCGTTGCCGGTGTTGTTGACGGCGACGACCTTGCCGGTGGTGGTGTCGATGACCGGGGAGCCGGAGGTGCCGCCGATGGTGTTGCAGGAGGAGGTGTAGCGGACCGAGTCCTTGAAGGTCCAGTCGCCCTCCTTCAGCCGGTAGACGAACCCGTCGATGTTGCAGCTGTAGGTGCGCTTCCAGTACCCGGAGACCACCTTGATGGCGGTGCCGGCGACCGGATGGGTGTCCTGCACGGTGAGCGGGCTGATGCCGTACGTGCTCCTGATCGCCGCGTACGTGGTGGTGGTGCGGTAGATCGTGACGTCCGTGTCCGTCATGGTCGAGTAGACGACCTGGTTGGCGCGGAGGGTGCCGATCCTGGAGCCGGAGGCGTTCAGCAGGCCGAAGGAACGGCTGGAGGACTGGCCGGTGATGACGTCGCCGGGGCCCGGCATGCCGGTCTCCAGGCAGTGGCCGTTGGTCAGTACGAGCGCCGGGTCGGTGTCGGCCGAGCCCGGGAAGCGGATGACGGAGCCGGAGCAGTTGCTGAGCGAGACGGTGCCCGCGAAGCTGACGGTCGCCTTGACGGCCTTGGCGGAGTGCGGGGCGGTGGTCTTGGCGGCCGCGTGCGGTGCGGCGACGGCCGGGGTCGCGCCCAGTCCGGCTATCGCCAGGGCGGAGAGCGCGGCAAGGAGAGGCTTGTTCACGTGGGGGTCCCCTCTTACGACTGGGGCGACCGGAGGTGCTTCCGGTCGCCCACTCGGTTGTCATGCGCATTCTCAGCAGCGGAGAGGCGCGGGGACAAGACGCGGTGTCAGGTCATAGGGGTTTCCCTGTGCGCGCGGGCGGCGGCGCGACCGTCCACGGCACCGGACACGTCGTCACCGACGCCCGGGCCTACCGGTGTTTCCACGTGCCGCGGCCGTGTCCGCGGCCCCTGCCGACGGGCGTGCCGGACGGTGACGCCGTCGGCGTGGCCGTCGGCGCCGTCGGGCTCGGGACGCCGGACGCCGACGGGGCCGGCGCCGAGGTCGTGGCGCCGGGGCCGTGGTCCGTCGCACCGCCCGCGTCCGGGGTGGCGGCGGGGGCGGGAGCGGCGGTGTCCGAGGAGGCCGCGGGGGACGGCGCGGAGCCGCCGGAGCCCGCGCCCGCCGGGGACGCCGTGCCCGGGGAGGCGGTCTCCGCGCCGGGGCCCGTGGACGCGGCTCCGGCGCCCGCGCTCCGGCCGGCCCCGGGACGCGCGCCGTCCGGGGAGTCCGAACCGCCCAGCGCCGCGAAGGCCGCGACCGCGCCGGCCACGCCGAGGACGCCGGCGACCACCACCGCCCGGCGCCGGCCGCCCGGGCGCCGCGCGGCACGCCGCCGGTCGGCCCGGCCGGGCCCACGCGTCCCGGCCGGCACCGCGGCCGGCACTCCGGCCCGCTCCCCCGGCTCCGCCGCCTCCGGCGGCCCCGGCGGCTCGGCCAGGGGTTCGAGCTCGCGCGTGGCGTCGTAGGCGTTCTGCCAGCCGTGCGCGGCGGCGGGGTCGGCGTACTGCTCGTACGCGGGGGCCGGAGCCGGCTGCGGGTGGTACACGTTCGGCCGGACGCCGGGCGCGCCGCCCGCCGCCTCCATGCCGTACGCCCCCGCCTCGTACTCCCGTTCCGTGGACATGCCAGCGGATTCTAGGGATGCAAGTGACTCTTGAGACAGCCGACGTCGACATCCGGGCAGACCTGCGGGTCTCACGTGGCGGAAAACACGGACCAGGAGGCGTCGCCTGCCCCTAAGCTCACGGACATGCAGGTGATCCAGTCGACCAAGCTCGCCAACGTCTGTTACGAGATCCGGGGCCCGGTGCTCGAAGAGGCCATGCGGCTTGAGGCGGCGGGCCACCGCATCCTCAAGCTCAACACCGGCAACCCGGCCGCCTTCGGCTTCGAGTGCCCCCCGGAGATCCTGGAGGACATCCTCCGCAACGTCTCCACGGCGCACGGCTACGGCGACGCCAAGGGCCTGCTCGCCGCGCGCCGCGCGGTGGTGATGCACAACCAGACCATCGGGATCGAGACGGACGTCGAGCACGTCTTCATCGGCAACGGCGTCTCCGAGCTGATCGTGATGGCGATGCAGGGCCTGCTGGACGACGGCGACGAGGTGCTCGTCCCGAGCCCGGACTACCCCCTGTGGACGGCCGCCGTCTCCCTGTCCGGCGGCACCGCCGTGCACTACCGCTGCGACGAGCAGTCGGACTGGATGCCCGACCTGGCCGACATCGAGCGCAAGGTCACCGACCGCACCAAGGCGATCGTCGTCATCAACCCGAACAACCCCACGGGCGCGGTGTACGACGAGGCGGTGCTGAAGGGGCTGACCGACATCGCCCGCCGGCACAACCTGCTGGTCTGCTCCGACGAGATCTACGACAAGATCCTCTACGACGGCGCCACGCACACCCCGACGGCGGCGGTCGCGCCCGACCTGCTGACGCTGACGTTCAACGGCATGTCGAAGGCCTACCGCGTGGCCGGCTACCGCGTCGGCTGGATGTCGATCTCCGGCCCCCGCGCGCACGCCGACTCCTACATCGAGGGCCTGACGATTCTGGCCAACATGCGGCTGTGCGCCAACATGCCGGGGCAGCACGGGGTGGTCGCCGCGCTCAGCGGACGCCAGACGATCAAGGACCTGGTGCTGCCGGGCGGGCGGCTGAAGGAGCAGATGGACACGGCGTACGAGCTGCTGACCCGGATCCCGGGCGTGAGCTGTGTACGGCCGAAGGGCGCGCTGTACCTGTTCCCGCGGCTGGACCCGGAGGTCTACCGGGTCAGGGACGACCGGCAGCTGGTCCTGGACCTGCTGCGGCAGGAGAAGATCATGGTCGTCCAGGGGACGGGCTTCAACTGGCCCGAGCAGGACCACTTCCGGGTGGTGACGCTGCCGTCGGTCGGGGACCTGCGGGACGCGGTGACGCGGATCGGGAACTTCCTGGACGGATACAGCCAGCGGTAGCCGGCGGACCCCGTTCCGTGACCCGACTCAACTTTAGACGAAATCCAAGGTAGGATGGCTTCCTGTCAGAGCACAGGAGGCCATCCCCCATGTACGAACCGATCCGCACCAAGTCGGTCCACAGCACGATGGCCGGCGCCCCCTCCGACTTCCCGCACCGCTCGCGCGAGGAGGAGCTGGACATCCAGCTCGCCGGACACCTCGCCGCGCTCCTCGCGGTCACCGACGAGCTGCGTGCCCTGAGCCCGTCCGCCGACCTGGACACGGCGGCGGAGCGCCTCGCGGCACAGGTGGCCCGCCTGCGGGGTGGACGCACGCCCCTGCGGGCGGCACCGGCCGCGGCCGGCGACCCCGCCGCCCTGCACCGGCGCGCGCACACCCTCGCCGGCCGCGCGCTCGTGGTCGCCGCGTCGCGCGCCGACACGGCGGCGGCGATCCTCGCGGCCCAGCGGATGGACGCGCACACCGCCGCGCTGTCCGGCCCGAAGGCGTACAGCACCGCCCACTGATCCCTCCGGGGATCCCCTCGAACGGCCCCGGTCCGCGTGCACCCGCAGCGACGCGCGGACCGGGCGCCACAGACCCCGCCCGGCCCGGCCGGGGCGGCGCCGGCGGCGTGCGCCCCGGGGCTGGTGCCCCAGAAGTCCCGCACCCGTGCCCGGAGGACCGGGGCGGGACCGGTGGGACGCGGGCTCAGCGCCTGACGTACACCGTGGCCGACGCGGTCGCGCCGGTGTGCAGGTCGTCGCCCGGCCAGCTGACCGCGTAGGTCACCTCGCGCCGGGTGCGCGGCAGGTCGTCGACGGTGAAGGTGCCGTCGGCGGCGACGGTCACCGACGACAGGGTGCCGGTGCCGAGCCGGTCCGTCCGCTTCACGGTGAGCACGGCCCGCTCGGGCAGCGCCTTGCCCTGGGCGGTGAAGGTGCCGGTGATGTGGACGCCCCCGCGCATCGTGGCCTCGTCCGGCGCGGTCAGCGCGATCGCGCTCGGCGCCTTGCCGACGGTCACGGTGTGGGTGACGTCGGTCGCGGGGCGGTGGGTGAGGTCGCCGAGGAAGGACACGCTGTAGGTGGCCTCGCCGACCAGGTCGGGCTCGTCCAGGACGGTGAAGGTGCCGTCGTCCTTGACGGTCGCCGTGCCCAGCTGGTGGGTGCCGGTCGCGTCCTTGCGGACGGCGCTCACCTTCAGCGGCCCGGCGGGCGCGGGCCCCTCCCACTCCAGCCGGCCGCGCACGGCCAGCGGCTCCCCGGCGACGGCCCCGGCGGGGCTGTGGGTGAGGGCGCCGGCGAAGCGGGTGTCGTACTGGACGGCCGGCGGCTGGATGACGTGCAGCCAGAACTCCTGGCCGGTGCCGCCCCGGGTGACGGCGAAGAGCCGGGAGCCGTCCTGGGACCAGGCCAGACCCCGCGGGGCGACCGCGTTGCCGTCCAGACCGCCCTCGAAGGCGAACTCCAGCGGCGGTGTGCCGTCGGCCGGGTCGGCGCTCTGCACCAGCAGGTCGGGGGTGCTGCCGGAGGCCTGGGCGCCGCGGGCGATGTAGGCGCCGTCACCGCTGAAGGCGACCGCGGTGGACGTCGCTCCGGCGGGCAGCGCCTGGTACTGGCCGGGCGCGTCCGACAGGTCGGCGTTCAGCAGCCGGGTGCCCGCACCGGCGTCGGCCACGGCGACCTTGCCGCCGTCCGGGCTCACCGCCATGTCCTGCAGGTCGAGGGCGCCCTTGCCGTCGCCGTCCGCGAACCGGCGGGAGGCGTCCCGCACCGGGGTGGCGCCGCTGACGTCGAACGAGGCGAGGAACGGGTTCGCCGCACCGCTGTCCTTGGGCTGGCCCACGAGGAGGCGGTTCTTCCCGCGTGCTCCCGGGGCCAGCTGGAGCCGGCCGGTGTCGTTCCAGCCGGTCCGGTCGACGGTGCCGCCGGTGAGGACGTCCAGGGCCGTCGAGGCCGTGGCGCACTGGTAGGCCTGGTAGACGTAGGCGTCCGTGCTCCACACCGTGCCCCCGGCGAAGGCGAGCTGCCGGCCGCAGGTGTCGTAGGCGGCGCCGTACGCCCCGCTCTGCTGGAGCGTGCCGGTGTCGTAGCCGACGACACGGCCGCGCTCGCCCACGTACAGCGTCGCGGAGTCGTCGCTGAGCGCCACGCCGGAGACATTCGACTGGTGCTGGAGCGTGCCGACCTTCCGGCCCTCGAAGTCGTAGACCAGCACGGTGCCGTCGGTGTTGGTGTCGCGCTGGTCGGCGATGTAGATGCGCTGGTGCACCGAGTCGACGGCCAGGCCCGAGTACGACGAGATCGGCAGCTTGGCCACGGCGTCGGAGGCCGCCGCGTGGGCCGCGGGCGCGACGGCGACGGTGAGTCCGGTCCCGGCGAGTGCGGCGGCGAGCAGCGTGGCCGCGAGACGTCCGGGTCGCTGTGCTGTATTCAACTGTGCCCCCCACAGGCTGAGTTCGGGCGTCCCGCCGTCGTCGGTGAGACGCCTGTACAGCCATGAAACAGCTGTGAAGATCCGGTGAGCAAGGGGGCGCGCACGGGAAGGGCCCCGCACGCCGTTGTGCGGGGCCCTTCCCGGGGTTGTTCCACGGCCGGTCGTGACGATCGCTGGTCAGGGCACATCCTGGCCGGCCGTGGAGTCTTTCGGCGGGACCGGTCAGCCCAGGCGCTCCACCAGCGCCCGGTACTGGTCCCACAGCTCCTTCGGGGTGTGGTCACCGAAGGTGTTGAGGTGCTCGGGGACCAGGGCGGCCTCCTCGCGCCAGATCTCCTTGTCGACGGTGAGCAGGAAGTCCAGGTCGGAGTCGGCCAGTTCGAGGCCGTTCGTGTCCAGCGCGTCCTTCGTCGGCAGGATGCCGATCGGCGTCTCGACGCCCTCGGCCCTGCCCTCCAGCCGCTCCACGATCCACTTCAGGACGCGGGAGTTCTCGCCGAAGCCGGGCCAGACGAACGCGCCCTCGTCGTTCTTGCGGAACCAGTTGACGTAGTAGATCTTCGGCAGCCTGGACTGGTCCTTGTCCTTGGCGACGTCGATCCAGTGGGCCATGTAGTCGCCCATGTTGTAGCCGCAGAACGGCAGCATCGCGAACGGGTCGCGGCGCAGCTCGCCGACCTTGCCCTCGGCCGCCGCGGTCTTCTCGGAGGCGACGTTGGCGCCGAGGAAGACGCCGTGGTTCCAGTCGAAGGACTCGGTGACCAGGGGCACGGCGCTGGCGCGGCGGCCGCCGAAGAGGATCGCGGAGATCGGCACGCCCTTGGGGTCCTCCCACTCGGGCGCGATGATCGGGCACTGCGAGGCCGGCACGGTGAAGCGGGCGTTGGGGTGGGCGGCCGGGGTCCCGGAGGCCGGCGTCCAGTCGTTGCCCTTCCAGTCGGTCAGGTGGGCCGGGGGCTCCTCGGTCATGCCCTCCCACCACACGTCGCCGTCGTCGGTGAGGGCGACGTTGGTGAAGACCGCGTTGCCCCACAGGGTCTTCATCGCGTTGGCGTTGGTGTGCTCGCCGGTGCCGGGCGCGACGCCGAAGAAGCCGGCCTCCGGGTTGATCGCGTAGAGGCGGCCGTCCTCGCCGAACCGCATCCAGGCGATGTCGTCGCCGATGGTCTCCACGGTCCAGCCGGAGATCGTGGGCTCCAGCATGGCGAGGTTGGTCTTGCCGCAGGCGGAGGGGAAGGCGGCGGCGACGTACTTGGACTCGCCCTGCGGCGGGGTCAGCTTCAGGATGAGCATGTGCTCGGCCAGCCAGCCCTCGTCGCGGGCCATGACCGAGGCGATGCGCAGGGCGTAGCACTTCTTGCCGAGCAGGGCGTTGCCGCCGTAGCCGGAGCCGTAGGACCAGATCTCGCGCGACTCGGGGAAGTGCGAGATGTACTTGGTGGAGTTGCAGGGCCAGGGGACGTCCTCCTGGCCCTCCTCCAGCGGGGCGCCGAGGGTGTGGACGGCCTTGACGAAGAAGCCCTCGTCGCCGAGCTCGTCCAGGACGGCCTGGCCCATGCGCGTCATCGTGCGCATGGAGACGGCGACGTACGCGGAGTCGGTGATCTCCACGCCCAGCGCGGACAGCGGGGAGCCCAGCGGGCCCATGCAGAACGGGACGACGTACATGGTGCGGCCCCGCATGGAACCGCGGAACAGGCCCTTCTCGCCGGAGAAGATCTCCCGCATCTCGGCGGGGGCCTTCCAGTGGTTGGTCGGACCGGCGTCCTCCTCCTTCTCGGAGCAGATGAAGGTCCGGTCCTCGACGCGCGCGACGTCGGTCGGGTCGGAGGCGGCGTAGTAGGAGTGGGGGCGCTTGACCGGGTCAAGCTTCTTGAACGTTCCCTTGGCGACCAGTTCCTCGCACAGCCGCTCGTACTCGGCCTCGGAGCCGTCACACCAGACCACACTGTCCGGCTGCGTCAGTTCGGCGATCTCGTTGACCCACGAGATCAGTTCCTGGTGGTTGGTGGGGACGACGGTGGGAGCCGCGATGTCGCGCGCCACGATTGCTCCTAAGTGAGGGTTTTTGTGTTTGTCCGCCCCGTGGGGGCCGCGACCCGGATGCTTCGTAGCCCGCTCATCCGGTGCCGACCGCACTCATTTGATCATCCGAGTCTAGTGCCCATCTGTCCAGGGGGCATCACAGGTGAGCGGCGTGAGGAATCACACGATTTCCTGGACTCTTTGCGTCCACGTTGGGTTCAGGTGAAGGACTTTTTGCCCAACCGGTCCATCGCGCGGAAAATGACCGTGCGTTGATGAATGACCTACGGCGTCCTCGGTACCATGCGGCGCATGACTGCGTCCGCCCCCGACGCGCCCACGGACACGCCGGCCGCCGGCCGCGGTCCCGTCGCGCTCTCCCTGCCGCATCCGGTCAAGCCGAGGCTCCGCGGCTGGCTGCACCTCGGTATGTTTCCGGCCGTACTCATAGCGGGCCTGCTGCTCACCGCCCTCGCCGACTCGACCAGAGGCCGCGTCGCCTGCGGGATCTACGCCCTGACGGCCTGCCTGCTGTTCGGTGTCAGCGCCCTGTACCACCGGGGCAACTGGAGCCCGCGCATGGACGGCGTGCTGCGCCGCCTGGACCACGCCAACATCTTCCTGATCATCGCGGGCACCTACACCCCGCTGACGCTGCTGCTCCTGCCCGACGGGAAGGGCCGGTGGCTGCTGTGGGGGATCTGGGCCGCCGCGGCGGCGGGCATCGTCTTCCGCGTCTTCTGGGTCGGGGCCCCGCGCTGGCTCTACACGCCCTGCTACATCGCGATGGGCTGGGCGGCGGTCTTCTTCCTGCCGGACTTCCTGCGCACCGGCGGCATCGCCGTCCTGGTGCTGGTGGTCGTCGGCGGGCTGCTCTACAGCGTCGGCGGCGTGATCTACGGCATCAAGCGCCCGAACCCGTCACCGCGCTGGTTCGGCTTCCACGAGGTCTTCCACCTCTTCACCCTCGCCGCGTTCGTCGTCCACTACGTCGGGATCTCGCTGGTGGCGTACCAGCACGCGTAACCCCGCGACACCGCTTCCCGCGGCCACGGCTCACCCGAGCCGTGGCCGTTTTTCGTTGTCCGACACCTCGCAGGAATTGACAGTCGGCCTATTTTGACAGCTACTTTCATTTCATGGCTACTGTCACTCACGTGGACGAGACGCGGCACCACCCCCGCCGCTGGTGGGCCCTCGGCGCCCTGGTCGCGAGCATGCTGGTGCTCGGTTTCGACACGACGATCCTCAACGTCGCCCTGCCGACGATGGCCGGGCGGCTCGGCGCCACGACGGGTCAGCAGCAGTGGATGGCGGACGCGTACGTCGTCGTCTTCGCGGCGCTGATGCTCCCCGCCGGTCTGCTCGGCGACCGGTTCGGGCGCCGCCGGATGCTCGTCGCCGGGCTCGGTGTCTTCCTGGCGGGCTCGCTCCTCGGCTCGCTGGCCGGTGACGTGCACGCCGTGATCGCCGCCCGCGCGGTCATGGGCGTCGGAGCGGCGCTGGTCATGCCGCTCGCCCTGTCCGTGCTGCCCTCGCTGTTCGGCCCGGACGAGCGCACCAAGGCGGTCGGCCTGATCTCCGCGGCCTCCGCGCTCGGCCTGCCGCTCGGTCCGGTCCTCGGCGGCTGGCTGCTGGGCCACTTCTGGTGGGGCTCGGTCTTCCTGGTCAACGTGCCGATGGCGGCCCTCGGTATCGCCGCCTGCGTGTTCCTGCTGCCCGAGACGCGGGACCCGGCCTCACCGAGGGTCGACGTCCTGTCCACCGCGCTCGCCGCGACCGGCCTGGGCGCCCTCGTCTACGCGATCATCGAGGCCCCCGACCGCGGCTGGGGCGACGCGCCGGTCCTGGCGGTGCTCGCCGCGTCGGCCGTGGTCCTCACCGCCCTGGTGCTGCGCGAGCGCCGGGCGGTCCGCCCCATGCTCGACCTTGCCCTGCTCGGCCGGCGGGGCTTCCTGCTCAACACCGTCGCCGCGACCCTGGTGATGTTCGTGCTGTCCGGCCTGATGTTCGTGCTGCCCCCGTACCTCCAGGCCGTCCTCGGCAACGACGCCCTCGGCACCGGCCTGAGGCTGCTGCCGATGATGGGCGGCCTGCTGGTCGCCGCGCGGGGCGCCCAGCCGGTGGTCGCCCGGTTCGGCGCCCGGGCCGTGGTCGGCGCGGGCCTGGTCGTGCTCGCCTTCGCCGCCCTGCTGGGCAGCCGTACGACGGTGGACTCGGGCTACGGCTTCACCGCGCTGTGGCTGTCGATCACGGGCCTCGGCTTCGGCTTCTGCGTGGTCCCGGCGATGGACGGCGCCCTCGGCACGCTGCCCTCCGACCGGGCCGGCAGCGGATCGGGACTGCTGCTGACCCTCCGCCAGGTCGGTGGCGCCATCGGCATCGCGCTGCTCGGCAGCCTCCTCGCGGACGCCTTCCGGGACCGGCTCGACGTCACCGGGCTGCCCTCCGCCGCCGCGCACACCGCCGGGGAGTCGGTGGTCGCCGCGCACCTGGTCGCCGCGAGGACCGGTTCCGCGCACCTCGCGGCCTCGGCGGACGCCTCGTACGTGCACGGCATGACCCTGGTGCTGCTGGTGTGCGCGGTGGCCTCCCTGGTGGCCGCCCTGCTCGCGGCGCTGCTGCTGCCGAACGCACCGGCGGCCCGGCGCACGGAGGGGGAGGAGACCCGGCCCGTGGCCCCCACCACGGCCGATGCCGGACAATGACCGGCATGACGGCCGCTCGTTCCCCCCTCTCCCCCGCCGACCGCCCCCCTCTGGGGCTGCGGGAACGCAAGAAGATCAAGACCCGCCGGGCGATCCGCGCCGCGACCTACGCGCTGATCGGCGAACAGGGCTACGACGCCACGACGATCGAGCAGATCGCCGACCGGGCCGAGGTGTCGCCGTCGACCGTCTTCCGGTACTTCCCGACCAAGGAGGACATCGTCCTCACGGACGAGTACGACCCCCTGCTGCTGGAGGAGTTGCGCGCCCGGCCCGCGGGGGAGTCGTGGACGGACTCGGTGCGGTACGTGATGCACACGGCCTTCGACGCGATGATGGCGGAGGACCCCGAGGTGGTCCGGCTCCGGGCGCGCCTCGCGGTCGAGGTCCCCGCCGTCCGGTCCCGGATGGTCGAGAGCATGTCGGAGACCGGGCGCCTGCTCCGGACGGCCCTCGGCGAGCGCTTCGCCCTGGACCCGGACAGCCTGGAGGTGCGCGTCTACGCGATGGCCCTCGTCGGCGGCCTCATGGAGGCCAACATGTGCTGGGCGGAGAACGGCTTCGAGGACGACCTGCGCGCCATGCTGGACCGCGCCCTCGACGTCCTGGAGCGCGGCCTCCCCACCGGAAAACCCTGAGGCCACAGCCCGTTCGCGTGGCATCCTGACCGGGTGAACGGTCCCGAGATCCACGTCGAGTTCGCTCCCGAGCTGTCCCTGTTCGTCCCGCGTGCGCCGCGCCGGACGCTCGTCACCGACGGCGTCTCGACGCTCGGGCACGTCGTCGAGTCCCTCGGGGTCCCGCTCACCGAGGTCGGCGCGCTGGTCGTGGACGGCCGCACGGTCCCGCCCTCGCACATCCCCGGGCCCGCCGAGCGCGTCGCCGTGCGGCCGGTGGAACGGCCCCAGCGGGTGCCCGGCGCGCCGCTCCGCTTCCTCCTCGACGTCCACCTCGGCACGCTGGCCCGCAGGCTGCGCCTCCTCGGCGTGGACACGGCGTACGAGTCGACGGACATCGGCGACCCGGCGCTCGCCGCCCGCTCCGCGGCCGAGAAGCGGGTCATGCTCAGCCGGGACCGGGGTCTGCTGCGCCGCCGGGAACTGTGGGCCGGCGCCTTCGTCTACAGCACCCGCCCCGACGACCAGCTCCAGGACGTCCTCGACCGCTTCGCCCCCGACCTGCGCCCCTGGACCCGCTGCACCGCCTGCAACGGCCTGCTGACGGAGGCCACCAAGGAGGAGGTCGCCGACCAGCTCAAGGACGGCACCCAACGCTCGTACGACGTCTTCGCCCGGTGCGCGGACTGCGGCCGCGCCTACTGGAAGGGCGCCCACCACGACCAGTTGGAGGCGGTCGTGGAGCGGGCGCTGAGCAGGCGTACCCAGGGCGGCTGAGCACACCGGCCGATCCGCGGGGCCCGGCCCGCGCGGCCGGCTGCCGCCGGGGGCGGTCGGGGGCGGTCGGCGGTGATCCGCTGGTGGTGCCGTACCTCCGGTGGGTGTGCGCGAGCGAGGTGATCCGCGGGCGGGCCGCCCCGGAACGGGCACGGCGGCTCACAGGCCCCTCGCGGACCCCCCGAAGACGGACCCCTCGAAGGCGGGGTCCACGCGGTGGGCGCGCGGGGCGCCGCCGGTCTCCGGCACCGTGCCGCCGGGCCGGATCACCGGGGACGGCGGAGGCGTGGCCGCGGCCCGGCCGGCCCCCGGGTCACGGCCTGGCCAACCGTGCCTTCAGGGCCGCCGGGTCCGTTGTCGGCAGGTCGCAGACGAAGCCCCGGCAGACGTACGCGGCCGGGGCGCCGTCGATGAGGGAGCGCTCGGCGAGCAGCGGGAACTCGTCGCCGTCCGGGGTGCCGCAGGCGACGACGGCCCCGGGGGCGGTGCCCAGCAGCGCCGTACGGTGCAGGGCGGCCGTCCGCTCGTCGGTCGGGGCGGGTCCGACGACCGCCACCTCGCGCGGTCCGTCGAGCAGCGCCTCGGCGACGGCGAGCCCCCATCCGATGAACCGGGGCACCCGCGGTCCGAGCGTCTTCACGACTCCCAACGCCCGCTCGGCGGCGGTTCGGTGGGCCTCGGAGCCGGTGTGGGCGGCGTAGCCCAGCAGCGCTCCGGCGGCGGCGGTCCAGCCGGAGGGGACGGCGTTGTCGGTGGGGTCCTGGGGGCGGCGGATGAGCGGCTCGGCGTCGGACGCGGTGTCGAACAGGGCGCCGGTCGCGGGGTCGGTGAAGCGGGCGAGGACCTGGTCGAGGAGGAGTCCGGCGAAGTCGAGCCACACGCCCTCGCCGGTCACCGAGGCGAGCGCGAGGAAGCCCTCGGCGACGTCGGCGTAGTCCTCCAGCACACCGGCGTTGGGGCCGACCCGGCCGTCCTTGCTGGTGCGGGCGAGCCGGGCGTGTTCGTCCAGGTGGACGCGGACGAGCAGGTCGGCGGCGCCGAGGGCGGCCTCGGTCAGGTCGGGCCGGTCGAAGTAGGCACCGGTCTCGGCGAGCGCGGCGACGGCGAGCCCGTTCCAGGCGGCGACGACCTTGTCGTCCCGGCCGGGCGCGGGCCGCCGCGTGCGCGCGTCGAGCAGCCGCTGCCTGACGGACGCGACCTTCTCGGCCTCGAACACACCTTCCGTCTGCGGGAGCTGGAGGACGGACTGCCCGTGCTCGAAGGTGCCCTCCTCGGTCACGCCGAAGTACTGGGCGGCGAGTTCGGCGTCGTCGCCGAGCACCTCCCGCAGCTGCGCGGGCGTCCAGGCGTAGTACGCCCCTTCGACGTGCCGCCCGCTGCCGTCGTCGCTGTCGGCGTCGAGCGCGGAGGCGAACCCGCCTTCCTCCGTGCGCAGTTCCCGCACCAGGAAGTCGGCCGTCTCCAGCGCGACCCGCCGGGCGAGATCCGATCCGGTGGCCCGCCACAGGTGGGCGTACACCCGGCACAAAAGTGCATTATCATACAACATCTTCTCAAAATGGGGCACGATCCAGTCGCGGTCGACGGAGTACCGGGCGAACCCGCCGCCGAGCTGGTCGTAGATCCCGCCCCGGGCCATCCGCTCGCACGTGTCCTGCGCCATCTGGAGCGCGCCCTCGGCACCCGTCCGCGCGTGGTGCCGCAGCAGGTACTCCAGCACCATGGACGGCGGGAACTTCGGCGCACCGCCGAATCCACCACGCTGCGGGTCGTACTCGCGGGTGAGCCCGAGCAGCGCCTGGGCGAGTTCCCCCTCGCCGGGCGCCTCGGCGGCATGCCGGACGATCTCCCGCTGGGCGAGGTCCCGGACGATCTTCCCGGCGACCTCGGCGACCTCGTCGTGACGAGTGGTCCAGGCCTGCTGCACCCCTTCCAGCACCTGCCGGAAGGACGGCATGCCGTGCCGGGGGGCGGGCGGGAAGTAGGTGCCGAAGTAGAACGGCTCGGCGTCCGGGGTGAGGAAGACGGTCATGGGCCAGCCACCCTGCCCGGTGGCGGCCTGTACGGCCTCCATGTAGACGGCGTCCACGTCCGGCCGCTCCTCGCGGTCGACCTTGACGCTGACGAAGTGCTCGTTGAGGTAGTCGGCGGTGGCCTGGTCCTCGAAGGACTCGTGCGCCATGACATGGCACCAGTGACAGCTGCTGTATCCGACGCTCAGCAACACGGGCCGCCCGGTCCTGCGGGCCTCCTCGAAGGCCTCACCGGACCACGGCCACCAGTCGACGGGGTTGTCCGCGTGCTGGAGCAGGTACGGGGACGTCTCATGGGCCAGTCGATTCGGCATACCCCCATCCTGCCGCAGCACCCCGCGTGCGGGAGGTCAGGGCGGGACCGCGTCGGGCGTCCTCCTGCACCCACTGCTCCACGGATGCCGGCAAGGGTTCCTCCGGGGCGTCCCATCGGGGCCTGGGGCACCCTCCCTCGGAACTCCCCCAGGGCCCGGGTCGCTCACCTAGGGCTCCCCCGGGGACTCCCTCAGGGGTCTCCCCAGGGCGCCGCCCTCCACGGACCCGCCCGCGACCCCATCCCTGGGCTCCCCGGGCTCCCCGGGCTCCCCGGGCCCCCCGGGCCCCCCGGGCTCGGGAACGGCGTAGAACCGCATCAGCATCGGGCGCGCCCCCGCCGGGGCCTCCTCGCGGGAACGGCCGTAGCGGTCGAGGAGGGCGTGGTAGTCCCGCATGAAGTCGAGGAGTTCCGCCCTGGTCATCCAGGTACCGTGGCGCTGGACCTGGACCCAGCCCTCCGGACCCCGGTACTCCCGGTGGGCCCGGTGGTACAGCGCGGTGTCGAACTCGATCTTCAGGTGGGCCAGCTCGGCGGCTGCCGCGTACTCCTCCGGGGCCATGGTGGCCGGGTCGGGCGTGGTGTGCCGGAAGGGCAGGGCCCGCCACCACCGCTCCCGGCCGCCGGACTTCTCCGGGATCTCCTCGATGAGCCGCTGCTCCGCGAGTTTGCGCAGGTGGTAGCTGGTGGTACCGGAACTCTCGCCGAGTTCGCGGGCGAGCACCGTGGAGTTCGCCTCGCCGTGCCGGCCGAGGTAGTCGAGGATCCGGCGGCGCAGCGGGTTGCCGAGGGACTTGTAGAGGGCGGTGCGCTCCAGGCTGGTCATCTCGGGCAGGCCGTCGGTCATGGGCTCACGGTAACGCGCGCACCCCCGACCGATCCCTGAGCCACCCTGAGACATCCCTGAGGTCTGCCGATTTTTCTTTGCAGAGTTTTCTCTGCGTTCTATCGTGGAAGCAGTGTTCGTGACGGCGACGAGGGGGCTGGGGATGACGGGGACGAGGAAGTGGACGCTGATCCTGCTGGGGGCGGCGGCGGCCCTGCTGGTGCCGTGGATGGCGGTGCTGGCGGTGACCCTGCCCGGCAGCACGCGGGTGCACCACTGGTCCCTGGCCTGGATCGGCCTGGACGTCCTCCTGGCGGCCGGCTGCGCCGCCACCGCCGCCCTGGGCCTGCGCGGCGACGCCCGCGCCCGCCTCACGGCCTCGGCGACGGCCGGCATCGCGGTCGTGGACGCCTGGTTCGACATCACCACCGCCCACACGGTGGCCTCCCTCGCCCAGGCCCTCGCCTGCGCGGTGGCGGAGGGGGCGGTGGCGGCGGTGTGCGTGACACTGGCGCTGGCAAGACGGGCCGGACGCGAGGAATGGCCGTGAGCGCGGCCTCGGCGCTCGGCGCCGGCACCCCGCCGGCCGCCACCCCCTCGCGCTCCCGCCCCGCTCCAAGGACACTCCTAGGCAGAGGAGTTGACGCCGGAGGGGGACGGGACATGCGGGACGGTCATCGGGCGGAGGCCGAGCGGCTGCTGGTGCGGGCCGTCGAGGAGGAGGTGCGACGGTCGGGCGGTCGGGTCGACGGTCAGGTGCTGCTGTCGCGGGCGCGCGGTGCGCTGGAGGCGATGGCGGGGGCGGCCGGCGAGGAGTACGAGGCCTACACCCGGGCGCTGGACGAGGCGGAGGCCGGCCGGCTGACCTTCGGCCAGCGGTACGCGCGCTCGGGCGCGGGGACGGCCCTGCTGGTGGCGGCCGTTGCCGCCGTCGCCGCCGCCGTGGCCGACCTGTCCCTGGGCACGGGTACCGGTACGGCCCTCGGCGCGGGCGCCACCGCCGCCGTGGTGGGCGCCGCGGCCACGGTGGTGAAGGTGGCCGGCGCGCATCTGCCCGCCGCCCACCACCGCGCGGGCGCGGCCGGTCAGCCCGGCGGCCCGGAGCAGCTGCGGCTCCAGTGGCTGACGGCCCTGGAGGTGCGGGGGATCCGCCCGTTCCTCGATCAGCAGCGGGTCCTCAGCGCCTCCACGGGCGCCAAGAAGACCGGTGGCGGACAGGCGTTGCGCGGTGCGGACAAGAGCGCGGCGGCCCGCAGGCGTTCGATGCTGGAGCAGTCGTTCGGTCAGCTCCCGGAGGCCGACGGGATCTTCGCGGGGCGCCGGGCGGAGCTGGGGCGGATCAGGCAGTGGGCGCAGGCGGCCCGTGCGGCCACCGAGACACGGCCGACGGTGGTGGTGCTGCACGGCGAGCCCGGCTCCGGCCGGACCACGCTCGCGGTGCGCGCGGCGCACGAGCTGCGGGACCACTTCCGGGGCGCGGTGGTGGTCGACCTGCGCGGCGGCAGCCGGGACGAGGCGCCGCTGTCCACCCGGGACGCGCTGCTGCACCTGCTCAACCGGCTGGGCGCACCCCGCGAGCAGCTGCTGTTCCGGGAGCGGTCCTCCCCCGACCAGCAGCTCAAGCGGCTCGGCGAGCTGTACCACCGGCATCTGACCGGGCTGCCGGTCACGATCGTGCTGGACGACGCCTCGGACCCGGAGCAGGTGCGCGCCCTGGTGCCGGAGCGGTCCGACAGCCTGGTCCTGGTCACCGCCCGGGCCCCGCTCGACCTGCCCGGCGACCTGCCGGCCTGGGTGCACGAGCTGCCGGTGCGGGCGCTGGACGCGCCGGGCGCCGAGGAGCTGCTGGGCGCGGCGGCGAAGGACGCGTCGGGGCCGTACGACGCGGAGTCCGTCGAGCGGGTCCGCGAGCTGTGCGGGGGGCTGCCGCTGGCGTTGCGGATCGCGGGCTCCGCGCTGGGCCCGCGCTCCCCCCGGCGGCTGGCCGCGGACCTGGGTGTGTACGGCCCGGTGGAGCCGGTGGAGCGGGCGCTGTGGCTGCGCTACACCGACCAGCCGGAGCCCACCCGCCGGCTGCTGAGGAGGCTCGCGCTGGCGGGCCGGGCCTCGTTGGGCGCGGCGGCGGCCGCCGCGCTGCTCGCCACCGACGAGGCGGAGGCCACCCGGCATCTCGTGGTGCTCGCCCGGGCCGGCCTGATCGACCACGTGCGCGGCAGCCGGTACCGGCTGCACGACCTGGTGCGGGCCTTCGCGCACGCCCGGCTGCTGGACGAGGAGGACCCCGCCGAGCGGGCGGCGGCGCAGGAACGGCTGATCGTGAACTACGCCGAGCTGGCCGACGCGGTGCTGCGCCTGGTCGACGGGAACATGTCGACGCGGTCGAACCAGTTCGGCTCGCACGGCTTCCCCTCGCTCGACGAGGCACTGCGCTGGCTGGACGACGAGTCGAGCTTCATCACCGCGGCCCTGCGGCACGCCGAGGGCGTGGACCAGGCCGCGGTGCTGAACCTGCTGGGCGCGCTGTGCGACTACTGCCTGCTGCGCGGTGACCTGTACCGGCTGGGTGAGATCAGCGAGCTGGCGCAGTCGGTGGACCAGGGGCTGCTGGTGCGGTCGGTGCAGTGGCGTACCGGTATCGCGGCCCGGCAGCTGGGCGAGCTGGACAAGGCGCGTACCACCCTGGCGTCGGTGGTGGACCTGTACCGGGAGGCCCATCACGAGGCGGGGGCGGCCCGCGCGCTGACCTCGCTGGGGATCACCTTGCACCACCAGGGCAACCTCACCGAGGCCGCGGCCAGGCTCCAGGAGTCGCTGGACCTGCAGCAGGCGCCGGAGCTGGCGACGGACCGGGCCTGGACGATGCACGCGCTGGCGGCCGTGCAGCGGGACCGGGCGCGGCTGGCGGAGGCACTGGACCTGCTCACCCGCTCGCTGGTGCTGCACCGCGAGGGCGGCTCGGTGCACGGCGAGGCCTGGGCGCACTTCCAGCTGGGTCAGCTGGCGCTGCGGCTGGGGGACGTACCGCGCGCGGAGACGGAGCTGCGGGCGGCCCTGGAGCGGTACGGCAGGACGCGGGACGCCCGCGGCGAGGCCTGGGCGCTGACGCAGCTGGCCCGGGCCCGGCTGGTGGCCGGGGACGCCCCGGCGGCCGTGGAGGGCCTGCGCCGGGCGGTGGCCCGGCACCGGGACAACGAGGACGCGCGCGGGGAGGCGTGGACGCTGTTCTACCTGGGGCAGGCGCTGGAGGAGACCGGCGAGCTGGACCAGGCGGTGCGCGAGCTGGAGCGGTCCCGGACGATGTTCTCCCGGATGCGGGACGTCTACGGCCTGGCCTGCGCCCGGCACCACTCGGCGCGGGCGACCCGGGACCAGCGGGCCGCGCAGACCGGCTCGCTGCGCAACTCCGGGTTCGCCCGTCAGCTCCTGGTGGACGCGCGGGCCGACTTCCAGCGGATCGGCGTCGCCCACGGCGAGGCCTGGACCTGCCTGGAGCTGGCGGTGGTGGACGCGGGCAACGCGCGCACGCAGCAGGCGCTGGCCCTGTGCGACGAGGCGCTCACCCTGTTCTCGTCCTACGGCGACAAGCGCGGCGAGGACTGGGCCCGCTTTCTGCGCTGCACCCTGCTGCCGTACGCGGCGCCGGGCGGGGTGGAGGTGGGCACGGCGGTCGCCCAGGAGGAGCTGGCCCAGCTGGCCCGTGCCACGCATCCGCTGCGGGACGAGAAGCTGGACGACTACGTGCCGGCGTACGCCCTGCTGCTGGAGCGGGGCGTCCGGCTGGAGGACGGCTGGCAGGCCTGGCGTCTGCGCATGACTCCGGACCGCCACGCCCGGGAGGTGATGGGGGTGGCGGTACCGACGGGGCGCTGACCCGCCGCGGGTCAGCCCTGCTGGGCCGAGGGGCCGGTCTTCCGCCCGGCCTTCTCACCCTCCGCGTCCGGGGCCTCCTTGAAGTCGACCTTCTGCATGTGCTTGCTCATCGACTTCATCAGGCCCCACACGGCCAGGGCCATCACCGCGAAGACGATGAAGCCGAGGACTCCGGGGGTGACCTTGTTCTGGTCGACCTCCTTGGCGAGGGGGACCAGGTGCGTCACTGCGAGGCTCACGCTTGCGCTCATGTCAGGCATTGTCCCGGATGCCCGCGAAGAGGTCGTCCTCGGGGATGGAGGTGTCCACGAGGGACTTCGCCAGCTCGTACTCCTCGGTGGGCCAGACCTCCTTCTGGAGTTCCAGCGGCACCTTGAACCAGCCGCCGTCCGGGTCGATCTGCGTGGCGTGGGCGATCAGCGCCTTGTCACGGATCTCGAAGAAGTCCGCGCACGGGATGTGCGTGGTCAGGGTGCGCTCGGTGCGCTCGATCTCGTTCCACCGCTTGAGCCACTCGCCGTAGGGCGACTCCAGGCCGCGGTCGAGCATCGCCTGGTGCAGCGCCTCGGTGCGGGGACGGTTGAAGCCCTGGTTGTAGTACAGCTTCAGCGGCTGGTAGGCGGGCCCGAACTCGGCCTCGGGGTACTTCTCGGTGTCCGCCGCGCCCTCGAACGCCACCATGGAGATCTTGTGGGTCATGATGTGGTCGGGGTGCGGGTAGCCGCCGTTCTCGTCGTAGGTGGTGATCACCTGCGGACGGAAGGAACGGATCTGCTTCACCAGCTCGCCGGCCGCCTTGTCGACGTCCTCCAGGGCGAAGCAGCCCTCGGGCAGCGGCGGCAGCGGGTCGCCCTCCGGCAGGCCGGAGTCGACGAAGCCGAGCCACTCCTGCCGGACGCCGAGGATCTCCCGGGCCTCGTCCATCTCCTTGCGGCGGACCTCGTGGATGTGCTCCTCGATGTAGGTGTCGCCCTGCAGCTTGGGATTGAGGACGGATCCGCGCTCTCCGCCGGTGCAGGTCACCACCAGCACGTCCACCCCCTCGGACACGTACTTCGCCATGGTGGCCGCGCCCTTGCTCGACTCGTCGTCGGGGTGCGCGTGAACGGCCATCAGTCGCAACTGGTCAGTCAAGACTCAATCCTCGGTAAGTCGGCGCCCCCGTGGCTCCGGGTGCGAAGAAACTGGCGTCGTCCCGAAGGGACTCGTTGAGGGGTGGTGGTCGGGTGGCGGGCGGCTTCTATAGTGACCGAATCGGGGGGCGAATAATTCCGCGGAGAGGACGATCATGAGTACCGCGAGCACGCGGCTGCCCGAGGGTCGCTACGGTCGTTCCTCGGACCGGAACGCCGACCGCACGCTCAGGATCGCCGGCTCGGTGCTGGGCGCGGCCCTCCTCGCCCTGATCGGCTTCTTCTTCTACCACTACGTCGCGAAGAGCGAGATCAGCGCCGCGGTCATCTCCTTCAAGGCGTCCGACGACGCGGTCCGGGTCCATCTGGAGGTCCACAAGGACGCCGGCGCCTCGGGCTACTGCACCGTGCGGTCCCAGGCGGCCGACGGTGCGGAGGTGGGCCGGGCCGACTTCCGCTTCTCCGGATCGGCCACGCGGATCGACAAGGTGGTCACGCTGCGTACGACGGCCGAGGGGACGACGGCACAGCTGCTGGGCTGCCACACCGACTGACGGCCGCTGCGGGACGGGGACGACACCTCCCGGGTTCACCCGGAATGCGTAGGCGCTGACCTGCGTTGATGGAATTCTGGTGGCTTATGTCCTCCCCCTTGGGCCGTTGAATTGTTAGGCTCGTGGTTTCGCCCACCCGAGAGGGAACATTCTTCTGGGTAGGGCGATGCTTTGTATTCCCAGTACCGACGAGGAGCACCCTGTGACCCAGACCAGCGAGAACGTCACCTGGCTGACCCAGGAGGCGTACGACAAGCTCAAGGAAGAGCTTGAGTACCTTACTGGTCCTGCGCGCACGGAGATCGCCGCCAAGATCGCGGCCGCGCGCGAGGAGGGCGACCTGCGCGAGAACGGCGGGTACCACGCGGCCAAGGAGGAGCAGGGCAAGCAGGAGCTGCGCGTACGCCAGCTGACCCAGCTCCTCGAGAACGCGAAGGTCGGTGAGGCGCCCGCCGCGGACGGCGCCGTCGCGCCCGGCATGGTCGTCACGATCGCCTTCGACGGTGACGAGGACGACACCCTGACGTTCCTGCTCGCCTCGCGCGAGTACGCGAGCGCCGACATCGAGACGTACTCCCCGCAGTCCCCGCTCGGTTCGGGCGTCATCGGCCACAAGGTCGGCGAGGACGCGGAGTACGAGCTGCCGAACGGCAAGAAGGCCTCGGTGCGGATCCTGGAGGCCAAGCCGTACACGGCCTGATCCCGGTTCGCTTCGGCCCCCGGCCCGCCCCAGGGCGGCCGGGGGCTTCGTCATGACCGGCGAGCGGGTGCGGCGGCGCCGGGTCAGTCGATGACGGTGTAGCCGGCGTCGTGCAGGGCCCGGCCGACCTCGGTGCAGTGGACGGGGCCCTTCGTCTCCAGGTGCAGCTCCACCTCGGCCTCGCTGAGCCCGAGCCGGGGATCGGTGCGGACGTGACTGACGTCGAGGACGTTGGCGTCGACCGCCGACAGCACCCCCAGGAGGGTGGCGAGGGCGCCCGGCCGGTCGGTCAGCCGCAGCCGTACGGCCAGGTAGCGGCCCTGGGCGGCCATGCCGTGCCGCAGGACCCGCTGCATCAGCACCGGGTCGACGTTGCCGCCGGAGAGCACCGCGACGACCGGGCCCTCGAAGGTGTCCGGCGCGGCCAGCAGCGCGGCGACCGGACTGGCCCCGGCCGGTTCCACGACCAGCTTGGCCCGCTCCAGGCAGAGCAGCAGCGCCGCGGACAGCTGGTCCTCGGTGACCGTGCGCACCTCGTCGACCAGTTCGTCGACGATCCCGAACGGCACCACGCCGGGCCGCCCGACCTTGATGCCGTCGGCCATCGTCGCCGGGTTCCGCAGCGACACCGGGCGCCCGGCGGCCAGCGAGGGCGGATAGCAGGCGGCGCCCTCCGCCTGTACGCCGACGATCCGGACGTCCGGCCTGAGCGCCTTCACCCCCACCGCGATGCCGGCCGCGAGTCCGCCGCCGCCCATGCCGACGACCACCGTCCGGGCCTCCGGGCACTGCTCAAGGATCTCCAGGCCGACCGTGCCCTGGCCGGCGATCACGTCCGGGTGGTCGAAGGGGTGGATGAACACCGCGCCGGTCTCGGCCGCGTACTCCTGGGCGGCGGCCAGTGTCTCGTCGACCACCTGGCCGTGCAGGCGCACCTCGGCGCCGTAGTCCCGGGTCGCGCTGATCTTCGGCAGGGGCGCGCCCTTGGGCATGAACACCGTGGAGTGCACGCCCAGCAGCGAGGAGGCCAGTGCCACGCCCTGCGCGTGGTTGCCGGCGCTCGCGGCCACCACGCCGGCGGCCCGCTCCTCCGGCAGCAGCCCGGCGATCCGCACGTAGGCGCCGCGCAGCTTGAACGAGCCGGTCCGCTGGAGGTTCTCGCACTTCAGGTGCACCGGCGCGCCCACCATCTGGGTCAGGTGCCGGCTGCCCTCCATCGCGGTCACCCGGGCCACGCCGGAGAGCATCTTCTGCGCGCCGCGGACGTCGTCCAGGGTGACGGAGCGCAAGGAGTCGGCCGTGCGGTAGCTCATGACTCCAGCATCGCAGTTCACGTGTGCGCACGACGGGTGTGACCAAGCAGCGAGACCGGTTTGCGCAGCGCCGGTACGGCCCGGCGCCGGGCCGCGTACCCTGTCCCCCAACCCAGCAGCCCTTCATGAAGCGAGCCTCCGGCCATGCCCACAACACCTGAAATGTCGATGGACATGACGACCGTCGGTGACACCGGTCTCCTCGACACCCTCCAGCACGAGGTGGCGGTGTTCGCCCGCCGCGCCGAACAGACCCGGCTCGGCGGCGTCGGACAGGTGCGCAACTCCATGGACCGCGCTGCGTACCTGCTGCTCAACCGCCTGGACAACGAAGGCCCGATGGGCGTCAAGGCGCTCGCCGCGAGCATGGGCATCGACTCCTCCACGGTCACCCGGCAGGTGGCGCCGCTGGTCGACACCGGGCTCGTCAAACGCACCTCGCACCCGGAGGACGGGCGCGCGGTGGTGCTCCAGCTGTCGCCGCGCGGCGCCGCCCGGCTGGAGGAGGTGCGCTCGTCCCGGCGTCAGCTCATGGCCGAGCTGACACACGACTGGGCGCCGGAGGAGCGCGAGCAGTTCTGCACGCTCCTCACCCGCTTCAATGTCGCCCTCTCCGCCCGGATGTCGGTGCAGGGCGTCGCGGTGGCGGAGCAGCCGCCGGCCTCCTGAGCGCGCACCGCACCGCGGGCGTCCGCACCTCTTGACCCGGGGCCGCCGCTGGCCTCATATGAGACCGGGTCCCCACCAGGACCCCGTCAGGGGGAGGCGTGGTGCGCGATCGGCAAGTGGCCCGTGATGCCCGCCGGGCCCGGGAGTTCGAGGCGTTCGTCGCGGGCGCGGCCGGGCGCCTGCTGCACGCCGCCATGCTGCTCACCGCGGAGGCGCCGGACGCCAACCCGCGCGCGCGGCGCCTGCTGACGCTCGCGCTCGCGCACACCTACGCCCGCTGGGACCGGCTGCGCGGCGAGGACCCGTACGACTGCGCCCGCCAGTACCTCGCCACCCGCTTCGCCCGCACCACCTGGCACCGGTACGGCGTCCTCGGCCGGGCCAGGCCGGATCCGCGCAGTCCGCTGGCCGCGCTCACACCGCGGGAACGGCTCGTCCTGGTGCTGCGGTTGTACGAGGGTGTCGCCGAGGAACAGACGGCGGCCCTGCTCGGCCTGCCCGCGGAACGCGTCCACATCCTGTGCGACCGGGCCACGGCCACGGTGCTGCACCCGGACCGCCGGGCCGCCCCGCGCACGCCGAACACGGAGGTGGCACCGTCGTGAGCGCCACCGGGGCCGGGCAGAGACCGGGACGGGCGGCGGGGGGAGGCCGGGATGAACCGGAGTGAGCGGGAGGCCGCCGTGCGGCGGGTCATGGAGCGGGGCGGCGCGCCCCTGCCGCCGGAGCTGTACGGGGAGGCGGTGCGCCGCGGTGACCGTCTGCTGCGGCAGCGGCAGCTCGTCCGCCGTGTGCTGTGGCTGCTGGCGTTCGCCGCGGCCGTCGCGTTCGCGGTGTGGGCGGCCGGGGCCCAGCCGTGGGCGGAGCCGCCCTCGCAGACGACTCCGCCGCTCACCGGCTGGTGACGCCGGCCTGTCAGCCGAGGGCCTGCTGCAGGTCCTCCAGCAGGTCGTCGACGTTCTCGATGCCGACGGACAGGCGGACCAGGTCGGCCGGGACCTCCAGGGCGGAGCCGGCCGCGGAGGCGTGCGTCATCCGGCCGGGGTGCTCGATGAGGGACTCGACGCCGCCGAGGGACTCGCCGAGGGTGAAGACCTGGGCGCGGTTGCACACCTCGACCGCGGCCTGCTCGCCGCCCTCGACACGGAAGGACACCATGCCGCCGAACGCCTTCATCTGCTTGACGGCGACCTCGTGGCCGGGGTGTTCGGGCAGCCCCGGGTAGAGCACGCTGCTCACCTTGGGGTGCCGGGTCAGCATGTCGGCGATCTTCGTGGCGTTCTCGCTGTGCCGGTCCATGCGCACCGCGAGGGTCTTGGTGCCGCGCAGCACCAGCCAGGAGTCGAAGGGGCCGGCGACGGCGCCCATCGCGTTCTGGTGGTAGGCCAGCTCCTCGCCGAGGGCCGGGTCGGAGACGATCAGCGCACCGCCGACCACGTCCGAGTGGCCGCCCATGTACTTCGTCAGGGAGTGCACGACGACGTCGGCGCCGAGCGAGAGCGGCTGCTGGAGGTAGGGGGTGGCGAAGGTGTTGTCCACGACGAGCTTCGCGCCCGCGTCGTGGGCGACCGACGCGACGGCGGCGATGTCGGTGATGCCGAGCAGCGGGTTGGAGGGGGTCTCCACCCAGACCGCCTTGGTCTTCGGGGTGATCGCGGCGCGGACGGCGGCCGGGTCGCTGGTGTCGGCGACCGACCACTCCACGCCCCAGCGGGTGGCGACCTTGGCGAAGAGCCGGAAGGTGCCGCCGTAGGCGTCGTTCGGGATCACCACGTGGTCGCCGGGGGTGAGCAGCGTACGCAGCAGGGTGTCCTCGGCCGCCAGGCCGGACGCGAAGGCGAGGCCGCGGCGGCCGCCCTCCAGCGCGGCGAGGTTCTCCTCCAGGGCGGTGCGGGTGGGGTTGGCGCTGCGGCTGTACTCGTAGCCGCCGCGCAGCCCGCCTACGCCGTCCTGCTTGTAGGTCGACACCTGGTAGATCGGCGGTACGACCGCGCCGGTGAGGGGATCCGCGGTGTTGCCCGCGTGGATCGCGAGGGTCTCGAAGTGCTGACTGATGTGCCTGTCGCTCATGTGCACCGAGCGTAGTCCGCCCGGCCCGTTGCCGACGCCCACCGAGCCCGGTCGCCCCCGGCTCGCCCTCCCCGGGAGCCGCCGCGACAGCCCGCCGAACCCAGTCGCCTCGCTCTGCCCTCCCCGGAGCCGCCGAGACGCCCGCCGAACCCGGACGCCCCACCCCGCCCTCCCTGGAACCGCCACAACGCCCACCGAACCCGATCGCCCCACCTCACCCTCCCCGGGCCCCAACGCCCGCCGAACCCGGACGCCCCACCTCACCCTCCCCGGGCCCCAACGCCCGCCGAACCCGGACGCCCCACCTCACCCTCCCCAGGCCGGGACGCCCGCCGAACCCGATCGCCCCACCTCACCCTCCCCGGGCCCGACGCTCGCCGAGCCCGATCGCCCCACCTCGCCCTCCCCGGGCCCCAACGCCCGCCGAACCCGGACGCCCCACCCCGCCCTCCCCGGAGCCGCCGCGACAGCCCACCGAGCCCGATCGCCCCACCTCACCCTCCCCGGGCCCGACGCTCGCCGAGCCCGATCGCGCCACCTCACCCTCCCCGGGCCCCAACGCCCGCCGAGCCCGATCGCCCCACCTCACCCTCCCCAGGCCGGGACGCCCGCCGAGCCCGATCGCCCCGCCACGCCGTCCCCCGGGCCGTCCGCGCCGCCCTTCCACCGGTCCCCCGCCCTCCCCCCGATCCGGCTGGTTGTCATGGTCGGGTCGGGAGTTTTCCACAGAGGCGGGGCGGGGTTCGCCAAGTGTCGGCGGCGTCTGGTTCGCTTGGGGCATGGCGATTCTCTGGCTGCTGATGGCGCTGCTCATGCTGAGCCTCGTGCTGCTCCCGGTCATGCGGCGCAGGCGCGGGATGATCGAGCAGGTCCTCCCGGGACACCCGGACGCCGCCGACCCGGCGGCCTACGGCTTCGTGCGCCAGGAGGAGCTGGACGTGCGCCTGCCCGGCCCGGACCAGGACCTGCTGGCCGTCCTGGAGCTGGTGCAGCGCACCCAGGACTACCGGGCCGCCGACCAGCTGCTGGCCGGCACCGACGCCGGGGACGAACTGCGCTGGCAGCGGGTGCAGGCCTTCGCCGGCGCCGCCTCACTGGAGCTGCGGCAGCGGCCCGGCGGGATACACGAGACGCCGGGCGGCCAGTGGCTGCGGGTGTGGCGGGCCGAGCGGCCCAAGGACGCGGGCGCCGCCGCCGTCCACGCGGAGTTCCTGGTGCAGCAGGCCTGGCGGACGGCGACACCGGGCACGGAGGACTTCCGCATCATCATGGAGGAGGCGCGGGACGCCTGTGCACAGGCGGCGCTGCTGGCCCCCGGCGACCCGGTGCCGTACGTCGTAGAGCTGTCCATCGCGCGCGGACTGGCCTACCCGCGAGACGAGTTCGAGCAGCTGTGGCTGAAGATCGTCGACCGGGCGCCGCAGCACATGGGCGCACACCTGGCCGCCCTGCACTACTGGTGCGAGAAGTGGCACGGCTCGCGCGAGCAGGCGTACTCCTTCGCCGAGGCCGCCGCCGCCCGCGCCCCGGAGGGCTCGCTGCTCGCCGCGCTGCCCCTGTTCGCGGTGTTCGAGCACCTCCCGGAGGTGACCACGGTCAGGAGCTTCTTCCAGAGCGAGGTCATCACCAAGGCGATCCACGGCGCCCTGCACGCGGTCCGCTCGGCCCGCCCCGACGACGCGACGCTCCCGCACGTCCGGCACCTGCTGCTGTTCTTCCTGGTCCGCGCCGAGCGCTGGGCGGAGGCCATGGACCAGCTGATCCACATCGACGGTCACGTGGGGGCGCTGCCGTGGACCCTGTCCACCGACCCGGCCGCCGAGTACGCCGTGGCCCGCGCGCTGGCGGTGGCAGGTTACGAGGCGAACGGCGGCAGCCCGGCCACCCTCCCCGGCTGACCGGCATTGCCCTTCTGACCTGCGGTAGGGCATACTCCGCATCCCCCCACACCACAAGTGCCACCGGTGCCACACGCGTATCACCAGCACCGGAACGCACCCATACGCACTACCGGCGACGACCGGGCCCGACGGCCCGTCGGCCTTGTCATGTCCCTTTTTGAGGTCCTGTGGGGGGATCTGCCCGATGGGCGCTACTCTGCGCGCGCTGCGCGCCCTCGTCCTGCTGCTCGGCTTCTATCTGCTGAGCCTCGTCCTGCTCGCCGCGCTGATCGGCCTCGATGTCCTCGTCTTCAGCTGGGGACACGGCCCGCTCACGGCGAAGGTCGGCTTCGTGACCGTGCTGCTCGCCATCCCCGTCGTCCGCGGCATGCTGATGCTGCGGACGCCCAGGGGCGAGGACGTCCCCGGCATCCCGGTCACCGAGGCCGACGAGCCCCGGCTGTGGGCGCTGGTCCGGGAGATCGCCGCGGCGGCCGGCACCCGCGCCCCCGACCGGATCGTGCTCACCGGCGAGGTCAACGCGTCCGTCAGCGAGAGTCCGCGGCTGCTCGGCCTGCTCCCCGGCCCCCGCCGCCTCCACCTCGGCGTCCCGCTGCTGACCGGCCTGACCGAGGCTCAGCTGCGTTCCGTGCTCGCCCACGAGTTCGGGCACTTCACCGGCGGTGACACCCGGCTGTCCGCACTCGTCGTGCGCGGGCGCGTGCAGATCGGCCGGGTCATCGGCCAGTTCCACGAGAAGGCGGACGACAAGGTCGCCGCCGACCGGGCACGGCAGGAGCGGGCGTCCGCCAAGCGGGTCGCCAAGGGCAGGAAGGCCAAGCAGGTCGACACCACCGGCGTCGGCGCGACGTACCGGACGATGGCGCGGATCTACACCGCGTACGGCAGGTTCTACCTGCGCGCCTCCCTCTCCACCGCGCGCGGCCAGGAGTTCGCCGCCGACCTGAGCGCCGCCCGGATCGCCGGACGGGACGCGACCGCGTCGGCGCTGCGGGAGATCCCGGTCCTGTCCGCCTCCCACGACTTCTACCTGGAGTCGTACGCCACCCTCGGCCTCCAGGCCCGGCTGCTGCCGCCGCACGGTGAGTTCTTCGGTGGCTTCGGCCGGATGCTGACGGCACGTGAACTGGAGCTGGCCGGTCTCCGTTCGGAGCTGCCGGAGGAGCCCGTCGGGCCGTACGACTCCCACCCGCCGATCGCCGAACGCGTCCGCCGGATCGAGGCGCTGCCCGCCGACGGCCGCACCGACGAGGCCACGGGGGCGGCGCTGGCCCTGCTGTCCGACCCCGCGCGCACGCTGGCGGCGCTGGAGGACGCCACCCTCGCCGACGAACTGCTGCGCTACCCGCGCGCGGCCGGCTGGCCGGAGCTGCTGGACGCCTCGATGACCGCGGGCCTGGCGGCCACCCAGACCCCGCTGCACCGGGCGCTGGCCGGGTACACCGGGCAGCCGGCGACGCTGTCCGCGCTGCTGGACGTCATCGACGACGGCCGGCTGTGGCGCCTGGCGGAGAAGCTGCCGCTGTCGGAGGAGGCGGCCGCGGCGAAGGGGCGGGCGTTCCGCGAGTTCGTACGGCCGGTGCTGCGCCGCTCGCTGCGCACGATGGTGCTGGCCGAGTTCAGCTCCCGTTCGCTGCTGCACTGGGAGTTCTCCTGGTCGCAGCCGGCGTCGCTGCGGCTGCCCGGCTGGGGTTCGGAGACGGGGCAGGGGGGCTCGGAGGCCGAGCTGGAGGCGGCCCTGGAGGCGGCTCTCGCCGACCACCCCGACACCACGCGGCTGCGGGCCCTGCTGCCGCCGGCCACCCAGAACGCCTGACGGTCCTCCCGGCCCGGGCAGCCCCGCCCCTCGCCCCTGGAACTCCCCGGGATTTCCGGTGACATCTCCCCCGACCCTCCAGACCTCCCCCGAGCAAGACCCCCCGAGAAGAAAACGGACCGACCCCCGATGACCGTCCTGTTCTGGATCCTGGGCGTCCTGGCCGTCCCCACACTCGTCTTCGTGCTGTGGCTGGCCTGGGTGTTCCTCAAGGAGCTGTTCCACCCGAGCCCCGACGACGATGCGGAGGCGACACAGGCCGCGGAAGCCGCGCAGGCCGCGCGGGCCGCGGAGAAGCTCGGACTGCTGCCCGTCGAGCGGCAGAACACGGACCTCGCGGGGCCCCTGCCCGCGGAGTGGGCCGGTGTGCTCGCCGCGGTGCGCGGCGGCGACTGGCTGCCGGCCGCCGGCCTGCTCGCCTCGATAGGCCGGGACTGGGAGCGCCGGTCGTGGGCCGCGTATCTGCTGGCCGAGTGCGCGGCCGAGGAGGACGCCTGGCTGCTGGCGTGGGAGGCCGAGCGGCGCGACGATCCGGACGCGGCCGTGGTCCGGGCGCGCAGCACGGTGATCCTGGCCTGGAAGCTGCGGGGCGGCCAGAAGGCCCAGTACACGACCAGGGAGCAGTTCGACGCCTTCCACCGCACGCTGGACGGTGCCCGTGAGGAGGTCGCCAGGGCGGCGGAGCTGAACCCGGACGACCCGACGCCGTACGTCGCGGAGATCTGGGTGGCGCTGGGCCTCGGCTATCCGAACGCCCGGATGGACGCGTTGTGGGAGAAGCTCACCGCCCGCGCCCCGCACCACTACGAGGCCCACTTCTCGGCGCTCCAGTACTGGTGCGCGAAATGGCGGGGCTCCGAGCGGCAGGCCATGGACTTCGCCGAGCGGGCGGCGGCCGGCGCGCCGCTGGGCAGCCTGCTGACGGCGCTGCCGCTCATCGCGCACTTCGAGCACGACGACTCGGAGGACACCGCGGCCGACAACACCCCCGAGATGCTGGCCCGGGTCGAAGCGGCCCTCGCGGACGCGGCGGCGGCCGACCCGGCCCACCCGCGGCTGCCGGAGCTGCGTCACCTGCTGGCGTTCTACCTGCACCTGCAGGACCGCAACGAGGCGGCGCTGGAGCAGTTCAAGCTGGTCGACGGGTATGTGCACGCGCTGCCGTGGCGCTACCGGAACGACAAGGCCGGGTACTACTGCCGGGTCCGCAACACCGTGGTGGGCGAGGTGGCCGCCCAGGCCGCGCCGGCGGCCGCCTGACCGGAAGGGGCGGAGCCGCCCGGACCGTCGCAGGGGTGTGTCTCGCGGACCTCGGCCGCATGGGCCGCCCGGACCGCCGGGCGCCAGCCGAAGCGGTCGGCGCCCTCCACGGCCTCGTCCGCCCGGGCTGCGCACCCCGGAACACCTGCCTGCTGGTCTGGCTGCGCTTCGCCACCTTCCCCGCCTACGTCGCGGAGGTCACGCGTGCCGCGGAGGCCGGAGCGTCCGGCGGGTGATCAGCGTTGCGCGGCGGCGGTCCGCGGGGTCAGGGCGGTGAGCAGGCGGCGTAGTTCCGTTCGCTCCGCCTCCAGGCGCCGGGCCCTCTCGTCCAGTTCGGACAGGCGGCGGCGCAGGGTTTCGGGGACTCCGGGGCAGGCGGTCAGGGCGGGGCCCGTTGCGCTGTCCGCCGTGCACGGCAGCAGCGTGGCGACCAGGCGGGTCGGCAGGCCCGCGGCGAGGAGGGTGCGGATGCGGTGGACGCGCTGGACGTCCGCCTCCTCGTACGTGCGGTAGCCGTTGGGGCGGCGGTGCGGGGTGAGGAGGCCGGTGCTCTCGTAGTGGCGCAGGAGGCGGGGGCTGGTGCCGGTGCGGGCCGCCAGTTCGCCGATCAGCACGCCGTTCCTCCTCCCGGGTCTGCCGGTCGCTTGACCTTCCCACTGTGTGAGGCTGCAACTCTCTCGCGGCGACAGGCATTCCGCGACCCGCAGGGAGAAACAGTGATCATCGACGCGCACGGGCACGTGCACGACCCCGTCGGCCTCCACCTGGACGCCATGGACGCCGCCGGTGTCGACAGGACCGTCCTCTTCCCGACCCGGCCGCATCCCGAGCGCGCCGGTGATCTGGCGTCGCTGCGGCGGGAGTTCGCGGTGCTGGACGGTGCGCTCGGCGGGCGCGGCGGCACCCGGGAGGCCTTCGCCGGTGCGCTGGACGAGGTGACCGCGGCGGTCGCCGCGCATCCGGACCGGTTCGTCGGGTTCGGGTCCGTGCCGCTGGAGCTGCCGGAGGAGGAGGTCGAACGGGCCGTCGCCGAGGACGTGGTCGGCCGGGGGCTGCGCGGGATCGGGGAGCTGACGCCGGCGCCGGGGCGGGCCGGGCGGCTGGAGCCCGTGCTGAGGGCCGCCGCCGATCACGGCGGGCTGCCCGTGGTCGTGCACGGCTTCGCCCCCACCACCGCGGACGACCTGCGCACGCTCGCCGCGCTCTCCCGCCGCCACCCCCGCGTCCCGCTCGTCGTGAGCCAGCTCGGCGGCCTGCACTGGATGGAGGCCGTGGAACTGGTGCGGGACACGCCCGGCATGTACCTGGAGCTGTCGACGGCGTTCCTCGTCATCGCCGTACGGCTGGCCGTCCGCGAACTCCCCGAGCGCACCCTCTTCGGTTCCGACGCCCCCTACGGCGACCCCGTCGTGGCCCGCGTGATGGTGGAGCGGGCCACGGCCTCCGGCGAGGTCCGGGACCGGGTGCTCGGCGGCACCGCGGCCGAGGTGTTCCGGGTGCCCCGCTGACCCCGTAATTCGGGCGACGGCTCCGGCGGCCGCCCCGTAGATTCGCCCTTCGGCCAGGAAGCGGAAGGTGAAGGGGAGGGCATGGGCAGTCCTGTGTTTCTGATCGGTGGCGGCTGGGACCGCGCCGAGGTGTACGAGCCGTTCCTGCGCGAGGTGCGCGGGCGGCGGCGGGTCGGCTGCCTGGTCCTGGACGAGGGGGACGGGGCCGCGCAGTTCGAGCGGTACGCGGCGGCCCTGGGGAAGGCGGACCCGGCGTGCGTACCGGTGCCGCTGCCGGTGCCGCTCGGCGGCCGGTTCGAGCCGGAGGCCGCGCTGGACGGGATCGACGGGCTGCTGGTGTGCGGCGGGCTGACGCCGGCCTACCAGGAAGCCCTGTCGGGGTGCCTGGAGCGGCTGCCGGAGCTGCTGGCGGCGCGCGGTCTGCCGTACGCCGGTTTCTCCGCCGGTGCCGCCGTGGCCGCGCGGCGGGCCGTGGTCGGCGGGTGGCTGGTGGAGGGGGTGCCGGTGTGCCCGGAGGAGACCGGGGAGGACCTGGCGGAGGTCGAGGTGCGGGCGGGGCTCGGACTGGTCCCGTTCGCGGTGGACGTGCACGCGGCCCAGTGGGGCACGCTGCCGCGGCTGGTCGCGGCGGTCGCGCGGGGCGACGTGCCGTACGGGGTCGCGGTGGACGAGAACACGCTGGTCGCGGTGGACGGCGACGAGGTGCGGGTGTCCGGGGCGGGCCGGGTCCATGTCGTACGGCCGGCGGGCGACGGGGCCGTCCTGGTGCGGGCGTACGGCGCCGGGGAGGGCTTCGGCCGGTAGGAGCTCGCCCCGAAGGCGTGGGGGACCGTGCGAACGGGGCGCGCCCACGGTGCGGGCGGGGCCGCGCGAACGGCCGTGACGGCCCGCATCCGGCGGTCGCCCCGCGGGAGGCGCGCGATCCGCCGAAGGCCGTAGCCCGGCAGGGCCGGCGGGGACCACGCGGGCCGTAGCCCGGCAGGCCCAGGGGGCCGGCGGGACTACGGCCGTACAGGACCGGCGGGACCGGGGCCCGCGGGACCCGGGGTCAGATCGTCGCGGTGTCGATGACGAAGCGGTAGCGGACGTCGCTCGCCAGCACCCGCTCGTACGCCTCGTTGATCTCGGCGGCGCTGATCAGCTCGATCTCGGCACCGATCCCGTGCTCCGCGCAGAAGTCCAGCATCTCCTGGGTCTCGCGGATGCCGCCGATCATGGAGCCGGCGAGGGTCTTGCGGCCGCCGATCACCGAGAACAGGTTGAGCGCGACGGGCTCCTCGGGTGCGCCCACGTTCACCAGGGCGCCGTCGACCTTCAGCAGCGACAGCAGTGCGCCGAAGTCCATCGGCGCCGACACGGTCGAGACGATCAGGTCGAAGGTGCCGGCCAGCTCCTCGAAGGTCTTCGGGTCGCTGGTGGCGTGGTAGTGGTCGGCGCCCAGCTTCAGGCCGTCGTCCTTCTTGCGCAGGGACTGGGACAGGACCGTCACCTCGGCGCCCATGGCGTGGGCGATCTTGACGGCCATGTGGCCGAGGCCGCCGAGACCGACGACGGCCACCTTCTTGCCGGGGCCCGCGTTCCAGTGGCGCAGCGGGGAGTACGTGGTGATACCCGCGCACAGCAGCGGCGCGGCGACGTCCAGGGACAGGCCGTCGGGGATGCGGACGACGTAGTTCTCGTCGACGACGATCTTCTCGGAGTAGCCGCCGTAGGTGGGCTCGCCGTCCTTGCCGACGGCGTTGTAGGTGCCGACCATGCCCTTGAGGCAGTACTGCTCCTCACCGCGCAGGCAGTTCTCGCACTCTCGGCAGGAGTCGACCATGCAGCCGACCCCCACCCGGTCGCCGGCCTGGAACTTCGTCACGCCGGGGCCGACCTCGGCGACGACACCGGCGATCTCGTGGCCGGGGACCATCGGGAAGATCGCCTCGCCCCAGCCCTCCCGGGCCTGGTGGATGTCGGAGTGACAGATGCCGGCGAATTTGATGTCGATCAGGACGTCGAACTCGCCGACCGCGCGTCGCTCGATGGTCGTCCGCTCCAGCGGAGCCTTCGCGGCGGGTGCGGCGTATGCGGCAACAGTGGTCATGCCGGGGATCTCCTAGCGAGGGGGTTCGCGCCCGGCTCTCTTTCTGCCGGGTACGGCCTCCAGCCTGCAAGGCGGCGGCCCCGCCACCCAGACCACGGCTTTGCGTACGACGGCTGTGCGTACCACTGGCGGGGTCAGGCTCGTGGGCGTACGACCAGGAATACTGGACGCATGGAGAGCAGCGACGAGCAGCCGGACGCGGCGGTCACCGCCGGCCGGGCCCTGGACCGGCGGGCGGAGCTGAGCGAGTTCCTGCGCAGCCGGCGGGCCCGGCTGAAGCCGGAGGACGTCGGGCTGGCCGGCTTCGGGCGGCAGCGCAGGGTGCCCGGGCTGCGCCGGGAGGAGCTGGCGCAGCTGGCCGGGGTGTCGGTGGCGTACTACACCCGGCTCGAACAGGGCAATGGGCGGAACGTGTCGGCGGAGGTGCTGGCCTCGATCGCGCGGGCGCTGCGGCTGACGGAGGCCGAGCACGCCCACCTCACCCACCTGGCGAAGCCGAAGGCGCACAAGAAGAAGCCGGCGGCGCGGCAGCAGCAGGTGCGGGGGGCGCTGCGGCAGCTGCTGGACTCGATGGAGGGCGTGCCGGCGTACGTGGTGGGCCGGCGGGCGGAGATCCTCGCCTGGAACCGGATGGCGGCGGCCGTCTTCGGGGACTGGGCGCAGCTGCCGCCGGCGGAGCGGAACTGGGCGCGGCTGGTGTTCCTGCACCCGGACTACCGGGAGCTGTTCGTCGACTGGCAGCAGAAGGCGATCGACATCGTGTGCGCGCTGCGGATGGACGCGGGCTGCTATCCGGACGATCCCCGGCTGTCGGCGCTGGTGGGCGAGCTGTCCGTGAAGAGCGAGGAGTTCCGCCGGCTGTGGGCCACGCACGACGTCAGGGAGAAGAGCCACGGCGTCAAGCGGTTGCACCACCCGCTGGTGGGCGACCTGGACCTGAACTTCGAGAGTTTCCGCCTGACGGACGGCTCGGACCAGTCCCTGCTCACCTACCACGCCGAGCCGGGTTCCCCGTCGGCCGAGTCCCTGCGTCTGCTGGCCAGCTGGGGCGCCGACGCGACCCGGGCGGCGACGCGGTGAGGGGCACACCGGAGGCTGTCCTCCGGTGTGCCCCTCACCTGGGAGCGCTACGGCCTACTTGCCGAAGTACGCGTTGTAGATCGTGACCTCCGACGTGTTGCCCTTCTTGTCGGTGATCTTGGCGCGGAACGAGATCGCCTTGTTCTTCGCCGGGTTCTTGACGGTGATCTTGCCGCTCTTGACGGTGACCTTCTTGAAGTTCTTGCCGTCGTAGGAGACGTAGACGGCGAGGGACTTCAGGTTGCGGCCCGCGGCCGAGCCCTCGACGGTGACCGGGAAGGTGACCGTCCTGCCGGCCGTGACGCGGCTGTCGAGGCCGGTCGTGGCGCCGAAGTGCGGCGCGGAGGCGGGCAGCTGGGTGAAGTCGGCCGGCTTCTTGGAGCGGAAGGTCCAGGCCGCGTCGATGCGCGTCGAGGCCTCCGCCACCTTCGAGGACCGCTTGACCGAGGTGGTCAGCCTGTAGGCCGCGTCACCGGCCGGGACCTTGAAGGTCTTCCCGCCGTACAGCGGGTCGTCGTTGGAGCCGACCTTGGTGCCGTTGCGGTACAGGGTGGTGTTCGCCGAGGTGTACTGCGAGTACCCGGCGTGCTTGCCGGAGTCGGCGAACAGCGGCAGCGAGCCGAAGATCTCGTTGCCGTCCCGGAAGAGACCGGCGCCCGTGCCCACGTGCGGGCCGAAGACCGCGGTGTTGACCGTCTTGGTGTAGGTCCGGCCGGCCTTGAAGGTGAACTGGCCGAGGCCGTAGCCGATCTCGTTGACCGGGAAGCCGTCCTGGTCGACGCCGCCGTTCTGCTGGAACTCCAGCTGCCACTGGACGCCGCCGGTGGCGGACAGGTGCAGGGTGCGGGTGCCGGGCAGGTTCTGCGGGATGCTGATGGAGGAACCGCTGGAGCTGCCGGGCAGCCAGCCCACCGCGTCGATCGAGCCCTTCTTGCCCTTGGCCGCGGCGCCGAGCCGGGCCTTCACCGTGGCCAGGTCGCTCGCCTTGTAGTGCTTGGTGTAGCCGGTGGCGAGCTGCTTGACCGCGCCGCCGGAGGTGACGTCGTACTGCTCGGTCGCGCCCTTGCTCCAGTGGCCGTCCCACTGCTGGCGCAGCGAGCCGGCGGGCAGCTGCGGGCCCAGGTGGGCGGTGCGGAAGTTCTTGTACGTGTCCAGGAACCAGCCGTAGCCGTACTGGTTGTCCCCGAGCACCACGTCGAACTCGGGCGAGGCGAACCGCGACGTCAGGCCCCTGGCCGGGACGGTGATGTCCACCGGCTTGGCCTTGCGCGCGTCGATGGTGATCGTCTGCTTCTTGGCGACGGTCAGCTTCGGCTGCGCGATCCAGTCGATGCCCTTGGTGGCGTCCTGCGGGTCCGCGTAGACGGAGGTGTTGAGGATGTACGTGCCCTTGGGCGCGCGCACCTTCACCGTGCCGGACTTGTCGTACGGGTTCAGCCAGATGCCGCCGGCCAGGCCCGCGATACCGCTGAGGTCGGCGCCGTAGTTCGGGGTGGGCCTGCCGTCACGGCCGATGAACTTCAGGGTGAGGTCGTACGACTCCACCTCGCGCTGCACCGCGGCGGCCGTGCGGACGGTCTGCCCGTCGCCCGTCGCCGTCACGTACGCGGAGTAGGCGCCGTCGACGGTGCCGCCCAGCTTGGTGTCGACGGTGAGGTCGACCGCGGCCGTGCCGTGCGCCGGGACGGTCACCGTCGTCGCGCCGAGCTTGAAGAAGCCGGCCGGGGCCGCCGCGCCCTTGGGGTTGGTGGCGGTGCTGCTCAGGGTGAGCGTGACGTCCTTGTCGCCGAGGTTGCGGTACGTCAGCTTCCTGGTGGCCGGCTTGTCGTCGGTGTGCGGCCACTGCTGCACACCGAAGCTCACCGACACCGGGTCGGCGACGATCGACTGCTTGATGGCCTTGTCGACCTGGATGCGGCCGGAGCCCTGCTGGAACGGGGTGTACTTGCCGCCCTTCGCGGAGCCGGTCAGGGCGCCCTTCAGCTCGGCGTAGCCCCAGTCGGGGTGCTCCTGCTTGAGGATGGCGGCGGCACCCGCGACGTGCGGGGTGGCCATCGAGGTGCCGGAGATGGTCAGGTAGCCCTCGGGCTTCTCGCCGACCTCCTGGTCGATGACGCTGCCCTTGGCCGCCGCGGCGGTGATGTCCACGCCGGGCGCGGTGACGTCCGGCTTGATGGCGCCGTCACCGGTGCGCGGGCCGGTGGAGGAGAAGTCCGCCAGCTTGTCCTTCTTGTCGACGGCGCCGACGGTCAGTGCGGCGTCCGCGCTGCCCGGGGAACCGATCGACTGGGGGCCGTCGTTGCCCGCGGCGATCGCGAACAGGACGCCCTTCTCGGCGGAGAGCTTGTTGACCTCGGCTTCGAGCGGGTCGACCTCGGGGGTGTCGTAGCCGCCGAGGCTGAGGTTGATGACGGAGGCGCCCTGGGAGGCCGCCCACTCCATGCCGGCGAGGATGCCGGAGTCGTCACCGGAGCCGGAGTCGTCCAGGACCTTGCCGTTGAGGAGCTTGGCGTCCGGGGCCACACCCTTGTACTTGCCGCCCGACTTGGCGCCGGTGCCGGCCACGATGGAGGCGACGTGCGTGCCGTGCCCGAAGTGGTCGGTGGCGTCGGCGGCGGCGGTGAAGTTCTTGGACTCCAGCACCTGGTTCTTCAGGTCGGGGTGGCTGGTGTCCACACCGGTGTCCAGGACGGCGACCTTGACGCCCTTGCCGGTGTAGCCGGCGGCCCAGGCGGTGGGGGCGCCGATCTGCGGCACGGACTGGTCGAGCGAGGCCTTGCGGACGCCGTCGAGCCAGACGTGCGCGATGCCGGAGGCGGTCCTGTCGCCGTTGGTGACGGCGTCCCACAGCTCACCGGTGGCCTTGACCGGGGTCTGCACGGCGTCCGCGTTGAGCGCCTTCAGGCTGCGGCGCAGGGTGCCCGCGTCCCGGACGTCGGCCTTGGCGGCGGTGGCGGCGCCGCGGTAGCCGACGATGACCTTCAGGCCGTTCTTCTGGGCCTTGCGGGTGGCGGCCTTGTTGAGCTCGGTGACGTCGAACAGACGCTGGTCCAGTGTGCCGGAGGCGACCAGGCGGGCCGCGTCGGCCGGGATGACCAGGGTGTGTCCGGCGGCCTTGCGGACCTGGAAGGGTATGTGCTCACGCCCCTTGGCCCGCTCCAGGCCGACGATGCGGCCCTTGGCGTCGAGGGCGACCCGGTCACCGGTGATCAGGGTGACGTGGTGCCGGGCGGTGACGTCGGAGGCGGCGACGGCCGCCGGGGCGCCTGCGGGCTTCGCCGACGCGGGGCTGGTCATACCCGCTGCGAGGGCGACCGCTGCGGCCGTTGCCACGGTGGCCGCAGCTGCTCTTTTCACTTGTCTGCGCAAGTTCTCCCCCTGGAGATGGAGTACCGGGTGAATTCCCCGTTCACCCGGCCGGGGGCGGACTCGCATGTATGAACGTCAGCCCCCCGGGTGACGCAGTATGCCGGGGGGTGATCAGACGGCTCAATAGATGAGAGGAGGGTGAGAAAGCGCGTACGGAAACTGTTACGCGGCGGCCGGAACACCGTTACAGAACCGGGAAGTGCCGTGGCGTTCCCGGGTGTTATACGCCGTCAGGTCCCGGCGTTCTCCCGCACGGTGATCCTTCCCTTGCGCAGGGTGGCCAGGCGCGGGGCCTTCCTCGCCAGCGCGGAGTCGTGGGTGACCATGATGAAGGTCAGCCCGTGCTCCTTCCACAGGCGTTCCAGTACGTCCATGATCTCGTCCCGCGTCCCCTCGTCCAGGTTGCCGGTCGGCTCGTCGGCCAGCAGCACCTTGGGCTTCTTCACCACGGCCCGGGCGATGGCGACGCGCTGCTGCTGTCCGCCGGACATCTCGCCGGGGAGATGGCCGAGGCGTTCGCCGAGACCGACCGATTCCAGTGCCTCGGCGGCCAGTTCACGCCGTTCCCTCCCCTTGATACCGAGGGGTACGAGGGCGGTTTCCACGTTCTCCTGGGCGGTGAGGGTGGGGATGAGGTTGAACGACTGGAAGACGAAACCGATGTTCTCGCTGCGCAGCCGCGTCAGCCGCGCCTCGGTCAGTCCGGCCAGATCCGTGCCGTCCAGGACGACTTCGCCGGAGGTGGGCCGGTCGAGGGCGCCGAGCATCTGCAGGAGGGTGGATTTACCGCCGCCGGTGGGGCCCTGGATGACGAGCCTGTCCCCGTCGGCGATGGTGAGGTCGATTCCGTCGAGGGCGTGGACGGTGTCCTTGCCCCGGGTGTAGCGCTTGGTGACGTCTCTCAGTTCGTACATGGTGGCTCCGGTATCCGTTCGGGGGTGGACGCGCGCTCGGGTGCGGCCGCCGGTCCGCGGGGGCTGGGCGCGCGGTTCCCCGCGCCCCTCGGCCGGACCGGCCGGTCTTCGCCGGGGAGCCGGGTTACTCCACCCGCCTCAGCGCGTCCGCCGGGCGCAGCCGGGACGCGCGCCAGCCGCCGAACGCGCCCGCGATCAGGCCGCCCGCCACGGCGAGGCCCACCGCCAGGACGATCGTCGTCACGCTCACCGGGGCCGTGAGAGCCACCTCCAGGGTCTTGGCCGTCCGGCCTCCGGGGCCGCCCGGGAAGCCACCGCCGGCGGTGCCGGCGCCCGTGCCGCCGCCCAGCCGGGCCTTCAGTGCGGGGCTGATCGCCGTGACGGCGTAGGCGCCCGCCAGACCGAGGGCGATACCGAGGACGCCGCCGGCCAGGCCGTTGACGACGGCCTCGCCGACCACCTGCCGGGTCACCCGGCCCGACGTCCAGCCCAGTGCCTTCAGCGTGCCGAACTCGCGGACCCGGCGGGAGACCGCGGAGGAGGTGAGCAGTCCCGCCACCAGGAACGCGGCCACCAGCACGGCGAGGGACAGCCACGTGCCGACGTCGGTGGCGAGGGAGGAGGCGGTGGACAGGGAGCCGGAGACGGTGTCCGCGAGGTCGGCGGAGGTGGTGACCGTCGTTCCGGGGACGTTCTTCCGGATCGTCGACTTGACGCCGTCGATCTTCTGCGAGTCGGCCGCCTTGACGTAGACCGTGGTGACCTCGTCCTTCGCGCCGGCGAGGGTCTGCGCCCGCTTCAGCGGGATGTACAGGTCGGCCGCCGGGTCACCGCTGTCGGCGGTGGCGATGCCGATCACGCGGAACGTGACGCCCTTGACGGTGACGGTGGAGCCGACCTCGTACTTCTTGCGCTGGGCGTAGGCGGAGTCGGCCACGGCGACCCCGGCGTCGGTCTCCGTCGCCTTGAAGGTGCGGCCCCTGGTGATCTTCGAGGAGGTCAGCGGGCCCAGGGCGGGCTCGGTGACGTCGGTGCCGTAGACGGAGTAGTCGTCGACGTCGAAGTCGGCGCCGCCGCCCTTCACCTCGCCCTGCGGCCGGCCCTCCCCGCCGCGCCGGAACCCGCCGCCCGCGTCCTCCTGCTGGATCCGGCCGCGCGTGAACTGGCCGCTGACCTTGAGGACCCGCAGGCTCAGTCCGCCGACCGCGTCGAAGACCCCGGGCTGCGAGCCGACCTTGCCGACCGTGGAGACCGGCAGCGTCTGGAAGCCCTGCACCATGACGCGGTCGCTGCTCTGCTCGGCGTCGTCGTCGCCCTGCGCGTCGAAGCGGAAGCGGGGGCGCTGGGCGTCGCCGGTGGACGCCGGCGCCGCCTTGGTGACCGTCATGTCGGTCCCCAGCCCGTACAGCGACTGCAGGACCTTGTCCTGGGCCTTGCCCATGCCGTTGGACACGGAGTCGACCACGATGACCAGCGCGATGCCCAGGGCGAGCCCGGAGGCGACGACGAGGGCCGCCTTTCTGCGGCGGCGCAGTTCGCGCCTCAGGTAGGTGAAGAACATGGCCGCAAGCTAGGGACGGACCCTGATGACACGATAAGGCCGGCATAAGAGCGGCATGAGAAGGCCGCGGCCGGCCCCGCACACACCGGTGCCGCCCCTGGGGGCGGCACCGGAGGCGTGGTTGAGGAGGCGTCAGACGGCCGAGCCGGCCTTCCACTGCGCCCAGTCCATGTTCCAGCCGTTGAGGCCGTTGTCCGGGGAGACGGTCTTGTCGCCGGTGTTCTGCACGACGACGACGTCACCGATCAGCGAGTGGTTGTAGAGCCAGGCCGCCGGCGTGCTGGGGTCGTTCGCGCCCTTCTTGTCCTGCAGGCCCACACAGCCGTGGCTGGTGTTGACGTTGCCGAACACCGAGGGGGCGCCCCAGTAGTTGCCGTGGATGAAGGTGCCGGAGGTGGTCAGGCGCATGGCGTGCGGCACGTCCTTGATGTCGTACTCGCCCTTGCCGTCGTCGTCGGTGAAGCCGACCGTCGCGCCGTTCATCCGGGTCTCCTTGAACTTCTCGGAGATCACCATCCGGCCTTCGTACGTCTTGTTGTCGGGCGAGCCGGCGGAGATGGGGATCGTCTTGACGACCTTGCCGTCCTGCGTGATCTTCATCTGCTTGGTCTGCGCGTCGACGTAGGAGACCTGGTTGCGGCCGATGTGGAAGGTGACCGTCTTCTGCTGGACGCCGTAGACGCCGTCGGCGCCCTGGACGCCGTCGAGCGCGAGCTTCAGGGTGACGGTGGAGCCCTCCTTCCAGTACTCCTCCGGACGGCAGTCCATGCGGTTGGCGTTGAACCAGTGGCAGGCGACCTCCTGGCCGCTGCTGGAGCTGACCGTGATGCCCTTCTGCACGGCGGCCTTGTTGGTGATCGCCTTGTCGAAGTTGATCGACACGGGCATGCCGACGCCGACCGTGGAGCCGTTGTCCGGGGTGAAGCTGCCGATGAAGCTGTTGGCCGGGGAGACCGTGGTGAAGGAGGCGTTCTCGTGGGCTATCCGGCCCTCGGAGTCCTTGGCCTCGGCGGCGAGCTTGTAGGTGGTGGAGCGCTCCAGCTGGACGCTGGGCTTCCAGCTCTTCTTGTCGGCGGACAGCTGGCCGGCGACGGTCTTGCCGTCCTGGGTCGTCATCGTGACGCCGGTGAGGGTGCCCTTGCGCACGGTGACGGCGGCCGAGTTGTTGATCGAGGCGTTGTTGGAGCCGTCCTTGGGCGTGATCGTGATCTGCGCCTCGGACGACTTCTTGGCCGCCGCCTCGTCGACCTTGGCCTGCGAGGTGTCGCCGCTGCCGCTGCCGGAGGCGTCGTCGCCGCCGGAACACGCCGTGAGCACCAGCACACCGCCGAGCAGAGCGGACGCGGCCGCCAGGCCCCTGCGCCGCATACTGTCCGTCATCACAAGCTTCTCCATCATTGCCGAGTCGCGATAAGCCCGAGAGTCCCCGTCAAGAACCTTGAACGCTACGGCCGCCCCTCCCCGTTCCACAGACCGCGGGTCTGTGGGGCATCCCACGTCCGCGGAACGCGGTCGCGGGCGGTGCGGGTTCCGGTCCGTGCGCCCCCTGGGACGACAAAACCCCGGACGGCGGTTGCCGTCCGGGGTCATGGGTGCCCCGCGACGCTCAGCCGATGCCGTCCTCTTCCTCGTCGTCCGCCGCCCCATCATCCTCGTCCAGGTCCCAGTCGGGCGAATCGGGGTCGAAGTCGATCCGCTCGCTGGACCAGGAGGCCTGCTGGAGCTCCACCCCGGGCACCGCGTTGACCAGGTCGAACGGGTCCACGAGATAGGCCAGGGCCTCCGCGGTGTCCTCCGTCACAGCGCTCTCGGCGTGGGTCCGCTCCGCCTCGGGCAGCTCGGAGTCCTCGGCGACCCGGCGCAGCGCGGCCTTGGTCACCTCGTCGTCGTCCTGAACTTCCAGCACCAGCTCCACGCGAAGCCGTACAAACCGTGATGTGTCTTCTGCACTCATGGCGGGAGCGTACGGCCGAAACCTCCCGTGACTTTCCTGTGACCCGCGCCTTTCACTAACATCGCCCCACACGGCCAATTCGCCAGCGTCACAAGGGGATCGATATTCCGTGTCATCCGCTCGCCGTCCGCTGCTGACCGCCACCGCCGCGGGCACCCTGCTCTGCGCGCTGTGGTTCGTCCCGTCCGCGAACGCCTCGCAGGACGCCCCGGCGAGAGAGACGGCGACCGGTGCCGTCTCGACCCAGGTCACCCACGTGACGCAGGCCAGAGCGGTGACGGCGTCGACCACCGAGTCCGCGGACCAGGCGGCGCAGGAGACCGAGCTGGCCGACACGGGGGCCTTCGACACCACCCCGTACGTCATCGGCGGCAGCCTCTTCCTCGCCGTGGGCGCCGGATTCGTGGTGTATTCGGTACGCCGGGAACGCCTGGGTTTTTAATCTGCCTTGACGAACGCTTGACAGACCGCACATAGTTCGCCCATGAACAGATCATCGGGCGTGCGGCTGTGCGCCACCGCAGCTGTGAGCGCTCTGTCGCTCGCCCTCGTCACCGGGTGCGGCAACGGGGACTCGAAGGACTCCGGCACCACCTCGGGCAAGGACGCGGCGAAGCCTGCCGCGAAGACGCTGAGCGCCGCGGAGTTGGAGAAGCGGATCATCACCCAGGGCGACGTGCCCGGGCAGAAGGTCGGCGCGGTCGAGGGCGGTGTCCCCGACGCGGGCAAGGTCAGGGCCGACGACGCCCAGTGCGACCCGGTGCTGCGCGCCTTCACCGGCATCGCGCCCGGCTCCCCGGCGGCCCACACCAGCAAGATGGCCACCGAGGACAAGAAGGCCCCCAAGCCCGACGCCACCTCGCTGGAGGACGGCAAGTTCGAGGACTCGATCAACGAGTCCATGAACCTGGACGTCACCGTGGTCACCCTGGCCTCGTACGACGGTGACGGCGCCGAGCAGGGGCTGAAGTCGGTCTCCGACGCGGTCAAGGCCTGCTCGGGCGGCTTCTCCGGCGAGCAGGACGGCGAGAAGGGCAAGTTCACCAAGGTCTCCGGGGAGAAGTCCTCCGGCACCGGTGACGCGTCGGTCGCCTTCACCGCGGTCAACGACGCGGGCAAGGACGGCTCCCTGCCGCTGCACGCCGAGGTCGTGCGGCACGGGAACACCCTCGCCGTGTACACGACGATCAACATCGGCGCGATGATGAGCAAGAAGGCCTACACGGTCTCCGCTCCGGTCGTGAAGGCGCAGGCCGCCAAGCTGAAGTGACGTTCCCTCCGTGAACGTCGAGGGGCCCCGGCGACATGCTGCCGGGGCCCCTGCGCGTCTCACCGGAGGTTCACCGGAGCGGGCCGGTGACCTTCTCGACGGCCGCCACGAGGTCACCGCCGCGCACGAACGCGTCGGCGGCGGCCAGGTCGGGGGCCAGGAACCGGTCGGGGCCCGGTCCCTGGACGCCCGCGGCCCGTACGGCCTCGATGACCGCCTGGCTGGCGGGCGCCGGGGTGAGGCCCTCGCGCAGTTCGATCGCGCGGGTGGCCGCGTACAGCTCGATGGCGACGATCCGGGTGAGGTTGTCGACGGCGGTGCGCAGCTTGCGCGCGGCCGACCAGCCCATGGAGACGTGGTCCTCCTGCATGGCGGAGGACGGGATGGAGTCGGCGGAGGCCGGTACGGCGAGCCGCTTCATCTCGCTGACCAGCGCGGCCTGCGTGTACTGGGCGATCATCAGGCCGGAGTCCACACCCGCGTCGTCGGCGAGGAAGGGCGGGAGCCCGTGGCTGCGGTTCTTGTCCAGCAGCCGGTCGGTGCGGCGCTCGGCGATGGAGCCGAGGTCGGCGGCGGCGATGGCGAGGAAGTCCAGGACGTAGGCCACGGGCGCGCCGTGGAAGTTGCCGTTGGACTCGACCCTGCCGTCGGGCAGCACGACGGGGTTGTCGACGGCGGAGGCCAACTCCCGCTCGGCGACCAGGCGGGCGTGCGCGAGGGTGTCGCGGCCGGCGCCGGCGACCTGCGGGGCGCAGCGCACGGAGTAGGCGTCCTGGACGCGGGGCGCGTCGTCCTGGTGGTGCCCGGTGAGCTGTGAACCCTCCAGTACGGCGAGCATGTTGGCGGCGGAGGCGCCCTGGCCCGGGTGGGGCCGGATGGCGTGCAGCTCGGGTGCGAGGACCTTGTCCGTGCCGAGCAGCGCCTCCAGGCTGAGGGCGGCGGTGACGTCGGCGGACTTGTACAGGGTGTCCAGGTCGGCGAGGGCCATCACCAGCATGCCGAGCATGCCGTCGGTGCCGTTGAGGAGGGCGAGGCCCTCCTTCTCGCGCAGCTCGACGGGGGTGATCCCGTGCTCGGCGAGCAGCTCGCCGGCGGGCCGGACGACACCGTCGGGGCCCTCGGCGTCCCCTTCCCCCATGAGGGTGAGGGCGCAGTGGGAGAGCGGGGCCAGGTCGCCGGAGCAGCCGAGGGAGCCGTACTCGTGCACCACCGGGGTGATCCCGGCGTTCAGCACGTCGGCCATGGTCTGCGCGACCTCCGGCCGCACACCGGTGTGCCCGGAGCAGACGGTCTTCAGCCGCAGGAACATCAGGGCCCGGACGACCTCGCGCTCCACGCGCGGGCCCATGCCGGCGGCGTGCGAGCGGACGATGTTGCGCTGCAGCTGGGCGCGGAGTTCCTGGCTGATGTGCCGGGTCGCCAGGGCGCCGAAGCCGGTGGAGACGCCGTAGACCGGGTCCGGCTTGGCCGCCAGCGCGTCCACGATCTCCCGGGCCGCCGCGAGGGCCGCCACCGCCTCCGCCGACAGTTCGATGCGGGCACCGCCGCGCGCCACGGCGAGAACGTCGGACGCCGTGACACCGGACGTCCCCACCACCACAGTGTGCATATCCATATTCAGGAGCGTACGCATTGAATGCGGTGATGTCACTACTGGGGACCGGGGGCGACCCTTACCGCACGGTGTGGGGTTCGCCTCACGGCCGACGCCCGCGGAACCGCCGCCGCTCGGCCCGCGAGGGCGGCGGCTCGTCGGCCAGCCGTACGACCGGGTCGTCCGGCCCCTCCCGGCCGGCCACCACCGGCCGGTCCAGGCGCATCGCCTTCGCACGGTACTGGGCGGCGTCCGCGAGCCGGAACAGCCGGCGGGCGTCCCGCACCTCGCCGATCGGATCCCCGGTCGAGGCGACCCCGCACGCGACGCCCTCCCCCAGCTCCAGCTCCCCGGCCCGCCGGCACAGCTCGTCCGCGGCCTTCACCACGTCGTCGGCGGGCGGCCCCACCGCGAGCAGACAGAACTCGTCCCCGCCGAGCCGGGCGGCCAGCGCGCCCGGCACCATCGCGCCGCACAGCGACAGCACCGAGCCGAAGCGTTCGAGGAGGCGGTCGCCGACGGCGTGCCCCAAGGTGTCGTTGACCCGCTTCAGCCCGTTCAGGTCGCACACGACGAGACTGACGGCCACACCCTCGGCGCGGTGCCGCTCCACCGCCTCGCCCAGGCGCACGTCCACGGCCCGGCGGTTGGCGAGTCCGGTCAGGGCGTCGGTGTACGCGAGCCGGCGGGCCTCCTCCAGCCGCTCGGTCTGCGCGATGCCCGCGGCGACGACGGCGGCGAGCACGGTGGCGAAGTCGGCGTCGGCCCGTGCGAAGAGCGGCTCGCCGACCGCCCGCGCCACGTACAGCTCACCCCAGGCCCGGCCGTGCAGGACGACGGGGGCGACGACGCAGCAGCCGCGGCCCCGGCGGCGCAGGGCGGCGACGCGCTGGTGGAAGTAGCCGGGGGTGCCCTTCGCCGTACCCTCGGCCGTCTCCACCCAGGCGTTGGGCCCGCCGCCGCCGGCCCACCGCTCGTGCAGGAACTCGGTGATCTCCGGGAACTGGTGCACCGGGTAGGTCTCCGACTCGGGGAACTCCGCCTCGTCCGACGCGCGGTCCCCGACGTTCACCAGGACACGCAGCCGGCCCAGCTCCCGCTCCCACACCGACAGCGCGGCGAAGCTGCCGGCCAGCGCGCGGCAGGCGCCTCGGGCGGCGGCCTGCCAGCACTCCCGCGGGGTGTGCGCCGCCGCCATGCCCTGCGCCAGCGCCACGACCGCGGCTAGCCGCTTGTCCTCAGCCATTACTCCAGATTAGGGAGGAATGGGAGTGTCCGGGCTGTTGGTGGGGCGATCAGGTGGAATGCGGGGGTAAGGGCGCCGGCGCGGGGAGGACGGGCGCCGGCTCCCCGCGCCCGCTGCGACGCGCCGCCGGCGCCGCGAACCGTCCCGCCCCGGCCGGGGCGAGGCGCCCTACTCCCCGGGCCACTCGGGCTTGCGCTTCTCGTTGAACGCGGCCACGCCCTCCGCCCGGTCCCCCGAGAACGCCACCGAGCGCCACGCCGCGTCCTCGACCTCCAGGCCGGCCCGCAGGTCCAGCCCGTGCCCCAGCCGCAGGGCCCGCTTGGCGGCGCGCAGCCCCACGGGCGAGTTCGCGGCGATCCGCTCGCCGAGCGCCAGCGCCTCCTCCCGGTCGCGGCCGGTCTCCACCACCCGGTCCACCAGGCCCAGCTCCGCCGCCTCCGCGGCCTCCACCCGCCGTGCCGAGAAGATCAGCTCGGCCGCGCGCGCCGCACCGACCCGCCGGGGCAGCAGCTGGGTGCCGCCGCCGCCCGGGATGACGCCCACGGAGACTTCGGGCAGCCCCACCACGGCCGTACCGTCGGCCACGATCAGGTCGCAGGACAGCGCCAGCTCGAAGCCGCCGCCCAGCGCGAAGCCGTGCACGGCCGCGATCGTCGGCATCGGCAGCTCCAGCACCCCGGTGTACGCGGCCCGCGCCACCGGCCGCTGCCGTACCAGGTCGGCGTCGGTGAAGGAGTTCCGCTCCTTCAGGTCCGCGCCCACGCAGAACGCCCGCTCGTGCGACGAGGTGAGGACGACCACCCGGGCGTCCCGGTCGGCGGCCAGCGCGGAACACGCGCCCGCGAGCGAGCGGGCCATCTCCGTGGAGACGGCGTTCATCGCCTTGGGCCGGTCCAGCACCAGCTCCGCGACGTGCCCGTGCCGCCGCACCAGCACGAACTCCCCGTACCGCTCCTCGCTCATGACACCCCTCCGGTTAACGCGGGTTAACTGACCGTCGGCCCGATCATCGCAGCCGCGCCCCGTTCCGTGAAGTCCGGAGGTCCAGGCCCGTTCGCCCGTTCGAGTGACATCCCGGCCGTCTCCCCGCACATCGCCCACAGGAGCGCATAGCGTGCGCTCCGCCGCGCGCCCCCGGCGCGCGGCGGGGAGGGAATCCATGACACCGATACCTGCACAGTCCGGCGCGCAGCAGCACCGCGCGCCGGAGCGCACGCCGGGAGTACGGCGCGGACGGCACCGCAAACCCCGCCCCCGCAAGGTGCTGCTCGCGGCCGGCGGCCTGGCCCTGGCCGCCGGGGTGCTCAGTCTGGTCCGGGTCACCCCGGAGCCGGGGGCCGGCGGACCCGGCACCGCGGAGGCCGAGTCCCGCCTCGGAGCGGGCGGTACGACCCCGGACCGCTCCGCGAACACCTCGGCCACCCTCGCCGCCGCCCCCACCGCGCTGCCCTCGGCGACCTCGGTCATGGGCGGCCGGAGCCTCGCAGCCGCACCGGCCGGTCCCCCGGCTCCCACGGCGCCGCGCACGGACGCGCCGTCGCCCGGCCACACCTCCGTACCGACGGCCGCGCCGACCGCCGTACCCGGCGAGACACAGGACCCCCGCGGCACACCGCGTCCCACTCCCACGGCGTCCGCCCCGCCCCCGGCCCCCACGCCGAGCCGGACCCCCACCCCGAGCCGCACCACCGGCGAGCCGGAGCCGGGCGGGGTGTGCGTCCCGGTGATCGGCCTGTGCGTGGACGTGCTCGACGGCGGCTAGGACGGGCCGTCCGTGACCGGCGACCGGTACCGGCCGCCGGAACCGGCGTTCAGCACCGGCAGCCCGGTACCGGCGCCTACGACTGGCCGTCGCGGCGGGCGAGGAGCCACGGCTCGACCACGCCGAGCCCGCGCACCGGGCGCTGCCACATCGGCTGGAGCGCGAAGCGGTACACCGGCGGGTCCTCGCCCTCCTTCTCGGCGGCCGCGGCGGCCTCCGCCGCCTCCGCCTCCGAGGCGGGCGCCTCGCCGGTGCGGATCAGCTCCTCGGCGAAGGCACTGTCCACGAGGACGGCGTCGCGCGGGGCTATCGAGGTCAGCCGGGAGGCCAGGTTCACCGTCGTACCGAACACGTCGCCCATGCGGGTGGTCACCGTGCCGAACGCCATGCCGACCCGCAGCTCGGGCATCGTCTCGTCGTTCGCCAGCGTCTCCACCAGCCGCAGCGCGATGTCCGCGGCCGTGCCCGCGTCGTCCGCGGCGTACAGCACCTCGTCGCCGAGGGTCTTGATGAGCCGGCCGCCGCGCGCGGCCACCAGGTCGGCCGCGGTGGTCTCGAACGCCTCGACCAGCTCGCCCAGCTCCTCCTCCTCCATGCGGCGGGTGAGCCGGGTGAAGCCGACGAGGTCGGCGAAGGCGACGGCGAGCCGCCGGTCGACCATCTCCTCGTCGTCCCCGGTCTGCACGACCCGTCCGGCGGAGGCCGCGAGCTGGCGGCGCCAGACGTAGACGAGGAACTCCTCCAGCTCGGGCAGGAGCAGTTCGACGATCGGGTACGTCACCTCGGTCCGGGTCATGCCCGGCTCCGGCGGCTCGGTCAGCCCCTCCAGGAAGGAATCGATCTGCCACTCCGCCAAACGGGCGGTGGTCTGCCCGGTGGACCGGGCCACCTGCACCGCCATGGCCTCGCTGAGCAGCCCCGCCTCCACCAGACCGGCGAGGCGGCGCAGCGCCAGCACGTCGGCCTCGGTGAGGGCCTTCGCCTGCCCGATGTCCGCGAAGCCCATGGCCCGCCAGAACCGGGACGCCAGCTCCATGGAGACACCGGCGCTGCGGGCCGCCTGGAACGGGGTGTAACGGCGCTCGGCGCCCAGGATGAGCTGTTCGAGCCGCAGGGCCAGCGGGTCCTCGCCGGTGTCGGGGGCGTGGGGGTCAACCCGGCCGTCCCCGCCAGCGCCGGAGCCCGTGTCGTCGACGGTCACGCCTGCTGCCCTTCCGATCTGCCGCGGTCAGGTATCGACCGGCCTCAACTCTACGGCAGGTGTGCGCCAGCTCACTCCGTCGGGTCCGGCCGGCCGGCCGCTCCCCCGCACCGGGCACGCGGACCGGCACCGGCATCGAGCGCCCCGGGGGCAACTCCCCCGCTTCCCGCATCGAGGCAGGTCCGGGCGGTCCGGGCGCGGCCGGCCGTACCGGGCCACCGCCTCCCACGGCGGCGGACCGCCCGGTTCCCCGCGCCCTTCGGCCGGCCGTGTGGGACCCGCGATGGCGCCCCAGCCACGCACGGCGGAACGGGGGGCGTGCCGGGGGCCGCCCACAGCAGCGGTCGGCGTGTCAGCGCGGGGACCCGGGCAGCCGGCCGGTTCCGCGCCGTGCCGAGGACGGCCGCCCCCGCACGGCCCCGACCCCGAGCCCACCGCAGGCGTCACAGGCACCCCCACCCGGCCACGGATGAGCCGCAGGCACCCTCCCGCCCACACACCGCAGCCACCCGGCACCCTCACACCGCCGCACGGCACCTCAGCCCCGTCCAACACCCCTCACACCCGCCGCACGGCACCTCAGCCCCACCCGCACCGCGCGCACATGCGCCGCACGCACCCTCCCGCACCACCTGGCACCCTCACCCCACAGCAGGGCACCTCAGCCCCGCCCGCACCGCGCGCACATGCGCCGCACGAACCCTCCCGCACCACCGGCCACCCTCACCCCCACCGCACCGGCACCTCAGCCCCACCGGCACCGCGCGCACATGCGCCGGAGGCACCCCACCTCAGCGCCCACCCCCACCCAAACCCTCACCGCACGCCACCTCAGCCCCGCCCGCGCCGCACGCACCCTCCCGCACCACCCGGCACCCCTCACACCCGCGCACGGCACCTCAGCCCCACCCGCACCGCGCGCACATGCGCCGCACGCACCCTCCCGCACCACCCGGCACCCCTCACACCCGCGACGGCACCTCAGCCCCGCCCGCGCACCCCACACGCACATGCGCCGCAGGCACCCTCCCGCACCACCCGACACCCCTCACCCCCACCGCAGGCACCTCAGCCCCACCCGCACCGCGCGCACATGCGCCGGAGGCACCCCACCCCCACGCCCACCCCCACCCAAACCCTCACGCGAGCCGCACACACCGCAGACGCCCCCACCGCGCACCGCTCGCGCGCACCGCATGCGACCGTCGCCCCTCCCGCACCGCCGGCGCGCCTCAGCCACCCGGCACGACCCTCACGCGGGCCGAAGGTGGACGATGTCCCCCGCGCCCACCGGCTCCTGCACACCGTCCTCCGTGGCGATGATCAAGCGTCCGTCCCCGTCCAGCGCCACGGCCTCCCCCACCAGTGCCCGGTCCCCGGGCAACTCCGCCCGCACCACCCGCCCGAGCGTCGCGCAGCCCGCCGTGTACGTCTCCTGGAGCCCGCTCACCGAGGGATCGCCGCCCGCCGCGCGCCAGCGGCCGTACCAGTCCTCCAGCGACCGCAGCACGGCCCGCAGCAGCGGATCCCGGTCCGTCCCCCGCGCCCCGGCCAGCGCCAGCGACCCCGCCTGCGGGACGGGAAGCTCGTCCTCCCGCAGGGTGACGTTGACGCCCACGCCGATGACGACCCCGTCGTCCCCGGCCCGCTCGGCGAGGATGCCCCCGGCCTTGCGTTCCTGACCGCCCACGGTCACCAGCAGGTCGTTCGGCCACTTGAGCGCCGTGTCCACCCCCGCCGCCCTGGCCAGCCCGGTCGCCACGGCCACACCGGTCAGCAGCGGCAGCCAGCCCCAGCGGGCCACCGGCACCTCGGCGGGCTTCAGCACGACGGAGAAGAAGAGCCCCGAACGCGGCGGTGCCGTCCAGCGGCGGTCCAGGCGGCCCCGGCCGGCCGTCTGTTCCTCCGCCACCAGCACCGCGCCCTCACCCGCCTTCCCGGCGGCGGCCAGCGCGGCGAGGTCGGAGTTGGTGGAGCCGGTCCGCTGCACGACCTGGATGTCGCGGTACAGGCCCTCCTCCCGGACCAGCCCGCGCCGCAGTGCCACGGCGTTCAGAGGCGGACGGTCCAGGTCGGACCAGCGGCTGTCGTCTGATGGATTCTGCGGCGTCATGCAAGCCACCCTAGGTGTGGTAAACGACGCACTGCTGATCCGTAGGCCCGCCACTACTCTACGGATGAGTAACCGTCCCCCCTTTTGAGCAGGCAGGGAGCCGCATCCCGATGTCCGAGCCGGAAGAGCGTCACGAGATCCACGAGATCGACATCCACACGACCGCGGGAAAGCTCGCGGATCTCCAGCGCCGCATCCACGAGGCGACGCACGCCGGCTCGGAGCGCGCCGTCGAGAAGCAGCACGCCAAGGGCAAGCTGACGGCCCGTGAGCGCATCGAACTCCTCCTCGACGAGGGGTCGTTCGTCGAGCTGGACGAGTTCGCCCGGCACCGGTCCACCCACTTCGGCCTCGACAGGAACCGCCCGTACGGGGACGGCGTCGTGACCGGCTACGGCACCGTCGACGGCCGCCCGGTCGCCGTGTTCTCCCAGGACTTCACCGTCTTCGGCGGCGCCCTCGGCGAGGTCTACGGCCAGAAGATCGTCAAGGTGATGGACTTCGCGCTGAAGACCGGCTGCCCGGTCATCGGCATCAACGACTCCGGCGGTGCCCGCATCCAGGAGGGCGTGGCCTCGCTCGGCGCCTACGGCGAGATCTTCCGCCGCAACACCCACGCCTCCGGTGTGATCCCGCAGATCAGCCTGGTCGTCGGCCCCTGCGCGGGCGGCGCGGTCTACTCGCCCGCCATCACCGACTTCACGGTCATGGTGGACCAGACCTCGCACATGTTCATCACCGGGCCGGACGTCATCAAGACCGTCACCGGCGAGGACGTCGGCTTCGAGGAGCTGGGCGGCGCCCGCACCCACAACTCCACCTCCGGCGTGGCCCACCACATGGCCGGCGACGAGAAGGACGCCATCGAGTACGTCAAGCAGCTGCTGTCGTACCTGCCGTCCAACAACCTCTCCGAGCCCCCGGTCTTCCCGGAGGAGGCGGATCTCGCCGTCAGCGACGAGGACCGGGAGCTGGACACGCTCGTCCCGGACAGCGCGAACCAGCCGTACGACATCCGCACGGTGGTCGAGCACGTCCTGGACGACGCGGAGTTCTTCGAGACGCAGGCGCTGTTCGCGCCGAACATCGTCACCGGTTTCGGCCGGGTCGAGGGCCACCCGGTCGGTGTGGTCGCCAACCAGCCCATGCAGTTCGCCGGCTGCCTCGACATCACGGCGAGCGAGAAGGCCGCCCGTTTCGTGCGGACCTGCGACGCCTTCAACATCCCGGTGCTGACCTTCGTGGACGTACCGGGCTTCCTGCCCGGCGTCGACCAGGAGCACGACGGCATCATCCGCCGCGGCGCCAAGCTGATCTACGCCTACGCCGAGGCCACCGTCCCGCTGATCACCGTCATCACCCGCAAGGCCTTCGGCGGCGCCTACGACGTCATGGGCTCCAAACACCTGGGCGCCGACCTCAACCTCGCCTGGCCCACCGCCCAGATCGCCGTGATGGGCGCCCAGGGCGCGGTCAACATCCTGCACCGCCGCACCCTCGCGGAGGCGGAGGCGAACGGCGAGGACCTGGAGGCCGTCCGGGCGCGCCTGATCCAGGAGTACGAGGACACCCTCCTCAACCCCTACGTCGCGGCCGAGCGCGGCTACATCGACGCGGTGATCATGCCGTCCGACACCCGCGCGCACATCGTCCGCGGGCTGCGTCAGCTGCGCACCAAGCGGGAATCCCTGCCTCCGAAGAAGCACGGCAACATCCCCCTGTAGGTCCCTCGCCCAGCCCTGCCGACCCCGGGAGCGGTCATGAACATCAAGGTCGTACGAGGCAACCCGACTCCGGAGGAGCTGGCCGCCGCCCTGGCGGTGGTCCGCGCCCGCGCCGCGGCGGCAGCGGTGACGCCGTCCGGCGCGGAGCCCCCGAAGGACGCGTGGTCCGACCCGTCGAGGATCGCGGCCCACCGCGTGCCCGCGCCGGGCCCGGTGTCCTGGACCCGCACCTACTGGCCGAGCTGAGGGACCGCGGTGCCGGGCGCCAATTGAGTACCGGTACTCAGGCGCCCGGCCCCCACGAGGCCGCACGCTGGACGGATGCTGTGGTCAGACCCGGAGAACGAGCCGCCGAAGGAGCTGCGCGACGCGCAGGACATGCTTCGGCGGCTCGGCTTCCTCATCTCCCTGGCCATGGTCCTGATCATGATCGTGATCGGTCTGAGGTGAGCCGGGCGGCGCACCCTGACTAACCTGACCGCATGACTGCCACACAGCGCAGGCGACTCGTGCTCGCCTCCCAGTCCCCCGCCCGGCTGGCCCTGCTCCGGCAGGCCGGTCTCGCCCCCGAGGTGATCGTGAGCGGTGTCGACGAGGACGCCGTCACCGCCCCCACCCCGGCGGAGCTCGCCCTCGCCCTGGCCGAGGCCAAGGCGAGCGTCGTGGCGGCCAGGCCGGAGGTGCAGGGCGCCCTGGTGATCGGCTGCGACTCGGTGCTGGAGCTGGACGGGCAGGCGCTCGGCAAGCCGGCCGACGCCGAGGAGGCCGCCGCCCGCTGGAAGAGCATGCGCGGGCGGGCCGGTGTCCTCCAGACGGGTCATTGCGTGTGGGACACGGAGGCCAAGCGGTACGTGTCGGCGACCGCCTCCACCGTCGTCCGGTTCGGCGAGCCCAGCGACGAGGAGATCGCCGCCTACGTGGCCTCCGGTGAGCCGCTGCACGTCGCCGGCGCGTTCACCCTGGACGGCCGTTCAGCGCCGTTCATCGAGGGCATCGACGGCGACCACGGCAACGTGATCGGCATCAGCCTCCCCCTGATCCGCAGGCTCCTCGCGGAACTGGGGGTCGGCATCACGGAGTTGTGGGCGCCGGAACGGTGATCCGGGCGGGGACGGTGTCCTGCGGCTCCTCGTCCCCGTCCTGCGGCTCGTCCCCACGGCTCGCCGGCGCGGCCGCGCCGACGGGCGCGGCGCCCTGCCCGGCGTCCGGCTCGGGCTTCGCCTCCGGGTCGCCTCCCTGTCCCGGCACACCGCCGCCGGGTGCCCCGCCGTCCACGCCACCCACTCGGTCGTACGTCACCAGGAGCAGCACGATCAGCGCGAGGACGGCCATCATGAACAGGAACGCCGGCCAGCCGACCGGGCCCCAGGCGAACGCGCCGAGCAGGCCGTGCACGACGGCCGCGCTGATCAGCAGGACGCGGCCGAGGCCGGCCGGGGCGCGGTCGCGTACCGCCACGAGCACGGCCACCAGCGCGCACGCCGCGAAGTAGAGGCCGAAGACCACTCCAGCAATCTTCGAGGTCCTCGCCATAACGTCCGGATCGAGGCCGGCCAGGGACATGCCCTGGCGGTCCACGACCATCCCGAGGAACCAGTTCAGCGCAGCGATGAAGACGGCCTCCGCCAGGAGGACCACCGCCACGAACCCTGCCACCGGTCTGCGCACCACCGGGCCCCACCCACTCTCACACCGACAGCCTGTTACCCCAGGTACGTTCGGGACAGCGTGAACGCTACTAACGGGTAAACCGGGGGACAAGGGTTCGGGCACCGGCAAAGAATCATTGGGCCATTCGTAGGGACTCGACAAAGAAACAGAGTGGGCCGCAGCACGCCCTCACAGAGACCTTGGCCACATGGCAGGGCTAGGGTTTTCCGAAGGAGTCCTGCGTACCGAGGTGCGACATGGGCTTTGGCGGGTCGAGCGAGCCTCGTATCACGCTCCGTGTGGGCAAGCTCACCACGGGGGACGGGTCGAAGTGACGTGTCGGCAGTCCCTAAACTCGGCTTGTTTCAAGGAGGGAGCCTCAATCGTGCGCAAGGTGCTCATCGCCAACCGTGGCGAAATCGCTGTCCGCGTGGCCCGGGCCTGCCGGGACGCCGGGATCGCGAGCGTGGCCGTCTACGCCGACCCGGACCGGGACGCTCTGCATGTCCGCGCCGCGGATGAGGCGTTCGCCCTGGGCGGTGACACCCCGGCGACCAGTTACCTGGTCATCGACAAGATCCTGAACGCCGCGCGCGAGTCCGGCGCGGACGCGGTCCATCCGGGGTACGGCTTCCTCTCGGAGAACGCCGACTTCGCCCAGGCGGTGCTGGACGCGGGCCTGATCTGGATCGGCCCGCCCCCGCAGGCCATCCGCGACCTGGGCGACAAGGTCGCCGCCCGGCACATCGCCCAGCGCGCCGGCGCCCCCCTGGTCGCCGGCACCCCCGATCCCGTCTCCGGCGCCGACGAGGTCGTGGCCTTCGCCCGGGAGCACGGTCTGCCGATCGCGATCAAGGCCGCCTTCGGCGGCGGCGGGCGCGGTCTGAAGGTCGCCCGGACCCTGGAGGAGGTCCCGGAGCTGTACGAGTCGGCGGTGCGTGAGGCGGTGGCCGCCTTCGGCCGCGGCGAGTGCTTCGTCGAGCGCTACCTGGACCGCCCCCGGCACGTGGAGACCCAGTGCCTGGCCGACAAGCACGGCAACGTGGTCGTCGTCTCCACCCGTGACTGCTCCCTGCAGCGCCGCCACCAGAAGCTGGTGGAGGAGGCTCCGGCGCCGTTCCTGTCCGAGGAGCAGGTCGCCGAGCTGTACCGGGCCTCGAAGGCGATCCTGAAGGAGGCCCGCTACGAGGGCGCCGGTACCTGCGAGTTCCTCGTCGGCCAGGACGGCACGATCTCCTTCCTGGAGGTCAACACCCGTCTGCAGGTCGAGCACCCGGTGACCGAGGAGGTCGCCGGCGTCGACCTGGTCCGCGAGATGTTCCGCATCGCCGACGGCGAGGAGCTGGGGTACGGCGACCCGGTGCTGCGCGGTCACTCGTTCGAGTTCCGGATCAACGGCGAGGACCCGGGCCGCAACTTCCTCCCGGCCCCCGGCACGGTCACCCGGTTCGACCCGCCGTCCGGTCCCGGCGTCCGCCTGGACGCGGGCGTGGAGTCCGGCTCGGTCATCGGCCCGGCGTGGGACTCCCTGCTGGCCAAGCTGATCGTGACGGGCCGTACCCGCAAGGAGGCCCTGGAGCGGGCCGCCCGCGCGCTGGACGAGTTCCAGGTCGAGGGCATGGCGACGGCGATCCCCTTCCACCGCGTGGTGGTGCGGGACCCGGCGTTCGCTCCGGAGCTGACCGGCTCCGCCGACCCCTTCACGGTCCACACCCGCTGGATCGAGACGGAGTTCGTCAACGAGATCAAGCCGTTCGCCGCACCGGCCGACGCCGAGGCGGAGGAGGACCTGGGCCGCGAGACGGTCGTCGTCGAGGTCGGCGGCAAGCGCCTGGAGGTCTCGCTGCCGTCCTCGCTGGGCATGTCCCTGGCCCGCACGGGCCTCGCGGCCGGCGCCAAGCCGAAGCGCCGCGCGGCGAAGAAGTCCGGCCCCGTCGCCTCCGGCGACACCCTCGCCTCCCCGATGCAGGGCACGATCGTGAAGATCGCGGTCGAGGAGGGCCAGGAGGTCCAGGAAGGCGACCTGATCGTCGTCCTGGAGGCCATGAAGATGGAACAGCCCCTCAACGCCCACAAGGCGGGCACCATCAAGGGCCTGACCGCCGAGGTCGGCGCGTCCCTGACCTCGGGCGCCGCGATCTGCGAGATCAAGGACTGACGGCACGCTTCACAGCGACGCCCGGTGGACCGGCCTCGGTCGGTCTGCCGGGCGTTCCGCTTGTCGCCCGGGGGGCGCGGTGTCCCGGAGCCCTACGGGGCACGGGCACCCGCGCCCTCAGCGCCGCCGCAGATCGGCGACCCGCCCCCGCTCGGGCGCCGCGGGCTCACCCAGCCCCGCCCCGGAGCGCAGCGCCATGCCCCTTCTCGGCCCCGGGAGCGGAGCGCGACGCGCCGGGGCCTGTTCACCCCCCGGAGACGCTCCGCCCGCCCCCGTCACGGCGATCTGCACGCCCTGGTCGGCGAGCGCCTGCAGCTCCGTGGCGGCACGGTCGTCGTGGGCGGGCGGCTCGTCGGTGACCAGCCGGGTGATGAGGTCCGTCGGCACGGTCTGGAACATGGTGTCCGTGCCGAGCTTGGTGTGGTCGGCGAGGACCACGACCTCCGCTGCGGCCTGGACGAGGGCGCGGTCGACGGACGCCGAGAGCATGTTGGAGGTGGACAGGCCCCGCTCGGCCGTCAGGCCGCTTCCGGAGAGGAAGGCCTTCGACACCCGCAGGCCCTGGAGGGACTGCTCGGCGCCGGAGCCGACGAGGGCGTAGTTGGAGCCGCGCAGGGTGCCTCCGGTCATCACGACCTCCACCCGGTTGGCATGGGCCAGCGCCTGGGCCACCAGCAGGGAGTTGGTGACGACCGTGAGGCCCGGCACGCGCGCGAGGCGGCGGGCCAGCTCCTGCGTGGTCGTACCGGCTCCCACCACGATCGCCTCGCCTTCTTCGACGAGGCCCGCGGCGAGGTCGGCGATGGCCGTCTTCTCGGCGGTCGCGAGATGAGACTTCTGCGGAAAGCCGGACTCCCGCGTGAACCCGCCCGGCAGTACCGCACCGCCGTGCCGGCGGTCGAGGAGTCCTTCGGCCTCCAGTGCGCGCACGTCCCGCCGTACGGTCACTTCGGAGGTCTGGACGACGCGGGCGAGCTCACGGAGCGACACGGCACCGTTCGCTCGCACCATTTCGAGGATCAATTGGCGACGTTCAGCAGCGAACACGAAACTGACAGTAACCCCAGCGACCGTCTGCTTTCAGCAGTTTGCGCCGAATAGCAGAAGTTGTTCGCATGGTGGGGCGGGAAGTGGTATAGGCCCCGCCCGCCCCAACTATGCCGTCCGCACTCGCCACAACTCCCCGTGACCAGCGGGAAGTCGGCCGGACCCGTCAGCCCTCCGCGCTCGCCTTGCGCGTGTGCAGCTGCCGGGCGACCTCCGCGATCGACCCCGAAAGGGAGGGGTACACCGTGAACGCGTTCGCGATCTGTTCGACCGTCAGATTGTTGTCGACGGCGATCGAGATGGGGTGGATCAGTTCCGAGGCGCGCGGGGCCACCACCACACCGCCGACCACGATCCCGGTGCCCGGCCGGCAGAAGATCTTCACGAAGCCGTCCCGGATGCCCTGCATCTTGGCGCGCGGGTTGCGCAGCAGCGGGAGCTTGACGACCCGGGCGTCGATCTTGCCCCCGTCCACGTCGGACTGCGTGTAGCCGACGGTGGCGATCTCGGGGTCGGTGAAGACGTTGGAGGAGACCGTCTTCAGGTTGAGCGGGGCCACCGCGTCGCCGAGGAAGTGGTACATGGCGATGCGGCCCTGCATGGCGGCGACCGACGCGAGGGCGAAGACACCGGTCACGTCACCGGCGGCGTAGACGCCCGGCGCGGTCGTGCGGGAGACCTTGTCGGTCCAGATGTGGCCCGACTCGCGCAGCTTGACGCCGGCCTCCTCCAGGCCGAGGCCCGCGCTGTTCGGGATGGCGCCGACGGCCATCAGGCAGTGGGAGCCGGTGATGACCCGGCCGTCGGCCAGCGTCACCTCGACCCGGTCGCCGACGCGCTTGGCGGACTGCGCGCGGGAGCGGGCCATGACGTTCATGCCCCGGCGCCGGAAGACGTCCTCCAGCACGGCGGCGGCGTCCGGGTCCTCGCCGGGCAGCACGCGGTCGCGGGAGGAGACCAGGGTCACCTTCGACCCGAGCGCCTGGTAGGCGCCGGCGAACTCGGCACCGGTCACACCGGAGCCGACCACGATCAGCTCTTCCGGCAGCTCGGTGAGGTCGTAGACCTGGGTCCAGTTGAGGATGCGCTCGCCGTCGGGCTGGGCGTCGGGCAGCTCGCGCGGGTGGCCGCCGGTGGCGATGAGGACGGCGTCGGCGGTGAGGCTCTCCTCGGTGCCGTCGGCGGCGGTGACGACGACCTTGCGGGAACCGTCCAGGGCCTGCATGCCGTCGAGCCGGCCGCGCCCGCGCATGACCCGGGCGCCGGCGCGCGTCACGGAGGCGGTGATGTCGTGGGACTGGGCGAGCGCGAGCCGCTTCACCCGGCGGTTGACCTTGCCGAGGTCCACGCCCACGACCCGGGCCGCCTGCTCCAGCGGCGGGGTGTCGTCGGCGACGATGATCCCCAGCTCCTCGTAGGAGGAGTCGAAGGTGGTCATCACCTCGGCCGTAGCGATAAGGGTCTTCGACGGCACGCAGTCGGTCAGCACCGACGCTCCGCCCAGACCGTCGCAGTCGACGACGGTCACCTCCGCGCCGAGCTGGGCGGCCACCAGGGCCGCCTCGTATCCGCCGGGTCCGCCACCGATGATCACGATCCGAGTCACGTACTCCATTGTCCCGCACGCCTCAAGGTGCTACTGCCCGGGGGCGCCACCGGACCGCTCCCGGGGCTCCGGAGACGCGAGGGGCTCTGCCGTACCCTCTCCCCATGTCGCTCTATGCCGCGTACGCCGGCAACCTCGACGCGCGCCTGATGTCCCGCCGCGCCCCGCACTCCCCGCTGCGCGCCACCGGCTGGCTGAGCGGCTGGCGGCTGACCTTCGGCGGCGAGCAGCTGGGCTGGGAGGGCGCGCTGGCGACGCTCGTCGAGGACCCCCTGGCCGAGGTCTTCGTCGGCCTGTACGACATCGCGCCCATGGACGAGGAGTCGCTCGACCGGTGGGAGGGCGTGGGCCTCGGCATCTACCGCCGGGTACGCGTGCGCGTGCACACGCTCGACGGTGAGGAGCCGGCCTGGGCGTACGTCCTCGACGGTTACGAGGGCGGTCTGCCGTCGGCGCGCTACCTGGGCGAGATCGCCGACGCGGCGGAGTCGGCGGGAGCCCCGCACGACTATGTGATGGAACTCCGCAAGCGCCCCTGCTGAGCCGGCGCCCCGCGCCTCACCTCGCTCTTTGCCGCCGTTTGTGGAAATCGACAAGGCAACGGGCCCAAACCCGTGGGCTCTGTCATCTACGCGCGTAGGCGAAGACCGGTTACCCTCATCGGCGTGAACGCATCTCTTACTCCGGACGACATCAAGGGCGACCCCTACGCCGCCGCCGACGCCGCGGCCGCGCGCCTGCGCGCCCTCACCGGCGCCGAGACCCACGACGTCGCCCTCGTGATGGGCTCCGGCTGGGCTCCGGCCGTCGACGCCCTGGGCGCACCCGACGCCGAGTTCCAGGTCACCGAGCTGCCCGGCTTCCCGCCGCCGGCCGTCGAGGGGCACGGCGGCAAGATCCGCTCGTACTCCTTCGGTGACAAGCGCGCCCTGGTCTTCCTGGGCCGCACGCACTATTACGAGGGCCGCGGCGTCGCCGCCGTCGCCCACGGCGTGCGGACGGCCGTGGCCGCGGGCTGCAAGACGATCGTGCTGACCAACGGCTGCGGCGGCCTGCGCGAGGGCATGCGCCCCGGCCAGCCGGTCCTCATCAGCGACCACATCAACCTGACGGCGACCTCCCCCATCGTCGGCGCCAACTTCGTCGACCTGACGGACCTGTACTCCCCGCGCCTGCGCGCCCTGTGCAAGGAGATCGACCCCACGCTGGAGGAGGGCGTCTACGCCCAGTTCCCCGGCCCGCACTACGAGACCCCGGCCGAGATCCGCATGGCCCGCGTCATCGGCGCGGACCTCGTCGGCATGTCCACGGTCCTCGAAGCCATCGCGGCCCGCGAGGCCGGCGCCGAGGTCCTGGGCATCTCCCTGGTCACCAACCTCGCCGCGGGCATGACCGGTGAACCCCTCAACCACGAGGAGGTCCTCCAGGCCGGCCGCGACTCGGCGGCCCGGATGGGTCAGCTGCTGGGCCAGGTACTGGGCAAGCTGTAGGAAACGGCGGCCGGACCGGCGCGAGCGGGCCGCCGGTCCACGCCGGTGACACGATCGCGCCCGTTCGCTCCGTGGCCGGCCGAGTCGGCCGGCGGGCGGGCGAACGGGTGCCCGGGGGCGGTGCCCCCGGTGGACGAGGCAAACACGGAGAGGGTTGATCCCAAGGTGCACGACGATCTCATGGCCCGGGCCACGGCATGGCTCGCCGAGGACCCGGACACGGAGACCCGTGACGAACTCGCCAAGCTGATCGAGGCCGGCGACACGGACGAACTGTCGGCCCGCTTCTCCGGCACGCTCCAGTTCGGCACCGCCGGCCTGCGCGGCGAGCTGGGCGCCGGCCCGATGCGCATGAACCGCAGCGTGGTCATCCGCGCCGCCGCCGGCCTCGCCGCCTACCTGAAGGGCAAGGGCCGGGCCGGGGGGCTCGTCGTCATCGGCTACGACGCCCGCCACAAGTCCGCCGACTTCGCCCGGGACACCGCCGCGGTGATGACCGGTGCGGGCCTGCGCGCGGCCGTCCTCCCGCGCCCCCTGCCCACCCCCGTCCTGGCCTTCGCCATACGGCACCTCGGCGCGGTCGCGGGCGTGGAGGTCACCGCCAGCCACAACCCGCCCCGCGACAACGGCTACAAGGTCTACCTCGGCGACGGCTCCCAGATCGTGCCGCCCGCCGACGCGGAGATCGCCGCCGAGATCGACGCGATCGCCTCCCTGCACGACGTGCCCCGCCCGGAGAGCGGCTGGGAGATCCTGGACGAGTCGGTGCTGGAGGCCTACCTCGCCCGCACGGACGCCGTCCTGGACCCCGCCTCCCCGCGCACCGCCCGCACCGTCTACACGGCCATGCACGGTGTCGGCAAGGACGTCCTGCTGGCCGCGTTCGCCCGTGCCGGCTTCCCCGAGCCGGTGCTGGTCGCCGAGCAGGCCGACCCCGACCCGGACTTCCCGACGGTCGCGTTCCCGAACCCGGAGGAGCCGGGCGCGATGGACCTGGCCTTCGCCCGGGCCCGCGCCACCGACCCGGACCTGGTCATCGCGAACGACCCCGACGCCGACCGCTGCGCCGTGGCCGTGAGGGACGGCGCCGACTGGCGCATGCTCCGCGGTGACGAGGTCGGCGCCCTGCTCGCCGCCCACCTGGTCCGCCGCGGCGCCCGGGGCACCTTCGCCGAGTCGATCGTCTCCTCCTCCCTGCTCGGCCGGATCGCCGAGAAGGCGGGCCTGCCGTACGAGGAGACGCTGACCGGCTTCAAGTGGATCGCCCGCGTCGACGGCCTGCGCTACGGCTACGAGGAGGCCCTCGGCTACTGCGTGGACCCGGAGGGCGTGCGCGACAAGGACGGCATCACCGCCGCACTGCTGATCACCGAGCTGGCGTCCGGACTGAAGGAGGAGGGCCGTACCCTCCTCGACCTGCTCGACGACCTCGCCGTGGAGCACGGTCTGCACGCCACGGACCAGCTCTCGGTGCGCGTGCAGGACCTCTCCCTGATCGCGGACGCGATGCGCCGGCTGCGCGAGCAGCCGCCGACCGAGCTGGCCGGCCTGCCGATCGTCCGGGCCGAGGACCTGACCCGGGGCACGGACAGGCTGCCGCCCACGGACGGCCTGCGCTACACGCTGGACGGCGCCCGGGTCATCGTCCGCCCCAGCGGCACCGAGCCGAAGCTGAAGTGCTACCTGGAGGTCGTCGTACCGGTCTCCGCGCACGACGCGCTCCCGGCCGCCCGCACCCGCGCGGCCGAGCTGCTGACGGCCGTCAAGCGCGACCTGTCGGCGGCTGCCGGCATCTGACCGGCGGGCGTCCCGGGGCGAGCGGACACCGCCGCGGCGCCGGGCCCCGCCGCCCGTCCGCAGGACGGGAACGGCGGGGCCACCGGCCGGCGGCCGGCAGGACCGGCCGCCGACGGTCCGCTCCCGAGCGGTGCGGCCCGCGCTCCCGCCGCCCGACACGGGGCGCCCCCCGGGGCGCCCCTGCGGCATGTCCGGGCTCAGGACAGGAACAGCAGGGCCGCCGCCCAGGCGGCCACCGCCACCAGCGCCAGGGGCCACAGCGGCCGGCCCCGCTGACCGCGGTCGGCCGGCACGGTGGGACGCAGCGACGGGTCGCGCCACAGGGCGGTGATCTCCCCGGCGGTCCGCTCGTAGGGGTGCAGGAGCCCGAACCTGCGTTCCAGCCACGGCCAGCGGGGCGCGTGCGCCGACCAGCCGGTGAAGGAGGCCCGCCGGCTCTCCACCTTCAGCTCGGTGCCGGTGCAGTCGACGGTCCTGATCTCGTCCCAGGGCAGCAGCCGGGGTCCGCGCAGCCCGCGCAGCCACAGCCCGTCCCGGTCGGCCGTGATCCGCCAGGCGACCCAGTGGGGCAGCCAGAGCGCGCCGACGCATCCGGCGAGGACGCCGAGCGCGTGACGCCAGCCTCCGGTGTCGTCCCAGAGGACGACGCCGGCCCACAGCACCAGCAGCAGCGCACGGAGCCGGTCCAGCAGCCCCGCCCGCCACTGGCGTATCCCCGCGGGGGCGCCGTCCCTCGTCCGCGGTTCCCGCTGCGCTGCGACGGCCTCCCCGGCCGCCCGGCGCAGCTCGGCGTGCGACGCCTCCCGGGCCGCCCGGCGCTTCCGCGCGGTCAGCAGCCGCCGTACGGTCGCCTCGGACAGCGGTCGTACGGGCCCCGACGACCGTTCCACGACCGGCGGCCCGTCCGCCGCCTCGACGGCCGTGACCAGCAGGATCTCCGCGCCGTCGCAGGGCACGCCGTACAGCAGGGCCTCCCGCAGCGGCCCCGGACCCTCCCGGTCCAGCCGCGCCAGGAAGTCGTCCAGCTCCTCCTCGTCGTCCCCTGCCTCCTTTTCCCCCTTTTCCCCCGTCTCCCCCGTCTTCCCGGTCTTCCCGGCGTCCCCGGAGGCCTCGGTGACGGCGACCTTGAACAGGGGGCGCAGCGCGGCCGTGTCGTCGGCGGCGAACACCTCGCTGTCGCCGTCGGCGCCCTCGCGCACGAGCACCCGCAGCACGGGCGCCGGCGCCGCGCCCAGGGCGGCGGCCCGGCGGCGGCCCAGCAGACCGGAGACCAGCGTGGTCAGGCCCTGTCCCGCGACCAGCCAGGCGAGCGCCGGCAGCACCCGCGCCGCCTCGGACGGGTCGGACGCGGGGGCCGGGACGACGGCGACGGCAGCGATCCCCAGCGCGAGCAGGACGCCTCCGCACACGGTGAGGAACCGGCCGCGGTGCAGCGGGCCTCCGGTGTCCGGCAGCGGCGCGGTGATGCCGGCGGCCGCGTCCCTCGCCCGGTCCCGCTGCCGGCGCCGGGCCAGCAGCCGGGGCACGGCAGCCGCCCAGACCAGGGCCAGGAAGACCACGGCGGCGACGGTCTCCGCCCGGCTGGTCCCGGGCCGCAGGACCGCCAGCAGCACCGCGACCACGGGCGCGGACACGGGGACGATCTCCGGGCGCGCGTACAGCCACAGCCCGTGCAGCGCCGGGAGCGCCGCCGCCCACGGCTGCCATCCTGCGGGCAGCACCAGCAGCGCCGTGGCCGCCACGGCGGCGCACAGGGCGGTCAGCAGCTGCCGGCTCCGGCAGGGCAGGGGCACCGGGCGGGACGGCAGCGCGTCGAGCCAGCGGCGGGCGTGCTCACCGTTCCAGGAGCGGCAGCCGTCGGGCACCGCCTCGGCGGGCAGCGGCAGGGGCGACGGCGGTCCGGGGGGCGTACTCATCACGTTCCAGTCACGTTCCAGACACTCGACAGCGGCGAAGGGCGGCCTACGGCCCCGGGGCCTGCCCTGGGCCCGAAAGCACCCGCGGAGGGCCCGCTCCCCGGCGGTCCTCGGAACCACCCCGTGGACGCCGCGCTCCCGGGGCGCTCGCCCCGGAACCACCCGCGAAGGGCCCTGCCGCTCCCCGGCGGACACCAGCCCAAGAGCACCCGTCCCCCGCCGGACCCCACCCCGAAGGCACCCGTGAAGGGCCTACTGCCCCGACCGGACCCCACCCCGAAAACACCCGCGGACAACCCCCGCCCGCTCCCCCGACGGGTCTCAGCCCAGGGCCACCAGAATCACCAGCAGCACGGCCCCCGCCACCGCCGGGGCCATCACCTCGTAGGCCCAGCGCACGCTGACCTCGCCCTGGGCCGACTCGGCCTCCGCCCGGTGGTCCAGGAGTTCTCGCAGCTCGTCCACGACCTTGTCGGTCTCCGCGCGGGTCGGCCCGGTGTCGGGGCCGCGCAGGCCGAAGCCGCCGAGGCCGAGGACGCCCGGGCCGAGGCCACCGCCCCGGCCGCCCGGTGTCACGCCCCGGGCCTCGTCCGCCGCCGCCCGCTGCTGCCGGCGCGCCGCCTTGTTGCGGGCGCGTAGCGAGACGGGGACGGCCCACAGCTGGTACTTGGTGCCGGACTTGGCGACGACCTCGTTGGAGTAGCCGGAGCGCAGGGAGGCGACCTCGCCCCAGGGCAGGGTGATCACCCGCAGGGGGTTGCGGACGCGCAGCCGCTCCTCGTTGGCGAAGACCGCCGGGCGGAGCGTGAAGGCGATGACCACCGGCACGATCAGGATGAGCCCGGCGAGCGCCAGCCACGGGGTCCGGCCGTGGCCCTTGACCAGGGCGTCGAAGCCCAGCCACAGGACGACCAGGAGCAGCAGTACGCCACCCGCGAGGCCGAGGGGCGAGCGGTAGGCCCGGTCCTTGGCGACGGGCGCCGGGGGCGGTGACGCGGGTGACGGGTGATCCGGGGTGGTCATGGCCCCGATTCTGCACGACAGGGCCGACGGCGCGGCCACGCGCCCGGGAACCGGCGCTCATCCGTGATGTCGGGAACCGTTGTGAGCAGCGGGGGTGTACAGCAGCTACGCGCGTAGATATGCTCGTCTGGTGACCATGCCCAGTACTGCACCCGCCGCACACGCCCTGAGTGACGTGACCGCGTCCGACAGCACGCTGCGCCGTTTCCTCCACGGGCTGCCCGGCGTCGACGCGGTCGGCCTGGAGGCGCGCGCCGCCTCTCTCGGAACCCGTTCCATCAAGACGACCGCGAAGGCGTACGCCATCGACCTCGCCATCTCGATGGTCGACCTGACGACGCTGGAAGGCGCGGACACCCCGGGCAAGGTCCGGGCGCTCGGCGCCAAGGCGGTCCACCCCGACCCCACCGACCGCACGACGCCCACGACGGCCGCGGTCTGCGTCTACCCCGACATGGTGGCCGTCGCCAAGGAGGCCGTCGCCGGCTCGGGCGTGAAGGTCGCCTCGGTGGCCACCGCCTTCCCGGCCGGCCGTGCCGCCCTCGACGTGAAGCTGGCCGACGTCCGTGACGCCGTGGCCGCCGGCGCCGACGAGATCGACATGGTCATCGACCGCGGCGCGTTCCTGTCCGGCAGGTACCTGAAGGTGTACGACGAGATCGTCGCCGTGAAGGAGGCCTGCGGGGACAGCGCCCGGCTGAAGGTCATCTTCGAGACCGGCGAGCTGTCGACGTACGACAACATCCGCCGCGCCTCCTGGCTCGGCATGCTGGCCGGCGCCGACTTCATCAAGACCTCGACGGGCAAGGTGGCGGTCAACGCCACGCCCGCCAACACCCTGCTGATGCTGGAGGCGGTCCGCGACTTCCGCGCGCAGACCGGCGTCCAGGTCGGCGTGAAGCCGGCCGGCGGCATCCGCACCAGCAAGGACGCCATCAAGTTCCTGGTCCTGGTCAACGAGACCGCGGGCGCGGACTGGCTGGACAACCACTGGTTCCGCTTCGGCGCCTCCTCGCTCCTGAACGACCTGCTGATGCAGCGTCAGAAGCTGGCCACCGGCCGCTACTCCGGCCCCGACTACGTGACGGTGGACTGATCCCCATGGCATCCGCATTCGAGTACGCACCCGCGCCCGAGTCCCGCTCGGTCGTCGACATCGCCCCCTCCTACGGCCTGTTCATCGACGGCGAGTTCACCGAGGCCGCCGACGGCAAGGTCTTCAAGACGGTCTCCCCGTCCACGGAGGAGGTCCTCTCCGAGGTCGCCCAGGCCGGCGCCGAGGACGTCGACCGCGCGGTCAGGGCCGCCCGCAAGGCCTTCGAGACGTGGTCGGCGCTGCCCGGCTCCGAGCGCGCCAAGTACCTGTTCCGCATCGCCCGGATCGTCCAGGAGCGCAGCCGCGAGCTGGCGGTCCTGGAGACCCTGGACAACGGCAAGCCGATCAGGGAGACCCGCGACGCGGACCTCCCGCTGGTGGCGGCCCACTTCTTCTACTACGCGGGCTGGGCCGACAAGCTCGACCACGCCGGGTTCGGCGCGGGCCCCCGGCCGCTGGGCGTGGCCGGCCAGGTCATCCCCTGGAACTTCCCCCTGCTGATGCTGGCGTGGAAGATCGCCCCGGCGCTCGCGACCGGCAACACGGTGGTGCTCAAGCCCGCCGAGACCACCCCCCTGTCGGCCCTGTTCTTCGCGGACATCTGCCGCCAGGCCGGTCTGCCCAAGGGTGTCGTCAACATCCTCCCGGGCTACGGCGACGCGGGCGCCGCGCTGGTCGCGCACCCGGACGTGAACAAGGTCGCCTTCACCGGCTCGACCGCGGTCGGCAAGGAGATCGCCCGCACGGTCGCCGGCACGCGCAAGAAGCTCACCCTCGAACTGGGCGGCAAGGGCGCCAACATCGTCTTCGACGACGCCCCGATCGACCAGGCCGTCGAGGGCATCGTGGGCGGGATCTTCTTCAACCAGGGCCAGGTCTGCTGCGCGGGCTCCCGCCTCCTGGTCCAGGAGTCGGTCCACGACGAGCTGCTGGACTCCCTCAAGCGCCGCCTGTCCACGCTGCGCCTCGGCGACCCGCTGGACAAGAACACCGACATCGGCGCGATCAACTCCGCCGAGCAGCTGGCCCGGATCACCGCGCTGGCCGAGCGGGGCGAGGCGGAGGGCGCCGAGCGCTGGTCGCCGGCCTGCGAGCTGCCGTCCTCCGGCTACTGGTTCGCGCCGACGCTCTTCACGAACGTCACCCAGGCCCACACCATCGCCCGCGACGAGATCTTCGGCCCGGTGCTGTCGGTCCTCACCTTCCGCACCCCGGACGAGGCGGTCGCCAAGGCTAACAACACCCAGTACGGCCTCTCGGCCGGCATCTGGTCCGAGAAGGGCTCCCGGATCCTGGCCGTGGCGAACAAGCTGCGCGCGGGTGTCGTCTGGTCCAACACCTTCAACAAGTTCGACCCGACCTCGCCGTTCGGCGGTTACAAGGAGTCGGGCTTCGGCCGCGAGGGCGGCCGCCACGGCCTGGAGGCATACCTCGATGTCTGACCGTCTGTCCGTCTTCAAGACCTACAAGCTGTACGTCGGCGGGAAGTTCCCGCGTTCCGAGAGCGGCCGGGTGTACGAGGTGACCGACGCAAAGGGCAACTGGCTGGCGAACGCACCCCTGTCCTCCCGCAAGGACGCCCGTGACGCGGTCGTGGCCGCGCGCAAGGCGTTCGGCGGCTGGTCCGGCGCGACCGCCTACAACCGGGGCCAGGTCCTCTACCGCGTCGCCGAGATGCTGGAGGGCCGCAGGGAGCAGTTCGTCCGGGAGGTCGCCGACGCGGAGGGCCTGTCGAAGTCCAGGGCGGCGGCCGTCGTGGACGCGACGATCGACCGCTGGGTCTGGTACGCGGGCTGGACCGACAAGATCGCCCAGGTGATCGGCGGCGCCAACCCGGTCGCGGGCCCGTACTTCAACCTCTCCTCCCCGGAGCCGACCGGCGTGGTCGCCGTCCTGGCCCCGCAGGAGTCGTCGTTCCTCGGCCTGGTCTCGGTCGTGGCCCCGGTGATCGCCACCGGCAACACGGCCGTCGTGATCGCCTCCGAGAAGGCCCCGCTGCCCGCCCTGTCCCTCGGCGAGGTGCTGGCCACCTCCGACGTCCCGGGCGGTGTGGTCAACGTCCTCTCCGGCCGTACGGCGGAGATCGCGGCGCCGCTCGCCGCGCACCAGGACGTCAACGCGATCGACCTCGCGGGCGCGGACGAGGCGCTGGCGAAGGAGCTGGAGATCGCCGCGGCGGACAACCTCAAGCGCGTCCTGCGTCCACAGCCTGTGGATTACTTCGCGACCCCGGGCATCGACCGCATGACGGCGTTCCTGGAGACGAAGACGGTGTGGCACCCGACGGGGTCGCTCGGCGCGGGCGGTTCCTCCTACTGACGGGCCCCGGGCCCTCGAAGGGGGACCTGCCGCCGTCCGCCGACCGCGGGTGCGTCGTCGCTCGGCGCGCCCGCGGCGAAGCCGCGTCCTGGACGCCGCCCCGCGCCGCCCCGCTCCGCTGCGGGGCGCTCTCAGCGGCCCAGGGCTCCGAGGGCCTGTCCCAGCACCGGGACGCTGCCGAGCGACGGCGCCTGGGCCAGGGGGCGGGTCAGCGTCTGGGAGCCGACCGGCTGGAAGTCGGCCAGCTGGGTGCCCACCCCGTTGTCCAGCGGGTCGACGCCCGTGCCCGCCAGCGGGTTGGGCTTGAGGCCGGCGACCGGGCCGGTGACGTAGCCGACGATGCCCGTCGCGGCGCGCGTACCGGCCTGCGGGTCGATGTTGCCCATGTCGACGGGCCGGTAGTTGACGCCCACGCCGGGGAGGGAGTCGGCGGACGCCGTGGCCGCGCCCGCGCCCAGGGCCGCTCCGGCGGTCAGGAGGGCGACCAGGGCGCGCCGCGCGGTCGGGTGCTCGGGAGAGGTGTGTCGGGCCATCGCTGGTGCCAACCTTCTGGTGCGCTGGGTAATGAGGTCGACACGAAGGGTAGTTGAGGTCAGGCTCACGCTCAAAAGCCGACCCGCGGGGTCGGCAGGGCGGCCGCGATGCGTCAAACTGGTGTTCCGTGAGCCTTCATCCCCCGTTCCCCGCCCGTGTCGTGCTGCTGTGCGGCCCCTCGGGCTCGGGCAAGTCACTCGTCGCCGCCCGTTCCGGGCTCCCCGTGCTGCGCCTGGACGACTTCTACAAGGAGGGTGACGACCCGACCCTGCCCCTGGTGCAGGGGAGTTCGGACATCGACTGGGACCACCCGGAGTCGTGGGACGCGGACGTGGCCGTCGAGGCCATCACCCGGCTGTGCGCGACGGGGTCCACCCCGGTGCCGGTGTACGACCTGGGGCTGAGCGCCCGCACCGGCGAGGAGACGCTGCACATCGGCAGCACCCCGCTGTTCATCGCGGAGGGCATCTTCGCCGCGGAGATCGTCGAGCGCTGCCGGGAACTGGGCGTGCTCGCGGACGCGCTGTGCCTGTCCCGCGGCCCGGTCACCACCTTCCGGCGGCGCTTCGTGCGCGACCTGAAGGAGGGCCGTAAGTCGGTGCCGTTCCTGCTGCGCCGCGGCTGGCGGCTGATGCGGGCGGAGCGCACGATCGTCTCCCGCCAGGTGTCCCTCGGCGCGCACCCGTGCGACCGGGACGAGGCGCTGAGCAGGCTGGCGGCAGCGGCGGCGGGCCGGCAGGCACGCCAGGAGACGCCGGCCTAGGCCCCGTACGCACGGACACGCGAGAAGCCCCGCGCGGACGCACGAGAGCGGGACTGGCAGGCCCCCCGGCCCACCAGCCCCGTTTTTTTCCCGTTGCTCCCCCGTGCTCGCCCCCCGTTTCCCCGTTCCCCCCGTTTTCCCCCTTTTCCCCGTTTCCCCCGGTTCTTCCCCCGAAGGCCCACCCCCCAGTGGTCCCCCGCGGCCCCCGCGATTCCCCCGTGTCTCCCCCGTCCCCCGGGACCTTCAGGCGACCAGTTCGCCGAAGGCGTCCTCCTGGTCACGGCCGAAACTGAGGACCTCGTCCTCGCGCAGCCGGCGCAGCGAGCGCCAGATGCTGGACTTCACCGTGCCGACGCTGATGCCGAGGATCTCCGCGATCTCCGGGTCCGTGCGGCCCTCGTAGTAGCGCAGGACCAGCATGGTGCGCTGGAGTTCGGGCAGCCGGGCCAGCGCCTGCCACAGGACCGCGCGCAGCTCGGTGCCGCGCATCGCGTCCGTCTCGCCGGGCGTCTCCGGCAGTTCCTCGGTCGGGTACTCGTTGAGCTTGCGGCGCCGCCAGGCGCTGATGTGCAGGTTGGTCATGGTGCGGCGGAGGTAACCGCCGACCGCCGCCTTGTCGCTGATCCGCTCCCACGCCCTGTACGTCGAGAACAGCGCGCTCTGCAGCAGGTCCTCGGCTTCGAAGCGGTCACCGGTCAGGTGGTAGGCGGTGGCGTACAGGGAGGCGCGGCGCTCCTGGACGTAGGCGGTGAACTCCGCCTCCGTCAGCGAGCGGCGCTCCCCCGAGTCCTCCCTGTACGCGGCTCCCCCGTCGACCACCGTCATGTAGGGCTGAAGGCCCTGCTGCGCATGAGCGGTGTGCTGACGCCCGGTGCCGCGAGCGCACCCCCGCCCGCTCACGGCACCGGACTTCTCGGATCCCCGGTGCACGTCGTGCAGACGCGTGACCACTGCGCTGGTGCTGATGCTGTGCAGCGTGTTCATCTCGCGCTCCCCGTCGTGGACTTCCGGTGACTCGGTCTTGCCGGGCCGGTTCCAGCTCCCCGTCCGGCCCGTGACGAAAAGACTGCCGGGGTGACTTCATGGACGTGTCCGTCGACTGTCACAGACCTGTCACAGGGGTCCCGCCCTGTCAGGTCACACACGGCGCACAGGTGACGGCGCTACGGGGACCGCGCCGACAGGAGGTGACCGGAAGGTCGTACGGCACCCCCTCCATGGGCCAGAATGAGCCCGTGCCTTCCCTGTTGCTGATCGAGGACGACGACGCCATCCGTACGGCCCTGGAGCTGTCCCTGACGCGCCAGGGGCACCGGGTGGCCACCGCTGCCAGCGGCGAGGACGGTCTGAAGCTGCTGCGCGAGCAGCGGCCGGACCTGATCGTGCTGGACGTGATGCTGCCCGGCATCGACGGGTTCGAGGTGTGCCGGCGCATCCGGCGCACCGACCAGCTGCCGATCATCCTGCTGACCGCGCGCAGCGACGACATCGACGTCGTGGTCGGCCTGGAGTCGGGGGCCGACGACTACGTCGTCAAACCGGTGCAGGGCCGGGTGCTCGACGCCCGGATCCGGGCCGTGCTGCGGCGCGGCGAGCGCGAGTCCAGCGACTCGGCGACCTTCGGCAACGTCGTCATCGACCGGTCGGCGATGACCGTGACGAAGAACGGCGAGGACCTCCAGCTGACCCCGACCGAGCTGCGGCTGCTGCTGGAGCTGAGCCGGCGGCCCGGTCAGGCGCTGTCCCGGCAGCAGCTGCTGCGGCTGGTGTGGGAGCACGACTACCTCGGTGACTCGCGCCTGGTCGACGCGTGTGTGCAGCGGCTGCGCGCCAAGGTCGAGGACGTGCCCTCGTCCCCGACGCTGATCCGTACCGTCCGTGGTGTCGGCTACCGCCTGGACGCGCCTCAGTGACCGATACGCGAGGGGGGCTGCGCGGCTGGGCCGCGGGGCGCAGGGGAAGTCTGTCGCGGCTCAGGTTCACCAGCCTGAGGCTGCGCCTGGTGCTGGTCTTCGGTCTGGTGGCGCTCACCGCCGCGGTGTCGGCGTCGGGCATCGCCTACTGGCTCAACCGGGAGGCGGTACTCACCCGCGCCCAGGACGCGGTGCTGCGTGACTTCCGGCAGGAGATGCAGAACCGCGCGGGCGCGCTGCCCGAGCATCCGACGCAGGACCAGCTGCAGCGGGCCGCGGGCCAGATGGCCGCCAGCAGCCAGCGCTTCAGCGTGCTGCTCGTCGCCGAGGACGCCGGGGGCAAGACGGTGTACGGCAACTCCGGCGGCATCAACGGCTTCGCGCTGGAGGACGTGCCCGAGTCGCTGCGCACCGCCGTGACCAAGCGGCAGAAGGTGACCGACTCGAACAAGGAGACGTACCACCTGTACTGGCAGCGGGTCGTGGACCACGGCACGCCGTACCTGGTCGCGGGGACGCGTGTCATCGGCGGCGGTCCGACCGGTTACATGGCGAAGTCCCTGGAGCCGGAGGCCAAGGACCTCAACTCGCTGGCCTGGTCGCTGGGCATCGCCACCGGGCTCGCGCTGATCGGTGCCGCGCTGCTCGCGCAGGCCGCCGCCACGACCGTGCTGAAGCCGGTGCACCGGCTCGGCGTGGCCGCCCGGAGCCTCGGCGAGGGCAAGCTGGACACCCGGCTGCGGGTCTCCGGCACCGACGAACTCGCCGACCTGTCCCGGACCTTCAACAACGCGGCCGAGGCGCTGGAGCAGCGGGTCGCCGAGATGGCCGCGCGGGACGAGGCGTCCCGCCGCTTCGTGGCCGACATGAGCCACGAGCTGCGCACCCCGCTCACCGCCATCACCGCCGTCACGGAGGTGCTGGAGGAGGAGCTGGAGGCGGAGACCGGCAGCATGGACCCGATGATCGAGCCGGCCGTGCGGCTGGTGGTCAGCGAGACCCGGCGGCTGAACGACCTGGTCGAGAACCTCATGGAGGTCACCCGTTTCGACGCGGGCACCGCCCGGCTGGTCCTGGACGACGTCGACATCGCCGACCAGATCACCGCCTGCATCGACGCCCGCGCCTGGCTGGACGCGGTGGAGCTGGACGCCGAGCGCGGCATCCACGCCCAGCTGGACCCGCGCCGCCTGGACGTCATCCTCGCCAACCTGATCGGCAACGCCCTCAAGCACGGCGGCTCGCCGGTGCGGGTGTCGGTCCGGGAGGCGGACGACTCGATCGAGATCCGGGTCCGCGACCACGGGCCGGGCATCCCGGAAGACGTCCTCCCGCACGTCTTCGACCGCTTCTACAAGGCGAGCGCCTCCCGGCCGCGCTCCGAGGGCAGCGGACTGGGCCTCTCCATCGCCCTGGAGAACGCCCACATCCACGGCGGCGAGATCACCGCGGCGAACTCGCCCGACGGGGGCGCGGTGTTCACACTGCGGCTGCCACGGGACTCTTCACGGCTGACCGAGGAGGGCGCCGAGGGCGCCGAGGACACCAGGACCGACAGAGACAGCTCAGGAGAGGAGGGGTCATGACCGTACGACGGCTGCTGGCGCTGCCCCTCCTGGGCGCGCTGCTCACCGGCTGCGGCATCCGGGCCACGGAGGTGCCGACCGACTTCGGGGCGGCACCGTCGCGGGTGCCGTGCACGCTGGCCGGGCCCGACGTGTCCACGGAGGCCGGCCGGGGGGTGCCGGTGCAGGTCTTCCTGCTGTGCGGGGCGTCCCTGGTGGCCGTCGACCGGACCGTGCGGGTCCCGGAGGGCACACCGGACGCCCGGCGCCGGGTGATCGTGGCGCAGGGCCTGCTGGACCAGCTCGCGAAGTCGCCGTACCCGGCGGAGCGCTCCGCGGGGTACACGACGTACGTGCCGGGCGGCCTCGGTGTGAGCGGGCCCCGCCCGAAGGACCCCGAGGACACGCTGCGCCTCAGCACGCCGCCCTCGCGGCTCACCTCCTACGCCCTGGCACAGCTGGTGTGCACCCTGTCCGACTCGGCGGCCACGGAGGACGACGGCTCGGTCATCCTGGGCGGCCCCGCGGGCCCCCTGCGCCGCTACGAGTGCACGGACGAGCTCCGTGACCACCCGGGCAGCACGCAGCCGCCGTCCGGGGAGGCGGTGGGCGGCTAGGGGGTCTCGTCCGGATCGGCGCCGGTCCCCCCTCCCCCGGCACCCTGTCGCCCGCCGAAAAGATTCCGTGGCGGAACCAATCACGCCGGCCCCCGCGTCTAGGGGTTCGTGCAGCGTCAAGGCTCCATCGGCGGCAGCGCCGCGATCCGCGTCCGTGTGACAGGGGGTGTCCTCCTCGTCGCACACCTCGCCCTCGTCGCCTGGCTGATGCTGCGTCCCCTGGACGTCCCCTGGGTGATGCCCCCGAACCTGCGTCCCCTGGCCGGCATCAGGGCCGACCTGGCGCTGGGCTGGCCCGGGGCGGCCAGAACCCTGGGGGAGGGGCTCGCGCTGCTCGCGCCGCTGGGCGTGCTGCTGCCCCTGGCCCACGGCAGGCTCACCGTCTCGCCTCTCGCGTCGCTGCTGCGTACGGCCGCGGCCGGCGCGCTGATCTCCCTCGGCATCGCCCTGTTGCAGACCGGTGTGCCGGGCCGCGTCGTGGACGTCGACTCGCTGCTGCTGAACACGGTGGGCGTCGTCCTGGCCCACGTGGCCGTCGTACCGGCGGGACGGGCCCGGCTGCGGCGGCGGGACGTGCGGGAGCCCGGTGCGGCCGGGACGGCGGTCACCGTCCCGGAGGAGCCGTCTCAGGGCCGTACCCCGACGATTCCCAGGGTCGGGATCGCCCCTTGGAGTGATGCTTCGTCCCCTTCGTCTCCGTACTGTTGAAAGCAGTTGAGAGGTCCCGCACGGGGCCCGCCACCGGCTCGCACCGACAGGATCGGCAGCGGGCCGACGACCACGGAGGAGCCGACATGACCGCCCTTGCCCGCCCCACCCACGGCCGCGTGATCGGCGGAGTCTGCGCCGCGCTGGCCCGGCGTTTCGGCACCTCGGCCACGACCATGCGGGTGATCTTCCTGCTGTCCTGCCTGCTGCCGGGCCCGCAGTTCCTGCTCTACATAGCGCTGTGGCTGCTGCTGCCGTCCGAGGACAAGGCCCGCACGGCCTGGTGACCTCCGGGCGCGGGTACGCCACGGGGGCGCGTCCGGACGTACCGGGGCGCCCCGCGCGGCGGAGGGAGGGCCGGGCTCAGCCGACCGGGATCCCGTTGATCGGCACGCCGTGCGTGGGCAGGCCCTTCAGCGGCAGTCCGCCGAGCAGACCGGCGACCGGCTTGGTCGGGCCCTCGGCGACGACGCTCTCGGCGACGGGCTGCGCGGCGGCCGCCCCCTTCTTCGCGGCCGGCAGCGCCGCGGCGACCCCGCGCTCGGCGACCGGCTTGAGCGTCTTCACCGGGCCACTGTCCGGCAGCGCCTCGACGACCTGCCCGGGCGGCAGCGTCCTGGTGACGGTGTCCAGCGTCTGGCCGGCGTCCGGGCTGGCCGGGGCCGCGCTCGCCACGCCCGCACCGGCGGCGGCGAAAGCGGCGCCGAGGGCGGCGACACCGAGGGTCTTGGCAGCAGACTGCTTCATGGTGAATGCGTCCTTGTATGCGGAGACGGGGGATCACGAACGATCTGAGCGGTCCACGACCGTAAACATCCCCGACCGTCCCCCGCAAACACCGAAATGCGGACGCCCTGTGAAAGTGCGTCCGCGTTCCGGGCCGGGAGAATCCGGTGAACTAGTCCTCGCCACCGGCAGAACCGCTGGTGGACGCCGTCTGCCGGAACAGCCATTCGGATTTCAGCTCGGCGTATCCGGGTTTGATGACGTCATTGATCATCGCGAGTCGTTCATCGAAAGGAATGAACGCTGATTTCATCGCATTGACGGAGAACCACTGGAGGTCGTCGAGCGTGTAACCGAACGCCTCGACGAGGTGCTCGAATTCCCGGCTCATGGTGGTGTGCGACATCAGCCGGTTGTCGGTGTTCACGGTGGCCCGGAAGTGCAGCCGGCGCAGCAGCCCGATGGGGTGCTCCGCGTAGGAGGACGCGGCCCCGGTCTGCAGGTTGGAGCTGGGGCACAGCTCCAGCGGGATCCGCTTGTCGCGGACGTAGGAGGCGAGCCGGCCGAGCGTGACCGAGCCGTCCTCGCGGACCTCGATGTCGTCGATGATCCGCACCCCGTGGCCGAGCCGGTCGGCGCCGCACCACTGGAGCGCCTGCCAGATGGACGGCAGTCCGAAGGCTTCGCCGGCGTGGATCGTGAAGTGGTTGTTCTCGCGCTTGAGGTACTCGAAGGCGTCCAGGTGCCGGGTGGGCGGGTGACCGGCCTCGGCGCCCGCGATGTCGAAGCCGACCACGCCCGAGTCCCGGTAGCGGTTGGCGAGTTCGGCGATCTCCAGGGAGCGGGCCGCGTGCCGCATGGCGGTCAGCAGGGCGCCCACCCGGATCCGGTGCCCGTTCTCCCGGGCCAGCCGCTCGCCCTGCCGGAACCCCTCGTTGACGGCCTCGACCACCTCTTCCAGGGTCAGGCCCCCGTCGAGGTGCTGTTCCGGCGCGTACCGCACCTCGGCGTAGACGACCCCGTCCTCGGCGAGGTCCTCGGCGCACTCCCGGGCGACCCGGACCAGCGACTGCCGGGTCTGCATCACGGCGACGGTGTGCCGGAAGGTCTCCAGATACCGTTCCAGCGAGCCGGAGTCGGCGGCCTCCTGGAACCAGATCCCGAGCTTGTCGGGATCGGTCTCGGGCAGTTCCGAGTAGCCGGTCTCCCGGGCGAGGTCGACGACGGTGCCGGGGCGGAGCCCGCCGTCGAGATGATCGTGCAGCAGTACCTTGGGCGCCCGGCGGATCTGGTCCTCGGTGGGGGCGTTCCCGGTCGGTGCGGTCTGGCTCGTCATTTCCGCACTCTAACGCCTACGCGCGTAGAGGACCCGGAGTGCGCGGCAGCTGTTTTCCGGCGCTTTTCCGTCGATACGCAACGGTGACCCCACGGACGGGTTTGGTACACCGCGCCTTCTGACACTGTTCTGTCATGGGACAGCAAGCGACGCCGGTCCGAACGGCCAGGCTGGGAAGGGCAGTCGGCCGGGAGCCGACGTCGGTGAGCGGAGCGGTGCTGCTGCTCCCCGGCGGGGAGGAGGTCTCCGCCCGCCGGCCGTCCCCCGTCCGGGCGATGACCCTCCTGCGCTCCCTGGGCCGCGCGCTCGCCCGCGCGGGCCGGTCGGAGGGGCTGGCCGTCCATGCCGTCCACTACCGCTACCGCGGCTGGAACGGCAGCGAGGCCCATCTGGCGGCGGACGCCGAGTGGGCCGCCGACGAGGTCGTACGACGGTACGGGGACGTGCCCGTCTGCCTGGCCGGCGTGGACATGGGCGCCCGCGCGGCGCTCCGGTCCGGGGGCCACGAGGCGGTCAACTCCGTGGTGGCGCTGGCGCCCTGGCTGCCGGAGGAGGACGTCGCCGCGCCGGCCGAGCCGGTGAAGCAGCTGGTCGGGCGCCGGGTGCTGATCGCGCACGGCACGAACGACGAACGCACCGATCCCGAGCTGTCGTTCCGGTTCGCGGCGCGGGCGAAGAAGGTGAACCGGGAGGTGTGCCGGTTCGAGGTGCACTCCGACGGTCACGGGTTGCACGGGCACCGGGACGAGGTGCGGTGTCTGGCGGTGGACTTCGCGATGGGCGCGCTGTTCGGGCACTGCGTGTCCCGCCCGGTCGAGGACGCGTTGGCCGCGCCGCCGCCGATCGGGCTGCGGATGCCGCTGGCCGCGGGGTTCGGCAAGTCGTTGCGGCGGTAGGGGGCGGGGCGCCGCGGTGTCGAGGGCGGGGATGTGCCGTGGCTCGTCGCGCGGCTCCCCGCGTCCCTCGCCCGGCTGTCCCTAGGCCGGGAGCAGGTTGCCCCGTCGCGACAGCAGGAACTTCTTGAAGGCCGCCACCGGTGGGGTGTCGGGGCGGTCGGCCAGCCAGGCGACACCGATCTCGCGGGCCGCTCTCGGGGCCGTCACCGTCAGTTCCACCACTCCCGGGCGGGGGACGGTCGGCGGGGGCAGGAGCGCGACACCGAGGCCGGCCGCCACCAGGCCCCGCAGGGTTTCCGCCTCCTCGCCCTCGAAGGCGACCCTCGGACGGAAGCCCGCCCGGCGGCACAGGTCGTCGGTGATGCGGCGCAGGCCGTAGCCCGGTTCCAGGGTGACGAAGGTTTCCTCGGCGGCCTCGGCCAGGCGGATGCGTCGGCGGGCCGCGAGGCGGTGGTCGGCGGGGACGACCAGGCGGAGCTTCTGCTCGTCCAGGCGGCGGGCGACCAGGTCGGGCGCGTCGGGGACCGGCGAGGTGAGGCAGAGGTCCAGTTCACCGGCGCGCAGCCGCTCCAGCATCGCCTCGCCGTAGTTCTGGACCAGGCTGAAGCGGACGCGCGGGTGATCGGCGCGGAAGGCGTGCAGCAGTCCGGGTACCGTCTCGGCGCCCATGGTGTGCAGGAAACCGAAGGCGACCTTGCCGGTGGCCGGGTCGGCGTCGGCGCGGACCTCCTCGGCGGCGCGCTCGATCTCGGCGAGGGCCCGCTCGACGGAGGCGAGGAAGGTGCGGCCGGCGGTGGTCAGGGAGACCGTGCGGCCGTGCCGGGCGAACAGGTCGACGCCCAGGTCCTGCTCCAGGCGGACCATCGCCCGGGACAGGGTCGACTGCGGGACGTTCATCTCCTGCGCGGCCCGGGTGACGTGCTCGGTGCGGGCCACGCCGGCGAAGTAGGCGAGGCGGGGCGCGAGCAGCCTCGCCATCGCGGCCGTGTCTTCTGTGTCACCGGACGGTGACAGCCACGCCTGTGACCTCTGCTGATGCACCATGGGAACGATTATGGCGTTTCCATGCATTGGACGCATGAGAGGGGATGTCCGTACGGTCGAGGCATGTCTCCCGCCAGTACCGGGGCGTCCACGCACGTGGACGCCGTCTCGCCCGCCCCTTCCGTACCTTCCGCGGCTCCGGCACCTTCGGTGCCCTCCTGCGAGGTCGCCTCCGACTCCCGGATGACCCCGGGCGGCCCCGGCTACCGCCGGATGAGCCTCGCCCTCTTCCTCGCCGGAGTCGCGACCTTCGCCCTCCTCTACTCCACGCAGGCGCTGCTGCCGCTGATCTCCGGGGAGTTCGGGGTCGCGGCGAGCGAGGCGAGCTGGACCGTGGCGGCGGCGACCGGCGGACTGGCCCTGTTCGTCCTGCCGATGAGCGCCCTGTCGGAGCGCTTCGGGCGCCGTACGGTGATGACCGCGTCGCTGGCCGTGGCCGTGACGGTCGGCATGCTGGTGCCGTTCGCCCCGTCGCTCGGCGCGCTGGTGGTGCTGCGCGGGGTGCAGGGCGCGGCGCTGGCCGGGCTGCCGGCGTCGGCGACCGCGTACCTGGCCGAGGAGGTGCGGCCCAAGGCGCTGGTCACGGCGATCGGGCTGTTCGTGGCCGGCAACAGCGTCGGCGGTATGAGCGGCCGGGTCATCACCGGCTGGGTCGCGCAGGAGTGGGGCTGGCGGGTCTCGGTCGGTGTGATCGGTGGGCTCGCGGTCGTCTGCGCGGTGGCGTTCCGGCTGCTGCTGCCGGCCCCGCGGCACTTCACGGCGGGGTCGCTGCGCCCGCGGGTCCTGCTCGGCACGGTCCGCGCCCACCTCTCCGATCCGCTGCTGCGCCGTCTGTACGCGATCGGCGCGCTGTTCATGACGGTGTTCGGCGGCGTCTACACGGTGATCGGCTACCGGCTGACGGCGGCGCCGTTCGGGCTGCCGCAGGGCATCGTGGGCTCGATCTTCCTCGTCTACCTGGTGGGGACGGTGTCCGCGTCCACGGCGGGCCGGCTGGTGGGCCGGCTGGGCCGCCGGGGCGCGCTGTACCTGGCGGGCGGTACGACGGCGGCGGGGCTGCTGCTGAGCCTGACCGCCTCCCTCGTCCTGGTCCTGCTGGGCCTGGTGCTGATCACGGCGGGTTTCTTCGCCGGGCACGCGGTGGCGTCCTCGGCGGTCGGCAAGACGGCCACGCACGGCCGCGCCCAGGCGTCGGCTCTGTACCAGTCCGCGTACTACGTCGGCTCCAGCGTCGGCAGCACGGCCGGTGCGCTGGCCTTCCACGCGGACGGCTGGGGCGGCACGGTCGGTGTCGGGCTGCTCGCGGTCCTCGGCGTCGTCACGATCACCGCCCTGGGCTCCCGGGCGGCGCGGGTGGCGGCGCGGGGCCCGGTCGTGGCCGACGCGCGCTGAGGGCGCCGGGAAGGCGCGCGGGGGCCTGCGCCGGCAACCACGCCGACGCCGGGCCCGTCGGCGCCCCGCGCCTCCCGAGCCACTGGGCGCCCCCCTCCCCACCTGCACGTTTCCGGACTCCGGGGGCCATTGTCAGTCCCCTGCGGTAGCTTCCAAGGTGCTGGGGCGCGACGGCGCGCCACAGGAACGGCCACAGGGGTGGGTGGACGATGGGCGACAGCACGGCGACGGCGGATCTCGACGTCGCACTGGAGAAGCACCGGACCGAGCTGACCGGGTACTGCTACCGGATGCTCGGCTCCTCCTTCGAGGCCGAGGACGCGGTGCAGGACACCCTGGTGCGCGCCTGGCGGAGCCACGCCTCGTTCGAGGGCCGTTCCAGCCTGCGCTCGTGGCTGTACCGGATCGCGACGAACGTGTGCCTGGACATGCTGAAGGCGGGCGGCAAGCGGGCGCGGCCGATGGACCTGACGGAGGCGACCCCGCTCGCCCGGGCGGCGCTCTCGCCGCGTCCGGACCACACCTGGCTGGAGCCGATGCCCGACGCGCGCGTGCTGCCGACCGTGGAGGACCCCGCGGAGGCGGCGGTCGCCAAGGAGACGGTCCGGCTCGCGTTCATGGCGGCCCTGCAGCAGCTGCCGCCCAAGCAGCGGGCGGTGCTGATCCTGCGGGAGGTGCTCGCGTGGAAGGCGAGCGAGGTGGCCGAGCTGCTGGACACCTCGGTCGCGTCGGTGAACAGCGCGCTGCAGCGGGCCCGGGCCACGCTGGCGGAGCGCGGGGACGCGGGAGCCGAGGGGGCGGTGTCCGATCCGCTCGACGAGGAGCAGCTGAAACTCCTGGAGCGGTACGTCAAGGCCTTCGAGGGCTATGACATGGCGGCGCTGACGGCGCTGCTCCACGAGGACGCCGTCATGACGATGCCGCCGTTCGACCTGTGGCTGCGCGGCACCGCCGACATCACCGGTTTCATGACCACCGTCGGCGCCTCCTGCGCCGGCTCCCGGCTGCTGCCGGTCCAGGCCAACGGCCTGCCGGGCTTCGCGCACTACAAGCCGGACCCGGAGAACGGCGGGTTCACCCCGTGGGCGGTGCAGGTGCTGGAGATCTCAGACGGCCGGATCACCGGCTTCCACTGCTTCCTCGACACCCAGCGCTGGTTCCCGCTCTTCGGCCTGCCCCTCCACCTGGAAGCGGAGGCCGACGAGGTCGAGAAGGGCGTGTAGCGCGGGGCCGGCGTCCCGCAGCCGAATCCGTCCGCCGGCCCGGCGGGCGGACAGCTCCAGCCGGGCCAGCAGATCGACGGCCGCCAGTCCCGGCGGTCCGAGCCCACCCACATCACACACGACCACCCGCTCCCCGCTGCCCTCCAGCAACGCCCGCACCTCGGCACAGAGCCCGTCCACCTCGTCCCGGCGAACGGGCCCGGACAGCACCAGCACGACGGGGGTCTCGGCATCCACGTGCGGTAGACCGAGGGCGCGGCCGGAACTCATCGCGGGGCGGGGCGCCGGGTCGCCGGGCGGCTCTGCTGAGTAGCCGTGCTCATGCCCGGACCGGGTGGCGTGTACCAACATGCCGCGCATGAGACCCGAACCGCACTCCCCGCAGTACCGCGCGCGTCTCGCCCGGGCCCGCCGCAGGCGACGGCGCGCGGTGACCCTCGCCGTGTCGGGGGTGGTCGCGGTGGCCCTCGTCCCGGGATGGCGGACCGGGTCGTTCGTCGAGGGCGGCTCGTACCCGGTCGCCGACCCCGCCGCCACGGCCCGACGGCTGGACCAGCGCACCCAGGAGGTGCGCGACGCGCTCGGCCTGCCGCGCGCCGAGCTGGACGCCGACTGGCCCGGGGCCGGACGGAAGGTGGAGGAGGACTGCCCGTACAGAGGCCTGAGCCACTTCTTCGACCAGCTCCACGACACACCGCCGAGCGTGCCGGGTGTGGTCGTCGTCAGCACCGAGTGGGCCCTCAAAGGGGTCACGGCGCAGGCGGGGCAGTCGGCTCTGCGGCGGGCCCGGACCACGCTGGCCGAGCGCGGCTGGAGGATCACCGCGGACACGAGCGCGGACGGGAGCGTCACGCTGACGGCGACCCCGCCGGACGGCGGCGCGACCCTCCGCATCGCGACGTACCCGTACGACCGCCTCGCCGTGTCGGCCGCCTCGGGGTGCGTCCGGGCGTCTCGGGGATCACATTGACCGGTTCACCCGCGGCCCCGCAGGGTGGGCCCTGTGACGGGGGTGCTGAGCGGGTTCGCGGTGATCGCGGTCGTCATCGGGGTGGGCTATGTCCTCGGGCTGCGCGGGACGCTCGGCGCGCAGGGCGGGGAGGTGCTGACGCGGCTCGCCTTCAGCCTCGCGGGCCCCGCGCTGCTCTTCACCACCCTCGCCCGGGCCGACCTGTCGGTCCTGTTCTCCGCGCGGCTGCTGGTGACGGCCCTCAGTACGGCCGCGGTCGCCGGGGCCTTCGTCGCGGTGGGGGTGGTACGGCGCTGGGGGCTGGCCCGTACGACGATCGGTGCGCTGTGCTCCGGTTACGTCAACTCGGGCAACCTCGGCATCCCGATCGCCGCGTACGTGCTGGGCGACGCGTCGCTGGTGGCGCCGGTGCTGCTCTTCCAGGTCGTCCTGGTCGCACCGGTCGCCCTCACGGTCCTGGACCTGTCCGGGACGGGCGCGAGGGGCACGGTGTGGCGGCGCCTGCTGACGCCTCTGCGGAATCCGATCGCCGTCGGCTCCGTGTCCGGGGTGGTGGTGTCGGCAGCGGGCTGGCAGCTGCCCGGCCCGCTCCTGAACCCCCTCACCGTGCTGGGCAACATGTCCGTCCCGGCGGCCCTGCTGGCCTTCGGCATGTCCCTGCACGGCAACCCGGCACCCGGCCGGGGGCGGGACAGCCGGCTGGTGCTGCTGTCCGTGGCACTGAAGTCGCTGGGCCAGCCACTGGTGGCCTGGGCGCTGGCCCGCTGCGTGTTCGGCCTGCACGGCCACGCCCTGCTGGACACGGTGGTGACCGCCGCCCTGCCCGGCGCCCAGAACCTCTTCACCTACGCCAGCCGCTACCGCGTCGCCGAGTCCCTGGCCCGCGAGTCGGTGCTGCTGTCGACGGTGGTGTCCGTACCGGTGCTGGTGGGGGTGGCGGCGGTGCTGGGGTGACGCCGGATCAGTCGACGGGGAACTCGCCGGTGTCGATGGTCAGGCCGAACGGCTCCGGCAGCTCGACGGGATCGCCGAACTTGACCGCCTTGAGCACGCGGTAGACGTCGCCCTTCGGCTCCCCGTAGAGCGTCACGGTGGGTCCGCCGGGCGCCCAGCGGTCGACCAGGAGGTACAGCGGGATGCCCGCGGTGGCGTAGGCGGCGGGCTTGCTGACGCGGTCGTGGCCGGCGTTGGACTTGGAGGTCACCTCGACGACGAGTTCCGCGAGGGCGGCGGGGATGTGCGAGTCGGACTCGGCGCATTCCCGCACCGGAGCCACCAGCAGATCCGGGATGAGCATGCCCAGCCGCGACGGCACGGCAATGGCCAGTGTCTGGTAGATCCCCCATTCTTCGGGGATCACGGAGTAGAGGCGACGCTGGATACGTTCCGCGATCACGTTGTGGCGGGACGCGGGAGCAGGTGACACGGTGATGATCCCCTCGATGATCTCCACCTTGCTGCCCTCCGGCCATTCCATCTCCTCCCAGTACCGGACGAGGTCGTCCCAGTTCTGGTCGGAGTCATGGCTGACGGTGAGTGCGCTCATGGCGGTCTCCTATCGGTGCGTCACCGATCCCAGCATGCCGAACGGGACCGGCGGAGGTCCACCGGTCCCGTTCACCCGGATGAGGAAACTGCAGGTCAGGCGATACGTTCCAGCACCACTGGCGACGCCGTGAAGTCCGTGCCGGGGGCCGCGATGTCGTAGGAGCCCTCCACCGCCTGGAGGGCGTAGTCGAACCGCTCCGGGGTGTCGGTGTGCAGGGTCAGCAAGGGCTGGCCCTCCGTCACCGTGTCGCCCGGCTTGGCGTGCATCTCGATGCCCGCGCCTGCCTGCACCGGGTCCTCCTTGCGGGCCCGGCCGGCGCCGAGACGCCAGGCGCCGACGCCGATGTCGTAGGCGTCGAGACGGGTCAGGACACCGGAGGCCGGTGCCTTGACGACGTGCTGCTCCTTCGACGTGGGCAGCGGGGCGTCCGGGTCGCCGCCCTGCGCCGCGATCATCCGGCGCCAGACGTCCATCGCCGAGCCGTCGGCGAGGGCCTTCGCCGGATCGGCGTCCTTGATGCCGGCCGCGTCGAGCATCTCGCGGGCCAGGGCGACGGTCAGTTCCACGACGTCCGCGGGGCCGCCGCCGGCGAGGACCTCGACCGACTCGCGGACCTCCAGGGCGTTGCCCGCGGTGAGACCGAGCGGGGTGGACATGTCGGTGAGCAGCGCGACCGTCTTCACACCGTGGTCGGTGCCGAGGCCCACCATCGTGGAGGCCAGCTCCCGGGCGTCCTCGATCGTCTTCATGAAGGCGCCCGTGCCCACCTTCACGTCCAGCACCAGGGAACCGGTGCCCTCCGCGATCTTCTTGGACATGATCGAGGACGCGATCAGCGGGATCGCCTCGACCGTGCCGGTGACGTCGCGCAGGGCGTACAGCTTCTTGTCCGCGGGGGCCAGGCCGTCACCGGCCGCGCAGATCACCGCGCCGGTGGTGTCCAGGACGTGCAGCATCTCCTCGTTGGAGAGCAGGGCGCGCCAGCCGGGGACCGACTCCAGCTTGTCCAGGGTGCCGCCGGTGTGGCCGAGGCCGCGGCCGGACAGCTGCGGGACGGCCGCGCCGCAGGCCGCCACGAGGGGCGCCAGCGGGAGGGTGATCTTGTCGCCGACGCCGCCCGTGGAGTGCTTGTCGGCCGTCGGGCGGGACAGCGAGGAGAAGTCCATGCGCTCGCCGGAGGCGATCATGGCCGCGGTCCAGCGGGCGATCTCGCGGCGGTTCATGCCGTTCAGCAGGATCGCCATGGCGAGCGCGGACATCTGCTCGTCGGCGACCTCGCCGCGGGTGTACGCGTCGATGACCCAGTCGATCTGCTCGTCGGTCAGCTCGCCGCGGTCCCGCTTGGTGCGGATGACGGAGATGGCGTCCATGGCCATGGCTGAGGGCTTCCTTCCGTTGGTGCGAAGTGTGCGGCCCCCCTGCGAGCGGGGCAGGGGGGCCGTACGGCGTTACTGGCTGAGATGGTCCGGGCCGAAGGCCTGGGGCAGCATCTCGGAGAGCGGGAGAACGCCCGCGGGGGTGTCCAGCAGCAGGTCGGGACCACCGAACTCGTACAGCAGCTGGCGGCACCGGCCGCACGGCACCAGCAGGGCGCCGTTGCCGTCGACGCAGGTGAAGTGCGTCAGCCGGCCGCCGCCCGTGCGCTGCAGCTGGGAGACCAGACCGCACTCGGCGCACAGGCCGATGCCGTAGGAGGCGTTCTCCACGTTGCAGCCGGTGACGGTGCGGCCGTCGTCGACGAGGGCGGCCACGCCGACCGGGTAGCCCGAGTAGGGGGCGTAGGCGTGGGTCATGGCCTCGCGTGCCTCGGCGCGCAGCGGCTCCCAGTCGAACTCGGTTCCCGGCGTCACTTGCCCTGGCCCTTCCGGTAGCGCATGCCGTCCGCCTTCGGCATCCGCAGGCGCTGCGCCGAGAGGGACAGCACGAGCAGGGTGACGACGTACGGGGTGGCGCCCACGAAGTCGCTCGGGACCTCGTCGGTGAGCAGGTACCAGACCAGGACCAGCGCGGCCGTGACGGCGCTGACCACACCCTGCACGACGGCCTTCTTGTACAGCTTCCAGCCGGCCAGCAGCGCGAGCAGGACGACCAGCAGCAGGAGCAGGGCGTGGACGGTGACACCGCCGTTGCGGAGCTGGAGCGCGTCGGAGTAGCCGAACAGGCCCGCGCCCATCGCCAGGCCGCCGGGACGCCAGTTGCCGAAGATCATCGCGGCGAGACCGATGTAGCCGCGGCCGCCGGTCTGGCCCTCCAGGTAGGTGTGCGAGGTGACCAGCGCCAGGAAGGCGCCGCCGAGGCCGGCGAGGCCGCCGGAGACGGCCACGGCCGCGTACTTGTACTGGTAGACGTTGACGCCGAGGGACTCGGCGGCGACCGGGTTCTCACCACAGGAGCGCAGCCGCAGCCCGAACGGGGTGCGCCACAGCAGCCACCAGCTGCCGACGAACAGCAGCACGGCGAGGATCGTGACCACGGACAGGTTGGTGATCAGACCGCCGACGATGCCGGCGAGGTCGGAGACCAGGAACCAGTGGTGCTTCTCGATGGAGGCGAGTCCGTCGGAGAGGCCGGGGACGGTGACGTCGGGCAGCGAGTCCGCGGGCGGGGACTGCTTGGGGTTGCCGCCCGCCTCAGCGGCCTTGCCGCCGGCGAAGAACAGCTTGGCCAGGTACTGGGTGGCGCCGAGCGCGAGCAGGTTGACCGCGACACCGGAGACGATGTGGTCGACGCCGAAGGTGACGGTGGCGACGGCGTGCACCAGGCCGCCGAGGACACCGAAGCCGACGCCGCACAGCAGGCCGAGCCAGGGGCTGGACTGCCAGCCGACCCAGCCGGCGCCGAAGGTGCCGAGGATCATCATGCCCTCGAGGCCGATGTTGACCACGCCGGCCCGCTCGGACCACAGGCCGGCGAGTCCGGCGAGACCGATCGGCACGGCGAGGCCGAGCGCGGCGGCGACCTGTCCGGCGGAGTCGAGCTGGTTGGCGCCGGTGATCACGCGGACGGCGGCCAGGAGCAGCAGCGCACCCGCGACGATCATCAGGGTCAGCCCCAGGGAGCGGCCGGAGCGCTGGGGGGCGCCCGCCGCCTTGGGGGCCGCGGGCGGCGGCGCGTCGGTCATCGTGGCAGTCATCACGCCACCTCCTGCTTCTTCGTCGCGGCGGCGGCCTGGGCGGCGAGTTCCGCACCGACCTTCTGCTGCTGGCGCTTCAGGCCGTAGCGGCGTACGACCTCGTAGGCGATGACGACGCACAGCACGATGACGCCCTGGATGACGCCGAGGATTTCCTTGTCGTAGCCCTGGAATTCCAGGTGGTTGGTGGTGCGCTCCAGGAAGCCCCAGAGCAGGGCGCCGAGCGCGATGCCGATCGGGTGGTTGCGGCCGAGCAGCGCGATGGCGATGCCGGTGAAGCCGATGCCGGCCGGGAAGTCGTTGCTGAACTGGTGGCTGTCGTTCAGCAGGGTCGGCATGCCGATCAGACCGGCCACCGCACCCGAGATGATCATGCTGGTGGCGATCATCTTCTTCACCGAGACACCGCTGGCGCCGGCCGCGCTCTCGGACTGGCCGACGGTGCGCAGGTCGAAGCCGAACCGGGTGCGGCCCAGCACGAACCAGTACGCGACGCCGACGACGGCGGCGATGACGATGAAGCCCCACAGCTCACCGGCGGGGCCGGTGTCGAAGCTGAAGAAGTACGAGGACGACGGCAGCGGCTTGGTGGAGACGAGGGTGCCGGCCTGGTCCAGCTGGCCGAGCTTTCCGGGCTGGAGCAGGTAGGCGATGATCGCGGTGGCGATCGAGTTCAGCATGATGGTCGCGATGACCTCGCTGACGCCCCGGGTCACCTTGAGGATGCCGGCGATGGCCGCCCACAGGGCACCGGTCGCCATGGCGCAGATCATGATCAGCGGGACGGCGATCCAGCCGGGCACCGTGAGCGCACCGCCGAGGACGGCGGCGATGAACGCGGCGAGCCGGTACTGGCCGTCGACACCGATGTTGAACAGGTTCATGCGGAAGCCGATGGCCACCGCGACGCCCGCGAGGTAGTAGGTCGTCGCCTTGTTCAGGATGTAGACCTGGCTGTCGCTGGCGAAGCCGTAGGTCACCATGTCGCTGAAGGCGTCGCCGGGGTTCTTGCCGGTCGCGAGGATCACCAGGGTGGTGACGACGAGCGCGGCGACGACCGCGAGCAGCGGCGCGGCGATGCCGAGGAGCAGCCGCTCCTTGTCGATGCGTTGGGTCAGCTTGTTCATCGCTCGTCGTCCTCTGTGTGCTCCAGGTGGCCGGTGGCCGCACCCGTCATGGCGGAGCCCAGCTCTTCGGGGGTGATCGTGGCGGGGTCGGCGTCGGCGACCAGGCGGCCGCGGTACATCACCCGCAGGGTGTCGGAGAGCCCGATCAGCTCGTCCAGGTCGGCGGAGATCAGCAGCACGGCCAGGCCCTCGCGGCGGGCCTCGCGGATGTAGTCCCAGATGGCCGCCTGCGCGCCGACGTCCACACCGCGGGTGGGGTGGGCGGCGATGAGCAGCTTGGGGTTGTGGCTCATCTCCCGGCCGACGATCAGCTTCTGCTGGTTGCCGCCGGACAGGGAGGCGGCGGTGACGTCGATGCCGGGGGTGCGGACGTCGTAGGCCTCGACGATCCTCTGGGTGTCGGCGCGGGCCGCCTTGAGGTCGAGCAGTCCGCCGCGCGAGTTCGGCTTCTCCGTGACGTGGCCGAGGATGCGGTTCTCCCACAGCGGTGCTTCCAGGAGCAGGCCGTGGCGGTGGCGGTCCTCCGGGATGTAGCCGATGCCGGACTCGCGGCGGTGGCGGGTCGGGGCGTGGGAGATGTCGGTGCCGTCGAGGGTGACGACGCCGGCGTCCGGGTGGCGCATGCCCATGATCGCCTCGACCAGCTCGGACTGGCCGTTGCCCTCCACACCGGCGATGCCGAGGACCTCGCCCTTGTGGATGGTGAAGGAGATCTCGTCCAGGATGATCCGCTCGACGCCGTCGAGGTCGGTCTGCGCCAGGTGCAGACCGTCCACCTTCAGCATCGGCACGTCGGTGACCGTGGACTCCTGGGTCTCCGGGGTGGGCAGTTCGCTGCCGACCATCAGCTCGGCGAGCTGCTTGGGGGTGGTGGCGCGCGGGTCGACGGTGCCGACGGTGGTGCCGCGCCGGATGACGGTGATCTCGTCGGCGACGGAGAGCACCTCGCCCAGCTTGTGCGAGATGAAGATGACGGTGAGGCCCTCGGCCTTGAGTTCGCGCAGGTTGTCGAAGAGCGCGTCGACCTCCTGCGGCACCAGGACGGCGGTGGGCTCGTCGAGGATGAGGGTCTTGGCGCCGCGGTAGAGGACCTTGAGGATCTCCACGCGCTGGCGGTCGGCGACACCGAGTTCCTCGACCAGGGCGTCGGGGCGGACGCCGAGGCCGTAGGCGTCGGAGATCTCCTTGATCCGGGCGCGGGCCTTGCCCCCGATGCCGTGCAGCTTCTCCGCGCCGAGAACGACGTTCTCCAGCACGGTGAGGTTGTCGGCGAGCATGAAGTGCTGGTGCACCATGCCGATGCCGCGGGCGATGGCGTCGCCCGGGTTGTGGAAGACGACCTGTTCGCCACCGACGGTGATGGTGCCCTCGTCCGGCTGCTGCATGCCGTAGAGGATCTTCATCAGGGTGGACTTGCCGGCGCCGTTCTCACCGCACAGGGCGTGGACGGTGCCCGTGCGGACCGTGATGTCGATGTCGCGGTTGGCGACGACGCCGGGGAAACGCTTGGTGATGCCGCGCAGTTCGACGGCAGCGGGAGGGCTGGACGCGTTGATGGCGCACTCTCCTCGGGGAAAGGGGCTGCGGGGAGGGGGCAGGCGTCGGCGACGCTAGCGCGGCAACTCCGCGCTACACGCGTAGAGTTGACACATTGTTATGGCTCGGCGGGGGGCTCCGACAGGCGCCCCCGCGCCGAGCCGAGGTCCGACGGGACCCGTCAGGTCACGGGGTGGTCTTGACCTTGATCGAGCCGTCGACGATCTTCTTCTTCGCGGCGTCCAGCTTGGCCTGGAGGTCGTCGATGAAGCCGCCGCTCTTGGACAGCGAGACACCGTCCTTGGCGAGCGAGTAGGTGTTGGTGCCGGTCAGCGGCTTGCCGCCGTGGACCGACTTCACGAAGTCGTAGACACCGACGTCGACGTTCTTGACCATCGAGGTCAGGATCGAGTTCTTGTACTTGGCCAGACCCGGGATGTTGTACTGGTCCGAGTCCACGCCGATGGCCCAGGCGCCCTTCTTGCCGGCGACGGCCTCGATGGCGCCGTTGCCGGAGGAGCCGGCGGCCGTGTAGACGACGTCCGCGCCGTTGTCGAGCATGCCCTGCGCGGCCTCCTTGCCCTTGTCGGGGCTGGCGAAGCCGGAGGTGTCCGAGCCGTGCGACAGGTACTGCGTGTCGACCTTGGCCTTCTTGTTGGTGTCCTTGACACCCTGGACGAAGCCCGCCTCGAACTTCTTGATCAGCGGGACGTCCACACCGCCGATGAAGCCGACGTGGTTCGACTTGGTCTTCAGGGCGGCGGCGACGCCGGCCAGGTAGGAGCCCTGCTCCTCGGTGAACGTGATGCTGTCGACGTTCTTGCCGTTCACGACCGAGTCGACGATGCCGAAGCTGGTCTTCGGGTACTTCGCGGCGACCTTGGTCATGGAGGCGGCGTAGGCGTAGCCGACACCGATGACCGGGTTGTAGCCCGCGTCGGCCAGGTCCGACAGGCGCTGCTCACGGTCGGCCTCGGTGTCCGAGGTCTTCGCGGTCAGCTCCTTGATGTCGCCGCCGAACTCCTTCTTGGCCTGGTCGGCACCGCGCGCGGCGGAGTCGTTGAAGGAGCGGTCCCCACGGCCGCCGACGTCGAAGGCGAGACCGACCTTGACACCCTTGCCGCCGCCCTTGGAGGGCGAACCGGCGTCGTTGTTGTCGGAGGAGGTGCTGCCACAGGCAGTGGCAGTCAGTGCGAGTGCTGCGGACGCGATACACGCAGCGGAAAGCTTGGCTACCCGGCGCACGGGAAGGCTCCTTCACCTGACCTGAGCGCCACGTAGGCGCTTGATGTGAGCACCTTGGCGGTGCTCCGGCCGAGACGCCCCCATCGGCGTCGGCTTCGCGGCATCGTAACGCGCGTAGATGTCGCAAAAAACCCTCTCGCGAAGCCGTTATCGATTCGAGGCAAACACTGTCTGAACTCGGTCTCGGGCCCTTCTCGCGCCGATGTCGCGCACCGTGCACGAATGGCTTGTATCCGTGTTGCGCCGGACGAGGGGGACGGCCCCGGGGGGGCCGTCCGATCAGTTCTGCGCCCCGTTGCGGTCCAGGAACGCGGCGGCCGTGAACATCTCCACGCCGACCGTGATCGCGTGCTCGTCGGCGTCGAAATCGCCCTGGTGGAGATCGCGCACCGTGCGTTCGCCGGGACGGCGCACGCCGAGCCGGGCCAGCGCGCCCGGCACCTGCTCCAGGTACCAGGAGAAGTCCTCGCCGCCGAGGCTCTGCTCGGTGCTCTCGACGGACTTCATCCCGCGCCGGGCGACCATGGCCCGGCGCAGCAGCTCGGTGGACTCCCGGTCGTTGACGACGGGCGGCACTCCGCGCATGTAGGTGATCTCGGACTTGGCCCGGTGCAGGGTGGCGACCTCGTCGATGGCCGCGTGCACGATGTCGGGGGCCTGCCGCCAGGCCTCCAGGTCCAGGCAGCGCACGGTTCCGGACAGCTCCGCGTGCTGCGGGATCACGTTCGGGGCGTGGCCCGACTCGATCCGGCCCCAGGTGACGGCGAGACCGGCGCGGGTGTCGACCCGGCGGGCGACGACGGCGGGGACGTCGATCGCGACCCGGGCGGCGGCGGTGACCAGGTCGGTGGTGAGGTGCGGACGGGCGGTGTGCCCGCCGGGGCCGTCGAGCGCGATCTCCACCCGGTCGCAGGCGCTGGTGATCGGCCCGTGCCGCAGCCCGATCTTGCCGGCCTCCACCCGGGGGTCGCAGTGCACCGCGAGGATCCGGCCGACCCCGGTCAGCGCGCCGTCCTCGATGGCGTCCAGGGCGCCGCCGGGCAGCACCTCCTCGGCGGGCTGGAAGAGCAGCCGCACCGGGCGGGGCAGCAGGCCCTTGGCGTGCAGGTCGGCGAGGACGAGCCCGGTGCCGAGCACCACGGTGGTGTGCACGTCGTGACCGCAGGCGTGCGCCCGGTCGGGCACGGTGGACCGGTACGGGCAGTCGGTCTTGGCGTCCGGGATGGGCAGGGCGTCGATGTCGGCGCGCAGGGCGAGCAGCGGTACGGGGAGGTGCTCGGGGTGCTCACCCTCCGCGAGCCCGATGTCACAGACGAGTCCGGTTCCGGTGCTGAGCACGCGTGGCCTGAGACCGGCCTGCTCCAGCCGCTCCTTGATCGCGGCCGTGGTGCGGAACTCCTGGTTGCCCAGCTCAGGGTGCATGTGCAAGTCGCGACGGAAGGCGACGAGTTCGGCGTGCAGGGACTCGCTCAGCACGCCGGGGAGCACATCACCCGGGAGGCCGGCCTCGGACTCTAGGGACATCAATTGCTTCACCCTCTGAAGGGTAGGACGCCCGGGTGGTCAACTACCCCTCGATCAACAAAAGTTCAGCCCGTTAGGGGAAGAAAACCTGACCGGCGGACGCATGGCGGCGAACTGTGGTGGGTAAAACCTCTGTTTTTCCTCCTCCACGCATACCACGCCTCACGGGGATCACGCGCGCGATGTCCAGAAACCGGACCACCACGAACCCCGACCGTCCCGGAGGGCCGAGGCCTGGACGTGCTCGACGTCCTACCCCTCGGGGACCTCGTAGCAGCCGGAGACGACGTCCAGGCTCAGCATCGGCGGGTTGTCCTCGGCCATCTGGATGATGTGCACACCCACCCTCTTCGCGTCGTTGTCAGCCGTGAGCCTCATGTTCTTGTTCCTGCTGGTGTCCGGCCCGTACTCGACGATCTTCCAGCCGTGCTCCGGCAGCGCTTCCCTGAGCTGCTGCATGGCTGCCTCGAGGTCACCAGGGGACGCCGGGGTGAAGCTCCACGGGTGGAGGACCCGGAAGTACGTGTCCGGGTCCTTGCCGGAACACTCCGTCACCGTCGCACGGCTGTCGGACGTCGTGCCCTTCACACGGATCAGGCCGTGGATACCGCTGGAGATCCTCTCCACCGAGTCGGCGACGTCGCCGGAGGTACCGGTGACCGTGACGTCGCCGGAGTCCTTCTCGGCCATGGTGCATCCGGTCAGGACGGTGAGGCCGAGGGCCAGGAAGGCCGCGAGGGCTCCGGAGCCGGTCTTCACATCGTGTCCTGTCCCGCCCCGCGGCCGGACGTGCTCAGAAATGCTCGACGTCCTGGCCCTCGGGGACCTCGTAGCAGCCGGAGACGACCATCAGGCTGAGCTTGGGCGGGTTCCGCTTCGCCATCCGGGTGATGTGCACGCCCGCCTTCTGCTCGTCGTTGTCGGCGATCAGGGTGAGGTTCTTGTTCGCGCTGCTGTCGGGGCCGTACTCGACGATCTTCCAGCCGTGCTTGGGCATCCCCTCCTTGAGGTTGCGCATGGCGACGTCGAGGTCCTCCGCCGACGCGGGGTAGAAACTCCACTTGTGGAAGATCCGGAAGTACTTGTCCCGGTCCTTGTCCGCGCATTCCTGGACGCCGGGGCTGCCGTCGGAGGCCTTTCCCTTGACGCCGATCAGGTCGTACAGCCGGCTGGACACCTTCTGCGTCTTCGCGGCGGCGTCCTGTGACGTGCTGGTGCCGGCGGACGGGACGTCGTCGGATTCGGTGCTGGAACTCATGCTGCATCCGGTGAGAGTGGTGAGGACGGTGGACACGAGGAGCGCTGCTGCGCCCAGGCGGTTCTTCACAATCGACGGGCCTCGCTCTGCCTAACGGGTGTACTTCCAGGTCGGGGTCGGCTCCTTCAGCTTGACGTCCTCCCCGTGTCCCGCGACGACGAGGGCCTGGTTGAGCAGGCTGTCCGAGCCCTCGTCCCAGTACCCGCTGTGGCCCTCTGTGTCCGTGGTCATCTGCTTGGCCCCGAACCGCTCGTCGCTCGGCACGGTCCAGGGGCCGTCCCAGTCGGTGCCGCCGTGACCGAAGCGGCCGATGTCGGGTACGACGTCCCCGTCGGCCTCCTCGTTCCAGACGTGGCCCTTGGGCACGTCCAGCTGCTCCGCCTTGGGCACCGTGACACCGGGACTGCCCGCGGTGATCACGTCGTCCGCGTTCAGGGTGCCGTGGTCGGCGGCCGAGCCGACGAGGGTGGTGCCGTAGGAGTGACCGATCACCGTGCGGTGCGGCGGGGTGTCGCCGCTGTGCGAGGCCTCCAGTCCGTCGAGGAAGCGGTTGAAGGCCGGTGCGCCGTCGTCCGCGTAGTGGCGGAACGGCGAGTCCTTCACGATGTCCTGCGGGGCGTCGTAGCCGAGCCAGGTGATCGTGGAGACGGGCTGGCCGTCGGCCTCGTCGGTGGCCACGCGCCAGGTGGAGGTCATCCGGTCGATGTTGCCACTGATGTTGCTGAGGTTGGAGGTGGTGCCCGGTACGTAGACGGCCTGGTGCCGGGCCGTGTCGGGGTTGCCGTTGGCGACGATCGCCCGGCCGTTGCCCTCCGCGTCGAATCCGAGCAGGTACGCGTCCGGCAGGCCCTTGTGGTCCTTGTCGGTGGCCATACCGGTGGAGTCGAAGCGGTCCTGGATGCTCTTCATGCCCTGGAGCGACTTGGTGAGGTGGTCGTAGCGCTCGCCGTACTTCTTGTACCAGTCCATCCATTCGTCGGTGTGCACCTTGGACGCCCAGCCGTTGCTGGCGATGTACGTCCACTCGTTGACCGGCGGCTTCGGGATGGAGTTGAGTTCCAGCTGGTAGCGGGAGCGGGTCTCGTCCAGGACGATGCGGTTGGCCTCGTCGCGGACCGTGGCGGGGACGCCGTCGAGCTTGCCCACGGCGTCCGGGCGCAGGGAGACCCAGGCCGCGCGCTCCTCGTCGGTGAGGCCCTTCCACCAGGCCGCGTTGTCCTTGGGGCTGCCGTCCTTGGGCGGCTGCGGCATCGAGTCGAGGTACTTCTTGCCCGCCTCGCTCACGCCGTCCTGGTCGGACTTCACGTCGGACCAGTCCCGGTCGGACACCACCAGGTCGTCGTCGGCCTTCAGCGCGCGCAGCTTCGGCGCCCACTTGGCGTCCGCGTCCGCGGCCTCCTTCAGCGCGTCCCCGATCCGGTTCGCGAAGCCGATGGCCTTGCCGAAGTTCGGGTTCGGGTGCTGGTGGATGGCCTGCTGCTCGATGGCGTTCGCCGTCGGGTCCGTCATGGTCGTCGAGGGGGACACCGAGCCGCCCTCCGGCACCTTGCCGTCGACCTCCTCGCCACCGGCCGGGAAGGTGACCGAACCGTCCGCACCCACCGTGCAGCCGGCCGCCTTGGCGTCCTCCAGGGCCGCCTCCAGCTTCCGCTTCGCGGCGGCCATGTCGTACGCGAACCCGTTCAACGCCGTACTGGCCAGCGCGCACTCGGTCTGGACGTAGTGGAAGTTCTTCCCCAGCTCCTTCAGCTCGCGCACGGCCGCGTCGGCCGTCTCACCCTTGAGCTGGTTGCGGATACCGGCGGCTATCTGGTTCTCCACCGCATCCTTGGCGGCACTCGCCATCTCGCTCGTGGCCCGGTACCCGTCGGCCGCCTCCTCGTACTCCGAGGGCTTGAGGGCCTGAAGCGTCGCGATGTCCATGGGTCCCCCGTCACCGGCCCTTCGCCTGGCCGCCGACGGCCTCGGTGTCGTGGTACTTGCCGTTGATCTTGTCGAGCTCCGCCTTCACCTCGGCGTCGGTCATCGACAGGTCGTGCCCCGACTTCTCCATCAGCCCGCCCAGCTCACCGCAGCGGGCCTTGACGTCACCGACGTACTTCTTCCAGGACTCGTACAGCTCCTGCTGCGCCGCCGCCGACTGCACACCGGACGTGTCCCCCAGCCCCGCCTGCCCGGCATCCAGCTTCCCCAGGGCCTTGCCGATGCCGTCCTGCAGGCCCTTCGTATCCTCGCCGGCCTTCGTCCACGTCTTCTTGTCCGACGCCAGGCCGCCCGGATCCGACGGAACGTGGTTCAGCTGCATCCCCGTGGAGCCGCGGGCCGCGGCATCCGCCTTCAGTCGCTCCCACTCGTCCCACGCCATGCGTGATGCTCTCCCCGTTTCCCCATCTCCCCGACGCCGGCGGTCCTCCGCCGTCTCATGCGGGTCCCGTGCACGAGGTGAAAGAGCCTATCGAAATGTGATCACACTGCGCCTGAGTATCCGTACTCATCCCTGCGGCGGCAGCCGCTACGCCGGGCTCACCGCCGCCAGCCGGTGGACGTCCCGGGCCGTGCCGGTCACTCCGGACAGGAAGCCCTGGGCGCGGGGGGAGGCGGTCTCGGTGAGCCAGGTCGGGTCGATGTCGCAGACCGCCACGCGCACGCCCGTGCCGACGAGGGCCAGCGGCAGGGTGTGGACGACCGTGGAGGGGAAGCTGAGGATCGTACGGCCGATGGGGCCGCGGCGGGCGATCAGTTCCAGGGGGAGGTCGGGGCGGACTATCTCCAGGCCCGTCTCCGTGGCGAGGCGGTGGAGCTTGTCGGTGCTCTCGCGGCGGTGCGCGAAGTAGCGGGTGGCGCCGTGGGTCTTCGCCAGGTGGTGGACGGCCTCCACGTAGCGGTCGCCGTCCACGACCCCGGTCTCCACCAGGGAGGTGCCGACCAGGTCCGCGCTCTGGGTGATGCGCGGCGGTCCGAAGCGGGCGCGGGTCCAGGCGAAGTCGTTGGCGGTGACGGTGACGCCGTCCGGGACATCGGTCACCGGCATGGAGGAGAAGACCTCGACGCGGCGCCGGTCGCTCGGGGTGAGGCGGCGGCGGGCGGAGGAGGAGACCGGGGCGAAGAGGAGGTCGCGGGCGCCGGGGCGGCCGCCCTTGCGGTGCCAGCGGACCAGGCGTTCGCCGCGGGCCAGCTGGGCGACGAACTCCATCGTCGCCGTGCCGTCGTCCACGACCACGAGGTCGCGGGCGCGGGTGATGGTCAGCAGGAGCTGTACGTAGCGGGAGAAGGGGTCCCCCATCACGATGCGGTCGGCCCGGCGGAGGGAACCCGCCAGGCCGCCGATGGTGTGGAAGGGCGCGGTGGTGCCGCCGCGCGCCTCCTCCCAGCGCACCCGGTACCCCTCGTCCCGGGCCAGGTCGGCCATGCGGCGCAGCTGGCCCCGGGTCATGGGGTCGGTCGGGGACAGGACGACGAGGGTCAGCTCCCCGCCGTCCGCCGGCGGGCCGGCCGGCGCGGTGCCGCCCGGGGTCCGCCGGGACTGCGCGGGCAGGGAGAGGGAGGGTGCGGCCGGCTCCCCGGCCTCTCCACCGCCCGGCGGGCCCCCCGGTGCCGCCCCGTCCCGGCCCGGCACCGGCCGGCCGGGACGGCCCGGTGGCACGCCCGGGCCGGAGACGGCCGGGCCCGACGCGAGCGGGCCGGGGCCGGCGGGGGCCGGGGTGAGCGAATCCGACGCGAGCGGAGCCGGTACGACCCCGGCCGACGCGGGCGGCCCCGGCGCAGCCGGCCCGGGCACCGTCGGCCGCCCCTGCTCGGCAGGGCCGCGCAGGCCGTGCAGGTGTGCCCACTCCAGTACGTTCAGCAGCTGTACCGGGCTCTCCACGAAGGCGAGCGTGCGGGCGGGGTGGCCGGCCTGACCGGCGCGGGGGCTCATGGGCGTACGACCGTCCCGTCGTCAGTGACCTGGATTCACACCGAGACCGGCTCGCCCGCCGCCGCGGCGATCTCCGCCTCGGTGACGACACCCGCGACCCGGCGCAGCTTCTTCATCGGGCCCAGCTCGGAGTCGTACACCTTCTTGACGCCGTCGCCGAGGGAGGCCTCGATGGTGCGGATGTCGCGGACGAGGCGGGTCAGGCCCTGCGGCTCGACCGAGGCGGCCTGGTCGGAGCCCCACATGGCGCGGTCGAGGGTGATGTGGCGCTCGACGAAGGCCGCCCCGAGCGCGACCGCGGCGAGGGTGGTCTGCAGGCCGGTCTCGTGGCCGGAGTAGCCGATCGGGACGTTCGGGTACTCCTTCTCCAGCGTGTTGATCACGCGGAGGTTCAGCTCCTCGGCCTTCGCCGGGTAGGTCGAGGTGGCGTGGCACATCAGGATGTTGTCGCTGCCCAGGACCTCGACCGCGTGGCGGATCTGCTTCGGCGTCGACATGCCGGTGGAGAGGATGACCGTGCGGCCGGTGGCGCGCAGGGCCCGGAGGAGCTCGTCGTCCGTCAGGGACGCCGAGGCGACCTTGTGGGCGGGCAGGTCGAACTTCTCCAGGAAGGCGACGGCCTCGGTGTCCCACGGGGAGGCGAACCAGTCGATCCCCTTCTCCTTGCAGTACGCGTCGATCTGGCGGTACTCGTCCTCGCCGAACTCCACCCGGTGGCGGTAGTCGATGTAGGTCATCCGGCCCCAGGGGGTGTCGCGCTCGATGTCCCACTGGTCGCGCGGGGTGCAGATCTCGGGGGTGCGCTTCTGGAACTTGACGGCGTCACAGCCGGCCTCGGCGGCGACGTCGATCAGCTTGAAGGCGTTCTCCAGCTCACCGTTGTGGTTGATGCCGATCTCGCCGCAGATGTAGACGGGCCGGCCCGGGCCGACCTCGCGGGAACCGAACGTGCGCAGACGGGAGTTGGTGCTCATCAGGGGGTGTCCTTACTTGGGGAGGGAATCGAGAGAGGGGCCGAGGATCCAGCTGGCGATCTCTCGGATCGCGCCGTCACCGCCGGGGACGGTGGTGACCGCGCGTGCGGCGCCGCGTACGACGTCGTGAGCGTTCGCGACCGCCACGGGCCAGCCGACGAGGGCGAAGCACGGGAGGTCGTTGACGTCGTTGCCGACGTAGAGCACGCGCTCCGGCGCGATGCCCTGCTCCTCGCACCACTGCTTCAGCGCGAGGTCTTTCCGGTCGATGCCGTGCAGCACGGGGATCCGCAGCTTCCGTGCGCGGGCGGCGACGACCGGGTTCTGTTCCGTGGACAGGACCAGCAGCTTCAGGCCGCTCCTGCGGAGGGCCGCGATGCCGAGCCCGTCGCCGCGGTGCACGGCGACGAACTCCCGTCCGTCCGCGTCGATCAGCACCCGGTCGTCGGTCTGGGTGCCGTCGAAGTCCAGTACCACGGCGTCGATGTCGTCGTGGGAGGGCAGCGAGCCGGGGCGGTCCGCGTCGAACAGCGGGGCCAGGGCCCGGGCCCGTGCGAGGTCGTGCGGGTCGTCGATCTCCAGCACCCGGGCCGGGTCGGTGCGCACCAGCTCGGTGCGGCCGAAGAAGCGGTGGTGGTGCTCGCGGAAGCCGGCCGCGTCCATGGCGTAGGCGGCACCGGTCTCCAGGAAGTCCTGGGGGCGGTCCTGGCGGCGGGGGCGGTAGGACTTGTCGTGGTTGACGCCGGACCCGCCCTCGCCGTCGGCCTCCCGCCAGACGAAGCCGTGGAAGGGGGCCACCGTGACGGCGGTGTCGGCGCCGTCCTCGGCGACCGCGGCGGCCACCGCCTCGATGTCCTCGCGGACCAGGAAGGGGCTGGTGCACTGCACGAGCAGGACGACGTCGACGCGGGCGCCGTGCAGCGTCTCGTGGGTGTCCATGGCGTGCAGGACGGCCGCCTCGGAGGTGGCGGTGTCCCCGGCGATGGCGGCGGGCCGCAGTACGACCTCGGCGCCGGCCTCCCGGGCGGCGGCGGCGATGGCCTGGTCGTCGGTGGAGACGACGACGTCGGTCACCAGACGGGTCGCCCGGCACTCGCGGACCGCGCGGACGACCAGCGGGACACCGCCCACGGGGGCGAGGTTCTTCGCGGGGACGCCCTTGGAGCCGCCGCGCGCGGGGATCACCGCGAGCACCCGGCGCAGCGACGTGCCCGGGCCCGCTTCCGAGTGGGACATGGGGTGTACTCCTTGGAGTGAGGTCACAGCTCGCCCATCCGCCGGATCACGGGGGCGACGCGCTGGACGCCGTGCCGGTAGGCGCCGCGTGCGGCCCGGCGCACGATCTGCCGTACGGGGCCGGGCGCCTTGTCGGCGGCGGGTGCGCCGGGCAGCGGGACGCCGTCGGGGCCGAGGTGGTGGCGGGCGAGGATGCCGGGCAGGTAGCCGGGCGCGGTCTCGGGGGTGTAGTAGGGCGTGAGGGGGGGCAGTCCGCCGGGCCGGTCCAGCAGCCTGGCGATGCGCTCGCGGGCCGCGTCGAACGCGGTGGCGTACGAGCCGTCGGCGGCGACGCCCTGCCGGGCCACCCACTCCTCGTCCGGCACCGGCCGGTGCCCGGCGTCGAGCTGGTCCCAGGAGGCGAGGCAGCCGGAGCCGGTGAAGTGGTGGTTGCCGAGCGCCTCGCGGACCCCGAGGTCGGTGAGGACGGCCGTGGGGACACGGCGGTGCAGGGCTTCCAGGGCGGCCGTGGAGCTGACCGTGACCAGCAGGTCGGTGCGGTCCAGCACCTCGCCCATGTGCCCGTACACCAGCCGGAGGTTGGCCGGCAGGCCGGTGCCCTGGGCCAGCTTCTGGTACGGCAGCTCCTCGATGTGGGTGGTGTGCTCGCCGGGCTTGGAGCGCAGCTTGAGCAGCACCTCCCGTTCGGGGTGCTTCCGGGCGTGTTCGATGAGGCGGTTCAGCAGGTAGGTACGGTCCCGGCGGTTGTCCGGCACGGACGGCTGGGCCGCGAACACCACGGTGTACGGCTCGTGTTCGCCGGTGTAGGGCGCGCCGCCCAGGAAGGGCAGCGCGACCTCGGTCACCGAGGAGGCGTCGGCACCGACCCCCTCGTACACGGCCCGGAACCGGTCGGCGTCGTGGCGGGAGTTGGCGAGGACGAGGTCCGCGCCGTGCCGCAGCAGCAGGCCGTCGGCGAGCTTCTCGTAGACGACACCGACGTAGCCGGTGACGACCACGGGACGCCCTCCGGTCCCCCAGGCGGCGCGCAGTCCGTGCAGCATCGCCTGGACGCCGCCGCCGACGAGCGCGAGGACGAGCACGTCGTACGGGTCGTCGGGGTCCTCGCTCATCGCGCGCAGGAACTCGACGCCGGTGACCTCGCGCAGGGAGTCGGCCCGGACGCCCACCTCCTCGAGCTGGCGGGCGGTCGGGGTGGCGCGTCCGCGCAGGAGGTAGCCGTCGAGCCGGACCTCGGCAGCCGCGGGAGTGAGTCGCCGCGCGGTGAGCGCGCCCCACTTCCAGCGGGTGTCGGAGTCCGCGAGGACGGCGACCCGCAGGGACTTCGTAGCACTTGCTGGCACGTCGAAGACGCTAGGAAGCGAGGGAGAGGTTCCGCCCAACCCGAATCCAACAAACGGTTAACAGCACACCGCCGAATGGCGAATCGGGTCGTGAACGCGCCGGAATTCAGCCTGGTTCACGGCTTCGCCACGTGTCGTTCACCGGGTATCAAGCAGACCGTCAAGACGAATGACGGGCCGCGCCCTAACGTCCCTGACGTGGTCAAGCTCTCCGTCATCGTGCCGTTCTACAACGTGCAGCAATACGCGCCCGACACACTCAGGAGCCTCGTGTCGAACGCGCGTGAGGACTTCGAATTCATTCTCGTCGACGACTGTTCCCGCGACGGGACGCCAGAGATCCTCGCGCGCGCGGAGCGCGAGTTGCCGGGCGCGGTGCTCGTCCGGCACGAGCAGAACGGAGGGCTGGCGACCGCGCGCAACACCGGGATCGACCGGGCGCGCGGCGAGTACCTGACCTTCCTGGACGGCGACGACTGGCTCGCCCCCGGCTACCTCCCGCGGCTGCTCGCCGCCGTCGAGGAGCTGGGCTGCGACTTCCTGCGCACCGACCATGTGCAGTGCACGGCCCGTTCGCGCAGTGTGCACCGGGTGCCGGTGGGCCGGCGGAACACGGTGCTGGACCCGCGCGGGGCGATCCTGCCCGCCGACCGGTCCACCTCGGTGGACTACGCGTACGCGTGGGCCGGCATCTACCACCGCCGGCTGCTGGACAGGGGGGTGCTGCACTTCACCGACGGGCTGCGCACGGCCGAGGACCGGCCGTGGATCTGGAAGCTGCACCGGGAGGCGGAGTCCTTCGCCGTGGTGAGCCTGCTCGGCGTGTTCTACCGGCGGGGGGTCGCCTCCTCGCTCACCCAGATCGGTGACGTGCGGCAGCTGGACTTCATCCGGGCGTTCGACCAGGTCGTCGCGGAGACCGCCGCCGACCGGGACGCCGGGGTGCTGCTGCCGAAGGCCGTCCGCACCTACTGCGCGATCATCTCCCATCACCTGGGATCCATCGAAAGGTTCGAGCCGGCGGTGGCGAAGAAACTGAAATCCCTGAGTGCCGCGGCCCTGCGGCGCATGCCGCAGGACGTGCTGGACGAGGCACTGGACTCCATGGACCTCCAGCGCGCCACCCGGCTGCGCCGGCTGCGCCGCCGTCCCGCCGCCGCGGGGGCCGCCGCGTGACCACCCAGATCTTCCAGGCGTCGACGCTGTACGGCACGGCCACGCTCGCCGCCGCCCTGGACTCCGGCTGCTTCCGCCCCGCCGACCGGCGGATCCTGCTGGTCTGCAACAACGCGGCCACGCCCGAGACCACGCCCGCGCTGGACGAGATGCCGGGCTTCGAGCGGCTGCGCGACCGGTTCGACGACGTGGTGTCGTACAACGAGGCGATCTTCCCGTTCCACCCCGGCGGCTGGTCGCCCCGCGGCGACGACCTGCCGCTGTGGGAACGGTACTTGCGGCACGAGTGGGCCCTCGGCGGCGACGACGTCGAGCTGGCCGTCGAGTCGATCCAGGTGAACCCGTCGCTCGCGCTCGCCCAGATCTTCACCGGCGCTCCGGTCACCGTCTACGCCGACGGCCTGATGAGCTACGGCCCCACCCGCAACAAGATCGACCCGCTGGTCGGCACCCGCGTGGACCGGGTGCTCCACCTGGACCTGGTGCCGGGACTGGAGCCGCTGCTGCTCACCGAGTTCGGGGTGCCCGGCGAGATCGTGCCGACGCCCGCCTTCACGAAGGTCCTCGCCGGACTCGCCCCGCTCGGCGACGAGCTGCCGGCCGTCGAGGAGCCGGCGCTGCTGCTCGGCCAGTACCTGTCCGCGCTGGACATCCTCACCCCCGAGGAGGAGGAGGACCTGCATGTGCGGATGCTGAGGGGCGCGGTCGCCCTCGGCCACTCGAAGGTGGTGTTCAAGCCGCACCCGTCCGCGCCGGCCCGCTTCGCCCGCTCGCTGGAGCAGGAGGCGGAGAGGCTGAAGGCCGAGCTGACCGTGCTGGACACGCCGGTGCTCGCGGAGGTGCTGTACCAGCGGATGCGTCCCGCGCTGGTCGTCGGCTGCTTCTCCACCGCCCTGCTCACCGCGTCCGCGCTGTACGGCCTGCCCGTGGCCCGGGTGGGCACCGAGCTGCTGCTGGAGCGGCTGACGCCGTACGAGAACAGCAACCGCGTCCCGGTCACCCTCGTGGACGGACTGCTGCCCGAGCTGACCGACAGGGCCGCCGTCACCGAGCAGCGGCGGGGCATGGACGTGGAGGCGCTGGGCGCGCTGGTGCGCGCGGTGGGCTTCGCGATGCAGCCGAGGATCCTGCCGAGGCTGCGCGGGGAGGCCGAGGCGTGGCTGGCGGAGAACCTGAACGACCGCACCCAGCGCTACTTCAAGCGCAGGCGGCTGTCGTCGCTGGCGCTGCCCGGCGGGGTGCCGGCCCAGCTGGCGTTCATCCCGCGCAACGCGACGGTCCGCCGGGTGGCGCGCAAGGCACGCAGCCTGCGCAGGGCGGTGCGGGGCTGAGGGGCCCTCACGGCGGGGCGGCTCCGGACCGGGCCCGCCCCGCCGGCCACGGGGCCGGCCGGCGGCCGGCGGCCGTGTCCTGAGTTTCTCCGGAGCGGGGGCGGCCGGAGAATCCGGAAAGAAAAAAGAAAGCACGGGTTAACGAGCATGGGTCGACTGGTTAATTGTCAGCCTGCCGGCCGCGCTGTTTCCGGAATCAGCCCAGGTGGTGCGAGAACGACCGGATTTCCGCGAGGACTTTCACACAATACGGCGAGATGACCAACGCCACTCCGGGTAGGCGCCGGGCACCATGTCTGCTTCCTCCCCTCCTCTTGCCGCCGTTCCCGCTGCCCTCGGCCGGGGAACGGCCATCGAGCGCCGGGGCCGCCTGCTCGCCCTGGACGGTCTGCGGCTCCTGGCCGCGCTGATGGTCTGCCTCTACCACTACGCCGGACGCGGCGGCCCGGTCTCGGCCTCCTGGCACCAGGCCCCGGCCAAGATCTTCCCGACCCTGTCCCAGGCGGCCGCCTACGGCTGTCTGGGGGTGCAGTTCTTCTTCGTCATCAGCGGCTTCGTCATCTGCATGAGCAGCTGGGGCCGTACCCTCGGCGACTTCTTCCGCTCCCGGGTGGCCCGTCTCTACCCCGCCTACTGGGTCGCCCTGGTGCTGGTCACCGCGGCGGCCGTCGCCCTGCCCGCGGTCGTCCGCCCGGTCCGCCCCGACGAGTTCCTGGTCAACCTGACGATGCTGCAGCAGCCGATGGGCGCGACCCGGGTGCTGGGGGTGTGCTGGACGCTCTGGGTGGAGGTCCGTTTCTACGCCCTGTTCGCCCTGTGCGTCGTCCTGCGGGGTGTCACCTACCGCCGGGTGGTCCTCTTCTGCTGCGTGTGGACGCTGGCGGCGGTGGTGTGCCGCACCTCCGGCAACGCCCTCACCGACCAGCTGGTCATGCCCGAGTACGCGCCCTTCTTCGTCGGCGGCCTGGCCCTGTACCTGATCCACCGCTTCGGCGGTGACCTGCTGCTGTGGGGCATCGTCGCGGTGTCCTGGCTGCTCGGGCAGAACACCGCCACGCAGGCCCTGTGGCACGCGGGCGCGCAGGGCGGCCTCCACCGCGACCCGTACGTCATCACCGCCGTCGTCACCCTCGCCTTCGCCGCCGTGGCCGCGGTGGCGGTGGGCTGGACCCGCCGGGCCTCCTGGCCCTGGCTGGCCACGGCCGGCGCGCTGACGTACCCGTTCTACCTGGTGCACGAGCACCTGGGCTGGTTCGTCATCCGGGTGCTGCACCGGGGGCTCGGGCTGCCGCCGTGGCCCACGCTCGCGGTGACCGTGCTCGGCATGCTGCTGCTGGCCGGGCTGATCCACCGGTACGCGGAGAAACCGCTCGGCCCCCGTCTGAAGAAGGCCCTGAAGACGGCGCGCACACCGGGCAGGTCCGCCCTCAGCTGATCCCGTACCGCGCCGCGACGCCGGCGACGACGACCGCCAGGCCCTCCTCGAACTGCCGGTCGTAGTCGTCGAAGAGCAGCGTGCCGGCCTGGGCGGCGAGCGGGAAGCCGGCCAGGCGGCGGGCGCGTTCCTCCACGTCGACCCCCTCCCGGTGGTCGCCGCCGTGGGGGCGCACACCCTGCTCCTCGGTGACGAAGCCGAGGGTGTACATGGTCGCCGTCCGGCCCGCGTCGACGGCCTGGGCGAGCGTGAATCCCGCCGCCGTCAGCAGCCGCAGGTTCGCCTCCAGGGCGGGGGCGTGGTCCGTACCCGTGAACCGCGAGCCGCTGAAGACCTGGGCGCCGTCGCGGTAGCCGAGCAGGGCGGCCCGCAGTCCGCGGTTGGTCTTCAGCAGCCGCTCCTGCCAGGTGTCGGCGGGGTCGAGCGCCACGCCGGCGAGCATCCGCCGGTACATCTCGGTCGCCATCTCGTCCAGCAGCGCCCGCTTGTCCTTGAAGTGCCAGTAGAGGGCGGGTGCCTTGACGTCCAGCTCCCTGGCGATGGCGCGCAGGGTCAGTCCCTCCAGGCCGACCTCGTTCAGCAGCCGCAGCGCCGTGTCGGCGACCCGCTTGCGGTCCAGCGGCGCCCTTCGTTCCGTGCTCACGCCGACAGCTTGACACCTTAACGCCGTTAAGGAGATGCTCGGGGGGAGCGCACTTAACGACGTTAAGGAGAATGGCCATGGACGTACTGGTCGTGGGCGCCGGCCCCACGGGTCTCACCCTCGGTGTCGACCTGGCCCGGCGGGGCGTGGACGCTCTGGTGGTGGAGGGTGCCGACGGCCTCTTCCCCGGATCGCGCGGCAAGGGCCTCCAGCCGCGCACCCTGGAGATCTTCGACGACCTCGGCGTGGTGGACGCGGTCCTGGCGGCGAGCGGGCCCTACCCGCACCGCATGGTGTGGAAGGACGGCGTGCGGCAGGGCGAGCAGTCGATGTTCGAAGAGGTGGAGGGGGACGAGGGCACGCCGTACACCGATCCGCGGATGATCCCGCAGTGGCGGACGCAGGAGGTGCTGTACGCGCGGCTCACGGAACTGGGCGGGCGGGTCGCCTTCGGGCGGCAGGCGACGGCCCTGTCGCAGGACGCGGACGGCGTGACCGTGGAGTTCGCCGACGGTACGACGCTCCGCGCGCGGTACGTGGTCGCCGCCGACGGCGGGCGCTCGGCGGTCCGGCGTGCCCTGGGCGTCCGCCTGCGGGGCGAGACGGTCGACCCGGCGCCGTTCGTGGTGGCGGACCTGCGGCTGAGGGGTCTGGACCGGGACCACTGGCACGCCTTCCCGGGCGAGAACGGAGACGCCGTCGGGCTGTGCCCGCTGGCCGGCACGGAGGACTTCCAGCTCCAGGCGCGCCTCGCGGAGGGCACGGAACCCGACCTGTCCCCCGACGGCATCCGCGAACTGGTCGCGCGCTGCACGCACCTGACCGCCGAGGACGTGACGGAGGTGCGCTGGGTGTCCGGCTTCCGGCCGCGGGCCGCCCTGGCGGACCGGTTCCGCGCGGGCCGGGTCCTCCTCGCCGGCGACGCCGCGCACGTGCACTCGCCGGCCGGCGCCCAGGGCCTGAACACCAGCGTGCAGGACGCCTACAACCTCGGCTGGAAGCTGGACGCGGTCCTGCGGGGCGTCGCGCCGGACACCCTGCTGGACACCTACGAGGAGGAGCGCCGGGCGAACGCGGCGGCCATGCTGGAGCTGTCGACGGGTGTCCACCGGGGCCGGGTGCGGCGCGGCAGGGCGACGGTGCAGCTCGGCCTCGGGTACCGGGAGTCCTCCCTGAGCGTGGAGACGCGTACGGTCACCGGCCCGGTGCGGGCGGGCGACCGCGCCCCCGACGGCACGGTGGGCGGGGTACGGCTCTTCGACGTGTTCCGGGGGCCGCACTGGACGGTGCTCGGCGCGACGACGGCGGGCGTCCGCTCACTCCCCGCGGCCCCGGAGTCGTACGGCGAGGGGGTGTTCCTGATCCGCCCCGACGGTTACGTGGGCTGGGCGGGGGCGACGACGGCGGGACTGCGGGAGTACGCGCGGCGAACGGGAGCTTTCGCGAGGGCCCGGGGCGAAGCCCCCTGAGGGGCGGGCGGCCGGGGCCGGCGAAGGGTCATGCGCCGGCCAGCGACAGCTTCACCGCGAACCCCAGGAACAGCACCCCCGCCGCCGACGTGGCCGTCGCCGACAGCCGCTTGCGCCGGCGGAAGGCCGCCGCCAGCCGCGTGCCGCCGAATATCAGGGCGCTGAGGTACAGACAGCTGGCCGCCTGCGCCAAGGCGCCGAGGACGACGAAGGAGAGGGCCGGGCAGGCGTAGTGCGGGTCCACGAACTGCACGAAGAAGGCGACGAAGAACAGGATCGCCTTGGGGTTGAAGAGACTGACGACGAGGGCACGGCGGAAGGGCCGCTCGTCGGCGCCCTGGGCGGGCGCGGCCTCCTCGGCGGCCCGCTCACCCCGGGTCCGCCACATCCGCCGGGCGCTCCGCAGCATCCCGACCGCCAGCCAGCTCAGATATCCGGCGCCGGCGTACTTCACGATCCCGAAGAGCAGGGCGTTCCCCTGGAGCAACGACGCGACGCCGGCGGCGGACAGCGTCATCAGCACGGTGTCCCCGCACCACACACCGGCGGCGGCGGTGTATCCGGCGCGCACACCGCGGCGGGCGGCCACGGAGAGGACGTAGAGGGAGTTGGGGCCGGGCAGCAGGACGATCAGGACCAGGCCTGCGAGGTAGGTGGGGAGATCGATGACGCCGAACATGGGAGGGAGTCTCGCACGGGGGTGTGCGAGACGGTCACCGGCCTCAGAACACCTCCGCCGGCTCGTACGCGCCCCACACCTCCCGCAGCGCCCCGCACACCTCCCCCACCGTCGCCCGCACCCGCAGCGCCTCCTTCATCGGATACAGCACGTTGTCGTCCCCCTCCGCCGCCTTGCGCAACGCGTCCAGTGCCGCGTCCACCGCCCCCTGGTCCCGCCCGGCCCGCAGCTCGGCCAGGCGCCGCGCCTGGCGTTCCTCGATGGCCGGGTCCACGCGGAGCGGCTCGTACGGCTCCTCCTCGTCCAGCCGGAAGCGGTTGACGCCCACCACGACCCGGTCCCCGGCGTCCGTCTCCCGCGCGATGCGGTAGGCGTTCCGCTCGATCTCCCCCTTCTGGAAACCCCGCTCGATCGCCGCGACCGCCCCGCCCAGGTCCTCCACCCTGCGCATCAGGCCGACCGCGGCCTCCTCCACCTCGTCCGTCATCCGCTCGACCGCGTAGGAGCCGGCGAAGGGGTCCACGGTCGCCGTGACGTCGGTCTCGTGGGCGAGCACCTGCTGCGTGCGCAGCGCCAGCCGCGCGCTCTTGTCGGTGGGCAGCGCGATGGCCTCGTCGAAGGAGTTGGTGTGCAGGGACTGGGTGCCGCCGAGGACCGCGGCCAGGGCCTGGACGGCGACCCGGACCAGGTTCACCTCCGGCTGCTGTGCCGTCAGCTGCACGCCCGCCGTCTGGGTGTGGAAGCGGAGCATCAGCGACCTGGGGTCGCGGGCGCCGAACTCCTCCCTCATCACCCGCGCCCAGATCCTGCGGGCGGCACGGAACTTGGCGACCTCCTCCAGCAGGGTCGTACGGGCCACGAAGAAGAACGACAGGCGGGGGGCGAAGTCGTCCACGTCCATCCCCGCCGCCACCGCCGTACGGACGTACTCGATGCCGTCGGCGAGGGTGAAGGCGATCTCCTGGACGGGGGACGCGCCCGCCTCGGCCATGTGGTAGCCGGAGATCGAGATCGTGTTCCACTTCGGGATCTCGGCGGTGCAGTACCGGAAGATGTCCGCGGTCAGCCGCAGGGAGGGCTTGGGCGGGAAGATGTACGTGCCCCGGGCGATGTACTCCTTCAGCACGTCGTTCTGGATGGTGCCGGTCAGACGGTCCGCCGGTACGCCCTGTTCCTCCGCGACCAGCTGGTACAGCAGGAGCAGCAGGGCCGCGGGCGCGTTGATCGTCATCGACGTCGAGACCTGGTCCAGCGGGATGCCGTCGAACAGCACCCGCATGTCCTCGACCGAGTCGATCGCCACGCCCACCTTGCCGACCTCGCCGTGCGCGAGGGGCGCGTCGGAGTCGTGGCCCATCTGGGTGGGCAGGTCGAAGGCGACGGACAGGCCGGTGGTGCCGTGCGCGATGAGCCGGCGGTAGCGGGCGTTGGACTCCGCCGCCGTGCCGAAGCCCGCGTACTGGCGCATGGTCCAGGGACGGCCGGTGTACATGGTGGGGTACACCCCGCGCGTGAACGGGTACGCGCCCGGCTCGCCGAGCTTGCGGTCCGGGTCCCAGCCGGCCAGGTCGGCCGGCCCGTAGACCGGCTCGATGGGCAGGCCCGACTCCGACCGACGTGCCGACTCCTGTGCCATGGCTGCCTCCGCCGTACGACCGACTCCGCTGTTCCCGGCACTCCTCACCATGCCCCGTAGTTGGACGCCGGTCACGCGGGGAAGCATCCGGGCATGAGGATCGCGGGGAGAACCGCCCTACTGCTGCTCGCCTCGGCCGTCGCGCTCGCCGCGCTCTGCGGGTGCACCGTGCAGCCGGCCGGCCCCGACGGCAAGCGCGGCCTGCCGGTGCGGGTCCAGGCGCCGGGCGGCACCGGCACCGCCCGGCCGGCACCGGCCGCCCCGCCGGTGACGCCGGCGGCCCCCGCGCCGCGGGTGCTGTGGTCACGCGGGGACAGCGGGCCCGCCGTACGGGAACTCCAGGCGCGGCTGCGCCAGCTGGCCTGGCTGACCGTCGCGCCGACGGGGTCGTACGGCGAGCTGACCGAGCGGGCGGTCCGGGGCTTCCAGGGCAGGCGCGGGCTCCCGCGGACCGGTGCGGCCGACGCCGTCACCTGGCAGCGGCTGGTGGCGATGACGCGTACGCCGGACAAGTGGGAGCTGTACGTGATGGGCGGCCAGCCGGCCGACGCACCCGATCCACGCTGTCTGACCGGGCGGGTGCTGTGCATCAGCAAGACCAGCCGGACGCTGCGCTGGATGGTCGACGGACGGACCCTGTCCACGATGGCGGTGCGCTTCGGCGCGCAGTACACCCCGACCCGCGAGGGTGTGTTCCGCGTCTACTGGAAGTCACGGCACCATGTGTCGACCCTCTATGACGCGCCGATGCCGTACGCGATGTTCTTCAGTGGCGGCCAGGCGGTGCACTACTCGTACGACTTCGCGGCGCGCGGTTACGCGGGTGGTTCGCACGGTTGTGTGAACGTGCGGGACGAGACGGCGATCGCTCGGCTGTTCGCCCAGGTGAGGGTCGGCGACAAGGTCGTCGTCCACTGGTGAGGCCGCGGTGCGGCGGGGGCGCTCGTGGCGGGGCTTTGCGGGGCGGGGGGGGGGGGGGGGGGAACCCCCCCCCCCCCACCAAACTCACCAACAACAGGGACCAAGGGAACACCCGCCCCACGCTCCCGCCCACTACCCCTCTCCCCCCCCCCCCCCCCCCCCCCTCCCCCCCCCCCCCTCCCTCCCCTCCCCCCCCCCCCCCCCCCCCCCCCCCCCCCCCCCCCCCCCCCCCCCGCCAGGTGCACGAGCCGCGGGTACGGGGGGAACCCCGGCTCAGTGCTACGGCCGATGACCAGTCGGCTCACTCATTACTGCGCCACGGGCTCCAGAAACGTCACACCTCGCGCCGAAATTTTTTCGGTGACTTCGAAAGCGCAGGTCAGACGGGGTGAAGCCGGTCACGCTGCCGTCAGCGCGCGGTGTGGGCCGCGGACGGCGACGGGGACCCGGGGGCGCCCGCCGGTGCGCCGGGGTGCGCCGGGGCGGAGGCCGGGGAAGCGGAGGGTGCGGAGGCGGGGGTGGGGGCGGCTGCGCCGCCGCGGTGCCCGCCCTTGCCACCGCCGTTGCCGCCGTCCTTGCCGCCGCCGGGGTGGGAGCCGGAGCCGACGGGCCGGTGGCCGCCCCTGCCCTCGCCCCGCCCCGTGCCGGCGTGCCCGTGCCCGTGACCGTGTCCGCGCCCGTGACCACCCCCGTCGTGGTCCCCGCCCTGCTCCCCGTCCTGGTCGCCGCCCTTGTCCTTGCCCCCGCCCTTGTCCTTGCCCTGACCCTGGCCCTGGCCCTTGTTGTTGCCGTCGCCGTTGCCCTGGTCCTTGCCCTGTCCGCCGCCGGCGGTGCCCCCGGTCCTGCCTCCCGTGCCGCCGTTCTCCTTGCCGGAGGCGGACTCGCCGGTGGCCAGCAGGACCTTGCAGTAGGTGGTCACGCGGGCGGAGCCGCCCGCCAGGTGCTCCAGCGCGCGCCGGCGGCCGGCGGCCAGCTCCTTGCCGTCGCGCAGGGCACGGCAGGCGGAGGCGGCACCGTCCCGGCCGGGGGCGGTGGTACGGCCCGTGCCGTGGTCCGCGCCGGAGGCCTCGTCGTCGGCGCCGCCGCGGCGACCGTCCGGGCCGCCGTCCGACGGACCGGTGCCCTCGCCCTTCCCCGGTGTGGCCGGCGCGGAGCCGGGGCCGAGCGGCTGTCCGGTGGTCGTACTGGCGGAGGCGGTGGGGCGGGAGGGCTCGTCGTCGAACGGCGTGGGCAGCACCCCGGTGCCCGCGGCCATGGCGGCACCGCCGAGCGTGCCCACGGCCGCGGCGGCGGCGAGCGCGAGGCGTACCGGGCGGGCCCAGCGGGGGCGCCCGGCGCGGATTCCGGTACGCGCCCGGGCGGCGATGCCGACCAGACCGGCGCCGGTGCCGGGTGCCGGGGTGCGGTCGGCGGCGGGGGTGTGGGCCGCTGCGGTGCGCTCCGCCTCGGCACTCTCGCGGGCCTTGCGGAACGCGGCGAGGGCGGCCTGCTCGCCGGGGAGCTCACCGGATGCGGGGGCCGCCTCCGCGGACAGCGCGCCGAGCGCCTGGGAGAGGCGTTCTGCCTGGTCACGAGCGGAGGCGTCGACGGCTTCCAGTGGCTCACCGCGCAGCAGGCGTTCCGCTGTCTCCCGGTTCAGCCACTTGTACTGCTCGTCGGCCATCACATGTCCTTCTGCGTCCGCGCACGCGTATGCGTCACAGTTGCGGACGTCACCGCGCGGCGGCGCGGTTCTCTCTGAGGCGGGAGGGCGTCGAGTCCGCCCGCGGATTCCGGATCGTCCCCGATCAACTCCGCGAGCCGCTTCAGACCGCGGTGCGCGGCGGTACGGACGGCGCCCGCGCGTTTGCCGAGGGTCTCGGCGGCGGTCTTGGCGTCCAGGCCCACCACCACGCGCAGGACGACCGCCTCGGCCTGGTCCTGCGGGAGCCGGGCGATCAGGGAGAGGGTGCTGTCGGTGGCCAGGGCCTCGATGGCCTCGCCCGCCGTGTCGGACTCGGCGGCCCGGCCGGTCAGCTCCGTCTCGTCACCGCCTATCGCGGGACGGCGGCCGCGCATGCGTATGTGGTCCAGGGCCCGGTTGCGGGCGATCCGGGCGGCCCAGCCGCGGAACCGGTCGGCGTCCCCGCTGAACCGGTCCAGGTCGCGGGCTATCTGCAGCCAGGCCTCGGACGCGACGTCCTCGGCGTCCGCCTCGCCGACCAGCGTGCGGACGTATCCGAGCAGCCGCGGGTGCACGGCGCGGTACACCGTACGGAACGCGGTCTCGTTCCCGTCCTGTGCCGCACGCACCGCGGCGGTCAGCTCCGCGTCGTCCCCCAGCACCGTACTCCCTTTACGCCTGTCTTCGGTCGGCGCGAAAGGCACGTTACGGCGTGAAACCGGTGCTCGTCCATGTCTGTAGAAGATGCAACTAACTCGTGACCGGGTCCGGGTGTGCGCAGCGTGAGATCCGGTGGTGGCCGGGTGTGACAGAAACGGCACGCACGGCGCTGATGAGAGTACGGGCCGCACGCGGCCCGCACGCGCGACGGCCGGGGCCTCTCCTGTGGGGGGTGGCGGCCCCGGCCGTTGCCATGACGCCTTTCGCTCTGACCTGCGGCGATGCGAGATGTCACCCACCCGGGTGACCAACGCGTCAGACGCCTCACGCGATCCTCCCCAGGCCAATCCTCTGGGCCGTCCCGGACGCCAGCTTGCGGGCCCCCTCGACTCGTCGCTGTCCGTACTGGGACATCGTGTAGCCGGGTGAGTGATGCCTCACGTTGGCGGAGACCTCTACGGGGCTCTCCCCCCGGCCTCCAGGTCGTTCGTGGGTGGAACTCTCAAGCTCGACGGCTTCGAGATTCTGGAGGCGAAATGGTTCAGCCCGGACGCGCTCCCGGAGAGGATGCAGGAGTCTCACATTCAGCTCATCAAGGAAGACCCGGACTACAACGTCCGCAGGACCGTCATCGGTGAGAAGTTTGTTCGAGGTCTCACGGTGAACATCACCGAGACTGCGCCGTCGGCTGGCTGATGCAGAAATGGGAAAGGGCCTCGATTATCCGGGATTCACCGAGGCCCTTCCGCTGGCCTCAGATATCCGGGTTCTCCGAGACCCTTTGGCTAGTTACCGCTGCGCCACAATGCAATGATCGACGGCCCTACGGTGAGCACAAAGGCTACGCCCCCTGCTCCCCAGCCGATGGCGGTCATTACACCGAGTTTTCCCGTAATAGCGACGATATAGGCCACCAGGCCCACGACCGCCGCAAACGCGAAAAGCAACAACACGGTAAGCCGAGACGACTCTCGATTCATTTCCCCTCCTTCGTTAGCGCACGTGCGACTAAAGAACGAGGAGTCAGCCGAACCACTGAGCCGTACTCGGGCTCGATCCTGCCCGGGAGTCAGCCCGGCCAAACACCCAACTGAGATCGATGGAGGAGGCCCATGCTGATTGCGAGCCCCGATGACGTGGCTGTCCGGCTGGGCAGGGACCTCGCTGGGAACGTGGCTGGACGAACGGCACGGCCCCGGTACCTTCATGGGCCTGTTCCGAACGCCGGAGTACTACGACCCCGCCCTGACCGCCTGAGCGGTCCCTCAACGGCCCCCGTCGTGTGCTTCCCCCGTGGCGCATGGCGGGTGCTTTCCGCTGTCCCAGAGCGGCGGTTGGACACGTGACCACGCATGACCAACAGGGGGGAGGAACGGGCAGAAACGCCTGATCAAGGGCTGCAATCGACTCAAGTACTGAGCCCCTGACCGGGCAGCAAAACACCTGGTCAGGGGCCGTTTCCGGTACTAATCAAGCCAGGGGTGGCGGCCCCGGCCGTTGCCTCCGGTCCGGTGCCGGGCGGCCACGTGGCCGCGCCAGGGCTCCAGCCGGTGGCCGGCACCGGCGTCAGGACACCGGCTCCGGGCTCACCGCTCGGCCGACGCCACCCAGCGCAGGCCGTCGGCCGAGGGCACCGGCCCGCCGGAGAACAGCGCCTCCGCCGGATCGAGGTCGTTGCCGAGCGCCGCGTGGACCTGGATCTGGGTGCCCTGCTCCATGACGCTGCCCATGATCTCCGACTGGTACAGCGGGGTGGCGTCGTCCCCGCCGGTCCGGTCGACCCGGGACACCGACCGCTCGAGTTCGCCGGCGGTGTGCTCGAACCGCCTCCGTACCGACTCGGCGTCCACGAAGGCGCCGTCGAGCGAGGCCACCCCGCCCACCAGTTCGACGAACGCCGCGAGCTCCGAGTCCGCGAAGTTGGTGACCTTCTTCGCCTGCCAGAAGTACGACTCGTGGTCGCTGTTCATGTCGTAGAACGACACCAGGAACTCGTAGAACAGACCGAACTCGTGGCGGTACCGGGCATCGAACTCGGCGAAGCTCTCCTCCTCTCCGAGGTCGCCCGCCAGCACGGAGTTGATGGACCTCGCGGCGAGCAGAGCGCTGTAGGTCGCCAGGTGCACCCCCGAGGAGAAGACCGGGTCGATGAAACACGCGGCGTCCCCGATCAGCACCATTCCCGGACGCCAGTAGCTGCTGTTGCTGTACGAGTAGTCCTTCCGGACGCGTACCTGGCCGTACACGCCTTCCGTGACGCGCTCGGCGTCGGACAGCAGGTCGGCGATCCGGGGGCACTTCGCGATGAGGCGCGCGAGCGCTTCGGCGGGGTCGCCCTGCACCGAGTCCGCGAACTCGCGGGTCACCACCGCGCCCACGCTGGTGAGGTTGTCGCCCAGCGGGATGTACCAGAACCAGCCCTCGTCGAAGGCGGCGCAGAAGATGTTGCCCTGCTTCGGCTCGGGCATCCGCTTGCCGCCTTCGAAGTAGCCGAAGATCGCGATGTTGCGGAAGTACTCCGAGTAGGTGCGTTCGCCCCCGGCCCGACGGTGGATCCGGCTCTTGTTGCCGGACGCGTCGACGACGTACCGCGCGTCGACCGTGTGCCGGGCGCCGGCCGCGTCGGTGTAGGCGACCCCGCGGACCCGCTCGCCGTCCTCGATCACCTCGGTCACGGCGCAGTTCTCGCGCACGTCCACCCCGAGCTTGCGGGAGTGCTTGAGCAGGATGTCGTCGAACTTCATCCGCTCGACCTGATAGGCGTAGGAGGTCGGCCCGGCCATCCGCGGCGAGATGGCGAAGGCGAACGACCACGGCTCGGGGCTGCTGCCCCACCGGAAGGTGCCGCCGAGCTTACGGGTGAAACCGGCCCGCTCGATCTCCTCCGAGACGCCCAGCAGCCCACAGATGCCGTGCACGGTCGCCGGCAGCAGTGACTCACCGATCTGGTACCGCGGGAAGGACTCCTTCTCGAGCAGCAGCACCCGATGTCCCTGCTTGGCGACGAAGGACGCGACGGTCGAACCGCTCGGGCCGCCGCCGACCACGACGACGTCGAACTCTTCTGCAGATGACACGGACAATCTCCTTAACTTGTCGGGCGCGTACGCGGTCGCAGCGCAGGCCGCTCACGCCTGCGCGCCACGGCCAGCCGGCCCGAGAGCTTCTCGACCGTGGTCGCGTTGAACAGATCCGGGATGGCGAGGTCGACACTCAGCGTCGACCGGATCCGGGACACCAGCCGCGTCGCCAGCAGCGAGTGGCCGCCGAGCTCGAAGAAGTCGTCGTCGATACCGACCGTCGGCACGCCGAGCAGCTCCGCGAACAGCCGGCACAGCACTTCCTCGCGCTCGTTCCGCGGCCCCCGGCCGCTCCCCGCCCCGGCCCGGCCCGGTGCGGGCAGTGCACGCCGGTCCACCTTGCCGTTCGGCGTCAGCGGCAGCTCGTCCAGCACGACCAGGGCCGAGGGGACCATGTGGTGGGGCAGGGAGTCCTGGAGGTGGGCCTTGACCGCGGCGACCAGGGAGACGGCTTCCGCGGACCGGGACGGGTCGTTGGTCAGCGGCCGGGCTCCGGAACGCTGCGGCCGGTACCCGGTCGTGGGCACCCCGGTCGCGCCGCGCTCCACGAACAGGACGTCGAGCGTCCCGTCCTCGCCCGGAGGCAGCACCAGGGCGCGGTAGCCGGCCCGGCCGGCCGGCCCGGCGAAGCCCTCCGGATCCGGGAGGGCGTCGTCGCGTGCCATCAGCCTGTCCCGAGCGGCCTCCGGCGTTCCGCCGTCGGCCAGTACGCGTACCGCCGCGAGTTCGTGCTCGACCCGCGGGTCGGGGACGCCACGCAGCCGGACGGGCGCGGGGTGCTCCGCGGCCAGCCGGTCCGCCAGCGCGTCCAGGCCGGTGACATCGGCGCCCCAGGTGAGCTCACGGGCGCCGTCGGTGTCGACGCGCTCGTACGGCTGCTTGTGGAGGACGACGTCGAATCGGTGCGCGGTCAGCTCGTTGCGGAACTCCGAGTGCTTGACGCGGAGGTCGGCCGCGGCGTCGAGACCGGTGAAGAAGGCGGGGTCGATCAGCAGTTCCTTCTCCAGGGACACGGCCTGCCCGACCGCCGCACGCACCGCCTCGCCATTCGCCGCGCCGCCCGTGCGGCCCAGCTCGACGGCCGTGCGCAGCCCCTCCAGCAGGTGCATGTTGCGTACGTCGCCGACGAACACCCGCCCGCCCGGGGCAAGCAGCCCGAGCAGACCCCGCAGCACCTTCTCCAGGTAGGCGGCGTTCGGGAAGTACTGCACGACGGAGTTCAGCACCACCGTGTCGAAGTGTCCCGGTGGCAGCCCGTCGAGGTCGTGGGCCGGCTGGACGCGTACCTCGACGCGGTCGGCCAGCCGCGGGTCCCGGGCCACCTGGGCGCGGACCCCCTCGACGATCCGGGGCGAGATGTCGGTGCCCCAGTAGCTCTCGCACTCCGGCGCGATCTTCGCCAGGAGCAGTCCGGTGCCCATGCCGATCTCGAGCAGCCGCTTCGGCCGCAGTCCGAGGATCCGGTCGACCGTCGCGTCCCGCCAGGCGCGCATCTGGTCGACGGGTATCGGCAGGCCGTCGTAGCTGCTGTTCCAGCCCGAGAAGTCGGCGCCGAGCTCGGCCGCTCCCCCGCCGGCGTAGAGCGAGTCGTAGGTGAGCTGCCACTCCTCCACCTGCCGCTCGTCCCGGTCTTTCGCCACGGCGGGATCGTCCCCGCTGGGGACGACATAGCCGACCAGGCGTTTGTCGCCCGGCTGGTCCTCCCGGGGCACCACGACGGCCTGCGCCACGCCGGGGTGGGCGGTCAGCGCCGCCTCGACCTCGCCGAGTTCGATCCGGAAGCCACGGACCTTCACCTGGTCGTCGGACCGGCCGACGAACTCGAGCTGACCGTCGCCGCGCCAGCGGACCACGTCACCGGTCCGGTACATCCGCTCCCCGGGGGCGCCGAACGGGCAGGCCACGAACCGGCCGGCGGTCAGTCCCGGGCGCCGCAGATAGCCGCGCGCCAGCGCCTCACCCGCGATGTGGAGCTCACCGGCCACGCCGGGCGGAGTGGGCCGCAGCCGGTCGTCGAGAACGTACAGCCGGGTGTTGTCCAGCGGACGCCCGATGGGGGGCACAGTGCCGTCGGGGACCAGCGGATCGCTGATGGTGGCGCAGACGGTCGCCTCGGTCGGGCCGTAGGCGTTGACCATCCGGCGGCCGGGTGCCCAGCGGCCGACGATGTCGGCCGAGCAGGCGTCGCCGGCCATGATCAGCATCATCGGCGCGGGCAGGCCGTCGTCCGGCAGGGCCGCGAGCACGGGCGGCGGCAGGGTCACATGGGTGATGCCCTGCTCGTGCATCAGCGCGCTCAGCGCCGGCCCCGGCAGTGTCTTCTCCCTCGGCGCCACGACCAGCGTCCCACCGGCCAGCAGTGCCATGCACATGTCGGAGAAGGCACCGTCGAAGCTGGGCGACGCGAACTGCAGCACGACGCTGTCCCGCCTGACCTCCAGGCGCTCGATCTCGCTGCCCATCCGGCCGGCGATGCCCGCGTGGGAGACCACGACGCCCTTCGGGACACCGGTGGAGCCGGAGGTGTAGATGACGTACGCGGCATGACCCGGCCGCAGGGGCGCCACGCGGTCGTCGTCCGTCAGGTTCCCGTCCGGCAGTGCGCGGACGGCCGAACGGGTCGCCTCGTCGAGGGTGATCCGCTCCAGCCCGGCGGGCAGCGGGACCGTGCTGTCGGCGGCGGTCAGCACACACCGCGGCGCGGCGTCGTCGAGCATGAACGCCACGCGCTCCGCGGGGTAGTCCGGGTCCACCGGCAGATAGGCGGCGCCGGCCTTCAGCACCGCCAGCATGGCCGTGGTCAGCTCGATGGACCGGGGCAGCGCGAGCGCGACGTAGTCGTCCGGCCCCACCCCCCGCGCGGCCAGATGCCGGGCCAGCCTGTTGGCGTTCCCGTTCAGCTCCCGGTAGGTGAGCGCGGTGCCCTCGCAGCGGATCGCGACCGCCTCGGGGGTCGCGGCCACCTGCGCCTGGAAGAGCTCCGGAAAGACCGCCGGGGCGACGTCCCGGCCGGTGTCGTTCCACTCGTGCAGCACCAGCCGCCGCTCGGCGGGGTCGAGGACGTCGACGTCGCTCAGACGTGTCCCGGGATCGGCCGTCATCACCTCGAAGACCCGGACCAGCCGGTCCAGCATCCGCTCGACGGTGGCCGGATCGAACAGCTCGACCGCGTACTCGACCACGCCGGTCATACCGTTCGGCGCGCCCTGCCCGTCGAACTGCTCGAACACGCTGAAGGCCAGGTCGAACTTGGCCGTGTCGGTGTAGAGCTGTCTGGCCTCCACCTCCAGCCCGGGCAGCCGGAACTCGACGTCGGCCAGGTTCTGGAACGCCAGCATCACCTGGAACAGGGGGTGCCGCGACGTCGACCGGCTCGGGTTGAGGATCTCCACCAGGCGCTCGAACGGAAGGTCCTGGTGGGCATAGGCGCTGAGGTCCGTCTCCCGTACCCGCGCGACGAGTTCACGCAGCGACGGGTCACCGCCGAGGTCGGTACGCAGCACCAGGGTGTTGACGAAGAACCCGACGAGCCCGTCCAGGCTCTCGTCGGTCCGGCCGGCGATGGCCGTCCCGATGGGGATGTCGGTGCCGGCACCCAGCCGGCTGAGCAGGGCGGACAGGGCCGCCTGGACCACCATGAACAGACTCGCGTCGCTCTGGCGGGCCAGCTCGGTGAGCCGGGCGTGGAGGCCGGCGCCGATCTCGAACCGCGCGGTGGAGCCCCGGTAGCTGGCGACCGGGGGACGCTGCCGGTCCACCGGCAGCGGCAGCTCCTCCGGCGCTCCGTCCAGCACCGTCGTCCAGTACCGGATCTGCTGGTTGATCAGGCTGTCCGGGTCGTCCTCGGTGCCGAGCAGCCGCTGCTGCCACAGCGTGTAGTCCGCGTACTGGACGGGAAGTTCGGGCGTGCCGTCGTCGAGCCCGGCGGCCCGGGCCTGGTACGCGGCCGCCAGGTCGTCCGCCAGCGGGGCCATCGACCAGCCGTCGCCGGCGATGTGGTGGATCACCAGGGCGAGTACGTGCTCGGTCGGGGACAGCGCGAAGAGCCGCGCCCGCAGCGGCGGATCGACGGCCAGGTCGAACTCCCGGCCGCAGAACCGGGCGACCTCGGCGTCCAGCCCCTGCCGGGTGACGTCGGTGCACGGCAGTTCGGGCCGGACGTCGAGCACCCGCTGGAACGGCACCCCGTCGACCTCGCCGAACACGGTCCGCAGCGTCTCGTGCCGGTCGGTCAGGTCACCGAGCGCCGCGGCCAGTGCCCCGCGGTCGAGCTCGCCGGTCAGCCGCAGCACGGCCGGCATGTTGTACGTCGCGCTCCGGCCCTCCATCTGGCCGAGAAACCACAGTCGGCGCTGGGCGAAGGACAGCGGCAGCCGTTCGGGCCGCTGCGCACGGGTGACGGCGGGCCGCGGTGAACCGCCGACCTCGTCCAGCCGCCGCGCGAGCTCCGCCACCGTGGGTGCGCCGAAGACGTCGCGGACGGTGAGTTCCACGCCGAAGGCCGGCCTGATCCTGGCCACCAGCTTCGTGGCGAGCAGCGAGTGCCCGCCGAGGTCGAAGAAGTGGTCGTCGATGTGCACCTTGGCCGCACCGGTGACGTCCGCGAACAGGCCGCACAGGATCTCCTCGCGCGGACTGCGCGGGGCACGGCCCGTACCGGTGCCGGCGAACCTGGCGGCGGGCAGCGCGCGGCGGTCCAGCTTTCCGTTGGGGGTCAGCGGGAGCCGGTCGAGGACGACGACCGCCGCGGGCACCATGTGCCGGGGCAGGAACGCGCCGACCGACCTCCGGGCCGCCGCGGGGTCGATGGTCCGCCCCTCGTGCGGCACGACGTAGGCGACCAGGCGCCGCTCTCCGGGGACGTCCTCGCGGGCGATCACGGCGGCCTCGCGCACGGCGTCGCCGGCCGCCAGCACGGACTCGATCTCGCCCGGTTCGATGCGGAAGCCGCGGATCTTGATCTGGTCGTCGGCGCGGCCGAGGAATTCGAGCTGGCCGTCGGTACGCCACCGGACGAGGTCACCCGTCCGGTACATCCGTTCGCCCGGCACCGTGGCGGCCTCGGCCGGGCAGGCGACGAACCGCTGCGCGGTCAGCGCCGGCCGGGCCCGATAGCCCCGCGCCAGTCCCGGACCGGACAGGTACAGCTCGCCGGCGACCCCCGCGGGCACCGGGCGCAGCGCGCCGTCCAGCACGAGCACGCGCATGTTGTCGATCGGGCGGCCGATCGGCGGCGTACGGCTGCCGGACAGGGGGTCCGACATGGTCGCGCAGACCGTGGCCTCGGTCGGGCCGTAGGCGTTGAGCACGAGGCGGCCGGGCGACCAGGCGGCGACGACCTCGGCCGGGCACGCCTCACCGGCCAGGTTGAGGGTCAGGTCCGCGGGCAGTTCATCCTGCCGCATCGCGGAGAGGACGGCGGGCGGCAGGGTCACATGGGTCAGGGCGTGCCTGGCGGCCAGCTCGGTCAGGGTGGCACCCGGGACGAGCTGTTCGGCGCGCGCGAGGACGAGTGCGGCTCCGGACAGCAGGGCCATCGACACCTCGGAGAACGCCGCGTCGAAGCTGGGGGACGCGAACTGGAGCACCCGGCTGCGCTCGTCCACTCCCAGCCGGGCGATCTGCCCGAAGGCGAGCGACGCCACACCGGCATGGGTGACGACGACGCCCTTCGGGCGGCCTGTGGAGCCGGACGTGTAGACGACGTACGCCGGGTGGTCCGGCAGCAGCGGGGCGAGCCGGTCGGTGTCGGTGAGGTCCTCGGCCGGGCCGGTGTCCCGGTGGGTGCCGGACCGGCCGTCGAGCGTGATCCGGGGCAGGTCGCCGGGCAGGCCCGCCGGGCTCTGCTCGCCGACGACGACACAGGCGGGCGCGGCGTCCGCGCACATGAAGGCGATCCGCTCCGCCGGGTGTTCCAGATCGAGCGGGAGGTACGCGCCGCCCGCCTTGGCGACCGCGAGCATGGCGGTGATCAGCTCGACCGAGCGCGGCAGTGCCAGTGCCACCACGCTCTCGGGGCCGATTCCGGAGGCGACCAGCGAGCGGGCGAGCCGGTTGGCACGGCGGTTCAGACGGGCGTAGCTCAGCTCGGTGTCCTCGAAGACGACCGCGGTCGCGTCCGGGGTCGCGGCGGCCTGTGCCTCGAAGAGCGCGGGCCAGGTCGCCGCCGGGTGCTCGCGGGCCGTGTCGTTCCACTCGCGCAGCACCCGCCGGCGTTCCGCCTCGTCGAGCAGCTCGATCCGGCCCACCTCCACCCCCGGGTCGTCCGCCATCGCCTGCAGCACGCGCAGCAGACCGCGCTGGTGGGTCAGGAGGTCTTCCCGCCGGTACAGGGCGCTCGCGTCGAAGTCGACGCGCAGCCCCTGTCCCTCGCCACGGTCGTAGACCGTGATCGACAGGTCCTCGACCAGTCCGCCCGCGAGGTTGTGGGAGGTCATCGGGTGACCGCCGAAGCCGCGGTCGTAACTGAACGGCAGAACGTTGACCACGGGGCCGACCAGTGATTCGTCCTCCAGGGACAGCCGCTGGTCGCGGCGCATGTCCTCGTAGCGGTAGCGCTGGTGGCGCAGTGCCTCACGGGCGCGGGACAGCACGTGCCGGGCGAGGTCGGCGCAGCTGAGCCCACTGGTCACGGTCAGCCGCAGCGGCAGCAGGTTGGACACCATCCCGGCGGTCCGGGGGCCGGTGCCCGGCCGTGCCGTCACCGGCAGTCCGAGCACGAGGTCCTGCGCTCCGCTCAGCCGGTGCAGATAGGCGGCCACGGCGGTGAGCACGACGGTGGGCAGCGCCCGCCCGGTGGACTCGGTCAGCCGCCGCTGGAGGTCCGCCCCGAGCTCCACCGAGCAGCGCACCGGCTCGCCGGTCGCGCCGGAGGACCGCTCGGCCAGGGTCACCGGGTCCGGCCGGCCGGTCAGCTGGGCACGCCAGTACTCCTGGTCGGCGGCGAAGGAGTCGGAGGCGCGGTAGTCGCTCTCCTCGTCGAGCAGGCCGCGCAGCGGCAGCGGGTCCGACCGGTCGGCCGGTTCGCCGGCGACGAGCGCCGAGTACACCTCGGCCACGCGGCGGACCACCAGAGCCCCGCTGTAGCCGTCCATGGCGACGTGGTGGAACTGGAAGTACCACTGCCAGTGGTCCGCGGCCAGCTTGAACAGCAGCACGGTGTGCAGCGGACCGCGGGACAGCTCGACCGGCCGGTCCAGGTCGGCGCGCATCCGCTCCAGCGCGGTGCCCGCGGGGTCCGGCAGCGCGGAGACGTCCACGACCTCCACGGCCGCGGCCTCCGCGCCGTCGACGAACTGCCGTGGCCCGTCCGCCTCTTCGGTGAACCGGACGCGCAGCGCCTCGGTCTCCTCGACGACCTGGCGCCAGCCGGCAGCGAACACCTCGGGGTCGACGGGGCCGCGGATGTCGAAGTATTCCGCGATCCGATAGCGTCGGCCGCTGGAATCCATGTGATGTCCGTACCAGATTCCGCGCTGCGCGGCGGACAGCGGCAGCAGGTCACCGCCGATGTTGCTCATTTTCATTCCCGGGGTAGTGGCCGGTGGTCCAGGGCGGCGGACGTCAGGCGGCTTCGCGCAGGCTCTTCGGCCGCATATCGGTCCAGTTCTCCTCGATGTAGGCCAGGCAATCCTTTCTGCTGCTCTCGGCGAGCTCCACGGTCCAGCCATCCGGAACATCGGCGAATACCGGCCAGAGGGAATACTGGCCTTCGTCGTTCACCAAGACGGAGAAGACCGCCTCGTCGTCGTCGAACGGATTCGTCATGAGACCACTCCCTATCGCATCGGCGCGCTCTGACTGCAGACTTGCCCGCGCGGCCGTGTCCCGGCAAGCGGGAGGACAGGACGGGACGGAATGAGACACGGCAGGTGGTGTACCCGCCGGGATCCCGGCTTGTAGTCTGCCGGGCGGACCTGAATTGCTTTTCCCTTCCGAATTGGGGTCGTGCATTGCTTGCTGGGAAAACGAGAAAATCCGGCCGGCGGGTAGTGATCACCGGGCTCGGCGCGGTTTCCAGCATCGGCGCCTCGGTCTCCGAATTCCTCGCCGGGCTGCGCGCCGGCCGCAGCGAGGTCCGGCCCATATCCGCGTTCGACACCACCGGCTTCGAGCACGCCAATGGCTGCGAGATAACCGGGTTCGAACCGGAGCGCTGGATCGAACGGCTCGACCCGGGAGAGCTGGGCCGGGCGGCCCGCTTCGCCGTCTCCGCCGCCAGGATGGCCGCGGACCACGCCGGGCTGAGCCCGCGGGTGCTGGACGCGAGCCGGGTCCTGGTGGCCGTCGGCACCACCGACGGCGAGACCCGCGACCTCGACCGGCTGGTGGCCCAGGACGTCGCGGAACCGGGTGCGACGGCCCCGCGGATCGCCCGCCGCGCCTCCGCCTCACGGCTGTCGACGTCCGTCGCCCGCGAGTTCGCGCTCGCCGACGCCGAGGCGGTGACCATCCCGACGGCGTGCGCCGCCGGCAACTACGCGATCGGCCACGGGCTCGACGCCATCCGCGCGGGCGACGCCGACCTGGCCTTCTGCGGTGGCGCGGACGCTGTCTGCCTCAAGACCTTCGCCGGTTTCTACCGGCTCGGCACCATCGCCCCCGACCGCTGCCGCCCCTTCGACCTCCACCGCAAGGGCATCCTCACCGGCGAGGGTGCAGGGATCCTGGTGCTGGAGAGCCTGGAGTCGGCCCTCGCCCGGGGCGCCCGGATCCACGCCGAGGTACTGGGATACGGCCTCAACTGCGACGCGTACCACCAGGTCGCGCCGCTCGAGGAGGGCGTCGCCGACTGCATGCGGCTGGCGGTCGCCGACGCGGGCGTCACGCCGGACGAGGTGGACCTCATCTCGGCGCACGGCACCGGTACGAAGGCCAACGACAGCACCGAGGCGAGGGCGATCCACGCGGTCTTCGGCGACCGGCCGCCCCGCACGGTGTCGATGAAGTCGATGCTCGGGCACACCATGGGCGCGGCCAGCGCGCTGGCCGCGATCGGCTGCACGATGGCCCTGGAGCACGGCTTCATCCCGCCGACCGTCAACCACACCACGACCGACCCCGAGTGCGGTCTCGACTGCGTGCCCAACGAGTCGGTGCCCGCGGACCTGCGGATCGTGCAGAACAACGGACTCGCCTTCGGTGGCAACAACGCGGTGGTCGTCTTCGGCCGCTACGACGAAGGAGCAGCATGACCGGCATGCGACCCGTCATCACGGCATGGTCGGCGATCTCACCGTTCGGGTTGGGCGCGGACGCCTTCCGGGCCGGGCTGCGCAACGGCGTCCCGGCCCCCGTCTCGTCGGCCGGGACCGCCCCGTACCCGCCCGGCCGGCTGGTCCCGGACTTCGACGCCCGGACCGTGCTCGGCAGGAAGGGCACCCGCTCGATGGACCGGGTCACCGCGCTGTCGGTCGCGGCGGTGGGAGAACTCGCCGCCCGGACGGACGCGTCCGGCACCCCTGCCGGGGGCCCGAGTCCCGGCCTGGTGCTCGGCACCACCGGCAGTGTGCAGTCCACGATGGACTTCACCCGCAGCTCGCTCGACGGCGAACGGCCGTTCTACGTCGACCCGGCTCGCTTCCCCAACACGGTGATGAACTGCGCGGCCGGCCAGTGCGCGATCCGGCACGGGCTCAAGGGCCCGAACGCGACGGTCGCCGGCGGTCGCGCGGCCGGTCTCCTGGCCCTGAACTACGCGCGTCGACTGCAGGCCGGCGGCCGCGCGGGGACGCTGTTCTGCGGCGGCGCCGAGGAGTACTCCGACGCGCGGGCGCGGCTGCACCACCACGGCCGGGGCGGTCCGGACGACACGGTCCTCGGCGAGGGGGCGGCGGTTCTGCGGCTGGAGCCGGCCGGCTCCGCCGTCGCCGAGCGGGACGGTCTTGCGGAGGTCGTCGCGCTGGAGTTCGGCGTGTCCGAGGACCCCGGGGAGATCCCGGCGATCCTGCTCCGCTGTCTGCGCCGAGCGCTGGAGCGGGCCGGAGCCCGGCCCGCGGACATCGCGCTCGCCGCCCCGGGCGCGGCGGACGGTCCGGAACGGGCCGCGCTCCTCGACCTGTTCGGCCGGCAGCCGCCCGCGCGGGTCGACTGCACCGGACTGATCGGCGACGCGGCCGCCGCCGCGGCCTCCTTCCAGGTACTCGCCGTGCTCGTCAGGGCCGAGGAGGACCCGGCGCTGGCCGGCCGTCTGGCGCTGGTGACCGCAGTCGACGACGACGGCACCCTCGGCTGCGCGCTGTTGCGGCCGTATCCCGCACGCTGACCACTACCCGGCGAGGACTCCTTGACCAGAACCAACACCGAAGAGCAGTGGGACGCCATCGTCGTGGGGGGCGGCCTCGGCAGCCTGACCTGCGCCGCCCATCTCGCCGCCGCGGGACGGCGCGTGCTCGTGCTCGAACAGCACGACTGGGCGGGCGGGAACAGCCATGTCTTCCGCCGTCGCCGTGCCTACGAGTTCGACGTCGGCGTGCACTACCTGGGCGACTGCGGACCCGACGGCATCATCCCGGCCATCCTGTCCGGCCTCGGCGCCGGCGACCGGGTACGGTTCCGCGAGCTGGACCGCGACTGCTTCGACCAGATCCTGATCCCCGGGCTGACCCTCGACGTGCCCGCCGACTGGGACACGTACCTGACCCGGCTGGAGCGGGCACTGCCCCAGGACGCGGAGGGCCTGCGCACGTTCACCAGGATCTGCCGGGCCGTCGGCGGCGAGCAACGCTGGGCGCTGCTCACCGATGCCGATCTGCCGCGGATCGCCGCCGGCACCGAGCACGTTCGGGCCTGGGGCCGAAGGCCGCTGACCGAGCTGTTCGACCACTGCGGGCTGTCCACCCGGGCCCGTACGGTGCTCGCCGCCCAGTCGCCGAACTACGGCATGGGTCCCGACGTCGCGACGGTGGCCACCCACGCCATGGTGACCGACCACTACATACGAGGCGCCTATGTCCCGGTCGGCGGAGGCCAGGTGCTGGCCGCGACGCTGATCGAGGTCCTGGAGGCGCACGGCGGCGAACTCCGCACCCGCAGCCGGGTCACCTCGATCGACGTCGCGGAGCGCACGGTCACCGGCGTGCGCCTGGCGGACGGGACGTCGCTCGGTGCACCGCTGGTGATCTCCGGCGCCGACTACCGGCGCACGGTGCTGGACCTGGTCGGCTCCGAGCACTTCAGCCCGCAGATCGTCCGCGCGACGCGGGAGGCGACGGTGGGGCTGCCCTTCGCGACCGTCTACGTCGCCCTCGACCGGCCGCCGGCCCGACAGGCCGAGGCCAACATCTGGTGGTACGCGCAGGAGGACATCGGCGAGCTGTACCGGGGGCTGTACTCGGGGGAACAGCCCGACGACGTGCGTTTCCTCTTCATCTCGTTCGCCTCGCTCAAGGAGCCGGGCGCGCGGCACCTCTGCCCGCCCGGACACGCGAACTTCCAACTGATGACGATGTGCCCGCCGGGCTACCGGCACTGGGGCGTCACGCGCGGACCGGCCGAAGGCGGCCGCTACCGCCGCGAGCCCGCCTACCTGGCGGAGAAGAAGCGCTTCACCGACGCGGTGCTGCGGGCCGGTGAGCGGGTGCTGGGGCCGTTCCGGGACCACATCACCCACCTGGAGCTGGCCACGCCGCTGACCCAGGAGCGGTACACGCTCTCCACCGGCGGATCCCCGTTCGGCCTGGCCACCTGGGGCGCCGCCGGCGCCCGGCCGGACACCTCCACCGGCGTCAAGGGCCTGCACGTCGTCGGGCAGAGCACCCGCTACGGCAGCGGCATCACGGGCGTCATGGTCGGCGGAACGGCCTGCGCGTCCCGGATCCTCGGCCGGCCGCTGCTGACCGAGGCGCACGCCGGCGCGGTCTTCGGCGACCCGGGCCGGCTGCCCGCGCGCGCCGCGGGATGGGACCCGCTCGCCGTCTCCCGGGGTGCCGCGAGGCGGGACGCGCGCGGACTGGCCAAGGTGGACTGAGGCCGGAAGGAGCGGGGGGAGGTCAGCGCTTCACGGCGAGCGTCAGGCCGTCGGCGAACGGCAGCATGCACAGGTCGACCCGGTCGTCCTCGCGTAGCTTCGCGTTGAAGGCGCGCAGCGCCCGCGTCTCGTCGTCCTGGACCGACTCGTCCACGACCAGCCCGGACCACAGCACGTTGTCCGCGGCCAGCAGGCCGCCCGGCCGCAGCAGGGTCAGACCGTACTCGTAGTAGGTCTCGTAGCCTTCCTTGTCCGCGTCCAGGAACACGAAGTCGTAGGCGCCGGCCGCACCCTCCTCCTCGACGAGCGCGGCCAGGCTCTCCCGGGCGTCGCCGATCCGGAGGTCCACCTTGTCCGCGACGCCCGCCCGCTCGCAGTGCCCGAGCGCGGTCCTCGCCCACTCCTCGCTGATGTCGCAGGCCGTGACACGGCCGTCGGCGGGCAGGGTCAGCGCCGTGCGCAGCAGGCTGTAGCCGGTGAAGACCCCGACCTCCAGGGTCCGCTTCGCGCAGATGGCCCGGAGCAGCACGGACAGGAACTGGCCTTGCTCGGGCGAGATCTGCATATTGCGCTCGTCGAGCCTCGACGTCTCCTCCCGCAGCTCGCTCAGCGGCGCCGGTTCGGACAGCGAGACGTCCGCGATGTAGTCCTGGAGCTCCTCGGTGATGCTGACCTGGATCCTCATGTCGTCCTCTCGGTGTGATGTCGGCCGGCCGGGAAGGTCACAGCCGGGTCAAGAAGCGCTGCACCTCGGCGACCAGGTGGTCGATCGATTCGGCGGCGAAGAGCACCGGCATGCAGTCCGTGTCGTCGAAGTCCTGCGCCACGATGTCGGCGGTGTCGAACGCCCGCAGCTCCACCTTGTCCAGCGACTCCATCTCCGCGACCGAGGACAGCAGGGCCGCACCGCACACGCGGGGACGGCCGTCCTCGTACACGACACCGGTCTCCATGGCGAACCAGAAGACGTGGACCAGGTCCCGCATGGCATCAGGTGCGGACACCCGGCGGGCGGCCTCTCCGAAGCTCCGGTACAGGTCCGCGAAGACGGGGTCACCCAACATCACGGCGTGGCCGACGAGTTCGTGCAGGACGTCCGGTTCCGGGGAGTGGTAGGGCGACTCGGGCCGCCGCAGGTACTGCGTCGCGTGGAACCCGCTGTCCGCGAACGTGCCGAGGAACCGCGCCGCCGGGACGGTGCCTTCGGCGGGCCTCAGGTGGAAACCGGTCAGCTCGGTCAGCACCGGGGAGACCTCGGCCAGTTGCGGAACCCGCCGCCGCTCCAGGACGACCGCCTCGGCGGCCCGCCGGTAGTTCGCGCACGCCACTTCCTCGTGCAGTGAACTCAGTTTGGCGGTGACCGTCTCCCAGAGGGCGTCCTCCTCCTCCGTATATGCAATGACCGGCAAAGGTTCACCGGGTTGCCATTCCCTGGCCTTTTGCTGACGTATGGCCTTTCGGCGCTCGTATTCATCAGTCATCGCGACCTGTTTCCCCCGTCGCCTCGGTGGTGCGGCACAACTCCCCCGCATAGCCCGCCGATCACACTAGACCACGGCTGCTCGGGCGGGATACGCGAAGCGGCTGTCTCGTTCCGTCCCGTGCCGTCCACAACCTTGCGGGACAGCGTCCGTACGCATGAGATCTGAACTACTGAACCAATGCTCGACTCGCTTGCCGGAGAAAGAGGCCACCACCGTGACAACGACCACCGACGCCCATTTCGCCAAGATTAAAGAAATCGTCTGCGAAATCCTCGAGCTCGAAGAGGACGAGGTCACGGACGAGGGCCTGTTCAATGAGGAGTACGGCGCCGACTCGCTGCGTGCCATCGAGATCCTGGGTTCGCTGGAGCGCGAGTTCGGAGTGGTCATCGACCAGGCCGAACTCGCGCGGATGACGAATCTTCGGGGTGTCTACGACGTGGTCGCCGAAACCGCGGGCTGGGCGAAGCAGTAGTCCCCGCACAGGAATGAGGAGCTGATGGCGTCACCTGACAGGCGGGTGGTCCTGACCGGGCTGGGAGTGCTGTCGAGCATCGGGACCGGGGTCGAGGAGTTCACCGCCGGGCTGCGGGCCGGGCGCAGCGGTGCGGGGCCGATCACGGTGTTCGACACCGCCGGTTTCGAGCACTCCACCGGCTGTGGGATCGACGCGTTCGACGCGGCGGCCTGGATCCGGAACCTGCCCGTCGACTCGCTGGGGCCCGCGAGCCGGTTCTCGGTGTCCGCGGCGCGGATGGCCGTCGCGGATGCCGGACTCGACCTCCGGGCGCTGCGCGAGCGGCCCGGCGTGGTCTCCATCGGCACCACCGACGGCGAGTCACGGGACCTCGACGAGCTGGTGGAGACCGAGCTGGCGCACGGCCCCGCGGCCATGGACCCCCGGGTCGCCCGCCGGCTCCGGGCCGCCCGGCTGTCCTCGGCCGTGGCCCTGGAGCTGGGCCTGCGGGACGTGGAGGCGGTGACCATCCCCACCGCCTGCGCCGCCGGGAACTACGCCATCGGCTACGGCTACGACGCGGTCCGCTCCGGGGACGCCGACTTCGCTCTCTGCGGCGGCGCCGACGCCATGTGCCGCAAGACCTTCGCCGGGTTCTACCGGCTGGGCACCATCGCCCCCGACCGCTGCCGCCCCTTCGACGTCGACCGCAACGGCATCCTCACCGGCGAGGGCGCCGGTGTCCTGGTGCTGGAGGATCTGGAGTCGGCACTCGCCCGCGGGGCCCGGATCTACGCCGAGGTGCTCGGCTACGGCCTCAACTGTGACGCCTACCACCAGGTCGCGCCGGACGGCTCCAGCGTGGCCCGGGTGATGGAGCTCGCGCTGGAGAACGCCGGCGTGAAGCCGCACGAGGTCGACCTCATCTCGGCGCACGGCACCGGCACGAAGGCCAACGACATCACCGAGTCCCAGGCGATCCGGGAGGTCTACGGAGACCGGCCGCCGCGCACCGTGTCCGTCAAGTCGATGCTCGGGCACACCATGGGCGCGGCGAGCGCGCTGGCCGCGATCGCCTGTGCGCTGGCGATCACCCACAGGTTCATTCCGCCGACCATCAACCACCACCGCACGGACCCGGAGTGCCCGATCGACTGCGTGCCCAATCACGCCGTCGAGGCCGACCTGCGGATCGTGCAGAACAACGGCCTCGGCTTCGGGGGCAACAACGCGGTCGCGGTCCTGGGCCGATACGAGGAGTCCCGTTGAACGAGCACGCAGGCTGGCCGATCGCCGGAACCGGCGCGGTGGCCGCCATCGGCCGGTCCCCGGCCGAGATCTTCGATTCCCTGTGCGCGGGCACGTCCGGCCTGCATCCGATGCGGGGTTTCGAGCGCTCGTACTACACCGGCGACCGGCTGTACGAGATCGATGACCGCGGCCACGCCGGCGACGTACCGGGCCGGGCCACCGCCTTCCTCCTCGAGGCGGTCTCGCAGGCGGTCTCCGAGGCAGGGCTGGACGAGCGGCTGGGAGACATCCCGGTCCTGGTCGGCACCGGCCTCCGAGAGCTGCGCTCGGTCGAGTTGTGGGCCCGGGACGGTGTCCCGTACCCGCCCGGGGAACTGCACTTCGGCACCGCGCTGCGGGAGCGCTTCGGCGCGACCATGACCCACACCATCTCGAACGCCTGCTCGGCGTCGCTCTACGCACTGGCGATGGGCACCGACCTGCTGGCCGCCGGCGCCGAGACCGTGATCGTGGCCGGCGTCGACACCGTCACCGAGAGCATGGTGGGGATCGCCGACCGGCTCCAGTCGGTGGCACCGGACACCGTGCGCCCCTTCGACCGGGACCGGATGGGCACGGTCCTCGGCGAAGGCGCCTCGGCCGTGGTGCTGCGCCGCACCGAGGACCCGGACCGCCCGGCCCCCGGCCGGGTGCGGGGCGTCGCCGTCAACTGCGACGCCCACCACACCACCGCCCCGGATGCCGGGAGCATCGCCGCCGCGATGCGCGAGGCGCACCGCAGGGCCGGCGCCAGGCCTGAGGACATCGACCTGGTGATGCTGCACGGCACGGGAACCCACGCCAACGATGCCGCCGAAGCCCGGGCCCTCCGGGCGGTGTTCGGCCCCGCCCCCGAAAAGGCACTGATGACCGCAATGAAGTCGATGACCGGCCACACGTCCGGAGCCTCCGGACTGCACAGCCTGATCGTCGCCCTGCGCGCCATGGCGGACGGCCTGGTCCCGCCGACGCTCGGCCTGAACGAACCGATCGAGGAGGCCGGCGGGTTCCGGATCGTACGGGACGCGGCCGCACCGGCGGACCTGGCGCTGGCGCAGGTCAACGCCTTCGGCTTCGGCGGTGTCAACGCGGTCGCACTCGTGGCCGGCCGGCGATGACCGCGGTCGCCACCGGCGTCGGCCTGGCCGTGCCAGGCGCGTCGGCCGCCACGGAACTCACCTTGCGCACCGCCGAGGGCGCGGCGCCGGTCGATCCGGCGGCCCGGATCGGCAAGAAGGGTCTGCGGTACCTGGATCAGGCGACCCGGCTCGCGCTCTGCGCCGCACGGGACGCGCTGAACGCCGCCGGCCTGATGACCGGCGACGCGCGGCTGACGTCCGCCGGCAGCGGCGCCCCGGCCGTGGCCGCCGAGCTGCTGGTGCCCGCCGAGTCGGTCGCGGTCGTCGTCAGCTCGAACTTCGGCAACCTGGACTCGGTGTGCGAGGTCGCCACCACCATCGCGGCCGACGGCGGCACCCGCCTCCTCAGCCCGGTCTACGCGCCGCGGCTGTCCAGCAACGTCACCGCCTCCGAGATCGCGATCCGGTTCGGCCTGCGCGGCCCGAACCTGATGGTGTGCAACGGTCCGACCTCCGGTCTCGACGCGGTGCACTGGGCCACGGTCCTGCTGTCGGGCGGCCGCGCACGGTACGTCCTGGTGGTCGGCGCCGAGCCGGCCAACGACGTCGTCCGCCGCCTGACCGGGCACGAGCATCCGTTCGACGGCGCCGCGGCGCTGGTGCTGGAGTCCGCGGCGGGCGCGGCCGAGCGCGACGCCCCGGTACTCGCCGGGTTGGACGGCTACGTCCGCACCGGCTCCCTGGCCGACTGCGTCGCCGCGCTCGGCGGCGTCCCACGGGCCTGGCTCCCGCCGCGGCACACACCGGCGGACGTCCTGTCCGGCGTGCCCCGGCACGATCTCGAGGACCGCTGGGGCCCGGCCTCCGGCGCGCTCGGGGTCCTCCAGTGCGCCGCCGCGGTGGGTCACTTCGCCGGCGGTGGCAGCGGCCCGCTGTACGCGGTGGCGGGTACGGACGCCGACGACGCGGTCGCCGGGCTCGTCCTCACCGCACCGGGCGGCGTGGTGACCGGGGGCGGGGTGGGCCGCGCGTGAACGCGGCATTCCCGCCCAGCGGCGTCAGGCCCGTGCTGCTCCGGCAGCGGACGATCAGCGACGGAGCCGGACCCCGGGTGCTGCTCCTGCACGGCATGGCGGACAGCGGCACCGTCTGGGAACGGCTGATCGCGCTCGCGCCGCAGCGCCCGGAGCTGCGCCGAGCCGAGCTCCACACGGCCGAACTGCCGTGGCGCGGCACAGGCCCGCCCGACTGGGCGCACCGCCTCGAGTCCTCGTCATGGCTCGCCGAGACGCTGGAGGAGCTGGCGGACACCGTGGGCCCGGCCGACGTCGTGGTGGCGCACTCCTTCTCCGCCATGCTGCTGCTCGACCTGGTCTGCGGTGCGTCCGCGCGCACCGGGCACCGGCTCAAGGGCATGGTGCTGGTGTCCCCCTTCTTCCGGCCCAGGCCGGAGGACTTCGACTGGGACACCATGGCGGCGCTCCCGGAACAGTTCGTCCGCACCATGGAGGAGGGCATCCGGGTGGCGGCCGGGCCGCGGTCGAAGCCGGCGCTGCACCGTGTCCTCGCGGAGCGGCTGTGCACGACGATCGGCCCCTACGGCTGGTCGCGGTTCTTCGAGCTGTACCTGCGCACGCCGTGGCTGCGTACCGCGGAGGTGCGCACGCCCGCGCTGGTCGTGTCCGGTGCCGACGACCGCATCGCGGTGACCGGCGAGGCGCAGGACCTGGTCGCCCGGATGCCCGCGGCGGCCCTGCACACGGTCGAGGGGACCGGGCACTTCCCGATGGCCGAGCAGCCGGCACGGTTCGCCGACGCGCTCGGCGGCTTCCTGCGCCGTATCTCCGCCGCCCCCGAAGCGGCCGGGGAACGGCCCCGTTCAACGCTAGTGGAGCGAATCTGATGGCTGACATCGACACCGCGGTCAAGAACGTGGTCACGCAGACCACCACGGTCTCCCTCACGCCCGGGTACGAGGGCGCGAACATCGGCACGTACATCGGCTTCAAGCACGTCAACTACCTCGTGGAGAAGGCGGTGATCGAGCACTTCCGGCGGCAGGAACTGCCGGTCGGCGGGCTCTACGAGAAGTACGGCCTCGGTTTCGACCTCGTCGAGCTGGAAGCCCGGCTGCGCGGCGGGGTGTTCGTCGACGACGAGGCCGTACTCGAGGTGAAGCCGGTGACGGGCGACGACGACACCGCGTTCCGGTTCAAGGTGGCCATCACCGTGCTCCGCGACGGCGAGCCGAAGAAGATCGTCACCGCTTCGGCGGCCGCCGTGTTGCGCCGGGACGAGGACGACCGGCGGCTGCCCGGCCGGGTGCCCGCCCCCGCCGCGCTCGACCGCTTCACCGTGGCCACTCTGGGCACCCCGGAACCCGGTGAGGCCGTCCCGGACACGGACGGGGAGCTGCGTTCCGGCGGCACGGCCGATCGGGACCCCGTGCTCGACCAGCTCCTGGCCGGGCGCAACGGCTACGGCTGGAAGTTCCGCATCCCCTACCCGTACGTGCACTACTTCAGCCGGATGCACATGTCGGCGTATCTGCGGCAGATGGAGGAGGCCAAGCACCGCTTCGTCGACGCCCGCGGCATCTCCATCGGGGCACAGCTCGCCGAGCGCAACTGGATCCCGGCGGTCACCCACTCCCGGATCGAGATACTCGGCGAGGCCCTGCTCGAAGAGGACCTCTACACCGTCTACACGGTCGAGAGCTTCTTCAAGAACCTGCTCTACACCGCGCGCATGGACTGCTACGTGGTGCGTGACGGCCGGCTGGCCCGGGTTGCCACGGGTGTGATCACCCACGGCTACGGCGTCGTGGAGAACGGCAACCAGGCACGGGTCGTCACCTGGGACGACCGGATCGACCGCGCCCTCAAGGGCCTGCCCGGTGAGGAGTCGTGACGGCGCCCGTCATCACCGCCTGGTCCGCCGTCTCGCCCTTCGGCCTCGGCCGGAGGGCCTTCGCGGCCGGCGTCGCGGCGGGGACGTCCGCGGTGACCCGGCCCGAGACGTGGCCCGTCCCGCGGCAGCGGGTCGCGCCGGTACCGGGTTTCGTCACCGCGGAGGTGCTGGGGCGCAAGGGCACCCGGTCGATGGACCGGGTCTCGGCCCTCACCGCGGCCGCGGCCGACGAACTGCTCGGCGCGGACAGCCGCCATCGCGAGGTCGCCGCCGGTGAGTGGGCTGCGCTCGTGCTCGGCACCACCGCCGGCAGCAACCGGAGCATGATGGACATCACCCGGGACACACACACCCGCGCGATGCCGTTCCACATCGACACGCCGCGGATCCCCAACGCCATCATGAACAGCTCCGCCGCGCAGTGCGCCATCCGGCACAACCTCAAGGGCCCCAACGCGACCGTCGCGGGCGGCAGAGCCGCCGGGCTGTTCGCGCTGCGCTACGCCCTGCGCCTGCTCTCCTCCGGTCGCGCGCGCTCGGTGCTCTGCGGCGGCGCGGAGGAACTCACCCAGGACCGGGGCTGGCTGGAACACCTGGCCGGCGATCCGGACCGGCCGACCGCGCTCGGCGAGGGCTGCTCACTGCTGCTCATGGAACCCGCCGCGCCCCCGGACGGCACGGTGCTCGCCGAGGTCCTCGGCGTCACCCTCGGGGTGTTCGGCGAGGGCGAGCGGGACACCGCGCTGGCGGACTGCCTCTCCCGCGCCCTGGCACGCGCCGGGATCACCCCGGCGGATGTGTGGGCCGTGTCCCCCGCGGTCGGGCAGACCGGGATCCACCTCGACGGGCACGCCCCGCTGATCCTGCGCGGCGAGGAGTCCTGGGGAGACGCCGGTGCCGCGGCGGCACCGTTCCAGATCGCGTCCGTGCTGGCCGCGGCCGAACAGGACCCCGCCGCCGCCGGGCGCGTAGCGGTGGTGCTGTCGGCCGACCGCGACAACGTGCTCGGCTGTGCCCTTTTCCGCATCAGCAAGGCAGCGAGGAGTACCCATGCCTGAAACCCCGTCACCGGTCGCGCTGGTGAGCGGCGGCTCCCGTGGCATCGGCCGGGCGGTGGTGCGCCGCCTGGCCGAGGACGGCCACGACGTCGCGTTCTGCTACGTCAGCGGCGAGGAGCCGGCCCGGGAGCTGGAGAAGGAGATCGGCGAGCTGGGCAGGCGCGCGGTCGCCACCCGGGTCGACGTGACCGACGCGGAGGCCGTACGCGCCTGGGTGCGCGACACGGCGGACGAGCTCGGCCCGGTCGACGCCGTGGTGACGTCCGCGGGTGTGACCAGGGACAGCGCACTGGTGCTGATGCCGGACGAGGACTGGCACACCGTCCTCGACATCAACCTCGACGGCATGTACAACGTCTGCCGCTCCACGATCTTCGAGATGATGAAGAGCCGGTCCGGGGCGATCGTCAATCTGTCATCGGTCGCCGGAGTCCAGGGCAATGCCCGGCAGACCAACTACGCGGCCGCCAAGGCAGGGATCATCGGGTTCACGCGGTCGCTGGCCAAGGAGGTCGGCCCGTACGGGATCCGCGCGAACGTGGTCGCCCCCGGGTTCATCGACACCGACATGACCGCCGGCCTGTCCGAAACGGTTGCCAAGCGGGCCGTCGAGGCGACGGCACTGCGCCGGACGGGACGGCCCGAGGAGGTGGCGGACCTGGTGTCGTTCCTGGTCTCCCCCCGCGCGGCCTTCATCACCGGAACGGTGCTGGAGATCGACGGCGGCATCTCGCTCTGAGCCCTACCGGAAAGGAGGCCACCCGACATGGCCCGTAAACCACCCCGCTGGTACTTCTCCCTGCGCAGCCCGTACTCGTGGTTCGCCTACCGCGACCTGATGGACCGCTACCCCGACGTGGCGGACGCGATCGAGTGGATCCCGTTCTGGGAGCCGGACGGCCAGACCCAGGCACTGCTGGAGAAGGACGGCGTCGAGCTGCCGATCGTGGAGATGTCCCGCGCGAAGAACTTCTACATCCTCCAGGACGCCCGTCGCCTTGCCGAGGCCCGCGGCCTCTCCGTCACCTGGCCGGTGGACCGCGACCCGAACTGGGAGATCGCCCACCTCGGCTACCTGGTGGCCGAGGACGCCGGCCTGGGCCGGGAGTACGTGGCACTGGCCTACCGCGCCCGCTGGCAGCAGAGCCGGGACATCACCGACCGGGCCGTCGTGGCCGAACTCGCCGCCGAACTCGGCCTGGATCCGGCCCTGGTCGCCGGCGCTTCGGATGATCCGGAGCTGCGGCGCCGGGGTGCCGAGGTGCTGACCCGCTCGTACAAGGACGGCCTGTTCGGCGTCCCCTTCTTCATCCACGGTCACGACAAGTTCTTCGGCACCGACCGGTTGCGCGCCTACGTCGCGAAGGTCCGGGGCCGGGAACCGGGTCCGGACGCCGAACTCACCTGGCTGGACGAAGCGGGCCTGGTGCCCGAACCGATACCGGCCGGCGGCGACGCCGGCCATGCGGGCGGCTGCGGCTGACGCCGCGACCGCCGCGACCGCCGCGAAGACGAACCACGGAAGGGATCCCCATGACCGCCGAAGCCACCCCCGACTCCGAAGAGCTGCGCGAGCTGATCGCCGATGTACTGGAGGTCGACGGAGAGTCGATCACACCGGAGATCGACTTCGTCCGCGACCTCGGCGTCGATTCCCTCCTGGCCATGGAGCTGGCCGTCACCCTGGAGCGGCACTACAGGGTCAAGATCGAATCACATGAGATCGGCGACGTGCGGACCATGTCCGACATCTCCGCGCTGCTGCTCCGGAAGCTGCGGGCGTCGGCGGCATGACCCAGGACCTCGCAGCCGGGCGGTATCTGCTCGTCGAGACCCGGTCCGGCGACACCGCCGATCGTTTCCTGGCCGACGCCGCCGCGCTCGCCGGGGCCGGTGAGCGGGTGCGCCTGTTCCTGGCCGCGGACGGCGTCGCGCTCGGGATCCGCGGGGCGAGCCCCGGGCTGACGCGGTTCCTCGGTGCCGGTGGGCAGGCCTGGATCGACGAGTTCACCCTCGCCCACCGGGCGCTGCACGCCGCACCGCTGGCCCCCGGCGTGCGGACCACCGGCATGGGTGACCTGGCGGACTGGCTGCTGGAGCCCGGCACCCGGGTGGTGTGGCACTGACCATGGCCGCGACCGTCGAACGCCGCACCTGGGACGTGCTGGTGGTCCTCACCGCACCGCCCCACACGACCGACGCCCTGACCACGGTGTTCCGGCTGGCCCAGGCCGTTCTGGAGCGGGAGCGCACCATCAGGGTCTGGGCGTGCGGCTACAACACCATGCTGACCCAGTCCTCGCTGGGCGAGACCAAACCCGCCGATCTGCGCGACCCGGCGACACCTGCGCCGACGGCCGGCGCGCTGATCCGGGGTCTGCTCACCGCGTACAAGGGCCGGTTCAGCTGGATCGTCTGCACGGCCTGCAGCGCCGAGCGCGGTGCCCATGACCACATCGCCGAGGTCCGGCTGCGCTCCGACGCCCGGCTGGCGGCGACCGTCGCCGCGGCACACCGGACCGTCTACATCGGAGGTGCTTAGGTGACCTACCTGGTCATCATCGACCGCGGCTACCGCGGCAGCGCGGAGGCGCAGTTCTTCGACGCGCTCTACGGCGTCGAGATGCTCGGCGACCAGCTCGGCGGCATGGACGTGGTGCTGCGCGGGACGAGCGTGACCGCCGCACTGGCCGGTGCCGCTCCGCCGCCCGCACTCCAGGTGGGCCCGACGGTGCTGAACACCCTCGCCGATCCACGGCGGTCCATCGGCGCGCTGGTGGACAAGGGAGCCGCGGTCTACGTCGACGAGCCGGGGCTGGCGGCCTTCGGCCTGGACCGCGCTCCCCTGCTGCCAGGCGTCACCAGGCTGGACACCGCCCGGCTCGCGGCTCGCTGGAAGGACTACGCCGGAGTGTGGTTCCTGTGAGCGGGCTGCGGGGCTACGCCCGCCCGGTCGACGGCGCCGACCGGATCACGGCCCGCGCGGAGGGCGACGAGCTGCTGATCGAGGCGGACAAGGTGGTGCGGTCCAGCGATCCCTACCTCGCCGGGCACTTCCCGGGCGTCACTCTCTACCCGGCGATCTTCCTGCTCGACGGCATCCGGCAGGCGGTCGGTGCCGAGCTCCACCGTTCCCCGTCACTCGCCGCACACCTCGGCCCGGGCGGCCCGGGGGAGGACTGGCTCGAACTGGGGACGCTCGACTCCGCGCGAGTGCTCAGGCCGATGCTCGAAGGCGATGAACTCCGGCTCCTGATCAGGGTGTCGGCCGGACGGCCCGGCGCCCTGCGGGCCGTGCTCGACTGCCGTCGCGCCGACGGAGGCCAGGTCGCGAAGGCGACCGTCGAACTCGTCCGGGGAGGGACCTCGTGAACTCCGGGTACGCACAGCTCCTCGCGCTCCTCCCGGTCCGGCACCCGATGGTGCTGGTGGACCGCGTCACCGGCTTCGACCCCGGCCGCACCATCGAGACCTCCAAGGCCGTGACCGGCAGTGAGCCGTGCTATCAGGACATGGCCGACGGCCTGCCGGCGAAGCGGTACGCCTACCCGCGGTCCATGATCCTCGAATCGTTCGGGCAGTCCGCCGCACTGCTCTGGCTCGGCAGCCCGGATGCCGCCGGGGACGGTCTGCCGATGGTCGGCCGCCTGCGGGACTGCGCCTTCACCGGTTCCGCGTTCCCCGGCGACGTGATCCGTCACCGCGTGCGCGTCGAACGGCTGGTGGAGGGCGGCGCGTTCATGTCCGGTGAGAGCCGGGTCGGCGACCAGGTGATCCTGACGGTGGGATCCCTGATCGCCGTGGTACGCCCGGCGGCCGTGGTCACCGGCGCAGCGGCGGGGCCCGTCGCCGAAGCGCCCTCCGCTTCACGCCACCGCTAACGTGCGGGGTTCACAGGCCGCCTGTTCCCTCGCCTTGGTGCGGGCGAACGCCTGCAGCACCCGGTGCATGGTGAACTTGCGCCTGCCGACCTCGGTCACCAGGTGCTCCGACTCCAGTACGTCGGTCAGCCGGTCGGCCTCGGCGAGCGGTATCCCGGCGAGCGCCGCTCCGCTCTCCAGCGTGAACCCGGCGTCGTCGGCGAGACCCATCTTCCAGAAGTACCGTTTCGCCTCGCAACAGAGCCTCCGGTAGGAGAACTCCAGTTCGGCCCGGACGGAGCTGCCGCGGTCGCCGTCGAGTGCCAGGGAGAGCAACTGGGTGTCGTCGCGCATGGTGCGGACGAAGTGCTTGAAGCCCTGACCGGGCCGATCGGCGAACTTCACGGCGGCCAGCCGCAGCACGAGCGGAAGATACCCGCACAACCGTGCCAGTTCCTCCAACTCGGCCTGCGCACCCACCAGGTGCTCCCGGTCGATGACGGCGCTCAGCACCGCGCACGCCGCCTCCGGAGCGAGTACGTCCAGGGTCAGCCGACGCGCGGCCTCCCGGGCCACCAACCCCGACATCCGGTTGCGGCTGGTGACGATGGTCCGGCAGTGCTCCCCGGTCGCCAGCAGCGGGCGCACCTGATCGGTGTCACTGGCGTTGTCGAGGACGACGAGCACTCTGCGATGGGCGAGCAGCGAACGGTAGCGCTCGACCCGCCGCCGCGGATCCGCCGGGCAGTCGTTCTCGTGCACACCCAGCCCGCCGAGCAGTACGCCCAGGGCCTGATCGGTGTCCAGCGCGCCGTGCCCACCCCTCAGATCGACGTACAGCCGGCCGTCCGGAAAGTCGTCGACCATGCTGTGCGCCCACCGGATCGCGAACGCGCTCTTCCCGACGCCGACCGGGCCCGAAACGAGGAAGACGCTGTTCTGGTGCCGCCGGACCAGTTCGTCAGCGGCCGCGAGCGCCGCCTCGCGGCCGACCAGGTACCCCACGTCGAGCGGGAGGTGATGTGGCACGCTCCCCGCCTTCGGCGTCCCGGAGACCGGGTCACTCTGGGCGGTCTCGCCCTCTGGGCCGTCCTTCGCCTCCGCGGCGTACAGGACTCGCCAACGGGCGAGCCAGCGCTCGGTCTCCTCCGCCACCTTCTCCGGGGGCTGACCGCCGTACACCAGGCAGGCCGTCACGAACGCGGAGACGAACTCCGATCGCGGCAGCTTGTTCCCACGCAGGACCGTGGAAACCGTACTCCGCGGCAGCGCGTCCACCGCGTCACCGTTGGCCGCTCTGGTCTGTCCTCCCAACCGTTGCAAATGCCGCATGGAAGGCTGCCCGACACTCAGCCGAAGTTCCCGCAGCTGTCCTATGAAATCCGATGCCGTGCGAAGCGTCATCCGGGACAGTCACTCCCCCGTATCGCCGGATAAATGTGATGCTGTGACGCCGTGTCATCTGGTCAGTGAATGACTGCGTCTTTCTGGCGTCCGGCCCGCCATACCCTTGCCGAAGCTGCGGGCTGCCAGCCCGAACACCAATCCACCGAGAATGAACCAGGGGTTCCACAGGGCGAGCGTCCAGAACCTCTGCGCGGCACTGATCTCGCCGACGGTCGACGCCCCGGCGATGAGGAGCACCTCGACAACGAGTCCCCGGGTCAGCAGCAGCGCGCTGATCGCGACGCCGAGCCACCGGAGCGCACGCCAACGGCGCCCATGCACACCGCGCCGCCGCAGGCCGAGCGCCACCGCGGCGCCGACGAGGCAGAGAAAGCCCACTCCCCAGAGCCCGCCGACCACGAACCAGGTCGGCCGCTCGGACGCGAGCCGGTCACCGGACGAGACGTCCAGCCCCACTTCCCCGCCGAGGGCCCAGAAGAAATGCAGGCCGGCGAAAGCCACCGCCCAACCGGCAGCGAGAAGCCCATAGCAGCGCGACGAGCGCAACCTCACCTCGCAACCCCCGTTTTGCAACCGCATCGCAGGAACCTGCGACACGGCTGATTCTTTCTCAGCAACACCGGCTCACGCAAGCATTTTTGTCGACGCCCGGTTGTGATAAGCGACCAATTCCGGCCACCTCCGGCCACCTTCGGCCACTTTCAATTATGTTGAATTACAAACCAGATATGGCGCCGCCAATCCCACCGGTACGACGTCTGCTTCACCGGTCGGCCGGCAGAAGCCTCGCCCGCAGGGCCGGGCCGATCTGCGCCAACTGCTGCGGTTCCGTCATCTGATTGTGTTCGCAGTCGACCTCGATCTCCGTGATCCGGCCCTTGATCAGGGGCTGCCAGCTCGATGCGAAGTCCGGCTCGTCCGGGTGGCTGCGCCGTGCGGTGAAGAACAGCAGGTCGGTGTCGACCGCACGGTCGAACGGCTCTCTCAGCATCGCGGTCTGCCGGCCGAGGACCTCCGGCAGCGCGGCCAGGCTGCGCTCGCCCAGACCGGCCAGCGGGTGGTCGATTTCCCGCAGGAACGCGTGCACCCGGGCAAAGTCGGGTTCCTCCCCCGCCGCGGGCGTCAGTTCCAGGCCGACGTAGCGCAGGGCCTGGAACATCACGTCGGTGTCCGGATCGGTGTAGTCGGGCCCGGGGACCGTGGTGTCGAGCATGGCGAGCAGGTGCACCTGCTCCCCCTGGTCACGCAGGAGCCCGGCGATGGCGTGGGACACCGCGCCACCGGACGACCAGCCCATGAGCTGGTACGGCCCGTGCGGCTGCACCTCGCGGATGTGGGCGAGATAGTCGACGGCCATCTCGTCGACGGACGTGGCGTACCCGCCCTGCCCGTCCAGGCCACGGGCCTGGATCGTGTAGACCGGCTGGTCCTTGTCGAGGTGCTGCAGCAGGCCCGCGTACACCCAGCCGAGCCCGGTCGCCGGATGCACGCAGAACAGCGGAGGACGGCTGCCCTCGGCGCGCAGCGGCATCAGGATCCGCAGCGAATCCGTGCCGGAGTCCTCCCGGCCCGCCGCGTCGAGGCGTTCGGTCAGTCCCGCCACGGTCGGCGCCTCGAACAGGGTCCGCACGGCGAGCTCGACGCCGAGCCGGTCCCGCGCCTTCGCCACGAGCCGAGTGGCCAGCAGGGAGTGCCCGCCCAGCTCGAAGAAGCTGTCGTCGATCCCCACGGCCGGCACCCCGACCACCTCGGCGAACAGGTCGCACAGCGCCTGCTCCCGGGCGTCGCGCGGCCCGCGCCCGGCGGCGGACTGCGCGGTTCCCGGCGCCGGCAGCATCCGCCGGTCCAGCTTTCCGCTGGCCGTCAGCGGCAGCCGCTCGAGCGGCACGACCGCCGACGGGACCAGGTGGCCCGGCAGCTCACGGCGCGCGAACTCGATCAGCTCGGCCGGCTCCACCTCGTGGCCGTCGGTGGCCACGGCGTACGCGACCAGCACGGTGTCCCCCTGCTGGTCCCGCCGGGGAATCACCGCGACCTGAGCGACGCCGTCGTGCCGTGCGAGGACGGCCTCGGTCTCGCCGGGCTCCGCCCGCTGGCCACGGATCTTGACCTGGTCGTCGACCCGGCCGACGAACTCCAGCTGGCCGTCGGAGCGCCAGCGCACCAGGTCGCCGGTGCGGTACATGCGTTCCCCGGCGCCACCGAACGGGCAGGCGACGAAACGTTCGGCGGTCATCCCGGGCCGGCCGGAGTAGCCCCGGGCGAGCCCCGCTCCGGCGAGGTACAACTCACCGACGACCCCGGGGGGCACCGGGTTCATGCCGTGGTCCAGCACATAGGTGCGGTAGTTGGTCAGCGCCCGGCCGATCGGTGCCACACCGCCGGCGTTGCCGTCGTCGTACCACTCGGTGGCGTAGACACAGGCCTCCGTCGGTCCGTAGAGGTTCGCGATCCGTACGCCGGGGGCCGCGGCCCGCAGATCGTGCACCAGCCGCGGCGTGACCGCCTCGCCCACCAGGATGACGGTGCCGATCCGCAGGCGGCCGCCGGCGGCGAGTGCGGCCGACATCGCGGACGGCGCCGTACAGACCAGGCTCGCCTCGGCACGGTCCCCGTCGGCGAGGGCGAGCACGTCGCGCACCACCTCGATGCTGCCGCCGTGCAGCAGCGGCAGAATCATGTCCGACACCGAGACGTCGAAGGTCACCGAGGTGGTGGCCAGTACGGCGGCGAACACGTCCGGGGAGAAGGCCCGTCCCGCCCACGCCGAGAGGTTCGCCACCGCGCGGTGCGCGACCACCACGCCCTTGGGACGCCCGGTCGACCCCGAGGTGTAGATCACGTAGGCCGCGTCGTCGGGGCGCAGCGGCGCCGACCGGTCCGCGTCGGTGAGGTCGCCGTCCGCCAGTTCGCTGAGCGCGGCCTTGGTCGCCGGGTCGTCGAGCACGATGCGGGGCAGCCCTTCGGGCAGTACGTCCGCACCGGCGCGGTCCGTCACCGCCAGCACCGGGCGGGCGTCCTCGACCAGGTGGCGCACCCGCTCGGCCGGATGGCCGGGGTCGATCGGCACGTACGCGGCACCGGAGTTCAGCACAGCCCACATCGCGACCGGCAGCCGCTCGTCCCTCGGCAGGGCCAGCGCGACCCGCTGCTCCGGGCCGCAGCCGCCTGCCACCAGCAGCCGTGCCAGCCGGTTGGCGGAGGACCGCAGTTCGTCGTAGCTCAGCCGCGTGTCCCCCGTACGCACCGCGGTGGCGGCGCCGTCGCGGGAGGCGGACGCGGCGAACAGCTCGGGCAGGGTGACCGACGGGACCGGTGCGGTGCCGCCGTTCCACTCCTCCAGGATCCGCCGCCGCTCCGCCGCGTCGAGCAGCTCGACCTGGCTGATCCGCTGCCCGGGATCGGTGGTGATCGCCTCCAGCATCAGCAGCAGACGTTCGGCGACCGACTCCACGGTCTCCCTGTCGAAGAGGTCGCTGCTGTAGGTCAGAGCGCCGCGGGCACCGCCCTCCCGGCCGTCCTCGTGGTACCGGGCCGTCAGCTGGACCGACAGGTCGAACATGGTGGCGTCGGTGCCCGCTTCGAGCGCCTCGGCGGTGAGGCCGGGCAGCCGCAGCTCGGTGTCCCTGGTGTTCTGGAAGGCGAACATCACCTGGAACAGGGGGTGCCGGGCCGCGGACCGGTCCGGGTTGACCGCCTCGACCAGGTACTCGAACGGAAGGTCCTGGTGGGCGTACGCGTTGAGGTTGGCCTCCCGCACCCGGTCGATGACCTCGCGGAACGTCGGGTCGCCGCTGGTGTCGGTGCGCAGTACCAGCGTGTTGACGAAGAATCCGACGAGGTCGTCAAGGGCTTCGTCGGTGCGCCCGGCGATGGGCGAGCCGACCGGGATGTCGGTGCCGGCCCCGAGGCGGGTCAGCAGTGCGGCGAGCGCCGTCTGGACGACCATGAACGCCGTCGCGTTGCAGTCGACGGCCAGCTTGTTGATCCGGGCGTGCAGCTCCGGCCCGTAGCCGAACGCGACGCTGCCGCCGGCGTAGCTCGGTGTCTTCGGCCGCTGCCGGTCCGTCGGCAGGGGCAGCTCGTCCGGAATCCCGGCCAGTGCCTGCCGCCAGTACGCGACCTGCTCGCTGACGACACTGTCGGGATTGTCCGTGCGGCCCAGCAGATCGCGCTGCCACAGCGCGTAGTCCACGTACTGCACGGGCAGTTCGGTCCACTCCGGGGCCCGGCCGGCGCAGCGTTCCGTGTACGCGCCGCTCAGGTCACGGGCGAGCGGGACCAGCGACCAGCCGTCACCGGCCACATGGTGGAGGACCAGCACGAGCACGTGCTCGGTGGGGGACACCGTGAGCACCCTGACCCGCAGCGGAAGGTCCGTGCGGAGGTCGAAGTCCTGCTCGGCGATCGCGGCGATCGCCGCGGCCAGCCCGTCCCGGTCGGCCTCGCTCACCTCGAAGTCCGGCCGTGCCCGGTCCGGGGGCAGAATCAGCTGGTGGGGAATGCCGTCGGTCTCCGGGAAGACCGTGCGCAGCGTCTCGTGCCGGACGGTGACGTCGGCCACGGCGGCGGCCAGCGCCCGGTGGTCCAGCCGGCCCGTCAGCCGCGCCGCCATGGGCAGGTTGTAGGCGGCGTTCGAACCCTCCAGGCGGTTGAGGAACCACAGCCGCTGCTGGGCGTGGGACAGCGGCACCCGCTCCGGGCGCTGCCTCCGCACGATCGGCTGCCGCCGGCTGTCGTCGGCCTGGTCGAGGATCCGTACCAGTCCGGCCACCGTCTGCGTCGTGAACAGGTCGCGGATCGCCAGATCGACCCCGAACGTGACCCGTACCAGGGAGATCAGCCGGGTCGCCATGAGGGAGTGGCCACCGAGGTCGAAGAAGCCTTCGTCGATACCCACCTCGGGCAGGCCGAGGATGTCCGCGAAGATCCGGCAGAGCGTCTCCTCGCGTTTGTTGCGAGGACCGCGCCCGGTCGTCCGGCCTTCGTGATGGGGTGCCGGCAGCGCCCGCCGGTCCAGCTTTCCGTTCGGGGTCAGCGGCAGCTCGTCCAGTACGACGAAGGCCGCCGGTATCAGGTGCTCCGGCAGCAGACCGCCGAGGAACTCCCGCAGCACCGCGGCCCGGGGCCGGTCCGCACCGGCCGGGACGACGTAGGCGACGAGCCGGGTGTCACCGGACGCCTCCGCGCGGGGTACGACGACGACGCGCCTGACGCCGTCGTGCCGGGCCAGGGCCGCCTCGATCTCGGCGGGCTCGACCCGGAAACCGCGCACCTTGACCTGGTCGTCGGCGCGGCCGAGGAACTCCAGCTGGCCGTCGGCCCGCCAGGCCGCCACGTCGCCGGTGCGGTACATCCGCTCCCCGGCTCCGCCGAAGGGGCAGGCCACGAACCGTCCGGCGGTCAGGGCCGGGCGGTGCAGATAGCCGCGAGCCAGCTGGGCGCCGGCGATGTACAGCTCGCCGGCGACGCCGGGCGGGACCGGGCGCAACGCGGAGTCGAGCACGTACAGGGCGGTGTTCCACACCGGGCTGCCGATCGGCACCGTGACCGCCCCCGGCTCCTTCCGGCACTCCCAGGCGGTCACGTCCACCGCCGCCTCGGTCGGGCCGTACAGGTTGTGCAGGCCGGCCCCGATCGTGGCGCCGACCCGCTCGGCCAGCTCGGCCGGCAGTGCCTCACCGCTGCTGATCAGCCGGCGCAGGTCCGGCAGCCGTGCCGCGGCGGGCTCCGCGGCGAACACGGCCAGCATCGACGGCACGAAGTGCGCGGTGGTGATCCGCTGTGCACGCATCAGCCCGGCCAGGTAGACCGGGTCCTGGTGCCCGCCGGGCCTGGCCACCACCAGCGTGGCGCCGTTGAGCAGGGGCCAGAAGAACTCCCACACCGAGACGTCGAATCCGGCGGGGGTCTTCTGCAGCACCCGGTCCGTCGCGTCGAGCCCGTACCGGTCCTGCATCCACGTCAGTCGGTTGACGATGCTCGCGTGGGAGACCACCACCCCCTTGGGGGCTCCGGTGGAACCGGACGTGTAGATCACGTACGCGGGGTGCTCCGGGAGGCAGGCGCCCGGGCCGGCCACGACCGCGCCGCCGGACGGCTCCGCGCCGAAGAGCGGGTGGTCCTCGGTGAGAGTGAGCACCGGGCGGGCGTCGTCGAGCAGGTACTGGATGCGCTCGGCGGGATAGCCCGGATCGACCGGCAGGTACGCGGCGCCGGTCCTGAGAACCGCCAGCAGGGTGACGACGAGGGTCTCGGAGCGCGGCAGCACCACCGCGACGCAGGTCTCCGGCCGGGCGCCGTGCTCGGTGAGCACCCGGGCCAAGCGCTCCGCGCGCGCATCGAGTTCGGCGTAGGTGAGTTCGGTGCCCTCGAAGACCACCGCCGTGCGGTGGGGGGTACGAGCCGCCTGCGCGGCGAACAGCTCCGGCAGGGTGGCGTACGGCACCTCGTGCGCGGTGTCGTTCCAGCCCCGGACGACCTGCTCGTGTTCGGCCTCGTCGAGCAGGTCGGCCGCGCCGATCCGCTGCCCGGGGTCCGCGGCCAGCGCGGCGAACGTCCGCGCCAGGCGGTCCGTCAGCCGTTCGACGTCCGCCGTGTCGAACAGGTCGGTCGAGTACTCGACCATTCCTTCCAGACCGCCCGGACCGCCGTCCTCCGCCACGGTCTCGCGCAGGTGGACGGCGAGGTCGAACTTGTTCTGCACGATCCGCTCGACCGGCTCGGGTCGGGCGGCGAGGCCGGGGAACCCCGGTTCCGGCGGTGCTCCGTGCAGCGACAACAGGACCTGGAACAGCGGCATCCGGCCGGCCGAGCGGTCCGGGTTGAGCAGCTCGACCAGGCGCTCGATCGGCACGTCCTGGTTCGCGTAGGCGCTGAGGTTCGTCTCGCTGATCCGGCCGAGCAGCTCGTGCCAGGTGGGGTTGCCGCTCGTGTCGGTCCGCAGCACCAGCGTGTTGAGGAAGTCGCCGATGAGGTCGTCGAGCGCGGTGTCGGTGCGGCCGGCGACCGGCGTGCCGAGCGGGATGTCGGTGCCGCAGCCGAGCCGGGTGAGCAGGGCGGCGAGCCCTGCCTGACCGACCATGTACAGGCTGGTGCCGGAGGAGGCGGCCAGGTCGGCCATGCGGCGGTGGGTCCGCTGGTCGATGCGGAACGACAGGGTGGCCCCGTGGTACTCCCCGCTCGTCCCACGCGGCCGGCTGCCGGGCAGCCGCAGGTTCTCGGGCAGGTCTGCCAGTTCCTCGCGCCAGTAGGCGATCTGCCGGCTGATCAGGCTGTCCGGGTCGTCCTCATGGCCGAGCAGCTCCCGCTGCCACAGCGCGTAGTCCGCGTACTGCACGGGCAGCGGCGCCCACCGCGGTCGGCGGCCGTCGAGGCGGGCGGTGTAGGCGTCCGTCAGGTCCCGGGTCAGCGGTCCCATCGACCAGCCGTCCCCGGCGATGTGGTGCAACACCAGCGCCAGCACGTGCTCGTGCGGCGACAGCGCGAACAGGTGTGCTCGCAGGGGCAGTTCCGCGGCCAGGTCGAAGGCATGGCCGCAGACACCGGCGAGCTGTCCGGTCAGTTCCGCCTCGGTGGTCTCGGTGACCTCCAGCTCGATCCGGGCCTGCTCCGGGGGCACGATGTCCTGGTACGGGGTGCCATCGACGTCCGGGTACCTCGTGCGCAGCGATTCGTGCCGGTCGGACACGTCCTGGACGGCCGCGGCCAGTGCCGTGCGGTCCAGCTCACCGGTGAGCCGCACCACGATCGGCATGTTGTAGGTGGCGCTCCCCTCCTCCAGCCGGCTGAGGAACCACAGCCGCTGCTGCGCGTACGACAGGGGTGTGCGCTCGGGACGTGGCTGCCGCACCACCCGCCGCCGGGTCCCCTCGGCCTTGTCCAGCACGTCGCCGAGCCCGGCCACCGTGGGCGTCAGGAACACGTCCCGGATGGCCAGGTCGACGCCCAGGGCGTCCCGTACCCGGGAGACCAGCCGGGTCGCCAGCAGCGAGTGGCCGCCGAGATCGAAGAACCCGTCGTCGATGCCGACCCGGGGCACTCCGAGGATCTCGGCGAAGATCCGGCACAGGGTGGCCTCGCGGTCGTTGCGCGGGCCACGGCCGGAGGTCTTGCCGAGGACCGCCGGCGCCGGCAGGGCACGCCGGTCCACCTTGCCGTTCGTCGTCAGCGGCATCCGGTCCAGTACGACGAACGCGGTCGGCACCAGGTAGTCCGGCACCGCGCGCCGCAGGTGCTCACGCACCGACTCGACCAGGGCGTCCGAGGCCAGCACGGCGGCCGGGGCGTTGGTGTACGCGGCGCCCCCGTGGGCCGGGCGCGCACCGGGGCGGTAGCCGGCCGGCGCCGTCGTACCGGGTGCACCGAACACCACGTCCAGCGTGCCGCCTTCGCGGTCGGCGCCGGCCCAGGTGACGACGGTCCGGTAGCCGGCTTCTTCCCCCAGGGCGGCGAACTCCCCGGGCTCCGGCAACCCGGACGGGTCCGCCGCGAGGGCGGCCAGCGCGGCCGGCAGGTCGCCGGCCTCGAGCACCCGCACGGCGGCGAGCTCGGCGGCGACCCGGCGGTTGGGGATGCCGGTGACCCTCAGGCCGTCCGGCCGGGCCGCCAGCGTCGAGCGCAGCTCGTCCGTGCCGGCGACGTCCCGCCCCCAGACGAGTTCCCGGACGGCGGCCGGCTCCGGCGGCGTCGTCGTGCGCAGCACCACGTCGTAGCGGTGGCCGGTGAGCTCGTTGCGGTCCGTGCCGGACTTGACCATGACGTCCGCGGCCGCGGCCAGGCCGGCGAAGTAGTCGGGGTCGACGAGCAGTTCCGTCTCCCGTGCCACGGCAAGGTCGACGGTCCGGCGCACGTCGCCGGCGTCGCGGACCGCGGCGTCGGCGGCTTGCAGCTCGACGGACGTACGCAGGGCCCGGTGCAGCCGGAGGTTGCGGACGTCGCCGACGAACACGTTGCCGCCGGGCACGACCAGGTCGAGCGCCCGGGTGAGCACGTCGGTCAGGTAGTCGGCGCTGGGGAAGTACTGGATGACGGAGTTCACGACGACGGTGTCGAAGTACCCCGTGGGCAGGCCGTCGAAGAGGTGCGCCGGCTGGGTGCGCAGCTCGACCCGGCCGGCCAGCTCGGGCCGGCCTTCGAGCTGGGCGCGTACCCGGTCGATGACGACCTCGGAGATGTCGGTGCCCCAGTAGGACTCGCAGTCCGGCGCCAGCGGCGCGAGGAGCAGGCCGCTGCCGACCCCGATCTCCAGCACCCGGCGGGGGCCCAGCTCCCGGATCCGGGCCACGGTGGCGTCCCGCCACCGCCGCATCTCCGCGACCGGGATCGGCTGCCCCGTGTAGCTGCTGTTCCAGCCGGAGAAGTCCTCGCCGAGACCACCCGACAGACCTTCGTGGTGGGCGTCGTAGGTGGCCTGCCAGTTGCCCAGCTGCTGCCGCTCCGCCGCCTCGTCCCGGTCGGCGTCGTCCCCCGCCGGGACGAGGTACGCGGCCAGCTGCCGGTCGCCGGGGCGGTCCTCCCGCGCCAGCACGGCGGCCTGCTGCACCCCGGGGTGCCGGGCGAGTACGGCCTCGACCTCACCCGGTTCGATCCGGAAGCCGCGGATCTTCACCTGCGCGTCGGCGCGGCCGACGTAGTCGACCTGTCCGTCGGCCCGCAGCCGGGCGAGGTCCCCGGTGCGGTACATCCGCTCCCCGGGGCCGCCGAACGGGCAGGCCACGAACCGCTCCGAGGTCAGACCCGGGCGGCGCAGGTAGCCGGCGGCCAGGCTCGCGCCCGCGACGTACAGGTCTCCCACGACACCGGCCGGCACCGGGCGCAGGGCCTCGTCGAGCACGTAGACGCGTGTGTTGTCCACCGGCCTGCCGATCGGGGGACCGTCCGGGCCGGACAGCTGCTCGCTCATGGTCGCGATGACGGTCGTCTCGGTCGGACCGTAGGCGTTGAACATGCGGTTGCCCGGCGCGAATCGCTCCACCAGCGCGCCGGGGCACGCCTCGCCCGCCACCGACACGGTCAGGCCGGCCGGCAGCACGCCCGAGGGCATCGCCGCGAGGACGGACGGCGGCATGGTGAAGTGCGTGAGGCGCTGGTCCCGGATGAACTCGGCCAGCTCCCGGCCGGGCATGAGCTGTTCGGCGGACCGCAGGAACAGCGTGCCGCCGTTCAGCAGCGCCATGCAGCAGTCCCAGAACGCGACGTCGAAGCTCGGCGAGGAGAACTGGAGCACCCGGCTGTCCGGTCCCGCGCCCAGGCGCTCCCGCTGGCTGCGGACCATGCTGGCCACGCCGCGGTCCGTCACCACCACGCCCTTCGGCTTCCCGGTGGAGCCCGAGGTGTAGATCACGTAGAGCGGGCTGCCGAGCGTCCGGTTCGACGGCAGGTCGTCCGCGCGGTACCCGTTCAGCTCGGTGACGGTGTGCTCGTCGTCGAGGACGAGGACCGGGCCGGCGGCCGGCAGCCGCCCGGTCAGCGCCCCGGTCGTCACCGTCAGCACCGGGCGGGCGTCCTCCAGCATGTACGCGATGCGCTCGGCGGGGTAGCCGGTGTCGACCGGGAGGTAGGCGGCCCCGGCCTTGGCCACGGCGAGCATCGCCGTCACGAGCTCCACCGACCGGGGCAGCGCCAGCGCCACCAGGTGCCCTGGGCCCGCACCGCGCGCGGCGAGCAGCCGGGCCAGCCGGTTGGCGGCGGCGTCCAGCTCGCCGTAGGTCAGCGTGGCCGCCTCGGACACCAGCGCGGTGGCGTCCGGGGTCTCGGCGGCACGAGACCGGAAGAGCTCCGCGAACCCGGCCGCGGGGACGTCCCGCTCGGTCCGGTTCCACGTCTCCAGCACCTGTTGCCGCTCGCCCGGCAGCAGCACGTCCACGGCGTCGACTCGCTGGTCGGGGTCGGCGGCCATCGCCTCGAAGACCTGGATCAGGCGGGCGCCGAGCCGCTCGACGCTCTCCCGGTCGAACAGGTCCGTGGCGTACTCGACCGTGCCGCCCAGCCCCCGTGGCCGTCCCTCTTCGTCGAACTGCTCGCCCATGCTGAACGCCAGATCGAACTTGGAGGTGTCCGTGTACAGCTGCTCGCCCTCCACGGCCAGCCCCGGCAGCCGCAGCCGCGGCAGCGTGTTGTTCTGGAACGCCAGCATCACCTGGAACAGCGGGTGCCTGCCGAGGCTCCGGTCCGGGCGGAGGATGTCGACCAGCCGCTCGAACGGCAGCTCCTGGTTCGCGTACGCCTCCAGGGCCGTCTGCCGAGACCTGGCGATGAGCTCACGGAACGAGGGACCGCCGGCGGTGTCGAGGCGCATCACCAGGGTGTTGACGAAGAAGCCGACCAGTTCGTCCAGCCCTTCCTCGGTGCGGCCGGCGATCGGCGAGCCGAGAGGGATGTCCGTGCCGGCACCCAGCCGGCTCAGCAGTGCGGCCAGCCCCGCCTGCACCACCATGTACAGACTGGCGTCCGACCGCGCCGCCAGTTCGGACAGCCTCCCGTGAAGTTCCGCACTCACCTGGAACGGGACGTTGCCGCCCTGGTGGCCGGGCGCGGCGGGGCGCTGCCGGTCCACCGGCAGCCGCAGTTCGTCCGGCAGCCCGGCGAGCGTCTTGCGCCAGTACTCGATCTGCTCACTGATCAGGGATTCCGGGTCGTCCTCGCCCCCGAGCAGTTCCTGCTGCCACAGGGTGTAGTCCGCGTACTGGATCGGCAGCTCCGGCCAGTCGGGCGCCCGCCCGTTCCGGCGGGCCTCGTACGCCGCGGTGAGGTCACGCGCGAGCGGGGCCATCGACCACCCGTCCGCGGCGATGTGATGGATCACCAACGCCAGTACGTGCTCGCGCTCGGACAGGGCGAACAGCCGTGCCCGGATGGGTATCTCCGTCTCCAGGTCGAAGGCGCGGCCGGCCAGCTCGGCGAGTTCGCCGTCCAGCTCCTCCGGTCGGACCTCGGTGACGGCAGCTTCCAGACGGCCCACGCCCGGCGCGAGGATCCGCTGTTCCGGCACGTCGTCATGGCTGACGAAGACCGTGCGCAACGGCTCGTGCCGGTCGATGAGGTCCTGCAGCGCCGCGACGAGCGCGGTCCGGTCGAGCTCACCCGTCAGCCGGAGCAGGGCCGGCATGTTGTAGGTGGCATTGGGCCCTTCCAACCGGTTGAGGAACCACAGTCGCTGCTGTGCGTGCGAGAGCGGGATCATCGAATCTCCTCGGGCTGCGCAGGCGCTCATCTCCTCTGGAGGCTCTGTTGTGGCGGCATGCCGTGCAAGGTCCGAGACGGCACTGGACGAAACGGGACACCGGATATCGGCGAACCGGATTCCGGTTGCTGGATAGTCTCGACCCGTCGGCAGGAGGCCTTTTCGATGTCATCAGCTGTGTGGAGCGGGGCCGTTCTCCCCGTGCTCGCGTTGTTACTGTTCATATGCTGCGGAACGGAGCTGGTCCTGCGGCGCTTCTTCAAGGGGCGCAGCATCCTCTTCCGGCGCAGCGGTGCCCGACGCCCGGTGACCGGCGCCGCGTTCGACCAGTTCAACCTCATCTTCAACGGCAACAAGCTGGTGGAGATGGAGCAGCAGCAGCTTCAGGAAGTGCTCCGTGACGAGGAGGGCGACGGCGCCCCGCCGCGGACGCGCATCGACCTGGCCAAGGGCACCGCACACGTCGTCCTGCCGGGCGAGAACCGGACTTCCGGTACCCCGCCGACAGGCGGCAGCTCGCCGGGGGCCGACGAAGACCCCTCCCGGTGACGCCGTCACAGACGCTCTCCCTCTCCCCCGACCCGGCCGTGATCCTCGGCCTGGCACGTGCTCTGGGGGGTGGCCGCGAGGTCGCTGGGCCGGCCGGCGGTCATCGGCGGGATACTCGCCGGCGTCCTGCCGGGTCCCGCCTCGCTCGGCGCGCACCTCGCCGACGCCGTCCTCCCCGCCGGCGTGCGGCCCCTGCCGAGCACACCCGCCAGGCCTGGGTCTCGCGCTGTTCGTGTGCGCCGTCGGGTCGGAGATCGACCTCGGAATGCTGCGCGGACGCGGCCGGGTCACGGTGTGGGCGGCCGTCTTCTCGACAGCGCTGCCCCGCGCCCCGGGTGCCGCGCTCGCGTGGCTGCCGGCGGATGCGCACGGGCAGGGCCCGCTCCCGGCGTCGGTACCGTTCGTCGCGGTCGCCATGACCGCGACGGCGTTCCCGGTGCCGGCCCGGATCATCGCCGACGGCGGGCTGGTCCGCACCGGATCGGCACGACCGCCCTGGCGTACGCGGCCGTCAACGATCCGACGGTCTGGATCCTGCTGACGGTGGTGGCCGCCGTGGCCGCGAAGGACCTCGGCCGGCGGCTTGCGCTGCTGCCGCCACGGCGTCCGGGGGCTCCCGCGAGGACGCGGACCTCGTGGTCCTGGTGCTGGCCGGGCTCCTGCGTGACGTTCGCCCCCGGCTGCGTTCCCCGCACCCTGCGCCGCCTTCGTCCCCGGCCCGGGGACTCGGTACGACGAGACTCGCCGGCGTGCACCCGGCACCCGGTACTGACCACGAGTACTCAGCACTGACCACATGCTGCTCGGCACCGACCACGTGGTGCTCAGCGCTCAACACCGGAGGACCTCATGCACGACGAACCGTCGACGCCCCCCGCCTACGACACGGCACGGCGTTTCGAGCTGGTGACGCGGCCGGGCGACCGCCGCACGGGCTGCCCCTTCGACCCGCCCGCCGAGCTGACGCGGTTACGTGGGGAGCAGCCGTTGCACCGGCTGACCTTCCCCGACGGACACGTCGGCTGGCTGGCCACCGGGTATTCCGTGTGCCGCGCGATCCTGGCCGACGCGCGGCTGAGCTCCCGCAAGGAGCTCATGCACAACCCGTCCATGGACCTGGGCGGTATGCAGATTCCCCCGGCGGCACCCGGCGAGTTCATCAACATGGACGAGCCCCAACACGGCCGTTACCGCAGGCTGCTGGCGGGCAAGTTCACCGTCCGGCGGATGCAGCTGCTCAGCGAGCGGGTCGAGCAGATCACCGCCGAGCTCCTGGACGCCATGGAGAAGGCCGGGCCGACGGTGGATCTGGTGACCACGTTCGCCCAGCCCCTTCCCGCGATCATGATCTGCGAGCTGCTGGGGGTGCCGTACCAGGACCGGAACTCCTTCCAGGAGCAGGCTGCGGCGGTCTTCAGTGGGGACATGGACGACAAACTGGCCGCGTTCACCACGATCCAGGCGTATCTGGCACAGCTGGTGGCCGCCAAGCGCGCCTCCCCCACCGACGACATCCTCAGCGATCTCACGGACAGCGACCTGAGCGACGAGGAACTGCTGGGTGTCGGCTTTCTTCTGCTGGCGGCCGGGATCGACACCACCGCCAACATGCTCGGGCTCGGCACCTTCGCGCTGCTGAGCAACCCTGACCAGGCCGACGCGCTGCGCGGTGACCCGGGTCTCGCCGGCCAGGCCGTCGAGGAGCTGTTGCGCTATCTCACCATCGCCGAACTGGGCCTGCGGGCGGCGCTGGAGGACGTGGAGATCGGCGGCCGGCTGATCAAGGCCGGAGAGACGGTCGTCGTCTCCCTCCCGGCCGCCAACCGCGACCCGGCGAAGTACCCGGACCCCGACCGCCTCGACCTGCGCCGCAAGGCGGCCGGGCATCTGGCCTTCGGTCACGGCGCCCACCAGTGCCTGGCCCAGCAGCTGGCCCGCGTCGAGATGAGCGTCGCCTTCCCGGCACTGCTCACCCGCTTCCCGGCGTTGCGGCTGGCCGTCCCGCAGGAGGAGGTACCGCTGCGCGTCAGCACGAACGTCTACGGCGTGCAGACCCTCCCCGTCACGTGGGAGGAGGAGTAGCCCGATGGCCGTCGCCCTGACCGTCACCGTAGACCGTGACCGATGTGTCGGCGCCGGCATGTGCGCCCTGACCGCCCCCGCGGTGTTCGACCAGGGCGACGAGGACGGCCGGGTGGTCCTCCTGGCCCCGGAGCCGGCACCGGCCCACCACGCCGCGGCTCACCGGGCCGCCGAACTCTGCCCCATGGCGGCCATCACCGTCGGCGGCCCGCCGCACCGGCAGGGGCAGCAGACCCGTGCGTGAACGCGTGCGGAGCAGGGCTCGGCGGGCGCATCCGGCCCGACGGCCGTCCCGCTCACGCTCGTGGGAACGGTGGCGGCCCCGACCACTCCCCGTGAGCCGTCGTCGCCTGCCACTGTCCCGGCCGGGCCGCACCGGCAGGGGCAGCAGACCCGCGCGTGAACGCGTGCGGAGCAGGGCTCGGCGGGCGCGTCCGGCCCGACGGCCGTCCCGCTCACGCTCGTGGGAACGGTGGCGGCCCCGACCGCTCCCCGTGAGCCGTCGTCGCCTGCCACTGTCCCGGCCGGGCCGGCCGGGCCGGCCGCCAGTCGTCCCGGGCACGGGTGCGCGCGTCGTGCGCGCCCGCGTCGCGGGCGTCCCGGAAGGCGGCCACGGCGCTGCGCTCGGCCTCGGGGTCGAGACCCGCGGCGCGCAGTGCGGCTCCGAACCGTGTCTCCAGCCCGGAGAGCTCGCGGGAGGCGTCGGCCGGTCCGAACGCGGCGACGGTGCCGGCGGGGTGCGCGGGCCCGCGGCCAGGTGGCCCGTCGCCGCTGTGCCGGTCAGCCATGTCCGTTCCCTCCTCGTCACCCCGCATCCCGGCCGCCGGCGCGCCGTCCGCCCTCGTACACGTCCCGGACCCGGCGCCGTTCATCCCGGCTCACCCGGCGTCGGGGGTCCGCCGTCCGCCACACCCTCGGCAGGGTCGTCCGCGGCGCCGGGAACGCCCAGGTGGCGGGCCAGGCGGCGCAGGCCCCGGTGCGCGGCGGTGCGGACGGCGCCGGGGCGTTTTCCGAGGACCCGGGCGGCGGCCGGGCCGTCGAGGCCGACGACCACGCGGAGCAGCACCGCCTCGGCCTGGTCCCGCGGCAGCGCCCGCACCAGTTCCAGCGCGCGTTCCGTGGAGAGCGACTCCAGGGCCTGGTCGGGCGTGCTGTGCCGGCCGGGCAGTTCCAGCGCGTCCTGTTCCAGCCGCGTCGCCCGGGGCCGGCTCCGCTGCCGGCGCAGATGGTCCAGCGCGCGGTGCCGGGCGATGGTCGCGGTCCAGCCGCGGAACCCGGCGCCGTCGCCCCGGAACCTCCCCAGGTCGCGGGCGATCTCCAGCCAGGCGTCGGAGGCGACGTCCTCCGCCTCCTCGCCGACCAGGCCCCGCAGATAGCCGAGCAGAGCGGGCTGCACGATCCGGTACGCCACCGCGAAGGCGGTCTCGTCACCCTCCTGGGCCCGCGCCACGGCCGCGCCCAGCTCCCCGTCCCGCGGCTGCGGGCGGCGGGGTACCCCTCCCTGGCCCAAGACCGTCCTCGTTCGTGCCGAGTTGCTGGCCACTGCGTGGCGCTTCCCTCACGGTGCGACACGCTCCGGCCGTGTCTTTGCCCTCCACGATCATCAGCGTCGGCCCCGACGGAAGTGTCACAGCGGGGGACGGCTCCGGGCGGCCCGCTCAGCCGGAGGCACTCGCGGTCGCGTCCCGGCACAGCAGCCGGAGCGAGCCGTGGCCGCCGTAGCAGCGGCGGGCCTCGTCGATGGGGTCCCACAGCCGGCCGTCGGGCGTACGCAGCCAGTGTTCGCCGCCGGTCGCCCACCACTCGGCGCCGGTCTGCCGGACGATCACCTCCCCGGCGTACGCGCCGAAGCCGCGCAGCACGCTCTCGACGGCCGCGTACGGCGGGCCCTCGCGGCGTATCTCCTCGATCATCCGGTCCACCCGCCACAGGCTCTGCGCCGAGTAGTCGAGCCGTACCCGCGCACCCTCGCGCATGGTCGCGACCGCGTCCGCCGCCCACCGCACCGGCTTGGCGGCGGCCTGCGGCCTGGTCTCCTGCCGTACTGTCCCGTAGCGGGCCGTCACATGAGCTGTCAGATCGGCTGTCACATAGGGGAGAGCGAGCGGGGGCGCCGTTCCGTCACTGGGTTCCGGGACCTTTCCCCAAACGTCCCGCCAACCGTCGCAGGACCACCCCGGTCCCACCGCACGAAGGTCACACGGCCGGGTCAGGCCCCCGGTTCCGCGGCGCTGCGGGCCCGGCGGGAGACCACCGCGCGCAGCACCCGGCGGCCCTCCACCGACACGTCCAGCGCCCGGCGCAGCCCCTGCGCGCCGTGGCCCGCGAGGAGTTCCAGCACCGCGGCCTGGCGGCGCAGCTCGGCGCCGACGAGCGGCGGCAGGTCCGCGGTGTCGCCCGCGCGCCCGGCGTCCGGATCGGCCGGGAGCGGAACGCCTGCGGGGGCCGGGCCGTCGGCGGTGGCGGGGTCGAGGATCCGGTGGACGCGGAGGGAGGCGACCGAGCAGGCGTCGGCCCAGGGCCGCAGCGCGTCGGCGGTGCGCCCGGCCGGGGCCGACTCCAGCATCCGGCGGGCGAGCCGCGCGGCCTCGTCGTCGTCGGGGCCGGCGGAGCCGAGCGCCTCCCGCACCCGGGACAGGTCCCCGGCCCAGTCGGAGCCGTCGGCGAGGCGCGCCCACAGGGGGCGCAGCAGCTCGTCGTCGCCGCCGAGCAGCGGCAGACACCGATCCAAACAAGCCAGCCCACTGGCGGCCAGTCCACGTTCGTCGGCCTGTGCGATCTGTTCCACCAGGCTCATGAATGTCTCCCTCGCCAGGGCACCGACCGATACGGAGCCCGCACTTCCCCTAACTGCGTGCGACGGGGCGGGAGTGTCACAGTCGGGTGTTTTCAGCCAACCGCGGGGGCCTGCAACAGCTCGCCGGAGAGCACCTTGCGCTCCTGCATCCGGGTCAGCCGGACGACCACCACGGCGGCGAGCACCGCGGACACGATGTCGAGGGCGTCGGAGAAGAGCATCACGTGCGCGGCCTGGCGCAGTTCCTCCGCCGTCTCGGCGTGCCGCGAGGTGGTGTCCGCGATCCGGCCCACGACGATGCCGGCGATCCACAGCGTCCACCAGGCGTTGACCGGCGTGTGCCCGGACCGCGAGCCCCAGGGCGCGCTGGCGTCCCAGCTGTCCGCGACGATCCGGCGCGGGAACCACAAGTTCACGACCGGGCAGAACCAGGCGCCGATCGTCCAGCCGCGCTTCATCCTGTGCCGGGAGGCGTCGAACACCTCGGCGTTCACCCGGATGCGCCACAGCCAGCACAGGTAGACGACGGCCGTGGCCACCAGCGCCACGCCCTGCGAGATGCCGGCGGCGCTGTAGAGCGTGTCCGCGTGGTCCGCCCGGTCGATCACCGCGGCGCCGGCGGCGCCGCCGGCGATGTCACCCGTGACGTTCGCCTCCAGCAGGTCGGCGTAGCAGGCGAACAGGTCGGTGGCGATGACCAGTCCGAACAGCACGGTGGCGGCCCGGCCTAGCGCGGCCGGCGAGCGCAGCCGGGCGCCGGGCGAGGCGGGGTACGGCGGCACGGGTGCGGGCATGGGTGTGGTCATGAAGGAGGTCCCCCGAGTGAGATCTGAGACGGCGTACGGCTCTCCCCGAACCGGACGCGCGGACACCGGAACATACGATCGGACGCCACCGCGCGTCCACTCGGTTCTCGGCACTCCCCGGGGACCTTGGGGGTGCTCCGCGGCTCTCAGCCCAGCCGGTCCGCCAGCTTCCTGAAGTCCGCCCAGCTCAGCGCCGGTTTTCCCGGGTCCCACAGCTTCTGCACGGTGGCCCGCAGCGGCATCCGGATGCCCGCGGCGACCTGCGCCTCGGTCTGCGCGTTCGGGAAGTCGCACCAGACCGCGAACGACCCGCCGAGGATCTGCCCGTCGTAGCGGGCCGGAACGGCGGTGGTGCCGCGCAGCACCCGGGGCGTCCACTGCTCGTAGATCCGCTGTCCGGTCGGGTAGACGAAGGTCTGGGGCTGCCCCAGGACGTAGTAGAGGAACTCGTCGTTGTAGTTGAGGACCTTCCGCCCCGCGGCCAGGTACTCCGCCGGCGGCCGGGCGCCGATCTCCTTGCCGGTCCAGTACGCCACCCGGATGTCCTGGTCGGGCTGGACGGAGGTGCCGCGGAAGAAGCCGTCGTTCCAGGCCCGGACGGTCCGGTCGTGGGCGCGGACGGTGGCGGCACGGTCGTTGAGCCAGCCGGTGGCCAGGTCGGCGACGGTCCCGCCGGAGCCGAACCGCTGCCGGGCGGCGGCGGCCAGCTGCGGGTAGGAGGCCTGCGGGTCCCGCACGGTGAGCGCCTGGTACTCGTCCCCGCCCAGGTGCCACTGGCTGCCGGGGAAGAGGCCTGCGTACTCGTTCAGCAGGTCGTCGACGATCTGCGCGGAGGCCGGCTCGGAGATGTCGACGGCGCCCCGGGTGGCCACCCCGTTCGCGTTGCGCAGCTGCAGATCGGGGTGGGCCGCGATGACGGCGCCCAGGTGCCCCGGCGAGTCGATCTCGGGTACGACGGTGATGTGCCGGCTCTCGGCCAGCGCCACGATCCGCCGGACCTGTTCCTTGGTCAGGTGGTCCTTGGAGACGATCTCCGGGTGGCTGGCGGACTCGATCCGGAAGGCCTGGTCGTCGGAGAAGTGCAGGCCCAGCTCGTTGTACTTCAGGTCCCCCAGCTCGCGTATCCGGTCCTCGATCCAGGACTCGGTGAACGGTTTGCGAGCGATGTCCAGCATGAGACCGCGCACCGGCTTGGCCGGCTGGTCGCGTACGACGCCCTCCGGAGCCGTACCGCCGCCGTGGACCTCCTGCTTCAGGGTGCGGGTGCCGTAGAAGACGCCCGCCTCGCCGGGCCCGCTGATGTCGACCCGCCCGCCCCGGACGGTCATGGTGTACGACTCCTGGTTCCCGCCCCCGCCGCCGAGCGCGAGCCGTACGTCGCCCGCCCGTACGTCGTCCTTCCGCCCCGCGTAGGTCAGCCCCAGCTCCCCGGCTATCAGCCGCCCCTCGTCGGCCAGCCCGGCGTCGCTCACCACGACCCGCTCGCCGTGCCGCGGAGTCCAGCCGGGGCCGCGCGCCGGGGTGTGGGAGCGGACCGCGGGTATGGTGCGCGGGGCCCGGGAGAGCGGGTACGACCTGCTCGGGCTGGGGCTGGCCGGCGACGGCGTGCCGGGTTCGTCCGGGTCGGCGCCGGTGCCGGCCACCCGCCCGGACGACGACTGCCGCGCGCCGCTCCCGGGCGTTCCGCCGCCCCCGTCCGACGAGGCCCACACGCCGACGCCCGTGCCGAGCGCGACCGTCCCGACGAACGCGGCGGTCACGACCGCCCGCTTCCGTATCACCTGCCGCGCCGAGCCCCGGCGCCTGTGCCTGTGCTGGGTCACTCTGCCAACGTACGACCGATCCGCGGCTCATCCGTCATCCAGGCGGTCCCAAACTCTCCCGTCCGAGTGAATTTCAGGTATCCCTCGGACACAGCGTGACCACTCTCGATAATCTGGCGACACACCTTTCACAGCATCCCCTGCCACACCACATGTGACGCGAGGACCCACGCTGCCCGCCCACCGCCTGCCGTATCTCCCCACACCTCTCGACGCCTTCAACACCGCCCGCGCCGACGAGGCCCGCGCCCTTCTCCTGCACTGCCTGCGCAGCGTGCGCTGGGCCCACCGGCTGGCCGACCACCGCCCCTACCCCGACCTGGACGCCCTGCTGGCCGCGGCGGACGAGGCGGCGTACGACCTCTCCCCCGCCGATCTGGCCGAGGCCCTGGCCGGCGAGTCCCTGCCGGAGCTGCCCGAGGGCACCTACTCGGCGGCCCACACGGCCCTCGGCGCCGCCCACGCGGCCTACGAGGCCCGATTCGGACACGCGTTCGTCATCTACCTGGGCGACGTCCCCCCGGACGAGGTCATCGACCGCCTCCTGGAAGCGATCCGGTCACGATTGACGAACGATCCGGAGGAGGAACGGGTGGTGGCGGCCGAGGAGGTGCGGCGCCTGGCGAGAGGACGGCTGGTGGTCCTGCTGCGGGGCGCGGGGAGCTGCGCGAACAGCGCAAACACCCCCACACCTGGCAAATAGCGCGACATCCCACCCTGGTGGCGGCGCCGCGATAGCCCATCCGATGCCACTTTGATCACACCGGTAGGCCCCCCGTAAAGCACGGCGCAGGGCCTCGCTACGATGCAGAGGGCCGGTGGACCGTACCCGGCCGGGCCCGACCGACAGTGAAGCCGGCGCGGCCCTAGTCCCCGCTCCCGGAGGGTTCTTCCGTGCCGGCTGGAACGCTGTACCGCGGCCGGGAAGGAATGTGGTCCTGGGTGGCTCACCGAGTCACCGGCGTCCTCATTTTCTTCTTCCTGTTCGTTCACGTGCTGGACACCGCTCTCGTGCGTGTCTCCCCCGAGGACTACGACAAGGTCGTAGCCACGTACAAGACGCCGATCGTCGCGCTGCTGGAGTACGGCCTCGTCGCCGCCATCCTCTTCCACGCGCTCAACGGCCTGCGCGTCATCGCCGTCGACTTCTGGTCGAAGGGCCCGCGCTACCAGAAGCAGATGTTCTGGACCGTGATGGGTGTCTGGATCGTGCTGATGGCCGGGGCGATCTACCCGGTCCTCGGTCACGCCTACCGTGTCCTGTTTGGGAGCTGACGCCGATGTCCACGACTGAAACCGCGGCCTCCGGAGTCGGCCCCGTCGAGGGCGCCCCCGTCTACTCCGTCGACAACCCGGCCCCGCTGATCGAGGCCCCGCGCAAGCGCACCAAGAAGTCCCCGAAGTCGACCCGGGGCAACTTCGAGCTGGCGGCCTGGCTGTTCATGCGCCTGTCCGGCATCGTGCTGGTCGTCCTCGTGATCGGCCACCTGCTCATCCAGCTCGTGCTGGACGGTGGCGTGTCCAAGATCGGCTTCGCCTTCGTGGCGGGCCGCTGGGCGTCCCCGTTCTGGCAGGTCTGGGACCTGCTGATGCTGTGGCTGGCGATGCTGCACGGCGCCAACGGCCTGCGCACGGTCATCAACGACTACGCGGAGCGGCCGAACAGCCGGCTGTGGCTCAAGGGCCTGCTCTACACCGCCACGGTGTTCACCATCCTGCTGGGCACGCTGGTGATCTTCACCTTCGACCCGAACATCCGCTAGGCACGGGGCTGCGAGAAACATGAAGATCCACAAGTACGACACCGTCATCGTCGGCGCCGGCGGCGCGGGCATGCGCGCCGCCATCGAGGCGACGAAGCGCAGCCGCACCGCGGTCCTGACCAAGCTCTACCCCACCCGCTCCCACACGGGCGCCGCGCAGGGCGGCATGGCCGCCGCGCTGGCCAACGTGGAGGAGGACAACTGGGAGTGGCACACCTTCGACACGGTCAAGGGCGGTGACTACCTGGTCGACCAGGACGCCGCCGAGATCCTGGCGAAGGAGGCCATCGACGCCGTCCTCGACCTGGAGAAGATGGGCCTGCCGTTCAACCGGACGCCGAACGGCACCATCGACCAGCGCCGCTTCGGCGGTCACTCCCGCAACCACGGCGAGGCCCCGGTCCGCCGGTCCTGCTACGCCGCGGACCGCACCGGCCACATGATCCTCCAGACGCTGTACCAGAACTGCGTCAAGGAGGGCGTGGAGTTCTTCAACGAGTTCTACGTCCTGGACCAGCTGATCACCGAGGTCGACGGCGTCAAGCGGTCGGCCGGTGTCGTCGCCTACGAGCTGGCCACCGGCGAGATCCACGTCTTCCAGGCGAAGGCCGTCATCTACGCCTCCGGCGGCTGCGGCAAGTTCTTCAAGGTGACGTCGAACGCCCACACCCTGACCGGTGACGGCCAGGCGGCGGTCTACCGGCGCGGGCTCCCGCTGGAGGACATGGAGTTCTTCCAGTTCCACCCGACCGGCATCTGGCGCATGGGCATCCTGCTCACCGAGGGCGCCCGCGGCGAGGGCGGCATCCTGCGCAACAAGGACGGCGAGCGCTTCATGGAGAAGTACGCTCCCGTCATGAAGGACCTGGCGTCCCGCGACGTCGTGTCCCGCTCCATCTACACGGAGATCCGCGAGGGCCGCGGCTGCGGTCCCGAGGGCGACCACGTGTACCTGGACCTGACCCACCTGCCGCCGGAGCAGCTGGACGCCAAGCTCCCGGACATCACCGAGTTCGCGCGCACGTACCTCGGTATCGAGCCGTACACGGACCCGATCCCGATCCAGCCGACCGCGCACTACGCGATGGGCGGCATCCCGACGAACGTCGAGGGTGAGGTCCTGGCGGACAACACCACCGTCGTCCCGGGCCTGTACGCGGCCGGCGAGGTCGCCTGTGTCTCCGTGCACGGCGCCAACCGCCTCGGCACCAACTCGCTGCTGGACATCAACGTCTTCGGCCGCCGCGCGGGCATCGCCGCGGCCGAGTACTCGGCGAAGGCCGACTACGTCGAGCTGCCGGAGAACCCGGAGTCGTTCGTGGTCGAGCAGATCGAGCGGCTGCGCAACTCCACGGGCAGCGAGCGGGTGGCGACCCTGCGCCGTGAGCTGCAGGAGACCATGGACGCCAACGTCATGGTGTTCCGCACCGAGCAGACGATCAAGACGGCCGTCGAGAAGATCGCCGAGCTGCGCGAGCGGTACCAGAACGTGGCGATCCAGGACAAGGGCAAGCGGTTCAACACGGACCTGCTGGAGGCCATCGAGCTGGGCAACCTGCTGGACCTGGCCGAGGTCATGGCCGTCTCGGCGCTGGCCCGCAAGGAGTCCCGCGGCGGTCACTACCGCGAGGACTACCCGAACCGCGACGACGTCAACTTCATGCGCCACACCATGGCGTACCGCGAGGTCGGCGCCGACGGCTCGGAAACCGTCCGTCTCGACTACAAGCCGGTCGTCCAGACCCGCTACCAGCCGATGGAGCGTAAGTACTGATGGCTACCCCTGTTCTGGACAAGGCGGACGCGGCCGGCCGGCCCGAGCCCGGCTTCGCCGACTCCCCCTACATCACCGTCACCTTCCGGATCCGCCGGTTCAACCCGGAGGTCTCGGGCGAGGCGGTCTGGGAAGACTTCCAGCTGGAGATCGACCCGAAGGAGCGTGTCCTCGACGGCCTCCACAAGATCAAGTGGGACGTCGACGGCACCCTCACCTTCCGCCGCTCGTGCGCGCACGGCATCTGCGGCTCGGACGCGATGCGGATCAACGGCAAGAACCGCCTTGCCTGCAAGACGCTGATCAAGGACATCAACCCCGAGAAGCCGATCACGGTCGAGCCCATCAAGGGCCTCACGGTCCTGAAGGACCTGGTCGTGGACATGGAGCCGTTCTTCCAGGCGTACCGGGACGTCATGCCGTTCCTGGTCACCAAGGACACGAACGAGCCGACCCGTGAGCGGCTGCAGTCCGCCGAGGACCGCGAGCGCTTCGACGACACGACGAAGTGCATCCTCTGCGCGGCCTGCACCTCCTCCTGCCCGGTGTTCTGGAACGACGGCCAGTACTTCGGTCCGGCCGCGATCGTGAACGCCCACCGGTTCATCTTCGACAGCCGGGACGAGGCGGGCGAGCAGCGCCTGGAGATCCTCAACGACCGCGACGGCGTGTGGCGCTGCCGCACGACCTTCAACTGCACGGACGCCTGCCCGCGCGGTATCGAGGTCACGAAGGCGATCCAGGAGGTCAAGCGCGCGCTGATCACGCGTCGCTACTGACCGCCGTACGGCCACGGCTCCCTGGGCCCCGTCCCCGGTCACGCACCGGGGACGGGGCCCTCGCCGTACAACTGTCCGAGCCCCTCGTGCGTCTCCTGGATACGCGATCAAGGAGACACATGCGCACGCACAGAAAGCTCGCCGTGGCGACGGCCACGGCCCTCTCGCTCACCGGCGGGCTGCTCACCCTCGCGGCCGGCCCGGCCGCCGCCGTGGCGACCCCCGCCAAGTACGCCGACGACTTCAACGGCGACGGCTACCGGGACTACGCGTCCGGCTGGGGCGGCGAGGTCACCGTCACCTACGGCACCGCGACCGGTCCCGGCCCGAAGACGGTGCGGTTCACCCAGGACAGCCCCAACATCCCGGGCAAGGCCGGCGACGCCGGCGACTACGCCGACACCTTCGGCGACCAGGTCGCGAACGCCGACCTCAACGGGGACGGGTACGCCGACCTCGCCGTCGCCGACAGCAGCGAAAAGGTCGGCACCAAGGCCGGGGCCGGCGCCGTCACCATCCTGTGGGGCGCCAAGGCGGGCCTCGGCGCGAAGGCCACGCGGATCCCGGCCAAGTCCACCACCGCGTTCGGCGCGGCCCTCGCCGCCGGCGACTTCAACGGTGACGGCAAGCCGGACCTGGCCGTCGCCGACGTCACCGGCACCCTCTTCGTCTACCGGGGCGGCTTCTCCCAGGCCGGTACGACGGGCAGCGTCAGCAAGCTGGAGGTCAGCCCCAGCGGCGCCCACGTGCTGGAGCCGAGCATGATCGTCGCCGGCAGGGTCACCAAGGACAAGGCCACCGACCTCTACGTGCTGGGCCAGGGCTACGAGCACGGCAAGATGGTCCAGGCGGCATGGTTCGTGCAGGGCGGCTCCACCCCCAAGCGCGGCGCCTACACGACGTACAACGCCTCGCAGGTGGACTTCCAGGCGACCGGCGTGATCGCCGACTTCGACAAGAACGGCTACGGCGACCTGGCCGTCAGCGACAAGCCGTACAACAAGGGCGCCGGTGCCGTGGTGGTGCTGCGCGGCGGCGCGAGCGGCCCGACCACCTCCTACCGGCTGACCCAGTCCACCTCCGGAGTGGCGACGGCGGCGACGAAGAACGACCGGTTCGGGTACGCGCTCTCCGCCGGCGACACCAACCGCGACGGCTACCCGGACCTCGCGGTCGGCGTGCCCGAGGAGGAGTCCGGCTCGGTGGAGAACGCGGGCGGTGTGCACGTCCTGCGGGGCGGCAGGAGCGGTCTGACCGGCACCGGCTCCCAGTGGTTCACCCGGGCCACGGCAGGCGTGCCGGGCGACCCGACCGACTCCGAGATGCTCGGGCTCTTCGTCCGCCTGCGCGACTTCGACCGGGACGGCGACGCGGACCTGCTGGTCTCCGGCGACCTCTACCGCCCGGGCGTGCTGCTGCGCGCGAGCGCCAAGGGCATCACGACGAGCGGCGCCTCGCAGTCCGACCTGGACCCGGCCTTCCCGCAGTGAGCCGGTCCGCCCCGGTGAGCCGATTCCCCCGGTGAGCCGCTGAAGGGTCCCCCGACGAGCCCCACCGGAGTCCGCTCCGGTGGGGCTCCTCGCTTCCCGGGACCACTGCTCCTAATCTGACGACATGTCAGACGAAGAGTCGTACGAACTGCTCGGTTTCGACAACGTGCTGCTCCCCGTCGGCGACCTCGGCGAGGCGGTCGCCTTCTACGAGCGGGCCGGGTTCACCGTGGGCTTCCGGTTCGACGAGGCCGGGATCGCCCTGCTGAAGGTCGGCGCGGAGACGCCCGGCATCCTGCTGCGCGCCGAGGAGGAGCTGCGGCACCGGACGCCCCCGTGGCCCTCGCCGCGGATCTGGCTGGAGGTGCCGGACGCCCGGGCGGCGGCGCGGGAGCTGGCCGCCGCGGGGATCGAGCCCCTGGACGAGATCCTCCAGGCGGCCACGGGCTGGACCGTGGAGATCGCCGACCCCTGGGGGAACATCCTCGGCTTCACGGACTACACCAAGCGCCCGGCGCTGGCCCGCAGAACCTGAGCCCCCTCGGTTGAACGCGTTCAAAAACAGGGCTACAGTCGTCCTGTCAGCGTTTTGAACGCGTTCAAGAAGGGGTGGGGCATGGACCGCACCGTCATCGCCTACGTCATCTACCTGGTCGTCAGCGTCGCGCTGACCGTCTGGGTGGCCCGGACGCTCAGCCGCAACGGCCGGATCTTCCTGGCCGACGTCCTGCGCGGCAACGAGAAGCTCGCGGACGCCGTGAACCACCTCCTGGTGGTCGGCTTCTACCTGGTCAACCTGGGCTTCGTGGCGCTGTACCTGGGGAACGACGAGACGATCGAGGACACCCGCGGCATCTTCGAGGCCCTGTCGACCAAGCTGGGTGTGGTCCTGCTGGTGCTCGGGGTGATGCACCTGGGCAACGTCTACGTGCTCAACCGGATCCGCCGGCGCGGGGTCATGGAGCGGGAGCAGCTGCCCCCGGTCACCCCGCAGGAGTGGATCGCCCCGACGGCCGGGGCGTGACGGCCGTGACCGGCACGACCACCGCGGCCACCGCCGCCGGCCGGGGCGCCGCGGGCGTCCCGGTCCGGGGCCTGACCGTCCTGTACGACGCCGGCTGCGTCCTGTGCAGGCACCTGCGCGACTGGCTGGCCCGGCAGTCCCAGCTGGTGCCGCTGGAGCTGGTGGCGGCCGGCTCGGCCGAGGCCCGGGCCCGCTTCCCGGGGCTCGACCACGCGGCCACCCTCGACGAGGTCACCGTCGTCGGCGACTCCGGGCAGGTCTACCGGGGCTCGCGTGCCTGGATCGTCGTCCTGTGGGCGCTGCGCGAGCACCGCGGCCTCGCCCACCGGCTCGCCACCCCGGCGGGCGCGAAACTGGCCCGGGGAGCCGTGCTCGCCGCGGCGAAGTGGCGGGACGCGCAGGCACGCGGCGGCCCGTGGGGAGGCGGGCAGTGGGGCGGGCAGGTGTACCGGAGGGCGGACGGCTGGTCGTACCACCCCCGCACGGGCTGGACCCACTCCCCCGCACCGTCCTGCTCCACGCCGTCCTGCCCAGGGCCCGCTCCCGCCAGTCGTTAGGCTCTTCTACCGTGCCCGCGAAGAACGACGGCCCCGGTGCGGCCGGCCCCCAGAGCAGCAAGTCCGAGCAGACCCGTGCGCTGATCCTGGAGACCGCCATGCGGTTGTTCCAGGAGCGCGGGTACGACAAGACCACCATGCGGGCCATCGCCAAGGAGGCCGGGGTCTCCGTCGGCAACGCCTACTACTACTTCGAGGGCAAGGAACACCTGATCCAGGGCTTCTACGACCGGATCGCCGCCGAGCACCGGGCGGCGGTCCGCGAGGTCCTGGACCGGGAGACGGACCTGGAGGCGCGGCTCGCCGGTGTGCTGACCGCCTGGCTGGACATCGCCCGGCCGTACCACGAGTTCGCCGTCCAGTTCTTCAAGAACGCCGCCGACCCCGACAGCCCGCTCAGCCCCTTCTCCCCGGAGAGCGAGCACGCCCGCGAGCAGGCCATCAGCGTCCACCGCGAGGTGCTGGCCGGCTCGAAGTCCAAGGTGGCCCCCGAGCTCCGCGAAGTCCTCCCCGAGCTGATGTGGCTCTCCCAGATGGGCCTGGTCCTGTACTGGGTCTTCGACCGCACGGAGGGGCGCGAGCGCAGCTACCGGCTGGCCCGGCGGGGGGCCCGGCTGACCGCCCGGGGCGTCTCCCTGGCCCGGTTCCGGGTGCTGCGGCCGCTGGTGCTGGAGGTGCACGAGCTGTTCACGGACTTCCTGCCGGGCATGACGAGGGTGCTGCCGGATCCGGGGCGCACACGGGAGGAGTGATCACTTTCGGGTGAACGCGCGGGAACGGGACACCTGGGGTTCCCGCTGCCTACGATGATGCTCTCGACACCAGCCCCTGGGAGGCACGCGATGTCCGCTGCATCCGTCGAGCAGCCGTTCGACGCCGACGAGCCGTTCTCCCTGACGGCCATCGCCGACGAGATCATGGAGCGCCATCCGGGCTACCGCGTCGAGATCATCGGAGGCCACCTCCTCGTGACCCCTTCACCGGATGCCCCCCACGCCATCGTCCTGACGGATCTCGTGCTCCCCTTCGCCGCAGCCGGACTCCACGGCGAGGAGAGCAAGGTCGTCCAGAACGTCGCGCTCAAGCTCCCCACCGGCGACGAGGACTACTGCATCCCCGATCTGGCGGTCGTGGACGCCGACATCCACGACCACTTCATCGAGAACAACGCCTACGACCCGGTCTGCTTCCGCCTCGTCCTGGAGGTCACCTCCCGCAACTGGCGGGACGACCTGAAGACCAAGGTCGGGGCGTACGCCGGGGCGAAGGTGCCCGTCTACCTCGTGGTCGACCGCAAGCACCAGCGCCTGCACGTGCTCACCGACCCCGAAGGGAGCGAGTACACGAACCACCGTGTCCACGCTCCGGGGGAGACCGTCACGCTGCCCGACTCCATCGGCGCGAAGGTCACCCTGGACGTCGAGCAGATCATCAAGGCCGGGCAGAGGAAGGCCGACTGATCAGATCCAGTTCAGCCGCCACAGCCGGAACACCCCCGTGCCGTCCGTCAGGTACTGGCCGCCGCCCACGTCCTCCGTGCTGACCACGTACTCCTTGCGCTGCCACAGCGGGATCAGCGGGACGTCCTCGGTGACGGCCGCCTGGATGTCCTTGAAGTCCTTCGCGGCCCGGCCGCGGTCGGCGAACTGCTGGCTGTCCAGGACGAGATGGTCGACCAGCTTGTTGCTGTACCCGGTGCTCATGGTGGAGCCGGTGCCGACGAGCGCGGCGCCGAAGGTGTCCGGGTCGGGATAGTCCGCCACCCAGCCGACCGCCCACGCGTCCATCTTCCCGGCGGACCAGCGCTTCTGGAAGTCGGTCCACTCGTACCCCCTGACGTCCACGTGGAACAGGCCGCTCGCCTCCAGCTGCCTCTTCAGCTCGGCGGCCTCCTCGGCGCCCTCGCCCCGGCCGGTGCCGTAGCCCAGGGTGAAGCGCACCGGCAGGCTCGCCCCGGCCTCGGTGAGCAGCTCGCGGGCCCTCCGGGTGCTCCGGGTGGGGTAGTTGTCGAAGAACGACGTGGTGTGGCCGGTGATCCCGGTCGGGATCAGCGAGTACAGCGGGTCGACCGTGCCCTCGTAGACCGTCGCGGCCAGCCGCTCGCGGTCGACCAGCCAGGCCATCGCCCGGCGCACCCGCGGGTCGTGCAGCGGGGAGCGGGAGCGGGTGTTGAGGTACAGGTTGCGGGTCTCGGCGCTGTCGGACTCGGTGACCCGCTGCCGGGGGTCGCTCGGGTTCAGCTCGGCGAGCACGTGCGGAGGCAGGGTCCGGGTGGCGACGTCGATGCGACGGGCCCGCCAGGCCTGGTCGAGCCGGGCGGAGTCGGCGTAGTAGCGCAGCTCGACGGGGCGGCCGGTGCCGCTCAGAGCGCCCGTGTAGCGCTTGTTGGGGGCCAGCTCGGCCTTCTGGCCCTTCGTGTACGCCGTCAGTGTGTACGGGCCGGTGCCGTCGACGGCGGTGTCCGTGCGCAGGGCGTCGGCCGGGTACTTCTCCCTGTCCACGATCGAGCCGGCGCCGGTGGCGACCTTCAGCGGGAAGGTGGCGTCCGCGGACGAGAGGTGGAAGGTGACGGTGTGCGCGTCGTCGGCGGTCACCGAGGCGAGCGTGCCGAACAGGGACGCCGGACCGACCTCGGAGTTGATCGCCCTGACCCGCTCGAAGGAGTACTTCACGTCCTCGGCGGTCATGGCGCGCCCGCTCGGGAAGGTGATCCCGGAACGCAGGGTGCACCGGTACGTCTTCAGGCCGCTGCCCTCGAAGGCGCAGCTCCGTGCCGCGTCCGGGACCGGCTCGGCCCCGCCCGGCTCGAAGGTCAGCAGCGACTGGAACACGTTGCTGAACAGCGCCCACGAACCGGCGTCGTAGGCGCCGGCCGGGTCGAGTGCGGTGACCGCGTCCGTCGTGCCGACGGTGATGGTCCGGTTCTTGTTCCCCTGCGACGGCAGCAGCTGCCAGCCGCCGATCCCCACGACGGCGAGCACGAGCAGTGCCACGAGAATCCGCATGCGAACAGATCGCATGGTGACGCCCTCCCCAGCCACTTCCCCTTGAGTGACGCGGCTCACCTAACCACACGGGTTTCACCGTGCGGAAGGGCTTTCTGTCCAGTTGTGGGGAAACGGTGGGTAAGGACCTGGTCACGCGCGTGCGCGGCCGGTTCGACGACCGTGACGACCGGTCCCCCGCTATGACTTCCGGCGCAGTGCGCGCAGCCCGCGCAACCCGATGACCCCGATGACCGTCCCCCATACGAAGGAAGCGACGGCCAGCAGCAGGTGCACCCAGAAGTACGCGGTCGGGTGACCGTCGTCGAAGGCGAGCCCGCTGCTGTCCTTGGTCAGGTTCTTGATGAAAGTGATCCAGATGATCCAGCTCCACACCCCGAAGGCGAGCAGGAACCAGGAGATGGGGCGGCTGAGCTTCATGCGTCCAGTATCGCCGTCCGGGGTCCGGGCCCGTGTCGGGGGTGGGGCCGGAAACGGGACTTCGCGGTCCGGTGCGGGTACGTTCCCGACCGTGCCCGCCCCGAAGACGACCGGCCGCCGAGCCCTGCTGGTCTCCTGCGCCGCCCTGCTCTCCCTGTCCGTCACCGCGCCCGCCGCGCTCGCCGCGTCGACCCCCTCCACCGGCCCGGCGGCCACGCCCCCGGCCCGGATGTCCGCCGTGGGCGGCGCCCGGCTGGGGATGCCGGGCACGCAGGTCAACCTCGCCCCCGGTGTCCCCGTGCTGCCCAAGGACCTCACCGCGCGGTCCTGGATCGTGTCCGACGCGGAGTCGGGCGAGGTCCTCGCGGCGCACAACGCGCACTGGCCGCTGCCTCCGGCGAGCACCCTGAAGATGCTGTTCGCGGACACCGTGCTGCCCCGCTTCCCGCAGGGCACCCGGCACAAGGTGGTGCCGTCGGACCTCGCGGGCGTGGGCGTCGGCTCCAGCGTGGTCGGGATAAAGGAGGGCACCAGCTACTCCGTCCACGACCTGTGGCTCGGGGTGTTCCTGCGCTCGGGCAACGACGCGGTGCACGTGCTGTCCGCGATGAACGGCGGTGTCCGGCAGACCGTCCGGGACATGCAGGACCACGCCGAGGAACTCCGGGCGACGGACACGCACGTGGTCTCGCCGGACGGCTACGACGCACCGGGCCAGGTGTCGTCGGCGTACGACCTGACGCTGTTCGCCCGCTCCGGGCTGCAGAAGAAGGACTTCCGGGAGTACTGCTCGACCGTCAGCGCGACGTTCGGCTCCGGCGAGATCCGGAACACCAACCGGCTGCTGAGCGGCGACAGCGACGTCCCCGTCTACCAGGGCATCGCGGGCGTGAAGAACGGCAACACCACGAACGCGGGCGCCACCTTCACGGGGGTCGCCGAGCGGGGCGGCAAGGTGCTGCTGGTCACGGTGATGAACCCGCGCAAGCACGAGCACAACGAGGTCTACAAGGAGACCGCGAAGCTGTTCGACTGGGGTTTCCGGGCGGCCGGGAAGGTCGGCCCGGTGGGTGAGCTGGTGCCGCCGAAGAGCGCCGCGCCGGGCACCGCTCAGCCCGGTGCCGGCGCGTCGGCGCACCCCGGGCAGGCGGAGGGCGGCGGGTCGGGCGGGAAGGCGGCGGCGAGCGCCTCCACCGGGTCCGGCGCCGGCGGCGCCGGGATCGCCCTGGCCGTCGCGGGCGGGCTGCTGGTGCTGCTCGGCGGCGGGGCGTTCCTGGTCAACCGCCGGTGGCCGCTGCCGGACCTGATGCGCCGTCGGACCCGCCCCTGACCTCCCCCTCCTCCGTCTCCTCGGCCTCCGCGGCCTCCGGCGCCTCGACCTCGGCCGCCTTGCTGCCCGTCGCCGTCCAGGAGGCGCAGAACAGGACCAGTTTGCAGGTGAAGTTGATCCACAGCAGCAGTGCCACGGGCACCCCGAACGCGCCGTACATGCTCTTCGCGGCGACTCCCTGGACGTAGCCGCTGAGCAGCAGTTTCAGCAGTTCGAATCCGACCGCGCCGAGCAGGGCGGCGACCAGCAGGCGGCGGCGCGGCGGTTCGACGCCGGGCAGCAGGGTCAGGGCGTAGAGCAGGACCAGGAAGTCGGCGAGGACGGCGACGGCGAACGCGGCGACGGTCAGCAGCGCGCTGCCCCAGCCGTGTTCTTCGAGGCCGATCCGCCGGGAGAGCCAGCCGACGGCGGCGGAGGCGAGGGTGGACGCGGCGAGGGTGACCAGCAGGGCACCGCCGAGGCCGAGCAGGATGCCGGCGTCCTTGGCCTTGGTGACGACCGGGTTCTCCTCGCGGTCGGGCAGCTCCCACACCGCGCGCAGGCAGTCCCGCACCTGGCCGACCCAGCCGATGCCGGTGAACAGCAGCACGGCGCCCGCGATGACCCCGACGGTGCCCGCGTTCTGCACCAGGGAGGTGAGGTCCAGCTGGTCGGCCAGGCCCGGGAACTGGTCGGCGATCCGCTGTTCCACGGTCTTCTGGCGGGCCGGGCTGAGCGTGGTGGCGGTGATCGCGGCGGCCACGGTCAGCAGCGGGAACAGCGCGACGAAGCTGACGAACGTCATGGCGGCGGCCAGCCGGGTCCACTTCACCCGGTCCAGCCGCTCGTAGGACCGCCACGCGTGGGTGATGGTCAGCCGGGTGACGATCGGCCCGATGCCGGGCAGCTTCTTCAGCCAGTCCATGATCCGACTCTGCCCGCTGCGCGGGAACGTCAACACCGCGTTTCTCCGCCCGAACGGTCATATGAGGGCGATACGGTCAACTGTCATGAAGGATGCCACCGAACTGCCCCAGTCCCTGCTCGTCCTCGGCGGCACGTCCGAGATCGCGCTGGCCACCGCGCGCCGGCTGATCGCCCGCCGGACCCGCACGGTGTGGCTGGCGGGCCGCCCCTCCCTCGCACTGGAGAACGCCGCCGGGAGCCTGCGGGCGCTCGGCGCGGACGTCCACACACTCGCCTTCGACGCGCTCGACCCCGCGTCCCACGAGGCCGCCCTCGGCAAGGTGTTCGCCGAGGGGCCCGTCGACATGGTGCTGCTCGCCTTCGGCGTCCTCGGCGACCAGGCGCACGACGAGCGCGACCCGGTCCGCGCGGTCCAGGTCGCCCAGACCAACTACACGGGGGCCGTCTCGGCGGGCCTGGTCGCCGGTCGTGCCCTCCAGGCCCAGGGCCACGGCTCCCTCGTCGTCCTGTCCGCCGCGGCCGCCGAGCGCGCCCGCCGCGCCGACTTCATCTACGGCTCCAGCAAGGCCGGCCTCGACGCCTTCGCGCAGGGCCTCGGCGACGCGTTGCACGGCACCGGCGTGCACGTGATGGTCGTACGCCCCGGCTTCGTCCGGACGCGGAGGACGGCCGGCCGCTCGCAGACCCTGCTCGCGACGACGCCGGAGGCGGTCGCCACGGCCGTCGAACTGGGGCTGCGCCGCCGCTCGGAGACTGTCTGGGCGCCGGGGGCGCTGCGCCCGGTGATGTGGGTGCTGCGGCACGTGCCCCGGGCGGTGTACCGGAGGCTGGCGGTCTGACGGGGCCTAGCGGCGGGCGATCGTGCCCCGTTCGACCTCCGCGTGGCCCGGCTGGGGCGGTACGACGGTCCCCCCGAACGTGTACTCGCGCAGCTTGCGCCACACCCCGTCGGCGCCCTGCTCGTACAGCGCGAAGCCGGTACACGGCCACTCGGCCTCGAAGCCGGCCAGTTCCTCGAAGGCGCGGTCCATCGCCGCGTCCTCGATGCCGTGGGCGACGGTGACATGCGGGTGGTACGGGAACTGCAGCTCGCGCGCCACCGGTCCGGAGGTGTCCCGGATCCGCTGCTGGAGCCGGGCGCAGGTTTCCGCGCCCTGCGCGACCCGCACGTAGACCACCGGCGACAGGGGCCGGAAGGTGCCGGTGCCGGAGAGCCGCATCGGGAACGGCCGGCCCGCCGCGGCGACCTCGGCGAGGTGCGCGTCGACGGCCGGCAGGTCGGCCTCCTCCACCTCGGTCGGCGGCAGCAGCGTGACGTGTGTGGGGATACCGTGAGCAGCGGCGTCGCCGAAGCCCGCGCGCCGCTCCTGGAGCAGGCTGCCGTGAGGCTCCGGGACCGCGATCGACACGCCGATCGTTACGGTCCCCACGTCGTCTCCTGTCGTCGTGTCTGTTTTCTGCTCTGCCGTCGGCTATGACTGTACGGCCATGAGTGTCCTGTGGGCAGGCGCAGCGGAAGTGATGTGCAGCGCTCCGCCCGCGCGGACCCGTGCGGTCGTACGCCTCAGTGCTTGGCCGGGAGGAAGCCCACGCGGTCGTACGCCTGCGCGAGGGTCTCGGCGGCGACGGCGCGCGCCTTCTCCGCGCCCTTGGCGAGGATCGCGTCGAGGGTCTCGGAGTCGTCCAGATACTGCTGGGTGCGCTCCCGGAACGGCGTCACGAACTCGACCATGACCTCGGCGAGGTCGGTCTTGAGCGCGCCGTACATCTTGCCCTCGTACTGCCGCTCCAGTTCGGCGACCGACGTGCCGGTGAGGGTCGAGTAGATGGTGAGGAGGTTGGAGATGCCCGGCTTGCTCTCGGTGTCGTAGCGGATCACCGTGTCCGTGTCGGTGACGGCGCTCTTGACCTTCTTCGCCGTGGTCTTCGGCTCGTCCAGGAGGTTGACGAGGCCCTTCGGCGTGGACGCCGACTTGCTCATCTTGACCGTGGGGTCCTGGAGGTCGTAGATCTTCGCCGTCTCCTTCAGGATGTACGGCTTCGGGATCGTGAAGGTGTCGCCGAAGCGGCCGTTGAAGCGCTCGGCGAGGTCACGGGTCAGCTCGATGTGCTGGCGCTGGTCCTCGCCGACCGGCACCTCGTGGGCCTGGTACAGCAGGATGTCCGCGACCTGGAGGATCGGGTACGTGAACAGACCGACGGAGGCCCGCTCGGCGCCCTGCTTGGCGGACTTGTCCTTGAACTGGGTCATGCGGCCGGCCTCGCCGAAACCGGTGAGGCAGTTCATGATCCAGGCGAGCTGGGCGTGCTCGGGGACGTGGCTCTGCACGAAGAGGGTGCAGCGGTCCGGGTCCAGGCCGGCGGCCAGCAGCTGGGCGGCGGCGAGGCGGGTGTTGGCCCGCAGCTGCCCGGGGTCCTGCGGGACCGTGATCGCGTGCAGGTCGACGACCATGTAGAAGGCGTCGTGGGACTCCTGCAGGGCCACCCACTGGCGGACGGCACCGAGGTAGTTGCCGAGGTGGAACGAGCCAGCCGTGGGCTGGATGCCGGAGAGCACGCGAGGTCGGTCAGCCATGCTTTTCATTGTCGCAGAGAGTGTGAGGGGTTCGGCGCGTGGGGAACGAGGGCCGCCTGTGGCCGCCCGGGGGGGGGGGGGGGGGGGGGGGGGGGGGGGGGGGGGGGGCAGGGGGGGGGGGGGGGGGGGGGGGGGGGGGGGGGGGGGGGGGGGGGGGGGGGGGGTACG
>NZ_JBVHWQ010000004.1:353106-708836 GCF_055564315.1 Streptomyces sp. NPDC029151
GGACCCTCCCCCCCCCCCCCCCCCCCCCCCCCCCCCCTCCCCCCCCCTCCCCCCCCCCCCCCCCCCCCGTCCCCCCCCCCCCCCCCCCCCCCCCCCCCCCCCGGGCCCGGGGCGTTTCAGCCGAGGTCGACCTGCGGGTAGAGGGGGAAGCCCGCGACCAGGTCCGTGGCCCGCTGGGAGATCTCCTGTGCGACCTTCTCGTCCAGGACGTGGGCCGCCTTGGAGGGGGCGCCGGACTTGGTGGTGCCCGCTTCCGTCGTCGTCAGGACGCGGTCGATCAGGGACGCCACCTCGTCCATCTCGGCCGTGCCGAGGCCGCGGGTGGTGAGGGCCGGGGTGCCGACGCGGATGCCGGAGGTGTACCAGGCGCCGTTCGGGTCGGCCGGGATGGCGTTGCGGTTGGTGACGATGCCCGACTCCAGCAGGGCGGACTCGGCCTGGCGGCCGGTGAGGCCGTAGGAGGTGGCGACGTCGATCAGGTTGAGGTGGTTGTCGGTGCCGCCGGTGACGAGGGTGGCGCCGCGGCGCATCAGGCCCTCGGCGAGGGCGCGGGAGTTGTCCACGATCCGCTGGGCGTAGTCCCGGAAGGAGGGCCGGCGGGCCTCGGCGAGGGCGACGGCCTTGGCGGCCATCACGTGCGGGAGGGGGCCGCCGAGGACCATCGGGCAGCCGCGGTCGACCTGGTCCTTCAGGGAGTCGTCGCACAGGACCATGCCGCCGCGCGGGCCGCGCAGGGACTTGTGGGTGGTCGTGGTGACGATCTGGGCGTGCGGGACCGGGTCGAAGTCGCCGGTGAGGACCTTGCCCGCGACCAGGCCGGCGAAGTGCGCCATGTCGACCATGAGGGTGGCGCCGACCTCGTCGGCGATCTCGCGCATGATCCGGAAGTTCACCAGACGGGGGTACGCGGAGTAGCCGGCGACGATGATCAGCGGCTTGAACTCGCGGGCCTGGGCGCGCAGGGCCTCGTAGTCGACCAGGCCGGTGGCGGGGTCGGTGCCGTAGGAGCGCTGGTCGAACATCTTGCCGGAGATGTTGGGGCGGAAGCCGTGGGTGAGGTGGCCGCCGGCGTCCAGGGACATGCCCAGCATGCGCTGGTTGCCGAAGGCCTGGCGCAGCTCGGCCCAGTCGGCGTCGGACAGGTCGTTGATCTGGCGGACGCCGGTCTTCTCCAGGAAGGGGGCCTCGACGCGGTCGGCGAGGACGGCCCAGAAGGCGACGAGGTTGGCGTCGATGCCGGAGTGCGGCTGGACGTAGGCGTGGCGGGCGCCGAAGAGTTCGCGGGCGTGCTCGGCGGCGAGGGCCTCGACGGTGTCGACGTTGCGGCAGCCGGCATAGAAGCGGCGGCCGATGGTGCCCTCGGCGTACTTGTCGCTGAACCAGTTGCCCATCGCGAGCAGCGTGGCCGGGGAGGCGTAGTTCTCGGACGCGATCAGCTTGAGCATCTCGCGCTGGTCGGCGACCTCCTGGCCGATGGCGTCGGCGACACGGGGTTCGACGGCGCGGATGACGTCGAGGGCGGCCCGGAAGGCCGTGGACTCGGTGGAGAGGGGGGCGGAATTCTCGGGCATCGGGGACCTCCGGACGGTGTGCGTACAGCGTTCACGTTCGGCCCAGGCGCACGGCACTCTTCCCGCTCGGGCCGCTCCCTGATGGTCCGTCCCATCCCAGCGCGCCAGTCACGGCCCGCTCGTCAGATTACCGGGCGCGCCGGACGGCGCAGGTCCCGCGTCCACCATGCGAGCGAGGCCGGCCGTCCGGGTCGCGCCGCCGGTGAGCGGGGAGGAGGACTGCGGGAGGTGCCGTCCGGGGCCTGGTCAGCGGAGCGGGAGGTCGGTCCCGTGCCGGCCGGCGGGCCGGGGCCCGAAGATGCGCCGCTCGCTCTCCTCGATGGCGACGTCGTCGATGCTCGCCTCCCGCCGGCGCATCAGGCCGTGCTCGTCGAACTCCCACAGTTCGTTGCCGTAGGAGCGCCACCACTGGCCGTCGGCGTCACGGCACTCGTACTGGAAGCGGACGGCGATGCGGTCGTCGTGGAAGCTCCACAGGCTCTTGCGCAGCGCGTAGTCCCGTTCGCGCCGCCACTTCTCGGTGAGGAAGGCGATGATCTCGTCCCGGCCGGTGAGGAACCGGTCCCGGTTCCGCCAGACGGAGTCCGGGGTGTAGGCGAGGGCCACCCGGTGGGGGTCGCGGGTGTTCCAGGCGTCCTCGGCGGCCTGCACCTTCCGGCGGGCGGTCTCCGTGGTGAAGGGCGGGCAGGGCGGGCGGTCTTCGGGCACGGGACCTCCTTGACGTCGAGAACGAGCGTTCTCGGTCGGTGCGCCTAAAGTAGAGAACGGCCGTTCTCGACGTCAAGGAGCCACGGATGCCCGCCCCGATCACCGAGGAACAGACCCGCCTGGACCGAGAGGCGCTCCTGGACGCGGCGGAGGCGCTCTTCTACGCGCACGGCATCCAGGCGGTCGGGATGGACCGGGTCCGCGAGGCCTCCGGGCTGCCCCTGAAGCGCATCTACCGGCTCTTCGCCACCAAGGAGGACCTCGTGGTCGCCGTGCTCCGGCGACGCGACCGGCGCTGGCGCGCGAGCCTGGCCGCGCACGTGGAGGGCGTCCCTGACCCCCGCGGACGGGTACTGGCGGTCTTCGACTGGCTGGCCCGCTGGTTCGCCGAGCCCGGCTTCCGCGGCTGCGCCTGGATCAACGCCCACGGCGAACTCGGCTCCGCGTCCGACCGGGTGCTGGCCGAGGTCCGCGCCCACAAACAGGCCTTCCGCGACCAGCTCGCCACCTGGGTCCACGCCACGGGCACGGCGGCGGCCGAGCCGGTCTTCCTGCTCGCGGAGGGAGCCGTCGTCACCGCCGGCATCAGCGGCGACCCGGCCCCGGCACGGCACGCCCGGGCGGCGGTGGAGAGGCTGCTCGGACCCTAGAGGATCACGTGGGGCAGGAAGCGGGCGTACTCGTCGGTGACCAGACCCGTCGACTCGCGGATGCCGAGCCCCGCCGGTTCGTCCCGGACGACCCAGGCGCCGAGGACCACGTGGTTGCCGTCGAAGGCGGGGAGGGGGGCCAGCTGCTGGTAGCAGCAGGGTTCCTCGCGCGGGACGGCCGGGGTGCCCGGGGGGTGGATCGTGACGCCCTCGCCCTCCCGGCCGAGGAGGGGCTTGGCGACGTAGCCGGTGGTGCCGGGCAGGTCGCGGGGGCCGTCCAGGTAGGCGGGGAGGAGGTTGGGGTGGTCCGGGTACAGCTCCCAGAGGATCGGCAGCAGGGCCTTGTTGCTCAGGAGCATCTTCCAGGCCGGTTCGATCCACAGGGTGCTGCCGGTGCCGCCGCCGTTGTCCAGGGTGTCCAGGACGTGCCCGCCGAAGGCGTCGGTGGTGAGCCACTCCCAGGGGTAGAGCTTGAAGATGCCCCGGATGAACCGCAGCTGGTTGTCCACGAAGCGGCCGGAGAGACTGTCCCAGCCGATCTCCTCCATGGCCAGCCAGTCGGTGGTCAGCCCGGCCTGCTCGGCGGTCTCCTTGAGGTAGGCCACCGTCATCAGGTCCTCGCCGAGTTCGTCGGCGGCGGAGTGCGCGAAGTGCAGCGGGCTGCCCGGCGGGAGGAGCCCGGACTGGGCGCGCCAGGCCTCCACCAGGCGTTCGTGCAGGGAGTTCCACTGGTCCGCGCCGGGGAAACGATCCTCCATCCAGAACCACTGCGGGGAGGCGGCCTCGACCAGCGAGGTGGGGGTGTCGGCGTTGTACTCCAGCATCTTCGCCGGGCCCGTGCCGTCGTAGCGGAGGTCGAAACGGCCGTAGAGGGACGGGAGTTCGGCGCGGCGGTGCCAGGCCTCGGTGACCGCCGCGGCCACCCGCGGATCGGTGATGCCGAGGTCGGCGAGCCGGTTCTCGGCCACGATGTGCCCGGCCGCGGCGAGGCACATGCGGTGCAGTTCCCCGACGGTCTCCTCCAGTGTCTCGACCTCCTCCAGGGAGAAGACGTAGCAGGCGCTCTCGTCCCAGTAGGGGCGCAGGGAACCGTCGGGATGGCGGGTGAGCGGGTAGACCAGGCCCTGGGCCTCGACGGTCTGCTGCCAGCCGGGGCGGGGGGTGAGGGTACGGCGTTCCATGGGTGCGTTCCGGTCAGCCGCCGGAGCTGCCCTTGCCGCCGCCGAAGCCGCCGCGGTGCACTCCGCCGCTCCCGCTGTGGTGGTCGTCGTCATCGTCGTACGAGCCGCCGCCCGAACCCCCGCCGGGCTTGGTGAAGGAGCCGCCGTCGACCCAGCCGTCCTCCTCCTCGCCCTCGTAGTACCAGGCGGCGTCGACCTTCTTCCGCACGGTCTTCTTGCCGCCCGTCGTCCTGCCGGGCTTGCCGGTCGTCTTCACCGGACCGCTCGTCGTGGACTTGCAGTTCTTGTCCGCGACGACCTTGTAGCCCTTGGCGAGGTGGTGGCTGTCGCGGTCGACGCAGCGCTTGTCCGGGTCGGACGAGCAGGCGGTGAGGGCGGCGGCCAGCAGGCCCATGCCGCCGAGGACCACCGTGCCGGACCTCAGGGGCCGACGTGTGCGCTCCATGGTTTCTCTCCCCCGTCGGATGTCGTGTGCCGGCCGTCAGCCTAGAGATCGGTGGGAGTACCCCCGGCAGGGGGTCGGCCGTCGGCCGCTCCCCTAGAGTCGCTTCGTGCTCTTTGGAATGGTGTGTGCCCTCGGTGCCGCGGTCTGCTTCGGTACGGCGACGGTGTTGCAGGCGGTGGCGGCGCGGACGGCGGGCGCCGGGAACGGTGGCGGGGACGCGGCGCTGCTGCTGCGGGCGCTGCAACAGTGGCGGTACCTCGCCGGACTCGGGCTGGACGGGCTCGGGTTCGTGCTCCAGGTCGCCGCCCTGCGGTCGGTGCCGATCTACGCGGTCGGCGCGGCGCTGGCGGCGAGCCTCGCGGTGACGGCGGTGGTGGCGGCGCGGCTGCTGCGGGTCCGGCTGAGCGGTCTGGAGTGGGGCGCCGTCGCGGTGGTGTGCGCGGGGCTCGCCCTGCTGGGGCTGGCCTCGGGCGCCGAGGGCGACCGGAGCGGGCCGGACTGGCTGCGGTACGCGATGGTGGCCGCCGCGGTGGCCGTGCTGCTGCTCGGCGGGGTCGGCGGGCGCCTGTCGGGGCGGGGGCGGGCGCTGCTGCTGGGGCTCGGCGCCGGGTTCGGGTTCGGGGTGGTGGAGGTGACGGTACGGCTGGTCGGCTCGCTGCGGCCGGCCGACCTGCTGGCCGACCCGGCGACGTACGCGCTGCTGCTCGGCGGTGCCGCCGCCTTTCTGCTGCTCACCTCGGCCCTTCAGCGGGGCTCGGTGACGACCGCGACGGCCGGGATGGTCCTCGGCGAGACGGTCGGGCCGGCCGCGGTGGGGATCGTCTGGCTCGGGGACCGCACGAGGGACGGGCTGGCGTGGGTCGCGGCGCTCGGGTTCGCCGTGGCGGTGGTCGGGGCGCTGGCGCTGGCGCGGTTCGGGGAGGCGCCGGCGGAGTAGCGGCCGCTACGGCAGCACCCGGCACAACGCCTCCAGTGCCCCCGCCCACGCGCTGTCCGGCGGGGTGCCGTAGCCGACGACCAAGGCGTCGAGCGGCTCCGTGACGGCCTGCGGGTGGCGGTGGACGGAGAGGCCGTGGAGGGCCAGGCCCTGCCAGGCCGCCGCCTGGACCACCGACTCCTCCGTGCCGGGCGGGAGGCGGAGGACCGCGTGCAGGCCGGCCGCGATGCCCGTGACCCGTACCTCCGGTGCGCGCGTGGTGACGGCGGTGGTGAGGGCGTCGCGGCGGCGCCGGTAGCGCAGGCGGGAGGAGCGGACGTGGCGGTCGTACGCGCCGGAGGTGAGGAACTCCGCGAGGGTGAGCTGTTCGAGGGCGCCGACGGTGTCGGCCTGCCCCTTGGCCGCGACCGCCTCCGCGGCCAGGTCCGGAGGCAGCACCATCCAGCCCAGCCGCAGTCCGGGCGCGAGCGACTTGCTGGCCGTGCCGAGGTGGACGACCCGGTCGGGGGCGAGGCCCTGGAGCGCGCCGACGGGCTGGCGGTCGTAGCGGAACTCGCCGTCGTAGTCGTCCTCCAGGACCAGCCCGCCGGTGCGGCGGGCCCAGGCCACGACGGCGGCCCGGCGGTCGGGATGCAGGGGCGTGCCCATGGGGAACTGGTGGGCGGGGGTCAGCAGGACCGCGCCCGCCCCGCCCGGTTCGCGGGGGTCCGTGCCGAGGTCGTCGTACGGCAGCGCGGGCGTGGCGAGGCCCGCGTCGCGCAGCAGGGCCCGGTGGACGTCGAGGCCGTACGACTCCACCGCCACCGTCCGCACCCCGCGGGCCCGCAGCACCTTGCCGAGGACGGTCAGGGCGTGCGAGAAGCCGGCGGTGATCACGATCGTGTCGGGGTCGGCGCGGACGCCGCGGGCGCGGGCGAGGTAGCCGGCGAGGGCGGCGCGCAGTTCGGGGCGGCCGCGCGGGTCGCCGTAGCCGAGGGCGTGGAAGGGGGCCGTGGCCAGGGCGCGGCGGGCGGCCTTGAGCCACTCGGTGCGGGGGAAGGCGGCGAGGTCGGGGGTGCCGGGGACCAGGTCGTGACGGGGGCGGGCCGGGGTGCGGTGGTGGGCCGCGGGGGCGGCGCCCGGGGGCGTGGGCACGCCGGCGGCCACCCGGGTGCCGGAGCCCTGGCGGGCGGTGAGCCAGCCCTCGGCGACCAGGTCGGCGTAGGCCTCGGCGACGGTGTTGCGGGCGATGCCGAGGTCGGCGGCGAGGGAGCGGGAGGAGGGCAGCCGGGTGCCGGGGGCCAGGCGCCCGGTGCGGACGGCGTCGCGCAGGGCATCGGTCAGACCGCGGCGCAGGCCGCCCGAGCCGCTCGGTTCGAGGTGCAGGTCGACGCCCAAAGTGGCCCAGGAACTCGCCATGGAAATGGACCATACTCCTGGGCTGCCCGGTGCCTAGGGTCGAGGCATGAGCACTGCACAGGAAACCGTCGAGTACGCCACCGAAGAAGCCCCGCGACTGCGCTGGGCCGAGCACACCCCCGAGGTCTACAAGGCGATGATCCGCCTGGACGGCGCGGCCCGGCAGGGACTGGACCCCACGCTGTACGAGCTGGTGAAGATCCGTGCCTCGCAGCTCAACCACTGCGCGTTCTGCCTCGACATGCACACCAAGGACGCCCTCGCGGCCGGGGAGAGCGTCGAGCGGATCGTGCAGCTCAGCGCGTGGCGGGAGTCGCGGCACTTCTACACGGAGAAGGAGCTGGCGGCGATCGAGCTGACCGAGGCGGTCACCGTCCTGACCGACGGGTTCGTGCCGGACGAGGTGTACGACAGGGCCGCCGAGCACTTCGAGGAGGAGGAACTGGCCCGGCTGGTCGCCGCGATCACCGTGATCAACGCCTGGAACCGGTTCGGCGTGACCTTCCGGATGACGCCGGGGCACTACCGGCCCGGGCAGCACACGTGAGCAAGGCCGAGGCGTTCCGCGCGCTGCACCAGGGGCGGACGCCCGACGACCCCCTGGTCCTGCCGGGGCCCTGGGACGCGGCCTCCGCGCGGGTGTTCGCCGCCGCCGGGTTCCCGGCGCTGGCCACGCCGAGCGCGGGGGTGGCCGCCTCGCTCGGGTACGAGGACGGGGCGACCCCGGCCGACGAGATGTTCGCGGCGGTCGCCCGGATCACGCGGGCCGTGGACGTGCCGGTGTCGGCGGACGTCGAGGGCGGCTACGGGCTCGCGCCGAAGGAGCTGGTCGAGCGGCTGCTGGAGGCGGGCGCCGTGGGGTGCAACCTCGAGGACTCGGAGAACGGGGGTGTCCTCAAGGACCCGCACGCACACGCCGAGTTCCTCGCCGAGGTACGGGCGGCCGCCGGCGACCGGCTGTTCGTCAACGCCCGCGTGGACACCTTCGTGCACGGCGACGGCGATCCCGAACGGGCCCTCGAACGCGCCGCGTCGTACGTCGCGGCGGGCGCGGACTGCGTCTATCCGATCCTCGCCCCGCCCGCCGTACTGCCCCTGCTGCGGGCCGGGATCCAGGGGCCGCTGAACGCGCTGGCCGTCCTGGACGGGGACGGCCCCGGGCCCGCCGCGCTCGGCGGGCTCGGGGCCACCCGGATCACCTTCGGGCCGGGCCTCCAGCGGCGGGCCGCGGCCGCGCTGCGGGAGACCGCCGACGGGCTCAGGCCCTGAGCGGGCTCAGGACAGCCACTTCCTCCACACGTCGGGGTGGCTGTCCACCCACTTCTTCGCCGCCTCCTGCGGGTCCAGCTTCTGCTCGGCGATCATCAGGGAGACCTCGTTCTGGTCCTCCGTCGTCCACCGGAACCTCTTCAGGAACGCCGCGGCCTTCCCGCCGGACTTCGCGAAGTCGGCGTTGAGGTACTTCTGCAGCGGGGTGTGCGGGTAGGAACAGGCGACCTTCGCCGCGTCCGCGTCGCAGCCCTTCTTGTACGGCGGCAGTTTCACCTCGGTCATCGGCACCTTCTCGAACAGCCACTGGGGCGAGTACCAGTAGGTCAGGAAGGGCTTCTTCTCCTTCGCGAACTGCTTCATCTGCGTGATCTGGGCCGCCTCGGAACCGGCGAAGACGACCTGGTAGTCCAGCTTCAGGTTCTTCACCAGCGCCTTGTCGTTGGTGACGTAGGACGGGGAGCCGTCCATCAGCTGGCCCTTGCCGCCGCTCTCCGCGGTGCGGAAGAGCGAGGCGTACTTGTTCAGGTTCCGCCAGTCCGTGATGTCCGGGTGCTGCTTGGCGAGGTACGTCGGCACGAACCAGCCGATGTGTCCGGTCACCCCGAGGTCGCCGCCGCGCGTGATCGTCTTCTTGTCGGTGACGTACCGCTTCTCCTGGTCCGGGTGGCCCCAGTCCTCCAGGAGGGCGTCGACGCGGCCCTGGCTGAGCGCGTCCCAGGCGGGCACCTCGTCGACCTGGACGGTGTCGACGCGGTAGCCGAGCTTGTGCTCCAGGATGTACCGGGCGACGGCCGCGTCGGACTGCGCGCCCACCCAGGACTGCACGGACAGGGTGACGGTCTTCGAGCCGTGCGCGTTCGCGAACGGGCTGGCCTGCTTGGTCATGTCGGCGGCGCCGCAGCCGGTGGCCAGGGCCAGGACGGTGACGGCGGCCGGGACGGTCGTACGAAGACGCATGTCAGGCTCCCTTCTCCGGACGGCGCTCGGTCGGCTGGGTCACCCGGTCCAGCATCAGGCCCAGGCAGACGATGGCGGCACCGGCGACCAGGCCGGTCGCGAGGTCGCCCTGGGCGAGGCCGAAGGCGACGTCGTAGCCGAGGGCGCCGCCGCCGACCAGACCGCCGATGATGACCACGGCCAGCACCAGGACCACGCCCTGGTTGACGGCGAGCAGCAGCGACCGCCTGGCCAGCGGGAGCTGGACCTGCCACAGCTGCTGGCGGCCGGTCGCGCCGAGCGAGCGGGCGGACTCCAGCGCGGCCTCGTCGACCTGGCGCAGGCCCTGCGCGGTGATCCGGACGACGGCCGGGAGGGCGTAGACGACGGCCGCGGCGACGGCCGGGGCGCGGCCGACGCCGAACAGCGCGACGACCGGGATCAGGTACACGAACTGCGGCATGGTCTGGAAGACGTCCAGAACCGGGCGCAGGGCGCGTTCGACGCGGTCGCTGCGGGCGGCGGCGATGCCGGTGGCGAAGCCGAGCACGAGGGTGACGGCGACGGCGGCCAGCACCTGGGAGAGGGTGTCGAGCGACGGCTCCCACACGCCGAGCACGCCGATCGCGGCCATGGCGAGGACGGCGGTCAGCGCGGTGCGCCAGGTACCGATCAGCCAGGCCAGGGCGGCGACGATCAGCAGCACCGACCACCAGGGCAGCCACTGCAGGCCGTCGCGGACGGGATCCAGGACCCAGGTGGTGAAGTGGCCCGCCCAGTCCGCGGTGCCGCCGATCACGGGGACACCGGAGTACAGGTGGGCGGTCATCCAGTCGACGGCCCGGTTGACCGGTCCGGCGATGTCCAGGGTGCCGCCGGCGGGCCAGTCGAGGGCGCCGAGGAGGCGGGTGGCGAGGGCGACGGCCACGGTGGCGGCGAGGGCGTGGAGCCGGCCGATGGTGCGGGGGCGGGTCCCGCCGTCCCCGGCCGCCGCGGTCACGCGGTCCAGGACCACCGCGAGCAGCACGATGGGGATGCCGGCCGCGAGGGCCGCGCCGACGTCGACCGAGGCGAGGGCCTGGTAGACGCGGTCGCCGAGGCCGCCGGCGCCGATGACGGCGGCGATCACGGCCATGGACAGCGCCATCATGATCGTCTGGTTGAGGCCGAGGAGGAGTTCCTTGCGGGCCAGCGGGATACGGGCGGTCAGCAGCCGCTGGCGGCGGGTGGCGCCGAGCGACTCCACGGCCTCCAGGACTTCGGGGTCGGCGCAGCGCAGGCCGAGCGCGGTGAGGCGGGCCATCGGCGGGGCGGCGTAGACGACGGTGGCGAGGACGGCCGCGGGGACGCCGATGCCGAAGACCAGGACGACGGGGAGGAGGTAGGCGAAGGCCGGGAGCACCTGCATGGTGTCCAGCACCGGGCGCAGGGCGCGGTCGAGGCGGTCGGAGAGGCCGGCGCCGAGGCCGAGGAGGGCGCCCACGGCGACGGAGGCGAGGACCGCCACGACCATCAGCGCGAGGGTCTGCATCGTCGGCACCCACATGCCCAGGGCTCCGCAGGCCAGGAAGGCGACGGCCGTCCCGGCGGCCAGGCGGGCTCCGGCCACACGCCAGGCGAGCAGGGCGGCGAACGTGGTCACGCCGGCCCAGCCCGCGGCGAGGAGGGTGAGGTAGACCCCGCGGACGGCCCAGATGACGGCGTTGCTGACGTAACCGAAGAAGTACAGGAACAGCGGGTGGCTGTCCCGGTTGTCGATGACCCAGTCGCTGGCCGTGGAGAGGGGCTTGTCGAGATGGACGGTGAGGGCGTGGGGCCAGCCGGCGCCGGGCCAGTGGCCGGACGCCCAGGGGGCCAGCACCGCGGCGAGGAGGGCGAGCAGGAGGAGCTTGCCCGCGGCGCGGCTCCTCAGGACGCGGGGGGTGCCGGTCTTCGCGGTCGGGACGGTGAGCGTTGCCATCAGACGGCCTCCGCGGTGGTGTCCGCCGGGGCCTGGGGCGCTTGCCCGCGCCGGCAGGGTGCCTCTCCCGAGCTCTTCGGGCGGGGGGTGTCCCCAGCGCCCGCCCGTGCCGCGGCGGCGGCACGGCGGCCCGCGGCCGCGCCGGCCGCGGCGGCTGCGGCGGCCGCACCGGCCACGCCGGATCCACCGGACACGCCGGATGCGGCTCCCGCGTCGTCCTGGGCCGCGGGAGCGCCGGCGTCCGTCGCCGCGGCGTCGGCGTCGCCCGTGGTCAGGGGGCCGGCGTCCGTCGTCCCGGCATCGTTCCGGCCCGTGGCCGCGGCGTCCACGCCTGCCACCACGCCCAGCAGCTGCTCGTGGTCCACCACTCCGAGGCAGCGGCCCTCGTTCATGACGCGGGCGGGGGCGCCGGAGCGGGCCACGGCCTCGATGGCCTCGGCGACCGTGGCCTCGGGGCGGACCGCGGGGCCGTTGCCCATCTCGCCGGCCGACGCCGGGCGCATGGCCGTACCGACCGTCATCACCTGCTCGCGCGGCACGTCCCGGACGAACTCGCGGACGTAGTCGTCGGCCGGGTTTCCGACGATCTCCTCGGGGGTGCCCAGCTGGACCACCCGGCCGTCGCGCATGAGGGCGATGCGGTCGCCGAGTTTGAGGGCCTCGGTGAGGTCGTGGGTGATGAAGACCATCGTGCGGCCCTCTTCCCGGTGCAGGCGGGTCACCTCGTCCTGCATGTCGCGCCGGATGAGGGGGTCGAGGGCGCTGAACGGCTCGTCGAAGAGGAGGACCTCCGGGTCCACGGCGAGGGCGCGGGCGAGGCCCACCCGCTGGCGCTGGCCGCCGGAGAGCTGGCCGGGGCGGCGCTTCTCCATGCCTTCGAGACCGACCTTGGCGACGAACTCGGCGGCCCGCTCACGGCGTTCCGCCCTGCCGACACCCTGGATCTCCAGGCCGTAGGCGACGTTGTCCAGGACCGTGCGGTGCGGGAGCAGGCCGAAGTGCTGGAAGACCATCGCGGCCCGGTGCCGGCGCAGCTCGCGCAGCCGGCCCCGGTCCATCGCGCGGACGTCCTCGCCGTCGATGGAGATGGTGCCCGCGGTCGGCTCGATCAGCCGGGTCAGGCAGCGGACGAGGGTGGACTTGCCGGAGCCGGACAGGCCCATGACGACGAAGACCTCGCCCTTGCGGACGTCGAAGGAGACGTCCCGGACGGCGGCCGTGCAGCCGGTGCGGGAACGCAGGTCGGCGGCGGAGAGCGTGGCCAGCTCCGGGTCGGCGGGAACGCGCTCCGGCTTCGGGCCGAAGACCTTCCACAGCCCGGACACCGAGAAGACGGGGTCGGCGGCGGTGGTGGGGGGCTTGCGCGTGGGGACGGTGAGGGTCATCGGGGGTCACCTCCGATCAGGTCGACGGCCTTCTCCCCGACCATGAGCACCCCGATCATCGGGTTCACGGCGGTCATGGTGGGGAAGACGGACGCGTCGGCGATGCGAATGCCGTCGAGGCCGCGGATCCTCAGCTCCGGGTCGACCACGGCGTGTTCGTCGTCGGCGGCGCCCATCCTGCAGGTGCCGGCCGGGTGGTAGACGGTGTGCGCGACCTTGCGGGCGTACTCGCTCAGCTCGGCGTCGCCGACGACCTCCGGGCCGGGGCACACCTCGCGCTTGAGCCAGCCGGCCAGCGGCTCGGTCTTCGCTATCTCACGGGCGATGCGGATGCCGTCGACCAGGGTCCGGGCGTCGTAGTCGTCCTCGTCGGTGAAGTAGCGGAAGTCCAGGGCCGGCTTGACGGAGGGGTCCGCACTGGTGAGGTACAGGCGGCCGCGGCTCTTGGGCTTGGGGATGTTGGGGGTCATGGAGACACCGAACTCCGGCCGCTGGTAGCCCAGCCGCTCCGGGTTGTCGGTGAACGGGATCTGGTAGAAGTGGAACATCAGGTCGGGGCCCGGGTGTTCGGGGTCCCGCTGGACGAACAGGCCCGCGTCGGAGTCCATCGCGGAGTTCTCCGGGATCGGGCCGTGGGTCTCCCAGACGATGACCGACTCGGGGTGGTCGAGCAGGTTCTCGCCGACGCCGGGCAGGTCGTGGACGACGGGGATGCCGAGCGCTTCGAGGTCCTGGCGCGGGCCGATGCCCGAGTGGAGCAGCAGCCGCGGGGAGTCGACGGCGCCGGCGCACAGCACGACCTCGCTGCGGGCGCGGACCAGCAGTTCCTCGCCGTCCTTGGTGCGCACGTGGACGCCCTCGGCGCGGGTGCCGTCCAGCTCCAGCCGGTACGCCCACGTCTCCAGCAGGATCGTCAGGTTGGGGCGCTCGTCCATCACCGGGTGCAGGTAGGCCACGGAGGCGGAGGACCGCTTGTTGTTCTCGGGGTGGTAGGCGAGGTCGAAGAAGCCGGCGCCCTCGGTGAACGGCTCGCGGTTGAAGCCCTCGACCCGGGGTACCCCGAGTGCCGACCGGGCGGCGTCGACGAAGTCGCGGGCGATGGCGTTCCGGTCCTTCTCGTCGACGGAGACGATGTTGTTCTTCAGACGGGCGAAGTAGGCCTCCATGGGGACGGCGCCCCACCCCTTGGCGCCGGCGGCCTCCCACTCGTCCCAGTCCGAGGGCAGGGGCTTGAAGGAGATGAGGGTGTTGTGCGAGGAGCAGCCGCCGAGGACGCGGGCGCGGCTGTGCCGGATGTGGGAGTTGCCCCGGGGCTGCTCGACCGTGGGGTAGTCGTAGTCGAGTTCGCCGCCGAGCAGGCCCATCCAGCGGCGCAGGGTCAGGACGTCGTCGCGGCCGACGTCGCTCGGGCCGCCCTCGATGACGGCGACGGTGACGTCCGGGTTCTCGGTGAGGCGGGAGGCGATGACGGAGCCGGCGGTTCCGCCGCCGACGACGACGTAGTCGTAGACGTGCTCGCGGGGGGTGTGGGACATGGGGGTACTACTCCAGGAGGCTCTTCTGGGGGCGGTGGGCTCTTCTGGGGGCAGGGGTTCTTCCGGTCGCGGGAGCCGTGGGGCCGGCCGGTGGCCGCGGGGGCCCGGGAGTCAGCCGGCGAACCAGCGGACGGGCTTCGGGGCGAGGTTCTGGTAGACGTGCTTGGTCTCGCGGTACTCGGCGAGTCCGGCGGGGCCCAGTTCGCGTCCGGTGCCGCTCCTGCCGAAGCCGCCCCACTCCGCCTGCGGCAGGTAGGGGTGGAAGTCGTTGATCCAGACGGTGCCGTGCCGCAGCCGGGCGGCGACCCTGCGGGCCCTGGAGGCGTCGGCGCTCCACACGGCGCCCGCGAGGCCGTACTCGGTGTCGTTGGCCAGCGCGACCGCCTCCTCCTCGGTACGGAAGGTCTCGACGGTGAGGACCGGGCCGAAGACCTCCTCGCGGACCACCCGCATCTCGCGGTGGCAGGCGTCGAGGACGGTCGGCTCGTAGAACCAGCCGGACTCCGGGCGCACGTCGGAGGGTTCGGGCCGCTTGCCGCCGCAGCGGAGCACGGCGCCTTCCGCGAGGGCGGAGGCGACGTACGCCTCGACCTTGGCGCGCTGCTGTTCGGAGACGAGGGGGCCGCACTCGACGCCGTCCTCGGTGCCGCGGCCGAGCCTGATCCGCTGGGCGCGGCGGGCGAGTTCGGTGACGAAGCGCTCCCTGACGGACTCCTCGACGATGAGGCGGGCGCCGGCCGAGCAGACCTGGCCGCTGTGGATGAAGGCGGCGTTGAGAGCCTGGTCGACGGCGGTGTCGAAGCCCTCGTCGGTGGCGCAGGCGTCGGCGAAGACGACGTTGGGGTTCTTGCCGCCGAGTTCGAGGGCGACCTTCTTGACGGTGGGCGCGGCGGCCTGGGCCACCTTGGTGCCGCTGGCCAGGCCGCCGGTGAAGGAGATTAGGTCGACGCCGGGGTGCTCGGCGAGGCGGGCGCCGACGGTGTGGCCGGGGCCGGTGACGAGGTTGGCCACGCCCGCGGGCAGGCCGGCCTCGGCGAGCAGTTCGATCAGGGCGATCGTCGTCATCGGCGTGATCTCGCTGGGCTTGATCACGAAGGTGTTGCCGGCGGCGAGCGCCGGGGCGATCTTCCAGCTGGCCTGGAGCAGGGGGTAGTTCCAGGGCGTGATCAGCGCACAGACGCCGACCGGTTCGTGGACGACCACGCTGTGGATGTCCGGCGAGCCGGCGTCGACGACCCGGCCGGGGGCCTCGGCGGCGACCAGGTCGGCGAAGTAGCGGAAGGCGTCGGCGACGCAGTCGATGTCGACGCGGCCCTCCTCGACCGTCTTGCCCGCGTCCCGGCTCTCCAGCAGGCCGAGTTCCTCGCGGTCGCGCACCAGGAGGTCGGCGACGCGGCGCAGCAGCGCGGCGCGTTCGGCGACCGGGGTGCCCGGCCAGGGGCCGTGGTCGAAGGCCTGCCGGGCGGCGGCCACCGCGCGCTCGGCGTCCTTCTCGTCGCCCTCGGCGACCACGGCGAAGGGCCGGGCGTCCGCGGGGTCGAGGATCTCCCGGGTCGCGCCGGAGACCGCCGTCAGCCACTCGCCGCCCGCGTGGATGGTCGCCTGGACCTGTCGTTCCGTTCTGTCCGCCATGATCGGTGTTGCCTTCCGTTCCTGTTCCGTGCCCTTACGTGACAGGGGTGCCTCGCGTGGGGACCGTCGCCGCCTGCCCCCGCCTTTCGCGTTGCATGCGCAATCGGCGGCCGAAAGTGCGCCGCGTCACTGAAAATGCGGGCGAAATCGGACGAAACTACGCTGTAGAGGGGTGCTTGAGGCGATCACGGAGGTGCGGGATGGCCCGAAGATCCCTGATCTGCGCGGGGGTGAGCGTGCTTCTGGCCCTCTCGCCGGCCCTGGTCACGGCGGCCTCGGCGGATGACAGCGGTGATCCCCAGGCCCGTGCACTCGGCCGGGAGGCGGAGCGCAATCTGCGGGACGCCGACTCGCTCCGCCTGACACTGACGGACCGGACCGCGTCCGGCAGCCGCGACAAGCTCGCGTGGATGGACATGACCCTGGACCGCCGGGGCAACTGCGTCGCCTCCTTCCGGATGGGCGCGGACGGCGGCACCTTCGACATCGTCAAGCGCGGCGACGAGGTGTGGATGAAGGCCGACTGGGACTACTGGAAGTCCCAGCTGCCGGGCGACGGGAACGAGACGGCCGACCTGGTCCACGACCGCTACGTGCACGGCACCACGAACGAGAGCGCCTTCAAGGGATTCACCGACGCCTGCGACCTGAAGGCCTTCCAGAAGGACGTCACCGTGGACGTCACCTCGAACGACGGGCGGACCACGGTCGACGGCGTCGACGTGTACCGGCTGCGCGGCGAGGAGGAGGGCCTCCCGGCCACGGTGTACATCACGGTGGACCGCCCGCACCGGCTGATCAGGTCCGACCAGAAGGGCGACGGCACCGACAGGACGGCGGGCGTCTCGGACTACGGCAAGCCGGTGCCGTCCGGCACCCCCGGTCCGCGTGAGTCGGTGGACCTCTCGGACCTGGAGAAGGAGTCAGGACAGTCGGGCTGACTCGTCCCGCATCAACTCCCGTACGCACGCGCGCAGCCAGGCGTGGGCCGGGTCGGCGTCGTGGCGCGGATGCCAGGCGAAGCCGAGCCGGACCGACGGCAGGCGGAGCGGGACGTCGAACGCGACCAGGCCGAGGGTCTCGGCCAGCGGGCGGCCCGACCGGCCGACCAGCCCGATCAGATCGGTCTCGCGCAGCACGAACAGCGAGGCCGGGTAGGTGCCGACGCTGCCCACCACCCGTCGCTCCAGGCCGAGTTCGGCGAGGGCTTCGTCGACCGGTCCGTGCTGCCTGCCACGCCGGGACACCACGAGGTGCCCGGCCGCCCCGGCGAACCGCTCGGGCGTCACCTCACCCTCCAGCAGCGGGTGTCCGGCACGGACGACGCCGAGCATGCGGTCCTCGTACACCGTCTCCACCCGCACCTCGGGCGCGGCCGTGTCGATCACTCCGACCTCCAGGTCGGCGGTGCCCTGGCGCAGGAACGGCGCGTCCACGTGGCTCTCGCTCAGGAAGCGCAGGCGGATGCCGGGGGCCTCGCGGGCGGCGCGGGCGAAGAGGGCGGCGCCGTGGGTGGCGGCGATGGCGTCGTGGCCCATGATCGTGAAGGTGCGGGTCACCTCGCGCAGGTCGGTGTCGCGGCCCGGTGCGAACAGGGCGCGGGCCCGCTCCACGACCGCGCCGACCTCGGCGCGTACGGCGAGCGCGCGCGGCGTCGGCACCATCCGGCGTCCGGCGCGGACCAGCACCGGATCGCCGAGCGCCTTGCGGATCCGGCCGAGGGTGCGGCTCATCGCCGGCTCGGACAGGTGCAGCCGGCGGGCGGCACCCTGCACGCTCTCCTCCTCCAGCAGCACGTCCAGCGCGACCAGCAGGTTCAGGTCCAGGTCCCTGGATTGCGTCATGTGCAGGTGTTCCTTGCGAAGGTTGCACTGGAAAGCAGGTCAGGGGCGAGCCTACGGTGAGGACGCATCCCACACCACTCCAAGCTCCGGGGGAGGAGCCGTGCCCGCGCACGCCCTGAAACGCTCGACCCTGCTGACCCTGTGCGCCTGTGTGCTGGTCGCGCAGAGCATGGTCGCCGCCATCAACCTGCTGATCCCGCAACTGGCCTCGTCCGGCCTGCACCCCTCGCACACCCAGATCCTGTGGACGGTCGACGCCTACGTCATCGTCTTCGCGGGCCTGCTGATCCCGGCCGGCGCGCTCGGCGACCGGTACGGCCGCAAGGGCGCCCTGCTGTGCGGTCTGGCCCTGTTCGCCGCGGGCGCCACGACCAGCGCGCTCGCGACCGGCCCCGCGCTGCTGATCGCCGGCCGGGGCGTGTCCGGGGCCGGGGCCGCACTGATCACCCCGGCCACGATGTCGATCCTGGTGCGGCTGGCCGGGCCCGAGCGGCGGGCCCAGGCGATGGCGTCCTGGACGCTGGCCATCGGACTGGGCGGCATGGCCGGCAACCTGGGCGGCGGTCTGGTCGGCCAGTACCTGTCCTGGCGGGCGCTGTTCGCCGCGATGGTGCCGCTGGCGGCCGTGCTCGCCGCCGCGGTCGCGGTGACCACCCCGCGCACCGACCGCTCCGCGCAGGGCAGCCCGGACCCGGTCGGCACCCTGCTGCTCACCGCGGGCCTGGTCGCCGTGCTGTTCGGCATCATCGAGGGGCCCGGCCAGGGCTGGACCTCGGCGCGCATCCTCACCGCGTTCGTGGCCGGCGCGCTGCTGGTGACGGCGTTCACCGTCCACGCCCTGCGCTCCCGCGCCCCGCTGTTCGACCCGCGCGTCTTCCGTGCCGCCGGGCTGCGCGCGAGCACGCTGGGCCTGGCGACCGGCTTCTTCGGCCTGTTCGCGCTGTTCTTCGTCAACTCGCAGTACCTCCAGCAGGTCAAGGGTTTTGGACCCGCGCTCACCGGGGTGGCGATCGTGCCGCTGATCGTCGGCATGGCCCTGGTGCCGAGGTTCGCGGCCCGCTGGTCGGCGCGTCCGCGTCCGGTCGTCGGCACCGGGCTGGCGCTGATCGGCCTGGGCCTGCTCGCCGCGTCCACGGCGGACGCGGGCACGCCCTATCCGCTGTACGCCTGCTGGCTGCTGGTCATCTCCGCCGGGACCGGCCTGGCCATGCCCGCCCTCACCCTGGGCGTGGTGGTCTCGCTCCCGCCGCACCAGGCGGGCCTCGGCTCCGGGCTCGGCACCTCGGCGCGGGAGATCGGTGCCGCACTCGGTGTCGCCGTCGCCGGTACGGCGCTGGCGGGTCACACCGATTTCGCGAGCGGGATGGGGCCCGCGCTGCGGGCGGTCGGCGTGGTGGTCCTGCTGGCGACGGCCCTGGTGGTGGCCGGTTTCCGCCCCGCCGCCCGCCGCCCGGCCCCCACGGCCTCGGGGGCGCCGGTGGTCGAGGAGCCGGCGGCCTGAATGCGTCGGCGGGTCCCGGACGGCACCGCAGAATGCGGACGACGACCGAGAAAGGACCCACCGTGAGCCGTATCCCGACCTGTGTACTGAGCGACGCGAGCCCGCCCCGGATCAGCGGCGGGCACGCGGTGGACCGCTACGTCGAGATCGGGTCCCTGACGAAGGCGCTCACCGGCACGCTGCTGGCCCGGCTCGCGGAGGCGGGCACGGTCCGTCCCGACGACCCCGTCGAGCGGTGGCTCCCGGCGCCGCCCGGCACGGGCATCACGCTGCTCGACCTCGCGCGGCACACCTCCGGACTCCCCCGGCTGCCGCCCCGCGTCGGGCGCCGGGACCCGTACGCGGCCTTCGACCGGGCGGAGTTGCTGCGGCTGGTGCACGGCCTGGACAGCCTCGCCGTACGCCCGCCGGGGGACGAGGAGTACTCCAACCTGGGGTACTCCGTCCTCGGCGCGGCCCTGGCCGAGGCGGGCGGGGCCGGTTACGAGGAACTGCTGGAGACCTACGTCCTGCGCCCGCTGGGCGTCGGCGAGGTGACGGCCCGTCCGCCGGCCTCGCGGCGGCTGACGGCGCCGGGGCTGCTGCCCGGCACCCGCCGCAGGCCCTGGACGATGGACGGGGCGATCCTCCCGGCGGGCGGGCTGTGGGCCACGCCCCGCGCCGTCGCCGACCTCGTGGTACGGCTGCTGGTGGAGCGGCGGCTGGGCGAGCCGGCCGTCAGCTGGCAGACGGCGGGTGCGCTGCGCTGGCACAACGGCGCCACCGGTGACGCGTCGGTGTTCGCCGGGGCGACGGCGGACGGGCGCTGGGTGGTGGTCCACCGGCTGGGCGGACGGCCGGACGACACGGACCGCACCGCCGTACGGGTGATGGCCCCCTGACGGCCCCTCGGGGCTCGGAGCCTTGATACGACGAGGTCCCCTCCCGCAGTCGCGGGAGGGGACCTCGTGTGTGGAGCGCCGGGCAGGCCTTGCACCTGCATCTCCCCGCAGGAAGCGGGGCGTCTTTCCTTGGACCACCAACGCATCACCTGGTGCCGGTTTCCCGGCGGCCGGTGCGTGATCAACTATAGCGCACCGGCGCCGGGTGACACCACGTCGGACCGGACGGGACGTCGGATCAGATGAGGCCGAGACCGCGGACCGCCTCGCGCTCCTCCGCCAGCTCCTGGACGGAGGCGTCGATGCGGGCGCGGGAGAACTCGTTGACGTCCAGGCCCTGGACGATCTCGTACTTGCCGTCCTTGCAGGTGACGGGGAAGGAGGAGATCAGACCCTCCGGGACGCCGTAGGAGCCGTCCGACGGGATGCCCATGGAGGTCCAGTCGCCCTCGGCGGTGCCGTTGACCCACGTGTACACGTGGTCGATGGCGGCGTTGGCGGCGGAGGCGGCGGAGGACGCGCCACGGGCCTCGATGATCGCGGCACCGCGCTTGGCGACGGTCGGGATGAAGTCCTCGGCCAGCCACTTCTCGTCGTTGACGACCTCGGCGGCGTTCTTGCCGGCGACCGTGGCGTGGAAGATGTCCGGGTACTGGGTGGCGGAGTGGTTGCCCCAGATGGTGAGCCGCTTGATGTCGGCGACCGTCGAGCCCGTCTTCTTCGCCAGCTGGGTCAGCGCGCGGTTGTGGTCCAGGCGGGTCATCGCGGTGAAGCGCTCGGCCGGGACGTCCGGCGCGGCGGCCTGGGCGATGAGGGCGTTGGTGTTGGCCGGGTTGCCGACGACGAGGACCTTGATGTCGTCCGCGGCGTGGTCGTTGATGGCCTTGCCCTGCGGCTTGAAGATGCCGCCGTTGGCCTCCAGCAGGTCACCGCGCTCCATGCCCTTGGTGCGCGGGCGGGCCCCCACCAGCAGGGCCACGTTCGCGCCGTCGAAGGCGACGTTCGGGTCGTCGGTGATCTCGATGCCCTGGAGCAGCGGGAACGCGCAGTCGTCCAGCTCCATGGCCGTGCCCTCGGCGGCCTTCAGCGCCGGGGTGATCTCCAGCAGGCGCAGCTTGACCGGCACGTCCGCGCCGAGCAGCTGGCCGGAGGCGATGCGGAAGAGCAGGGCGTAACCGATCTGGCCGGCCGCGCCGGTGACGGTGACGTTCACGGGAGTGCGGGTCATGGCGTTCTCCGTATGACAGCTGGCGGTGGGGCGTCCCTGCCCCGGGCGGATGATCGATCTCTTGGCGTCAAGAGAGATCAGCGGTCAGGCTATCGCGCATCCGGCAGGTGAGACGTGCGGGGCCCTGTGGCTCACCCCACAAGGGGATCAGCGGGGACGTTTCGCCGCCGGGGCGCGGCGCGAAGGGCATGGGGGAAGGGCACGGAAAAGGCGGCCGCCCGTCCGGGAGAGGTGGGACGGAGGCGGCCGCCGATGGGGGGTACCGGCTGGCCGGACTCCCGTGGGGGTACGTGTCGCGTGCCCAGGATTCCGGCCGGCTATGCGCGGCGAGCGGAATTTCCCCCACCTCTTCTCGTTCCGCCCTTCATCCCGCGCCGCCGGTTCCGTTCCTCACTCCGTGCAGCCCGTCCGGCCCGTGGCGAGCGTGGCGCACGCCCGGGCCCGCGCGGGGTCCCCCACGGCGATCATCGGGGTGTAGCCGATGGTGTCCCCGGCGGCCGTGATGTCACCCGTCTGCCGGACCTTGCCCACCGTCACCCGCACGGTGTCGCCCGGTGAGCCGCCGGTGATCCGCCCCCAGGCCGTGCCGCACGCCTTGCTGTAGCGGACCTCCAGGGTGGTGGTGCCGACGGCGGCGGTCTTGGCGGTGGTCACCAGCTCGCCGCTGCACCCCATGGCCTCCGCGTCCTTGCCGGTGCAGGCGGCGCCGGTGCACTTCACGCCGGGAGGCGGGCTGGTCCGGGCCGACGCCGGCGGTGCGGCCGGCTTTCCGGCGTCCGCGCTCCTGTGGCCGTCGCCGTCCCGGTGGGTGAAGAGGAAGACACCGGCGATGAGCGCGCCGGCGCCGACCAGCCCCGCCAGGAACATCACCACCTGCTGCCGCTCCACGTGCCACCGGCCCGACGGGGCCGGCGGCTGGGCGGGGGGCCCGGCGTCGGAGGTGCGGGCGGGGGCGCCCGGGAGGCGGGCGGGCGTGCCCTGGGTGCCGGTGGGCCCGGAGGGGGCGTCGGCGGGGCCCGACGGGGTCGCGGTGCCGACGGGCGGGGTGTGGGCAGGGCTCACGGGGGTGTCGGCACCACCCGACGGAGTACCGGCACGTCCCGTCGGAGTACCGGCACGTCCCGACGTCGTACCGGCACGTCCCGGAAGGGCGTCGGCGCGGCCCGGCGGCGTGTCGGCGCGGCCCGGCGGCGTGTCGGCGCGGCCCCAGGAGATGCCCGCCCGGCCCGGCCCGGGGTGGGCGCTCGACCGGGACGGGCCCCGGTAGCCGGCCACGCCCCAGGAGTTCCTGGGGGGAGCGTCGGCAGGAGCGGAGCCGGTGCCGGAGTCGCCGCCGTCCCCGCTGCCCTTGCCGCGCGGCACGCCGTCCCGGGCGTCGGCGTCCGAGCCCGTCGGCTGGGCGGGGATCGTCGGCTGCGCCGGGGTCGTCGGCGGGACACCGGCGGGACGGGCGGTCCCCGCCTCCGCGCCGGCACGACCGGCCGCCCTCGCGTCCTCCCCCGCCGCTGCCGCCAGGTCGCCCAGGGCCGCCCGGGCCTGCGCCACACGGAGGGCGTCCATCGTGTGGTCGTGGCGCCCCTCCGCCCGGTTCCAGGCGCGTTCGGCCAGCTCCCACAGGGTGGTCAGGTGGCCGGTGTGACCACCGGTGACCTCGGCGAGTGCGATGACCGCGCCCTTGGGCGCGAGCAGCCGGCCGTCCAGGTACCGCTCCCAGGACGTCCTGCCGTAGCCCGTGCGGTCGGCCAGAGCCGCGACACCCAGGCCGCTGCGGTCCACCAACTCCCGCAACTGGCCGGTGAATTCCTTGATCTGCGGTTCCAGATCCTCCGGCAGGGCCTTCCAGCGAGGCATCGCCTACCCCCTCTTCCCCTTCTTCCCCCGTGTTCCTTGCCACGCGTTCCGCGCTGACCAAGGATCCCAGTTCCCGGAAGGGGGCGGCGCACCGGAGCGGGTGGTCAGCCGCCCGGGGTGACCAGTCCCGTCTCGTACGCCAGCACCACCGCCTGTGCCCGGCTGCCCAGGTCGAGCTTGGTCATGGTGCGGTTGAGGTGGGTCTTGACGGTGGCCTCGCTGATGTAGAGGCGGTCGGCGATCTCCAGGTTGGACAGGCCGCGGGCGGTAAGCTTGAGGACCTCCACCTCGCGGGAGGTGAGCACGTCCAGATCGGGCGGGGGCGCGGTGTCGGCGGGCTCCTGCTGACGGGCGAAGGCCTCCACCAGGCGCCGGGTGACACTGGGCGCGAAGAGCGCGTCACCGCCGTCGACCGCCGTGACCGCCGCCAGCAGCCGCTCGGGGCCGGAGTCCTTCAGCAGGAACCCGGAGGCGCCGGCGCGCAGCGCCCCGTACACGTACTCGTCCAGGTCGAAGGTGGTCAGCACGAGGACCCGGGGCGGGCGGTCGGCGGCCTGGGCGAGGATCCGCTCGGTGGCCTCGATGCCGTTCACGCCGGGCATCCGGATGTCCATGAGGATGACGTCGGGGCGGGTCTCGGCGGCGAGCCGTACCGCCTCCTCGCCGTCCCCCGCCTCGCCCACCACCTCGAAGCCCGGCGCGGCGTCCAGCAGGCCGACGAGTCCGGCGCGGATGAGGAACTGGTCGTCCACGACGAGCACTCTGATCATTCCGTACGGTCGTCCCCCTCGGCCGTGCGTCGGCCGTCACCGCTCCGCGTCCGGCGCACCTCCGCGGCCGCGTTCGGCGGCCGTGGTCGGCAGGGTCAGCCGGACCTGGTAGCCGCCCTCGGAACGTGGGCCGACGCTGATCGTCCCGCCGTAGAGCTTGGCCCGCTCGCGCATGCCAATCAAGCCGTGGCCACTGCCTGTCGGCACTCTGGCCGGATCCGCGCCCTCGCCGTCGTCGGTGACCCGGACCGTCAGCTCGTGGGGCGCGTACCGGAGTTCGACGCGCGCGTGTGCGGGGCCGGCGTGTTTGAGGGCGTTGGTGAGGGCCTCCTGGACGACGCGGTAGGCGCACAGTTCGACGCCGGGCGGCAGCGGGCGGGCGGTGCCCTCGACGGCGAGGTCCACGGGCAGGCCGCCGGCCCGCACCCGGTCCACGAGCTCGCCGAGCCGGGCCAGGGTGGGCATCGGGGCGCGCTGGGGGGCCTCCGGGTCCTCCTCGCGCAGCACCTGGAGCATGCGGCGCAGCTCCTCCAGGGCCTCGCCGCTGGTGTCCGCTATGGTGCCGAGCGCACCGCGCGCCGTGCCCGGGTCGGAGTCGAAGACGAACCGGGCGAGGCCGGCCTGCACGGAGATGACGGACATGTGGTGGGCGACGACGTCGTGCAGTTCGCGGGCGATCCGGCCGCGTTCCTCGGCGACCGCGCGCCGGGCCCGCTCGGCCTGTTCGGCGCGCAGTCGCCGGGTGAGTTCGGCGGTACGGCGGGCCAGGTGCCCGAACCAGACCAGCACCGAGCAGTACAGCACGGCCTGCCCGACCACGGAGGCCATGGACGGGCTGTGGCTGACCACGCCGGCGTAGACCCAGACCGCGGCCATGCAGCCGGCGCAGGCCAGGGCGGTGCGTACCGGACGGACCGAGGCCACCGTGTACAGGGCGAGCATGGCGCCGAAGGTGCACACCACCGGCCAGTAGCCGAGGGTGACGAAGGCGGCCGCGGCGGCCTCGACGACGGCGAAGACGATCAGGGGGCCGCGGCCGCGCAGGGCGACCGGGAGGTGGGCGAGCGCGACGAGGGCGTAGGCCCGGGTGTCGAGTTCCGGCCATCCCTGTGACCGGGACTCCTGTCCGAGCAGGGCGGCCACCACGGTCATCGCCACCGCGATCAGCGTGTCCACGACCAGCGGGCGGGGGGTCCTCAGTCGCATCGCCGCAGGGTAGCCCCCATGACCGTGCCCCGGAGTCAACCCGGCGGGGTACCGCGGAAGTTGCAGCGCCCGGCCGGCTACCGCGTGCGGTGGTACGGCGGTTCAACCCGGGGGCGGAGGCGGCGCGCGGGGGGCGGCCGTAGCGTCGGAGAGGGGGACACGGCGGTGGCCCGCGCCCCCGGGGGAGGCGCGGGCCACCGGCCGTACGCGGCACGCTACTTGGCGAGTGTGAAGTGCAGGATGTCCTTCAGGAAGGGCATCTTCAGCAGCGGGTCGGGCTGGATCATCAGCGCGAGCAGCGAGATCACCAGGCCCAGGACGCCGTAGGTGGCGATGTCCGTGAAGCGGGAGCGGACGGCGAGCATGCCGACGCTCGGCAGCATCCAGCGCAGCACCGCGCCGGCCAGCAGGGCGGCGCCTATGAGGAGGGTGCCGATGCGGAGCACGTCGAGCGCGGTCAGCAGCAGGCCGAGGGCGACCGCCGACAGCACCACCAGCATGGGCCACTGACGGGCGGGCGCCGGGGCGTCGCCGGCCGCGGCCCGGCCGCCGCCCTCCGGCCGTGCGGTGTCCCTCGTGAACAGCGGGAAGCGGCGGGTGACGCGGCGCGGGCGCCCCTGCGCGTCCGGGGCGCTCACGGCGTCGCGCACGGTCGGTTCCGCCCGCCCGCGGGTGTCCTGCCCGCGCGTGTCCTGCCCGCGCGTGTCCTCAGCCGGCACTGCGCTCCGCCGCCTCGACCACGTTGACCAGCAGCTGCGCCCGGGTCATCGGGCCGACACCGCCGGGGTTCGGGGAGATCCAGCCGGCCACCTCGGTCACGTCCGGGTGGACGTCGCCGACGATCTTGCCCTCGGCGTTGCGGGAGACGCCGACGTCCAGGACGGCCGCGCCCGGCTTGACGTCCTCGGCGCGGATCAGGTGCGGGGAGCCGGCCGCCGCGATGACGATGTCGGCCCGCTTCAGGTGTGCCGAGAGGTCACGGGTGCCGGTGTGGCACTGGGTGACGGTGGCGTTCTCGCTGCGCCGGGTGAGCAGCAGCGGCATCGGGCGGCCGATGGTGACACCGCGGCCGACGACCACGACCTCGGCGCCCTTGATCTCCACGCCGTGGCGGCGGAGCAGGGTGAGGATGCCGTTGGGGGTGCAGGGCAGCGGGGCCGGCTCGTTCAGGACCAGGCGGCCGAGGTTCATCGGGTGCAGGCCGTCGGCGTCCTTGGCCGGGTCCATCAGTTCCAGGACGCGGTTCTCGTCGATGCCCTTGGGCAGCGGCAGCTGGACGATGTAACCGGTGCAGGCCGGGTCCTCGTTCAGCTCGCGGACGACCGCCTCGATCTCCTCCTGGGTCGCGGTGGCCGGCAGCTCGCGCTGGATGGAGGCGATGCCCACCTGGGCGCAGTCGCGGTGCTTGCCGGCGACGTACTTCTGGCTGCCGGGGTCGTCCCCGACCAGGATCGTGCCGAGGCCGGGCGTGACGCCCTTCTCCTTCAGCGCCGCCACGCGGGCGGTCAGATCGGACTTGATCTCGGCTGCGGTGGCCTTGCCATCGAGAATCTGGGCGGTCATGGTCCCATCCTCGCGGATGACCCGGCCCCGGTTCCAATCCGGGTGCCCCCCGATCCCACGGGGGGCGTCACAGCCGATGTCACAGCTTGATCAGCGATGTTGCACTTGCACAACACCTGACCCCTCCGGCTGGACAAGTAAGAGCCTGTTAAAGAACGATGAGCACACAGTGCCGCGGGCAGTGCCGGGGGGACGGACCGCATCTGTAGAACTTTCCTCCGAACCGTGCTGCGCGTCGTCCCCGCACGTGAGTAAACGGAGGAAGACCGCCATGAGCTTTGGCGACCCCAACAACCCCTACGGTGCGCCGCAGGGCCAGCAGCCCGGTTACCCGCCGCAGCAGCCGCAGGGACAGCCCGGCTACGGCTACCCCGCCGCCCCGCAGGGCCAGCCCGGTTACGGCTACCCGGCCGCCCCGCCGCTCGGGCAGCCCGGCTACGGCGTCCCGATGGAGATGCCCGGCCTGATGAAGACGGCGCGGGTGCTGCTGTTCGTCCTGGCCGGTTTCCAGCTCCTGTTCGGCCTGCTCGCGGGCGCCCTGATCGGCGCTGCCCAGGACGTGTCCAACGGGGTCGGCTCCGGCGACAGCACGGACGGCCTGGCCGGTCTCGGGTTCCTGGTCGTGGGTCTGCTGCTGGCGCTGGGCGCGCTGTCGATCTTCCTGGGCGTGAAGTTCAAGAACGGCGGCAACGGCATCCGTGTCACCACGATCGTCTACGCGGCGCTGATGATCCTCGGCGGCATCAGCAACATGGTGAGCGGCGGCAACGGTTCCGCCACCTTCGGCGGCCTGATCTCGCTGGCGATCGCCGGCATCATCCTCGCGTCGATGGTCACCGGCTCGGCCTCCGCCTGGTTCAACCGCCCGCGGTACTGAGCCGCCGGGGCGCACGCACACTCCAGGGCCGCGTTCCGTCCGTCCGGACGGGGTGCGGCCCGGTGTGTTCTCCGGGCCGGACGGCGGCGCTCACTGGTCGAGGTGGGCGAGGACGGCCAGGACCCGGCGGTTGTCGGTGTCGGCGGGGAGCAGACCGAGCTTGGTGAAGATGTTGCCGATGTGCTTGGCGACGGCCTTCTCGGTGACGTGCAGGGCCTGTGCGATACCCGCGTTGGAGCGGCCCTGGGCGACGAGTTCCAGGACCTCGCGTTCGCGGGGCGAGAGGCTGCCGACGGACGCGTCCCGCTCCTTGCGGGCCAGCAGCCGGGACACCACCTCCGGGTCCAGGGCGGTGCCGCCCGCGGCCACCCGCTCGATGGCGTCCAGGAACTGGGCGCCGTGGGTGACCCGGTCCTTGAGCAGGTAGCCGACGCCACGGCCGCCGGTGGCGAGCAGCTCACGGGCGTAGAGCGGTTCGACGTACTGGGAGAGCAGCAGGACCGGCAGCTCCGGGTTCCGCGCGCGGGCGGCGAGGACGGCGCGCAGCCCCTCGTCGGTGAAGTCGGGCGGGAGCCGGACGTCGACGACCGCGACGTCCGGCTGTTCCCGGCCCAGCGCGTCCAGCAGCCCGGTGCCGTCCTCCACGGCCGCCACCACCTCGTGGCCGTAGGCACCGAGCAGCCGGATCAGCCCGTCCCTCAGCAGGAAGTGGTCTTCGGCGAGGACAATACGCACGGAATCTCCATCGTCACGATCGTCGGTCCGCCCGCCGGGCTGCTCACGGCCAGCACGCCGTCGAAGGTGGCGAGCCGCCGTTCGACGCCCCGCAGGCCGGTGCCGCGGGCGGCGTCGGCGCCGCCGTGGCCGTCGTCGGTCACGGTCACGCGGAGCGCCCCGCCCTCGTGCCGCAGCTCGATCCAGGCCCGCCCGGCCCCCGCGTGCTTGCCGACGTTGGCGAGGATCTCCGACACGGCGAAGTAGGCGGCGGACTCCACGGGCATCTCGGGCCGACCCGGCAGGTCGGCCCGGACCTCGGTGCGGACCGGGCAGACCATGGCCAACGCCCGTACGGCGTCGGTCAGCCCGCGGTCGGCGAGCACCGGCGGGTGGATGCCGCGGACCAGGTCGCGCAGTTCCTCCAGGGCCGCCGAGGAGGACTGCCGGGCCTCGGCGAGCAGGCCGCGTACGGCCTCGGGGTCGGTCTCCAGCAGCCGCTCGGCCGCGTCCAGGGTCATGCCCATGGCCACGAGCCGGGCCTGGGCGCCGTCGTGCAGGTCGCGTTCGATCCGGCGGATCTCCGCCATCTGCGTGTCCACGGCGGCGGAACGGGTGGCGGCCAGATGCCGGATCCGCCCGGCCATCAGCTCGCTCTCGTCCGGCGCGAGCATCGCCCTGGTGTACAGGGCGTGCCGGCGGACGACCCGCGGGGCCGCCCACAGGGCGAGCGGCAGCTGGAGCAGGCCCAGGACGCCGGCGAGCACCGCCGTGGCCTGCCCCTCGACCGGGACGAACCCGTACCACAGGCCGTCCCACTCGGCGGACAGCCGCACCCCGAAGAAGGCGAGGAAGACACCCCACAGGCCGCTGAGGACCAGCGCGAGCGGGAGGAAGGCCAGCAGTCCGCCCGCGACCGGGTCCGTGAGCACCCAGACGTACTCCCGCCGGGTCTGCGGATCGCTCATGATCCAGCGGTAGCGGGCCACGGCCCCGGAGGCGCCCTGGGGCGCGGGCGGCAGCGGCCCGGGCGGCCCCGGGATCTCCACGCCCGTCCAGCGCCGGACGAGTTCGCGCTGCCGCGCGGCGAGCCCGCGCACCCCTTCCACGGCCCGCGGCACCAGGCCGAGGCCCGGGCCCATCAGGCCGATCGCGCCGCACACGGCGAGCGACCGGCCTAAGGCGGCGATCGACATCCCGTGCAGCGCCGACGCCCGGCGCAGACCGGTCAGTCCGGCGGCCACCGAGAATCCCCTGATCGCGTCCGGCGCCCTGAACCCGCCGAGCTGTGTCACGCGGTCGTCCATACGACTCGCTCCCCCCTGTCCGTACTCCTGCCCGGCCCCTCGTTCCGGTCCCTCATTGTGGCGGGGCGGGAGCCCGGAAGTCGGTGGGAAAAACTCCCCTCTTGGGGCGGGGCCGGGGCGGACCGCCGTACGCAAAGGCGTGGTCCCGCCCGTCGGAGGACGGGCGGGACCGTGCGGAGGCGGCGGGGCCGCTCGGCGGGATCAGTGGAAGAAGTGGCGCGTGCCCGTGAAGTACATGGTCACGCCCGCCTTCTTGGCGGCCTCCACGACCTGCTCGTCCCGGATCGAGCCGCCCGGCTGGACGATCGCCCGGACACCGGCGCCGATGAGGATCTCCGGGCCGTCGGGGAAGGGGAAGAAGGCGTCGGAGGCCGCGTAGGCGCCCCGGGCCCGCTCCTCGCCGGCCCGCTCGACGGCCAGCTTGCAGGAGTCGACGCGGTTGACCTGGCCCATGCCGACACCGACCGAGGCGCCGTCCTTGGCGAGCAGGATCGCGTTGGACTTCACCGCGCGGCAGGCCTTCCAGGCGAAGGCGAGCTGCCGGAGCTCGTCCGCGCTCAGCGCCTCACCGCTCGCCAGCGTCCAGTTGGCCGGGTCGTCGCCGTCGGCCTGGAGCCGGTCGGCGGCCTGGAGCAGCGCGCCGCCGTCGATCGGCTTGACCTCGACCGGGTGGGCCGGGGCGTCGGGGCAGCGCAGCACCCGGATGTTCTTCTTCTTGGTGAGGGCCTCCAGCGCGCCGTCCTCGTAGTCCGGGGCCACGATGACCTCGGTGAAGATCTCGGCGACCTGCTCGGCCATCTCCTTGCTGACCGGCCGGTTGACGGCGATCACACCGCCGTACGCGGAGACCGGGTCGCAGGCGTGCGCCTTGCGGTGCGCCTCGGCGACGTCCGCGCCGACGGCGATGCCGCAGGGGTTGGCGTGTTTGATGATCGCGACACAGGGCTCGTCGTGGTCGTACGCGGCACGGCGGGCGGCGTCCGTGTCCGTGTAGTTGTTGTACGACATCTCCTTGCCGTGCAGCTGCTCGGCGGCCGCGAGTCCGCCCTCGCCGGAGGTGTAGAGGGCGGCGGGCTGGTGCGGGTTCTCGCCGTAGCGCAGGGTGTGCGCCCGCTCCAGGGTGGTGCCGATGAACTCGGGGAACGCGGAGTCGTCGGCGGGGGCGTACGCGGAGGCGAACCAGGAGGCGACGGCGATGTCGTACTCGGCGGTGTGCCGGAAGGCCTCGGCGGCCAGGCGCTTGCGGGCGGCGAGGTCGAAGCCGCCGTCCTTCACCGCGGTGAGGACGTCGGCGTAGCGCTGCGGGCTGGTGACCACGGCGACGGACGGGTGGTTCTTGGCGGCGGCGCGGACCATCGAGGGGCCGCCGATGTCGATCTGCTCGACGCACTCGTCGGGCGAGGCACCGGAGGCGACCGTCTCCCGGAACGGGTAGAGGTTGACGACGACCAGGTCGAACGGCTCCACGCCCAGCTCCGCGAGCTGCTCGCGGTGGCTGTCCAGGCGCAGGTCGGCGAGGATGCCCGCGTGCACCTTCGGGTGCAGGGTCTTCACCCGGCCGTCCAGGCACTCGGGGAAGCCGGTCAGCTCCTCGACCTTGGTGACGGGGACGCCGGCGGCGGCGATCCGGCCGGCCGTGGACCCGGTGGAGACCAGCTCCACACCGGCCTCGTGCAGCCCGCGGGCCAGCTCCTCCAGCCCGGTCTTGTCGTAGACGCTGACGAGCGCGCGACGGATGGCCCGCTTGTTGCTCTCGGCGGTCACTGGATAACTACCTTTCGTCCCTCGATGCGATAGCCGTTGCGGGCGAGCCGCCCCACGACCTCTACGAGCAGCCTTCGCTCGACTTCCTTGATGCGCTCGTGCAGCGCGCTCTCGTCGTCCTCGTCCCGGACCTCGACCACGCCCTGCGCGATGATCGGGCCGGTGTCGACGCCGTCGTCAACGAAGTGGACGGTGCAGCCGGTGACCCTGGCGCCGTACGCGAGCGCGTCGCGGACGCCGTGGGCGCCGGGAAAGCTGGGGAGCAGGGCGGGGTGGGTGTTGACGAAGCGTCCGCCGAAGCGGGCCAGGAACTCCCTGCCCACGATCTTCATGAAGCCGGCGGAGACGACGAGGTCGGGCTGGTGGGCGGCCACGGCCCCGGCGAGCGCGGCGTCCCACTCCTCGCGGGAGCCGTGGTCCTTCACCTTGCACACGAAGGTGGTGATCCCGGCGCGCTCGGCGCGGGCCAGCCCCTCGATGCCGTCGCGGTCCGCGCCGACGGCCACGACCTGGGCGCCGTACGCCTCGGCGCCGACGGCGGCGATCTCGTCCAGGAGCGCCTGCAGATTGGTACCGGATCCGGAGACCAGCACGACGAGGCGCTTGACCGCTGGGCCAGGGGTGGTGGCGGCCACGATGGGGCCCTTTCTCGGGTTGCGATCCGTGCACGGCCGTCGCCGACCGGGCGGTTTGTACGGTCGTACGAATGCTTCGCGTCCCGGTATACGGGGAAGTCTACGAAGCGGCCGACCGCCAGCAACGATACCGGCACTCGGGAAGGGGCCCTCGGGACGGGTGTCCGGCCGGACGGTACCGTTCGCACGGAGTCACGAAGGAGCAGCCTCGGGAACGCGGTGGTCGTGCGGTGCGTTCACGGGGTGGAAGCTCATGACGGACCGCCGTAGTCACCTAGGGGAAGACGCTCTTTTGATGCCCGATCGCAGCCTGCGACTCCTCACGTTCCCGCCGCGCCCGGCCCAGGGGGGCGAGGGTGGCGCACCCCTGCTGCGGGAGCGCCCGGCCTCACCGCCGACGGACTCCTCCCGGGGCGGCTCCGGCGGGGGTTCCGGGACGGGCGGTTCGGGTGGTGCCGGGCGGGACGGCTCCGGGAGCGGTGGTCAGCGGCAGGACGACCACCGCGACAATCCGTTCGCACCGCCGCCGGAGGGTGCCCCGGACCGTCCGTGGCAGCCGCGCCGTCCCGGGGGTGCGGGGCAGGGGCAGGGCCGGGGTCCTGGGTACGGGCCGGGTCCGGGGTACGGCGCTGGGCCCGGGCAGTGGCACGGCCAGGGACAGGGACACGGCCAGGGGCAGGGACCCGGTCAGGGGCAGGGCCAGGGACACGGGCCGGGGCACGGTGGCCCACAGTGGCCGGGCGACGGGCAGGGGCACGACGGCGGTCCGTGGCCCGGCAACGGGCAGGGGGCCGGTGACGGCCAGGGACCGGGTGGCGGCTCTCCCTGGGGCGGTCAGTGGAGTGACCAGCAGCCCGGGCGCTCCCCCGGCGGCTTCGGTGAGCGGCCGGGCGGTGGCCCGCAGGGGCCCGGCGGACCGGCCGGCCCCGGCATGCGCTGGGACCCGACGGACCCGGCCCAGCGCCGCGCGCGGTACGCCCTGCTCTCCGGCATGTGGGCGGTCTTCTTCGCCCTGTTCAGCTGGCCCTACGTAGCGCTGCTCCTGGGCGCGCTCGCCCTGTACTGGGGCAGCAGCGCACTGCGTGCCAAGCCGCGCCGGACGGCCCCGGACGCCCCGGCGGCCCCGCCCGGCAGGCCCCAGACGACGGCGGCTGTCAGCGGCCTGGTCACGGCGTCCCTGGCCCTGGTCCTGGTGGCGTCGACGTTCACCGTCCAGCTCGTCTACCGCGACTACTACACCTGTGTGGACGACGCCCTCACCCACGAGGCCAAGCAGTCCTGCGAGACCCTGCTGCCGCGGCAGCTGCGCGGCGTGCTGGGCGTCGAGAACGGCTGAGGTCTCTCACTCACCGGAGTCCGGGCGCGGATCCGGGCCGGGGTGCGGGCCCGGATCCGTGTCCGGGCCCGGGGTCGCGTTCGCTCCCGCGCCGGGCCGAGGCTCGGTGGCCGCCGCCTCCTTCAGGGCCGCCCAGCGGGAGGCCCGGGCGACGTCGTCGTGCCAGCCGACGGGGAACGGCTCGGTGGACGAGGCCGGGAAGGGCGCCGGGAACGAGGACGGGAACGCGTCCTCGGCGGGGAGTGCCTCGTACGGCTCCTCCTCGGCCGCCTCCGCCGCACCGCCCGCGGCCCCCGCCCGGGCGGGCGTACCCCCCTTGTCGGCGCTCCTGCTCCTCCCCCACAGCGAGACCCTGGACGCGTTCCCGCCGTCGGCCGGCTCCGCGTCCGGCGCCGTGGCCGCCCCCGCTCCGGTGCCTTCCCGCTCTCCCGCCCGGGCCGGCTCCCCGGCTGCCGGCGTCCCGGCCGCCGACTCTCCTGCCGGCGCCTCGGCAGACGCCCCCTCAGCAGACGGAGCCTCCGCAGCCGGCGACTTCGCGGGCGGCGACTTGGCGGGCGACGGCTCCGCGGACGACGGCGTCTCCTCCGCGGTTTTAGCCGCTTCCGTAGCCGCCGACGGTGCCGAAGGTGCCTTGACCGCTGCCGCCGCCGTCGGCCGTGCCGCCGCCTTTCCGCCCCGGGTCCCCTTCGGGGCCGCCGCCCCACCCGCCGTCTCGGTGCCCTGCGCCGGGATGCCGTCGGGGTGCCGGCGCCGGCCGCGCAGCCGCCAGGCCCGTGCCCCCAGTGCCGCCGGCAGCGCGAAGACCAGCGTCCAGGCCCCGGCCGCGCCCCCGGTCCGCCACCACAGCGGGCCGAGGCGGGCCAGCGCGGCCACGCCCAGCGGGCCCCCCGCCAGCTCGGCGAGCAGGGCGAGGGCCGCCGCGCTGAACAGTGCCGTCAGCAGCACCACCCCGGCGGTCCGGCCGGCCGACCAGCGGGCCCGCGCCGGCGCGCCGGACTCCCGCCGTACGGCCGCCCGCGCCACGAACCACCCCGCCGTCGTCCCGGCCACCGCCGGGATCACGCCCGCCGCCCAGTTCTGGGGCGTCCCGGCACCCGGATCCGGTACCGCGGCCAGCAGCGGGAACGGCGGCAGCAGCGGCGCGGGGTCGGAGGCGAGCGGGTCGACCAGGTGCCCGGCGCCGAGGAGGAAACCGGGGCCCAGCGCGTAGGACGCGGCCCAGACCGCGGCGTTGGGGACCAGGGCGATGCCGAGCAGCAGCACCGCGAACCGTCCCGTCCAGCCCTCGGTCAGTTGCAGGAAGGACGCCCGCGCCGGCTCGCCGTGCCACACCAGGGACACCCCGACCAGCAGCGCGCCGCCCCCGAACAGCACCGTCGTCGCGGCACCGGCGGCACGTACGGCCGCACCCAGCCGGGCCCGCGCGTCCGTGCCGAACAGCAGCCGCCGCACCGGACCCGGCAGCGTCCCCAGCACGCGGCGCAGGGGCTGGTGCGGACGGCCGTGCGCCGACCAGGTCCCGGCGCCGGCCGCGCTCGCCGCGAGGAGGGGAAGACACACCGTCACCCCGGCCCACTGCGGGCGCAGTTCGCCGCCGGAGCAGTACAGCGTCGCGGCGGCACCCACACCCAGATAGCCGAGGACCACGCCCGTCCACGCGGTGCGCGCCCGTACCGGCGGGGGGCCGTCCGGTTCGGCCGACGGCTCGGTGGCGTCCCGCGCCGCCCGGTACACCAGCCACAACGGCAGGGTGAGCAGCAGCAGCGGGGTGACGCCGACGGGCATCGGCACGCCGGAGAGCGTGTCGGTGCGGACCAGTTCCACGCCGTGCGCCAGCAGCCACAGGGCGGCGGCGATGTGCAGCGCCCCGTCCGGTCCGCTGTCCGGGTACGGCGAGCTGACCCACAGCATCATCACGAGCACCGCGAAGGAGCCGAGGCCCAGTCCGGCCGCGACGGCGCCGCCCAGCAGGCTCGCGCCGAGGCCGGGCGAACGGTCGCGCATCCGGGAGAGCAGGGGCGGGGGCGACGAGCGGCGAGCGGTCATCTGGATCACGCACGCCATGCTCCCAACGACACGCGCTTTCCCGTCGTAACAGGCGAACCCCCGCTGTGTCGCTCAATATACGTTTATGTTCTTTTTCGTACGGAAGGGTGCATGGTGACGACGACACAGAGCCCCGAGCCGACGGCCCCTCAGCAATGCTCGGAACTGGTGAGCCTGACGCCCGCTCAGGCCTTCGACGCGCTGTACGCGTTCTGCGCCCCCGCCCTCGTACGGCAGACCTATCTGCTCACCGGGCGCCGGGAACTGGCCCGCGAGTCCGTGGAGCAGGCCTTCCAGCTGGCCTGGCAGCGCTGGCCGGAGGTGGCCCGGGACCGGGACCCGGCCGGCTGGGTACGGGCGGTGGCGTACGACTGCGCCCTCTCCCCCTGGCACCGCTTCCGCCCCCGCTACCGGTCCCCGGAGCCCCCGCCCGCCGACCCGGCCCACCGGGAACTGCTGCACACCCTGCTCGGGCTGCCGGCCCCGTACCGGCGCACGCTCGTCCTGTACGACGGGGTGGGGCTCGACCTGCCGGAGACGGCGGCGGAGACGGAGGCGAGCACCCCGGCCGCCGCGAACCGGCTGACCCACGCCCGCGAGGCGGTGGCCGCGCGGCTGCCGGAACTGGCCGACCCCGCCGAGCTGCACCGCCGGCTGCGCGAACTGGCCTCGGCGGAGCACCTGCGCGCGGCCGGGCCGACGCTGGTGCGCACCGGGTCCGAACGCCGGAACGTCTTCTGGACCCGGGCCGCCATCGCCTTCACCGTCACGATCATCGGCGCGACGGCCCTCACGCTGCGCACGGCGCCGACCCGCTACGAGGCCCCGGTGGCCCCGGCCCAGGCGGTGCAGGGGGTCCCGCCACCGGCCGGCCTGGGACCGCTGTCCCAGGCGGAGCTGGCCCTGCGCGCCAAGCTGCACCGCTCGGAGTCGAGCGGCCCGGAGCGGGTGTTTCCAGAGGGGCGGTGAGGGGGGCGGGCGCGGTGCGGGTGCGGGCGTGGTGAGCACGGGGTCCCGGAACGCCGGTAGGCCCGCCCCGGCGAAGGGGACGGGCCTACCCGTGACAACAGGACCGGTCTGCCGACGGCGAGCCGCGACGCTCAGCCGGCAGGGCCCCGGCGTTCCGGCGTCAGGCGCCGCGCCTCGGACGCTCGGGCGCGCGGACGCTCAGGCGTCGGTCCTCAGGCGCTCAGGATCTCGCGGGCGAGCTTGGCCGTCTCGGTCGGCGTCTTGCCGACCTTGACGCCGGCGGCCTCCAGGGCCTCCTTCTTGGCCTGGGCGGTGCCGGAGGAGCCGGAGACGATGGCGCCGGCGTGGCCCATGGTCTTGCCCTCGGGCGCGGTGAAGCCCGCGACGTAGCCGACGACCGGCTTGGTCACGTTCTCCTTGATGAACGCGGCCGCGCGCTCCTCGGCGTCGCCGCCGATCTCACCGATCATGACGATCAGGTCGGTGTCGGGGTCGTCCTGGAACGCGGCCAGGGCGTCGATGTGCGTGGTGCCGATGATCGGGTCGCCACCGATGCCGACGGCGGTGGAGAAGCCGATGTCGCGCAGCTCGTACATCATCTGGTACGTCAGCGTGCCGGACTTCGACACCAGGCCGATGCGGCCCGGCTTGGTGATGTCGCCCGGGATGATGCCGACGTTCGACTGGCCCGGGGTGATGATGCCGGGGCAGTTCGGGCCGATGATCCGGGTCTTGTTGCCCTTCTTGCCGGCGTACGACCAGAAGGCGGCCGTGTCGTGCACGGCGATGCCCTCGGTGATCACGACGGCCAGCGGGATCTCGGCGTCGATGGCCTCGACGACCGCGTCCTTGGTGAACTTCTCCGGTACGAAGATGACGGAGACGTTGGCGCCGGTGGCCTCGATGGCCTCCTTGACGGTCCCGAAGACGGGTACCTCGGTGCCGTCGAAGTCCACGGTCTGACCCGCCTTGCGCGGGTTCACGCCGCCCACGACGTTCGTGCCGTCACCGAGCATGAGCTTGGTGTGCTTCATGCCGGTGGCACCGGTCATGCCCTGGACGATGACCTTGCTGTCCTTGTTGAGCCAGATAGCCATGGTGTGTTGTGTCCTCGTCCTGAGTGCTTACTTGGCGGCGTGGGCCAGCTCGGCGGCCTTGTCGGCCGCGCCGTCCATGGTGTCGACGCGCTGCACCAGCGGGTGGTTGGCGTCGGTGAGGATCTTGCGGCCCAGCTCGGCGTTGTTGCCGTCGAGGCGGACGACGAGCGGCTTCTCGACCTTCTCGCCGCGGTCCTCCAGGAGCTTCAGGGCCTGGACGATGCCGTTGGCGACCTCGTCGCAGGCGGTGATGCCGCCGAAGACGTTGACGAAGACGGACTTGACGTCCGGGTCGCCCAGGATGATCTCCAGGCCGTTCGCCATCACCTGGGCGGAGGCACCGCCGCCGATGTCCAGGAAGTTGGCGGGCTTCACGCCGCCGTGGTTCTCACCGGCGTAGGCGACGACGTCCAGGGTGCTCATGACGAGACCGGCGCCGTTGCCGATGATGCCGACCTCGCCGTCGAGCTTGACGTAGTTGAGGCCCTTCTCCTTGGCGGCCGCCTCGAGCGGGTTGGCGGCGGCCTTGTCGTGGAGCTCCTCGTACTCGGGGTGGCGGAACTCGGCGTTGTCGTCCAGCGACACCTTGCCGTCGAGGGCGATGACCTCGCCGGAGGCGACCTTCGCGAGCGGGTTGACCTCGACCAGGAGGGCGTCCGACTTGATGAAGGTGTCCCACAGCTTGACCAGGACGTTGACGACCTTGTCCGCGACCTCGGCCGGGAACTTGGCGGCCTCGACGATCTCGCGGGCCTTGGCCTCGTCCACACCGTCGATCGGGTCGATCGCGGTCTTGGCGACGGCCTCCGGACGGGTGGCCGCCACCTCCTCGATCTCCATGCCGCCCTCGACGGAGGCGATGGAGAGGAAGGTGCGGTTCGCCCGGTCGAGGAGGAAGGAGACGTAGTACTCCTCGAGGATCTCCGGAGCGGTCTCGGCGATCATGACCTTGTGGACCGTGTGGCCCTTGATGTCCATGCCGAGGATGTCCGTCGCGCGGGCGACGGCCTCGTCCGCGGAGGCGGCCAGCTTGACGCCACCGGCCTTGCCGCGACCACCGACCTTCACCTGCGCCTTGACGACGGACTTGCCGCCCAGACGCTCGGTGATCTCGCGCGCCGCCTCAGGCGTGTCGATGACTTCACCGGCCAGCACCGGTACATCGTGCTTGGCGAAGAGGTCCCTCGCCTGGTACTCGAACAGGTCCACGCGCTTCCGTCCCTATCAGTGATCTCGCGGTTCGTTGGATGCGTGGGCGTGCCGCGAAGGGCAACGTGACGTCCGCTTGTCACAAGGGAGGCGCACACGGTGTCCGAGCGCGCGGCATGTCCGTCTCGCAGGTTATCGCCGCTTGCGGGGGCTCCCTAAATCGAGGGTCACACGTGAGCGGTGATACCTGTCACATGATGCCGGGTTCCCTGGCACAGAGTGCCGTCCTATGGGTCCGGTACGGGCGGTGTGCGAGGCCTCACCGGGCTGGGGTCGACCCGGTGAGACCCCCCTGGCGGCCCCGGTCGGCCGGGGCCCGGGGGCGTTTGATCCCCACCCCAATGGGGACCACGCGCCCCGTCCGCGCGGCTCCGCCCGGACGGGCCGACGGCTTCCGGCCGCCCGGGGCCGGGCGCCCCGCGGAGCTGTTCCGGGCGCTCGGCCCGGCTGCCCACCGGGTGCCCGCGCGGCGCCGGTTCCACTCACGCCGTGTCGGGCACGGGCAGCGGCCGTTTCTCCAGCGCGGCGGCCATCACCTCCGGGAACAGGTCGGGTGTGCAGGCGAAGGCCGGTGCGCCGAGCGCGGCCAGCGCGGCCGCGTGCTCGCGGTCGTAGGCGGGCGCCCCCTCGTCCGACAGCGCCAGCAGCGCCACGAACTGCACCCCGGACGCCTTCATCGCCGTGACCCGCTTGAGCATCTCGTGGCGGATGCCGCCCTCGTAGAGGTCGCTGATCAGCACGACGACGGTCTCGGCCGGCCGGGTGATCTGCGCCTGGCAGTAGGCGAGCGCCCGGTTGATGTCCGTACCGCCGCCGAGCTGGGTCCCGAAGAGCACGTCGACGGGGTCGTCCAGCTGGTCGGTGAGGTCGACGACCGCCGTGTCGAAGACGACCAGCCGGGTGCTGATCGACCGCATCGAGGCGAGGACCGCGCCGAACACGGACGCGTACACCACGGACGCCGCCATCGACCCGGACTGGTCGACGCAGAGCACGACCTCCTTCTTCACCGACCGCGCGGCCCGCCCGTAGCCGATGAGCCGTTCCGGTACGACCGTGCGGTGCTCGGGGAGGTAGTGCTTGAGGTTGGCCGCGATGGTGCGGTTCCAGTCGATGTCGTGGTGGCGCGGGCGGGTGACGCGGGCACTGCGGTCCAGGGCGCCGGTGAGCGTGGCCCGGGTGCGGGTGGCGAGCCGCTTCTCCAGGTCCTCGACCACCTTGCGCACGACCGCGCGGGCCGTCTCCTTCGTCGTCTCCGGCATCGCCTTGTGCAGCGAGAGGAGCGTGCCGACCAGGTGCACGTCGGCCTCCACCGCCTCCAGCATCTCCGGCTCCAGCAGCAGGGAGGCGAGGCCGAGGCGGTCGATGGCGTCGCGCTGCATGACCTGGACGACCGAGGAGGGGAAGTAGGTGCGGATGTCGCCGAGCCAGCGCGCCACGGACGGCGCCGAGGCACCGAGCCCCGCGGACCGGTCCCGGCCCGCCTGCGGTCTGTCGCTCCTGCCGTAGAGCGCGGCCAGTGTGCCGTCCATCGCCGCGTCCCGGCCGGACAGCGCGCACCCGGTGCCGTCGGCCTGGTCCCCGCCGAGCACCAGCCGCCACCGCCGGAGACGCTCCCGCGCGGGGTCGGTGGCGCCGGTCGTGCCGGCGGAGTCCCTGGTGCCGGTGGTCTCCGGTCCGTGTGTCATGTGCCCACCCCCGCGAGGCAGTCGCCGTGTGCCGTCCTGTGCGTCGCCTCGCGCGCCGCTGCGTGTGCCGCCTCGTGTGTCGTGTCGTGTGGTGTCGCGTACGCCGCTTCCCGTACCTCGTACGCCGCTTCCTGTGCCGTCCCGTGGCCCGCGTCCAGGCCGAGCAGCAGCCGCAGCACCGGCAGGACGGCGTCGGCGCGCCCGGTGTCCGGTTCGGCGGCGAAGCCGGGGACGGTGGCCGCGGGGGCGGCGGCCCCGCCGGGCCGCTCCCCCGGTCCGCGCCGGATCAGCTCGCCGAGGGTTCTGCGCACCCCCGGCTCGTACGCCGCGAAGGTGCGCCGCAGCAGGGGCAGTACGTCCGTGAAGGCCTCGGCCGGCACCCCGGTCAGCCAGCCGTCGAGCAGACCGAGCAGCCGTTCGTCGTGCACCAGCAGCAGTCCGCCCCCGCCGCCGGCGAACCCCTCGACCCAGGCGGCGGCAGCGGCGGGCGGCGTGCCCGGCGACAGCGCCAGTCCCATCAGCCGGGCCGCCTCCTCGGGCGGCAGCGCCCCCTCGTCCAGCAGCAACCGCACGGCTCTTCCCCGGATCACCCCCGGTGCGTTCTCCCGCACCGCCAGCGCCCGCAGCACACCCCGCCAACGCTCCCGCAGTCCTCCTCGCGCGGTGCAGGGACCGTGCCCCTGGCGGGCCTTCCCGTCCGCCGCCGGACCTCTCCCGGCTCCGATCCCCGGTGCCGGGCCGCCGCCACCGTCTTCCGCGGAGAGCCGGGCCTCGCCCTCGCCCGTCCCGGCCCCCTCCGTGGAGGCACCGGCGCCGCTCCCGGTGTCTCCCCCCACCCCGTCGGCACCGGCCGGTCCCCCTTCCGCCGGCACCTCCGCGCCCTCGCCTCCGTCGCTCGCGGACGCACCGGCAGCACCCGCGTCGCCCCGCGTCGACGCACCGGCGGCCGCCCGCCCGCCGCCCGCCGACGCCCCCGCCAAGCTCTCCGCCAGCAGCCCCACCGCCGTGTGGACGGCGTCCACATGACCGCGCATCTCCTCCGCCGCGTCCGCGTCCAGAGCGACGCAGGCGGGAGGCAGGCCGACGAAGACGCGTTCGGCGAGGCCCGCCGCGACCCCGGCCAGCGCGCGGGTGTCGGTTCCGCGCACGTCGCCGTAGCGCAGGGAGCGGACCAGGGCGGGCAGCGCCTGGGCGAGGTGGCCGACGTCGGTGTCCAGGGCCGCCCGGTCGGCGAGCACCCGCATGACCACGGGCAGCGCGTCCGTCAGACCGGCCAGCAGGCACTGCTCGGCGAGCGCGGTCACGTCGGCCAGGGCGCGTGCCGCCGCCGCGTCGGCCTCCGCCTTGGCCTGTGCCGCCGCCTGTACGGTCGTCCCCCACACGCCCGCCTCGGCGACCCGCACGGACAGCTCCGGCTCCCAGCGCAGCCGCCAGGTCTCCCGGAAGGTGCCCGTGCTCCCCCGGGACCGGGCCGGCTCCCCCCAGCCGACGCCGAGCAGCCTGAGCCGGTGCAGCAGCCTGCTGCGGCCGGCGTCGGTGTCCCCGCGCAGGTCCAGCTCCAGCTCGCGCTCCGGTGCCTCGGGCTTGAGCCGGAGCGAGCGCTGCTGCCGGGCCAGGTCGCGCTGCAACGGCACCGCGGGCGCGGACTCCGGGACCTCGCCGAGGACATCACCGACCACCAGCCGGTCGTGCACCAGCGCCAGGGGCACGTCCGAGCCCTCGCACAGCACCGCGCGCACCGCGTCCATGGTCTCGCCGAGGCCGGGCAGCGGGCGCCCCCGCAGCACCGCCAGGGTCTCCGCGAGCCGGACGGCCTCGATGACGTGCGCCGAGGACACGATCCGGTCCTCCTCGCGCAGCAGCCCGGCCACCTTGGTCAGCCAGCGCTCGACCGGCCGGTCCGGGGCCCGGAACAGGTGCCCGTACCAGCCCGGCGAGTCGATGCCCGCGCCGTATCCGCCGGCCCGGGCCAGCCTGCGGTGCGTCCACGGCACCCAGGTCAGATCGGTCCTGACCTTGGGCAGGCCCCGCAGCAGCGCCCGGTCGGCGGTGACCTTGGTCCTCTCGCGCAGCGCGGGCACGTGCCAGGCGCCGCACACCACGGCCACGGTGTCCCCGAACTCCTTGCGCGCCTCGCGCAGCCGGAGCCGCATGTACGCCTCGCGGACGAGGTCCCGGTCGCGTCCGCCGGCGCCGTGACGCTCGCGCAGCGCGGCCATCGCGTCCGCCACCGCGGCGAACGGCGCGAAGGGATCGAAGGTGCCGCCGGCGCCCGGCCCCCGGTGCTCGACGACGTCCTCCCACCAGCGCTCGGGGTCGTCGTACCCGGCGGTCTCGGCGAGCACGGCGAGCGGGTCGACACGGACCGCCTCCTCCCCGTCGCCCCTCTCCTCGGCCCCGTGGTTCCCGCCGCCCTCGCTGCTTCCGCTCTCGCCGTCCCCGTCGGCCGACGCCGGCGTGTCCCCCTCCCACGCGAGCGTGTGCGCGGCCGGCAGGTCGATGAAGCGGGCCGGGACACCCCGCTCCACGGCCCAGCGGACGGCGACCCACTCGGGGCTGAACTCGGCGAACGGCCAGAAGGCCGAGCGGCCGGGCTCGTCCACGGCGTGGGCGAGCAGGGCGACAGGGGGCCTGAGGCCCGGGTCGGCGGCCAGCGGGATCAGCGGGTCGGCCTCCGGCGGGCCCTCGATCAGCACGGCGGCCGGACGGGCGGCCTCCAGCGCGGCCCGCACCGCGCGTGCGGAGCCGGGCCCGTGGTGCCGTACGCCGAGCAGCAGCGGCCCGGAGGCGTACGCCGTGCTCCCGTCGGTGCCGGTCATGCGCTCACCTCGCGGCAGGCGCGGTAGAAGTCGGTCCAGCCCTCGCGCTCGCGGACGACGGTCTCCAGGTACTCCTGCCAGACGACCCGGTCGGCCGCGGGGTCCCGGACGACGGCGCCGAGGATGCCGGCGGCGACGTCTCCCGGCCGCAGCACGCCGTCGCCGAAGTGCGCGGCGAGCGCGAGGCCGCCCGTGACGACGGAGATCGCCTCCGCCGTGGACAGGGTGCCGCTGGGGGACTTCACCTTCGTACGGCCGTCGGCGGTGACGCCGTCGCGCAGCTCGCGGAAGACGGTGACGACCCGTCGGATCTCCTCGATGCCGTCGGGCGCGGCCGGCAGGTCGAGGGAGCGGCCGAGCTGCTCGACCCGGCGGGTGACGATGTCGACCTCGGCGTCGGCGCTCTCCGGCAGGGGCAGCACCACGGTGTTGAAGCGGCGGCGCAGTGCGCTGGAGAGGTCGTTGACCCCGCGGTCGCGGTCGTTGGCGGTGGCGATGAGGTTGAAGCCGCGGACCGCCTGGACCTCCTCGCCCAGTTCGGGGACGGGCAGGGTCTTCTCGGACAGGATGGTGATCAGCGTGTCCTGCACATCGGCCGGGATGCGGGTCAGCTCCTCCACCCGGGCCGTCATGCCCTCGGCCATGGCCCGCATGACGGGGCTGGGCACCAGGGCGTCGCGGCTCGGGCCGTGGGCGAGCAGCTGCGCGTAGTTCCAGCCGTACCGGATCGCCTCCTCCGGGGTGCCGGCCGTGCCCTGCACCAGCAGGGTCGAGTCGCCGCTGACGGCGGCGGCCAGGTGTTCGGACACCCACGTCTTGGCGGTGCCGGGCACGCCGAGCAGGAGCAGGGCGCGGTCGGTGGCGAGCGTGGTGACGGCGACCTCCACGATGCGGCGCGGGCCGACGTACTTGGGTGTGATCACCGTGCCGTCCGGCAGGGTGCCGCCGAGCAGGTACGTCGCCACCGCCCACGGCGACAGTTTCCAGCGGGCGGGGCGCGGGCGGTCGTCCTGCGCGGCGAGCGCGGCGAGTTCGGCCGCGAAGGCGTCCTCGGCGTGCGGTCGCAGCGCCTGCGCGGTCTCGTCGCGGTCGGGTGCGGCGGTCGTCGGTTCCACGGACACAGACATGGCTGAGGCCCCCTCCAGCTCGGCCGGTTCGGATCTGTCACCCACCGTGCACCACGCCACTGACAATCGCTCTGACCTGCACGAACGCGCTCGCCGGGCCGATTGTCAGTGCCGGGACCTACCGTCGGTGGCATGACTGAGCAGGGGGTGCGCTGGAGCGCGGACCAGGTGCTGGCACTGGCGCCTGACGCCGCGTCACGCAAGGCGGGGAGCAGACTCGGCGCGGCCGGACCGTGGTCCGGGACCGGGTGCGGACAGGGGGCGGTGTGGGGGCTGTGCAAGGGCAGTGGCAGCAGGCCGTACCGGACGGTGGTGGACCTGTCCGACGCGGCCGGGCCGGCGTACCGGTGCGGTTGCCCGAGCCGTAAGTTCCCGTGCAAGCACGCGCTCGGGCTGCTCCTGCTGTGGGCGGGGGACGAGGGCGTGGTGCCGGCCGGCGCGCAACCACCGGACTGGGCCGGGCAGTGGCTCGCGGACCGGCGCGGACGCGTCGAGGCGAGGAAGGCGCGGGCCGAGGGGGGTCCGGCCGCCGCGCCCGCCGATCCGGAGGCGGCCCGGCGCCGGGCCGAGCGCCGGGCCGAGCGGGTCACGGCGGGCGCGAGCGAGCTGGAGCAGCGCCTGTCGGACCTGCTGCGCGGCGGCCTGGCCGCGGCCGAACAGGCGGGGTACGGCCTGTGGGAGGAGACGGCGGCCCGCATGGTCGACGCCCAGGCGCCGGGGCTGGCCGCGCGGGTGCGGGAACTGGGGGCGGTCCCGGCGTCCGGCCCCGGCTGGCCGGCCCGGCTGCTGGAGGAGTGCGCGCTGCTGCACCTGCTCGACCAGGGCTGGCTGCGCCGGGACCGGCTGCCCGAGGCCCTCGCGGCCACGGTCCGCTCCCGGCTCGGTCTGCCCGCCGCCCCGGACGGTCCGCCGGTGCGAGACCGCTGGCTGGTCCTCGCCCAGTACGACACGGCGGACACGAAACTGACGACGCGCCGGATATGGCTGCACGGCGCCGCGTCCGGCGGGACCCGGCTGCTGCTGTCGTACGGAGCGGCGGGCCGGGCGCCCGAGCTGTCCCTGCCGGTCGGCCTCGCCCTCGACGCGGAACTGACGGCGTATCCGGGTTCCGGCCGGTCCCGTGCGGCCCTGGGCGAGCGGTTCGCCCCGCCGGCCCCGGCCGCGTTCCGCCCGCCGGGCGTGAACTCCGCCCAGGCGGTGGCGCGGTACGGCGAAGCCCTTCGGGAGGACCCGTGGCTGGACGCGGTCCCGGTCACCCTGGGCCGGGTGATACCGGTCCCCGACGGCGACCGGTGGCAGCTGGCCGACGCGGACACGGACACGGCCCTGCCGCTGAGCCGGACCGCCCGGACCCGGCCCGGCCTGTGGCGGCTGGTCGCCCTGTCCGGCGGCGCCCCCGTCACGGTCTTCGGCGAGTGCGGCCACCGCGGCTTCACCCCGCTCACTGCCTGGCCGGAGGGGGCGGGCGAGGCGGTGCCGCTGTGCTGACCGGCCGAACGGACAGTCACGCGTACCCGGGGAAAGGCGAAGGGATGAACGGGGCACCGACCGACGGCGACACCACAGCGCCGGAAGGCTCCTGGGAGGAGTTGGTCACCACCGCGCTCCTCGGCACCGACCGGCGTCCCCCCGCCGGGGCCGCGCCCGGCCGCCCGGCCCCGGTGGCGCTGCTCGACGCGGCTGCCGTGGCGACCGTGCGACGGCGGGCCGGACTGCGGCCCGCACGGGCGGCACGGCGGCCCGAGCGGGCGCCCGCCGACCCCCGCCCGCCTCTGCCCGCGCGGGCGGCACGGCGGCTCGCCACCCTGCTGACCGACCGCTCCGGGGCCGGGTCCGGCGGCCGGCGGGGCGGCTCACCCGACCTGATGGAGCTGCTCCCGCAGTGGCTCGCGGCGGCCAACGCGCACGGGTACGCGGCACCCCCGCAGGTGCTGCCCGCGCTGCTGGACGCGGCCCGGGGCCGTACGGACCTGCGCCCCGCGGCACTGGCGTTCGGGGGCCCGCGCGCGCTGTGGCTGGCCCGGCTGAACCCGGACTGGCGGTTCGCCCTGCGCGCGGCTCCCGGCGGCGGTGCCGCGCTGCCCGATCCGGAGGACGCCGGGGCGGTGCGCCGGCTGTGGCAGGAGGGGCTGTTCGCCGAGCGGGCGGCACTGCTGGGCGCGCTGCGCGCCCGTACGCCCGCGCTGGGCCGCGAACTGCTGGCGTCGACCTGGGCGACGGAGCGGGCGGAGGACCGGCTGATGTTCCTCGACTCGCTGCGCGCGGGTCTGTCGCGGGCGGACGAGCCCTTCCTGGAACAGGCCTTGGGCGACCGCAGCCGCAACGTCCGGGCGACGGCCGCGGAACTGCTGTCGGCGCTGCCGGACTCCGCGCTCGCCGCACGGATGGCCGTACGGGCCACCGCGTGCGTGGCCCTGGACCGCACCGGGGACACGCCGGCGATCGCGGTGGAGGCGCCGCTCGAATGCGACCCCGGCATGGAGCGGGACGGTGTGGTGGCCGCCCCGCCCGCGGGCCGCGGGGAACGGTCGTGGTGGCTGGGGCAGTTGGTGGAGGCCGCTCCGCTCGGCACCTGGCCGGGACGGCTGGGCGGGCGGACGGCCGAGGAGATCGTGGCGCTGCCGGTGGCGGACGGCTGGCAGGCTGAACTGCACGCCGCCTGGTGCCGGGCGGCGGTACGGCAGCGGGACGCCGCGTGGTCGCGGGCACTGCTCGGCTCGCCGTCGGCGCCGGAGGCCGGCGGCCCGGGCGCGGTGTCCCTCGCGGACCGGGCGAAGCTGCTGGCCGCGCTCGATCCGGCCGAACGGGCCTCCTGGGTCGCCGGATTCATCGCGCGGCACGGCCTGTCGGAGGCGTTCCAACTGCTCGGGGTGTGCGCGGTCCCCTGGGCTCCGCAGTTGGGACAGGCGGTCGTGGACGCCCTGAACATCGCGCGTGACGCGGGCAGTTACCCGTGGAGCTTCAGCGGGGTGATGGGGCTGGCCGAGCGCTGCCTGGACCCGGCGGACGCGGTCCGGCTGGAGGCGCTGCTGGCGCTGCCCGACGAGCCGGAGGACGCCGCTCCGGGGGCCGGCGGTTACTGGGCGGAGGCGTTCCAGCGGCTGGTGACGACGCTGCGGCTGCGGGCGGCGATGACCCGGGAACTCGCCCCGTCCGCACCGCCCACCGAACAGGCGGAAGGGACCGCTCAGCCGCCGGACGCGGCCGGCTGACGGACGTTCTCCCGGACCCAGTCCACGATCGACGTGGTCGTCGCCCCCGGGGTGAACAGCTCCGCGACGCCCTTCTCCTTCAGCGGCGGGATGTCCTCCTCCGGGATGATGCCGCCGCCGAAGACGAGGATGTCCTCGGCCTCGCGCTCCTTGAGGAGGTCGATGACCGCGGCGAACAGCGTGTTGTGGGCGCCGGAGAGGATGGACAGGCCGATCGCGTCGGCGTCCTCCTGGATGGCGGTGTCGACGATCTGCTCCGGGGTCTGGTGGAGCCCGGTGTAGATGACCTCCATGCCGGCGTCGCGCAGGGCACGCGCGATCACCTTGGCCCCACGATCGTGGCCGTCGAGCCCCGGCTTGGCGACTACCACGCGGATCGGACCGGCTGCCACACCCATCACTGCCTCCATCAAGCGACCCCGGAAGCGATCGGCTTCCGTCCGTACCGACAAGTACCGCACTTTTGGCGCGTTCCGCCACCGTCGGAAAGTGAACGAACGTTATCCCCAGCATCGCGCACGCGGCAGTTTTACGGGACCCCGCGAGGGGGAAATCACATGGTGGGACATGAAGGCACACGGGGGACCGAGCCGCCCTCCGGGTGCCGACGGGAGGTCGGCCATGAAGGTCACCGGAGTATTGCCGCTCTTTCTCCCGCTCTGCCGCCGTCTGTGGCCCGGCAGGCTTGCCGGACTGTCGATGACGCTGCTCAGGGCGACGGCCCTGGACGCCGCGATCCTGGCCGGTCACCTCCTGCTGTATCCGACGGGCCTGATCCAGGAACGCCGCTGCGGCGGCGGATCCGACGGGGACGGCGCCGTCCGGCTGCCGGTCCGCCCGGCGCCGCCCGTCGTCCTGCTGCACGGTTTCATCGACAACCGTTCGGTGTTCGTCCTGCTCCGCCGTGCCCTGGCCCAGCACGGCAGGCACCGCGTGGAGTCGCTGAACTACTCCCCGCTGACCTGCGACATACGCACCGCGGCCGAGCTGCTCGGACGGCACATCGAGGAGATCTGCGAGCGCACCGGCTGTGCCCGGGTCGACATCGTCGGGCACAGCCTCGGCGGCCTGATAGCGCGCTACTACGCCCAGTGCCTGGGTGGTGACCTGCGGGTACGCACGCTGGTCACCCTCGGCACCCCGCACGCCGGGACGCGGGTGGCGCCGCTGGCGGACGCGCATCCCATCGTGCGGCAGATGCGGCCGGGATCGGCGGTGATCGAGGAGCTGTCCCGGCCCGCGCCGGGCTGCCGGACGCGTTTCGTGAGCTTCTGGAGCGACCTGGACTCCCTGATGGACCCGCTGGAGACGGCCTGCCTGGACCACCCCGACCTGGACGCCTGCAACGTCCGGGTGACCGGCATCGGCCATCTCGCCCTTCCCGTGCACCCCGCCGTGGCGGCCGGGATACGCGAGGCACTCGACGTCCCGCACCCCGGGGACCGGGCCGCCGACGGCCTGACGGTGGCCTGAGGCCGGCCGGTCCGGGCGGGGCCGGACGGGCCCCACCCGCGGCAGGGGCCCTGGGCGGGGCTCGCAGCGGGTACGGGCGGCACTCCGGCGGGGATCCGCGGGTAACGACAGCGGGGTCGCCCCCGTGGGAGGGCACAGACTCGGCACAGTCGTCACACAGCGGCCATATTGCCGCCAAACGTCGAACATTTTTCGAACGCAAGGCCAAGGTCCGGTCCGGGACCCGCCGAAACACAGCCGAATGCCCGTTTCCGGCCCACACGAAACCGGCCGAAGATTGTCGCGCCCAGGTACCGCCGGGTACAGTCGCCGCACTGCTCTGGCAGCCCCTGTTGTCGAGGCGAAAGAGAAGTTGGTGAACGACCGTCACCCGTCGGGGAGCACGACCACCCCGGCCCCGGCTTCCGACGCCTCCACCCCGCACTACGCGGCGTACGGGGCACAGGAAGTCCCTTACGACGACCTCACCACGTACGGCGGTTACGACGCCACTGGTTTTGCCGACGGTTCCACGGGGACCACGGCCTTCCACACCGACCCGCTCTTCGGCAGCCTCCCGGGCGACGAACAGCCCACCGGCGCCTACGACACCACGCAGTGGCACACCGGAACCGTCCAGACCCCGGCCTACGACGCGTACGCGGCCCAGCACCACGCCGCCTACGACTCCGGCGTCTACGACAGCACCGCCTGGTCCCTCCCCGCGCAGTCCGCCGGGAACGACGTCAGCGGCCAGTGGGACGCCAACTCCTGGCTCCAGTCCGACGGGTCCGGCGGCGCCGACGCCACCCAGCAGTGGGAGTGGGGCACCCAGTCCTTCGACACGGGCGCGTACGACGCCACGCAGTGGAACTCCGCCGGGCACACCGTGCCGGCGCAGCCGGAGCGGACCGGTGAACCGTTCGACCAGTTGCCCACCGCGACGTTCGAGGCGGTCGGTGACGCGCCGGCCCCGTTCGAGCAGATGCCGTACGAGGACGCCGACTTCGGCGACCACCACCCCGCCGACGAGGGCGAACCGGACTCCACCGGCGAACTGCCCGTGACCGGCCTGCTGGACGGCCAGGAGGAGATCAGCCCGGCGCCCGCGACCCGCGCGGGCTCGCGCAGCGGGGCGCGCTCCCGGCGCCGTACGCCCGCCAAACGCTCCGCGCTGCTGACCGTCGCCGTACCGTCGGCCTGTGTCATGGGGGTCGCCGGGATCGCCGCCGCCTCGGTCGGCGCGCTCGCCGACGACTCCAAGGACACCTCCACCAGCGCGGCGGACGCACAGCCGGTCAAGCCGTCGGTCGCCAACAGCAAGCTGGACAGCCAGCTCAAGACGCTCTCCGCCGGCGCCACCGACTTCGCCGACCGGGCGAGCCGCACCCAGGAGCGGATCGACCTCAAGGCACAGCAGGAGCTGGAGAAGAAGAAGGCGGCCGCGGAAGCCGCGCTCAAGGAGCGGCTGCGCCCCAAGTTCGCGCTGCCGGTCGCGCAGCACGGACTGAGCGCCTACTTCGGCCAGGCGGGCATCAACTGGATGTCGGTGCACACCGGCATCGACTTCCCCGTCTCCTACGGCACCACGGTGATGGCCGCCACCGACGGCACGGTCACCACGAAGTGGAACAGCGCCTACGGCAACATGCTGATCCTCACGGCGAAGGACGGCACGGAGACCTGGTACTGCCACCTGTCCAGCTACCGCGTCGCCTCCGGTTCGACCGTCAAGGCGGGCGAGCCGATCGCCTACTCCGGCAACTCCGGCAACTCCACCGGCCCGCACCTGCACTTCGAGGTACGGCCCGCGGGCGGGGCGGCCATAGACCCGCTGCCGTGGCTGCGGAGCCACGGGCTGGACCCCACCTGAGCCGCCGGGCCCCGCTCTCCAGCGGGGCCCTTCCGGTCTGCTACAGCTTCTCCACCGGCGCGTACCGCAGCAGCAGCCGCTTCGGCTTGGCGTCGCCGAAGTCGATCGTCGCCTCCGCGTTGGCGCCCGTGCCCTTCACCGCGACGACCGTGCCGAGCCCGAACTGGTCGTGGGTGACCCGGTCGCCGACGGCCAGCCCGACCACCGGCTTCTCCGCCGTGCGCCGCGTGGCGAACCCGGACGCGCCGGACGCCGAGGAACGCGACCGCGTCGAGGACAGCGAGGCCGCGATCCCGGACGCCGGCCCGGACGACACCGGCGCCGCCGCCCCCGTCCGCTTCCACTCCACATGGGTGGGCGGGATCTCCTCCAGGAAACGGGAGGGCGGGTTGTACGACGGCTGGCCCCAGGCGCTGCGCATCGCCGACCGCGTGAGGTACAGCCGCTCCCGCGCACGCGTGATGCCGACGTACGCCAGGCGCCGCTCCTCCTCCAGCTCCTTGGTCTGGCCGAGGGCGCGCATGTGCGGGAAGACGCCGTCCTCCATGCCGGTCAGGAACACGACCGGGAACTCCAGGCCCTTCGCGGTGTGCAGGGTCATCAGGGTGATGACGCCGTCGCCGTCCTCCTCGTCGGGGATCTGGTCGGAGTCGGCGACCAGCGCGACCTGCTCCAGGAAGTCGGCGAGCGTGCTCTGCTCGTCCTCACCGCGCTCCTGCTCGAACTCCAGGGCCACGGCGGCGAGTTCCTGGAGGTTCTCGATGCGGGTCTCGTCCTGCGGGTCGGTGGAGGCCTGCAGCTCGGCCAGGTAGCCGGTGCGTTCGAGGACCGCCTCCAGGACGGTCGCCGGACCCGCGCCGGACTCCACGATGGTGCGCAGGTCCTCCATCAGGGTGTTGAACCGCTTCACCGCGTTGGTGGAGCGCGCGGCCATGCCGTACGCCTCGTCCACCCGCTTCAGGGCCTGCGGGAAGCTGATCTTCTCGCGCTGGGAGAGGGCGTCGATCATCGCCTCCGCGCGCTCGCCGATGCCCCGCTTGGGCACGTTGAGGATGCGGCGCAGCGGCACCGAGTCCTCCGGGTTGGCGAGGACGCGCAGGTAGGCCAGGACGTCCCGGACCTCCTTGCGCTCGTAGAAGCGGACCCCGCCGACGACCTTGTAGGGCAGGCCGACGCGGATGAAGACCTCTTCGAAGACACGGGACTGGGCGTTGGTGCGGTAGAAGACGGCGACGTCTCCCGCGCGCGCGTCGCCCGCGTCGACCAGCCGGTCTATCTCCTCGGCGACGAACTGGGCCTCGTCGTGCTCGGTGTCGGCGACGTACCCGGTGATCCGGGCGCCCTGGCCGGCGTTGGTCCACAGGTTCTTCGGGCGGCGGGACTCGTTGCGCTCGATGACCGCGTTGGCGGCGGACAGGATGGTCTGCGTGGAGCGGTAGTTCTGCTCCAGCAGGATCGTCGTCGCGTCCGGGTAGTCCTCCTCGAACTGGAGGATGTTGCGGATCGTCGCGCCCCGGAAGGCGTAGATCGACTGGTCCGCGTCACCCACGACGCAGAGTTCGGCGGGCAGAACGTCGTACTCGCCGGGCGGGGTGTCGGCGTCCTCCGCGGCGCGCTCGCCGGTGCCGACGAGCTCACGCACGAGCGCGTACTGGGCGTGGTTGGTGTCCTGGTACTCGTCCACCAGGACGTGCCGGAAGCGGCGGCGGTAGTGCTCGGCGACGTCCGGGAAGGCGCGCAGCAGGTTGACCGTCGTCATGATCAGGTCGTCGAAGTCCAGCGCGTTCGCCTCGCGCAGCCGCGACTGGTACATGGCGTAGGCCTGGGCGAGGGTCTTCTCGAAGCCGTCCGTGGCCTGGGCGGCGAAGTCCTCCTCGTCGATCAGCTCGTTCTTCAGGTTGCTGATCTTGGCGCTGAACGACTTGGGCGGGAAGCGCTTGGGGTCGAGGTCCAGGTCGCGGCAGACCAGGGCCATCAGGCGCTTGCTGTCGGCGGCGTCGTAGATCGAGAAGGACGAGGTGAAGCCGAGCTTCTTGCTCTCCCGGCGCAGGATGCGCACGCACGCGCTGTGGAAGGTCATCACCCACATCGCGTTCGCGCGCGGGCCGACGAGCTGCTCGACACGCTCCTTCATCTCGCCCGCGGCCTTGTTGGTGAAGGTGATCGCGAGGATCTGGCCCGGATGGGCGTTCCGCTCCGCGAGCAGGTACGCGATGCGGTGGGTCAGCACCCGGGTCTTGCCGGAGCCGGCGCCGGCGACGATGAGCAGCGGGGAGCCGGCGTGCACGACCGCGGCGCGCTGGTTCTCGTTGAGCCCCTCCAGGAGTGCCGCCGGGTCGAGCACGGGGCGGGGGGCTCCGTCGCGGTAGTACGCGTCCCGGTCCGGTGGCACGTCGAACTTCCCACCGAACAGATCGTCCGGAACCTGCTCCGGAGTGTGATCGTCCTCGGGCGGCGGCGGGGGCTCCTCCTCGCGCCCGCGAGGGGCCTGGAGGTCCGCCAGGAAGCTGTCGTCAAAGAGGCTGCTCATCGCTCTCCGAGTCTAGGGCGCCCCACCGACAACCGGTCGCCGTCCCCGGAACCCGCCGCCTTCGCCGAAGCGTCCGTCTTCGCCCCTGCGACGCCTTTCCCCTGCTCACGCACGGGAAGCGCCCGGTCACGGACACATGAAACCGCCCCAAGGTCACGGAAATGTATCGGACATACCTCGCACCAACCTTCACAGAAGACACACGAGTTGGCTAGGTTGCCGTCAGGCCGCACGACCCCTCTCCGGCGAACCTCGCCGGGCCGCGCGGCCTCCGCCGAGTCCGGCGCGCCCCGCACGGTGCCCGGAGCCGGGGACCCACCGATCCTGGGGTGAATCGGCCGACTCCCACCGGGACGACGCCGTAGGGCAACCCTTCCGAGCATCCCGCCCGAACCCGACAGCTAACCCGGTAGGCGGCAGCACGGGAAGGAGTCGCCTCCCTTGGCGTCGCACCGCAAGCCGCGCCCCGGCGGAACCCCGGGAGCGGGCATCCGCACCCCCGCCCTCGCGGGCCCCGCCCTCGCCACCGCCGCCCTCGCCTCCGTGGCCGTCCTGCCCCAGACCGCCGAAGCCGCGCCGGCGGCCGGTGACGGCAGGCCGAGCCCGGAGGAGGTCGAGCGCAAGATCGAGGACCTCTACCGCAGAGCGGAGTCGGCGGCCGAGGCGTCCGCCGCGGGCCGGGAGTGGGGCGGACGGTCGGACCGGGGGGCCGCACGCGCGGAGCGCGGGACCGGACCGGGTGAGCGGGGGAAGGGACGTGCCGAACGGACCGAGCGCGGGACCGGGTGGACCGAGCAGGCCGAGTCGGCAGGGCGCGGGACCGAGCGGGCCGAGCGCCGGGCCGGGCGGGGTGCGCGGGGCGACCGGACCGCGGAGGGCGTCGGGGCGGCCGGGGCCGATGTTCCCCGCCCTGGGGGCGCTGACAGTCTTCAGCGGCTCCGGGACGAGGTAGCCCGGCGCGCCCAGCACCGCGCCATTCCCAGCCTGCGCGGCATGATCCCGGCCCAGCGGGGCACGGGCCGGGACGAGGACGGCCGCGCCACGGCGGGAGGGGCCACGCCCGCGGGGACCGCGCTCGCCGGCGGAACCACGCGCACCGGGGGTACGGCTCTCACGCCGCCCGTCCGCGCCACGCCCGCCGCCCCGCCCGTGCCGGACACGGCCCCCCTCGCGCCCGTGGGAGCCGGCGCCCTCACCGCCTCCCCCGACGCCGTACCGGCCGCCCCGCCCACTCGGCCCGCCCGGACCGTCGCCCGGGCCGCCGAAGCCGCTCACGTCCCCCACACCGCGACGGCGGCCTCCGCTCCCGCCACCGCGCAGGACACCGACTCCGGCCCCAAGGCGGCCAAGGCCGCCGTGCAGAGGAAACTCGCTCACGCGCGCGTGCTGCTGTCCGAGCGCATCGTCCAGGCCACCGCCGCGCCCTCGGGGACGTACGCGACCAAGGCCAGGAAGGCCATCGCGTTCGCCCGCGCCCAGCTCGGCAAGCCGTGCGTGTGGGGTGCGGCGGGTCCGGACTCCTACGACTGCTCGGGCCTCACCCAGGCCGCCTGGAAGTCGGCCGGCGTCACGCTGCCGCGCACCGTCCGCGAGCAGGCCGGCGCCGGGACACCGGTCGCGCCGGCCGACGCCCGCCCCGGTGACCTCGTCTTCTTCCACGACGACGCCCGCCATGTCGGGCTCTGCACGGGCGACGGCATGATGATCCACGCACCCAGGCCGGGCGCGTACGTCCGCGAGGAGCCGGTGTCGGGCACCGGCGAGCCGGCCGTCCACAGCGTGGTGCGGCCGGGCTGAGACGGGGGCGCGCCGGGGATCAGGCCCAGAGGACGGCGATGAAGACGTTGGCCGTGGTGAGCAGGCCGACCAGCCCGAAGAGGCCCTTGTCGATCCGTTCCTCGTCGCGCTTCACGTAGACCAGGCCGAGGATCACGATCAGCAGCGCCAGCTTCACGCCGATCTTGATGTTGTTGACGTGGTGGTCGTCGGCCTGGTCGAGTCCGACGAGGGCCACGCCGGTGACCAGCATGGTCAGTGCGCCGTGCAGCATCCCGGGCACGAACCGGGCCGCGCCCTGGCCCATCGCCTTCACCTGGGTGAGGAAACCGCCGAGCAGCGCGGCGATACCGATGATGTGCAGGCCGACGAAGAGATGGATGAGTGCGTCCATGGGGCCGGAGCCTAACCGTGAGCCACCGGCCCTCCTCCATCGGGCCGGAATATTGCATATATCCGCCCCATAGCACCCCACGACCCACGGCAGTCCCACTTTCCGCCCTTCGGTCACCACGCTCTGTAAAGGCGACGACTGCCGCCCGCGGACGCGGACACATCCGGTCACTTCACGGTCCGTCCGCACCAGTTCCGTACAGTCCGTTACCAAGCCGTCACTCTCCGGCCTACCGTCCTCCCCCAGGTGACCGGCTCTCCCCACCGCCGCCGGACCGGCGGCGGCAGTCGGCCACCACCGCCGAGAAAGGCCCCGCGGCGGCCCGCTCCCCCTGTGCGGGCCGCCGCGGAGCGTACCGACCGCTCGGTCGCAGGAGACGTACGGAAGGACGTGACGGTCCAGGTGGCATCCCACCGCAAGCCCCCGCAGCGCCCGCTCAGCGGTCATACGGCCCGGACGGCCGCCACGCTCGCCCTGGCGGGCGCGGCCGCCGCGACGGCCTTCGACGGGACGGGGCACGCCGAGCCGCAGCCGACGCCGGCGCAGGTGAAGGCCAAGGTGGACACGCTGTACCGGGAGGCCGAGGCCGCCACGGAGAAGTACAACGGGACGAAGGAGAAGGCGGACGCGGCCCAGCGGCGGCTGACCACGCTCCAGGACGAGACGGCCCGCGAGCGGACGAAGCTCGACTCGGCCAGGGAGGTGCTGGGTTCGTTCGCGGCGGCGCAGTACCGGGACGGCGGCATCGACCCGGCCTGGCAACTCGCCCTCTCCAGTGACCCGGACCGGTACCTGGACGGCGCCGCGTTCGCCGAGCGGGCCGGTGACCGGCAGGCCGCCGCGGTCTCACGGGTGCGCCGGCAGCTGCGGGAGATCGAGCGGTTGCGCGGTGCCGCGCGCATCGAACTGAGGTCGCTGCGGTCCCGGCAGGCGGAGCTGAACCGGCAGAAGAAGACCGTCACCGGCAAACTGGACGAGGCCCGGCGGCTGCTGGCGCGGCTGACTCCGCGGCAGCGGACGGAGGTCACCGGTGCCGGCGGCACGGGCGGGGCGCACGCCTCCCGGTCGGCCACGGACCCCAGGGAGCCGCTGGAGCGGGCCGGGTCCGCACCGGCCCCCACGGCACGCGCTGCGGCGGCCGTCGCCTACGCCTACGGCAAGCTCGGCAGCCCCTACGTATGGGGCGCGACCGGCCCGAACGCCTTCGACTGCTCCGGCCTGGTCCAGGCCGCCTACCGCTCCGCCGGCATCTCCCTGCCCCGCACCAGCTACGCCCAGATCAACGCCGGCCGGCGGGTCTCCCGCTCGGAACTCCAGCCCGGGGACCTGGTGTTCTTCTACTCCGGGATCAGCCACGTCGGCATCTACGTGGGCAACGGGCAGATGATCCACGCCCCGAATCCCTCGGCACCGGTGCGCCTGGCCCCGATCGACCAGATGCCGTTCGCGGGGGCGACCAGGGTGGCGTGAGGGTCCGGTGAGGGCGGGGCGGTGGCGGGGCCGTAGGGGTCAGACCAGCCGGCGCGCGGTCGCCCAGCGGGTCAGCTCGTGCCGGTTGGACAGCTGGAGTTTGCGCAGGACCGCCGAGACATGGGACTCGACCGTCTTCACCGAGATGTACAGCTGCTTGGCGATCTCCTTGTAGGCGTAGCCACGGGCGATCAGCCGCAGCACCTCGCGTTCCCGCTGGGTGAGGCGGTCCAGGTCCTCGTCCACCGGCGGGGCGTCGGTGGAGGCGAAGGCGTCCAGGACGAACCCGGCCAGCCGCGGCGAGAAGACGGCGTCGCCTTCCTGGACGCGGAAGATGGAGTCGATCAGGTCGGTGCCGGTGATGGTCTTGGTGACGTAGCCCCGTGCGCCGCCGCGGATCACCCCGATCACGTCCTCCGCCGCGTCCGACACGGACAGCGCGAGGAAACGGACCGGCTGCTCGGCGTCCGTCATCAACGCGGCGCACCGGCGCAGCACTTCGACTCCGCCACCGCCCGGCAGGTGGACGTCGAGCAGGACCACCTCGGGCCGGGTGGCGGTGATGACGGTGACCGCCTGGTCGACGTCCGCGGCCTCGCCGACCACCTCGACCCCGGTCTCGGCGGTCTGGCCGATCTCGGCCTGCACGCCGGTGCGGAACATCCGGTGGTCGTCCACGAGGACCACGCGTACGTGCCGCCCGCCCGCGCCGGCGTCACGCCGGCCGGACCCGGCCGCCTCCGCCGCTCCCCCCGCTGCCGTCGTGCCGTTCGCCTCGGTCGCGTCACTCATGACGTCTTCTCCGCCCTCTCCGTCTCCAGCTCGACCTCGGTGCCGCCGCCCGGCACCGCCCGCAGCCGGGCCGTACCGCCGTTGCGCTCCATGCGGCCGATGATCGATTCTCTGACACCCATGCGGTCGGCGGGTATCGCGTCGAGGTCGAAGCCGGGACCGCGGTCCCGCACGGACACGAAGACCGTCCTCCCCTCGACCTCGGCGTAGACCTGTACGGCACCGCCCTCGCCACCGTACTTGGCGGCGTTCACCATCGCCTCGCGCGCGGCCTGCATCTGCGCGGTGGTCTTCTCGTCGAGCGGGCAATCACCGACGATCACGACCTCGATGGGGACGCCGTGCTTGTCCTCCACCTCGGCGGCGTTGCGCCGGACCGCCTCGGCGACCGTGTCCGGCTCGTCGGCCTCGTCCTTGCCGGTGCCCTCCGGCTTGTAGAGCCAGGTGCGCAGGTCGCGTTCCTGGGCGCGGGCGAGGCGGCGCACCTCTCCTGCGTTGTCGGCGTTGCGCTGGATCAGGGTGAGGGTGTGCAGCACGGAGTCGTGGACATGGGCGGCGACCTCGGCGCGTTCCTGGGCGCGGATGCGCATCAGCCGCTCCTCGGACAGGTCCTGGGTCATGCGGACCAGGTAGGGGCCGGCGAGCAGGGTGATGCCGACGAGGACGGCGAGCGCGGCCTGCAGGACCGCGCCCAGGTGGGCGGCCGAGCCCTGCAGGACGAAGATGGCGGTGACGCCGGCCGTGACGAGCAGGACGCCGCCGGCCGCCCGGAGCAGGGTGAGCGTGCGGCGCCGCCGGCCGGCCTCGACCCAGCGGGCCCGGCGGGCGTTGTCCGCCTGCCGCCAGACGAGGGCGACGCCGGCCGCGACGAGCACGGCGGGCACGAGATACGCCTTGGCGGCGCTGCCCAGGTTGACACTGCCCACGAAGACCATGGACACGATGACCATGAGGACCAGGGCGACGATCTGGCCGAGGTCCGGCTTGCGGGCCACCAGTCTGCGGCGGCCGTCCGGCGAGGTCTCCGTGCCCACCAGCGAGGGTTTCTGGTCGCCGACGCCGCCGACGCCGAGCGGGACGAAGAACCAGAACGCGGCGTACAGCAGCGCTCCGAGTCCGTCGGCCAGGAACAGGCCGGCGAAGACGAGCCGCACCCAGACGACGGGCAGCCCGAGGTGCCCGGCGAGGCCCCGCGCCACTCCGCCGAGCCAGCGTCCGTCGCTGCTGCGGTAGAGCTTGCGCGGCGGCCGCGGGTCGTCGAGTGGCAGGCTTGCGGCTTCCGGCATGCCAACGATGGTCACACGGCCGGGCGGACGGAGCATCAGGGTCGGTCCCCGAGACGCCCCTGATCTTCCCTGGGGCCTCTCCGGAGGGGCGGGCCGGCCGGTGTTCCGCGGCGGTTCGCGCCGGTCGAACGCTTCCCCGCCCCGTCTCAGGGCCGAATTCAGGGTTGGCCCAGGGTCGTCCCGACTGCCGCGGCGGCGGCCGGGCCGTCACCATGGACGCATGACGGATCACGAGCACGCCGCGACGGGTCCGGGACCCGGCCCCGGCCCGCGCCCGGCCCCGGGCACCGGGCCGACGGATGCCGGGCCCGCCGCGACGGAGGAGACGGGAGCGGCGGGCAGCGGCACGCACTCTCCCACCGACGAGCCCGGACAGCCGGACGGCGCCGTTTCCGACCGGTTCCGGCGCGACCGCGGGCACAAGATGATCGCGGGCGTGTGCGCGGGACTGGGCCGGCAGACCGACATGGACCCGGTGATCTTCCGGGTCACGCTGGCCGTGCTGTCCGCGACCGGCGGTCTGGGCCTCATCTTCTACGGCTTCGCCTGGCTCCTGGTGCCGTACGAGGACGAGGAGGAGAACGAGCTGCGCAAGCTCTTCACCGGCCGGGTCGACGGCCAGGCCCTGGCCGCCGTGCTGTTCGCGCTGGTCGGCTGCGGGATCTTCCTGACGATGCTGAAGAACGGCGGGGTGCTGGCGTTCGCCACGGTGGTCTCGCTGCTGCTCGCGGGCGCGGGGTACTGGTCGCGGCGCCGTGGCGCCCCCGACCCGGACCCGCTGGCCGCGCAGGCCGCCGCCGACGCCCCGCCGGAGGCCCAGGCGCCGCCGGTGGTCACCTATCCCTCGTGGTGGCGGGACCCGATCGTCAAGGACGGCACCCATGTCGGCGGCACCGGCTATCTGTGGGGGCCGGGCGACGCCCGCGACCGGGACCTCACCTCGGTCCTGGACGTCGGCATCGCCGGTCCGTGGGCGCCCCACGGGACGGCACAGCCGCCGCGCTCCGCGCCCCCGGGACCGCGCGGCCCGCGCTGGATCGGCGGCTGGGTGTTCCTCATAGCCCTGCTGGCGGGCGGCCTGGGCGCCGGGATCGGCTGGCACACACAGCCGCTGGGCACCAGCCTGCAGACCGGTCTGGCGTGCGCGCTGGCCGTGTTCGGTCTGGGCATCACGCTCAGCGCGGTCCTGGGCCGGACGGGGGCCGGGACGGTGTTCCTGGCGCTGCTCACGGCGGCGCTGCTGGCCGGGGCGGCGGCCCTGCCCCGGGACATCACCACCGACTGGCGGGAGACGTCCTGGAGGCCGGGCGCGGCGGCCGGGGTGCGGTCCGCGTACGACCTCGGCACCGGGCGGGGCACCCTCGATCTGACCCGGGTGCACCCGGCGAGGGGGGAGACGGTCTCGACGGACGCCCGGGTGGGTGCGGGACAGCTGAAGGTGGTCGTGCCGGCGGACGCGCGGGTGCGGATGAGCATCGATGTGGGGGTGGGCGACATCCGGTTGCCCGGGGACAGCGGAAAGGACGTGGATGTGCAGCCGCGCAGGCACCGGGAGGTGATGCTGGCGCCGGCCGAGGGCGCCGCGAAGGCCGGCACGTTCGATCTCACGCTCGGCGTCGGAGTGGGACAGGTGGAGGTCAGCCGTGCTGCGTCATGAGTTCCAGCCGGGGAAGCTGGTCGCCGGACTCTTCCTCACCGCCACCGGCACGGTCTACGCGGGGGACGCGGGCGGTCTGTGGGACACCCCGTGGTTCGTCGCGGTTCCGCTGGTCGTGGGGGGGCTCTGTCTGGCCGGGGCGACGGCCGTGCTGGCCCGTGGGATGCGCGGACGGGGCGGTGCGGAGGAGGGTCAGCGGTAGCCGCCGGCCCGTCGACGCCGAGTCCGCCAGGCCGCGTCCAGGGAGAGGTAGGGGGCGCCGGCGAGGACCAGGGGGAGCCAGGCCATCAGGTAGGCGAGGTCGTTGCCGTAGTAGTAGGGGGTCGTCGCCCAGCTCACCGTCAGCCAGAGGCTGAGCGAGATCAACGCGCCGCCGAGGGCGGCCAGCCGGCCGAACAGTCCGAGCAGGGTGCCGAGGCCGACGGCCACTTCACCGAGGGCGATGCCGTAGCCGAAGCCGACCGGGCTCTTCAGGGCCAGGTCGACCAGGGCCGGGATGGCCGCCGAATCACGGGCCGCCCGCATGGTCTCGCCGATCGAGCCGACGCCGCCGGACTGCATGAACGCGCTGTCGGTGAGCTTGTTCAGGCCGGCGTAGGCGAAGGTGATGCCCAGGAAGAGGCGCAGCGGCAGCAGGGCGTGGTGGGCGGCGGTGTCCCGCCAGGTGCGGGGGCTGCCCAGCCCGGTGGTGTGTGTCTCCGTCCGCATGCCGTACGTCATCGCCGCAGCCGCCTCTCGCCCGCCGTCCCCCCATTGACCATACGTATGACGAAGGGGACAGGTTCAATCCTCTCCGGATGATTTTCCGGATTCCGGCGCCCTGCGCGAGCGGCGGCCGTGCAGATGGGGGTGGGACGGTGGGACCGGCCTACGCGCGGATCGGCTCTACGGGAGAGGACGGGCCCAGGGGGTCCCCGAGGACCCCACCCCAGGGGCCGGTTCGGCGGCGGTGCAGAAAGGGCCCCCTTCCTGGTCGTTCCGCTGTCTCCCCAGTCGTTCCGCCCTCTCCCCGGCCGCTCCCCCGTCTCCCGGCCGCTCTCCGTCTCCTGGTCGCCTCACCCGGTCGAGGGTCGCGTGACCCGGCCCAAGGCCGCCTCACCCGGCCGAAGGTCGCCTCACCCGGCCCCCGCCCCGGAGCCCCGGCCTTCCGGCTTCCCGGCCTTCCGGCCTCGTGGGCCTCTCACTCGGTCACCTGGACGGTGTACCGGTTGGTCGCCACACCGGCCGCGGTCACCACCTGGACCTCCACCGCGCCCGGTTCGACCTCGGCCGGCACGGGGACGGTGAGGGCGGTGTCCGTGGGGTTACGGAACCCACCGGTGACGGGGACCAGGGGGACGTGGACGTCGACCGCGCCGATGCGGACGACCGTGCGGGAGAGCCGGTCGGCGGTCTGGGCGCCGGGCGGGACGAAGCCGCTGCCGCGGATCTCGATGTCGTCGCCGGTGCGGATCGGGCCGTCGAGGTCACCGGGCTCACGGGCGCGCACCACCGACAGGATCACCGGCCTCCCGCCCTCGGCGTACTTGCCGGCCAGGTAGGTCGCGGCCGAGATCAGCACGACGACGGCCAGGCCCCAGGGCAGGTCGGGCAGTTGGTCGGGGCGGCGGGCCAGCCGTACGGCGGCGAACAGCAGGGCGACGGCGCTGATGGCGACGTACTGGATGTCGGCGAAGGCACCCCGGCCGGAGTCGTCGGTGAGCAGGTCGGCGGCGCGCGGGCGGTGGGCCGGGACCTTCTGCAGCCGCTGGGCGATGACGCGCAGGCCCACCACCCGGCGGACCAGGACGGCGATGCCGCAGACCACGGCGAGCACGGTGACCACGCCGGCGCCGCGTGCGAGATCGAGACCGGAGATCAGCGCGTCGCGCTCGGCGTGCCCGGAGGCGGCGGCGAGGCGGGCGGCCAGCAGCAGGACGGCGTAACCGACGAACAGCACCCAGCAGGCGGCGACGGTACGGGAGGTGGACATGCGGTCGTCCTCGCCGATGACCGGTGCGAGCGCTCCGCCGCGCGCCCGGTGGAAGAAGCAGGCGGCGGTGAGGGCACCGGCGACGATGACCGCGGCGAGCAGGGCCGCGGTGCGGGCGCCGGTCCAGCCCGCGCCGATCGCGGTGAGGGCCTCGGCGAGCAGCAGCGCGATGACCGCGCCCCACACGGCCCACACCGTCCGCAGCCAGAGCCGGGCGAGCCGGGCCGCGCCCTCGGCCCGGCCCTGTTCGGCGACGGCCTCGGCCCGCTGGGTCAGTTCCTCGGAGACCCACTGGCGGGACGCCGACGCGGAGTGCGCCACGGCCGTCGGCAGTCCCCGCCCGGCGGCGAACTCGTCACGCCGGCGCAGGAACGCGGCGACGGCCCGCCGGTGTCCCTCCCGGGCGCCGTGCGGGCAGTCCCCGCAGGTACAGCCGCCCTCGTGGACGCCCTCGGCGCCCGTGTCCCCTCTCGCCTCCTGCACCGCCACGCCCGACGCCCGCCTTCCCCACGACCTGCCGATCCGGCCGCCGGCACCGCGGGGCGCGGGACGGCCGGGCAACTCCCCTGTACTGCGAGCGAATTGTGCCCTACGCCGGGCCCCTTGGGGTGGCCGGACGGGGTCACCGGGGGTGAAGCGGGGACCACCGTGTTGACCCGGCGCCGGACCGCCCCGCACCACAACGCGCCGCCCCGCACTGCACCGCCCCGCACCACGCCCCGCCGCACCGCGCTGCCCCCACACCACACCGCACCGCACCGCCCCGCACCACGCCGGACCGACCGCACGGCTCCGCTCCGCTCCGTCAGCTGAGCAGGTCCGGTTCGCTCCGGCTGATGTCCTGCCACAGGGGCTGGTAGTTGATCCAGGCGACCAGGTCGCCGCCGAGCTGTTCGCGGGTGGCGACGGCGAGCTTGTGGTCGATGAGCACCGGGCGGCCCGCGGCCTTCGCCAGCAGCTGCACCTGGCAGGACCGGTCCAGGGAGAGGAACCACCAGGCCGCCGCGTCCACCGAGTCGCCGACGGTGAGCAGTCCGTGGTTGCGCAGCACGAGCGCCTTGCGGGAGCCCAGCGCGGCGGCGATCCGGCGGCCCTCCTCGGCGTCCACGGTCACGCCGGTGTAGGCGTCGTAGAGGGCGAGGTCCTCGTAGAAGGCGCAGCTCTCCTGGGTGAGCGGGTCGATGAGGTCGCCGAGGGCGGCGAGGGCACGGCCGTGCACGGAGTGGCAGTGGGCGACGGCGACGACGTCGGGCCGGGCGGCGTGCACCTGGGCGTGGACGGTGAACGCGGCCTGGTTGACGTGGTAGCGGCCCTCGACGACCTGCCCGTCCTGGTTGGCGAGGACGAGGTCGCCGACGGTGACGTGCTTGAACGGCATGCCGAACGGGTTGACCCAGAAGCAGTCGGTGAACTCGGGGTCCCGGGCCGTGATGTGCCCCGACACCCCGTCTTCGAAGCCCGCCCGCCCGAAGATCCGCAGGGCGCCCGCGAGCCGCTCCTTGCGGTGCCGGCGTTCGTCCTCCACCGACTCGTGCATCGGCGGCATGGAGAACTGCAGCCGGTCGGTGGGCAGCGGCAGGGGCGGCGTGGGCCCGTGCATAGATCCTCCCGTACGGGGATTGCGGTACGGCCGGAAGGTACCGTCGGGAGACGCAAAAGGGCAGGGCTGTGCCGTGAAGATGCCGTGCGCTGCGCATACCCGACAGAAGATGTCGGGATTCGGGGGCAGAGTGCTCCGCATGACCCCTGTGAACTGGGCGGCCTTCACGAGCGCCGCACCCGGGCCGGCGAAGACCGTGGAAGAGCGGTTCGGCGCCTACCGGCACCACGTCCTCGCGACCCTCCGCAAGGACGGCTCGCCCCGCACCAGCGGGATCGAGGTCCGCTTCCTGGGCGGGGAGCTGTGGCTCGGCATGATGCCGGGCTCCCTGAAGGCCCTCGACCTGCACCGCGACCCGCGATTCACCCTCCAGGCCAACCCGGGCGCGGGGACGGACATGGGCGGCGGCGACGTCCGGATCGGCGGGCGGGCGTACGAGGTCGAGGACGGCACGGCCAAGGCCGCGTACGTGAAAGAGGTGGAACCGCCGCAGCCGTTCCACCTCTTCCGCACCGAGTTGACGGAGGTCGTACGGACCTACGTCGAGGACGAGACGTATCTGGTCACCCAGGTCTGGAGGCCCGGAGAGCCGGTGCGCGCTCTCCGGCGGACCTGAGCGGCGGTCCCGGGGAGGACTACTCCCACTCGATCGTCCCCGGCGGCTTGCTCGTCACGTCGAGCACGACCCGGTTGACGTCGCGGACCTCGTTGGTGATCCGCGTGGAGATGCGGGCGAGGACGTCGTACGGCAGACGCGACCAGTCGGCCGTCATCGCGTCCTCGGAGGAGACCGGGCGCAGGACGATCGGGTGGCCGTAGGTGCGGCCGTCGCCCTGGACGCCCACGCTGCGGACGTCGGCGAGCAGGACCACCGGGCACTGCCAGATGTCGCGGTCCAGGCCGGCCGCGCTCAGCTCCTCGCGGGCGATGGCGTCGGCCTCGCGGAGCAGGTCCAGCCGCTCCTTGGTGACCTCGCCGACGATGCGGATGCCCAGGCCGGGGCCGGGGAAGGGCTGACGCTGGACGATCTCCTCCGGCAGGCCTAGCTCCCGGCCGACCATCCGGACCTCGTCCTTGAACAGCTTGCGCAGCGGCTCGATCAGCTTGAACTCGAGGTCCTCGGGCAGGCCGCCGACATTGTGGTGCGACTTGATGTTGGCGGTGCCGGTGCCGCCGCCGGACTCGACCACGTCGGGGTACAGGGTGCCCTGGACCAGGAACTCCACGGCCGGGCCCTCGTCGGCGATGATCTCGGCCTGCGCCTGCTCGAAGACGCGGATGAACTCCCGGCCGATGATCTTGCGCTTCTCCTCGGGGTCGGAGACCCCGGCCAGCGCCTTGAGGAAGCGCTCCTCGGCGTCGACGACCTTCAGCTGGACGCCGGTGGCCGCGACGAAGTCCTTCTCGACCTGCTCGGTCTCGCCCTTGCGCATCAGGCCGTGGTCGACGTAGACGCAGGTCAGCTGCGAGCCGATGGCCTTCTGGACGAGCGCGGCGGCGACGGCGGAGTCCACGCCGCCGGAGAGACCGCAGATCGCGCGCTTGTCGCCGACCAGCTCGCGGATGGCCTCGACCTGCTCCTCGATCACGTTGCCGGTGGTCCAGTCGGGCTTCAGACCGGCACCGCGGTAGAGGAAGTGCTCCAGCACCTGCTGGCCGTGCGTGGAGTGCATGACCTCGGGGTGGTACTGGACGCCGTACAGCTTCTTGTCGTCGTTCTCGAACGCGGCGACCGGGACGACGTCCGTGGACGCGGTCACCGTGAAGCCCTCGGGGGCGGCGGAGCAGGCGTCGCCGTGCGACATCCACACGTGCTGCTCGTCCGGGGTGCCCTCGAAGAGGGTGGAGGAGTTCCTGGAGACGTGCAGATCCGTGCGGCCGTACTCCCGGGCGCCGGTGTTGTCGACGGTGCCGCCGAGGGCCTGCGCCATCAGCTGGAAGCCGTAGCACATGCCGAAGACGGGGACGCCGGCCTCGAAGAGCTGACGGTCGAGGGTGGGGGCGCCCTCCTCGTACACGGACGAGGGGCCGCCGGAGAGGATGATCGCCGCGGGGTTCTTGGCGAGCATCTCGGCGACCGGCATGGTGCTGGGCACGATCTCGCTGTAGACCCGCGCCTCGCGGACGCGTCGGGCGATGAGCTGGGCGTACTGCGCGCCGAAGTCGACGACCAGGACGGTGTCGGAGTTGGCGGCAGGCTGGGTCGCTGATGACACGGGGTGCCTTCTGGTGGTCGGGCGGGGGCCTGTACTTCCGATTCTAACGGGGTGGACGCGGCACCTCCGAGGGAAGCCGCCGTGGCATACTGACCGCATGCGCAAGCACTCGACCTTCGTCTTTACCTATGGCATCCGGCCCGCCGGCTGCCATGGTCGTGCTGCTTGAGCGAACCGCCAAGCGACTTCCCAGGCGCCCCGGGCCGACAAGGCCCGGGGCGCCTGTCGTTTTCCGGGCCGTGCCGTTCCGGGGCACCCACCACACCGAGGAGCCCCACATGAGCACCACCGTGCCGGAGACCGCACCGCACAGCGCGCACCGGACCGCACCGCGGACCGCCTCACGGACCGCACGGGAGACCGCACCCGGCACCGGCCCGGAAACGGTCACCGCCCCGGAGACGGCCATCGCCCCGGAAGCGGTCATCGCCGGTGCCCGTGAGCGCATCGACGCGCTCGACGACCGGATCATCGGCCTCGTCCAGGAGCGGATGGCCGTCTCCGCCGTCGTCCAGCAGGCCCGGATCGCCTCCGGCGGCCGCCGGGTGCACCTCTCCCGCGAGATGGAGATCCTCGCCCGCTACCGGGACGCCCTCGGCAAGCCCGGCACCGCCCTCGCCATGACCCTGCTGGAGCTGAGCCGGGGCCGGATCTGAGTTCGACCCCGTTCTCACCCGTACGGCGCCGTGACCGGCCCGCGCGTCGCTTCGTTGAGGGGGGTGTCCGTGCCAGCCAGGGGCGGGCCCGAGAGAACCACGCGTGGCTCGCTGGAGCGATGAGGCGTACGGGTCGTGCCGCACGCCGTGGGACCTCGCTCCAGGAAGTGACCGGACGGCAGGGGACAGCAGCCCGGTCACCCAAGAGAACGGCCGGCTCCGGGGACGCCCGGGGCCGGCCGGCGGAAAACTGCAGACAGGCCACAGGGCACACGAACAAGCGGCGCAACCCCCGGCGCCGCTCCCGGGCACCGGCGCTGCCCTGACGCCGGTGCTGACCGAGAGAAGGGCCCTGCGGCCTCTCCGCCCCGCGGGGCCCTTCGTCATTCCCGCGTCCCCGCCGTGCCGCGTCATGCCCCCGTCATGCCCCGTCATGCCCCGCCGTGCCGCGTCATCCGTCGTCCTGCCCGCGGCCCCGGTCAGGCCCGGGACCCGCACTCCCCCGTCGATGTGACTCGCCTCACATGAGATTCCGGGGCGTCCGAAGCAACCCTTCACGCTTTTCGCTGATCAAACCTGCCGGATCGGTAAACGGTGTGAGGGACCTGCCTTCGGAGGGGGATGCAGGTCCCTCGGCATCGTCCGATCCGGCGGTCACTTCTTCGTGGTCACTTCTTCGACGGTCACTTCTTCGGCGGTATCGCCGGCATCCCCAGGAACGGCAGCCGCAGCGCGCCGAACGCGTCCGCCGGGACCGCCGGGGTCCGGGGCTCCACCGGCTTCAGCCGCTCGTACGCCGCTCCCGGCGCCGGCCGCGGGTCCTCCTCGCCCTTGTTCGGCCAGAACGACATCGCCCGCTCGGCCTGCGCGGTGATCGTCAGCGACGGGTTCACCCCCAGGTTCGCCGAGACCGCGGCGCCGTCCACGACCGAGATGCCGGGGTGGCCGTGGAGCCGGTGGTACGGGTCGATCACGCCCGTCTCCGGGGAGTCGCCGATGGGGCAGCCGCCGAGGAAGTGCGCGGTGAGCGGGGTGCCCATCAGCTCGCCGACGTTGCTGCCCGCGAAGCCGTTGATCTCGGCGGCGAGCGCGGACGCGGCCTCGGTGGCGGCCTTGATCTGCTTGGGATTGGGGGCGCCGTGCCCCTGCCGCGCGGTCAGCAGGCCCTTGCCGACGCCGCCGGGCTTCAGATAGGTGGTCAGCGAGTTGTCCAGGGACTGCATGACCAGGCCGATGATGGTCCGCTCCGACCAGCGCCGGTTGGACAGCGAGCGGGCGACCAGCATCGGGTGCCGGGCCGCGTTCGCCAGCCAGGCGAGGACGCGGGAGGAGCCCTCGGCGTAGGGCACCTGGAGGATGGACAGGCCGCCCATCGAGTTGGAGCCCTTGCCGTAGCGGACCGGCTCGATGTGGGTGTTCTCGTCCGGGTGGATCGAGGACGTGATGGCGACGCCGCGCGTGAAGTCGGCGCGCGGCGCGCCGGTCGCCCTGCGGTAGCGGCGGTCGTCGGTCTGCGCACCGACCAGCGCCTCGGAGTTGGTACGGGTCAGGTCGCCGAGCCGGGCGGACAGGTACGGCAGCTGGCCGCCGGCCTTCATCCGGTGCAGCAGGGTCTGGGTGCCGTAGGTGCCGGCGGCCAGGACCACCCGGCGGGCGGTGAAGAGCCGGCCCTCGCCCTTCTTCCTCCGGTCCGTCGGCAGGGTCGCCACCGCGTAGCCGCCCCGCGAGTCGTCGGTGACGGACACGACGGTCGTCATCGGGTGGACGACCGCACCCGCCTTCTCGGCGAGGTACAGGTAGTTCTCGTTGAGGGTGTTCTTCGCGCCGTGCCGGCAGCCGGTCATGCACTCGCCGCACTCGGTGCAGGCCCTGCGGTCGGGGCCGGCCCCGCCGAAGTACGGGTCGTTCACCTGCTCGCCGGGCCGTGCCTTCGTCTTCCCGTCGGCGTCCTTGCCGTCGCCGAAGAAGACGCCCACCGGTGCGAGGTGGAAGGTGTCGCCGACGCCCATCCGCTGGGCCGCCGCCTTCAGGTGGACGTCGGAGGGGGTCATGGTGGGGTTGAGCCGGACGCCGAGCATGCGCCGGGCCTGGTCGTAGTACGGCTTCAACTCCTCCTGCCAGTCGGTGATGTGCCGCCACTGGGGGTCCTCGAAGAAGGGTTTCGGCGGCACGTAGAGGGTGTTGGCGTAGTTGAGCGAGCCGCCGCCGACACCCGCGCCGGCCAGCACCATGACGTTGCCCAGCAGGTGGATGCGCTGGAGGCCGAACATGCCCAGCTTCGGGGCCCAGAGGTAGTTCCTCAGGTCCCAGGAGTTCCTGGGCAGCGACGAGCGGGTGAAGCGGCGGCCTGCTTCGAGCACCCCGACCCGGTACCCCTTCTCGGTCAGGCGCAGGGCGGACACCGAACCGCCGAACCCCGATCCGACGACGATGACGTCGTAGTCGTACCCGTCCTCGTCCCGGGTCTGGACAGACTTCTCCTGCGACACGTGCTCTCCTCGTCGAGAACGGGTGTTTGCGAACAGGGTTCCGGCGCCATGCCCGGCGGAACCGGGATGCCTAGCGGAACCGGAAGGCCTTCATGAGCCGCAGACTCGTGCTCATGAACTGGGCGTACTTCTCGTCCGTCATGCCCAGCGAGGGCGCCATCGGCAGCAGCCGCTGCTGGGCCACCGTCTGGGCCTCGGTGTACTTGAGGATGCCCTCGGCGCCGTGCCGGCGGCCGAGGCCGGAGTCCTTCATGCCGCCCATCGGGGACTGGACGCTGCCGTAGGCGGGCGCGTAGCCCTCGTTGACGTTGACGGTGCCGGTGCGCAGGCGGGCGGCGACGTCCCGGCCGCGGCGGGCGTTCGTGGTCCAGACGGAGGAGTTCAGGCCGTACGGCGTGCCGTTGGCGCGCTCGACCGCCTCGTCGTCGCTGCGGAAGCGGTAGACGGAGACGACGGGGCCGAAGGTCTCCTCCTCGCACACGGACATGGAGGACTCGACGCCGTCCAGGATGGTCGGCTCGAAGAAGTAGGGGCCGATGTCCGACCGGGCGACACCGCCCGCGATCACCTTCGCGCCCTTGGCCACGGCCTCCTCGACGTGCCGCCGCACGGTCGTCAGCTGGCGTTCGCCGACCAGCGAGCCCATGTCGGCGCCGTAGGCGAGGGAGTTGCCGAGGCGCATGGCCCGGGTGCGGGCGGCGAAGCGCTCCAGGAAGGCGTCGGCGACGGACTCGTGGACGTAGAGCCGCTCGATGGAGATGCAGAGCTGGCCGGCGGAGGAGAAGCAGGCGCGGACGGCGCCGGCGGCGGCCTTCTCGATGTCGGCGTCGTCCAGGACCAGCATGGCGTTCTTGCCGCCGAGTTCGAGGGACACGCCGACCAGACGGGAGGCGGCGCCGACGGCGACCTCGCGGCCGGTGCGGGTGGAGCCGGTGAAGGAGACGTAGTCGGCGTGCCTGACGAGCTCGGGGCCGACGACCGGGCCGTCGCCGAGCACGACCTGGAAGACGTCCTCGGGCAGTCCGGCCTCGACGAGCAGGTCGCGGGCCCACAGGGCGGTGAGGCAGGTCTCCGTGTCCGGCTTCATCACGACGGCGTTGCCGGCGGCGAAGGCGGGCAGGGCGTCGCCGACGGACAGCTCCAGCGGGTAGTTCCAGGGGGCGATCTGACCCACGACCCCGCGGGGGTGGCGGAGTTCGGTGACCTTCGTCAGGGCGGGTATGGCGCCCGTGTGCCGCTTGGGCTTCAGGTAGACGGCGGCCCGGCGACCGTAGTGGCGGGCCGCGACGGCGACGGCCTGCACCTCCTCGTGCGCGTGCAGGCGGGCCTTGCCGGTCTCCAGCTGGATCAGGTCGAGGACCTCGGCCTGCCGCTGGAGCACCAGGTCGTGGAAGCGGAGCAGGACGGCGGCCCGCTGCCGGACCGGGGTCTTCTCCCACACGGCCTGGGCGGCGCGGGCCGCCTCGAAGGCCTTGCCGACGTCCTCCGGGGTGGACTCGGGCAGGTCGGCCAGCTTCTCGCCGGTGAACGGGGTGTGGTTGGCGGTGCGGCCGGAGCCGGCGATGCCCTTGGTGAGCTGGGCCACCAGCTCCGGGGTCACCACGTCGGCGGCGGTGCGGACGCCTTCGGGGGCGGGCGCGAGCGGGTTGGTACCGGCGATGTCCGGGGCCTGCGTGTCCGTCATGACGCGCAGGGTATGCCGCGGCGGAGCCTTTGTGTACCCGTCGGTAACGGGGATTCACGGACCGCTCACACACTGCCAGCGATCACTGGCAGCAAATGCGCTGATCAGCGTGTTGAGAAGAGCGGGGAGGTCGGCATGGCCGGGCGATCAGTCGGCCTCGGATTTCCTGGCGAGGAGGAGACCGAGGGCGGTGAGAGGGGTGCGGCGGGGTGCCGGCGGGGGCGGCGACGCGGGGAGCGCGCCGGCGGCCGGCGGGCCGGGCTCGGGGAGCGGATCGGCGGCCGGGGACCCGGGATCCCGCTCGGTCACGGGGAGCGGGTCGGCGGCCGGGGACCCGGGGTCGCGCGGGGGCTCGGGGAGCGGGTCGGCGGCCGGGCCGTGCGCCGGTTCCGGTACGTCGGTGAGCCCCGGGTGGGCGCGGAGTACGGCCTCCACCTCCGCCGCGTCCGGCCGCGCCGCCGGATCGTCGGCCTGGAGCCGGTCCAGCAGCGGACCCAGCGACCCCGGTGCGCCGGGGTCGGCGTCCCCCACGGCGGCACGCAGCAACGCGCCCAGGGACCACAGGTCGCAGGCCGGGCCGGCGCCGGGCCCCGCCGCCACCTCCGGCGCGACGAAGCCGGGGGGCGCGTCCTGCGCGTGTCCGTCGCCGATCCCGAAGTCGGTGAGGACGACCCGCCCGGTGCCGGACTCCAGCAGGACGTTGGCCGGCTTGACGTCCCGGTGCACGATCCCGACGGCGTGCGCGGCGCGCAGCGCGCCCAGCACCGCGAGCCCGATGCGCGCGGCCTCGGCGGCCGGCACCGGCCCGCGTTCCAGCACCTCGCGCAGGGACTCGCCGGACACCAGCTCCATGACGATCCAGGGGAGGCCGCCCTCGGTGACGACGTCGTACACGGTCACGGCCGAGGGGTGCCGCACCCGGGTGGCGGCCCGGGCCTCGTGGTGCAGCCGGTGCGCGATACGCCGGCTCTCCTCGTCGTCGGCCGGGTCGCCGGGCAGCAGCGGCTCCTTGACGGCGACCAGCGCCTCCTCCTGCTCGTCCCGGGCACGCCACACGGTCCCGGCCGGCCCGGACCCCAGACGCCCGGTCAGCCGGTAACGGCCGCCGATCAGACGTGCGTCGGGCGGGTGTTCGCCGTCTTCGGTCATGTCCCATGAGTACCGTGCGCACCGCTTCCTTGTCGAAGCGGGCGCAGGGGCGGGGCGGCGACGGGGCGTCAGGCGGCCCAGCGGTGCAGGCCGAAACCGTGCGACGCCCGGCGCACCTCCACGGCACCGGCCCCGCCGAAGTGGGCCGGCACGACCAACGCCCGCTCGTCGGCCGCCTGTTCCAGCACCCGGCGCCGGGTCCGGGCGGCCTGCGCCGGGTCGAGGCAGAAGCAGCTGCTGCACTCGGGCCGCAGGACCTGCACCGGGCTGTGCAGCAGGTCGCCGACGAACACGGCCCGTTCCCCGCCGGACTCCACGCGCAGCACGGCGGAGCCCGGGGTGTGTCCGGGGGCCGCCTCCAGCACGAGGTGGCCGTCGATCCGGTGGGTGTCCTCCCACAGCACCGCCTGCCCGGCCCGGTGCACGGGCGCGACGCTGTCCTCGTAGACCAGCCGGTCCACGGGACGGGCGCCGCCCGCGTAGCCGCCCGCCGGGCCGAAGTGGTGGTCGTCGGCGGCCGGGAGGAGATAGCGGGCGTGCGGGAAGGCGGGCACCCACTCGCCGCCGGCGTCCACGGTGTTCCAGCCGACGTGGTCGGCGTGCAGATGGGTGTTGACCACGATGTCGACGTCCTCCGGCCGGACGCCCGCCCGCTCCAGCCGGCCCAGGAAGTCGCCCTGCCGCCGGTGGAAGAGCGGATTCCCGGGGCGTTCGCGGCCGTCGCCGACGCCGGTGTCGACCAGCACGGTCCGTCCGCCGGTCCGCAGCACCCAGGTCTGGAGCGCCACCACGGCCCGGTCCCCGTCCGCCTCCCGGTGCTCGGGGACGAGCTGGGCCGCGTGGGCGTCCCACACCTCCGGCCCGCACTCCGGCACCAGGTCGGCGGCGGGCACGTAGGGCCCCTGCCACTCGACGATGCGGAGCACCTCGACGTCACCGACCAGGAAACGCTGTACACGGTCATCAGTCATGTCCAGGACCCTAGGAGCCGGCGGCGAGCGTTCCAATGCTCGATCGGCGCATTCCGATACGCTGTCGTCTCATGGATGTGGTCAGTGACGCGATCGCCGCGGTCCGCGTGGGCAGCCCCTCCTCGGACCGGCTGCGGGTGGCCGGCACGTGGTGCGTCCGGCTCGCTCCGTACGAGGGGGCGGGCTTCCACGTCGTGCTGAGCGGCTCCTGTCTGCTCGTGCCGGACGGGGACGGCGCGCCGGTGGCGCTCGGCCCGGGGGACGTGGTGCTGCTTCCGCACGGCGCGGGGCACGTGCTGGCGCACGCGGCGGCGGAACCGGCCGAGGTGCGGCGGGCGGTGCCCTTCGAGGAGGTACGGGTGACGGGCGTACCAGGCGCGGGGTCCGGCCCCGGGGTGGAGTTGCTCTGCGGCAAGTACCGGCTCGACCGCAGCCGTACGCACCCGCTGATGGCGGAACTTCCGCAGGTGGTGCACCTCCCGCACCGGGTCGGCGGCCACCCGGAACTGCGCGCGGCCGTCGACCTGCTGGCGCGGGAGCTGGCGGAACGTCGCCCGGGCGGCTGCCTCGCCCTGCCGAGCCTGCTGGACCTGCTGCTGGTCTACCTGGTCCGGGCGTGGATGGCCGAGGGCGGGACGGGCGCCTGGCCGGCGGTGCTGAACGACCCGGTGACCACGGCCGCACTGCGCGCCCTGCACTCCGATCCGGCGGCCCCCTGGACGGCCGGCCGCCTGGCCGCCGAGGCGGGCGTCTCCCGGGCCACCCTGGCCCGGCGCTTCACCGCCCTGGTCGGCCGGCCCCCGATGGCGTACCTGACCTGGTGGCGGCTGACGCTCGCGGCGACCCGGCTGCGCGAGACGGACGCGCCGCTCGCGGCGGTGGCCCGCGAGGCGGGGTACGGCAGCCCGTACGCCCTGTCGCACGCGTTCAGCCGGGAGTTCGGGATCACCCCGGGCCGTTACCGGGCGCTCAGGGCTTCGTGATCTCCAGGTGGGCGATGGCCGCCTTGGCCACCTCACGGCCGTGGGCGGTGAAGTCCCCCTTGCCCGGGTAGCCGACGGCCAGTTCGTACATGTCGCCGGACCGGGTGCGGTAGTAGAAGATGCGCATTTCGCACGGGATGGCATGCGTGGTGTCGGACCGGTAGGTGACGGTGTTCCCCGCGGCCTGGCGGCCGTCGTAGGTGGCGTTCGCGTCCGGGACCGTCTTGGTGGCCTTCCCCATGTGGAGGGTGTAATCGCCCTGGCTCTTGAACTTCTCGTTGTCGTCGTACATCTGGGCCCGGGCGCTGGACTTGATCCGGTCCGAGGAGTCCTCGGACTTCCGGTCCAGGTGCAGCCGGATCCAGACGCTCTCGCTCCAGTCGTAGTACACCACCCAGTCCTGGTCGCTGTCGTCCTTGTCCGGCCGGCCGGTCTGGTAGCCCTCCGGGACGGCGAGGGTGGCGCCGAGCTTGGCCTCGGACCGCTTCCGCCAGCCGTCGGGCAACGGACCCGCGAAGGGGTCGGCGAGGAGGAGGCAGGCGGTGACGGCCGCCGCGACCACGACCGCACCGGCCGCGAGCCAGGCCGCACGGCGCCGACGGCGGGAGCGGGGGGCGGGCGCCGGGGGCGCCGCGGGGGCGGTGGGCGCCGGGGGGTTGGCGGCCTGCGTCAGCAGGGCGCGGACCCGGTCCGCCGTCGGGCGGTGCGCGGGATCCTTGTGGAGCAGCCCGTTGATGACCTCGGCCAGCGGGCCGGAGGCGGACGCGGGCGGGGCCGGGACGGCGTTGAGGACGGACTGGAGGGTGGCCGGCGTGTTGCTGCGGCGGAACGGCGACACGCCCTCCGTGGCCGTGTACAGCACCACGCCCAGGGACCACAGGTCGCTCGCCGGGCCGGGCCGCTGCCCGAGAACCCGTTCCGGCGCGATGAACTCCGGTGAGCCCACGAAGCCGCCGGTGTCCGTCAGCCGCGTGTCACCCTCGATCCGCGCGATGCCGAAGTCGGTGAGGACCACCCGCTCGTGCCGGCCCAGCAGGATGTTCTCCGGCTTGACGTCCCGGTGCAGGACGCCCGCCGCGTGCGCCGCCTCCAGCGCGCCGAGCACCTCCAGGCCGATCCGGGCGGCCTCCCGGGCGCCCAGCGTGCCGTCGCGCAGCACGCTGCCGAGGGTGCGGCCGTGCACCAGCTCCATCACGATCCAGGGCCGGCCGTCGACGACCGCGACATCGTGCACGTTCACCACGGCGGGATGGTCGAGCCGGGCCGCCGCCCGGGCCTCGCGACGCATCCGCTCGAAGGCGTTGGCCCGTTCCCGTTCGGGAAGGTGGTCCGGTACGCGGGGTTCCTTGACGGCGACCTCGCGGTCCACCACCTCGTCCTTGGCGCGCCACACCGTGCCCATGCCGCCGTGGCCCAGCTTGCCGAGCAGCCGGTAGCGGCCCGCGACGAGCCGGCCGGCGCCCGGGTCGGCGGGGTTCCCGGCGGCGGGCGTCTGCTGTGGCCCCGGCTCCGACTGGGGGTGCGGCCCTGACTGCGGGTACGGGTGTCTGTGCGACTGCGACTGCGACTGCGACTGCGACTCAGACGGCGGGTGCGACTGCGACCCAGACTGCGACTGCCACTGCGGCTGCCACTGCGGCTGCGGCTGCGGCTGCGGCTGCGGATCCGTGCTCGACTGCGGATCCGTGCGCGGTCTCGGTGGTTGCAGAACAAAACTCGTCGTGTCGTCGGCCATGCGGCCGGCTCCCCCGTCACTGCTCATACGTCATCTCTACCGCGCCCCCGGCGCCCGCAGCCACCGGGTGGGCGAACCGGTCACACACCCGTGACGGAGAACGTGTCGACGGCCACGTCGAAGTACTCCCGCGCCTCCCGCACCTGCCCGACCGGCGCCGACACCCACACGTCGTACAGCAGCCCGTTCTCCTCCCAGCACAGGTCGAAGGTGTGCCGGGGGCCCTCCGCCGCGCTGAAGCCGTCCCAGCTGAACTCCCACAGGGCGGCCGGGTGTCCGCCGTGCGCGGTCCGCATGACCCGGCCGTCGTGGTAACCGGGGTTGGTGGAGGGCCCGCTGGCGGCCGAGCGGCTCATCGCTCCCTCGGGGCCGCCCGGCTGGGGCGCGCCGATCCGGACGCCCAGGCGGAAGGTCTCGCCCGGCGAGAGGTAGAAGACGCGCTGCCCCTGCGGGCTGCGGGTGAAGCCCTCCGGTACGGCGAGGGAGAAGCCGGCCGGGTCCCGGGCGGTGCGGTAACCGGAGGGCGCGGTGTGCGAGCCGGCCGTACCGGAGGTGGGCGACGGCCGGGTGCCGGTCGGGCTGGGCGACAGGGCCGTCCCTCCGGTGCCGGTCGGGGTGGGCGACAGCGCCGTCCCTCCGGTGCCGGTCCGGGTGGCCGGGGCCGTCGCCGTGCCGCCCGGGGTTCCGCCGCCCCCGTCCCCGTTCCGGTGCAGCAGCAGCGCCGCGGCCGAGACGCCGGCTCCGGCCAGCGCGGCGACCAGCAGGGCCGCCACGAGCAGCCCGCGCGGCGACGACCGCGCCGGGGCCGGGCCCGCCGGCGTCCGGACCGGGGCGGGCGGCGGGGGTCCGCCGTACGGCAGGTCCAGCTGGGTCGGCGAGTACGGCGCCGGGGCCTTGGGGGCGCGGACGGCGCCGATGCGGTGGATGAGCCCGCCGCCGTGTGCTCCGGCCGGGCCGTCACCGCCCGGCGCGTCCGGCGTCCGGCCCGTCTCCAGGTACGTCCGCAGCATCCGCTCGGCGTCCGCCGCGTCCAGCCGCCGGTCCGGGTCGCGCTCCAGCAGGCCCCGTACGACGGGCAGCAGCGGCTCGGCCTCGGACGGCGGGCGGATGTCGTCGGCGACGACGGCGTGCAGGATGCCGCCGAGCGAGTCGCGCCGGAACGGCGACTCGCCGCTGAGCACCGTGCACAGCAGCGCGCCCAGCGACCACAGGTCGGACTCCGGCCCGGTGCGCAGTCCGGACATCCGCTCCGGCGCGGTGTACTCGGGCGAGCCGACGAAGGAACCGGTCTCGGTGAGCGTGGTGGCGCCCTCGACCTGCGCGATGCCGAAGTCGGTGAGCACGACCCGGTCGGTACCGGACTCGATCAGCACGTTCGCGGGCTTGATGTCCCGGTGCAGCACGCCCGCCTCGTGCGCGGTGCGCACCGCGCTGAGCAGGGCGACACCGATCCGCGCGGCCTCGACGGCGTCGGCGGGACCCTGCCGGTCGATGCGTTCGGCGAGCGAGCAGCCGTCGATCAACTCCATGACGAGGTACGGCCGTTCGTCCTGCTCCACCACGTCGTGCACGACGATGATGTGCGGATGCCGCAACTGGCAGACCGCGCGGGCCTCGCGGAACGTACGGTCGCGTCGGCGGCGCGCGTCGTCGTCCGGGAGCGCGTCGTCCGACAGGAGTTCCTTGACCGCCACCTGACGGCCCAGCACCTGGTCGCTCGCGCGCCACACGACGCCCATGCCGCCGCGCCCGATGCGTTCCTCCAGGCGGTAACGGCCCGCGATCAGCCGGAAGCCGGCTCCCTCGGTCCCCATGCGCCCCATCATGCCGCACCGCGTGCCCGCCCTCCGGGGCACCGCTCGGCCAAGACACCCCGCGCAGCCAGCCATTTTCGGCCGACTCGGCCGACTCGCCGGGCGTCCGCGCCGGTTCAGCCCTCGTCCGGCTGCTTCCAGCTGCGCAGCACCCAGGTGAACTGCTTGCTGGTCGTCGCCCAGTCCTCGGCCGGCGAGGAGATGTACAGGGCGTACTCGGTGCCCTGGCGCGAGAAGTACGTCTCCTCGGCCGCGTGGCGGGGCCCGGGCACGTAGGGCGGATCCTTCTTCAGCGCCGTCCAGGTGTACTCCCACCGCGAGCCCTTGCGGTCGCGGTAGAGGTTCTCCTTCATCGTGACGCGCCGGTAGTCGACCAGCCCGTGGGTCCGGAGCTGCTGCTCCAGGTCCTCCTGGTGGGGGAGGGCCTCGACGAAGTCCGACGAGCGGTCGATGGCGATGCGGACGAAATGCTTGCCGTTGTCGGGCGAGTAGTCGATCTGCTTGAGGGCGTCCTTGTCGCTGAAGACCGTGCGCTTCCAACCCCGGGGCAGGGAGAGGCTGAAGCCGAGCGGGTCCTTGTACGTCCTCCAGCCCGCCGGGATCACGTCCTGCGTTCCCGCCGCTTCGGTGTCGGCGGGCGCCGGAGCCGGACTCGTACCGCTTCCCGAGCCGGTGTCCTGTCCGCCCCACTGCCGGATCGCCACCGCTCCGGCTCCGCCGAGCACGGCCGCCACGGCGACGACGAGCACGAGGGTGCGCAGCCGGCGCCGGGGGCGGGCGGGCGCCGGCCCACCGGCAGCCGGGGCCACCGCGGTGGGGCCGGTCGCGGGATGGCCGGCACCGGCACCGGCCGGGGAGCCGTAGGGGGCGGGGGCGGGACCGTGGCCGGAGCCGTAGGAGGCGGAGGCGCCGTACCCTCCACCCGTCGTACCGGAGCCGGAGCCATGGCCACCGCCCGGTGTGCCCGAGCCGTAACCGGCGACCGGCGCCGCGGAACCGGAACCGGAACCGTACCCGGTGCCCGGAGTCCACCCGCCGTGGCCGGGCGCGCCCGGGACGGTTCCCCCGCCCGGGCCGGTGGGGACGCCCGAGCCCTGGGTGGGGACGAACGCCTGTGCCGCGCGCGGCCGGCGGCCCTCCGCCGCCTCGGCGAGCATCTGCTCCGCCTCCTCCGCGCCCGGCCGCAGGGCCGGTTCCTTGCGCAGCAGCGCGGCGATGACCGGGGTGAGCGGACCGGCGTGGCGCGGCTCGTCCACCTCCTCCTCGACGACCGCCTGCATGGTGCTCAGCGGTGAGGTGCGCCGGAACGGGGAGCGCCCTTCGACCGCCGTGTACAGCGTGGCGCCCAGCGCCCACAGGTCGGAGGCCGGCCCGGGGTCGTGGCCGCGCACCCGCTCGGGAGCGAGGTAGTCGACCGAGCCGACGACCTCACCGGTGCGGGTGATGGTGGTGTCGCCCTCGATCTGGGCGATGCCGAAGTCGGTGAGCAGGACCCGGCCGTCGTCGGCGAGCAGGACGTTGCCGGGCTTGACGTCCCGGTGCAGCACCCCGGCGGAGTGCGCGGCGCGCAGCGCCCGCAGCACCCACAGTCCGATGCGCGCGGCCTCCCGTGGCTCGACGCGGCCCCGCTGCTTCACCGTGTCGGCCAGCGAGGCGCCCTCGACCAGCTCCATCACGATCCACGGGCGGCCGTCGTGGTCCAGCACGTCGTGCACGGTGACGACGGCGGAGTGGTTGATGCGCGCGGCCGCCCGCGCCTCGGCCCGGGTACGGGCGAGCAGGACGGCCCGGTCGCTGTCGTTGACGTAGAGCGCGGCGGTCAACTCCTTGATGGCGACCTTCCGGTGCAGCACCTCGTCGTGGGCGCGCCACACCCGGCCCATGCCGCCGCTGCCGATGGAGTCGGCGAGCCGGTAGCGGCCCGCTATGAGCAGGCCCTGCATCTGATTCACGTTGCCCCGCAATGCTCTTGACAGGGTCAGACTAAGGACCACCCTGCTCGCTGGGAACCAGCGGGGTCCCAAGGAAACCGCACTGTGACGATGGTCATTTCCACGCGAGAAAGGGAACCGGACCGGTCATCTCCCGCCCCTGTACGCGCTGCTCAACCGGTGTAGCGATACGTCGCGACCGCCTGCTCGTACAGCCGGGTGACCTCGTCCCGCTCGGCCTCCGGACCGCGCACCTGGAGGAGGTGGTAACGGCCGTCCAGCAAGAGCGCCATGTTGCGCACGAACAGGTCCCGCCCCTGTCCGTCGGTCCAGGTGAACTGCCCCTCGGCCATGGTCCGTCCGCCCACCTCGATGGTCCGCAGACCGGTGGCCGTGGCCCAGCTGGAGTCGCGGTACGGCTGGAGTTCGCGCTCCTTGTCCCGCTGGTAGACCATCGGGTCGCTGCCGTAGGCGGACGTGCCGTCCCGGCCCGGTACGACGATCAGCTCGAAGTTCCCGTGCCCGTAGACCACCTGGCCGTCGCCGTTCTTCGGGGTGCGGTCCCAGCCCTCGGCGACGGCGACCCGGAAGCCGTCCGGGTCCTTGCGCAGCGTGAACCCGTCGGGGACGGCGGGGTCCCCGCCGGTCTGCGTCTCGGTGGCGGGCGCGGAGGCGGTGGCACCGCCCTCGGGTGCGCTCGGCCCGCCGGAGGGCGGCCGGGTGTGCGAGGGCGCGGGGTCCACCTGCCCGGCACTGCCCGTGCGTTCCCCTTTCGCTGCGCCGTTCTCGCCCTGCTTGGGCATGAAGAGCATCGCGTACGCGACCGCGCCGGCCAGCAGGAGCAGCACCAGCAGGAGCAGGGTCCGGCCGAGGCTGCGCGGCGAACGGGAGCCCTCCCGGCCCCGCTTGTGCCGGCCGTGCGGATGGGCCGCGGGCAGCCCGGCGCGCCGCCGGCGCACGAGCTCGCCGCGCCGCCGGACGATCGGCAGCCGGCTCGGGTCGGCGGGCGGGACGGGGACGACACGGGTGCCGGCGTCCGGTTCGGGCGCGGACCGTACCAGCGACCGGAGCCAGCCGCTGAGTTCCTCCACGTCCGGCCGCTCGGTGGGGTCCTGACGCAGCAGCGACTCCACGACCGGGCGCAGCGGCCCGCACTCCTCGGCGAAGGCGGGCGGCTCGGCGCACACCAGCTGCACCAGCTCGGCCGTCGACTCCTCCGGGTACGGGGCGTGCCCCTGCACGGCCCGGAACAGCAGCGCGCCGAGCGCCCACAGGTCGGTGGCCGGGCCGATGGGCGCCGCAAGCTGCCAGTTCTCGTGCACGGGGCCGGCCTGCTCCGGCGCCCAGCGCTCGGTCACCGGTCCCACCACGGTCATCCGGACCTGCCGCGCCCGCTCGGCGGCGAGCGCGGTCCCGGGCCCGCGGCGCACGGCACCGGGCTCGTCCCACCGGCCGCCCGCCTGCGCCGGAACGACGGACGCGGGGGTGGCCGGCGGGACGGGTGCGGGAGCGAGTTCGGGGTGCGCCGGTCCGGCGGCCTGGCGTCCGGTCCCGGGAGACAGCTGCCGGCCGGACCGGCCCGGCTCGTCCTCCGGCGTCCGCCCCGGGCCGTATCCCTGCCCCGGCACGGACGCGTGCCCGGCACCGGGACCGGCCGCGGGCAGACCGGGTCGCCGGGCACCGCCGCCCGGGGGCGGGACGGAGGCGCCGCGCCGCTCGGCGCCGTGCCACGGGGCGCCCCGCACTCCGTAGGGGTCGGCTATCCGGCCGGGCGGCGGCGCGCCACCGGCCTCCGCGCCGTACGGCGGATACGACGACGGTGCCGTGTCCTCGGGCCGGTCGTCGCCGGTGTCGTCGTGGGCGGGCGGACGGGCGCCGGGCAGGGCGGGGCGCCCGCTCTGCCGGGCCTCCTGGACCCGGGCGGCGGCGCGGGCGCCCGCCCGGTACGCGGCGATGGCCCCGGCGCGCGCGGCCCGGACGTCGGCATCGCTGTCCAGGGCCGGCTGCCCCGCCGGACCGGCTCCACCTACCGCGCCGGACGCCCCGGACGCGCCGTGCGCCTCCGGTGCCGGAAGCCCTCCGGCCGCCCGCGCCTGGATCGCGGCCCGACGCGCGGCCTCGGGATCGGCGTCCGTGTCGCGGTCGTCGCCCCCGCCCGGCCCACCGGACACCGGCCGTCCCCGCGCACCGGCCGGTGCTTCCGGCCCCGGCCCTCCCGGCCCGTCCAGGCCCGCCGGCGCTACCGTGTCTTCGGGCGCCGGTACCGGGTCGTACCCGCTCAGCGCCTCCTCCGCCGCGCCGGCCGCCAGGCCGGTCAGCATCACGCGGCCGTCGTCGCAGACCAGGACGGTGCGGACGGTGATGTTGCGGTGCACCCAGCCGTGGGCATGGAGCACCCGGAGCGCCATGAGCACGTCGGAGGCGACCTCGGCCGCCCGGTACGGCGTCAGCGGCTCCTCGGTGAGCAGGGCGGCCAGCGGGCGCGCGGCGACCAGCTCGCTGACGATCCACAGCGAACCGCCCTCGGCGAACACGTCGAAGACCTGGTCCAGCCGGGGATGGTCGGGAATGCGGGCGGCGGCCTGCGCGGCCTCCACGGCACGCCGCACCGCCGGGTCGGCGGGCTGCCGGGTCGCGGCCCTGCTCTCCGGCGCGCGCCGGGACCCGCGCTGTCGTGCGGTGAACCCTTCGGGGAGCCCGTCCGCGTCGAGCACCTCGGCCTCGACGACCTCCGGCAACGGCACCTGCCGGACGAGGACCTCCTGGCCGCTGTAGGTGTCGAAGGCTCGGGTCTCGGTGAGTTCGTACTCGTCGGACGGCGGCAGCGGCAGGCGGTAGCGGTCGGCGAGCACCCGACCCGCGTAGTCGTCCACTGTGCCTCCCCCGGCCGCCCGGTTGGTCATACCCGATCGCCTCACGGTCCGTTTCGCACACGCATGCCGCTGCGTACGGTCCGCGACCCTTCACGATACGTGCCGGAGGCAACCCGCATTGAGAGGATGACGGATTCTCACGTACCAAACCGGCGCACGGCGCCTACGACTTGGGCCGGAAGGACTTCGTCAGCGTCTTCCAGGTGTCCTTGCGCAGATCGTCGTGCCAGTCGGCGCTCCGCGCGGTGTACATCAGCGCGTAACCGAGGTGGTCGTTCACCACGAAGCCCCGGTCGATCGTGCGGTACCCGGTGCCGCTCTCGGTGTAGGTGAACTCCCAGTCGGCGGTGTTCCAGCCGCGGTAGCCCACCTTCTCGATACGAATCCTGTGGTACTGGGAGCGCACCATGTAGCGCTCCTGGCTCCTCCAGTCCGCCACCGGGTCGTCCTTGGGGGTGCCGGTCCAGGCGACGAGCAGCTTCTGTCCGTCGGGCCCGGTGTAGCGGTCGCCGGCGGCCCCGGCGGAGCGGTACTTCCACCCCTTGGGCAGCCCGATCGAATAGCCCTGGGCACCCTTGCGGGTCGAGACCGCCGGAGCGCTCCCGCCGTCCTTCGAACCGGAGGAGCCGGACGACTCGGAGTCGGCGTCGGAGTCGTCACCGGACCCGCTCGCCTCGGCGCTCGCCGTGCCGTCCGGGCCCGAACCGGAGCCGACGGACGCCGAGGTCGCGCCGTCCGTCCGCTTCCCGGTGTCCGTGCCGCCCGCCGTGTCCTTCTTGTCCTCCTTGGTGGACGCTCCGGCGCTGCTCACGGCCTTGTCCCCGCTCGTACCGCCCTTGTCGTCGCCGTTCAGGGCGATGGCCAGCACGGTCCCGAGCACCGCGAGCGCCACGAGCACGGCGATGACCACCAGCGTGCGCTTGGGCACCACATCGGTCAGCGGGGCCCTCGGCACCGGCCGCGGCGGCAGGCCCAGGTCCGGCGGCGGCACCACGGGCCAGCCGGAAGCGGCCTTGTTCGCGCTGGAGTTCGGCGCGCCGGCGGCGCCCGCGCCAGGGCCCTCCGACCGCACGCCACCCCCGGCAGCAGGCCCGGCGGGGACACCGGGAGCACCGGACCGCGCCCCACCGGAGGCCGCGCCCCCGGCGGCCGGCGCGCCCGGCGCGGCCGGTCCGCTTCCGCTCTTCGCCCGGGCCGTCGCCCCGCCGGTGGCCGCCCCGGCCGCCTTGCGGACCGACCGCAGCGCCCCGCGCAGCTTCTCCCCGGCCTCCTCGCCCCGCCTGCCCTCTGGTCCACCGGACTGCGTCGGCAGCGGAACCACCTGCGTGGCGTCCAGCGGCTTCGGCTCCGGCGCGTGGATGACCGCGTTGAGCATCGCCCGGGCCCCGGCGTCGTCGAGCCGCTGGGCCGGGTCCTTCGTCAGCAGGCCGTAGATGACGTCCCGCAGCGGTCCCGCGTTCTTCGGCTCCTCCAACTGCTCGGTCATCACCGCGGTGAGCGTGGCGATCGCCGAACCCTTGTCGTAGGGCGGCGAGCCCTCGACCGCCGCGTACAGCAGGCCGCCGAGCGACCAGAGGTCGGCCGCCGGGCCCGGCTTGTGGCCGCGGGCGCGCTCCGGGGAGATGTAGGAGGGGGCGCCGACGAGCATGCCGGTGGAGGTGATGGACGGGTCGCCCTCGACCTGCGCGATACCGAAGTCGGTGAGCACGACCCGGCCGTCCTCGGCGATGAGGACGTTGGACGGCTTCACGTCCCGGTGCAGGATGCCCTGCCGGTGTGCGGAGCGCAGCACGTCGAGGATGGCGAGCCCCACCTCGGCGGCGCGCTTCGGCTCCAGCAGGCCGTCCTCGCGGATGACCTCGGCCAGGGACTTGCCCTCGACCAACTCCATGACGATCCAGGGCCGGTCGTCCTCGTCGACGACGTCGAAGACCGTCACCGCGCTGTTGTTGCGGATCCGGGCGATCGCCTTGGCCTCGCGCAGGGTGCGCGTGATCAGGCGCCGCTTCTCCTCCTCGTCGATGTTCGACGGGAACCGCAGCTCCTTGACGGCGACCGTCCGGCCCAGGGTCTCGTCCTCGGCCCGCCAGACCGTGCCCATGCCGCCTCGGCCCAGCACGTCTCCCAGCCGGTACCGCCCGGCGAGGAGACGCCGCTCGCTCTTGTCCTGACGAGTCTCCTGACGAGATGTACCCGCCCGCTCCGCCTCCGACATGCGTCCCCTCATACAACCCGCCCTGACAGAGCCTCCATTGTCTCTCACCCGACAAGTGCCCGGCGCCCAGGGTGCCCCTGGCCGGAGCCCGGCCCCGGCGCCCGCGAAACCACTCTGAAGCGAGCGTTCCGCTTACCGGGATGATGGGTCGCAAGAAGGGAGGAACCGGGATGCCGACGCTTCGGACACTCCTGTCCATACCGGTGTCTCCGGCCCCGCTGCCGGCCCCGACCGCCTCCCGGGACGCCTCCCCGGCCGCCGCCAGGAACTCGTTCCTGCCGCTGCTGGTCAGCGACGGCGGAGCACCGGCCCGCGGCCCCGCCGGCCCGGCGCGACGGCGTGGACGGCGTCCGCTTCCGCCACCAGGCCGCACGACGGGGGCAACACCCGCGCCGGCCGCCTCCGGGCCGACAGCATCACCAAGACCTTCCTCGCGACGGCCGTGCTCCGGCCGACCGCGGAAGACCGGCTGTCCCTCTGCCGGCCCCGGCCGCCTCCCAGGTCGCCGCCACGAACTCGTTCCTGCCGCTGCTGGGCAGCGGCGGCGGAGCACCGGCCGCGGCCCTGCCGGCCCGGCGCGACGGCGTGGACGGCGTCCGCTTCCGCCACCAGGCCGCACGACGGGGGCATCACCCGCGCCGGCCGCCTCCGGGCCGACAGCATCACCAAGACCTTCCTCGCGACGGCCGTGCTCCGGCCGACCGCGGAACACCGGCTGTCCCTGCCCCGCACCGTGGAGCAGCGCCTGCCGGGACTGCCGCACGGGCGTGGCACCGGCGGCCGGCGCACCACCCTGCGGGCCCCGCTCACCCGCACCGGCGGACTGGCCGACTTCACCGAAACCACCCACGCCACGGCGCCCGTGACTGCGCTTCAGGTCCTGCGCATGCTCTTCCCCTCCCTCCGGCCCGCCCGGGCCGCGCCTTGCGCTCCCGCACCCACTACGTCGTGCTCGGCCTGGTCGTCCGCCAGGTGACCGTCACTCCGGCGCCACCGAGGCCGAGCGCCGTCTCATCGCTCCGCCGGGTCTGACGGGTACCTCCTTTCCCGGGGCCCGTAGTTCCCTGCCCTCCCCGCACGGCCGGGCCTACGCGGCCGACGGATCCGACGTCACCCGGCTCGGCCCGCACGTGGCCGGCGCGGCGAGTGAGCTGGTGACCACGCCGGCCGGCCTCGACCGCTTCCACGCGGCCCTGCCAGGCGGCCGGCCGCTGCTCCCGCGCCGGCTGCGCGAGAGGCTCGGCACCCGTGCCGCACACGGCTCGTACGGCATGGGGCTGTTTCCGGTGAAGCTGCCGTGCGGCACCACCGTGTGGGGGCACAACGACCGGATATCCGGCGGCTACGTGCGCAGCGCGGCCACCGCCGACGGCCGCCGTGTCCTCACCTTCCGGGCGAACACGGACGCGATCGCAGTCCCCCGCTTCGAACCGGCCCTGCTCGCCGCCGAGTTCTGCGCCCGCACCTGGTAGAACGACCGGCGTCCGAGCGGAGATCCCGGAACCGTCCACTCGTTCGAGTGAACGTCGGCCCGGTGCCTACAGCGGCACGATGTCCGGCGCGCCCAGCCTGGCCGCGTCCGCCGTCTGGTCGTCCGGCTGGAGCTGGGACTCCCGCTCGGCCTCCACCCGCTTCTCGTAGTGCTCGACCTCGCGCTCGATCTGGTCCTTGCCCCAACCGAGGACGGGTGCCATCAGCTCGGCCGCCTCACGCGCGCTGCGGGTGCCCCGGTCGAAGGTCTCGATGGAGATGCGGGTACGACGGGTGAGGACGTCGTCCAGGTGCCGGGCGCCCTCGTGCGAGGCGGCGTACACCACCTCGGCGCGCAGATAGTCGTCGGCGGCGTGCAGCGGCTCGCCGAGCGAGGGGTCGGCGGCGATGAGGTCCAGGACCTCCTCGGCCATGGAGCCGTACCGGTTCAGCAGGTGTTCCACGCGGACCACGTGCAGCCCGGTACGGGCGGCGATGCGCGCTCGCGCGTTCCACAGCGCCTGGTAGCCCTCCGCGCCGAGCAGCGGGGTCTCCTCGGTCACGCAGTCGGCGACGCGCATGTCCAGGCCGTGCACCGCCTCGTCGACGGCGTCCTTGGCCATCACCCGGTAGGTCGTGTACTTGCCGCCCGCCACGACCACCAGACCCGGCGCGGGATGGGCGACCGTGTGCTCGCGGGACAGCTTGCTGGTGGCGTCGGACTCGCCGGCCAGCAGCGGGCGCAGCCCGGCGTACACCCCCTGCACGTCGTCGCGGGCGAGGGGCACGGCGAGCACCGAGTTGACGTGTTCCAGCAGATAGTCGATGTCGGCGCTGGACGCCGCCGGGTGGGCCTTGTCCAGGTCCCACTCCGTGTCGGTGGTGCCGACGATCCAGTGCCGGCCCCAGGGGATGACGAACAGCACGGACTTCTCCGTGCGCAGGATCAGGCCGGTGGTGGAGTGGATGCGGTCCTTGGGCACGACCAGGTGGATGCCCTTGGAGGCGCGGACGTGGAACTGCCCGCGTTCACCGACCATGGCCTGGGTGTCGTCGGTCCACACGCCGGTGGCGTTGACGATCTGCTGGGCGCGGATCTCGTACTCGCCGCCGGCCTCCACGTCCTGCACCCGGGCACCGACGACCCGCTCGCCCTCGCGCAGGAACCCGGTCACGCGCGCACGGTTGGCCACCTTCGCGCCGTAGGACGCCGCCGTGCGCACCAGGGTGGCCACGAAGCGGGCGTCGTCCATCTGGGCGTCGTAGTACTGCAGGGCGCCGACCAGGGCGTCCTTGCGCAGGCAGGGGGCGACGCGCAGGGCGTGACGACGGCTCAGGTGCCGGTGTATCGGCAGGCCCCGGCCGTGACCGCGGGCCATCGACATCGCGTCGTACAGCGCGACGCCCGAGCCCGCGTACAGCCGCTCCCAGCCCTTGTGCTGGAGCGGGTAGAGGAACGGCACCGGTTTGACCAGGTGCGGGGCGAGGCGTTCCAGGAGCAGGCCGCGCTCCTTGAGGGCCTCGCGGACCAGGGCGAAGTCGAGCATCTCCAGATACCGCAGACCGCCGTGGATCAGCTTGCTGGACCGGCTGGAGGTGCCGGACGCCCAGTCGCGGGCCTCGACCAGGCCGGTGGACAGACCGCGGGTGACGGCGTCCAGCGCGGTGCCGGCACCCACCACTCCGCCGCCGACCACCAGCACGTCCAGCTCGCGCTCCGCCATCGCCGCCAGTGCCTCGGCGCGCTGCGCCGGCCCCAGAGTCGCTGTCCTCACCGCTGCCTCCCGGTGTCGCACACTCGCTCGCGTCGGCCGCACCCGGCGGGCGAAGCCCGGTTCATCCCCTCCTCATGCCCAAATTCTGACCGTGTTGCCCGGCTTCAGCCACCACGGGCCCCGAACCTGTGGACAACTCGCGCACAACCCCAGGCAAGACACACGAACACAATCACACATAGCGGTCATATGTGTACCTAGTCTGACAGTGCGCTCGCTCTGCTTGTCCACAGCGCTTGCGCACCTGTCCCGCTTCGGCTACTGGGAAGGACGGCTCACGCCATGCCCGCAGACCTCGCCGTCATCGGACTCGGTCCCTACGGCTTGCCGCTCGCCCAGGCCGCCGTCGCCGCCGGCATCGCCACGGTCGGCTATGCCACCGGCCCCGAGGCCGGCTCGCTCAGCCCGGCGGAGCTGCGCCGGATGCACTCCGCCGGATTCCGCCCCGTCACCGACGCGGCCCAGCTCGGCCGGGTGCGCACCGCGGTGATCTGCGCGCCCACCCCGCGCGGTGCCGACGGCGCCCTCGACCTCACCCAGGTCGAGTCGGCCGCCCGCACCCTGGCCGCGCGCCTGCGTCCGCACACCACGGTCATCCTGGAGTCGCCCGTGCTCCCCGGGACGACGGAGGAGTTCCTGCGGCCGCTGCTGGAGGAGGGCTCGGGGCTGCGCGCCGGCCGCGACTTCCACCTCGCCTACGCCCCCAGCCGGGTCGACCCCGGCAGCCGCGACCGCACCCCGGCCGGCACTCCGAAGGTCATCGGCGGTCTCACCCCCGCCTGCACCGAGTCGGCCGCCGCGTTCTACGGCCGGCTCACCGACAAGGTGGTACGCGCGCGTGGCCTGCGCGAGGCGGAGGCCGTGCAACTGCTGGAGACCAACTTCCGGCACGTCAACATCGCGCTCGTCAACGAGATGGCCGTCCTCTGCCACGAGCTGGGCGTCGACCTGTGGGACGTCATCCGCTGCGCGGAGACCAAGCCCTTCGGCTTCCAGGCGTTCCGTCCGGGCCCGGGCGTCGGCGGGCACGGGGTCCCGCAGGACCTGACCGGGCACGCCACCCGCACCCTGCGCATGGTCGAACTGGCCCAGCAGGTCAACAGCCGGATGCCCCGGTACGTCGTCCAGCGCGCGGCCACGCTCCTCAACGAACACGGCAAGTCCGCGCGCGGGGCCCGCGTCCTGCTCCTGGGCGTCACCTACAAGCCCGACCTCGCCGACCTCCAGGGCACCCCGGCCCAGGAGATCGCCACACGGCTGATGGGCCTCGGCGCGGCCGTCAGCTACCACGACCCCTACGTCCCCGCGTGGAGCGTCCTGGACCGGCCCGTGCCGCGCGCGGACTCCTTCTACGAGGCGGCGGCCGACGCCGACCTCACGATCCTGCTCCAGCAACACCGGACGTACGACCTGCAGGGACTCTCGGTGAAGGCCCAGCTGCTGCTGGACACCCGGGGGGCCACGCCCACGGGGGCGGCGCATCGGTTGTGAAGGGGGGCGCGCGGTGGTGTGGGAGCCGGGGGTTGGTGGCCTGGGGGAATGGACGCCGGTACCTTGGGGCAGGTGGAGCCCACCGCAGCAGGCACTGCGGCAGGCTCCGGATAAGTGATTGGAGTGTCCACCCCTAGTTCGCGTGGGGGTGGCCGCTCACTTCCCGTAGATCCACAAGACGCAGCCGCCCAGTGGCCCGGTGGACGGTCCGTCGGATTCGGGCCGGGCCCCGAGGGCGGGGTCCGGTCCATGTCCTTGGAAGGGGGCACCCAGCGGAACTGGGTCGCCGATCACGGACACTACCGCCCCACTACGCCCGTTCAGCCCCCATTCGCCCCGAACGCAACCACGCGCCCCCTCCGCGCATCGCGCCCCCAGCACGGCCCACTCGGCCGCACCCGGGCATGCGAAAGGGCCGGTCGTCCGCTCGGACGACCGGCCCTCCAGGCGTCGTGGCGACCGCCTCGCCGACTACCGCCGGTGCTGGCTGTCCGCCACGGTCACCTCGACCCGCTGGAACTCCTTCAGCTCGCTGTAGCCGGTGGTGGCCATGGCGCGGCGCAGGGCACCGAAGAAGTTCATCGAGCCGTCCGGGGTGTGCGACGGGCCGGTGAGGATCTCCTCGATCGTGCCGACCGTGCCCAGGTCGACCTTCTGGCCGCGGGGCAGCTCCTCGTTGACCGCCTCCATGCCCCAGTGGTGGCCCTTGCCGGGCGCGTCCGTGCCGCGGGCCAGCGGGGAGCCCATCATGACCGCGTCGGCACCGCAGGCGATGGCCTTGGGCAGGTCGCCGGACCAGCCGACGCCGCCGTCCGCGATCACGTGCACGTACCGGCCGCCGGACTCGTCCATGTAGTCCCGGCGGGCCGCGGCCACGTCGGCGACGGCCGTGGCCATCGGTACCTGGATGCCGAGCACGTTGCGCGTGGTGTGCGCGGCGCCGCCGCCGAAGCCCACGAGCACGCCCGCGGCGCCCGTGCGCATCAGGTGCAGGGCAGCCGTGTAGGTGGCGCAGCCGCCGACGATCACCGGGACGTCCAGCTCGTAGATGAACTGCTTCAGGTTCAGCGGTTCGTGCGAGGAGGACACGTGCTCCGCCGAGACCGTCGTGCCCCGGATGACGAAGATGTCCACGCCCGCGTCCACGACCGCCTTGGAGAACTGGGCGGTGCGCTGCGGGGAGAGCGCGGCGGCGGTGACCACGCCGGAGTCGCGGACCTCCTTGATGCGGGCGCCGATCAGCTCCTCCTTGATCGGTGCCGCGTAGACCTCCTGGAGGCGGCGGGTCGCCTGCTCGGCGGGGAGCTCGGCGATCTCGTCCAGCAGCGGCTGCGGGTCCTCGTACCGCGTCCACAGGCCCTCGAGGTTCAGCACGCCGAGCCCGCCCAGCTCGCCGATGCGGATCGCGGTGGCCGGGGAGACCACCGAGTCCATGGGAGCGGCCAGGAACGGCAGCTCGAAGCGGTAGGCGTCGATCTGCCAGGCGATCGAGACCTCCTTCGGGTCCCGCGTACGGCGGCTGGGGACGACGGCGATGTCGTCGAAGGCGTACGCCCGGCGGCCGCGCTTGCCGCGCCCGATCTCGATCTCAGTCACGTTGGTGGCCTTTCCCTATGCGTTGCAGCGCCTTCCAGTATCGCCGACGGGTACGGCAACGGCGGCCCCGGATGCTCCGGGACCGCCGCGGTACGAGCGTCACGCGCGCGTGGGCGTCACCGCTTGCTGCTGTAGTTCGGCGCCTCGACCGTCATCTGGATGTCGTGCGGGTGGCTCTCCTTCAGGCCCGCCGAGGTGATCCGCACGAACCGGCCGTTCGCCTGGAGCTCGGGGACGGTCCGGCCGCCGACGTAGAACATCGACTGGCGCAGGCCGCCGACCAGCTGGTGGACGACGGAGGACAGCGGGCCGCGGTAGGGCACCTGGCCCTCGATGCCCTCGGGGATCAGCTGCTCGTCGGAGGCGACGCCCTCCTGGAAGTAGCGGTCCTTGGAGAACGACCTGCGGTCGCCGCGGGACTGCATGGCGCCGAGCGAGCCCATGCCACGGTACGACTTGAACTGCTTGCCGTTGATGAACAGCAGCTCGCCCGGGGACTCCTCGCAGCCCGCCAGCAGCGAGCCGAGCATCACCGTGTCCGCGCCCGCGACCAGCGCCTTGGCGATGTCACCGGAGTACTGCAGGCCGCCGTCGCCGATCACCGGGACACCGGCCTCCTTGGCGGCGAGCGCGGCCTCGTAGATCGCGGTGACCTGGGGGACGCCGACGCCGGCGACCACGCGGGTCGTACAGATGGAGCCCGGTCCGACACCGACCTTGATGCCGTCGGCGCCGGCGTCGACCAGTGCCTGCGCGCCGTCGCGGGTGGCGATGTTGCCGCCGATGACGTCGACGCCGGAGGAGTTCGACTTGATCTTGGCGATCATGTCGCCGACCAGGCGGGAGTGGCCGTGCGCGGTGTCCACGACGATGAAGTCGACGCCCGCCTCGATCAGGGCCTGGGCGCGCTCGAAGGCGTCACCGGCGACACCGACCGCGGCGCCGACCAGCAGGCGGCCCTCGGCGTCCTTGGCGGCGTTCGGGTACTTCTCCGCCTTGACGAAGTCCTTGACCGTGATCAGGCCCTTGAGGACGCCCTCGTCGTCGACCAGCGGCAGCTTCTCGATCTTGTGCTTGCGCAGCAGCTCCATGGCCTCCGGGCCGGAGATGCCGACCTTGCCGGTGACCAGCGGCATCGGGGTCATGACCTCGTGCACGCGGCGGCTGCGGTCGCTCTCGAAGGCCATGTCCCGGTTGGTGACGATGCCGAGCAGCTTCTTGTCGCCGTCGGTCACCGGGACGCCGCTGATGCGGAACTTGCCGCACAGCGCGTCGGCCTCGGCGAGCGTGGCCTCCGGGTGGATGGTGATCGGGTCGGTGACCATGCCCGACTCGGAGCGCTTCACCAGGTCGACCTGGTTGGCCTGGTCCTCGATGGAGAGGTTGCGGTGCAGGACGCCGACGCCGCCCTGGCGGGCCATCGCGATCGCCATGCGGGACTCGGTCACCTTGTCCATGGCGGCGGACAGCAGCGGGATGTTGACCCGCACATTCTTGGAGACGTACGAGGCGGTGTCGATCTCGTCGGGTGCCATGTCCGACGGGCCCGGCAGCAGCAGCACGTCGTCGTAGGTCAGCCCGAGTGTCGCGAATTTACCGGGCACTCCGTCGACGTTGGCAGTCATGACACCTTCCCCAAATGGCCTTGATCGGTGCGGATGTCCATGCTAACGGGAAGCGTCGCTAGCAAATTCCACGGTACGGGGTCGCTTCCGGCTTCGTATGTTCGTACGGAAACGACGGTGCACCTGTTCAGCGAAGGAGCTACGGCGGCTCCGCGGACGGGGATTACTGTTCGGCGAGCGCCCTGAGGCGGCTCAGCGCCCGGTGCTGGGCCACGCGGACCGCGCCGGGTGACATTCCCAACATCTGCCCGGTCTCCTCCGCGGTCAAGCCCACCGCGATGCGCAGCAGGAGCAGTTCGCGCTGGTTCTCGGGCAGGTTGGCCAGCAGTTTCTTGGCCCACTCGGCGTCGCTGCTGAGCAGGGCGCGCTCCTCGGGGCCGAGGGAGTCGTCGGGCCGCTCGGGCATCTCGTCGGACGGCACCGCGGTCGATCCGGGGTGGCGCATCGCCGCCCGCTGGAGGTCGGCGACCTTGTGCGAGGCGATGGCGAAGACGAACGCCTCGAAGGGGCGGCCGGTGTCGCGGTAGCGCGGCAGGGCCAGCAGAACCGCCACGCAGACCTCCTGGGCGAGGTCCTCCACGAAGTGCCGGGCGTCGCCGGGGAGCCGGGACAGCCGGGTGCGGCAGTAACGCAGCGCCAGTGGGTGGACGTGCGCGAGCAGATCGTGCGTGGCCTGCTCGTCCCCGTCGACGGCACGATGCACGAGCGCACCGATCGCCCCGTGGGCCGTGCCCGCCTCGTCGTCGCGCATCGGTCCATGGTGCCCTGCGGCCGTCCGGTCCGTCGCATCGTGTTCGTGGTTGTGCACCGAAGCGTTATGAGCAGGTGCGCCGGCACTCATCCCCTGCGCCCTCCCCTTCCGCTCGACCGACTCGTCCCCGAGAGACTCCACATCTCAAGGATGCGGCATCCGCGCCGAAACGAGCAGCGCGCGTCCGGCGGGCCGCCTTGCGCCCGTCCCGCCAGGGTGTTCCCGGGAGTCGCGCGCCGGCGCACCAGCACGCTGTGTGAGGCGTGCGCGTGCGCCGGTGAACACCGCCGCCCGCCGGAGCCGCGGCCGTGCGGCACGCGGGGCGATGACTCGGGACCACCCGCCCACGCGCACGACCGGACCCCAGGGCCGCCTGCGCGCGCGTACGGCCGGACCCCGGGGCCGCCTGCGCGCGCGTACGGCCCGACCCCGCGGCCGCCTGCACCCGCGCACGGCCCGACCCCGCGGCCGCCTGCACCCGCGTACGGCCAGGATCCGGGCGCGTCTGCCCGCGCGCACGGCCGGGACCGGGGCACGCTTGTCCGTGCGCACGGCGATGACGTGCGCCAGGTGGTCCGCTCGCCCGGCGCGGTCCCCCCGGTGCTTCGGGGGACGCGCCGTAGCGTCATCGGCACGGCCTGCCGGGCCCCTATCAAGGCAGGGCCCGGTCAGAGCGCGCCCGGGGCACGCGCGTAGGGCACGCCGGCCTACCGCCGACTCCGTCTTGCGTGGCCCGCGAGGAGCGCGCACGGGCGCTGCCGCAGGGCATGAGGGCAGCGAGCCGGGGTGCACTCGGGCACGGAAGGACCACGTCGGACCGGAGTCCGCGCCGCGTTCCGTGACCGCCCGGGGCGCGCCGGGCCCCCGGGAAAGCGGCGCCGTACCGGAGCGCCGGGCCGCCGCCGGCCCCGGGCCCCGCCGTACCGACCGGCCGCCCGGACGGGAGCACCGGGCGTGAGCGGGGCAGGGCGAGGACGGCATCGGTCCGCGGTGCGCACCACATCCACCGGCCGCTGACGGCACCGGCCGGCGGCCCGCACCGCGTCCGCCAGGCAGCCACGGCACCGCTCGACAGTCCGAGCCGCATCCGCCAGGCAGCGACGACGCCGGCCCGCAGCCGACACCGCGTCCGCCAGGCAGCCACGGCACCGCTCGACAGTCCGAGCCGCGTCCGCCAGGCAGCGACGGCACCGGCACGCAGCCGACACCGCACCCACCAGGTGCCGACGACACCCGCCCGCAGCCGACACCGCATCCGCCAGACAGCGACGGCACCGCTCGACAGTCCGAGCCGCGTCCGCCAGACAGCGACGGCACCGCTCGACAGTCCGAGCCGCATCCACCAGGCAGCGACGACGCCGGTCCACAGTCCACACCGCGTCCGCCAGGTTCTGACGGCACCGGGCCGCACTGCCCACCGCACCCGCCGGGTGGCGACGGTGGCGGGCCGCGGTGCGCGTCCCGGCCGCCGGACGGCGGGCGTCGGTGTCGGGCGGCCCGCAGGGCCTCGCACCGGTTACCGGACCAGTCCCCAGCGGAAGCCGAGGGCCACCGCGTGGGCCCGGTCGGAGGCGCCGAGCTTCTTGAACAGGCGCCGCGCGTGCGTCTTGACGGTGTCCTCGGAGAGGAACAGCTCACGACCGATCTCGGCGTTCGAGCGGCCGTGGCTCATGCCCTCCAGGACCTGGATCTCACGCGCGGTGAGCGTGGGCGCCGCGCCCATCTCGGCCGAGCGCAGACGGCGCGGGGCGAGCCGCCAGGTCGGGTCGGCGAGCGCCTGTGTCACCGTGGCCCGCAGTTCGGCACGCGAGGCGTCCTTGTGCAGGTAGCCACGGGCTCCGGCGGCGACCGCGAGGGCCACCCCGTCGAGGTCCTCGGCAACCGTGAGCATGATGATCCGTGCGCCCGGGTCGGCCGACAGCAGCCGGCGCACGGTCTCGACGCCGCCCAGACCGGGCATGCGCACGTCCATCAGAATGAGGTCGGAACGGTCGGCGCCCCAGCGGCGGAGGACTTCCTCGCCGTTGGCCGCCGTCGTCACGCGCTCGACACCGGGCACGGTCGCGACCGCGCGGCGCAGCGCTTCTCGGGCAAGCGGGGAGTCGTCGCAGACGAGGACGGATGTCATGACCGCCCTCCGCAGCTGATGCGCGTCACCTTGAGCCTCCAGGCTGGTACGGATTCGTCACCTGTGCGGTCGACCGTCTCGGACGCCTGCCCGAGCGCTTGTGGCTTCAACCGCCTCCGCACTCTCAACGACGGTCACTCGAAAGAGTTACGGCTCCGCGTGCCGTCTTCGGCACTCTACGTGAGGGCACCGACACGGTGCAGACATGCTCAACGGACTCTCAACTTTTCATCACAACCTATGCCCCATTCGGCCCCTTTTCTTCCCGTTTCGCAGTGTCCGGGGCTAGATTCGCAATGAGTCATATTTTCATCTCCTTAGACCGGAGATGTACGGTCGTTGGCACCGTATCCGCCCAGAACGGCGACAAGGGGTCACGTAATGGCAGATTTCTCCCGCCTTCCCGGACCGAACGCGGACCTGTGGGACTGGCAGCTGCTGGCTGCCTGCCGCGGCGTGGACAGCTCGCTCTTCTTCCACCCGGAGGGCGAGCGCGGGGCGGCTCGGAGCGCTCGCGAGAACTCGGCCAAGGAGGTCTGCATGAGGTGCCCGGTCCGTGCGGAGTGCGCGGCGCACGCGCTGGCGGTGCGCGAGCCGTACGGGGTCTGGGGCGGACTGACCGAGGACGAGCGTGAGGAGTTGATGGGGCGGGCGCGCAACCGCCTCGTGGCGGCGTCGAGCACCAGCGGAGACACCGCGTCAGATCACTGAAGGAACGTTTCTGCATCCATGGGCGACCATTCCTTCCCCACCGGGCACGCACGCGCGTGCCCGTGACTTTGCCGCGCGCCCTACGCGCGTCCGGCCGCCCGTACCGCCCGGGCCAGCTGTTCCAGCGTCGCCGCCACGGCCGGCACCTGTGCCAGGTCGGGCAGGGTGAGGGCGACGATCTCCCGCCGGACCGCCGGTTCCAGGCGGACCGTGCGCACACCGCGCGGCCGTACCGACTCCACGGCCAGCTGGGGCAGTACCGCCACTCCGAGGCCCGCGCCGACCAGACCGACCACGGCCGGGTAGTCGTCGGTGGCGAAGTCGATGCGCGGGGTGAAGCCGGCCCCCTCGCACACCTCGATCAGCTGGCCGCGGCAGCGCGGGCAGCCCGCGATCCAGGGTTCCTCGGCCAGCTCGCCGATGGCGACGGCCTCCGCGCGCGCGAGCCGGTGCCGTTCGGGCACCAGGGCGACCAGGCGGTCGGTGAGCAGGGGGCGTACGACGAGGTCGTCCCACTCCTCCGCGACCGCCGCGCCCTCGTAGCGAAAGGCCAGGGCCAGGTCGCAGTCGCCCTCGCGGAGCAGTTCGACGGAGCGCGGGGGCTCGGCCTCCTCCAGGGAGACCCGGGTGCCGGGGTGGGCGGCGCGCAGGGCGGCCAGGGCGGTGGGGACCAGGGTGGAGCTGCCGCTGGGAAAGGAGACGAGCCGGACCCGGCCCGCGCGCAGGCCGGCGATGGCGGCGACCTCCTCCTCGGCGGCGGTGAGTCCGGCGAGGATGCCGGAGGCGTGCCGGACCAGCGCCTCGCCGGCCTGGGTGAGGCGCATCTCCCGGCCCGTGCGGACCAGCAGCGGGGTGCCGACGGAGGTCTCCAGGGCCTTCATCTGCTGACTGACGGCGGGCTGGGTGCAGCCCAGCACGCGCCCCGCCGCCGAGAAGGATCCGGTGGTGGCGACGGCGCGCAGGACGCGGAGATGACGGGCCTCGATCACCTGTCGAGCATAAGGCAGCCTTGGACCGGACGCCGGATAATGCGTCGACGCTTTGGGTCCGGATCGCTTACCGTGCGGGGATGAAGCTTCTTTCCGTCAATGTCGGCACGCCGCGGCAGGTTCCCTACACCAGCCAGCCGGAGGGTCTGACCGGTATCGACAAGCGCCCGACGGACGGGCCGGTGCGGGTCGCGGCGCCGGGGCCCAAGGGGACCGGCGGGAGCGGGCTCGCCGGGGACGCGGTGTGCCACCTGCGCCACCACGGCGGGGACGAGCAGGCGGTGTACGCGTACGCCCGCGAGGACCTCGACGCGTGGGAGCGCGAACTCGGCAGGTCGCTGGCGAACGGTTGCTTCGGGGAGAACCTGACGACGGACGGCCTGGACGTCTCGGGGGCGCTGATCGGCGAGCGCTGGCGGATCGGTTCCGAGGTGGTGCTGGAGGTGACCTCGGGCCGGATCCCGTGCAACACGTTCCAGGGCCATCTGGGCGAGCGCGGCTGGGTCAGGAGGTTCACGCGGAAGGGCGCAACGGGTGCCTACCTCCGGGTGATCGAGCCGGGTGAGATCCGGACGGGCGACCCGGTGGAGATCGTGCACCGTCCGGACCACGGGGTGACGGCGGCGCTGGAGTTCCGCGCGGTCACCACCGAGCGGGAGCTGCTGCCGCGGCTGCTCGCGGCGGGCGAGGCGCTGCACTCGGAGTCGCTGGCGAAGGCCCGGGAGTACGTGACCCGGCACGAGGTCTGACATCTCGTCAGGACGCCGCCGGGGACAGGGCGCGCGGGCAGCGGAGGCCGTCGGTCCGGGTCACTACCCTTGGGCCATGACAACGTCTCTGATTACGGGATCGACCGCGGGGATCGGTGCCGCGTTCGCGCGCCGCCTGGCGGCTGACGGGCACGACCTCGTGCTGGTGGCGCGGGACACCGGGCGGCTGCGCGAGCAGGCGACGGAACTGCACGACCGGCACGGCATCGAGGTGGAGGTGCTGACCGCCGACCTGGCCGAGGACAAGGGCATCGAGGCGGTCGCCGAGCGACTGGGCGACCGGAGGAACCCGGTCGACCTGCTGGTCAACAACGCCGGCTTCGGCAACAAGGGCCGCTATCTGGACGTGCCGATGGCGGACGAGCTGCGGATGCTCAAGGTGCACTGCGAGGCGGTGCTCCGGCTGACGTCGGCGGCGGCCGCGGCGATGCGCGAGCGCGGCCGGGGCGGGGTGGTGAACGTCGCCTCGGTCGCCGCCTTCGTCCCGCGCGGCACGTACGGCGCGTCCAAGGCATGGGTCGTGCAGTTCACCCAGGGCGCGGCGAAGGACCTGGCGGGCAGCGGGGTGCGGCTGATGGCGCTGTGCCCGGGCTTCGTGCGGACGGAGTTCCACCAGCGGGCCGGGATGGGCACGGACAACATCCCGGGCTGGATGTGGCTGGACGCGGACAAGCTGGTCGCGGCGGCCCTGGCCGACCTTGCACGCGGCAGGACGCTGTCCATCCCCGACCCCCGGTACAAGGCGCTGATGGGGCTGGTGAAGGTGACGCCCCGCGGGCTGCTGGGCGGGATCAGCTCCCGGACGGGGCGCAGGTACGGGCCGCAGTAGCGACGGGTGACGCCGCCGTCCCGGTGGGAAAATGGGCGGGACGGTACCGGACCCAGGGGGGTCGGAGGCGGCGTCATGACCTTCGTACAGCTCATCGAGTGCAGGACGAGCCGGGTGGACGAGATGAACCGGCTCATGGACGACTGGGTCCGGCGGACCAAGGGGAAGCGGACGGCGACGCACGCACTGGTCGGCACGGACCGCTCGGACACGTCGCACGTGGTGGAGGTCGTGGAGTTCCCGTCGTACGAGGAGGCGGTGCGGAACGCGAACCTCCCAGAGACCGACCGGACCTTCCGGGAGATGCTCGCGCTGTGCGACGAGGAGCCGACGTTCACCGACCTGGACGTCGTACGGGACGAGCGCCTGGCCGAGGGGGTCGTGCGCGGGTTCTTCGACGCGCTGTGCACGGCGGGCGAGCTGCCGCCGCTCAACGACCTGCTGGACGAGGACGTCCACGGTCACGACCCGATGAACCCGCAGGACACCATCGGGCTGGACAACGTCCGCGCCGAGTTCCGGATGTGGCGCGGCGCCTTCGATTTCGCGTTCACGGTCGAGGACGTGCTCGCCCAGGGCGACCGGGCGTGCGCGCGGTGGACCTGGAACGCCACGCACCGGGGCGACTTCCTGGGGATCGCACCCACGGGCCGGCGGGTGGCCATGACCGGGATGACGCTGTTCCGCTTCGCCGCCGGCGGCAAGATCGCCGAGCTGTGGTGGCAGCACGACCAGCTGGGGCTGATGCAGCAGCTGGGGGCGCTGGACGAGCTGGAGCGGTAGCGGTAGCGGTAGCGGTAGCGGTAGCGGTAGCGGTAGCGGTAGCGGTAGCGGTACGCAACGTCGGCGGGCAGGGCGAAGGCCCGGCCCCCTCTCCGGGGTACCGGGCCTTCACTCGGGAGCTGTTCGCTCAGTGCGCGTGGCCGTGGCCGTGGCCCGCGGCGGCCGGCTCTTCCTCTTCCTTCTTCTCGACGACCAGGGTCTCGGTCGTGAGCAGCAGGGAGGCGATGGAGGCGGCGTTCTCCAGGGCGGAGCGGGTGACCTTGACCGGGTCGATGACGCCGGCCTTGATCAGGTCGCCGTACTCGCCGGTGGCGGCGTTGTAGCCCTGCCCCTTCTCCAGGTCCTTGACCTTGGAGACGATGACGTAGCCCTCCTGGCCGGCGTTCTCGCCGATCCAGCGCAGCGGCTCGACCACGGCATTGCGGACGACCGCGACACCGGTGGCCTCGTCGCCGGCCTTGTCCAGGTTGCCGTCCAGGACCTTGGAGGCGTGGACCAGGGCGGAGCCACCACCGGAGACGATGCCCTCCTCGACCGCGGCGCGGGTCGCGGAGATGGCGTCCTCCAGACGGTGCTTCTTCTCCTTCAGCTCCACCTCGGTGGCGGCGCCGACCTTGATCACGCACACGCCGCCGGCCAGCTTCGCGAGGCGCTCCTGGAGCTTCTCGCGGTCCCAGTCGGAGTCCGTGTTCTCGATCTCGGCCTTGATCTGCGCGACGCGGCCGTGCACGTCCTCGGACTTGCCGGCGCCGTCGACGATCGTGGTGTCGTCCTTGGTGACGGTGACGCGGCGGGCGGAGCCGAGCACGTCGAGGCCGACCTGGTCGAGCTTGAGGCCGACCTCCTCGGAGATGACGGTGGCGCCGGTGAGGACGGCCATGTCCTGCAGCATCGCCTTGCGGCGGTCGCCGAAGCCGGGGGCCTTCACCGCGACGGCGTTGAAGGTGCCGCGGATCTTGTTGACGACCAGGGTCGACAGGGCCTCGCCCTCGACGTCCTCGGCGATGATCAGCAGCGGCTTGGAGGAGCCGGCCTGGATGACCTTCTCCAGCAGCGGCAGCAGGTCCGCGATGGCGGCGATCTTGCCCTGCGTGATGAGGATGTACGGCTCGTCGAGGACGGCCTCCATGCGCTCCTGGTCCGTCACGAAGTACGGCGACAGGTAGCCCTTGTCGAAGGCCATGCCCTCGGTGAAGTCCAGCTCCAGACCGAAGGTGTTGGACTCCTCGACGGTGATGACACCGTCCTTGCCGACCTTGTCCATCGCCTCGGCGATCAGCTCGCCGACCTGCTGGTCCTGGGCGGACAGCGCGGCGACGGCGGCGATGTCGGACTTCTCGTCGATCGGGCGGGCGGAGGCCAGCAGATCCTCGGAGACGGCCTTGACCGCGGCGTCGATGCCCTTCTTCAGGGCGGCCGGGGAGGCACCCGCGGCGACGTTCTTCAGACCCTCGCGGACCAGCGCCTGGGCGAGGACCGTGGCGGTGGTGGTGCCGTCGCCGGCGATGTCGTTGGTCTTGGTCGCCACCTCCTTCACCAGCTGGGCGCCCAGGTTCTCGTACGGGTCCTCGATCTCGACCTCGCGGGCGATCGTGACACCGTCGTTGGTGATGGTCGGGGCGCCGAACTTCTTGTCGATGACGACGTTGCGGCCGCGGGGGCCGATCGTCACCTTGACGGTGTCGGCAAGCTTGTTGACGCCGCGCTCAAGGGCGCGACGGGCGTCCTCGTCGAACTTCAGGATCTTCGCCATGGCAGCGGGAGCCCTCTCGGAAATCTGTGGGTGAAAAACGCCGCGCCCCGGGCGCCCGGCTTCTTATCGATTCGCGGGGGCCAGGGGCGCAGCTTCAAGCAGAGAGTCGCTTGAGGTGATTACTTCTCGATGATCGCGAGCACGTCGCGAGCCGAGAGGACGAGGTACTCGTCGCCGTTGTACTTCACCTCGGTGCCGCCGTACTTGCTGTAGAGGACGACGTCGCCGACCTTGACGTCGAGCGGCAGACGCTCGCCGTTCTCGAACCGGCCCGGGCCCACGGCGAGGACGGCGCCCTCCTGGGGCTTCTCCTTCGCGGTGTCCGGGATGACCAGGCCAGAGGCCGTGGTCTGCTCGGCGTCCAGCGGCTGGACCACGATGCGGTCCTCGAGCGGCTTGATGGCAACCTTGGAGCTGGCGGTCGTCACGATCCGACCTCCCCCTTCGGAGATCTCACGGGGTTAACTGTCTGAGGTGGCGACCAGGTGGATCCGTCGTCGCGGGTGCCGGACCTGCCCGTCGCGTTTGTTGGCACTCTCCAGGGGGGAGTGCCAGAGCCGAGACTATGACCGCGATTAGCACTCGGTCAAGCGGAGTGCCAATTGCCGTGCGTCGCGTCGGCCGGGAACGGCGCGCGCGGGTGCCCCGGCGGCCCGGTGCCGCCCCGCTGTCCCCGCCGGTCTCCGCCCGGCTGCGCCGGTCAGCCCACGTAGTCCTCCAGCCGGCCCACCGTCATCCCCTCCCCCTGCACCTCCCTCAGCACCCGTACCGTGCGGTCCCGCAGCGGTGGGCCCGGGGTCTCGTCGGGGCCCACCAGGACGATGTCGCCGGGGCGCAGGCGGTGGGGGCCGTGGGTGTAGGCGAGGCCCGCCGGGGTGAGGGCGGCGCGCCACAGGACGAGTGCGGAGATGCCGCAGCCGGCCGCCGCGCGCAGGGTGGTGCGGTCGTAGGAGCCGTAGGGCGGGCGGAAGAGGCGGGGGCGGACGCCGAGGCGGGCGCGGAGGCGGTCCTGCTGGCCGCAGATCCCGGCGCGCTGGCCGGCGTACGGCAGTCCGGCCGGCGCGCGGTGGTCGACGGTGTGGTTCTCGATGCCGGCGCCGAGCGCGTGCAGCCGGGCGAAGTGGCCGTAGCCGGGGGCGGCGACGCTGTCGGTGAGGAACAGGGTGACCGGGAGGCGGAGGTCGCGGACCATGTCGGTGAAGCGGGGGTCGCGGTCGGAGCCGTCGTCGTAGGTGAGGAAGACGACCGGGTCGCGGGTGGGGACGTGGTCGAGGACCGGGGGCAGGCCGTGGGCCGTGGCGCGCCCGGCGAGCGGGCGGGCCGGGGGCACCGGGGAGCGGGCGAGCGGGCGGGTCAGGCCCCAGGCGCGGTAGGCGCGGCCGGGGCCGGTGGTGTGCGGGCGTACCCCTTCGGCGGCCTTCTTGCCGAGGCGCTCGATGGGGTCGACGGACTGGGCGCAGCCCGTGAGGAGCAGGGCCGTGGCGATGACCGCCGCAGGGCCCCGCAGGCGCCTCACAGGTAGTCCTCCAGGCGGGCCACGGCGTAGCCCTCGCGCGTGACCTTGTTCAGGAAGCGGCGCATGTCGTCCACCATCGTGCCGTCCCAGTCGTCCCGGCCGCGGAAGTGGGTGAGGACGATGTCGCCGGGGCGCAGCCGCCGGTCGTCCTCGCGGTACTCCCAGTGGTCGACGAAGACCTCCTCGTTCCAGATGGGCGCGTACCGGATGCCGCACTCCTTCGCGGCGACCAGGGTGTCCTGGTTGTAGTTGCCGTACGGCGGCCGGAAGACGGTGGGCGCCTTGCCGAACTCCTTCTTCATGACGGCCTGCATGCCGCAGATCTCGTCCTTCTGCTCCTCGTAGGTCAGGCCCGGCAGGTAGGGGTGGTGCAGGGTGTGGTTGTTGAGGGTGTTGCCGTAGGAGCGCATTCTGCGGAAGTAGCCGTAGTCGTCCTTCACCAGGTAGTCGCTGAGGAAGGCGGTGTACGGGATCTTCAGCTCCCGCATCATGGCGAGGAAGCGGGGGTCCTTCTCGGCTCCGTCGTCGATCGTCAGGAAGACGACCTTGTGCCGGGTGGGGACCGTGGTGAAGACGGGCGGCAGGTCCCAGTCCTCCTGGTGGTCCACCTCGAATCCGTCGCGGGCGCCGATCCGCGGCTTGACCGCGGGCGGCGGCGGAGGGGCCAGCGGGACCTGGTCCAGTCCCCAGCGCCGGGCCGCGGCGGCCAGCCGGGCGTGTTCGGCGGCCCGGCGCGCCGCCGGGTCCTGGGGCTGGGCGGGGCCGCCCCGGCCGGGTGCGGGGCGTACGGCGTCGGGGCCGGCGCAGCCGGAGAGCAGGGCGGCGGTGGCGCATGCGGCGGCTCCTCCGCCGAGGGCCAGACGCCGCAACCGCGCCCGACTTTTGTCATTTTGTACTACTGCTCGCATGGTGCCGGATCCTTCCAGGCCCCGGCCCCCGACCCCGGCCGACACCGCCGCCGGAGGCGCACCATCCACCGACTGGCCCACAATGACCCGGTGAACGACCTCGCACTGCTCCTCACCCCCGAAGGCCGCGCCCTCCTCGACGAGGTGCGCGACACCGAGCCCGCCCAGGAGCTGGCCGTGGCCACCCGGCTGCGCCGCGAGCACCCGGCCGAGCTGGTCTCGGCCGCGCTCGGCCAGGCCCGGCTGCGGCAGCGGGCGGTGGCGAAGTTCGGTGCCGAGGACGCCGGGCGGATGTTCTTCACGCCGAACGGGGTCGAGCAGTCGACGCGGGCGAGCGTGGCGGCGTACCGGGCACGGCGGCTGCGGGAGCTGGGCGTGGCCTCCGTCGCCGACCTGTGCTGCGGGATCGGCGGGGACGCGGTCGCGATGGCCCGGGCCGGGATCCGGGTGCTGGCCGTGGACCGGGACCCGCTGACGGCGGCGGCGGCCCGGGCCAACGCCGAGGCGCTGGGGCTGGCCGCCCTGATCGAGGTGCGCGAGGCCGACGTCACCGAGGTGGACACCGCCGGGTACGACGCGGTGTTCGTGGACCCGGCGCGCCGGGGCGGGCGGGGCCGCGTGTTCGATCCGGAGGCGTACTCGCCGCCGCTGTCCTGGGCGGTCGAGACGGCCCTGAAGGCACCCCGGGCCGCGCTGAAGATCGCCCCGGGGATCCCGCACGAGGTGGTCCCCGACCGGGCCGAGGCCGAGTGGATCTCCGACGGCGGGGACGTGAAGGAGGCGGTGCTGTGGTTCGGGACGGGAGCGCCGGGCACCGTACGGGCCACCCTGCTGCCCGGCCCGCGCACCCTCGTCGGCCGCGGGCTGCCCGACCCCGGGGTACGGCCGGTGGGGCGCTACCTGTACGAGCCGGACGGTGCCGTGATCCGCGCGCACCTGGTCGCCGAGGTCGCCGAGGAGGTCGACGGCGGACTGCTGGACCCGACCATCGCCTACATCACCGCCGACGCGCCGCGGCCCACGCCGTACGCCACCGCCTACGAGATCACCGACCACCTCCCCTTCAACGTCAAGAAGCTGAAGGCCCTGCTGCGCGAGCGCGAGGTCGGCACACTGACCGTGAAGAAGCGCGGCTCGGCGGTCGAACCGGAGGAACTGCGCCGGAAGGTACGGCCGCAGGGCCCGAACGCGGCCACCGTGTTCCTGACCCGGGTGGCCGGGGCACCGGCGATGCTGATCGGCCGTCCGTCGGTGTGACGTCGGCACCTTCGCGGTGCGGAGCTCACCGGGTGGACGCCGGCCGCCGGCGGCGAGGTCACCGCGCACCGGATCGCCGCGGCAGGGGGGCGTTCGCCGGGCTCGTCGGCCTCCTGCCGAGCCACCGGCCGGCCGGCCGCGCCGCCCGTGGCCTGCCCCGGCCGACTCCATCCGCCGCGCGCCGGGCGGGACACGGCCGTTCTCCCGGCCGGTCGGACGCCGCCGGGGCTCACTCCCCCGCCCGGCGCAACAGCAGGTGGCGCTCCTTCTCGTTGTGGGTCAGGGCGGCCGCCCGGAGGAACTCCTCGCGGGCCTCGGCGGTGCGGCCGAGGCGGGACAGGAGGTCGCCGCGGACGCTGGGCAGCAGGTGGTAGCCGCGCAGGGCGGGCGCGGCGGCCAGGGCGTCCACCAGCTTCAGGCCCTCCGCCGGGCCGTCGGCCATCGACACGGCGACCGCGCGGTTCAGCTCGACCACCGGGGAGGGCGCGCGGACGGCCAGCAGGCCGTACAGGGTGGCGATGGCGTGCCAGTCGGTGTCCTCGTAGCGGTACGCGCGCGCGTGGCAGGCGGCGATGGCCGCCTGGAGGGCGTACGGGCCCGGAGGGCCGCTCGCGGTGGCGCCGGCGCGGTCGAGAGCGCCGACCCCGCGCGCGATGAGCATGCGGTTCCAGCGGCGCCGGTCCTGGTCCCTCAGCAGCACCGGTGCGCCGTCGGAGCCGGTGCGGGCGGCGGCGCGGGACGCCTGGAACTCCAGCAGCGCGGTCAGGCCGTGCACCTCCGGCTCCTTGGGCATCAGCGCGGACAGCACCCGGGCCAGCCGCAGCGCGTCCTCGCACAGCCCGGGGCGCAGCCAGTCGTCGCCGGCGGTGGCCGCGTACCCCTCGTTGAAGATCAGGTAGATGACGTCGAGGACGGAGCCGAGACGGGCCTCGCGGTCCGGTCCGTACGGCACCTCGAAGGCGACGTTCCGGGCGGCCAGGGTGCGCTTCGCGCGGACGATGCGCTGGGCGACGGTCGGCTCCGGCACCAGGTAGGCGCGGGCGATCTCGGCGGTGGTCAGGCCGCCGAGCAGGCGCAGCGTGAGCGCGGTGCGGGCCTGGGGGGACAGCACCGGGTGACAGGTGGTGAAGACCAGCCGGAGCAGGTCGTCGTCGATGTCGTCCGGGTCGGCCGGTTCGTCGTACGACGGCGGGGCCGCCCGGAGGTCCCGGCCGATCTCGGCGAGTTTGCGGTGGTAGGTCTCGCGGCGCCGGATCAGGTCGACGGCCCGGTGCCGGGCGGTGGCCATGAGCCAGGCGCCGGGATTGTCCGGCACCCCCTCCCGCGGCCACCGCTCCAGGGCGGCCACGAGGGCGTCCTGCGCCAGTTCCTCGGCGATGCCGACGTCCCGGACGATCCGGGCGACGCCGGCGATCACGCGGGGCGACTCCAGACGGAAGACGGTCTCGATGGCGTGTGCCGCAGTGGGCTGTGCTTCCACAGCCCACATGCAACACCCGGGGCGCGGGAAGGCCAAACGGGATCAGCCCTCGGCGATCTCCCGCACCTCGCAGGAGACGGTCCAGTACGGCTCGTGGACCTGGAGGAACCGCTTGGTCCACTCCAGCGCCTCGGCCTTGTCCTTGCACTGCATGAGCGCGTAGCCGCCGATGACCTCCTTGGCCTCGGTGAAGGGGCCGTCGGTGACGGAGAGCCTGCCGCCCTCCCAGCGCACGGTGGTGCCCTGGGCGGACGGCGTCAGCCCGGCGGTGTCGAGCATGACGCCGGCCTTGGTGATCTCCTCGATCAGCTCGCCCATCCGGTCCATCAGTTCCTTGCTGGGGCCGCCGGCGGGGGCGGAGGACTCGTCGATGTGGATGATCGACAGGTAGCGGGGCATGGTGACTCCTTCGGCCGGGCGGCGGGGCCTGTCCCCGCCGCTCACCCCTTGTGTCGAACGGCGGCGACGCACATCGACACGCTCGCCGGATTTTCTTCCGGAGATTTTCCGGGGGGGCGTTCGGGGACTTCCTACCTCAGTCCGAAACCGAACGACGCCTTCTTGTACGGCGCGCCGACCGTCTTCCCGCCGAAGACCGCGGCCGCGTCCGTGACCAGGCCGGAGGGGCGTCCGCGCAGCACCCAGACCGCGCCGTCGCCGCCGTCCTCGCCCGGGGCGGAGGCGGCCAGGTCGGCGTGGCCGTTGCCGTTGACGTCGAGCAGCCGGAGGACGTAGCCGAAGGAGTCGTACGGCTCGGCGGTGCCGGGGACCCCCTTGGTGTCCTGCCCGAAGGCCTGGGCGCCGGCGCCGGTCAGCCCGGAGCGGCTGCCGCGCAGCACGTCGACCACGCCCTCGCCGTTCTCGTCGGGCGCGCCGACCGCGAGGTCGTCGATGCCGTCACCGGTGACGTCCCCGACGGCGACCGACTGCCCGAACTTGTCGCCCGGCTCCCGGCTGCCGGGGACCCCGGGCGTGTCCTGCGTGAACCGCTTCCAGGTGGCCTCGCCGCGCAGCCCGGCCGCGCTTCCGTACATCACCCAGATCGCGTCGTCGTCCTGGAACCCGGTGACGAGGTCGCCGTAGCCGTCACCGTTGAGGTCGCCGATGGCCGCCGCGCCGTCACCGCTGCGGTAGGGCTCGGTGACGGGGGAAAGGCCGGCGGGGCCGCTCAGGTACAGCCTGCTGCAGTTGTTGCCGTCGCCGCAGTAGCCGGTGAGCACCAGGTCGCTGCGGCCGTCGCCGTTGATGTCGCCGGTGTCGCCGTCGTGGATGTCGACGTACTGGAGGTGCTCGGGGTCGAGCGGGGTGCGCGCGGCCGGGGTGCCGGTGCGCTTGACCGGGCCCTTCCAGATCTCGGCGGTGCTGCCGGCCGGGTCGTCGCCCGGGCCGTAGCCGCCCTGGACCACGGCGAGGTCGAGGCGTCCGTCGCCGTCGAAGTCCCCGGTCTGGTGGTTGTTGCCCGGGATCGCCGTGCCCCCGGACAGGCCGCGCGGCCCGCCCCAGACGACGACCCCGCGGGTGACGAGGTCCGCGTAGCCGTCGCCGTCCAGGTCGCCCTTGGCGATCTGCAGGCCGAAGCCCTCCCCCCTGCGGGGGTTGCCGGGGACACCGGCAGTGGCCCGGCTGATGATCGCGCGGTGCCCGGCGGACAGGCCGTGCGGGCCGCCGTAGAGGACGGTGACGTAGCCGGCCCTGGCCTGGCCGCCGACCGTGGCGTTCGGGGCGCCGATCGCGAGGTCGGCGTAGCCGTCGCCGTTGAAGTCGTCGTGGACTGCCGTGTTCTTCGGCGGGGCGGCGGACACGGCCGGGGCGGCGAGGCCGAGGGTGGTCAGGCCCAGGGTCAGCGGAAGGGCCCAACGGGCATGCGAACGCGAGCGGAACAACGGAAAACCCCCTGGTGTACAGCTGTTCGGTCATCGCAGCAGACCCCCGGGCCACCCGGAAGGTTGTACGCATCAGCGGAGAGAGGACCAGAGTCGGCCCGCCGCCGGCTGGTCGGCGACGACCCGGTTGGGGTCGGAGGGCGCGGTGACGACCGGCATCGTCACCGTCCGCACCCGGTCGGGGCCGAGGTCCTTCAGACTGCGGCCGAGGCTCACCAGCTCGTTCAGGGAGTCCAGTCCGGTGTCGGTGGTGAGGCCGGCGGTGGCGGCGTCGGCGACCTCGTAGAGCTGGGCCGGGTCGGTGAGCAGGCCGGCGTCGGAGAGCCGCCCCAGCAGGGCCTTGACCAGTGTCTGCTGGAGCCCTATGCGGCCCAGGTCGCTGCCGTCGCCTATGCCGTGCCGGGTGCGGGCGAGGGCCAGGGCCTGCGTGCCGTCGAGGTGGTGGGTACCGGCCTGAAGGTGCAGATGGCTCTTGTCGTCGTCGATGTCCCGGCCGGTGGTGACGTCGACCCCGCCGAGCGCGTCGACCAGCCTGGCGAAGCCGGAGAAGTCGATTTCGAGGTAGTGGTCCATGCGGACGCCGGTGAGCGACTCGACGGTCTTCACGGCGCACGCCGGTCCGCCCACCGCGTAGGCGCTGTTGAACATGGCGCCGTACGCCGGTGCCGTGCTGCCGCCGGAGGGCAGCGGGCAGGAGGGGCGGGTGACGAGGGTGTCGCGGGGGATGCTGACGACGGTGGCCCTGGTGCGGCCCGCGTCGATGTGCACGACCATCGCGGTGTCGGACCGGGCCCCTTCGCTGTCACCGCCGCCGAGCTCCCGGTTGGCCTTGCCGCTGCGCGAGTCCGAGCCGAGGACCAGGAGGTTCAGGGAGCCGGTGGGCGGCGGGGAGGTGCCGGCGGAGGGGGTGGCGACGGCCCTGGCCGGACGGTCGTCGCCGAGCGCGCCGTCGATGTCGACGCCGGTGATGTTGTGGTTGAGGTGCCAGTACGTCCAGCCCGCCGCCGCCACGCCCAGCGCCAGGGCACACGCCACGAGGAGACCCGCGGCCTTCAGCGCTCCGGGCCGCCGGCCCGCCCGTCTGCCCGCGTCGCCTTGCTCCTCGTGTCGCGTCACGGCAGGAACGTACGTCCGAATTATTAGGGGACTGTTAGCGGAAGCGGTCCGAGCCGGCTTTCTCGGGGAATTCTCATCTTCGCGCCGGGGGATGTCGGCGGCGTGGGCGTACCCGGTGGACAGGCCGACGCGGCGACGAGCGGGGCCACCCCGGCCCTCAAGAATCTCCTGCGGGCAGCCCCGAACGTTTCGGCCTGACAACCGATCGACTTCGGAGGAGTGCGGGGGTGCACTCCCCACTGGTCACTACGTCAACTTCCGGCCACGGCGGGTGCCGCCGTGCTCGACCGCACCACCAGGCTCGTCGCCAGCTCCACCCGCGTCGCCGCCCGCTCCTCCTGCGCGCGCCCCAGCTCCAGCACGAGCCGGGTCGCGGCCTCGGCCATCTCGGTGAGCGGCTGCCGTACGGTCGTCAGCGGCGGGCCCACCCAGCGGGCCACCGGCAGGTCGTCGAAGCCGACCACGCTGAGGTCCTCCGGGATGCGCAGGCCCAGTTCGCGGGCGGCCTCGTACAGCCCGAGGGCCTGCAGGTCGTTGCCCGCGAAGACGGCGGTGGGCCGGTCCGGGCGGCGCAGCAGCTGAAGGGCCAGGCGATAGCCGGCCTCGTGATGGAAGTCGCCGGCCACGACGAGCGAGGGGTCGGCGGGCAGCCCGGCCGTCTCCAGGGCCGCCCGGTAGCCGTCGACCCGGGCCCGGCTGCACATCATCCGGGACGGGCCGCTGATCGCACCGATCCGGGTGTGCCCCAGCTCCACCAGGTGGCGGGTGGCGGCGAGGCCGCCCTGCCAGTTGGTGGCGCCGATGGACGGCACGTCCGGGCCCGGATCGCCGGCCGGGTCCATCACCACGAACGGGATGGAACGGCTGGTCAGCAGCGCCCGCTGGGACTCGTCGAGACCGGACAGCACCAGCACCACGCCGTGCGGGCGGCGGGCGGCGACCTGGTCGGCCCAGGTCCGGCCGGGGGTGAGCCGGCCGGCCGACTCGGACAGGACCACGCTCAGGCCGGCGTCCCGGGCGACGTTCTCCACGCCCCGGATGACCTCCAGCGCCCAGGCGCTCTCCAGCTCGTGGAAGACCAGGTCGATCAGGGGCGAGCGGGAGGCCTCGGCGCGGCGGCGCCGGTAGCCATGGGCGCGCAGCAGTTCCTCGACGCGGGTGCGGGTCGCGGGGGCGACGTCGGCACGGCCGTTGAGGACCTTCGAAACAGTCGGAGCGGAGACCCCGGCCTCGCGGGCGATCTCGGCGAGGGTCGCCGTCTGCGGAGCTGTGGGCTTCGAAGGCTTCATGCCGGCGATCGTATCCCCGCGGCGTTTCGTGACGAAGTCCTGCGCGCGCCTGACGCTCCCGGAACATTCGACATACGGAGCGAAAGTTTCGTGACCCTCGTCACAGAGGTGGCGGACCCCCGGCTCCGGGTCAGCGGCGGTCACGCGGCGGTCACGGTTGTCGGGGGCGGTCGCGGGGGCCGGGGACGGTCGCCGGGCCGGGGGCGGCCTTCGCGCCGTCCCGCCGTGCGGCGGCTCCCCAGGCGGCGGCCGCGAGCGCGAGCGCCCCCTCGGCCGCTCCGGGGTCTTCGCGACCGTCAGCCCGACGGCCACGAACGAGGAGACGGCGCCGATGAGGGCGAACCCCGCCGGGACGGCGAGCCCCGCCGGAACGGTCCGGGCGGCGAGCCGGGCGGCCGGGGTACGGAGCGGAACGGCGCGGCGCAGCTGCCGTCGGGTACGGCGGCGCCGCACCTCGGGGCCCGGCGCCTCGGGGCCCGGCGCCTCGGGGCCGGCCGCCCCGCGGTCCTCCCCGCGGAAGCAGCGTCAGAACGCCGAAGGTGTGGGAGACATGAAAACACCCCGCCCCCGGGGATCCCGGGGGCGGGGTGTCGAGTGGAGCGCCGGGCAGGCCTTGCACCTGCATCTCCCCGCAGGAAGCGGGGCGTCTTTCCTTGGACCACCAACGCACTTGCGTCCGGGCCGGTTTCCCGGCCGTTCGCTGTGTGATGATCATAGCCCAGGTGAGGGGGGTTCGCGCAACCTCAGTGGTCCGCCACCACCTCGAACCGCCACCGGTGCACGGCCCGGGTCACCAACCCGGCGTCCGGCTCGGGGAGTTCGGGAAGCGAGGCGTCGTACGGCGCGTCCCACCACGTGATGACCAGCACCCGGTCCTGCGGCGCACGGAAGGTCTCCCGGCGCAACGGCTCGCCGGACAGGGGCTGTTCGCGCACCCAGGCCAGCAGGTCCGCCCCCCGTCCCTCGGCGGCCCGGGCCTCCCACATCAGCGCGACCGTCACGAGTACAGGTTCTCCTTGCTGACCTCGTGCACGTGGTCGTGGCCCGGGACGTGCGGGTCGGTGACGGGCAGGGAGGAGTCGGCCGACAGGTCCCAGCCGGAGGCGGCCCGGTTCCGGGCGACCATCTCGGCGCCGAGCGCGGCCACCATCGCGCCGTTGTCCGTGCACAGTTTGGGGCGCGGCACGCGCAGCCGGATCCCGGCGGCCTCGCAGCGCTCCTGGGCCAGGGCGCGCAGCCGGGAGTTGGCCGCGACACCGCCGCCGATCATCAGGTGGTCCACGCCCTCGTCCTTGCAGGCGCGCACGGCCTTGCGGGTCAGCACGTCGACCACGGCCTCCTGGAAGGAGGCGGCCACGTCGCGCACCGGGACCTCCTCGCCGGCCGCCCGCCTGGCCTCGATCCAGCGGGCCACGGCGGTCTTCAGGCCGGAGAAGGAGAAGTCGTACGCCGGGTCGCGCGGGCCGGTCAGGCCGCGCGGGAAGGCGATGGCCTGCGGGTCGCCCTCGCGCGCGTACCGGTCGATGACCGGGCCGCCGGGGAAGCCCAGGTTCAGCACGCGGGCGATCTTGTCGAAGGCCTCGCCGGCCGCGTCGTCGATGGTCGAGCCCATCGGGCGGACGTCGGAGGTGATGTCCGACGACAGCAGCAGCGAGGAGTGGCCGCCGGAGACCAGCAGGGCCATCGTCGGCTCGGGCAGCGGGCCGTGCTCCAGCTGGTCCACGCAGATGTGGGAGGCGAGGTGGTTGACGCCGTAGAGGGGCTTGCCGAGGGCGTAGGCGTACGCCTTGGCCGCGGAGACACCGACGAGGAGGGCGCCGGCGAGGCCGGGACCGGCGGTGACCGCGATGCCGTCCAGGTCCTTGGCGCTGACCCCCGCCTCCTTCAGCGCGCGGTCGATGGTCGGGACCATCGCCTCCAGGTGCGCCCGGGAGGCCACCTCCGGTACGACACCGCCGAAGCGGGCGTGCTCGTCCACGCTGGAGGCGACGGCGTCCGCCAGCAGGGTGGTGCCGCGGACGATGCCGACGCCGGTCTCGTCGCAGGAGGTCTCGATGCCGAGTACGAGGGGCTCGTCGCGTGAGTCAGTCATTGATATCGGTTCCTTGTACTGAAGCGGAACCCGCGGCGGTGCCGCTGCCGGGTTCCGTGGTCAGGCGCATCACCAGGGCGTCCACGTTGCCCGGCTGGTAGTAGCCGCGCCGGAAGCCGATGGGGACGAAGCCGAAGCGCTCGTAGAGCTTCTGGGCGGGCAGGTTGTCGACCCGGCATTCGAGCATCACCTCGTGGCACTCGAACGCGGTCGCCGCGCGCAGCAGCTCGGTCAGCATGCGGGCGCCGAGGCCGGTGCCCTGGTGGTCGCGGGCCACCGCGATGGTCTGGACGTCCGCCAGCTCGCCGGCGGCGGCCAGGCCCGCGTACCCGACGATCCGGCCGTCGGCGGCCTCGGCGACGAGGTAGCACCGGCTGGCCCCGGTACCCCGGGAGTGGGCCAGCTCGGACCAGAACATGCCCCGGGACCAGGCGTCCTCGGGGAACAGGTCCCGCTCCAGCTCCAGGACCGGGTCGATGTCCCACCAGCGCATCTCGCGCAGTCGGGGAGGTTCCGGCTGTGTCACTTGGGGGTGACCACCTTGTAGTTCTTGGGGACCTGGGCGTCCGGCCGGCGCAGGTACTGCGGCCGGGGCACGGGAAGTTCCTCGCCGGCGGCGAGCTTCTCCGCGGCGAGCGAGGCGAGGGCGGCGGCGGACACGTGCTCGGGCTCGTGGGCGCTCGGGAACGCGTCCGGGTAGAGCAGCGCGCCGGCGCCGACCGCCGGGAGGCCCGCGACCTGCTCGGCGATGTCGGCCGGGCGGTCGACGGCCGGGCCGGTCAGCCGGGTCCGGGAATCGGCGTACGTCGCCCAGTAGACCTCCTTGCGGCGGGCGTCGGTCGCCACGACGAAGGGGCCGCTCTCGATGTCGGCGGCGTAGGCGAGGCCGTCCAGCGTGCACAGGCCGTGGACCGGGACGCCGAGGGCGAGGCCGAAGGTGTCGGCGGTCATCAGGCCGACGCGCAGGCCGGTGTAGGGGCCGGGGCCGGTGCCGACGACGATTCCCGTGACGGCCTCCAGCTTCAGGCCGGCCTCGGCGAGGACCCGGTCGACGGCCGGCAGCAGCAGCTCTCCGTGCCGGCGCGCGTCCACCTGGCTCGACGAGGCGATGACGTCCGTGCCGTCGTGCAGCGCGACGGTGACGGCGGGTGTTGCGGTATCCAGAGCGAGCAAGAGCACGCGAACAGCCTACGGCGCCCGCGGCTCGCGCATCGCCGTCCGGGGCGGACGGTCACCGACTGCTACGGTCGGTACGAAGTACGACATATCGCACGAAGCAGAGGTGGGCGCAGGTGGCAGGGACCAGCTCGGGGATCGTGGCCGGCCTCACCGCGGCGGCTCTGGGAACGGTCGGGTTCCTCGCCTACCGGGCCCAGGCGACGGTACCGGCGCACCTGGGCGAGGGTTCGGCGGCGCACGCGACGGCGGCCTCGAAGGCACCGCGGGACCGGCGCAACCCGACCGCGCTGCCGAACGGCTCCGGAACGGGTGAACGGGTCGTGTACTCGGTGGACGACGACCGGGTCTGGCTGGTCGCACCCGGCAACCGGGTGGAGCGCACGTTCCGGGTGCGGCCGGGCACCGTCGACCCGCCGGCCGGCACGTACTGGGTGACGTCCCGCTCCAACGCGGCCACCGGCACCGACGGCGTCCCCGTCGAGCACGTCGTGCGGTTCACCAGCGTGGACGGGGTGACCATCGGGTTCAGCGCGGCGGTGGACGGCGCGGCGGCGGGCATGGGGGCCGACGCGGGCGTGAAGACCGGGGGGATCCGCGAGACGCGGGCCGACGGGGACGCGATGTGGAGGTTCGCGACGATCGGGGTGCGGGTGATCGTCATCCGGTGATCGTCACCCGCCGGCGGAGGACGCCGTCCTCCGGCGACGGGTCCGTCGCGGCCGGGCGCGGGTCGCCGCCGGGCACGGGTCGCCGCCGGGCACGGGTCGCTGAAGGGCGCAGGTCGCCGTCGGACGCAGGTCACCGTCGGACGCAGGTCGCCGTCGGGCGCGGGTCGCCGTCGGACGCAGGTCACCGCCGGGCGCAGGTCACCGCCGGCGCGGGTCGCCGAAGGGCGCGGGTCGCCGAAGGGCACAGGTCACCGTCGGACGCAGGTCACCGCCGGGCACAGGTCACCGCCGGGCACAGGTCACCGCCGGACGCAGGTCACCGCCGGACGCAGGTCACCGCCGGGCGCAGGTCACCGCCGGGCACAGGTCACCGCCGGGCGCAGGTCACCGCCGGCGCGGGTCGCCGAAGGGCACAGGTCACCGTCGGACGCAGGTCACCGCCGGGCACAGGTCACCGCCGGGCACGGGTCGCTGAAGGGCGCAGGTCACCGCCGGGCACGGGTCACTGAAGCGCGCAGGTCACCGCCGGACGCAGGTCACCGCGGCCCCTTCGAGGGCGCGTCAGCCCGCCAGCGTCCCCAGGCCCGCGCCGGTCCAGCGCTCCCCCAGACCGGTGACGGTCACGTGCCGTACCTCGTCCGTGGTGTCGCCGACCGCGCGGTGGATGACGACCTGGAGGCGGTCCTCGGTCAGCTCCTCCACCTTGCCCTCGCCCCACTCCACCACGATCACCGAGTCGGGCAGCGAGACGTCGAGGTCCAGGTCCTCCATCTCGTCCAGGCCGCCGGCCAGCCGGTAGGCGTCGACGTGCACCAGGGGCGGTCCGTCGCCGAGGGACGGGTGCACCCGGGCGATCACGAAGGTCGGCGAGGTGACCGCGCCGCGCACGCCGAGGCCCTCGCCGAGCCCGCGGGTCAGCGTGGTCTTGCCCGCGCCGAGCTCTCCGCTGAGCATCACGAGGTCGCCCGCGCGCAGCAGTCCGGCCAGGCGGAGGCCCAGCTCCCGCATCTGTTCCGGGGAGGTGACGGTCAGCTGGGTCTCAGCGGGGTCGTGCGGTGCTGCTGGTGCTTCCATAGCCACTTACGGTAGCTCCTGCGGGCACCGCGCCCGCGCGGGTGAGCAGGTCGGCGAGGCGGTCGGTGACCACTTCCGGGTGCTCCAGCATCACCAGGTGCCCGGCGTCCGGTACCAGCACCAGCTCGGCGTCGGGCAGCAGGTCGGCGATGGCCTCGCTGTGCTCGCTGGGCGTGACGAGATCCTGCACGCCGGCCAGCACGAGCACCGGCATGTCCCGGAAGCAGGCGAGCGCCTCGGTCTTGTCGTGGTCGCTGAAGGCCGGGTAGAACTCGGCGACCACGTCGATCGGTGTGGACTCGATCATCCGCTCGGCGAAGCGTTCCACGGCCGGGTCGATGTCCCGCCCCGCGAACGAGTACCGCTTGATGATCCCGGCGAACAGGTCGGCGGTGGCCCGGCGCCCCTTCTCCACCAGCTCCGCCTGCTGCCCGAGCGCCTTCAGCACACCGGGGAGGATCCGGCGCACCGCGTTGACGCCGGCCACCGGAAGCCCGAAGTTGACCTCGCCGAGCCGCCCGGAGGAGGTCCCCACGAGGGCGGTGGCGACGACCCGGTCCCGGATCAGCTCGGGGTACTGCGCGGCGAGGGCCATCACCGTCATTCCGCCCATCGAGTGACCGACCAGCACCACCGGCCCCTCCGGTACGGCGGCGTCCAGCACGGCCTTCAGGTCGCGGCCGAGCTGGTCGATGGTGAGCGGCACCCGGTCCCGGGTCTGGGCAACTCCCCGCTCGGACCGCCCGTGGCTGCGCTGGTCCCAGTGCACGGTCCGCACCACCCCGCGCAGGGCCGCCCGCTGGAAGTGCCAGGAGTCCTGGCTGAGGCAGTAGCCGTGGCAGAAGACGACGGTGACCGGGGCGGGCGCCTTGCGTCCGAAGAGCCGGCGCCGGCGCGGGGAGACGTTCGGGCCGTGGTCGGGTTCGGCCTCGTCGACCTCGTAGTACAGCTCGGTGCCGTCGTCGGCGTACGCCTTGCCGGGGGTGCCGCGCAGGGTGCCGTACGGGCCCGCCGAGTCCAGCGCCAGCCGGGCCTTGCGGCGCATCCCGCGGCCCACCGTCATCCGCTCGACGGCCACGCCGGCCGCCGCTCCCGCGGCGAGCACGCCTATCGCGGCACCGGCGATGCCGGTCGCCCTGCGCCAGCTCCCGGCCGCCCCCGCGGCGGAGGCGGCGGCCGCCGAGGCGACGACGTCCGCCACGGCCTCCGCGCTGCTCTCGCTCACGTACCGCTCCTCTTCGCCGTACTGCAGTTCGCCTGGATGGTGATACGGATGGTGCCGCCGTGCCGGTGCCGCAGTGCTGTGGTGCGACGGACGTGACCGGTGCGTCCGGGAACGCGAAGTGCCGTTCCCGGACGGCTTACTCGCGTTCCTGCCCGTTCACATAGACGCGGGGAACGCGCCTGCCGATGCGTGTGACGATCTCGTACGCGATCGTGCCGCAGGCCTGCGCCCAGTCCTCCGCGGTCGGCTCGCCCCGGTCGCCGGGTCCGAACAGCACGGCCTCGCTGCCCACCGGGGGTTCGTCGCCGCCCAGGTCCACCACGAACTGGTCCATGGCGACCCGCCCGGCGATCGTCCGCCACTTGCCGTCGACCAGGACCGGGCCGGTGCCCGAGGCGTGCCGCGGGACGCCGTCCGCGTAACCGACCGGCACCAGGCCGAGGGTGGTGTCGCCGGGGGTGACGTAGTGGTGGCCGTAACTGACGCCGTGACCGCCCGGGGTGCGCTTGACGAGGGCCAGCGAGGCGCTGAGCGTCATCACCGGGCGCAGCCCGAAGTCCGCCGGGGTGCCCAGCTCGGGGCTGGGCGAGACGCCGTACATGGCGATGCCGGTGCGGACCAGGTCGAAGTGGGTCTCCGGCAGGGTGAGGGTGGCCGGCGAGTTGGCGATGTGCCGCACCTCGGGCCGGACGCCCCGCTCCTCGGCGTATGCCGTCATCTCCCGGAACCGGGCGAGCTGGGCGGCGATGGACGGGTGCCCCGGCTCGTCGGCGCACGCGAAGTGCGACCACAGCCCGGTGACCCGGACCAGCCCCTCGGCCTCGGCCCGCAGCGCCGCGGCGACGAGTTCGGCCCAGTCCTCGCCAGGCTGGCAGCCGTTGCGGCCGAGACCGGTGTCGGCCTTGAGCTGCACGCGCGCGGGGCGGCCCGCCGCCCGGGCGGCCGCCACGACCTCGCGCAGGGCCCACATGCCGCTCAGAGAGACGTCGATGTCCGCCTCGATCGCCTGCCGCCAGGGCCCGCCCGGCACCCACAGCCAGCACAGGATCCGGCCGGGCAGTCCGGCCGCGCGCAGCGCGAGGGCCTCCTCGGCCGTGGCCGTGCCGAGCCAGCTCGCGCCCGCGGCGAGGGCCTCGCGGGCACACGGCACCGCGCCGTGGCCGTATCCGTCGGACTTGACGACGGCCATCACGGCGGCGCCCTCGGCCCGGGCGCGCAGGGCCCGCACATTGGCGCGCAGGGCACCCAGATCGATCTCGGCGCGGGCGCGCAGGGCGGCGGTCGGCTCAGCAGCTGTCTCACTCATCGCGCCCCCAGTCTCTCAGAGCCGCCCTGCACGGGGCGTGGGCCGGGTCGGTCCGGCCGTCACGCGGGCGACCGAGGCCCGCTCGGCCCCACCGGACCGGCCGTCAAGCGGACGACCGGGGCCCGGTCGGCCCCACCGCCGCGCGTAACGCGGGGCATGGACCGGGTGCTCCCCACCACCGCACGCGCGGCCGACGCCGTACCGCGGCCCAAGCCGGGCCGGACCCCCCATCACACGGGCGACCGAGGCCCGCTCGGCCCCACCGGACCGGCCGTCAAGCGGACGACCGGAGCCCGGTCGGCCCCACCGCCGCGCGTAACGCGGGGCATGGACCGGGTGCTCCCCACCACCGCACGCGCGGCCGACGCCCTACCGCGACCGAAGCCCGGCCGGACCGCCCATCACACGGGCGACCGAGGCCAAGTCGGCCCCACCGCCGCGCGGACCGCCGCCGCGCGGACCGCCGCCGCGCGGACCGCCGCCGTACCGCAACCGGGTGCCGGGACCGGGCCGCAGCCCCGCGGCGGCAGCCGCGTCTCCCGGCCGGCCCGGCTGCGTGCCCCTTCGGGCGCTCACGACCGCGGGCAGGCGGCCCACCCCTGCCGAGCCGCCCTTGCCCCGGCCCCGCCCCCTCAGCCCCGCACGGTCCCGCAGCCACCTCGGCCCCGCACGTTCCGCCACCCCTCGTCCAAACCCCGCACGTCCCACCACCCCCTCGGCCGCGCACGTCCCACCACCCCGCATCCAGTCCCCGCGCGTCCCGCCCCCCTCAGCCCCGCACGTCCCTCCAGGCCTCCGGAATGTGTGACGCCACGTCATGGGCCCCCGTCGGCGCGCCCTTCGCCGCGAAGCGGCCCGCCAGTCCGTGCAGGTACGCCGCCACGCTCCCCGCGTCCGCCGCGCCCAGCCCCGCCGCCAGCAAGGACCCCGCGAGCCCGGACAGCACGTCGCCGCTCCCGGCCGTGGCCAGCCAGGGCGTCCCCGTGGCGTTCACCCGTACCGGCCCGCCCGCGGAGTCGGCGACCAGCGTGGTCGAGCCCTTGAGCAGCACCGTCGCCCGGTACACCGCCGCCAGTTCCCGCACCGCGGCCAGCCGGGCCCCCTCGACCTCCTCCCGCCGCACGCCCAGCAGCGCGGCGGCCTCGCCGGCATGCGGGGTCATCAGCGTCGGCGCCGTACGCCGCCGTACCGCGTCCCGTTCGGCCAGTCGCAGCCCGTCCGCGTCCAGCAGCACCGGCACGTCCGCCTCCAGCACCTCCGCCACGGTCGCCGCGTCGTCCCCGGCGCCGGGTCCGACCACCCAGGCCTGCACCCGGCCGGCCCTGGCGGGCCCCGCGTCGGAGACGAGGGTCTCCGGGAAACGGGCGATGACCGCGTCGCCGGCCGGCCCGACGTACCGTACGGCCCCGGCCCCGCCGCGCAGCGCGCCCGACACCGCCAGCACGGCCGCCCCGGGATAGCGCGCCGACCCGGCGGCGATCCCGACCACCCCGCGCCGGTACTTGTCGCTCTCCCCCGTCGGCGCCGGCAACAGCCGGTCCACGTCGGCGTGTTGCAGGGACTGGAGCACGGCGTCGGCGGGCGGCGGTTCCAGACCGATGCCGACGAGCCGCACCACCCCGGCGTACTCCCGGGCGGGATCCACCAGCAGCCCCGGCTTGTACGTGCCGAAGGTGACGGTCAGGTCGGCCCGCAGCGCGGCCCCGCGCACCTCCCCGGTGTCCGCGTCGACGCCGCTGGGCAGGTCCACGGCCACCACGGCGGCCCGGGACCGCGCCACCACCCCGGCGAGCCGTTCCGCGTCCGGCCGCAGCCCGCCCTTGCCCCCGATCCCGACGATGCCGTCCACGACCAGGTCGGCCCGCAGGAGCAGGTCCTCGACCGGGCCGGCACCGTCCGCCGGGGCGACGGCACCGCCCGCCCGGCGCAGGGCGGCGAGCCCCCCGGCGTGGGCCCGTCCCGGCGTCAGCAGGACCGCCGTCACGCCCGCGCCGCGCCGGGCCAGCCGGGCCCCCGCGTACAGGGCGTCCCCGCCGTTGTCGCCGCTGCCGACGAGCAGCACCACCCGGCTGCCGTACACCCGCCCGAGCAGTTCGGCGCAGGCGGCGGCCAGCCCGGCGGCGGCCCGCTGCATCAGCGCGCCCTCCGGCAGCCGTGCCATCAGCGCCCGCTCGGCCGCCCTTACCGTCTCCACGCTGTACGCAGTACGCATGCGGTCGAGTCTGCCCCGCAATCCCCGCGGTCCACACCCGCCCTGCCCGGAGGCGATCTCCGTCTTCCCCTCGCAGAGGACCCCGCCCCGGGCTCGCGGTCGTGCTCGAAGGGCCCGGGACCCGCGGGCGCGGACAGACCGGGCCGCCGTCGGGGCCCCGGCCCGGTCAGCCTTCGGCGACCACCACGGCCGAGGCCACGCCCGCGTCGTGACTGAGCGACACGTGCCAGGACCGCACGCCCAGCTCCGCGGCCTTCGCGGCCACCGTCCCCTTCACCCGCAGCCGCGGCTGCCCGCTGTCCTCCACGTACACCTCGGCATCGGTCCACTGCAGCCCGGGCGGCGCGCCCAGCGCCTTCGCCAGCGCCTCCTTGGCGGCGAACCGGGCCGCGAGCGAGGCGATACCGCGCCGCTCGCCGCTGGGCAGCAGCAGCTCCCGCTCCAGGAACAACCGGTCGGCCAGCCCCGGCGTCCGTTCCAGGGACGCCCGGAAGCGGTCGATCTCGGCGACGTCGATGCCCACCCCGATGATGCTCATGCCGAGCACCCTACGACCCCGGCCGCGGAGACGGGCCGAACCGGACGGCGGGCCGCGTTCTAGGCTTCCGGCATGAACTCGTCACACGCCTATCTCTCCGGCCTCTTCTCCCTGGACGGCCGGGTCGCCCTGGTGACCGGGGGCAGTTCCGGTATCGGACGGGCCATCACGGGAGCGCTCGCGCGGGCCGGCGCCCGGGTGGTGGTCGTGGCCCGGCGGCCGGAGGAACTGTCGGCCACGGTGGAGGAGTTGACGGACGCCGGCTGCCGGGCGGCCTGGGTCAGCGGTGACCTGGGGTCGCGGGACGGGGTGCGCGCGGCGGCCGAGGAGGCCGCGGCCGTCTTCGGCGAGCCCGACATCCTCGTCAACTCCGCCGGGATCAACCTCCGGCCGCCGATGGACGAGATGGACGAGGACGTGTGGGACCGCACGATGGCGGTGAACCTGGAGGCGCCCTTCCTGCTGGGCCGGCGGTTCGGGCCCGGCATGGCGGAGCGGGGCTTCGGACGGATCATCCACATCACCTCGCAGCAGGCCCACCGCGCCTTCGTGCGGAGCGGTGCCTACGGCGTCTCCAAGGGCGCGCTGGAGTCCCTGGCCCGCTCCCAGGCCGAGGCCTGGTCACCGTACGGGGTCACCGTCAACACCCTCGTGCCGGGCTTCGTGATGACCCCGCTGAACACGCGGCTGTCCTCCGACCCCGAGCGGGTGGCCGCCCTGGCCGCGCGCACGATGACCGGCCGCAACGGCCTCGCCGAGGACTTCGAGGGCGCGGCCGTCTTCCTGGCGAGCCGCGCCTCCGCGTACGTCACGGGCCAGTCGATCTTCGTGGACGGCGGCTTCTCGGTGCACTGAGCGGGCGCGCGGGTGGCTACTCCACCGTGACCGACTTGGCGAGGTTGCGGGGCTGGTCCACCTCGTTGCCCCGGGCGGTGGCCAGTTCGCACGCGAAGACCTGCAACGGCACCGTGGCCACCAGGGGCTGGAGCAGGGTCGGTGTGGCCGGGATGCGGATCAGGTGGTCGGCGTACGGGACCACCGCCTCGTCGCCCTCCTCCGCGATCACGATGGTGCGCGCGCCCCGCGCCCGGATCTCCTGGATGTTGGAGACGATCTTGTCGTGGATGACCGACCGGCCGCGCGGGGACGGTACGACGACGACCACCGGCACGTCCTCCTCGATCAGCGCGATCGGGCCGTGCTTCAGCTCGCCCGCGGCGAAGCCCTCGGCGTGCATGTAGGCCAGTTCCTTCAGCTTGAGCGCGCCCTCCAGGGCCACCGGGTAGCCCACGTGCCGGCCGAGGAAGAGCACGGTGTCCTTCTCGGCGAGGGTGCGCGCCAGCGCCCGTACCGGCTCCATGGTCTCCAGGACCCGCTCGACCTCCTCCGAGATCCGGGACAGGTCCTTGATCACGGCCTGGATCTCGTCGCCCCACTTGGTGCCGCGCACCTGCCCCAGGTACAGCGCGACCAGGTAGCAGGCGACCAGCTGGGTGAGGAACGCCTTGGTGGAGGCGACCGCGACCTCCGGGCCGGCGTGCGTGTACAGCACCGCGTCGGACTCGCGGGGGATCGTCGAGCCGTTGGTGTTGCAGATCGCCAGCACCTTGGAGCCCTGCTCGCGGGCGTGCCGCAGCGCCATCAGGGTGTCCATCGTCTCGCCGGACTGGGAGATGGCGATCACCAGCGACCGCCCGTCCAGGATCGGGTCCCGGTAACGGAACTCGCTGGCCAGCTCCACCTCGCACGGGATCCGCGTCCAGTGCTCGATGGCGTACTTGGCGATCAGGCCGGCGTGGAAGGCCGTACCGCAGGCGACGATGACGACCTTGTCGATCTCGCGCAGTTCGGAGGGGCTGATCCGCACCTCGTCCAGGGTGAGCGAGCCGGACGGGTCGATCCGGCCGAGCAGGGTGTCGGCGACCGCCTTGGGCTGCTCGGCGATCTCCTTGAGCATGAAGTAGTCGTAGCCGCCCTTCTCGGCGGCGGAGGCGTCCCAGTCCACGTGGTAGGAGCGGACCTCGGCCGGGCGGCCGTCGAAGCCCGTCACGGTGACGCCGTCCCGGCGCAGCTCCACCACCTGGTCCTGGCCCAGCTCGATCGCGGAGCGCGTGTGCTCGATGAACGCGGCGACGTCGGAGGCCAGGAACGCCTCGCCCTCGCCGACGCCCACCACCAGCGGGGAGTTGCGGCGGGCGCCGACCACCACGTCCGGCTCGTCGGCGTGCACCGCGACCAGCGTGAACGCGCCCTCCAGCCGCCGGCACACCAGCCGCATGGCCTCCGCGAGGTCCGCGCAGGAGGAGAACTCCTCGGCCAGCAGATGGGCGACGACCTCGGTGTCCGTCTCGGAGTGCAGCTCATGGCCGCGCTCGGCCAGTTCCGCGCGCAGCACCGCGAAGTTCTCGATGATGCCGTTGTGGACCACCGCGACCCGGCCCGCGTTGTCCAGGTGCGGGTGCGCGTTGGCGTCCGTGGGACCGCCGTGGGTGGCCCAGCGGGTGTGCCCGATGCCGGTCGAGCCGGTCGGCAGCGGCCGGTCGACCAGTTCCTTCTCCAGGTTGACCAGTTTCCCGGCCCGCTTCGCGGCGGCCAGTCCGCCGTCCGCCGGCACGGCGACGCCCGCCGAGTCGTACCCCCGGTACTCCAGCCGCTTCAGTCCGGCCATCACGACATCGAGCGCCGACTGTGACCCCACGTATCCCACGATTCCGCACATGGGCGGCAGCCTACGGGCCGGTCATGATCAGAAACGGCCTCCGCCTGCCCGAATTCGGAAATTCCCACCGTCGTACGCAGCCCTGCCGGGCCCGGTTCCCGCGCCGGGCCCGGCGTGACGGACCCCACCCGCCGCGCCGTTCAAACTCCGTTAACAATGGACTGTGATCTCACCGGTCTCCTCGATGCCCCGGAGCGCCCACCGGCACAGGCCGGAGGCGACTCCCTACGTCGATCTCACCCGCGCCGAGTGGAGCGCGCTGCGCGACAAGACACCGCTGCCGCTCACCGCCGAGGAGGTGGAGAAGCTCCGCGGTCTCGGTGACGTCATCGACCTGGACGAGGTGCGGGACATCTACCTCCCGCTCTCCCGGCTCCTCAACCTCTACGTCGGTGCCACCGACGGCCTCAGAGGCGCGCTGAACACCTTCCTCGGGGAGAAGGGCTCCCAGTCCGGCACCCCGTTCGTGATAGGGGTCGCCGGCTCGGTGGCCTGCGGCAAGTCCACCGTCTCCCGTCTCCTCCAGGCCCTGCTCTCCCGCTGGCCCGAGCACCCGCGCGTGGAACTGGTCACGACGGACGGCTTCCTGCTGCCCACCCGGGAGCTCCAGGCCCGGGGCCTGATGTCGCGGAAGGGATTCCCCGAGTCCTACGACCGCCGGGCCCTCACCCGCTTCGTCGCCGACATCAAGGCCGGCAAGGACGAGGTGACGGCCCCCGTCTACTCCCACCTCATCTACGACATCGTCCCGGACCAGCGGCTCACCGTGCGCCGCCCGGACATCCTGATCGTGGAGGGCCTCAACGTCCTCCAGCCCGCCCTGCCCGGCAAGGACGGCCGCACCCGGGTCGGTCTCGCCGACTACTTCGACTTCAGCGTCTACGTCGACGCGAGCGCCGAGGACATCGAGCGCTGGTACCTCAACCGCTTCAGGAAGCTGCGCCAGACCGCCTTCCAGAACCCGTCCTCGTACTTCCGCAAGTACACCCAGGTCTCCGAGGAGGAGGCACTGGACTACGCGCGCACCCTCTGGCGGACCATCAACAAGCCCAACCTGGTGGAGAACATCGCCCCGACCCGCGGCCGGGCCACCCTCGTCCTGCGCAAGGGCCCGGACCACAAGGTGCAGCGCCTCAGGCTGCGCAAGCTGTAGCCGCCCCTGTTGGATGGGGGTCATGCTGCACCTGCGCCTGATCAGCCCCGCGGAGCGGACCGACGAGGTGGTCCGCCTGATCGAGAACACGATCGGTACCACCCACCTCGTCGTCCTCCCGGGGACCGCCCGCGATCCCGCCGGCGACCTCGTCCTGTGCGACGTGGCCCGGGAGGCGGGCGACGCGCTCATCAGCGGTCTGCGTCGGCTGGGCCTGGACGAGACCGGCTCGATCGCCGTCGACGACATCGGCCTCTCCCTGTCCCGGCGCGCCGGCGAGGCCGAGGCGGAGGCACCGGGCGAGGGCGCGGACGCGGTCCTGTGGGAGGGCCTGACCGAGGCCACCCACGAGGAGTCGACGCTGTCGGTCACCTACGTCGCCTTCATCACCCTGGCCACGATGATCGCGGCCTGCGGTGTGGTGCTGGACAACGCCATCCTGATCGTGGGCGCGATGGCGGTCGGCCCCGAGTTCGGCCCCCTGGCCGGCATCTGCACGGCTCTGGTCCGACGCCACCCGCGCCTGGCCTGGCGCTCGCTGATCGCCCTGCTGGTGGGCTTCGCGGTGGCGATGGCGGTGACGGTCGGCTTCAGCGTCTTCATGGACGCCATCGACCTCTTCCACCGGTCCGGCCTGGAGGGCGAGCGCCCCAACACGGCCTTCATCTACGCCCCCGACGCCTTCTCCCTCGTCGTGGCGATCCTGGCCGGCGTCGCCGGTACCCTCTCCCTGACCTCCGCCAAGTCCGGTGCCCTGGTGGGCGTGGCGATCTCGGTGACGACGGTGCCGGCCGCGGCCAACGCGGCGGTCGCCCTGGCCTACGGCGACACGGACCAGACCCTGGGCTCGTCCGTCCAGCTGCTGGTGAACCTGGCGGGGATCGTGATGGCGGGCACGCTGACACTGCTGGCGCAGAAGTGGTTCTGGGCGAGACAGCGGGGGCGTCTGCCGTAGGGCGGCGCAGCCTGGCCGGGGCGCGGGCGGTGTCCCCCGCGGTTGCGCCGCGCGGGCGCGACACGTCACGGCGGACCGGCGGCCCGCACCGCGCGATGCCCGGTGTCCGGGTCGGGGATCCGGATCCCGGACCCGGACACCGGGGCCCGGAACTATCCGAGAGCCGACTTCACCGCATCGGCGAGCCGCCCCGCCACCGACCGGGCCTGCTCGATGTCGGCGGCCTCGACCATGACCCGGACCAGGGGCTCGGTCCCGGAGGGCCGCAGCAGCACCCGCCCGGTCGTCCCCAGGTCCCGCTCCGCCTCGGCGACCGCGGCGGCGAGGTCGGCGGACGTCTTCACCCGCGACTTGTCCACGTCCGGCACGTTGATCAGCACCTGCGGCAGCCGCTCCATCACGGAGGCCAGCTCTCGCAGCGAACGGCCGGTCTCCGCGACCCGCGCCGCCAGCAGCAGCCCGGTCAGCGTGCCGTCACCGGTGGTCGCGTGGTCGAGGATGATGACGTGCCCGGACTGCTCGCCGCCGAGGGCGTAGCCGTGCTGCTTCATCTCCTCCAGCACGTACCGGTCGCCCACGGCCGTCTGCACGAGCCGGATGCCCGCGCGCTCCATGGCCAGCTTGAAGCCGAGGTTGGACATCACGGTCGCGACGACGGTGTCGGAGCGCAGTGCGGAACGCTCCCGCATCGCCAGCGCGAGCACGGCGAGGATCTGGTCGCCGTCGACCTCCTCGCCCGTGTGGTCCACGGCCAGGCAGCGGTCGGCGTCGCCGTCGTGCGCGATGCCGAGGTCCGCGCCGTGCTCGACGACCGCGGCCTTCAGCTTGTCCAGGTGGGTCGAGCCGCAGCCGTCGTTGATGTTGAGGCCGTCCGGCTCCGCACCGATCGTGACGACCTGGGCACCGGCCCGGGCGAACGCCTCCGGCGAGACCCCCGAGGCCGCGCCGTGCGCTTCGTCCAGGACGATCTTCAGCCCGTCGAGCCGGTTGGGCAGCACCGACAGGAGGTGGGCGACGTACCTCTCGAAGCCCTCCTCGTACGACCGCACACGCGCGACGCCGGCGCCCGTCGGCCGCTCCCACGGCTCGCCGTGCCGGTGCGCGTCGTAGACCGCCTCGATCCTGTCCTCCAGCTCGTCGGCGAGCTTGTGGCCGCCGCGGGCGAAGAACTTGATGCCGTTGTCCGGCATGGCGTTGTGGCTGGCGGAGAGCATCACACCGAGGTCGGCGCCGAGCGCGCCGGTCAGGTGCGCCACCGCCGGCGTCGGCAGCACCCCGACGCACAGGACGTCCACGCCCGCGCTCGCGAGGCCCGCGACCACCGCCGCCTGCAGGAACTCCCCGGACGCCCGCGGGTCCCGACCGACCACCGCTTTCGGCTTGTGGCCCTCGAAGGTGCCCGCCTCGGCCAGCACGTGCGCCGCGGCGACGGAGAGGCCGAGCGCCATCTCGGCCGTCAGATCCGCGTTGGCGACACCGCGCACGCCGTCCGTGCCGAAGAGTCGTCCCACTTGTCCTCCTGAGGAAGCGTCCTTGCTGCCGGGAATGATGGCAGACGCCATGCGATCCGATCACACAAGCCTTTGAGCGCCTTGTGTCGTTATACGCCCTTGGCCGGGATAAACGAACGCCCCGACGGCACATGTGGCGTGCCGCCGGGGCGTTCGGAGTACGAGCAGGCAGCTGCTGGTTAGCGCTTGCTGTACTGCGGGGCCTTGCGGGCCTTCTTCAGACCGGCCTTCTTGCGCTCGACCGCACGGTCGTCGCGCTTGAGGAAGCCGGCCTTCTTCAGCGGGCCGCGGTTGTTGTCGACGTCGGCCTCGTTCAGCGCACGGGCCACACCGAGACGGAGGGCACCGGCCTGACCGGAGACACCGCCACCGGCGATGCGGGCGATGACGTCGTAACGACCCTCAAGCTCCAGGACCTTGAACGGCTCGTTGACTTCCTGCTGGTGCACCTTGTTGGGGAAGTAGTCCTCAAGGGTGCGACCGTTGATCTTCCACTTGCCGGTGCCCGGAACGATCCGGACGCGGGCGATGGCGTTCTTGCGACGGCCCAGGCCGGCGGCCGGCTGGGGCTCACCGAAGCGCGAGGCGAGGGACTCGGAGGTGTACTCACCCTCCACCGGAACCTCGGACTCGGTGGTGTAGCTGTCGATGTCAAGCTCTTCGAGCGGCTGCTCGGCAGTGGTCTCGGCCACGATTCTCCTCAGATTCTGTTCAGTCTTAGGGGGTGGCCGGACTTACTGCGCGACCTGGGTGATCTCGAACGGCACCGGCTGCTGGGCAGCGTGCGGGTGCTGGTCACCCTTGTAGACCTTCAGCTTCGAGAGCATCTGACGGCCCAGCGTGTTCTTGGGGAGCATGCCCTTGACGGCCTTCTCGATGGCCTTCTCGGGGTTCTTGTCGAGCAGCTCGTCGTAGCGGACGGAGCGCAGACCACCCGGGTAGCCGGAGTGGCGGTACGCCATCTTCTGGGTCCGCTTGTTGCCGGACAGGTGCACCTTGTCGGCGTTGATGATGATGACGAAGTCACCAGCGTCGACGTGCGGCGCGTAGATCGGCTTGTGCTTGCCCCGCAGGAGGGTCGCAGCGGTGGTGGCGAGACGACCCAGGACAACGTCCTGAGCGTCGATGACGTGCCACTGGCGCGTCACATCGCCGGGCTTGGGGCTGTACGTACGCACGGTTCGTAGCCTTCGCTTCGAGTGAATGGTCCTAAACAAGGTCACCGAAACGATCACGACAGCCTTGGCCCACGGCGGCGACGCATACCGCGTGCGTGGGGTCGCTGGTCATCGGCCCGGTGGACCGGTGTAAGGGCCCGTCCCGTGAGAATGAGCAAGCCAATACACAACGAAGAAGTAGGTTACCGGGCGGCCCCCGGGCGGGTCAAAACGAGGCAGGCCGCCGGACGGACCCCGCACCACCGGCCCCCCGTCTAAGATGCGCCCCATGAGTAACGGGCAGGGGGGACCCCAGTCTCAGTGGGATCCCTGGAAACCGCAATCCCAGCAGCCGTGGAACAGCGCAGCCGACGACGGAACTCCGGACTGGGCCGCGCTCGCCGAGGCCTCGGAGACGCGGAACAAGCGCCGCAAGCTGCTGTTCATAGCCGGCGGCGCCCTCGCCACGGTCGCGATAGGCACGGCGGTCGCCATGGCCGTCGTCTCCGCGAACGGTGGTGATCCGGAGGCAGGCCCGAGCAATCTGCCCGCCAGCGCCTCCATCCCCGGCTCCGCCACCGCGACGCCGTCCTTCGCGCCCACCAGCGCCCCGCCGCCGCTGGACCCGAAGGACTTCATCTCCAGCGCCAAGAAGGACACCGCGCCGCTCAGCCCCGACACCCTGTTCCCGGGTACGCAGCTGACCATGGACGGCACGGTGTACAAGAAGGGCCCGACGGCCGACACCAAGAACTGCGCCGGCGTCGCCGGCGGCACCCTGCCGGGGATCCTCACCGCCAACGGCTGCACCCGCCTGATGCGGGTCACCTACACCAACGGGGGTGTCGCGGCCACCGTGGGCGTCGCGGTCTTCGACACCGCGGAGCGGGCCGCGAAGGCCAGGGCCCAGACCGACGACCGCAGCATCGTGCGCTCGCTGTTCGGCAAGGGCGTCAAGCCGTTCTGCGACGGCGCCTTCTGCCGCTCGACGCGGAACTCCTACGGCCGCTACGCCTACTTCACGATCTCCGGCTTCACCAACGGCAAGAACGTCACCAACAAGGACACCAAGGTCTTCCGCACCGGCAACGACCTCGCCCAGTTCACCGCGAACCAGATCCACCGCCGCGGCCAGGCCCAGGCCTCGGCCGCGGCGGAGCGGTAGCCGACAGGAAGTGCGACCGAGCGGCGGCTAACAGGCCGCGCAGCCGGCGGCGCGGGGAAGCGAGCGCTTGTTCCGCGCCTCCCTGTTCCGCGCCGCGAGCAGCTCGTCGGCCGGGTAGCCGACCTCCTCCAGGGTCAGCCCGTGCGGTCGTACGACATGCACGGCGGAGTCCCGCACGCCCGCGGCCAGCACCTTCCCGGGCCACTCCGGCCCGCGGTGCCCGTCCCCGACGAACAGCAGCGCGCCGATCAGCGAGCGCACCATGTTGTGGCAGAAGGCGTCGGCCCGCACGGTGGCGGTGACGATCCCGTCGTCACCGCGGACCAGGCTCAGCTCCTGGAGGGTGCGGATGGTGGTCGCCCCCTCCCGCTTCTTGCAGTAGGCCGCGAAGTCGTGCTCCCCGAGCAGCGCCCGGGCGGCCTCGTTCATCGCGTCCACGTCGAGCGGCCAGTCGTGCCACAGGACGTGGCCCCGCAGCAGCGGGTCCACCCCGCCCGGGTTGTCGGTGACCCGGTACGCGTACCGCCGCCAGATGGCGGAGAACCGGGCGTTGAAACCGCTCGGCGCCTCCCTGAGCGCCCACACCCGGACGTCCTTGGGCAGCCGGCCGGCGAGCCGCTTGAGCAGCTTCTCGTGGTGTTCGCGCCAGACGCTCTCCGGCAGGTCGACGTGCGCCACCTGCCCCCGGGCGTGCACCCCGGCGTCGGTGCGGCCGGCGACCGTCAGCTCGTACGTCTCCCGCGACCGCGTCACCGTCCGCAGGGCGTCCTCGATCTCCCCCTGCACGGTCCGCTTCCCGCCGGCCTGCTTGGCCCAGCCGTGGAAGGCGGTGCCGTCGTAGGAGAGGTCGAGCCGGAGCCGGACGTGACCGGGCTGTACTTCGTCACTCACGTGGGAATCCTCTCAGGGCCGCGCCCTGTGAAAGAAACGGGAAAGCGGGCCCGCCCCGAAGGGCGGACCCGCTTTCCGTGTCAGGCGGAGCCTCAGGCGTCCTTGGACTCCTCGGCAGCGGCCTCCTCGGCCGGGGCCTCGGTGGTCTCGGCAACCTTGGCCTCATCGGCCTCCTTGACCGCACGCTTGGTGGCGGCCTCGGCCTCACCCACGGCGTTCTGCTGCACCGTCAGCGCCTCGACCAGCTCGATGACGGCCATGGGCGCGTTGTCGCCACGGCGGTTACCGATCTTGGTGATGCGGGTGTAGCCACCGGGACGGTTCTCGTACCGCGGGCCGATCTCGGTGAAGAGCGTGTGGACGATGCTCTTGTCCGTGATGACCTGGAGCACCTGACGGCGGTTGTGAAGGTCGCCCTTCTTCGCCTTGGTGATCAGACGCTCGGCGTACGGGCGCAGGCGACGGGCCTTCGCCTCGGTGGTGGTGATGCGGCCGTGCTCGAAGAGGCTCTTCGCGAGGTTCGCGAGGAGCAGCTTCTCGTGCGCGGCACTGCCGCCCAGACGGGCACCCTTGGTGGGCTTCGGCATGGTTCTTCTCCTGTGTGTCTGCCCTGGCCGTATCAGGTACCGGGGTCAGTATCCGAGCAGGCGGTTGCCTGTCGGAGACCCCGCGCCCGGAAGGGCGCGGGGAACTGCGCGACCAGCCGACAGCGGGCCGGCAGCCGAAAACGGACCGTCGAGCCCGAGCTGTCAGTACTGCTCGGTCTCCACGAAGCCCGCGTCCGCGTCGTCGTCGGCGCCGAAGGCGTCCGCGGCGGCGGTCGGGTCGAATCCGGGCGGGCTGTCCTTGAGGGCCAGGCCCATGCCGGCCAGCTTCGCCTTGACCTCGTCGATGGACTTCGCACCGAAGTTGCGGATGTCCAGCAGGTCGGCCTCGGAGCGCGCCACGAGCTCACCCACGGAGTGGATGCCCTCGCGCTTGAGGCAGTTGTAGGAGCGGACCGTGAGCTCCAGCTCCTCGATCGGCAGCGCGAGGTCGGCGGCCAGGGCGGCGTCCGTCGGGGACGGGCCCATGTCGATGCCCTCGGCGTCGATGTTCAGCTCGCGGGCGAGACCGAACAGCTCGACCAGCGTCTTGCCCGCGGAGGCCATGGCGTCACGCGGACGCATCGCCTGCTTGGTCTCGACGTCGACGATCAGCTTGTCGAAGTCGGTGCGCTGCTCGACACGCGTGGCCTCGACCTTGTACGTGACCTTCAGAACCGGCGAGTAGATCGAGTCGACCGGGATACGGCCGATCTCCTGGCCCACCTGCTTGTTCTGCACGGCGGAGACGTAGCCGCGACCGCGCTCGACGGTCAGCTCCATCTCCAGCTTGCCCTTGCCGTTGAGCGTGGCGAGGACGAGGTCGGGGTTGTGCACCTCGACACCGGCCGGGGGCGCGATGTCGGCGGCGGTGACCAGACCCGGGCCCTGCTTGCGCAGGTACATCACGACCGGCTCGTCGTGCTCCGAGGAGACGACCAGCTGCTTGATGTTCAGGATCAGGTCGGTGACGTCCTCCTTGACGCCCGGCACGGTGGTGAACTCGTGCAGCACGCCGTCGATCCGGATGCTGGTGACAGCGGCACCGGGGATCGAGGACAGGAGGGTACGGCGGAGGGAGTTGCCGAGGGTGTAGCCGAAGCCCGGCTCCAGCGGCTCGATCACGAACCGGGAGCGGAACTCGTCGACGACCTCTTCGGTCAACGAGGGGCGCTGAGCGATCAGCATGTGTGGATCAGATCCTTCTTTCGTGGACGCCCGCTATTTGACGTCCGACGGAAACCGCACCCGTGAGAAGTGCGGGTACTGCAAGGGTACGGGCGATACGGCCCTTTTCACGGGGCCGTACCGCCCGAAAAACCCTGAAGCAGCCGGTGCGTCAGACGCGACGGCGCTTCGGCGGGCGGCAGCCGTTGTGCGGGGTCGGGGTGACGTCCTGGATGGAGCCGACCTCGAGGCCCGTGGCCTGCAGGGAGCGGATCGCGGTCTCACGACCGGAGCCCGGGCCCTTGACGAACACGTCGACCTTGCGCATGCCGTGCTCCTGGGCGCGGCGGGCAGCCGACTCGGCGGCCATCTGCGCGGCGAACGGCGTGGACTTCCGGGAGCCCTTGAAGCCGACGTGGCCGGCGGAGGCCCAGGAGATCACGTTGCCGGACGGGTCCGTGATCGAGACGATCGTGTTGTTGAACGTGCTCTTGATGTGCGCGTGGCCGTGAGCGACGTTCTTCTTTTCCTTGCGGCGCACCTTCTTGGCAGCGCCCTGACGACCCTTGGGGGGCATCTACTAACTCCTATGGAGGTGGTCGGTCCTACAGCGAAGACCGTGGACAGGGTGTCCGCTGCGGACTACTTCTTGCCCGGCTTCTTCTTGCCGGCGATGGCGCGACGCGGGCCCTTGCGGGTGCGGGCGTTGGTGCTGGTGCGCTGACCGCGGACGGGCAGACCGCGACGGTGACGGAGACCCTGGTAGGTACCGATCTCGACCTTGCGGCGGATGTCGGCCTGGATCTCGCGACGGAGGTCACCCTCGGTCTTGATGTTGTTGTCGACGTACTCGCGGATCGCGACCAGCTGCTCTTCGGACAGGTCACGGACGCGGGTGTTCGGGTCGACGCCGGTCGCAGCCAGCGTCTCCTTCGAGAGGGTCCGGCCGATGCCGAACACATAGGTGAGGGCGATCTCCACGCGCTTGTCGCGCGGGATGTCGACACCGGAAACGCGTGCCATTCAATGGCTCCTGGTGAGTCTTTCGGAGGTCTTCCACAGAGCCGGCTCCCGGCCGCCGTACTAGGTACGAACCGGGTCCCCGGCCTCCGAACCGGGGGTGTCGAGCTGGATGGCTCGGGCTCTGCGTATGAACATATTCAGCTCGCGTCGCGCGAAACTCTGCGATAGAGGTGCAGAGGGTGATGGTCGTGCGTCAGCCCTGGCGCTGCTTGTGGCGCGGGTTCTCGCAGATGACCATGACCCGGCCGTGACGGCGGATCACCCTGCACTTGTCGCAGATCTTCTTGACGCTCGGCTTGACCTTCATGGGGTGAGGTTCTCCGGGTCAGTGCCATCGCACCGGGCGGGCCCGGGGCGCGGGCAAGATCTACTTGTACCGGTAGACGATCCGGCCACGCGTCAGGTCGTACGGAGACAGCTCCACCACGACCCGGTCGTCAGGGAGGATGCGGATGTAGTGCATACGCATCTTGCCGCTGATGTGTGCCAGGACCTGGTGGCCGTTCTGGAGCTCGACCTTGAACATGGCGTTCGGCAGAGACTCGACGACAGTGCCCTCGATCTCGATGGCACCTTGCTTCTTGGCCACGCTTCGCCCTTCGAATCGACTACCTTGATCGACTCCGTCACACTTTCAAGCATGCGGACATGCGGGTGCACGAGAGCCGACGAGTCAGTCTACGTCGGCGCACCCCGAAAGGCGAATCGAGGAAGTCTGCCCTTCGGGGTGATCGTTAAGCAAGCGGATCCGGTGCCGCCGTGACGCCGTACTCGGCGAGCTTGGCCTTGCCGCCGTCGGGGGCGGTGAGGACGAGGGGGCCCTGCTCCGTCAGGGCGACCGAGTGCTCCCAGTGGGAGGACCAGGTGCCGTCGGTCGTGATGACCGTCCAGTCGTCGGAGAGGACCTCGGTCCGCGGGGTGCCGAGGGAGACCATCGGCTCGATGGCGAGGCAGAAGCCGGGGACCAGCTTGGGGCCCTTGCCGCGGCGGCGGTCGACGTAGTTCAGCAGGTGCGGGTCCATGTGCATCTCGGTGCCGATGCCGTGGCCGCCGTAGTCCTCGATGATGCCGTAGCGACCGCCGCCCGGCTTCGGCTGGCGGCGGATGTACGTCTCGATCGCCCGGGAGACGTCGACCAGGCGGTTGCCCTGCTTCATGGCCGCGATGCCGGCCCACATCGACTCCTCCGTCACCCGGGAGAGCTCGACCAGCTCCGGGGAGTGACCGGAGCCGACGAAGGCCGTGTAGGCGGCGTCGCCGTGCCAGCCGTCGACGACCGCGCCGCAGTCGATGGAGATGATGTCGCCGTCCTTGAGGACGACGTCGTCGGAGGGGATGCCGTGCACGACCACGTCGTTCACGGAGGTGCAGATGGTGGCCGGGAAGCCGCCGTAGCCCAGGAAGTTCGACTTCGCGCCGTGCTCGGCGAGGACCTTGCGGGCCACCTCGTCCAGGTCCTTCGTGGTGGCGCCCGGCACCGCGGCCTCACGCGTCGCCGCGTGGATGGCGGCTACGACCAGGCCCGCCGCCCGCATCTTCGCGATCTGCTCGGGGGTCTTGATCTGCACCATGGGGGCCTGCGCTCTCCGTCACTCACGTCGACTGGGGGTACCTGTACAACAGTACGGCCGCGGCGCCCGGCAGGGCACCGCGGCCGTAGGGCCCGGAAGCTACTTCCCGGCCTTCTCGCGCTTGAGGGCCTCCAGGGCCCGCTCGGTGATCTCGGCCACCGGGCCCAGGGAGGAGATCGTCACGACCAGGCCCTGTGCCTTGTAGTAGTCGATGATCGGCTCGGTCTGCGTGTGGTAGACCTCCAGCCGCGTGCGGACGGTCTCCTCGCGGTCGTCGTCGCGCTGGTACAGCTCGCCGCCGCAGACGTCGCACACGCCCTCCTGCTTCGGCGCGTTGTACGACACGTGGAAGACGTGGGAGGAGTCGTTGCGGCAGATGCGCCGGCCGGCGATCCGCTTGACGACCTCGTCCTCGGGGACCTCCAGGTCCAGGACGGCGTCCAGCGTGATGCCCTCGTCCTGCAGCAGCTGGTCCAGCGCCTGGGCCTGCGAGACGTTGCGCGGGAAGCCGTCGAGCAGGAAGCCGTTCTCCGCGTCGGGCTGCTCCATGCGGTCCTTGGCCATCGCGATGGTCACCTCGTCCGGGACGAGGTTGCCGGCGTCCATGTAGGACTTCGCGAGCTTGCCCAGCTCGGTCTGCTGGCTGATGTTGGCCCGGAAGAGGTCGCCCGTGGAGATGTGCGGGACGGCCAGCTTCTCTGCGAGCCGGACGGCTTGCGTTCCCTTACCGGCACCCGGCGGCCCGACGAGGACGATACGCATCAGCGGAGGAACCCTTCGTAATTGCGCTGCTGGAGCTGGCTCTCGATCTGCTTCACCGTCTCAAGGCCGACACCCACGATGATGAGGATGCTGGTCCCGCCGAAGGGGAAGTTCTGGCTTGCCCCAAAGCCCACCAACGCCATTGTCGGTACGAGAGCGATCAGACCCAGATACAGCGAACCCGGCCAGGTGATCCGGTTGAGCACGTAGCTGAGGTACTCAGCGGTCGGTCGGCCAGCCCGGATGCCCGGGATGAAGCCACCATACTTCTTCATGTTGTCGGCTACTTCCTCGGGGTTGAAGGAGATAGCGACGTAGAAGAACGCGAAGAAAACGATGAGCAAGAAGTACGAAACGATGTAAATCGGATGGTCGCCCTTGGTGAGGTTCGCCTCGATCCAGGCCTTCCAGTCCGACTTGCCCCCCGCGAACTGTGCCACCAGCGCCGGAATGTAGAGCAGCGAGGAGGCGAAGATGACGGGAATCACACCCGCCTGGTTCACCTTGAGCGGGATGTAGGTGGACGTACCGCCGTAGGAGCGGCGCCCGATCATGCGCTTCGCGTACTGCACCGGGATGCGCCGCTGGGCCTGCTCGACGAAGACGACGAGCCCGACCATGACCAGGCCCACCGCGATGACGGTGCCGAACTCGATCCAGCCGCCGGCCAGCGTGCCCTGCTTCTTGATGGCCCACAGCGCGGACGGGAAGGTCGCGGCGATCGAGATGAACATCAGGATCGACATGCCGTTGCCGATGCCGCGGTCGGTGACCAGCTCACCGAGCCACATGACGACGGCCGTGCCGGCGGTCAGACAGATGACCATGGTGATCGTGGTGAAGATCGCCTGGTCCGGGACGATGCTCGTGGCGACCGAGCAGCCGTTGAAGAGCGCGCCGTTGCGGGCGGTGGCGACCAGGCCGGTGCCCTGCAGGATGGCGAGCGCGACGGTGAGGTAGCGGGTGTACTGCGTGATCTTCGCCGTACCGGCCTGGCCCTCCTTCTTCAGGGCCTCCAGGCGCGGGATGACCACGGTCAGCAGCTGAAGGATGATGCTGGCCGTGATGTACGGCATGATGCCGAGCGCGAAGATCGTGATCTGCAGCAGCGCACCACCGCTGAACATGTTCACGAGGCCGAACAGGCCCTGGTTGGCCCCTGCCTCGTTCACACAGGTCTGGACTGCCTTGTAGTTCACGCCGGGGATCGGGATGTGGGTACCGACCCGGTAGACCACGATGATGCCCAGCGTGAAGAGCAGCTTCTTGCGCAGGTCGGGCGTCCTGAACGCCCGGGCGAACGCGGTGAGCACGGTGCCTCCTGCGACCCCCGCGCAACTGCGTCAAGGGTGACGGTCTGAGGTTCGACGAATACGAAAAAGAACAGTGCAGGCCACCTTACCGGCGACACTGCCTCCCTAGGAACGACCAACCGGGGATACCCCATTGTGAGGTATCCCCGGTCGGGATCGTTTACGTCATCGACGCGTCGCCTGAAGGACTCAGACGAGCTCGGTGACCGTACCGCCGGCGGCGGTGATCTTCTCCTTGGCGGAGCCGGAGACGGCGTCGACCGTCACCTGCAGCGCCACGGAGATCTCGCCCTGGCCGAGGACCTTGACGAGGCTGTTCTTGCGAACGGCACCCTTGGCCACCAGACCCTCGACCGTGACCTCGCCACCCTCGGGGTAGAGCGCGGCCAGCTTGTCGAGGTTCACGACCTGGAACTCGGTCTTGAACGGGTTCTTGAAGCCCTTCAGCTTCGGGAGGCGCATGTGGAGCGGCATCTGGCCGCCCTCGAAGCGCTCCGGAACCTGGTAGCGGGCCTTGGTGCCCTTGGTACCACGACCGGCCGTCTTACCCTTCGACGCCTCACCACGACCGACACGGGTCTTGGCGGTCTTGGCGCCCGGGGCGGGACGGAGGTTGTGGATCTTGAGCGGGTTCTGCTCCGCCATGATCAGTCGACCTCCTCGACCGTCACGAGGTGGCGGACGGTGTGCACCATGCCGCGGAACTCGGGGCGGTCCTCCTTGACGACCTGCGTGTTGATGCCCTTGAGACCAAGGGAGCGCAGGGTGTCGCGGTGGTTCTGCTTGCTGCCGATGTAGGACTTGACCTGCGTGATCTTGAGCTGCGCCATGATTACGCACCCGCCCCGGCACGCGCACGCAGCAGAGCCGCGGGAGCGACGTCCTCGAGCGGCAGACCACGGCGGGCCGCGATCTCCTCGGGACGCTGCAGGCCCTTCAGGGCCTCCACGGTCGCGTGCACGATGTTGATCGCGTTGTCGGAGCCGAGCGACTTCGACAGCACGTCGTGGATACCGGCGCACTCGAGCACGGCACGCACCGGACCACCGGCGATAACACCGGTACCCGGGGACGCGGGCTTGAGCAGCACGACGCCGGCGGCCTTCTCACCCTGGATGGGGTGAGGGATGGTGCCCTGGATCCGGGGGACCTTGAAGAAGTGCTTCTTGGCCTCCTCAACACCCTTGGCGATGGCGGCCGGCACCTCCTTGGCCTTGCCGTAACCGACACCCACGGTGCCGTCACCGTCGCCCACCACGACCAGCGCGGTGAAGCTGAAGCGACGACCACCCTTCACAACCTTGGCGACGCGGTTGATCGCGACGACGCGCTCAACGTACGCGGTCTTCTCGGCGGCAGCAGCGCCGCCGTCACGGCCCTTCCGGTCCCGCCGCTCGCCGCCACCGGCACCGCTTCCGCGGCGCTGGGGTCCAGCCATTGGATTACCTCTCTCTTTCCGCTAGCTACAAGCGGCTCAGAACTTGAGCCCGGCTTCGCGGGCGGCGTCCGCCAGGGCGGCGATGCGCCCGGCGTACTGGTTGCCACCACGGTCGAACACGACGGCCTCGACACCGGCGGCCTTGGCACGCTCGGCGACCAGGGCGCCGACCTGCTTGGCCTGCGCGGACTTGTCGCCCTCGCCACCGCGGATCGAGCTGTCCAGAGTGGACGCCGAAGCCAGGGTGTGACCCTTCAGGTCGTCGATCACCTGCGCCACGATGTGGCGGTTGGAGCGGGTCACGACCAGACGGGGACGCTCCGCCGTACCGGAAAGGTTCTTGCGGATCCGGATGTGACGGCGCTTGATCGCGGCGCGCTTGTAGGCGTCGCCCTTGAGGATCTTCTGCCCGTATGCCATGGCTTACTTACCCGCCTTTCCGACCTTGCGGCGGATGACTTCGCCCTCGTACTTGACGCCCTTGGCCTTGTACGGGTCAGGCTTGCGCAGCTTGCGGATGTTGGCCGCAACCTCGCCGACCTTCTGCTTGTCGATGCCCTCGACCGAGAAACGGGTCGGGGTCTCCACCTTGAAGGTGATGCCCTCGGGGGCCTCGACCAGGATCGGGTGGCTGTAACCGAGAGCGAACTCCAGGTTGGAACCCTTGGCGGTCACTCGGTAACCGACACCGCTGATCTCGAGCTTCTTCACGTAACCCTGGGTCACGCCGGTGATCATGTTCGCCACCAGCGTGCGGGAGAGGCCGTGCAGGGCCTTGCTCTGACGCTCGTCGTTCGGGCGCAGCACCTGGAGGGTGCCGTCCTCGCCCTTAGCGATGTCGATCGGCGCGGCAACGGTGTGGGTCAGCGAGCCCTTGGGGCCCTTGACCGAAACCGTACGGCCGTCGATGGTGACGTCCACGCCGGCGGGAACCGCGATGGGGAGCTTGCCGATGCGCGACATAGCTGTTTCCTCCGTTCCCTTCTGCTACCAGACGTAGGCGAGGACTTCCCCACCCACGCCCTTCTTGCCGGCCTGCTTGTCGGTGAGGAGCCCGTGCGACGTGGAGATGATCGCCACGCCCAGGCCGCCGAGCACCTTCGGCAGGTTGGTGGACTTCGCGTAGACCCGGAGACCGGGCTTGGAGATCCGCTTGATGCCCGCGATGGAGCGCTCACGGTTGGGGCCGAACTTCAGCTCCAGGACGAGGTTCTTGCCGACCTCGGCGTCCTCGACCTTCCAGCCCGTGATGAAGCCCTCCTGCTGGAGGATCTCCGCGATGTGCGACTTGATCTTGGAGTGCGGCATCGACACCGAGTCGTGGTACGCCGAGTTCGCGTTCCGCAGACGCGTCAACATGTCTGCGATCGGATCAGTCATGGTCATGAATTGGCCTGTGGCCTTTCTCGCCGGGGTTTCCTATATGCGCCATCCCTCTCCCCGTACTTGTTCAGACGGGACGGGTGCGGTGCGGGGACCTACGGCGTAGTAAGTCGTACGGGCGGCAGAGGCCCAACCCTCCTAGCCTAAGCCATGGGGGGAGGGGCCCCTGCCGTCCGGGTTGCTTACCGAGAGGTCCAGGAATCCCTAAAAGTCGGGATTACCAGGAGCTCTTGGTCACGCCCGGCAGCTCGCCACGGTGAGCCATCTCACGAAGGCACACGCGGCAGAGACCGAACTTGCGGTACACGGAGTGGGGACGACCGCAGCGCTGGCAGCGGGTGTAGCCACGCACACCGAACTTGGGCTTGCGAGCAGCCTTCGCGATGAGAGCCTTCTTCGCCATCTCGCTCACGCCTCCTTGAACGGGAAGCCGAGGTGACGGAGAAGGGCGCGGCCCTCTTCGTCGTTGGTCGCCGTGGTCACCACGGTGATGTCCATACCCCGGACACGGTCGATCTTGTCCTGGTCGATCTCGTGGAACATGACCTGCTCCGTGAGACCGAAGGTGTAGTTGCCACGGCCGTCGAACTGCTTGGGGGACAGGCCGCGGAAGTCGCGGATGCGCGGGAGCGCGAGCGACAGGGTGCGGTCCAGGAACTCCCACATGCGGTCGCCACGGAGCGTGACGTGGGCACCGATCGGCTGGCCCTCACGCAGCTTGAACTGCGCGATGGACTTGCGGGCCTTGGTGACGGCCGGCTTCTGACCGGTGATGGTGGTCAGGTCGCGGATCGCGCCCTCGATCAGCTTCGAGTCACGGGCGGCGTCGCCGACACCCATGTTGACCACGATCTTGACGAGGCCGGGAACCTGCATGACGTTCTCGTACTTGAACTCGTCACGCAGCTTGCCCGCGATCTCCTCGCGGTACTTCGTCTTCAGACGCGGAGTGGTGGTGGTAGCCATCAGATGTCCTCACCCGTCCGCTTGGCAACGCGGATCTTGTTGCCCTCATCGTCGAAGCGGTAACCGACGCGCGTGACGACCTTCTGGCCGTCCTTCTCCACGACCAGCTGGACGTTGGACACGTGGATCGGGGCCTCGGTGGTCACGATGCCGCCGGCCTGCGAACCGCTGGCGGTCGGACCGGCCTTGGTGTGCTTCTTGACCCGGTTGACACCCTCGACCAGGACACGCTCCTCGCGCGGGTAAGCGGCAATGACCTTGCCCTGCTTGCCCTTGTCCTTGCCGGTGATGACCTGGACCAGGTCGCCCTTCTTGATCTTCATGCTTACAGCACCTCCGGCGCGAGCGAGATGATCTTCATGAACTTCTTCTCGCGCAGCTCACGGCCGACCGGGCCGAAGATGCGGGTGCCGCGAGGGTCGCCGTCGTTCTTCAGAATGACGGCGGCGTTCTCGTCGAAGCGGATGTACGAGCCGTCCGGACGGCGGCGCTCCTTGACGGTGCGAACGATGACCGCCTTGACGACGTCACCCTTCTTCACGTTGCCACCGGGGATCGCGTCCTTGACGGTGGCGACGATGACGTCACCGATGCCCGCGTAGCGGCGACCGGAGCCACCGAGCACACGGATGCAAAGGATCTCCTTCGCACCAGTGTTGTCGGCGACACGCAGTCGCGACTCCTGCTGGATCACGTCTATCTCCTGAATGTCTGCCGGTTCCCCGGGGGCCGCTCAGCGAGCGGTCCCCCGGAGCCTGGCGGAACTGTCCTGCGAGGGGCGCCCCGCAGGAGAATTACTTGGCCTTCTCGAGGATCTCGACGACGCGCCAGCGCTTCGTCGCGGACAGCGGCCGGGTCTCCATGAGGAGGACGCGGTCGCCGACGCCCGCAGCGTTCTGCTCGTCGTGGGCCTTGAGCTTGTTCGTACGGCGGATGACCTTGCCGTACAGCGCGTGCTTGACACGGTCCTCGACGGCGACGACGACGGTCTTGTCCATCTTGTCGCTGACGACCAGACCCTCACGGGTCTTGCGGAATCCGCGTGCCTCGGTGTTCTCAGTCACGTTGCTCTCGCTCATCAGGCGCTCTCCACCGTCTCGATGCCCAGCTCGCGCTCACGCATCAGGGTGTAGATCCGCGCGATGTCCTTACGGACGGCCTTCAGCCGACCGTGGTTCTCGAGCTGACCCGTCGCCGCCTGGAAGCGGAGGTTGAACAGCTCTTCCTTGGCCTCGCGGAGCTTCGCCAGAAGCTCCTCGTTGCCCAGCTCGCGCAGCTCGGACGCCTTGGTACCGGCCGACATCACGCTTCACCTGCCTCGCGCTTGACGATCCGGCACTTCATCGGCAGCTTGTGGGCCGCACGAGTCAGCGCCTCACGGGCGATCTTCTCGTTGGGGTACGACAGCTCGAACATCACGCGTCCGGGCTTGACGTTCGCAATCCACCACTCCGGGGAACCCTTACCGGAACCCATGCGGGTCTCGGCGGGCTTCTTGGTGAGGGGACGGTCCGGGTAGATGTTGATCCAGACCTTGCCGCCACGCTTGATGTGACGGGTCATCGCGATACGAGCCGCCTCGATCTGGCGGTTCGTGACGTAGGCCGGGGTCAGCGCCTGGATGCCGTACTCGCCGAACGCAACCTGCGTTCCACCCTTGGACATACCGTTGCGCTTCGGGTGGTGCTGCTTGCGGTGCTTGACCCTACGGGGGATCAGCATTTCGGTCAGGCCTCCGTTCCGGTGCTCTCAGCCGGAGCGGCAGCCGCGGGGGCCTCGGCCTTGGGGGCCTCGGCGCCGGCAGCCTGCTGCGGCTTGCGACCGCGCCGCTCGCCACCGCGGCCACCACGGGCCGGGCGGTCGTTGCCACCGCGAGCCGGGCGGTTGCCCGCACGGGCGGCGGCGTTCTCGGCGCGGACCTCGGCGATGTTCTTGACGTCGCCCTTGTAGATCCAGACCTTCACACCGATGCGGCCGAAGGTCGTCTTGGCCTCGAAGAAGCCGTAGTCCACGTTCGCGCGGAGCGTGTGCAGGGGCACGCGGCCCTCGCGGTAGAACTCCGAGCGGGACATCTCGGCGCCGCCGAGGCGGCCACCGCACTGGATCTTGATGCCCTTGGCGCCGGCCTTCATGGCGGACTGCATGCTCTTGCGCATGGCCCGACGGAAGGAGACGCGGGAGGACAGCTGCTCGGCGACGGCCTGGGCCACCAGCTGAGCGTCCGTCTCCGGGTTCTTGACCTCAAGGATGTTCAGCTGGACCTGCTTGCCGGTCAGCTTCTCCAGGTCACCGCGGATGCGGTCGGCCTCGGCGCCACGGCGGCCGATGACGATGCCCGGGCGAGCGGTGTGGATGTCCACACGCACGCGGTCACGGGTGCGCTCGATCTCGACCTTGGAGATGCCGGCGCGCTCCATGCCGGACGTCATCATCCGACGGATGGCGACGTCTTCCTTGACGTAGTCCTTGTACAGCTTGTCGGCGTACCAACGCGACTTGAAGTCGGTCGTGACACCGAGCCGGAACCCGTGCGGGTTTACCTTCTGGCCCATTACCGGGTTCCTTCCTTGCTGCTGACGACCACGGTGATGTGGCTGGTCCGCTTGCGGATCCGGTAGGCACGGCCCTGGGCGCGCGGACGGAACCGCTTCAGGGTCGGGCCCTCGTCGACGTAGGCCTCGGAAATGAAGAGGCTGTCGACATCGGTGTGGTCGTAGTTGTGCGCGGCGTTGGCAATGGCGCTGTCCAGCACCTTGCCCACCGGCACCGAGGCGGCCTGCGGAGCGAATCGCAGGACGGCCTGGGCCTCCGTGGCGTCCATGCCACGGATGAGGTCCACCACGCGGCGGGCCTTCATGGGCGTGACGCGGATGTACCGCGCCTGGGCCCTGGCTTCCATGGTTGTCCCTTCAGTTACTTACGTGTCTGAATGCGATCCGCTACTAGCGGCGCTTCGACTTCCGGTCTTCCTTGACGTGACCCCGGAAGGTGCGCGTCGGCGAGAACTCGCCGAGCTTGTGGCCGACCATCGACTCGGTGACGAACACCGGGATGTGGGTCTTGCCGTTGTGCACCGCGATCGTGTGGCCGAGCATGGCCGGGACGATCATCGAGCGACGGGACCAGGTCTTGATGACGTTCTTGGTGCCGGCTTCGTTCTGCGTGTCCACCTTCTTCATCAGGTGGTCGTCGACGAAGGGCCCCTTCTTCAAGCTACGAGGCATCTCAACCCGTCCTTAGCGCTTCTTGTTCGTCTTGCGGCGGCGGACGATGTACTTGTTCGACGCCTTCTTGGGCGAACGAGTACGGCCTTCCTTCTTGCCCCACGGGGACACAGGGTGGCGACCACCGGAGGTCCGGCCCTCACCACCACCGTGCGGGTGGTCAACCGGGTTCATGACCACACCACGGACGGTCGGGCGAACGCCCAGCCACCGCTTGCGGCCCGCCTTGCCCCAGTTGATGTTGCTCTGCTCGGCGTTGCCGACCTCGCCGACGGTGGCGCGGCAGCGCACGTCGACCAGGCGGATCTCACCGGACGGCATGCGCAGGTGGGCGTAGGCGCCCTCCTTCGCGAGCAGCTGCACGGAGGCACCGGCGGAGCGGGCGAACTTGGCACCGCCACCGGGACGGAGCTCGATCGCGTGGATCGTGGTACCGACCGGGATGTTGCGGAGGGCCAGGTTGTTGCCCGGCTTGATGTCGGCCCCGGGACCGTTCTCCACGGTGTCGCCCTGCTGCAGGTTGCGCGGGGCGAGGATGTAGCGCTTCTCGCCGTCGGCGTAGTGCAGCAGCGCGATGCGCGCGGTGCGGTTGGGGTCGTACTCGATGTGCGCGACCTTCGCCGGCACGCCGTCCTTGTCGTGACGACGGAAGTCGATCACACGGTAGGCGCGCTTGTGTCCGCCACCCTGGTGGCGAACGGTCACACGACCGGCGTTGTTACGGCCGCCCTTGCTGTGCAGGGGACGGACCAGCGACTTCTCCGGCGTGGACCGCGTGACCTCGACGAAGTCGGCAACGCTGGCGCCACGACGGCCCGGCGTAGTCGGCTTGTACTTGCGGATTCCCATTTCTCAGTCCTCGTCCGATATCGGACGATCCGACCCGCTTACGCGGTCGGACCGCCGAAGATGTCGATACGGTCGCCCTCGGCGAGGGTCACGATCGCGCGCTTGGTCGCCGCGCGCTGGCCGAAGCCGGTGCGGGTCCGCTTGCGCTTGCCCTGGCGGTTGATCGTGTTGACCCCGGTGACCTTGACGTCGAAGACCGCCTGGACGGCCTGCTTGATCTGGGTCTTGTTGGCGTTCGGGTCGACGATGAACGTGTACTTGTTCTCGTCGAGGAGCGCGTAGCTCTTCTCGGAGACGACCGGCTTCAGCAGGACGTCACGGGGGTCCGTGTACGACTTGCTCAGCGGGGTCTCGACGGTGTTCTTGCCCTCGGCGGCGTGACGACGCGCCTTGGCGACGCGCGCGGCCTTGGCGGCCTTGGCGGCCTTCGAGGCGATAGCGGGGTGACGGATGGCCATCAGACCTCGCTCCCTTCAGTGTCGTTGGCCTTCGGGCCGGCGACGAAGGACTCGAAAGCGGCCTGGGTGAAGACCACGTCGTCCGAGACGAGAACGTCGTACGTGTTCAGCTGGCCCGGCTCCAGGATGTGGACCTGGGGCAGGTTGCGGGCGGACAGCCACGCGGCCTCGTCGGCGCGGTCGACGACCAGGAGCAGGTTCTTGCGCTCCGAGATCTTGCCGAACAGCGACTTGGCGGCCTTGGTGCTGGGGGTCTCGCCCTCGACCACGCCGGAGACGACGTGGATGCGGTTGTGACGCGCCCGGTCGGTGAGGGCACCGCGCAGGGCGGCGGCCTTCATCTTCTTCGGGGTGCGCTGCGAGTAGTCACGCGGCACGGGACCGTGCACGACGCCACCACCGGCGAACTGCGGCGCGCGGGTCGAACCCTGACGGGCGCGACCGGTGCCCTTCTGGCGGTACGGCTTCTTGCCACCACCACGGACTTCGCCACGGGTCTTGGTCTTGTGCGTGCCCTGACGGGCAGCGGCCAGCTGCGCGACGACGACCTGGTGGATCAGCGGAACGCTGACCTTGGCGTCGAAGATCTCCGCGGGGAGCTCGACGGAACCGGCCTTCTCGCCAGCCGGCGAAAGGATGTCAACAGTGCTCATCGGTTACCTCAGGCCCCCTTGGCCGCGGTGCGGACCAGGACGAGGCCGCCGTTCGGACCGGGAACCGCGCCCTTGATGAGCAGCAGACCCTTCTCCGCGTCAACGGCGTGGACGGTCAGGTTCTGGGTGGTGACCCGCTCGTTGCCCATGCGACCCGCCATGCGGAGGCCCTTGAACACGCGGCCCGGGGTGGCGCAGCCACCGATGGAACCGGGCGAGCGGTGCTTGCGCTGGGTGCCGTGTCCGGCGCCGAGGCCACGGAAGTTGTGGCGCTTCATGACACCGGCGAAGCCCTTGCCCTTGCTCTTGCCGGTGACGTCGACCTTGACGCCGGCCTCGAACACCGCAGCGGTGATCTCCTGGCCGAGGGTGTACTCGCTGGCGTCAGCGGTACGGATCTCGACGAGGTGGCGGCGCGGGGTGACGTCGGCCTTGGCGAAGTGGCCCTTGAGGGGCTTGTTCACCTTGCGCGGGTCGATCTCGCCGAAGGCGATCTGGACCGACTCGTAGCCGTCGACGTCGTTCGTGCGGACCTGGGTCACGACGTTGGGGCCGGCCTTGACGACGGTGACCGGAACAACACGGTTGTTCTCGTCCCACACCTGCGTCATGCCGAGCTTCTCGCCCAGGATGCCCTTGATCTGCTTAGCCATTCTCAGATCACCAGCCCTCAGAGCTTGATCTCGATGTCGACACCGGCCGGGAGGTCGAGTCGCATCAGAGAGTCAACGGTCTTGGGCGTCGGGTCGAGGATGTCGATCAGGCGCTTGTGCGTGCGCATCTCGAAGTGCTCGCGCGAGTCCTTGTACTTGTGCGGCGACTTGATGACGCAGTACACGTTCTTCTCAGTGGGCAGCGGCACCGGGCCCGCGACCGACGCACCAGTGCGGGTCACCGTCTCGACGATCTTCTTCGCCGAGGAGTCGATGACCTCGTGGTCGTAGGCCTTGAGCCGGATGCGGATCTTCTGTCCCGCCATGGCTACTCAGTAGTCCTGTCTCTTCTTACGCTCTGGAACCCGGCGGATTCCCTCTGCTGCCTTCGTTCCTCCGACCCACGCGGTCGGGCGTGTCGCGCTCCCGCTGACATGAATGTCCCTTGTTCGAACATCCCTGCGGGAATGCACACGGCCCTTCCGGAACCGCGGCCGGGGACCTCAGGCCCACCGGGTGCCTGGCCGGTGCCGCGCTCACACTTCCCGGAAGATTCCCGTACGTCCGTCCCAGTGCTGCCCGAAGGCAGTTAGGACGACGAGTACTGTGGGACTCGCTTCCGGTCCTCCCGGCGGGAGGCGCGCAGCATCAACACTCGACCGAGCAACTCGGACAGTCTGCCATATGGGGCAGGTCATCCGCCAATCGAGCCGAAGAGATTACCCCGGAAGTGATGTAGGTCAAACCGGTGGAGCGCCGGGCGGGCCGAGCGGGGGCCGGTCCCCTGCGGAGGGCAGTGGCGTCACCGGGCGCGGATCAGTACTCCGTGTTCAGGTCCGTGCCCTCGGGCGCTCGCCGGCAGCCGGACACGACGTTGACGAGGATCTTGGGCTCCTTCTCGCGGCCGGCCGTCGGGCTGGACACCCAGAGTTCCGCGTTCACCGAGAAGGGCTCGGACCGCGAGTCCGCCGTCATCTCGAGCGTCCGGTCCTCGCTCTTGTTCGGTCCGTACCGGACGATCTTCCAGCCCTTCCCCGGAAGACCTTCCCTGAGACGCCGGAAACCGGCCTTCAGCTCGTCCTCCGAGACGCCGTAGACGGACCAGGCGTGCACGGTCCGGTAGAGATGACCAGGGTCTTCGTCGCAGGTGGCGACACCGGGACCCGGCTGGGTGACCTTCCCCTTCCGGATGTCGATCAGTTCGTGGATCCGGCCGGACACCGCTTTCGCCTTGTCCCTGGCCTCGCCGACATCCAGGGTGGATTCATCCTGATCCATCGCGCTCGAACACCCCGTTCCCGCGAGGAGGGCGAGGCCACAGGCGACGGCGACGCCCACCCGGTGAAGCCTCGGACGATCACCGAGGCGGCGGGGCGATTGCGCTGTGAGCACTGGTGTCCACGTCCATCCCGAGAGCGCCGTACGACTGCTGCGGCGAGCGTAGCGACGTCGTCCGGGAGGCACCTGAGTACAGCTACTCAGCCCTTGCGCGGGGCCGAGGAGAGCCGGCGACCGGCGAGACCTGGACAAGCGGGGACGCCGGCTCGATCATCGGCCGGTGAGTGAGGACGAGATCGTCGAACGGGTCCGGGACTTCGCGCGGACGCACCGCCTGCCTCCCCCCGCGCCCGCGGAGGCCGTCGCCGAGCTGGAGACCATCGTCGGGTGGCCCATGCCCGCGTTGCTGCGGCGCCTGTACCTCGAAGTCGCCGACGGCGGGTTCGGACCCGGCTTCCACGTCCTGTCCCTCACCGACACCGGTCGGTGGTTCAGCGACGAGGAGTCGCTCCTCCAGCTCGCTCGCGACTTCGGATCGGCCGAGCCGGAACCCACGCAGCCCCCGCGTCACACAGTGCCCCTGATGACGCTGGGCTGCGCCGTCTGGTGGTTCGTCGACTTCAGCACGGCCGAAGGCCGCATGTGGGGCTGGGAACCGAACGCACGCTGCGAGCGCCACTGCTTCTTCCCGGAGCGGTTCACCCTGGCGCAGTGGCTGAGCGACTGGCTGGACGGCAACCGCTCCTTCCCCGAGCCGCCGCCCCTGACGGACTGCCCCGACTGCTGCTGATTCCGGCTCGCTGCCCTTCAGCCCCGCCGGGCCAGACCGACGAACGCCGCCCAGGCGGCCGGGGTGGCGGTGAGACGGGGACCTTGGGGGCGCTTGGAGTCGCGGATGTGGATGGTGGTGGGGGTGGGGGCGACTTCGAGGCAGTCGTTGCCGTTGCTGCTGTCGCTGTAGCTGCTCTTGAACCAGGCAAGGGCCACTTCAAGGCAGTCGCCGGGTTCACTGCTGCTGCTGTAACTGCTCTTGAACCAGTGGAGTTCGGCAGTGCTCATAGTCTCCCCAGCGCTTGCTCGATGAAGGCCTGTGACTCCCTCGGCGTGAGAGCCTGCGCCCGGATCATTCCATAGCGTAGTTCGAGGATCCGAAGGTCTTTGGGGCTGGAGACCGGGCGACCGTTGAACGCGCCATCGGAGCGTCCGATCGCCGTGCCGTCGGCGAATTTCAGCACCTCGACCAGGCCCGACGCCCCGGCGTTCTCCTCTCGCCCGGTCGGCATGACCTGAAGCGTCACGTTCCGCAACTGTGCTACCTCCATGAGGAGTTCCAGCTGTCGGCGCAGCACCATCTTCCCACCGTAGGGACGTTCGAGCGTCACCTGTTCCTGGACGAAGCTGAGCGTCGGCGCAGGCTCGCGCTCGAAGACGGCCTTACGAGCCATGCGTGCCGCAGTTTCCCGCTCTACGACGTCTTCACTTAGCGCCGGCTGCCTCATTTCGAACAGCGCCCGAGCGTACTCTGGCGTCTGCAGCAGGCCATGGATGTTGTGGGTGCCGTAGAGCAACATCTCCACCGCCCGCCCCTCCATCTCCGCCAGCTCCCGCACCTTCTTCGGATAGCGGGCCTTCTTCATGTCCTCCGTGAAGGCCCTCAGGTGGCCCTGGGCCTTCAGGAACGTGTCCGCCCTGTCCAGCAGCTCCGGGCGGGGGATCCGGGCCCCGCGTTCGATCTTGCGGATCATGTCCTCGCCGTAGCCCATGGCCTCGCCCAGCTCCGGCACCGAGACCCCGGCCGCCTCCCGGCAGACCTTGAGCAGGCGCCCCACCGCCTGGACCACCGGCTCAATCTCGTCGCCGGGCTCGACGTCCCAGCCGGCCTCGTCCACTCCCTCACCCATCGCTCCTCCTCCGGCGCGCACTCGTACCCCTACAACGCCCAAGACAGGTGGGACAGCCGGGACAAACCCGGGACAGTCACCGTACGTGCAGGCGTAGTGACCCCTTCACGGAAGCAGACTCCGCCACGCTCAGTGACATGAATCAAGAAACGGGCGCCCCTGAGAACCGACTCGACGGCCGCATCCCGCACTTCCGCGTCCGCCTGTCCCCCACGCCACGCGGTGCCCGCCTGGCCCGGCTGCTCACGGAGCAGCAGTTGCGCACATGGGGGTTGCCGTCGGAGACGCCGACCCAGATCGTCGCCGAACTCGCCGCCAACGCCGTCACCCACGGCCGTGTCCCCGGCCGTGACTTCCAGCTGCTGCTCTACGTCGTCGGCGGCACGCTCCGCATCGAGGTCACCGATACGCGCGGTGACCGGCTGCCCCGGCTCGCCACCCCGGCCGAGGACGGCGAATCAGGCCGCGGGCTCGTGCTCGTCGCGGCCCTGGCCGACCGCTGGGGCGTCACCGAGGGACGGCATCCGCGCAAGACCGTCTGGGCGGAGGTCGCTCTCCCGGCACCGGAACCCGGCGCCCCCCGCTCCGGTGGCACGGGCGGCTCCTCCCCAAGGAACACCAGGGTGAAAGAACCCCGCCAAGCCCCACCCCTCCCGCCCGCGGCGCAGACTCACCCCAGAGGGTGAACATCGGCAACTCGGCTGGATTTGGGGCGGGTTGTCTGCCTTACGCTCGGCGCGACACCACCGCAGACATGCGACGGCCCTCGCCGGGACTAGCGATCCCATGCGAGGGCCTGACCACCGAGGAAGGCTCCAACTTCCTGATGGATAACGAGAACCCTAGCGCGCCCCCCTGCGCCCAGTCCCGCGTTACCGCCGACAACCACCCGAACCGGGGTCACGGCGGCGGGCTCATCCACGACCACACCCGCCACACCAGCCGGTTCACGGTGATCGGCAACCACCTCGCCCAGCACCCCGACCTCTCGCTGCTCGCCATCGGCCTGGCCTGCCACATCCAGTCGCTGCCGCCCGGCGCCCGCGTCGACATCAAGACCCTCGCCGCCCGCTTCCCCGAGGGCGCGACCCGTATCGCCGCCGCCCTGCGCGAGCTGGAGGCCCACGGCTACCTGCGCCGCGAGCGTGCCCGGGTCCCCGGCGGCCGCATCGTCACCCGCACCATCTCCTGCAACCAGCCCGGCGGGCGGCGTGCGGCGTCCGAGGCCCCGCGAAGCCGCCGCGCGGCCACCTCGGCGCAGCAGAAGCCCGCACGCCGCGCCGCCCTCCCCGCCGTGCCGAAACCGGTGTACCCCTCCCCCGCACTGCTGCGCGCGGCCACCGACATCCTGGCCGGCCTGCGCCGCACGGACCCCCGCCTGCTGCTGTCCGCCACCGACGCCGCGCACCTCGCCCCCGGTGTCGCGGCCTGGCTGGAGCGGGACCTCACCCCCACCGCCGTACGCCACGCCCTGACCACGGGTCTGCCGGAGGAACCCCTGATCCGCCCGGCCGCCCTCCTGGCCCACCGCCTGACGGCCGGGCTTCCGCCCCTGCCCCCGTACCGCGCACCCGAGCCACCCCCGGCCGCCCGGCACCCCCTGCAGACCTGCGACGGCTGCGAGCGTGCTTTCCGGGCGCCGGCCCCCGGTCGCTGCCGCGACTGCCGAGCCGATCGATCTCCTGGAGGAGGCCTAGCATGAAGGCGACGATCCTTGCCCCCGGGCACAGACGACGAGGAGCGAGCGCCATGACCATCGCCCCGGACAACGCGCGGCAGGGCACCTCTCACCTGTACCGGGCCATGCGCGATTTCGTGGAGTCCACGGACGGCACCCTCCCCGGCAAGTTCGAGATCACCAAAGAAGGAATCGTCCTCGACATGATGTCGCCTGTGCGGCCGCACGAGCTCACCGCGCTCCGTCTCCGGAAACGACTGGAGAAGGTCATGCCCGAGGAGATCGTGGCCCACACGGGCGAGCCCGACGTCGAGATGGAGCCGGAAGGCATCATGCGCCGCCCCGACATCATGGTGATCGCCGAGGCGGACATGGAAGGAAAGGGGGCTTTCGACCCGCGTACGCTGATCGCCGCCGTGGAGATCGTCTCCCGCTCCAACCCGGACAACGACTGGGTCACCAAGATGCGCGACTACCCCCTGATGGGCATCCCGGTCTACGCGGTCTTCGACCCCCGCACCGGCACCGGCGCCGTCCTCACCGACATCCACCCCACCCCCGACGGCCCCCGCTACGCCACCCGTAAGGACTTCGTCTACGGGGAGGACGTGACCATCGCCGACTGGACGATCGCGACGGACGGTCTGCCGCTCTACGAGTGACCCTCCCCCACCCGCATGCTCTCCAGCGGCCCCAGGTACAGCTCCGGCAGCCCGCCCGTGTCGATCAGCAGCCGCTGCACCACCACCGTCGGGTCCACCATCCAGAACCTCAGCCGGTGGACGCCCGGCCCCGTCACGGGGTGCGTGGTGGCCGTCGCGTTGACGTTGTCCGAGGTGTGGCGGGCCCAGACCGTGTTCAGGGCGCCGTCGTCCGCGCCCGCGGTGATGTCCACCGTGCGGATCGGGCCGTCGTCCAGCGAGACGCCGTAGCGCAGGCCCCGCACGCCCGGGACCGCCGGGTTGCGGGGCGAGAGGTGGGCCCACACGGTCACCTCGGTGGCGGCGGACAGCAGCGTCACCTCGTACTCCAAGTGGGGTGAGCCGCCGCCCGGGGTCCGGCTCGGGGACGTCACCGGCCAGGGGGTCATGCCCGCTCCGGTCCGTCCGATGCCGTCGATGCGGCGCCACCCGCCGACGGCGCGGTCGTAGTGATCGGCGTCGACCGCCACGTAGCCGCCGGCCTCCACGAAGCCCCGCACCCGCACGCCCGTGGGGCGTTCCGCCACGCAGCGCACCGGCACCGACGCGCCCGCGCCGTGCACCGTCAGCGTCGCCTCCGCCCGCCCTTCCGGTGCCCGGGACCAGTCCACCTCCACCTCCAGGCGGACCTGCTGCTCCACCCGGCCCCGAGGGCGGTCCACCCGCAGCCACGGCGCCGAGACGGACACCTCGTAGGGGAAGGGCGTGCGGCCCCGGTTGAAGATCTCCACGTACTGCCGGGGGCGAGTCTGGTACGGGCTGAACGGCGGCAGGGACGCGGCCGAGGAAGCGCCTCCGGGCCACCACCGACCGGCGTCCTCGGCCCCGTCCACGGACACGCCCAGTTCCGCCCCGGCGGGCACCTCGATGCGCCTGACCGCGGGGAACAGCACGTCCGGGAGGGCCACGTCGTCCTTCTCCGGCTGCTGCCAGGGCGCGTTCGGACCGTAGCGCTCCACGTCGCCGTAGTCGATGTGCGGCTGGGTCTGGAAGCCCCGCCACTTGCCGTTCGCCACGCGCGAGCCGAAGCGGTCGGCCAGGGCGAGGTCCCGGTCGAGGGCCGCTTCCGCCTGTGCCGCACGGTCGTTCGTCGCGGCCCGGCCCTGCGCCGCGTACAGCAGGTTGGTGAACTCGGCCGCCCGCAGCGCGTACAGGTTCGCGGTCGCCGTGACCGCGTAGCCGGCCAGCTCGAACCACGCGTCCCGCAGCTCCCCGGGCAGCCTCCGCTCGACGCGTTCGGCGCGGCGGCCCAGCTCGCGCCACTCCTCGGTGACCCGCTCCAGCTCCCGGTGCGCGAAGTAGTACGGCGTCTGCTGGTCGTCGTACACGACCCGGTCGCCCGAGAGGGTGATCCGGCGGTTGAGCAGCTCGGGTTTGCGGCGGCCCTGGAGCCGGCCGTACTCCGCCAGCAGCGAGGCGATCTCCTTGGCCTGGGCCGCGCCGAAGTTCTGGCGGGCGTAGCGCTCCTCCCACGCGGTGAGGCGGTCGAGCGGCAGGCGGGACGGGTTCCAGGCGTACGTCAGGAAGAACTCGGTGGGCAGTTCGTTGCCCTTCAGGTCGCCGACGTTGGCCACCCACAGGCCGTGGTTGCCGTGGGCGTACGCCTGGTGGAGCTGGTCCCAGACGTTCCTGAGGTTGGCGGTGTCGACCCACTTGTAGTTGCGGCCGGCGCCGACGTAGTCGAAGTGGTAGTAGAGGCCGTAGCCGCCGGGCCGCGGACCGTCCGGGTGCTTGCGGATGTTGCCCCAGTTGTCGTCCGTGAGGACCACGGTGACGTCGTCGGGGGCGCGCAGCCCGCGGTCCCAGTAGCGCTGGACCTCCTTGTAGAGCGTCCAGACCTGGGGCGTCTCGGCCGCCGGCCGGCCGGTCACCTCCTCGATGATGCGGCGCTGGTCGGCGATGATCTGCTGCATCAGCTCGATGCCGTCGCCGTCGGGCAGGCTCGTGTCGCCGTTGCCGCGCATGCCGAGCGTGACGACGCCCTCGAATCCCTGGTCGACCATGCGCTGGATGCCGGCACGCCAGTACGCGCGGATCGCCTCCGCGTTGCGGCGGTACGACCATTCGCCCGTGCCCCCGTAGGGGTCGGTCCCGGAGCCGGCGTGCCGGTTCCACTCCTCGATGCCCCGCATCATCGGCGCCTCGTGGGACGTGCCCATGACGATGCCGTACTCGGCGGCCCGCCGGTGGTTCTCCGGGTCGTCCTCCGCGAACGCCCGGCCCCACACCGCCGGCCACAGGTAGTTGCCCTTCAGGCGCAGCAGCACCTCGAAGACCCTCGCGTAGAAGTCCGCGGTGAAGCCTCCGGGGTGGCCCGGCGCCTTCCCCGGGCCGAAGTACGCCGGCGCCCAGGTGCCGAGCGCGGGATTCTCGTCGTTGACGAAGACGCCCCGGTACTTCACCGCGGGGCTCCCCTGGGTGAAGCGGCCGGGCTTCACCCACACGTGGTCGCGCCGCGCCGGGGGCACGTCGTCCCACCAGTGCCACGGGGAGACGCCGATGCCGTAGGAGACGTCGTACGCGCCGAAGATCGTGCCCCGCGGGTCGCTGCCCGCGATCACGAACGCCCGCTCCACCCCGGGCAGCGGGTGGTCCACGACCGTCTGCAGCGAGGTCTCCCACCTGCCCCGCACGCCCGTCACGTCGAGCTTCCCGGACCGGATCAGCCCGTCGATCAGAGGGCTGCGGCCGATCGTGCCGAGCAGCACCGGGAAGCGGCCGATACCCGTGCCCGGCCGGACGCCGGTCACCCGTTCGAGGTCGTCCCGGAGGTCCCCCGCGACCCGTACGACTCCGGGATGATCCTCCGGGCTCACCACCACCGGCGCGCCCACGAGCGAGAACGCCCCGCCCGTGAAGGAGACGTACGCCCCCGGGTCCGTCACCGTCGGGCCGCCCGCCGCCGCGGTCACCGCCTGGCCGCCCGCCGCCTCACCGGCCCGGGCCGTCCCCGAGGCCGGCACGGGCACGGCCCCGAGCCCGGCCCCCAGCACCGTCCTGCGCGCCACAGACATACGTCCCCTCCCGCACCCCGGGTCACTCCTATTTGCTCAGAGCCATGACAAATAGTGGAGGGCGCGGACAGCGGGGGGAACCGGTCGGGGCCGCCGAATAGTTTCGAAGGACCGGAAGACCGGAGGACCGGAGGACCGGAGAAACGGAAAAGGCCCGTACGACCTCAGTCGTACGGGCCTTCCCCTAGGTCAGGTGACCTTCAAGCAAGCGGAACTTACTTGACGATCTTGGTGACCTGGCCGGCGCCCACGGTGCGGCCACCCTCACGGATGGCGAACTTCAGGCCCTCTTCCATGGCGACGGGCTGGATGAGCTCCACCTTCATCTCGGTGTTGTCACCCGGCATGACCATCTCGGTGCCCTCGGGGAGGGTCACCACGCCGGTCACGTCCGTCGTGCGGAAGTAGAACTGCGGACGGTAGTTGTTGAAGAACGGCGTGTGGCGGCCACCCTCGTCCTTGGACAGGATGTAGGCCTGCGCCTCGAACTCGGTGTGCGGGGTGACCGAGCCCGGCTTGATGATGACCTGGCCGCGCTCGACGTCCTCGCGCTTGATGCCACGGAGGAGCAGACCGACGTTCTCACCGGCCTGGCCCTCGTCGAGCAGCTTGCGGAACATCTCGATGCCGGTGACCGTGGTGGTGGTCTTCTCGGTCTTGATGCCGATGATGTCGACGGTCTCGTTGACCTTGAGGACACCACGCTCGATACGGCCGGTGACGACCGTACCGCGACCGGTGATGGTGAAGACGTCCTCGATCGGCATGAGGAACGGCTTGTCGACGTCGCGCTCCGGCTGCGGGATCGACTCGTCGACGGCCTTCATCAGGTTGAGGACGGAGTCCACCCACTCCTGCTCGCCCTCGAGGGCCTTGAGCGCGGAGACCTTGACGACCGGAACGTCGTCGCCGGGGAACTCGTACTCGGAGAGGAGCTCACGGACCTCGAGCTCGACGAGCTCCAGGATCTCCTCGTCGTCCACCATGTCGGCCTTGTTCAGGGCGACGACGATGTACGGAACGCCGACCTGGCGGGCCAGGAGCACGTGCTCCTTGGTCTGCGGCATCGGGCCGTCGGTGGCGGCGACCACGAGGATGGCGCCGTCCATCTGCGCCGCACCCGTGATCATGTTCTTGATGTAGTCCGCGTGACCCGGGCAGTCGACGTGGGCGTAGTGACGCGCCTCGGTCTGGTACTCGACGTGCGCGATGGAGATGGTGATACCGCGCTGACGCTCCTCGGGCGCCTTGTCGATGTTGTCGAACGGGGTGGCCTCGTTCAGGTCCGGGTACGCGTCGTGCAGCACCTTGGTAATGGCGGCCGTGAGGGTCGTCTTACCGTGGTCGATGTGACCGATGGTGCCGATGTTGACGTGCGGCTTAGTCCGCTCGAACTTCGCCTTCGCCACTGGGGTCCTCCTGTGGAGTGGTTCTGTACGCCTTACTTCATCGGCGCCAGGTGATCTTTGCTGTAAAGGCCCGGAACCCGGGGCAAACGCTCACTATTGCGGACGTTTGCCCCTGGAGGCTCCGGAGTCAAGCCTACGGCGTGTGAACGCGGTGCGTTACTCGCCCTTGGCCTTCGCGATGATCTCCTCGGCGACGTTCCGCGGAACCTCGGCGTAGGAGTCGAACTGCATCGAGTAGCTTGCGCGACCCGACGTCTTGCTGCGGAGGTCGCCGACGTAGCCGAACATCTCCGACAGGGGCACGAGGCCCTTCACGACGCGGGCACCAGCCCGCTCCTCCATGGCCTGGATCTGGCCACGGCGGGAGTTGATGTCGCCGATGACCTCGCCCATGTAGTCCTCGGGCGTGGTGACCTCGACGGCCATCATCGGCTCAAGGAGCACAGGGCTGGCCTTGCGCGCGGCCTCCTTGAAGGCCTGCGAACCAGCGATCTTGAAGGCGAGCTCGGAGGAGTCGACCTCGTGGTAGGCACCGTCGTGGAGGATGACACGGACACCGGTCATCTCGTAGCCGGCGAGGATGCCGAACTGCATGGCCTCCTGCGCACCGGCGTCCACCGAAGGGATGTACTCCTTCGGGATACGACCACCGGTCACCTTGTTCACGAACTCGTACGAGGTGTCGCCACCCTCGAGCGGCTCGATGCCGATCTGCACCTTCGCGAACTGACCGGTACCACCGGTCTGCTTCTTGTGGGTGTAGTCGACGCGCTCGACGGCCTTGCGGATCGTCTCGCGGTACGCCACCTGCGGCTTGCCGACGTTGGCCTCGACCTTGAACTCACGGCGCATACGGTCGACCAGCACCTCGAGGTGCAGCTCGCCCATACCACCGATGATGGTCTGGCCGGTCTCCTCGTCCGAGTGGACCTGGAAGGACGGGTCCTCCTCGGCCAGGCGCTGGATCGCGACGCCGAGCTTCTCCTGGTCGCCCTTCGACTTGGGCTCGATGGCGACCTGGATGACCGGCGCCGGGAAGTCCATGGACTCCAGGATGACCGGGTTCTTGTCGTCGGACAGCGTCTCACCGGTGGTGGTCTGCTTCAGGCCCATGACGGCGACGATGTCGCCGGCGCCCACCGACTCGATCTCCTCACGCTTGTTGGCGTGCATGCGGTAGATCTTGCCGATGCGCTCCTTCTTGCCCTTGACGGAGTTCAGCACCGAGGTGCCGGACTCCAGGCGGCCCGAGTAGACCCGGACGAAGGTGAGCTTGCCGAGGTGCGGGTCGCTCATGATCTTGAACGCCAGCGCCGACAGCGGCTCGTCGTCGGACGGCTTGCGCTTGACGACGACCTCGGGGTCCTTGACGTCGTGGCCCTCGATGGCCTCGATGTCGACGGGGGACGGCAGGTAGCGCACGACCGCGTCGAGCAGGGGCTGGACGCCCTTGTTCTTGAACGCGGTACCGCAGAACACCGGGGTCACGGTGGTGCCGGTGCCCTTGCCGGACGCGATGGTGATACGACGGATCGCGGCGTAGAGCTGGTCCACGGAGGGCTCCTCGCCCTCCAGGTACAGCTCCATGATCTCTTCGTCGTTCTCGGCCACGGCCTCGAGCAGCTTGCCGCGGTACTCCTCGGCAGCCTCGGTGTGCGTGTCCGGGATGTCGACGACGTCGTACATCTCGCCCTTGGTGGCCTCGGCGGACCAGACCAGGGCCTTCATCGTCACGAGGTCGATGACGCCCTTGAAGTCGGCCTCGGCACCGATCGGGAGCTGCATGACGATCGGCTGCGCACCCAGGCGGTCGCTGATCATGTCGACGCAACGGTGGAACTCGGCACCGGTCCGGTCGAGCTTGTTGACGAAGCAGATACGCGGAACGCCGTAGCGGTCCGCCTGACGCCACACCGTCTCGGACTGGGGCTCCACGCCGGCGACACCGTCGAACACCGTCACGGCACCGTCGAGCACGCGCAGGGAGCGCTCCACCTCGACGGTGAAGTCGACGTGACCCGGGGTGTCGATGATGTTGATGGTGTGGTCGACGTTCTCCAGCGGCCAGTGACAGGTGGTGGCAGCAGAGGTGATCGTGATGCCACGCTCCTGCTCCTGCTCCATCCAGTCCATGGTGGCAGCGCCGTCGTGGACCTCACCGATCTTGTAGGACACACCGGTGTAGAACAGGATCCGCTCGGTGGTGGTCGTCTTGCCCGCGTCGATGTGGGCCATGATGCCGATGTTGCGCACCTTGGCCAGGTCAAGTGAAGTGGTAGCCATAAGGCTTCAGTCTTCTCTCGGTCTCGATGTGGGTAGCGACTACCAGCGGTAGTGCGCGAAGGCCTTGTTGGACTCGGCCATCTTGTGGGTGTCCTCGCGCTTCTTCACGGCCGCACCGAGGCCGTTCGAGGCGTCGAGAAGCTCGTTGAGGAGACGCTCGGTCATGGTCTTCTCGCGACGGGCGCGGGAGTAACCGACCAGCCAGCGCAGCGCCAGGGTGTTGGCGCGGCCGGGCTTGACCTCGACCGGCACCTGGTAGGTGGCGCCACCGACACGGCGGGACTTGACCTCGAGGGTCGGCTTGATGTTCTCAAGAGCGCGCTTGAGCGTGATGACCGGGTCGTTGCCGGTCTTCTCGCGCAGGCCCTCCATGGCGCCGTAGACGATGCGCTCGGCGGTGGAGCGCTTGCCGTTCAGCAGCACCTTGTTGATCAGGGAGGTCACCAGAGGAGAACCGTAGACCGGGTCGATGATGACCGGGCGCTTCGGGGCGGGGCCCTTACGAGGCATTCTTACTTCTCCTTCTTGGCGCCGTAACGGCTGCGAGCCTGCTTGCGGTTCTTGACACCCTGGGTGTCGAGCGAACCGCGGATGATCTTGTAGCGAACACCCGGCAGGTCCTTCACACGGCCGCCGCGCACGAGCACGATGGAGTGCTCCTGCAGGTTGTGTCCCTCACCCGGAATGTAAGCAGTGACCTCGATGCCGCTGGTCAGACGCACACGCGCGACCTTGCGGAGGGCCGAGTTCGGCTTCTTCGGGGTGGTCGTGAACACACGCGTGCAGACGCCACGACGCTGAGGGGAACCCTCGAGTGCGGGCGTCTTGTTCTTCTCGACCTTGTCCTGCCGGCCCTTACGGACCAGCTGCTGGATCGTAGGCACTACTTCTCCGGTTTCTGTGTGCCGATAGGTACAGCTAACCTGGAACGTCGCCGACCCACGCGGTCGGGTGTGTCGAATCCGCCAGACTCCCGCCGCGAGGCGGAAAGGGCGCGAATTACGGTGGCCGCTGCCGGCCCGAATGCGGTTTGTAGGCACGCACGAGGGCCAGGGCACACCCCAGGCACAAGGTCTGAGCGTACCTACCTCATTCGCTGCGGTCAAAACAAATGGGGTCCGGAGGCCCCGGGCTGCGGAGCATGTCAAGTCGCCGTACCCTACGTGATCTTCGATTCGGAAGAACTGCAGCCACCGCCGGGGCGTCCCGCACCCCGTCAGCCGGGCGGAGCGGCCCGCGTGCGGGGCCGGGGGCACGCGGCCACACCGAGGTCCATGCCGGTGCCGCAGCGACCACCGAGCCGCCCAGAGCCACCGCCCCCGCGCTCGCCCCGCGGGCCGGCCGCTCGTCCCCATGCCGGCCCTGAGGGCGGTCCGGGGGCCGTCCTGGCGCTCTGAGCCGCTCACCTGCGGCTGCACCGGCGCACCGGCCTCCGAGGCGCCGGTGCGCTCGTACAGGGCGTCCGGGGAACAACGTCACCCGGCACGACGGACACCTCCCCGCACAGCTCCGGGTGATCTCGACCCTGCTCACCGTCCACCGCGATTCCCCCCACACGGGCGTGGGCTCCGGCACCGCGGCGAGCCGCCCGTCCCTCGCCGACGTCATGGCGCCGGCACCTCCGTTCGCACTCGGCGGCCACGCCACGGCGCACACCGGCCCGGGGTACGCGCCGACGGCCGTCGTTGACACGAGGTGATCACTCGAACGCCGGGCCCGTGCAACGCCGAAGGGCGGCCACCCCGGAGGGTGACCGCCCTTCAGTGGACGTACGCCTTACTGGTTGTACGGACCGTAGTCGTAGTCCTCCAGCGGAACGGCCTGGCCGGAGCCCGTGCCGAACGGCGAGTAGTCGATGTCGTCGTAGCCGACGGCCGAGTACATCGCGGCCTTGGCCTCCTCGGTCGGCTCCACCCGGATGTTGCGGTAGCGGGACAGACCCGTACCGGCCGGGATGAGCTTACCGATGATGACGTTCTCCTTCAGGCCGATGAGGCTGTCGGACTTGGCGTTGATCGCCGCGTCCGTCAGGACTCGGGTCGTCTCCTGGAAGGAGGCGGCCGACAGCCAGGATTCCGTCGCCAGCGAGGCCTTGGTGATACCCATCAGCTGCGGACGACCGGAGGCCGGGTGACCGCCCTCCTGGACCACACGACGGTTCTCCTGCTCGAAGCGGGAGCGCTCGACCAGCTCGCCGGGCAGCAGCTCGGCGTCACCGGACTCGATGATCGTCACACGGCGCAGCATCTGCCGGATGATGATCTCGATGTGCTTGTCGTGGATCGACACACCCTGCGAGTTGTAGACCTTCTGGACCTCGCCGACCAGGTGGACCTGGACGGCACGCTGGCCCAGGATGCGCAGCACGTCGTGCGGGTTGGTTGCACCCACGGTGAGCTGCTGGCCCACCTCGACGTGGTCGCCCTCGCGGACCAGGACCTTGGCACGCTTCGAGATCGGGTACGCCGTCTCGTCGCTGCCGTCGTCCGGGGTGACGACGATCTTCTTGGTCTTCTCGGTCTCCTCGATCCGCACGCGGCCGGAGGCCTCGGAGATCGGGGCGACACCCTTCGGGGTACGGGCCTCGAAGAGCTCGACGACACGGGGCAGACCCTGGGTGATGTCGTCACCGGCCACACCACCGGTGTGGAAGGTACGCATCGTCAGCTGGGTACCGGGCTCACCGATGGACTGGGCGGCGATGATGCCGACCGCCTCGCCGATGTCGACCAGCTTGCCGGTGGCCAGCGAACGGCCGTAGCACATGGCACAGGTGCCGACGTGCGACTCGCAGGTCAGGATCGAGCGGGTCTTGACCTCCTCGACACCGTGACGCACGAGCTGGTCGATGAGCACGTCGCCCAGGTCCACGTTGGCCGGCGCGATCACCTTGCCGTCGATGACGACGTCCTCGGCGAGCATGCGGGCGTAGACGCTGGTCTCGACGTCGTCCGCCTTGCGCAGCACGCCGTCGGCACCGCGGTGGGCGATCTTCAGCTTCAGACCGCGCTCGGTGCCGCAGTCCTCCTCGCGGATGATGACGTCCTGGGAGACGTCGACCAGACGACGGGTGAGGTAACCCGAGTCGGCGGTACGCAGGGCGGTGTCCGCCAGACCCTTACGGGCACCGTGCGTGGAGATGAAGTACTCCAGCACGGACAGGCCCTCACGGAACGAGGCCTTGATCGGACGCGGGATGGTCTCGTTCTTCGCGTTCGACACCAGACCACGCATACCGGCGATCTGCCGCATCTGCATCATGTTTCCTCGGGCACCCGAGTCAACCATCATGAAGATGGGGTTGGTCTTGGGGAAGTTCTCGTTCATCGCCTCGGCGACCTCGTTGGTCGCCTTGGTCCAGATCGCGATGAGCTCCTGCGTGCGCTCTTCCTTGGTGATCAGACCGCGCTCGTACTGCTTCTGGACCTTCTCGTCCTGCGCCTCGTACCCGCGGACGATCTCCTTCTTCGCCTCGGGAACGACGACGTCGGAGATGGCCACGGTGACACCGGAACGGGTCGCCCAGTAGAAGCCGGCCGCCTTCAGGTTGTCGAGCGTCGCCGCCACGATGACCTTGGGGTAGCGCTCGGCCAGGTCGTTGACGATCTCGGAGAGCTGCTTCTTGCCCACCGAGTAGTCGACGAACGGGTAGTCCTCGGGCAGCAGCTCGTTGAAGAGCGCGCGGCCCAGGGTGGTGCGCAGGCGGAACGAGTCACCCTGCTGCCACTCGGGCTCGCCCTCCTCGCGCGCCGGCGGGGTCCAGCCGCGCGGCGGGATGGTGCCTACCGGGAAGCGGATGTCGATCGGCGACTGCAGCGCGAGCTCGCCGGCGTCGAACGCCATGATCGCCTCGGCCGTGGAGCCGAACGCGCGGCCCTCGCCCTTGGTGTCACGCAGCTCGCCGTCGGTGGTGAGGAAGAACAGACCGAGGACCATGTCCTGGGTCGGCATTGTCACCGGGCGGCCGTCGGCCGGCTTGAGGATGTTGTTCGAGGACAGCATCAGGATGCGGGCCTCGGCCTGCGCCTCCGCGGACAGCGGCAGGTGCACGGCCATCTGGTCACCGTCGAAGTCCGCGTTGAACGCGGTGCAGACGAGCGGGTGGATCTGGATGGCCTTGCCCTCGACCAGCTGCGGCTCGAAGGCCTGGATGCCGAGGCGGTGCAGGGTGGGAGCACGGTTCAGCAGAACCGGGTGCTCGGCGATGACCTCTTCGAGGACGTCGTACACGACCGTACGGCCGCGCTCCACCATGCGCTTGGCGCTCTTGATGTTCTGCGCGTGGTTCAGGTCGACCAGGCGCTTCATCACGAACGGCTTGAACAGCTCCAGCGCCATCGCCTTGGGCAGACCGCACTGGTGCAGCTTCAGCTGCGGGCCGACGACGATGACGGAACGCGCCGAGTAGTCGACACGCTTGCCGAGCAGGTTCTGACGGAATCGACCCTGCTTGCCCTTCAGCATGTCGCTGAGGGACTTCAGCGGGCGGTTGCCGGGGCCCGTGACCGGGCGGCCACGACGGCCGTTGTCGAAGAGCGCGTCGACGGCCTCCTGGAGCATGCGCTTCTCGTTGTTCACGATGATCTCGGGCGCGCCGAGGTCGAGAAGCCGCTTCAGGCGGTTGTTGCGGTTGATGACACGGCGGTACAGGTCGTTCAGGTCGGAGGTCGCGAAGCGGCCACCGTCCAGCTGCACCATCGGACGCAGGTCCGGCGGGATGACCGGGACGCAGTCCAGGACCATGCCCTTGGGGCTGTTGGAGGTCTGCAGGAACGCGGAGACGACCTTCAGCCGCTTCAGGGCACGGGTCTTCTTCTGGCCCTTGCCGGTGCGGATGATCTCGCGGAGCCTCTCGGCCTCCTCCTCCAGGTCGAAGGACTCCAGGCGCTTCTGCAGCGCCGCGGCACCCATCGAACCGTCGAAGTACGTGCCGAAGCGGTCACGCAGCTCGCGGTAGAGCAGCTCGTCGCCCTCCAGGTCCTGGACCTTGAGGTTCTTGAACCGGCTCCACACCTCGTCGAGGCGGTCGATCTCGCGCTGCGCGCGGTCGCGCAGCTGCTTCATCTCGCGCTCGGCACCCTCGCGCACCTTGCGGCGCACGTCGGCCTTGGCGCCCTCGGCCTCCAGCTCGGCCAGGTCGGTCTCGAGCTTCTTGGCGCGGGCCTCCAGGTCGGCGTCCCGGCGGTTCTCGATCTGCTGCCGCTCGACCGAGACGTGCGCCTCCAGGGAGGGCAGGTCGCGGGTACGGCGCTCCTCGTCCACGTACGTGATCATGTACGCGGCGAAGTAGATGACCTTCTCCAGGTCCTTCGGCGCCAGGTCCAGCAGGTAGCCGAGACGCGACGGCACACCCTTGAAGTACCAGATGTGGGTGACGGGCGCGGCCAGCTCGATGTGGCCCATCCGCTCACGGCGCACCTTGGCGCGCGTGACCTCGACGCCACAGCGCTCGCAGATGATGCCCTTGAAGCGGACGCGCTTGTACTTGCCGCAGTAGCACTCCCAGTCCCGGGTCGGACCGAAGATCTTCTCGCAGAAGAGTCCGTCCTTCTCGGGCTTGAGGGTGCGGTAGTTGATGGTCTCGGGCTTCTTGACCTCGCCGTGGCTCCACTGACGGATGTCGTCAGCGGTGGCCAGGCCGATCCGGAGCTCGTCGAAGAAGTTGACGTCGAGCACTATGCGTCAATCCCTCTCAGGGTCGAAAGTCTGTGGTCTGAAACGGGGGCCTGGGGGTCGGCGGGGCCCTCAAGGGTGAGGGCCCCGCCGGACTCCCGTCAGACCTCTTCGACGCTGCTCGGCTCGCGCCGGGACAGGTCGATACCGAGCTCCTCCGCAGCGCGGAAGACGTCCTCGTCGGTGTCGCGCATCTCGATGGACATGCCGTCCGAGGACAGCACCTCCACGTTGAGGCACAGGGACTGCATTTCCTTGATGAGCACCTTGAAGGACTCGGGAATGCCGGGCTCAGGGATGTTCTCGCCCTTGACGATGGCCTCGTAGACCTTCACGCGGCCGGTGACGTCGTCGGACTTGATGGTCAGCAGCTCCTGGAGGGCGTACGCGGCGCCGTAGGCCTCGAGGGCCCACACCTCCATCTCACCGAACCGCTGGCCACCGAACTGGGCCTTACCACCCAGCGGCTGCTGGGTGATCATCGAGTACGGACCGGTCGAACGGGCGTGCAGCTTGTCGTCGACCAGGTGGTGCAGCTTGAGGATGTACATGTAGCCGACCGAGATCGGGTCCGGGAACGGCTCACCGCTACGGCCGTCGAACAGCCGCGCCTTACCGGTCGGGAGCACCATGCGCTCGCCGTCACGGTTCGGGATGGTGTGCTGCAGCAGACCCGCCAGCTCGTCCTCGCGGGCACCGTCGAAGACCGGGGTCGCGACGTTGGTGCCGGGGGCGACCTGGTCGGCGCCGATGACCTGCAGACGCTGGGCCCACTCGTCCGCCAGGCCGGAGACGTCCCAGCCGCGGCTGGCGAGCCAGCCGAGGTGGATCTCCAGCACCTGTCCCGGGTTCATTCGGGACGGCACACCCAGCGGATTGAGGATGATGTCGACCGGGGTGCCGTCCTCCAGGAACGGCATGTCCTCGATCGGCAGGATCTTCGAGATGACGCCCTTGTTGCCGTGACGGCCGGCGAGCTTGTCACCGTCGGTGATCTTGCGCTTCTGCGCGACGTAGACGCGGACCAGCTGGTTCACGCCCGGCGGCAGCTCGTCGCCCTCCTCGCGGTCGAAGACGCGCACGCCGATGACCTTGCCGGTCTCACCGTGCGGCACCTTCAGCGAGGTGTCACGGACCTCACGGGCCTTCTCACCGAAGATCGCGCGCAGCAGGCGCTCCTCGGGCGTCAGCTCGGTCTCACCCTTCGGGGTGACCTTGCCGACGAGGATGTCACCGGCGATGACCTCGGCACCGATGCGGATGATGCCGCGCTCGTCGAGGTCGGCGAGGACCTCCTCGGAGACGTTCGGGATGTCCCGGGTGATCTCCTCGGGGCCGAGCTTGGTGTCACGGGCGTCGACCTCGTGCTCCTCGATGTGGATCGAGGAGAGGACGTCGTCCTGCACGAGGCGCTGCGACAGGATGATCGCGTCCTCGTAGTTGTGACCCTCCCACGGCATGAACGCCACGAGCAGGTTCTTGCCGAGGGCCATCTCACCGTTCTGGGTGGCCGGACCGTCGGCGAGGACCTGGCCCTCGATGATCCGGTCGCCCTCGTTGACGATGACCTTCTGGTTGACCGAGGTGCCCTGGTTGGAGCGGGCGAACTTGGCCAGGCGGTACGTGATGTACGTGCCGTCGTCGTTGGCGGTGGTGATGTAGTCCGCGGAGACCTCCTGGACCACACCGGCCTTCTCGGCCTTGACGACGTCGCCGGCGTCGACGGCGGAGCGGTACTCCATGCCGGTACCGACGAGCGGGGCCTCCGACTTAATCAGCGGGACGGCCTGGCGCATCATGTTCGCGCCCATGAGGGCACGGTTGGCGTCGTCGTGCTCGAGGAAGGGGATCATGGCGGTCGCGACCGACACCATCTGGCGCGGCGAGACGTCCATGTAGTCCACGTCCTCGGGGCCGACGTAGTCGACCTCGCCGCCACGACGGCGGACGAGCACGCGGCTCTCCTCGAACCGGAGGTCGTTCGTCAGCGGCGCGTTGGCCTGCGCGATGACGAAGCGGTCCTCCTCGTCGGCGGTCAGGTAGTCGACCTCGTCGGTGACCTGGCCGTCGATGACCTTGCGGTACGGGGTCTCGACGAAGCCGAACGCGTTGACCCGGCCGTAGGAGGCGAGCGAGCCGATCAGACCGATGTTCGGGCCTTCGGGGGTCTCGATCGGGCACATGCGGCCGTAGTGCGACGGGTGCACGTCACGGACCTCGAAGCCGGCCCGCTCACGGGAGAGACCACCCGGGCCAAGAGCCGACAGACGGCGCTTGTGGGTGAGACCCGACAGCGGGTTGTTCTGGTCCATGAACTGCGACAGCTGGCTGGTGCCGAAGAACTCCTTGATGGAGGCGACGACCGGCCGGATGTTGATCAGGGTCTGAGGCGTGATCGCCTCGACGTCCTGGGTGGTCATCCGCTCGCGGACGACACGCTCCATACGCGCCAGACCCGTGCGGACCTGGTTCTGGATCAGCTCGCCGACGCTGCGCAGGCGCCGGTTGCCGAAGTGGTCGATGTCGTCGGTCTCGACGACGACCGTCTCGCCGTTGTCACCGCTGGTCTCGGTCTCGCCGGCGTGCAGCTTCACCAGGTACTTGATCGTCGCGATGATGTCCTCGACGGTCAGGATGCCCGCGTCCAGCGGGGTGTCCGTACCCAGCTTCTTGTTGACCTTGTAGCGGCCGACCTTGGCGAGGTCGTAGCGCTTCGGGTTGAAGTAGAGGTTCTCCAGCAGCGTCTGCGCGGCCTCACGCGTGGGGGGCTCGCCCGGACGCAGCTTGCGGTAGATGTCGAGCAGCGCGTCGTCCTGGCCCTGGGTGTGGTCCTTCTCCAGGGTGGCGCGCATCGACTCGTAGTCGCCGAACTCCTCGAGGATCTGCTCGGTCGTCCAGCCGAGCGCCTTCAGCAGCACGGTGACCGACTGCTTGCGCTTGCGGTCGATACGGACACCGACCATGTCGCGCTTGTCGATCTCCATCTCCAGCCAGGCACCCCGGGACGGGATGATCTTGGCGGAGAAAATGTCCTTGTCGGACGTCTTGTCGATGGAGGAGTCGAAGTAGACACCGGGGGAACGGACCAGCTGCGACACCACGACACGCTCGGTGCCGTTGATGACGAAAGTGCCCTTGTTCGTCATGAGCGGGAAGTCGCCCATGAAGACCGTCTGGGACTTGATCTCACCGGTCTCGTTGTTGGTGAACTCGGCGGTGACGAAGAGCGGGGCGGCGTACGTGAAGTCGCGCTCCTTGCACTCGTCGATCGAGTTCTTCGGCGGCTCGAAGCGGTGGTCCCGGAACGTCAGCGACATCGACCCGGAGAAGTCCTCGATCGGGGAGATCTCCTCGAAGATCTCCTCCAGACCGGACTTGGTGGGGACGTCCTGACCGTTCTCCAGAGCCTCCTCGACCCGAGTCTGCCAGGCGGTGTTGCCGAGCAGCCAGTCAAAGCTCTCGGTCTGCAGCGCGAGCAGGTTCGGAACCTCGAGGGGCTCCTTGATCTTTGCAAAGGAGATGCGCAGCGGGGCGGTGCTGGCGCCGTTGTTCGTATTCGCGGTCGAGGCAGTGCGCGAGGCGGCCAAGAGGGGGTCCTTCCGAGGGCTCGGACTCACTACGCGCGTACCGGTCCCTCTCCCGCGCACAGGGACGGAAACCCCAGGTCAGGGGGGCTCGGTCGACTGTGCTCAAGTGAGGGCAGACCCCTGGTGACGGGCAGGGGACAGCTAACAGGCAGCGCAAAGGGTCAGTGTAGCCACTTGGCACACTGATGTCCAGTGCGGGTTTTCGAAGACCCTCGTTGTCCTCAACGCCCTTGTCAACGCCCTCGGCATCCTGCCCTCAACGCACGTTGATACTGCCCTCTTCGTCGTCGATCCATGCCTCGGATTCGGATCCTTGTGACGACGCGTCCTGAGAATTGCGCGCTGCGTGCGGTTCGTCAAGGGTTCCTTGCCGGAACCGGGTCATCCGGAGACACGACGAAGATCACCTTACCCCCCACGAACACAGGTGCAAGGCAGCCCTCGCCGGGCTCCGGGGAACGCCGAAGGGCGACCACCCGGATGGATGATCGCCCTTCGGTGCGTTCGCGTTACAGCCCTAGCGGGCCGTTTCTGCGGTCGCGAAGGTCTTACTTGACCTCGACGGACGCGCCGGCGCCCTTGAGGGCCTCGGCGGCCTTGTCCGCGGCCTCCTTGTTGACCTTCTCCAGGACCGGCTTCGGGGTGCCGTCCACGAGGTCCTTGGCCTCCTTCAGACCCAGGGAGGTCAGCTCACGCACGACCTTGATGACCTGGATCTTCTTGTCGCCGGCACCGGTGAGGATGACGTCGAACTCGTCCTTCTCCTCCTCGGCCTCGGCAGCGGCGCCACCAGCGGCACCACCGGCGACGACGACCGGCGCGGCAGCGGCGGCGGTGACGTCGAACTTCTCCTCGAAGGCCTTCACGAACTCGGAGAGCTCGATGAGGGTCATCTCCTCGAACTGGGCGAGCAGGTCTTCCTGGCTGAGCTTCGCCATGATGGCGGTCCTTCCACTCAAATCGGCAGGTGCCGGATGTACTGGGTAAGGCGGGCGTACGTCGGCCCGCTGCGACCCGCGCCGTGGGTGCGGGTCAGAAAGCGAGCCGAATTACTCGGCACCGCCCTGCTCGGCCTGCTTGGCGCGCAGCGCGTCCACGGTGCGGACGAGCTTCGACGGCAGCGCCTGGAAGACGGAGGCAGCCTGGGACTGCTTCGCCTTGAAGGCACCGGCCAGCTTGCTGAGCAGAACCTCGCGGGACTCGAGGTCCGCAAGCTTCTTGATCTCGTCGGCGGAGAGGGCCTTGCCCTCCAGGACACCGCCCTTGATGACGAGATTGGGGTTGTCCTTGGCGAAGTCACGCAGACCCTTCGCCGACTCCACCGGGTCACCGGTGACGAAGGCAACGGCCGTCGGGCCAGCGAAGAGCTGGTCCTCCAGCGTGATCCCGGCCTCCTTGGCCGCAATCTTGGTCAGCGTGTTCTTCACCACGGCGTACTGGGCGTTCTCACCGAGCGACCGGCGCAGCGTCTTGAGCTGCGCCACGGTGAGACCGCGGTACTCGGTCAGCACGGCGGCGTTGGAGCTGCGGAACTTGTCCGTCAGCTCCGCAACCGCGGCAGCCTTGTCGGGCCTCGCCATAGAGCCTCGGCCTCCTTCCGGGTGATTCGGACCGCGCGGACCCGAAGGAGGACTGGGTAAAACGAAACGCCCCGGCGCAGGCGCACGGGGCGGACTCGACCGGCCGCACACGCGCTCGGCGCGCGCACTCCGGGAGTTCTTCCACAGTCACCTGCGCGGGTCGCCCACTTTTCAGCGGATCCTTCGGCCACCGCACCCTCGTTCGAGCGCACGGCAACGACCAGCGGTCTTTGGCTTCTCCAAGAGAGTACGGGACGCAGGCTCGGTCGAGCAAATCGACCGTTTGGACCGGGTCCGACTGGGGCAATGGGGGACGGCAGGGCAGGGCGACCGGGGGCCTGCCGGTCCGGACGACCGCAGGCCACCGACCCAGCCAACGAGGGTCCGCCGGTGCGGGTGACGCGAGCCCGCCGCCGGTCCACCCCGCCCGGGGACAGCCAGGCCCCCTCAGGGGCGCGGAGCGCTTCCGAGGGGGCCGGAGGGCCGTGGGTCGGGATCGACCGTTGCGGACGGATCAGGAGGTAGTGCCCGTGCCGCCCGTCAGTCCGCCGGACTTCATCATGTCCGCGAAGTCCTTGGTGTCGCTCGCCGGGGGCGCCTCGGCGGTGACCTTCACGCCGTAGTCGCTGTAGAGCGTCGTGTTGGTCATGGCGCCGTTGGCCGTGTCGGCCTTCTCGGTCTTCTTGACCAGCAGGTCCTGGTCGTTGATCCAGACGTCGACGGTCTCGGTGGTGACGCCGGCCTGGGTGAGCTGCTTCTTCAGGGCGGATATCTGGTCGGCGCTGAGGTCGCTGGACTTCTCGGCGAGGTCGGCGACGTCGACCTTGCCCGAGTAGTGCGTGGTGTGGGCGCCGGAGACCGTCTCCTCGCCGACCTTCTTGACGTCGCCGGAGGCCAGCAGCAGCTTCACGGACTGGTTCGGCGTGGAGTTCTGGAGCTGGTCCTTCATGTACGACCCGGAGGCGCCGCCGAGCTTGGCGAGGTCGTCGTAGGAGTACTTGATCCAGTGCTTGCCGCCGCCCGCCTGCTGGGCGTACGCGTCGCTCATGTGGGCGTAGTAGGCGTCCGGCAGGTACCGGGCCTCCATGGAGGAGGTGCCGGCCTTCTTCATCAGCTCGGCCATCTTGCCGCCGGTGTACGTGATGGTGAGGTTGCCCTTGAGACCGTCACCCCAGGTGAGGGCGCCGTCCGCGGTCATCGCCATCAGTTCGCCGACGGAGGTCGTCGAGCGCACCTTGGCCGAGTCGGCCTTGTCGGTGGACTTCTCGGCGGAGCGCAGGGCGGCTATGGGGCTGACGTGGGTCATGGTCTTGCCGGCCGTCTTGTCACCGCCCTTGTCCGAGTCGGAGGAGCCGCAGGCGGCCACTCCGGTCAGCGCGGCCACCACCGCGATGGAAAGGGCCGTCCGGCGCGCGGTCGTGCTGTTCATCTGCTCCCACCCCAATTGCGTGTCCTGTGCCTGCACCGTAACTCAGGCCACTGACAGTCGTACGAAAGGTCGTACAAAGAAAGGACGGGCCCGGAACCTCGGAGGTTCCAGGGCCCGCCCTGTTCTTTACGCGTCGCTGACGCGGCTACCGGGGCAGAGCCTCAGGCTCAGACGGCGGCCGGGTCCTCCTCGACCAGGAGGTTGCGGGTGCGGTTCGGGTCGACCGGAATGCCGGGGCCCATCGTGGTGGTGATGGCGGCCTTCTTGATGTAGCGACCCTTGGCGGCGGACGGCTTCAGACGGAGGATCTCCTCCAGCGCGGCGCCGTAGTTCTCCACCAGCTTGGCGTCGTCGAAGGACGACTTGCCGATGATGAAGTGCAGGTTCGAGTGCTTGTCGACGCGGAACTCGATCTTGCCGCCCTTGATCTCGGTGACGGCCTTGGCGACGTCGGGGGTGACGGTGCCGGTCTTCGGGTTCGGCATCAGACCACGCGGGCCGAGGACGCGGCCGAGGCGGCCGACCTTGCCCATGAGGTCCGGGGTGGCGACGACGGCGTCGAAGTCCAGACGGCCCTTCGAGACCTCGTCGATCAGCTCGTCGGCGCCGACGATGTCGGCGCCCGCGGCACGCGCGGCCTCGGCACGGTCGCCGGTCGCGAAGACCAGGACCCGGGCGGTCTTACCGGTGCCGTGCGGAAGGTTCACGGTGCCACGGACCATCTGGTCGGCCTTGCGCGGGTCGACACCCAGACGGAAGGCGACCTCGACGGTGGCGTCGAACTTGGTCGTGGAGGTCTCCTTGGCGAGACGGACGGCTTCGAGCGGGGCGTACAGCTTCTCCCGGTCGACCTTGGCGTCCGCAGCGCGGAGAGCCTTGCTGCGCTTGCTCACAACTTGCTCCTGTGTGTTCTGAAAGGAGTCGTGGTCCTTGGGCCGAGCAGGCCCTGCCACGTGCGGCTACGTTTCGCCGGCAGCCGCATGACTACGAGTGGGTCGAGGTCAGCCCTCGACCGTGACGCCCATGGAGCGCGCGGTACCGGCGATGATCTTCGCCGCGGCGTCCAGGTCGTTGGCGTTGAGGTCGGGCATCTTGGTCTGGGCGATCTCGCGGACCTGCGCCTCGGTGATCTTGGCGACCTTGGTCTTGTGCGGCTCGCCCGAGCCCTTCTCGACACCCGCGGCCTTGAGGATCATCTTCGCGGCCGGCGGCGTCTTGGTGATGAAGGTGAAGGAGCGGTCCTCGTAGACCGTGATCTCCACCGGGATGACCCAACCGCGCTGCGACTCGGTCGCGGCGTTGTAGGCCTTGCAGAACTCCATGATGTTGACGCCGTGCTGACCCAGCGCCGGGCCGACCGGCGGAGCCGGGTTGGCGGCGCCGGCCTGGATCTGGAGCTTGATGAGCCCCGTGACCTTCTTCTTCTTGGGAGGCATGCTCTCTCCGGGTCCTTACTGAGAGGTTGACTGCCATCCGCGCCTAGGACCTGCACCCATGGGGGCAAGATCACACAGATGGCATACCGCACCACGATAGCCGCTCTTACCACGAGAGAGGAAATCGCCCTGGTCAGACGGGGTTCGTGGGGTCGGTGGGGTCTTCGGTCCGTCGGTCGCGCCGCACGTGCGCGGCCGCGGCCAGCAGGGTGACCACGGTCGCGCCGCCCGGTACGGCGAGCAGCGCGGCCACGGTCCCGCGTCCGGTGTCCTCGGCGAGCACGACCCGCCCCGGCTCGCCCGGCGCGTGCCGTACCTCCACGGTGTCACCCTCGGCGTGACCACGCGCGCGCGTGCCGAGCGGGAGTCCGGCGGTGACCTCTTCGCCCTGAAGCGGGAAGGTGACGCTGCACCGGCCCAGGACGCAGGTCCCGGCGTGGAAGGTGGCCTCGGCCGGCTCCGCGCCCCGCAGCTCGGTCCGCAGCCAGGCCGCGGGGAGGAAGACGGCGTACACCGCCACGAGCAGCGCCAGGACGGCCACGGCACCGAGGGCGGCGGGCCGGACACGGCGAGAGCGCCCCGGCGCGGTACTGACCGGCGGGGCGCTCTCGGGGGACGGATTCAGTTCTTCTGGATCTGGTCGAAGGACAGCTCGACCGGCGTCTCGCGGCCGAAGATCTCGACGAGGCCCTTGACCTTCTTCGAGTCGGGGTTGATCTCGTTGATGGTCGCCTGGAGCGTGGCGAACGGGCCGTCGGTGACGGTGACCGAGTCGCCGACCTCGAAGTCCAGGACCTGGACCTCGACCTTGCGCTGCGGAGCGGGCTTGCCCTCGGCCTCGGCGGCCTCGCGGGCGGCCTTCTCCTCGGCCTCCGGGGCGAGCATCTTGACGATCTCGTCCAGGGTCAGCGGGTACGGGTCGTAGGCGTTGCCGACGAAGCCGGTGACGCCCGGGGTGTTGCGGACGACGCCCCAGGACTCGTTGGTGAGGTCCATGCGGACCAGCACGTAACCCGGCAGCTTGTTCTGCTTGATCGTCTTGCGGTCGCCGTTCTTGATCTGGACGACCTCTTCCTGCGGCACCTCGGCCTGGAAGATGTAGTCCTCGACGTTCAGCGAGACGGCGCGCTGCTCCAGGTTGGTCTTCACGCGGTTCTCGTAGCCGGCGTAGGTGTGGATGACGTACCACTCGCCGGGCAGGGTGCGCAGTTCCTCGCGGAGGGCCTGGATCGGGTCCACCGGGGCGGCCGGCTCCTCGGCGGCCTCCTCGACGGCGGTGTCCTCGCCGGCCTCGGCATCCTCATCGGCCTCGGCGTCCTCGTCGGTCTCGACGTCCTCGCCGGCCTCTTCGTCCTCGCCCTCGGCGTGCAGGGCGGCCTCCTCGGCCGGCTCCCCCGCCTCGGCCTCGGCAGCCTCGAACTCGTCCTGCTCGTCCGCGCCCTCGACGATGTCGAGCTCGTCGTCCGCCGTCTCGGCAGCCAGCCCGCGGGGCTCGGTGGCGTCGTCGTTCAGGTTCGGGTCAGACACGATGGCTGCTTCTTCCTGGATACATAGGGGTGGAACATGCGAAAACGGGCGCCGGTGCCACGGCGCCCTTCGCTCTTGGCTCAGCCGAAGACGTACTTGGCCGCGTGGTCGAGCCCATAGTCAATCACGGTCACCAGGGCGATCATGATGGCGACGAAGAAGATCACCACGGTGGTGTACGACGTCAGCTGGTTGCGCGTCGGCCAGACGACCTTGCGGAGTTCCGCGATGACCTGGCGGTAGAAGGTGGCGAGGCGCTTCAGCGGGCCCTTCTTGGCGCGCTTGCCGCCCTTGCGGGCCTTCTTCTGGGACTCGGGCACCTCGTCCTGGGCATCAGGCGTGTCGATGGAGCCCACGGCGTCCGTCATTGTCCTCACCTGATCCCGGGTCGTGGCCGTGCCGCGCCCGGTTCCTGAGCCGCACGGCGGTGCAATGCTGTACGTACATGCGCACACATCCTGGCGGTGTGTGTAGCAGGGCCGGAGGGACTTGAACCCCCAACCGCCGGTTTTGGAGACCGGTGCTCTACCAATTGAGCTACGACCCTTTGTGTGTCCCCAACGTACCGCATCCGACCGGGTGCTCGGTGTGCACCGGCTGTGCGGCGGCCGCTGAGGCCAACGAGGTGAGAGTGTACGTGGTCCGCGGCCCGGCGTCGAACAGAAAGTGCCCGTCGGGAGCGCGGTGACCAAAGATCGTCCTGGCCGGGGGCAGGATTCGGACCCGTGTTCACGCCTCGACCCTTCCTGTTCAGTCTGTGAAACCCGTGTGCCGGGCGCTTTTCGTGTCTGGAACGATGGGCCGCATGAGCGCTGCAACCCCACCCACCGAGCGCCGGGTCTCCGCCCGAGTCGGCGCGATCTCCGAGTCCGCCACCCTCGCCGTGGACGCCAAGGCCAAGGCCCTGAAGGCCGCCGGGCGTCCGGTGATCGGCTTCGGCGCCGGTGAGCCCGACTTCCCGACCCCGGACTACATCGTCGAGGCGGCCGTCGAGGCCTGCAAGAACCCGAAGTACCACCGTTACACCCCGGCCGGCGGCCTGCCCGAGCTGAAGGCCGCGATCGCCGCGAAGACGCTGCGCGACTCCGGCTGGGAGCCCGACGTCTCGCAGATCCTGGTCACCAACGGCGGCAAGCAGGCCATCTACGAGGCGTTCGCCGCGATCCTCGACCCGGGTGACGAGGTCATCGTCCCGGCGCCGTACTGGACGACGTACCCGGAGTCGATCCGCCTGGCCGGCGGTGTCCCGGTCGAGGTCGTCGCCGACGAGACGACCGGCTACCGGGTCTCGGTCGAGCAGCTGGAGGCCGCGCGCACGGAGAAGACGAAGGTCGTGCTCTTCGTCTCCCCGTCCAACCCGACCGGCGCGGTGTACTCCGAGTCCGAGACCGAGGCGATCGGCCGCTGGGCCCTGGAGCACGGCCTGTGGGTGCTCACCGACGAGATCTACGAGCACCTGGTCTACGGCGACGCGGCCGCCGTGTCCCTGGCGGGGCTCTTCCCCGAGCTGCGCGACAAGTGCGTCGTCGTCAACGGTGTGGCGAAGACGTACGCGATGACCGGCTGGCGCGTGGGCTGGGTCATCGGCCCGAAGGACGTCGTCAAGGCCGCGACCAACCTCCAGTCGCACGCCACCTCGAACGTCTCCAACGTCGCCCAGGTGGCCGCCCTGGCCGCCGTCTCCGGTGACCTGGAGGCCGTGGCGAAGATGCGCGAGGCCTTCGACCGGCGCCGCAGGACGATCGTGCGGATGCTCAACGACATCGACGGCGTGGTCTGCCCGGAGCCCGAGGGCGCGTTCTACGCCTACCCGTCGGTCAAGGCGCTGCTCGGCAAGGAGATCCGCGGCAGGCGCCCGAAGGACAGCGTCGAGCTGGCCGCGCTGATCCTGGAGGAGGCCGAGGTCGCGGTCGTCCCGGGCGAGGCCTTCGGCACGCCGGGCTACCTGCGGCTGTCGTACGCGCTCGGCGACGAGGACCTCGTCGAGGGCGTGAGCCGGATGCAGAAGCTGCTGGCGGAGGCGCGGGACTAGTTCCCGGCCGCTACGCGCGCGTGCGGGCCGTCTCCCTGCGGGGAGGCGGCCCGCTTCTGTGTGCGAGCAAGACCACGTACGGGGAAACGGCTACCGGGACGGCAGGGACGTACGGCAGGATCTGGGAATGGAGCGTGTACGTGATCTGTCCGAGCTGCCGAAAGCCCATCTGCACCTGCACTTCACCGGCTCGATGCGGCCGGGAACGGTCCTGGAACTGGCCGACAAGTACGGCATCCGTCTGCCCGACGCGCTGACGGACGCCCTCACCGGCGGGGAACCACCGAAGCTGCGCGCCACGGACGAACGCGGCTGGTTCCGCTTCCAGCGGCTGTACGACGCGGCGCGCTCCTGTCTGCGCGAGCCGGAGGACATCCGGCGCCTGGTCCGGGAGGCCGCCGAGGAGGACCTGCGGGACGGCTCGGGCTGGCTGGAGATCCAGGTGGACCCGACGTCGTACGCGCCCCGGCTGGGCGGTCTGATCCCGGCTCTGGAGGTGATCCTGGACGCGGTGGACACGACGTCCCGGGAGACCGGGCTCGGCATGCGGGTGCTGGTCGCCGCGAACCGGATGAAGCACCCGCTGGACGCGCGCACGCTGGCCCGGCTGGCGGTGCGGTACGCGGACCGGGGCGTGGTGGGCTTCGGGCTCTCCAACGACGAGCGGCGGGGCATGGCGCGGGACTTCGACCGGGCCTTCCACATCGCGCGGGAGGGCGGTCTGCTGTCGGCGCCGCACGGTGGCGAGCTGACCGGTCCCGCGTCGGTGCGGGACTGCCTGGACGATCTGCACGCCGCGCGGATCGGGCACGGGGTGCGGGCCGCGGAGGACCCGCGGCTGCTGAAGCGGCTGGCCGACCGGGGCGTGACCTGCGAGGTGTGCCCGGCCTCGAACGTGGCGCTCGGCGTGTACGAGAAGCCGGAGGACGTCCCGCTGCGCACGCTCTTCGAGGCCGGCGTCCCGATGGCGCTGGGCGCCGACGACCCGCTGCTGTTCGGCTCCCGGCTGGCGGCCCAGTACGAGATCGCCCGCCACCACCACGGCTTCACGGACGCGGAACTCGCGGAACTGGCCCGGCAGTCGGTGCGCGGTTCGGCCGCTCCGGAGGAGGTCAGGAAGCGGCTGCTGGCCGGCGTGGACGACTGGCTGGCGCGCCCGGCGGCCTGAAGTGGGCGTATGGCGGATAGGCCTTGAAGCAGAGCATCAGCTCGATCCGGTGGCCGCCGCCGGGCGTGTCGGCCAGCGGGAACATCGATCCCATGTAGGCCATGCGTCCCTCGCCGACGCCCTCCTCGTGCGGGCCGTGGCCCGCCGCCTCGGCGAGCCAGACCGCCATGTCGGCGAACATGTCCCGGTCGCCGAAGAAGAAGAGCGTACGCGCGTGCGTGGCGTGCCTCAGCTCGTCCTGGGAGCCGGTCCGCTCCTGGTGGGCGCGCCAGGCGGCGGCGTCCCGCGCGGTGCGCGCCTCGTCGGTGCGGACGGTGAGCGGGGTGCCCTGCCGTAGCCTGCGCCGCAGTCCGGGCCACTGGCTGGGGCGCAGTCCGAGGCCGTGGTGGGCGAGGACCAGGTCGACCGGTTCGCCGACCCCCTCGTCGGGCGGGACCCCGTCGCGCAGCGGCACGTGGACGACGGTGCGCCGGGAGCAGGCGGCGAAGGAGAACAGGCCGGCGAGCCGGTTCAGTCCGTCGTGGTCGCCGAGCAGCAGACCGATGGGGTCGGGTGCGCGCAGCGAGGTGTGGCGCAGGGGGTGCCGGGGCTGGACGATCCGGTACTGGTGCGGCCCGGTGCGGGGCCGGAACTCGCGCAGCCTCAGCCGCATGGACGGAACCTCATGACCAGCATGATCACGACTGTGCGGGCCCGGGGGCAACGGAGATTCCGCCCAGCAGGGTCCGCGCGAGCCGGACGGCGAACTCGTCCACGGGCGGGCGTTCACCGCTGTCGGTGGCATCGTAGGCGAACGCGCGCTGGGCGCAGGCGCCGATGAGCAGGGAGGCGGCGGCGTAGGTGTCGGCGTCGGCACGGACGCGGCCGGCGGCCTGTTCGGCGCGGAGATAGGCGTCCAGACCCTGGATGGGCAGGTGGGGGCCGGAGCCGAGGGTGCGCAGGGCGTCGTCGTGGCGCCGCTTGAGCTGGGTCTCGGCGTACAGGGAGGCGGCGATCGGGAAGCTCTGCTCGTAGAAGAGGGCGGCCTGGCGGGCGATCTCGGTGAGGTTCGCCTCCAGTGTGCCCCGGCCGGGCTGGGCGGCGAGGCTGTCGAGGAGCGGGGTGAGGCGGGGCAGGCGTTCGGTGAGGACCCGTACGAACAGCTCTTCCTTGCTGTCGAAGTGCTTGTAGAGGGCGGCTTCGGAGCAGCCGGCCGCGCGGGCGATCTCCTTGGTGGTGGCGCGGGCGAGTCCGACGGTGAGCATCAGCTCGTGGGCGGCGTCGAGGATGCGGACACGCGCCGGCTTCGTCTCCATGGGGCTCCGTTCGGGCCTTGACGGGTGGGTGAGTGTTTACCCACTCTAGACACGAGACGGGTGAGTAAGTACTCACCCACCAGCGGAACGCAGGGGGAAGGCCAGCATGAAGCTCACTGTTCTCGGTGCCACGGGAGGGATCGGCCGGGAGCTGGTCCGCCAGGCCCTGGACGCCGGTCACCAGGTCACGGCGGTCGTACGCGACCCGGCCCGGCTCGGTGTCACCGGCGACCGGCTGGAGGTCGTCCGCAGCAGCCTGACCGACCCGGAGGAGCTGCGCGGTGCCGTCCGGGGCCGGCACGCCGTGCTGTCGGGGCTGGGCGCGCGCAGCCGCAAGGACGCCGGGGTGGCGACCCGGCTGACCCGTACCGTCCTCGCCGCGATGGAGGCCGAGGGGGTGCGCCGGCTGCTGGTGGTCAGCGCCGGCCCGGTCGGCCCGGCTCCGGTGGGCGACGGTCCGCTGGACCGGGCGGTGCGGGGCCTGGTGTCGGCGATCCTGAAGGACGTCTACGCCGATCTGCGCGAGATGGAGGACGCGCTGGCCGGCAGCGGCACGGACTGGACGTCCGTGCGTCCGCCGCGCCTGCAGGACAAGCCGCTCACCGGCCGCTACCGCACCGTCGTGGGCGGCTTCCCGCCCCGGGGGCGCTTCATCGCGCGCGCGGACGTCGCGCACGCGATGCTGTCGATGATCGACGCCGAGGAGACCCTGAAGCAGGGGGTCGGGGTCGCGTACTGAACCGGCGCCGCTAAAGACTCACGCCGACGGTCACCGGCTCGTTGACCAGCGTGATCCCGAAGGCCTCGCGCACCCCGTCGACCACCTCGTGGGCCAGGGCCAGCAGGTCCTCCGTGGTGGCGGCGCCCCGGTTGGTGAGGGCGAGGGTGTGCTTGGTGGAGATGCGGGCGGGGCCGGTGCCGTAGCCCTTGGTGAAGCCCGCCTTGTCGATCAGCCAGGCCGCGGAGGTCTTCGTACGGCCCTGACCCGCCGGGTAGGCGGGCGGCTCGACGCCCTCGCCCAGCCGCTCGCGCACGCGCGCGTGGAACGCGGCGAACTGTTCGTCGGTGAGGATCGGGTTGGTGAAGAACGACCCGGCCGACCAGGTGTCGTGGTCCTCGGGGTCGAGCACCATGCCCTTGCCCGCGCGCAGCTTCAGCACGGTCTCGCGGGCGTCGGCCAGCGGCACCCGGTCACCGGGCTCCACGCCCAGCGCGCGGGCCGCCTCCGCGTACCGGACGGGCGCGGACAGCCCGCCCGCGTCCTCCAGCCCGAAGCGGACCCGGAGCACGACGTAGCGCTCGGGGTCGGCCTTGAAGCGGCTGTGGCGGTACGAGAAGGCGCACTCCTCGTTCGTCAGCGTGACGGTCTCGCCGGCCCGCCGGTCGTAGGCGATCACCTCGGTGATCGTCGAGGAGACCTCCTGGCCGTAGGCCCCCACGTTCTGGATCGGCGTGGCGCCGGCGGATCCGGGGATGCCGGCCAGGCACTCGACTCCGGCGAGGCCGGCCTCGACGGTGCGGGCGACGGCGTCGGTCCACACCTCGCCGGCCGCGACCTCCAGCGTCGTGCCGCGCAGCTCGACCCCGCGCGTGGCGATGCGCAGGGCAGTGCCGTCGAAGCCCTTGTCGCCGATGACCAGGTTCGATCCGCCGCCGATGACCAGCAGGGGCGTACCGCTGTCGTCGGCCTCACGGACGGCGGCGATCACCTCGGCGTCGGTCGCGGCGGTCACCAGCCGCGTCGCGGGACCACCCAGCCGGAAGGTGGTCAGCGGGGCAAGGGGGGCGTCGTGGAGTACCTGCACGCGCCCAAGACTACGAGACCCCTCGGACAGTCCCGCGCCCCTCACCCCTTCCGTCACGAGCCGCGCCCGGCACCGGACGGCCGGGCGTGCACGCCCGCACGGAAGCACGCACGCGCGCGTGGACCCACCCGACTGTGCCGGAGGTCCACGCGCGCGTGCCCGGTGCCGCCGCCCGGCCGGCTACGTCAGCCGCCGTACCGCCTCCTCCCAGCGCACCGGCAGTTCGTCGGCGGAGGTGCTCCAGCCGGCGAACGCGACGTCCCGCATCTCGGCCGCCAGGGCGCGGGAGGTCGGCCGGTGGGCGCCGGAGCGGGCGAAGGCGTGCAGCGCGTCGGCCGACTCCCAGGCGGACAGCGTCCAGAAGGTGCGCCGCAGGGGCCGCGCCCTGAGGGTGGCCCCGTAGGCACCGGGCGCGCGGCCGACCTGGCGCCACACGGCCGGGGTGCGGGCGAGGAAGCGGACGGCTCCCCACAGGGTGCGGGTCCGGAAGCGGGAGGCGAAGACGTGCACCTCGGTGCCGGGTGGCGGGGTGCGCGGAGCGGTCCAGGGAAGCGTGGGCATCGCGGGGCTCCTCGGTGGGTGTGACGGGCCGGCGGGGGCAGAGGGTCAGCGGGAGGCGGTCTCCAGGGCGGGTGCGGGTGCCTGCCCGTCCGCCGTGGCGGTCCGCCCGGCGTTTCGGCGGGCGGGGATCAGCAGGGCGGCGACGGCGGCGAGGGCGACCACCGCCGAGCCGGTGACCAGGGCCGGCCGCAGACCGTCCACGAAGCTCTGCGCGGACTCGTAGCCGCCCTGCGCGGAGAAGATCGAGGACATGACCGCGATGCCGAGCGCCCCGCCCACCTCGCGCAGCGCGTTGTTGGCGCCGGAGGCGATGCCCTGCTCCTGCGGGCGGACGCTGGACATGACCAGGTTGGCGGCCGGCGCGAAGTACAGCGCCATGCCGACGCCGCTGATGACCAGGGCGGGGAGCTGGACGGTGTAGGAGGCGTCCGCGGTGGCCACCCAGGCCATGTAGCCGAGGCCGGCGGCCTGGAGGAACAGGCCCGCGGCGACGACCGGACGGCCGCCGATCCGGTCGGAGAGGATCCCGGCGACGGGCGCGACGAGCATCGGCATCCCGGTCCACGGCAGCATCCGCAGCCCCGCCTCGGTGGGCGAGTATCCGAGGACGCCCTGCATGTACTGGCTGAGCAGGAAGATCGAGCCGAACATCCCCACGAACATCAGCAGGCTGGCCGCGTTGATGCCGGAGAAGGCCCGGGAGCGGAACAGGCGCATCGGGAGCATGGGGTGCGCCGCGCGGGAGCTGTAGCCCACGAAGGCCAGCAGCAGGGCGCCGCCGCCGACGAGCGCGGTCAGCACCACGGGGTCGGTCCAGCCGTCGGCGGGCCCGCGGACGAGGCCGTACACGATGCCGAAGAGCCCGCCGCTGGCCAGCAGGGTGCCGGGGACGTCGAGCCGGGCGCAGGTGCCGTGGGACTCGGCGAGGCGCAGCCGGGCGAGCGGCAGGGCGACCAGGCCGAGCGGAACGTTCAGCCAGAAGATCCAGTGCCACGAGACGTGCTCGGTGAGGCTGCCGCCGATGAGCGGCCCGGAGGCGACGGCCAGCCCGTTGACGGCGCCCCAGATGCCGTAGACCATTCCGCGCCTGGCCGCGGGCACGGCCGCGGTCAGCAGGGTGAGCGTGAGCGGCATCATCACCGCCGCGCCGACGCCCTGCACCGCGCGGGCGGCGATCAGGGAACCGATGCCGGGTGCCATGGCAGCGGCGGCGGAGGCGGCGGTGAACACGGCGAGTCCGGCGATGAAGAGCCGGCGGCGGCCGAAGCGGTCGCCGAGCGCGGCGCCGAACATCAGCAGCACCGCGAAGGTGAGCGTGTAGGCGCTCACGGTCCACTCCAGGTCGTCCAGCGCGCCGCCGAGGTCCTCGCGGATGGAGGGCAGGGCGGTGGTGACGACGAGGTTGTCCAGGGCCGCCATGAACCCGGCGACGCTGGTGATGACGAGGGCCCACACGGCACGCGCGCGTGTGGAGGTGGTACCGGCTGTTGCTGTCTGCTGCGACATCGCTCCCCCAGTAAGTGGTCGCCGGCCGGCGACCACCAGTTAGTTATTGATGACTAACTTCGGCGCCCAGGAAAAGGCGCGCCCCACCCCCCGCCGGAGTCAGGACTCCGGGCGCCCCTTCAGCCGGGCCGACGGGTACAACCCCTGCCACACCCGGTGGTCGGGCGGGAACCCCATGGCGACCAGACAGTTGATGAGCATTCCGTAGGCCATGAAGGTGGTGGTCTCGTCGACGTCCGCGCCGAGCGGCAGGTGGACCGTGTCCCACAGCCGCATCCAACCGGCGCGCACGCTCTCGCCGAACTCGCGGTCGCCCTCCTCCTCGGCCGCCGCCACGGCGGCGTACATCTGCATCTGCATCAGCAGCCGCTCGGGCCGCTCCGCGATGACCTTGGTGTACGCGTTCGCCATGGCGTGCAGGGCCTCTTCGCCCTGCAGCCCCTCGGAGGCCTCCGCGAAGGTCCGGACGGTGTCCTCCACGCAGCGTTCGACCGCCGCGAGGAAGATCGCCTTCTTGCCCGGGAAGAGCCGGAAGAGGTACGGCTGCGAGACGCCGACCCGCTTGGCGATCGCCTCCGTGGAGGTGCCGTGGTATCCGCCGCGCGCGAACTCGGCGGTCGCGGCACGGATGACGCTCTCGCGCCGCTCCTCTGCGCTCATCCTGGGCATGCGGATAAGTTAGTGCTCAATCACTAACTTGGCAAGGGCGGGGGGGGGGTGACGGTGCGGTTCACCGGGGGCCTGCGGGGTCTGCGCGGTCATCGCGCGGGTGACGCCGGCGCCGCCGCGTACGGGTAAGGGGCGCCCTCACGGGAGGACGCCCCTTACGCCGGCCGAGGTGGCCACGCGCCGGTCAGGCCAGGCGTACGACCGCCCGGGACATGCCGAGCACCTTCTGGCCGTCGCTCGTCGCCGTCAGGTCCACGCGGACGGTGTTGTCGTCCAGCTTGGCGGCGACCTTGCCGCTGACCTCGATCAGGGCGCCCTGGTCGTCGTTCGGGACGACGACGGGCTTGATGAAGCGGACGCCGTACTCCACGACCTCGCCCGGGTCCCCGACCCAGTCGGTGACCACACGGATCGCCTCGGCCATGGTGAACATGCCGTGCGCGATGACGTCCGGCAGGCCCACCTCCTTGGCGAACTTCTCGTTCCAGTGGATCGGGTTGAAGTCGCCGGAGGCGCCCGCGTAGCGCACCAGGGTGTCGCGGGTCACGGGGAAGGTCTGGGCCGGCAGCTCGGTGCCGACCTCCACGTCGTCGTACGCGATCTTCGCCGTCATCGGGTACTCACGCCTCCTCGGCCGCACGGGCCACGAGCTTGGTCCAGGCGGTCACGACGTGCTCGCCGGCCTCGTCGTGCACCTCACCGCGGATGTCCAGGATGTCGTTGCCCGCGAGGGACTTGATTCGCTCGATCGTGGAGGTGACCGTGAGCCGGTCGCCGGCGCGCACGGGGCGGGCGTAGGCGAACTTCTGGTCGCCGTGGACGACGCGGCTGTAGTCCAGGCCCAGCTGCGGGTCCTGGATGACCTGTCCGGCGGCCCGGAAGGTGATGGAGAACACGAAGGTCGGCGGGGCGATCACATCGGAATGGCCGAGCGCCTTGGCGGCTTCGGGGTCCGTGTACACCGGGTTGGTCTCGCCCACCGCCTCGGCGAACTCACGGATCTTCTCCCGGCCCACCTCATAGGGCGCGGTGGGCGGGTAGGTCCGTCCCACGAAGGACTGGTCGAGCGCCATGGCCCGGCACCTCCTGACGTCTGCTGTGATGGCCCCAAATTAGCCGGAAACCGGTCGCGGAATGCGGGCGGGGCCGGGGCCCGGTGTGTGCCGGGCCATGGAAACGCCGTGAGGCCGCCCCCTCGGAAGGGGACGGCCTCACGGACGAGCCTGATTTATCGCGTTTCGCGGTGCGCGGTGTGCGCGTTGCAACGCGGGCAGTGCTTCTTCATCTCCAGACGATCCGGGTTGTTACGCCGGTTCTTCTTGGTGATGTAGTTCCGCTCCTTGCACTCCACGCAGGCCAGCGTGATCTTCGGGCGGACGTCGGTGGCAGCCACGTGAGTGCTCCTAAGACGAACGGATGGACTGATTCAACGCAAGAAAGAGTAGCCGATCGAAGGACCGACCCCACAATCGGCTACTGTCAGTAGCGGTGACCGGACTTGAACCGGTGACACAGCGATTATGAGCCGCTTGCTCTACCGACTGAGCTACACCGCTTTGATGAGATCAGTTCCCGCCTCGCGACGGGAACCTCTCCCACCAGAGCCCCAAAACGGAATCGAACCGTTGACCTTCTCCTTACCATGGAGACGCTCTGCCGACTGAGCTATTGGGGCGAGCGATGAAGACATTACACGGTCTGCCGCCGTTCACCCAAATCCGTATCCCGGCGCCCGCGACCACCCCTGCCCCAGGGCTCCCGGCAGCCTCCCGGCCTCCCCCGCGGGGGCCGTCCGGCGAGCTGCGCGGACCCCGCGTGACACCCTGCGGCCTGGGCGGATCCGCCGTGGGGCATCCCGGCACTCCCACGCGCGCGTGGGAGTCGCCGAGGCGGCGTCCCGCCCCGCGCGCGGGGGCGACACGTGTACCGCCCGGGGCGGACCACGCCGGTACGACTATTGCGCTCCTGCGGGACCCGCACGGTTCGCCGTCCTAGGCTCGACTCACTCTGCGTGATCTTGGGGCCACTCGTGGCCCCGGACCACTCACGCCGTCCCGCCCGAGCCCTCCCCGGCCCCACCCTGGAGCGCGATGCCCGACAGCAGGCCGCAGCCGCCACCGCCGTCGAACCCGTCGGGGTCCTCCGGACCGTCCGACCCGGCGGCCCTCCTGCTCTGCGGGGCGCGGCTCACCGACGGCCGGACCGTGGACGTACGGCTGGGCGGCGGGCGTATCGAGGCGGTCGGCACGGCCGGGAGTCTCGCCCCGGGACCGGCCCGGCAGGGCGCCGCACGCGTGGACCTGAGCGGCTACCTGCTGCTGCCGGCCCCCGCCGAGCCGCACGCCCACGGCGACACCGCCCTGTCCGCCGAGCGCCCCGGCCCGGTGTCGTACGCCCCCGAGGACGTCCAGCGCCGGGCGACGGAGGCGGCCCTGCTGCAGCTCGGGCACGGAGCGACGGCGTTGCGCGCGCACGTGCGCGTGGGCGACGTCCAGGGGCTCGGCGCGCTGGGGGCGGTCCTGCAGGCACGGCGGTCGCTGCGGGGACTGGCGGAGCTGACGACGGTGGCGATGCCGAGGCTGCTGACCGGGGCGGCCGGCGCCGACGGGCTCGCGATGCTGCGGGACGCGGTGAAGATGGGCGCCTCCGTGGTGGGCGGCTGCCCCGACCTGGACCCGGACCCCACCGGTTACGTCGAGACGGTCCTGGAGGTGGCCTCCGAGCACGGCTGTCCGGTGGACCTGCACACGGACGCGGCCGACCCGGCCAGGCTGTCCCGGCTCGCGGCCATGGCGGGCGGCCTGCGCCCCGGCGTGGCGATCGGGCCGTGCGCGGGCCTCGCGCGCCTGCCCGCCGAGGCCGCCGCGCGCGTCGCCGACCAGCTCGCGGCGGCCGGTGTGACGGTGGTGTGCCTGCCGCAGGGCGGCTGCGGCGGCGCCGACCGGCGCGGCACGGCGCCGGTACGCCTGCTGCGCGCGGCCGGAGTGCGGGTGGCGGCCGGCAGCGGGGCCCTGCGCGACGTCTCGAACCCCGTCGGCCGCGGCGACCCGCTGGAGGCCGCCTACCTCCTCGCCTCCGCCCACGGCCTGCGCCCGGAGGACGCCTACGACGCCGTGTGCGCCTCCGCCCGTGCGGTCCTGGGCCTGCCGGAGGTGCGTGTGGAGGCGGGCTTCCCCGCGGAGCTGCTGGCGGTGCGCGGCGACCATCTCGCCGGCGCGCTCTCCCTGGCGTACAGCCGGATCGTGGTGCACCGGGGCCGGGTGGTGGCCCGTACCAGCGCCGTGCGCGAGTACTGCAACTCGGCGGCGGCAGCGGAACTGGGGCTGCCGCGGCAGGGGCGTGGGGAGCTGTCCTGAGCGGGCGCGCGGCGCCCGCCGAGACTGCCGGCAACTCGTGCGGCGAATGCGGCCCTTCGGGCGTACGGTCGGTTTCATGCGCATTGTCATCGCTGGTGGTCATGGTCAGATCGCGCTGCGGCTGGAGCGGCTGCTCTCCGCGCGCGGGGACGAGGTCGCGGGGATCATCCGCACACTCGAACAGGGCGACGATCTGCGGGCGGCGGGCGCCGAACCGGTCCTGCTCGACCTGGAGTCCGCCTCGGTGGAGGAGGTCGCGGCGCATCTGCAGGGCGCGGACGCGGCGGTCTTCGCGGCCGGTGCGGGCCCGGGCAGCGGCGCGACCCGCAAGGACACGGTGGACAGGGGCGCCGCGGTGCTGTTCGCGGACGCGGCCGTACGCGCGCGTGTGCGGCGTTTTCTGGTGGTGTCCTCGATGGGTGCGGATCCCGCGCACCAGGGGGACGACGTCTTCGACGTGTACCTGCGTGCGAAGGGCGAGGCCGACGCGTACGTCACCCGGCAGGAGACGCTCGACTGGACGATCCTGCGCCCGGGCTCGCTGACGGACGAGGCGGGCACCGGTCTGGTCAGGCTGGAGGCGCACACGGGGCGCGGCCCGGTTCCCCGGGACGACGTGGCGGCCGTCCTCGCGGAGCTGGTGGACACCCCGGCGACGGCCGGTCTCACCCTGGAGCTGATCAGCGGCTCGACGCCGGTGTCGGTCGCGGTGAAGTCGGTCGCCGGGAACTGAGGCCGGCTGCCGGTCGGCGACCCGACGACGAGCCGTGGGCCCGCGCGGGGAACCGACCGGCCGTCAGAACCGAGGAGCCTGCGGACGACCCGTCGGAGTGCGGACCCGAACACCCCGAACACTCCGTCAGGGCCCGTCAGGCGTCAGAACAGCGGCAGCTGTCCGGGAAAGTCCGGCACGGCGTACCCGTCCAACGACGGCTGGACCGCGCCGAGTTGCGCGGGCTGCCGCGACCCGGCGCACGAGACGAGGTCCCCGCTCCCCCGCGACCCGGGCGGATCGTGCCGCGCGAAGCGGCCCGCCACGACGGCGATCTCGCGGCGGCACACGGGACAGGTTCTGCGTCGGGAGGACATGCCGTCAGTGTGCCCGGAACGCGCCGTCCGCGCGCCTCCGCGCGCGGGCGAGGCGGCGGATGCACGGGCAGGCGGCGGATGCGCGCGGAAGCGGCGCAGGAGTCAGGTCCTGGTCTCCGCCTCCCACCGGTCGGGCCCGACTCCGCGCCAGTCGATCAGCGGCGAGTCGGCCACTTCCTCCGGTTCGATCTCCAGCCCCGCCCGGCGCAGGAACTCCACCAGGTCCCGCACGTTGTGCGCGAGGCCCAGGATCTCGCCGTCCACCCGCACCCGGCGACCGCCGGTCGGGGACGGCAGGTGCACGATGATGGGACGTTTCCCGGCCATGGCTCCAGCATCATCCGGACCGCCCGGGACCGCACCCGGGCCGGTCATTCGACAATTCCCAGCGCGGTGTCCGGCCGGCACAGCGGGCATGCGGGGACACCTCCCTCGGTGAGGGCCCGTACCGCCTGCTCCCGGCCGACGCCCTTCGCGCGTCCGCCGGCGCCCGTACAGCCGCCGACGTGGACGTACACCGCGCTGCGGCCGTTCAGACCGTGCTCGACGGCCCATTCCGGAGCGTTCCGCCGGGCGGCGAGGCGGCGCTGCCGCTCGGCTTCCCGGCGTTCCTCGTCGGCGATCCACCGGTCCATCAGGGCGAGCTGCCTGGCGGCCTGGTGTTCGACGACGCGGCGCGCGAAACGCAGCATGTCGAGACGCGTCAGCGGACGGTCCTCGTTCACACGTTCGATTCTAGTGATGTCGGAGGCGTGAGCGCGACCAGGACCGCCCGGCCAGGGCACGGACGCGTTCGGCCGGGACCCGGGCACGACGGCCGGGACCGGGGCACGACGGCCGGGACCGGGGCACGACGGCCGGGACCGGGGCACGACAACGACAAAGGCCCCGTGATCTGCTCTCGCAGATCACGGGGCCTTTGCTCCCGTGTGGCGGCGCCAGGATTCGAACCTGGGAAGGCTGAGCCGGCAGATTTACAGTCTGCTCCCTTTGGCCGCTCGGGCACACCGCCGGGTAGTGCTGCCGTTCTCGAACCCCGCTTTTCGGCGGTGTTCCCCGGCAACGACGTAAACAATACCCGATGCACAGGGGTGCTCCGCCACCCGGTTGATCTCCGCCCCCGGACGCGGAGGGTGGCTAGGCTGGTGCGGATGCGGCCCGGTGCGGCCCGGGCCCGGCGGTCGCCGCCGCGCACGCCGCACGCACCCGACCGGCACCCCGACAACACCCGATACAAGGAGCCACAGGACATGGCCGACTCCAGTTTCGACATCGTCTCGAAGGTCGAGCGGCAGGAGGTCGACAACGCCCTCAACCAGGCCGCCAAGGAGATCTCGCAGCGCTACGACTTCAAGGGCGTGGGGGCCTCGATCTCGTGGTCCGGTGAGAAGATCCTCATGGAGGCGAACTCCGAGGACCGGGTGAAGGCCGTCCTCGACGTCTTCCAGTCCAAGCTCATCAAGCGCGGCATCTCGCTGAAGGCGCTGGACGCGGGCGAGCCGCAGCTCTCCGGCAAGGAGTACAAGATCTTCGCGTCGATCGAGGAGGGCATCTCCCAGGAGAACGCGAAGAAGGTGGCGAAGATCATCCGCGATGAGGGCCCGAAGGGCGTGAAGGCCCAGGTGCAGGGTGACGAACTGCGCGTCAGCTCCAAGAGCCGCGACGACCTGCAGGCCGTGATCGCCCTCCTGAAGGGCAAGGACTTCGACTTCGCGCTGCAGTTCGTGAACTACAGGTGAGCCTGGGAAGGGCGGGCACCCGGTGGTGCCCGCCCTTCGTGCTGCCGTGACCGCGCGCTCAGTCGCGTGAGTTGCCGAACAGGATCCGGTAGACGATCAGCAGCACCAGGGCGCCGCCGACGGCCGCGGCCCAGGTGGCGCCGTCGTAGAAGTGCCTGCTGACCGGGTGGTCGAGCCAGCGGGCCGATATCCAGCCCCCGACGAACGCGCCCGCGATGCCGATGAGGGTCGTACCGACGAAGCCGCCGGGGTCGCGTCCCGGCAGCAGGACCTTGGCGATGGCTCCGGCCAGCAGGCCCAGGATGATCCAGCCGATGATGCTCATACCGTGAACCTGCCCTTCCGCGCCGTGTCCGCACGGCCGGATCCAAGGGTGTGCGCTGCGGATCCGCCGGCGTCGCGCGCGTGTGCGTGCCGTGTCGTCGAAGAGGACGTCACGGGGACGCCCGCCGGTTGCCGCCGTCAGTAGGGTGCGGCGCATGACACGTACCGATGACGGTCTGCGCCGCACTCTGGGCGTATGGGACGCCGTGGTCGTCGGCCTGGGCTCGATGGTCGGCGCGGGCGTCTTCTCCGCGCTGGGGCCGGCCGCGCGGGCGGCCGGTTCGGGGCTGCTGGCGGGGCTCGCCGTCGCCGCCGTGGTGGCCTACTGCAACGCCGTGTCCTCGGCCCGGCTCGCCGCCCGCTATCCGGCCTCCGGCGGGACGTACGTGTACGGCAGGGAGCGGCTGGGCGCCTTCTGGGGGTATCTGGCCGGCTGGGCGTTCGTGGTCGGCAAGACGGCCTCCTGCGCGGCCATGGCACTCACCGTGGGCGCGTACGTGTGGCCGGGGCAGGCGCACGCGGTGGCGGTCGCGGCCGTGGTGGCGCTGACCGCGGTGAACTACGGCGGGATCCAGAAGTCGGCCTGGCTGACGCGGGCGGTCGTGGCGGTCGTCCTCGCGGTACTCGCGGCCGTGGTCGTGGTGTGCCTGGCCTCCGGGCGGGCCGCCGCGGGGCGGCTGGACATCGGGCTGTCGTCGGGGGCCGGCGGCGTGCTCCAGGCGGCCGGTCTGCTGTTCTTCGCGTTCGCCGGGTACGCGCGGATCGCCACCCTCGGGGAGGAGGTGCGCGATCCGGCGCGCACGATCCCGCGGGCGGTCCCGCTGGCCCTGGGGATCGCCCTGGTGGTGTACGCGTGCGTGGCCGTCGCGGTGCTCGCCGTGCTGGGCGCGGGACGCCTGGGGCACACGGCGGCGCCGCTGGCCGACGCGGTGCGGGCGGCCGGGGCGCCGGGGCTCGTGCCCGTGGTGCGGCTGGGGGCCGCGGTGGCCGCGCTGGGCTCGCTGCTCGCGCTGATCCTCGGGGTGTCCCGTACGACGCTCGCCATGGCCCGGGACGGGTATCTGCCGGGCGCGCTGGCGGCCGTGCACCCGCGGTTCCGGGTGCCGCACCGGGCGGAACTCGCCGTGGGCGCGGTGGTCGCCGTGCCGGCCGCCACGGTGGACCTGCGCGGCGCGATCGGCTTCTCGTCCTTCGGTGTGCTCGCCTACTACGCCGTCGCCAACGCCTCGGCCTGGACCCTCGGAACGGCCGCACGCGCGCGTGTGGTGCCCGCGGTGGGCCTGCTGGGCTGCACCACGCTGGCGTTCGCGCTGCCCGCCGCCTCGGTGGCGGTGGGCGCCGGCGTGCTCGCGGTGGGCGTGGCGGCGTACGGCGTGCGCCGGTGGTGGGCGGCGCGGCGCGAGGTGTGAGGCGCCGGCACGGCGTACGGCGTCGGTGGGCGGCTCGGCGTACGGCGGGCTGCCTGCGAGTGCGCCGGTGGGCTCAGCGGGTCGCGAAGGGCTCGTCGGTGGGGACGATCTCGCGGCCCAGCGGCAGCAGGGAAACCGGTATCAGCTTGAAGTTGGCGATGCCGAACGGGATGCCGATGACCGTGACGCACAGGGCGATGCCGGTGACGATGTGCGCGAGCGCCAGCCACCAGCCGGCCAGGAGCAGCCACAGGACGTTGCCCACGCAGGAGGGGCCGCCCGCGTCGCGGCGCTCGACCGTGGTGTAGCCGAAGGGCCAGAGGGCGTAGAGGCCGATGCGGAAGGCGGCGATCCCGAAGGGGATGCCGATGACCGTGATGCACAGCAGCACGCCGGCCAGCAGATAGCCGAGGAACAGCCACAGGCCGCTCAGGACGAGCCAGATGACGTTCAGGATGGTCTTCACGGGCGTCCTGCCATCTTCTCCAGGCGGGCGATGCGCTCCGCCATCGGCGGGTGGGTGGAGAACATCTTGGACAGTCCCTGGCCCGGGCGGAAGGGATTGGCGATCATCATGTGGCTCGCCGTCTCGATCCGGGGCTCGGGGGGCAGCGGAAGTTGCTTGGTGCCCGTCTCCAGCTTGCGCAGGGCACTGGCGAGGGCGAGCGGGTCGCCGGTGAGCTGGGCGCCGGAGGCGTCCGCCTCGTACTCCCGGGACCGGCTGATGGCCAGCTGGATCAGGGAGGCGGCGAGCGGACCGAGGATCATGATCAGCAGCATGCCGACCAGACCGGGACCGTCGTCGTCGTCCGAGCGGCCGACCGGGATCAGCCAGGCGAAGTTCACCAGGAACATGATCACGGAGGCGAGCGCGCCGGCGACCGAGGAGATCAGGATGTCCCGGTTGTAGACGTGACTCAGTTCGTGGCCGATGACGCCGCGCAGCTCCCGCTCGTCCAGCAGGCGCAGGATGCCGTCCGTGCAGCACACGGCCGCGTTGCGCGGGTTGCGGCCCGTGGCGAAGGCGTTGGGGGCCTCCGTCGGCGAGATGTACAGCCGGGGCATGGGCTGGCGGGCCTGCGTGGACAGCTCCCGCACCATCCGGTACAGCGCCGGGGCCTCGAACTCGCTGACCGGGCGGGCCCGCATCGCGCGGAGCGCCAGCTTGTCGCTGTTCCAGTACGCGTACGCGTTCGTGCCCAGGGCGACCAGGACCGCGACGACCAGTCCCGTGCGGCCGAAGAAGCCGCCGATGACGATGATGAGTGCGGACAGCCCCCCGAGGAGTACGGCGGTCCTGAGCCCGTTGTGCCGGCGGTGCACGGTGCGCCCTCCAAGTCGTACAGCTGGGGAACACTCTGATCCAGTGGACCCTCCCGCTTCCGACAACGTCAGGCGGCGGTCCGGAGTTCCCCGGTGTGTGCGGCGGCACGGATCGGCCGTACGGGTGACGTGCGGGTTCGGCCTCACGCGCGCGTGGCGGCACGAGTGCCCCGCACGCGCGTGGCGACGCGTCAGAACAGTCCGGTGGCCGCGAAACGGAGGACCAGCTGCGGTGCGCCGGACAGGACGACGCCGAGGACGCCGGTGACGGCGAGGGCGGCCGTGACAGGCGCCGGCACGCGGTGCCTGACGGGCTCGCCCTCGGAGGCGCGGAACAGCAGGGCCGTCCACTGCAGGTAGTAGAACAGGGCGATCACGACGTTGAGGGCCATGACGACGGCGAGCCAGCCGAGGCCCGCGTCGACGGCCGCCGAGAACACGGTGACCTTCGCGAACAGCCCGACGACACCCGGCGGCAGCCCGGCCAGGCAGAGCAGGAAGAAGGCCAGCAGGAGCGCGCTGAGCGGGTTGGTGGCGTACAGGCCCCGGTAGTCGCTGACCCGGTTCAGGGTGCGGCCGCGGCCCACCAGGGCGGCCACGGCGAAGGCGCCGAGGTTCACGGCGGCGTACATCAGGGCGTACGCGACCGTGGAGCCGATCGTCTTCTGGGCGTCCTTGGTGTACCCGGCGGCGGCGATCGGCACCAGCAGGTACCCGGCCTGGCCGACGGAGGACCAGGCGAGCAGCCGTACGGCGCTGTACGCGCGCGTGGCCTGCTGGCGCAGGGCGGCGACGTTGCCGACGGTCATGGTGAGCGCGGCCAGCACGGCGAGCGCGGGCCCCCACACGTCGGCGTAGGAGGGGAACGCGACGACGGTGACGAGGATGAGGCCGGAGAAGCCGACCGCCTTGCCGACGACGGACAGGTAGGCGGCGACCGGCAGGGGCGCGCCCACGTAGGTGTCGGGAACCCAGAAGTGGAACGGCACGGCGGCCGTCTTGAAGGCGAAGCCGACGAGGGTGAGGACGACGCCGGCCTGGGCCAGGGTGTGCAGCCGGCCGTCGACGTGCGCGAGGCGCTGGGCGACCAGGGTGAGGTGGAGGGTGCCGGTGGAGGCGTACACGAAGCTGATGCCCATCAGGCTGACCGCGGTGGCGGTGACCGAGGACAGGAAGAACTTCAGGGCGGCCTCGGAGGAGCGCTTGTCGCCGTGCCGGATGCCGACGAGGGCGAACGCCGGCAGGGAGGCGACCTCCAGGGCGACGATCAGGGTGGCCAGGTCGCGTGAGGCGGGCAGCAGGGCGGCACCGGCCGCCGAGGACAGCAGCAGGAACCAGAATTCGCCTGCCGGGACGCGCCGTCGCTCGTCGTCCAGGTGGGTGACGGACAGCAGGGCCGCGAGCAGGGCGCCGCCGAGGACCAGGAACTGGATGACGAGGGTGAAGTGGTCGGCGGTGTAGCTGCACGCGCGCGTGCCGCCGGTCAGGCAGAAGGTGCTGCGGTCGCCGTCCAGGAGCGGCAGGAGCAGCAGGACGGAGGCGGCGAGTCCCGCGACCGAGACCCAGCCGAGCAGGGCCTTGCGGGACTCCGGCACGAACAGGTCGGCGACGAGGACGGCGAGCGCCACGACGGCCGTGAGGGTGGGCGGGGCGATCGCGAGCCAGTCGACGGACTGGACCAGCGACTCGGCAAGCGGCTGGGCGCTCATCGGGTGCCTCCTGCGAGGAGCTGCTGCACGGCCGGGTCGGTCAGGCCGAGCAGGGCCTTCGGCCACAGTCCGGCGAGGACGGTGAGGGTGACGAGCGGGGTCCAGGCGGCGAACTCGTACCCGTGGACGTCGGCGAGTTCCGGCACCTCGCGTCCGGGGCCGCCCATGCAGACGCGGCGGACCACGATCAGCATGTACGCGGCCGTCAGGAGGGTGCCGAACGCGCCGATCGCCATGAAGGTGAGGAACGCGGGGCGGCTGAGGCCGGCGGCGGGCCGGAACGAGCCGAACAGGGCCAGCATCTCGCCCCAGAACCCGGCGAGTCCGGGAAGGCCGAGGGAGGCGACGGCGCCGAAGGCGAGCAGCCCGCCGAGGCGCGGGGCCCTGCCGTACAGCGCGGCGCCGGTCTTCTCGGCGAGGGTGTCCAGGTCGGTGGTGCCGGTACGGTCCTTCACCGCGCCGACCAGGAAGAACAGCAGGCCGGTGATGAGACCGTGGGCGATGTTGGCGAACAGGGCGCCGTTCACGCCGGTCGGGGTCGCGCTGGCGATGCCGAGCAGGACGAAGCCCATGTGGCCGACGGAGGAGTAGGCGATCAGCCGCTTGAGGTCGCCCTTCGCACCCCGCTTGGCCAGGGCCAGGCAGGCCAGGGAACCGTAGATGATCCCGACGACGGCGAGCGCGGCGAGGTACGGCGCGAACGTGTGGAAGCCGTCCGGCGCCACCGGCAGCAGGATCCGGACGAACCCGTACGTACCCATCTTCAGCAGCACGCCGGCCAACAGCACCGAACCGACGGTCGGCGCGGCGGTGTGGGCGTCGGGCAGCCAGCTGTGCAGCGGCCACATCGGCGTCTTCACGGCGAGCCCGAGCCCGATCGCCAGAACGGCGATGACCTGCACGGACAGGGTCAGGGACCGGCCGTTGTCAGTGGCGAGTGCCACCATGTCGAACGTGCCCGCCTTGATTCCGATCAGGAGCAGGCCGAGCAGCATCACCACGGAGCCGAGCAGCGTGAACAGGATGAACTTCCACGCGGCCCGGGTCCGGCCCTCGCCGCCCCAGCGGGCGATGAGGAAGTACATCGGGATGAGCACCATCTCGAACGCGAGGAAGAACAGCAGCAGGTCGAGGACGGCGAAGGACGCGAGGGTGCCGGACTCCAGCAGGAGCAGCAGGGCGACGAACGCCTTCGGGGACGGGCCCGACGGCGGCTTGAAGTAGGAGTGGAGCGCGCAGAGGAAGGTCAGCAGCGCGGTCAGGACCAGAAGGGGGAGGGAGATGCCGTCGGTGCCGAGGTGGATCCGCACGTCGAGTGCGGGGATCCAGCTGATGTCGGTCGTGGCCTGCATCTTCGACGGATGGTCGTGGTCGAAGCCGAGCGCGAGGACGATCGCGGCGACGAGGACCGCGCCGGTCACGGTCACGCCGTGCCGCAGCACGGCCTGTTCGGGGGACTTCCCCTTCAGTCCGGGCGGTGCCGGGAGGAGAGCGGCGGCGGCGCCGAGGAGCGGGCCGACGACGACGAATGCCAGAAGGAACTGCATCACGGACTCGTTGATATCGATCACGCCTGCTCACGCTCCCGTGGCGACGAGGAGGACGGCGACCGCCAGGACGACGGTGCCGGCGAGCAGCGCGCTCACATAGGTCTGCACATTGCCGGTCTGGGCGCGCCGTACGGCGGCCCCGAGCAGCCGGGGCAGAGCGGCGGCGCCGTGTACGTAGGTGTCGACGACCTCGCGGTCGAGGAACCGGACGAGACGCGCCCCGGCCTGCACCGGGCGGACGAACAGCGCCGTGTACACGGCGTCCAGGTGGAAGCCGGCGGCAGCGGGCCGGCGCAGCGGGCCGAGCAGCAGCCGTGACGGGTCCGCCGGATCGGGGGCGTAGGCGATGTCGCCGTAGGCCGGTTCGTGGGTGGCGATGGCCTCGGCCTCGACCAGGCCGGCGTCCTCCTCCGGGTGGGCGGCGACCGCGCCCAGCGGGACCCGGGTGGCGAGCCGGGTGGTCCGCTGCCAGGCGCCGTAGGTGATCAGCCCGCCGACCAGGGCGAGGCCCGTGCCGAGGATGGAGGTGAGCAGGGTCGGGGTGAGGGCGCGGCCGTCGAACCAGTCGGGCAGCGCGCGGTAGGTGAGCGCGCCGAAAGCCAGGGACGGGACGGCCAGGACCCACAGCACCACGGTCATCGCCGGCGGCTGGCGTCCGTGATCGGGGGCCTCGGCGCCCTGGCCGCGGAAGGCCAGCAGCCACAGCCGGGTGGCGTACGCGGCGGTGAGCAGCGCGGTGAGCAGACCGGCGACGAGGACGATCCAGCCGGCGGCGCCCGGGGCGTGCTCGGTGTGGCCGGCGGTGACGTGCTCGGCGGCGCCGAGGACGGACTCCTTGGAGAAGAAGCCGCTGAAGGGCGGGATCGCGGCGAGCGCGAGCAGCGCCACGGTCATCGTCCAGTAGGCGTCCGGGATCCGGTCGCGCAGGCCGTGCATGCGGGACATGGCGGCCAGCGAGTTGGTGCCGGCGGCGTGGATGATCACGCCGGCCGCGAGGAACAGCAGCGCCTTGAAGGCGCCGTGCGAGAGGAGGTGGAAGACGGCGGCACCGCGGTCGCCGACGGCGAGGGCGCCGGTCATGTAGCCGAGCTGGCCGACCGTCGAGTAGGCGAGGACGCGCTTGATGTCGTCCTGGGCGAGCGCGGCGAGACCGGAGCCGGTCATCGTCACGGCGGCCATGACGGCCAGGACCACCATCGCGGCCTGGGAGGACTCGAAGAGCGGGAGGAGACGGGCGATGAAGTAGACACCGGCGGCGACCATCGTCGCGGCGTGGATCAGCGCCGACACGGGCGTCGGGCCCGCCATCGCGTCCGGGAGCCAGGTGTGCAGCGGGAACTGTGCCGACTTGCCCGCGACACCGGCGAGCAGCAGCAGCGCGATCAGCGTGGGATGGCCGATGTCCCCGGTCGCGACGGCGCCGAGGACGCGGGTGATCCGGAACGACCCGGCGTCGCCGGCCAGCGCGAACAGGCCGATGAGGAAGGGCACGTCGCCGAGCTTGGTGACCAGGAAGGCCTTCAGGGAGGCGGCGCGGGCCTCGGGGGTCTCCCAGTAGTGGCCGACCAGGAAGTAGGAGCAGATGCCCATGACCTCCCAGCCGACGAGCAGCACGATCAGGTCGCCGGAGTAGACGACCAGGAGCATCGCGGAGGTGAAGAGGGAGACGAGCGCGGCGTACGAGGGGTAGCGGGGGTCGTCGCGCAGGTAGCCGGTGGAGTAGATCTGCACGCAGGCCGCGACGAAGGCGACCAGGACGGCGACGAGCGCGGCGAAGCCGTCGATGTGCAGGGCCAGCTCCACGGGGACGGACCCGGTGGGCGTCAGCTCGGTGTGGGCGTCGACGGCCGCGTCACCGCCCTGCCGTGCGGCGACCAGCGCGGCCAGCACCAGGGAGGCCAGCGGCGGCAGCACGGCGAGGGGGCGGACGAACCCGGGCGCGGCGCGGCCGAGCAGCAGGCCGGCCGCGGCGCCCAGGAACGGCAGGAGGGGGACGAGGACGGCGAGGGTGGTGGTGGTCACGCGGGGGCCTCAGCCTTCTCGGCCGCGGAGGTGCCGGGGCCCTCGGTGTCCGGGCCCGCGGTCTCGGGGCCTTCGGCGGTGTCGCGGAGCTTGTCGATGTCGGAGGTGCCGCGGTTGCGGTGGACGGCGAGCACGATCGCGAGGCCGATGCCGATCTCGGCGGCGGCGATGGCGATGGTGAACAGGGTCAGGGCCTGGCCGGAGTGCAGGGTCTCCTTCGCGGTGCGGCTGAGCCAGACGTCGAAGGCGACCAGGTTGAGGTTGACGGCGTTGAGCATCAGCTCGACCGACATCAGGACCAGGATCGCGTTGCGGCGGGCGAGGACGCCGTACAGGCCGGTGCAGAAGAGGAGGGCGGAGAGTACGGCGGGATAGGCGAGGTGCATCAGCGGACGCCTTCCTTCCCGGGGGCCGCGGGTGCGGCGGCCTCGTCCGCCCGGGCCTTGCGGGACAGCACGATCGCTCCGACCAGCGCGGCGAGGAGCAGCACGGACAGCGCCTCGAAGGGCAGCACCCAGTGCCGGAACAGGCTCGCGCCGGTGACCGCGGTGGTGCCGGCGGCCGGGCCGTCCAGGTCGAGCCAGGTGGTCCGGAAGGCGTCGGTGACCACCCACACCAGGGCGACCGCCGCGGCGACCGCGACGGCCAGGGCGGCCCAGCGGTTGCCGGAGTCGGCGTCCGGGGAGCGGCCGATGGGCGCCTTGGTGAGCATCAGACCGAACAGGAGGAGGACGACGACGGAACCGACGTAGATCAGGACCTGGACCCAGGCGATGAACTCGGCCGTGAGCAGCAGGTACTCCACGGCGAGGCCGCCGAGTGCGACCACCAGCCAGAGGGCGGCGTGCACCAGCTGCCGGGTGGTGACGGTGATCACCGCGGCGCCGAGGGTGACCAGGCCGACGAGGAGGAACGCGATCTCGACGCCGGTCGGGGACAGGAAGCCGTGCGTGGCCTGGGCGAGCGTCATGACGTCTCCTCCCCCGGTTCCGCCTGCGCGGCGGCCAGCTTCTCGGCTGTCTTGCGGGCGGCGGCGATCTCCTTTGGCTCCTCCGCGCCGGGGTCCAGGGCGGGCGGGGCCGGCACGGTCCACATCCACTCGCGGAGCTTGTCCCGCTCGTGGGTGAGGTCGCGGATGTCGGTCTCGGCGTACTCGAACTCCGGGGACCAGAACAGGGCGTCGAAAGGACAGACCTCGATGCAGATACCGCAGTACATGCACAGCGAGAAGTCGATCGCGAACCGGTCGAGGACGTTGCGGCTGCGCTCCCGGCCGCCGGGGGCGGCGGGCGGCACCGTCTCCTTGTGGGAGTCGATGTAGATGCACCAGTCCGGGCACTCGCGGGCGCACAGCATGCAGACCGTGCAGTTCTCCTCGAACAGGCCGATCACGCCGCGGGTGCGGGGCGGCAGCTCGGGGAGGGCGTCCGGGTACTGCTCGGTGACGTGCTTCCTCGTCATCGTGCGCAGGGTGACGGCCAGGCCCTTGGCGAGGCCGCTGCCGGGAAACCGGGGACGGGAGGGCGGGGACGGGTGGGGACGGGAACTCGGGTCGGGACGGGAGGGCGGGGACGGCACAGCCATGGCTAGCTGATCACCACCTTGACGATGCCGGTGAGGGCGATCTGGGCGAGGGAGAGGGGGACGAGGAGGGTCCAGGACAACTTCTGGAGCTGGTCCTCGCGCAGCCGCGGGTAGGTCACGCGGAGCCAGATGACCAGGAAGGCGAGGACCGCGGTCTTCAGCAGGGTCCAGACCCAGCCGAGACCGTCGGCGCCCCAGGGGCCGTGCCAGCCGCCCAGGAAGAGGACGGTGGTCAGGCCGCACAGGACCACGATGCCCGCGTACTCGGCGAGCAGGAACAGGGCGAAGCGCAGGCCGGTGTACTCGGTGTACGCGCCGAAGATGATCTCCGAGTCGGCGACCGGCATGTCGAACGGCGGGCGCTGCAGCTCGGCGAGTCCGGCGACGAAGAAGACGACCGCGCCGACGATCTGCCAGGGCACCCACCACCAGTGGAAGGAGTGCAGGATGCCGGGCAGGGAGACCGTGCCCGCGGCCATCGCGACGCTGGCCGCGGCCAGCAGCATCGGCAGTTCGTAGGCGAGCAGCTGAGCGGCCGTACGCAGGCCGCCGAGCAGGGAGAACTTGTTGGCGCTGGCCCAGCCGGCCATCAGCGAGCCGAGGACGCCCACGCCCATCACCGCGAGCACGAAGAACACGCCGGCGTCCAGGACCTGGCCGACGGCACCCTCGCTCGGGCCGATGGGGATGGCGAGCAGGACGAGGAGGTACGGCAGCAGGGCCACGGCAGGGGCGAGCTGGAAGACACGGCGGTCGGCACCGGCCGGGACCACGTCCTCCTTCTGCGCGAACTTCACACCGTCGGCGATGAGCTGCGCCCAGCCGTGGAAGCCGCCCGCGTACATCGGGCCGAGGCGGCCCTGCATGTGGGCCATCACCTTGTGCTCGGTCTGGCCCACGATCAGCGGGAAGGTGAGGAAGACGACGAAGACGACGAGGAGTCGCAGGGCGACGTCCAGCGCGCCGTTCACTGCGGGCCTCCTGCGGGGTCGTCGGGGGTGCCGGGGGTGCGGGGGTCGTCGGGGGTGCCGGGGTCCCGGGAGCCGTCGGGGGCGCCGGACGCTTCGCGCGCATCGGAGACCTCGGGGCCGTCAGAGACCTCGGGGGTGCCGGGAGCCTTGGGGCCGCCTGGGGTGCCGTCCTGGTTCGGTCCGGGGGTCCGGTCGGGCTCGGCGGCGGGCTTGCGTGGCTCCGGTTCGGGGGTCTCGGGCTCCTCGAAGGCCGGGCGGGCGTGGTGCCACGGGGCGTCCGAGCTGCGCGGGGGCGTGCTCCGGCGGGCGGGTTCGGCCGGGGCCTGGTCCGCCGACGCGGGCCGCTGCGAGGCCGAGCCCTCCGAGGCGCTGCGCGCCCGGCGGGGCCGGGCGGGCGTGGGCGCCGGGCCGGGCTCGTGGGCGACCGAGGCCTCGGCGGCCGGCCCCTGCACGGGGCCCTCCGCGGCCGCCCGGGTGGCGTCTCCCTCGGTCGCGGCCTGCTTGCGCGTCGCCGCGTCCTCGGCGTCCCCGCCGTCTCCGGCGTCCCCGGTGCCCTGGGCCCGCACGACCTGCTGGCTCACCGAGCCCTCGCTCGCAGTCCGCGTCCGCCGCGGCCGGGCACCAGCACCAGCGGCGGCACCAGCACCAGCACCAGCACCAGCACCAGCACCAGCACCAGCACCAGCACCAGCACCAGCAGCCTCGTCCGGCTGGCCCGCCGGGGCGACCTGGCTGGCCGAGCCCTCCGAGGCCGAACGGGTCCGCCGGGCCGGACGCTCGCCCGCCGCGCGGGCCGGACGCTCGCCCGCCGCGCGGCCCGCCGCCGCCCTGGCCGGGCGGGCCGGAGCAGGGGGGAGCTGGCCCTTCAGGGGGCCCCACTCGTTGGGGTCGGGTACGCCCGGCGGCAGCATCTGGCGCCGCTTCGGCCCGCCGTGCTCGGACTCCCCGGGTTCCTTGGCGCCGGGCCAGGCCTTGGCGACGCGGGCGGCCAGGACGAAGTCCTTGCGGAGCGGGTGGCCCTCGAAGGTCTCCGGGAGGAGCAGGTGCTCCAGGCCCGGGTGGCCTTCGAAGACGACGCCGAACATCTCGTGGGTCTCGCGCTCGTGCCACCCGGCACCCGCGTAGACGCCCACGGCCGAGGGCAGGGCGGGGGCGTCGTGCGGGACCGTCGTACGGACGAGGAGACGGCGGACCGGGTTCAGGGCGACGACGTGCGCGGAGACCCGGAAGCCGGTGCCCGGTTCGTCGACCGCGCTCAGCCAGTCGAAGTAGGTGCAGGACAGGGTCGTACGGGCCGTCTCCAGGGCGGTGAGCCAGGAGGACGGCGGTACGTCCACGGTCAGGAGGTCGTAAGACTCCTCGGCCGTGGCGTCCGGGCCGAAGAGTTCCTCGGCGGGGGCGGGCAGCCAGCCGGCGGCCGTGCTCATCGTTCCTCCCCCTCACCGGCCGGCGCGGGAGGCTTCACCAGGCCGCTCTGCAGTGCGGCAGCCGACGGCCGGGCGGGCTCGTTGCCGTACCGCTCCCCCAGCGACTCGCGGGCGATCTTCTCCTGGAGCTTGAGGATGCCCTGGAGCAGCGCCTCGGGCCGGGGCGGGCAGCCGGGGACGTAGACGTCGACCGGGATGATCTGGTCGACGCCCTTCGTCACCGAGTAGGAGTCCCAGTAGGGGCCGCCGCAGTTGGAGCAGGCGCCGAAGGAGATGACGTACTTCGGCTCGGGCATCTGCTCGTACAGGCGCTTGACGGCCGGGGCCATCTTGTCCGTGACCGTGCCCGACACCACCATCAGGTCGGCCTGGCGGGGGCCCGGGGCGAACGGGATCACGCCGAGCCGGATGAAGTCGTGGCGGGCCATCGACGCGGCGATGAACTCGATCGCGCAGCAGGCGAGGCCGAAGTTGAAGACCCAGAGCGAGTATCGGCGGCCCCAGTTCAGGACGACCTTCATCGGCTCGGGAGCGAGGCGGGCGAGCGCGCCCAGCCGCTTCGGTTCCGGCAGGTACACGGGCTCGGGGGACTCGGAGGCCACGGGAATCCCGGAGGTCGAGGGGTTCACGTCCATGCCAGGACGCCCTTCTTGTATGCGTACAGCAGGCCCACGGTGAGGAAGCCGAGGAAGATGAACATCTCCACGAGGGTCGTCGCGCCGTAGCCGGGGGCGGCGAAGACCGTCGCCCAGGGAAACAGGAAGATCGAGTCCACCGCGAAGATCACGTAGAGGAAGGCGTAGACGTAGTAGCGGACCTGGGTGTGCGCCCAGCCCTCGCCGACGGGGTCGACGCCGCACTCGTAGGTCAGCAGTTTCTCCGGTGTCGGCACCACCGGACGCAGCAGGCGGCCCGCGCCGAAGGCGACCGCGACGAACAGCACGCCGATGACGGCGAGCAGTCCGACCACCGAGTAGGACCGGAAGTAGCCGCCCGCGACGACGTGCGCCGCGGCGAACGACGAGTCCCCCAACGTCTCCCGCACCGTCCGTCCCTCGCTCCCTGACCTCGTGACCTTAGTGAACTCTGTGATGCAACGTGATTCGAGGATGTGTACGCACGGGAGTCTAGGCCCTGATAAAGAACCGGTAAGCAGCCCGTCACACCGTGGGACAGCCGGTACCGGTGACGGCGCCTGTGAGGGTGGGGTTTCCCCCCGGAGGCGGAGGGCGGCGTACCGCATGGCGTGAACGGGCCTCCGCACGGCACGCTGCTCAGCATGACCGCTCCCAGCCCCGCCGCCGACCGGCCGGACGACACCGACCGGCCCCCCGGCACCGGCCGGCCCGACCACCGCCCGCACAACGACAACGCAAAGCACGGCGACCGCGGCGACCACATGCACCCCAGTGACCACAGCGACCACAGCGACCACAGCGACCACAGCGACGGTACGGACCGCGCGGACCGCGCCGTCCCGTACGAGGGCCGCGCCACGCTGCACCGGCTGCCGTCGCCCCGCCCGGCCCTCGACGCGCACACGTGGAAGGAGATCGCGCATCTCCTGCTGAACCTGCCGGTGGCGGTGTTCGGGTTCGCGTACGCCTTCACCGTGCTGGTCGCCGGCGGCATCCTCAGCCTCACCGCGATCGGTCTCCCGCTGCTCGCGCTGTGCCTTCTGGGCGCCCGGCAGCTGGGCAAGCTGGAGCGGGCCCGGGCGCGCAGGCTGCTGGGGGTGCGGGTGGAGGAGCCGTCACCGCTGCCGCTCGCGAAGGGCGGGGGCCCGGTGCAGCGGCTGTGGATGGCGCTGAAGGACCCGGTGGGCTGGCGGACCCTGCTGTACGACGCGATCCGGCTGCCGTGGGGTGTCCTGACCTTCTGCATCATGATGGCCTCGCTGTTCGTGCTGTGGCCGGTGCTGCCGTACCTCGCGCGGGGCATGGCGAACGTGGACCGGGCGATGGTGCGCGGGCTGCTGTCGCCCTCGGACGAGCTGGAGCGGCGGATCGCCGAACTGGAGTCCGACCGCGGGATCGTGGTCGACACGGCGGCGGCGGATCTGCGCCGGATCGAGCGCGATCTGCACGACGGTGCCCAGGCACGGCTGGTCAACCTGGCCATGGGGCTCGGCCTGGCCAAGGAGAAGCTGCTGGAGGACCCCGACACGGCGGCGGCGATGGTCGACGAGGCGCACGGCGAGGTGAAGCTCGCCCTCCAGGAGCTGCGGGACCTCGCCCGCGGCATCCACCCGGCCGTGCTCACCGACCGCGGCCTGGACGCGGCCCTGTCCTCGGTCGCCTCCCGCTGCACGGTGCCGGTGGCGGTGACCGTGGACCTTCCGGCCCGGCCCGCGGAGGCCATCGAGGGCATCGCCTACTTCACCGTCTCCGAGCTGCTGCAGAACATCAGCAAGCACAGCGGGGCACGGACCGCCTCGGTCGACGTGTGGCGGTCCGACGACCGGCTGCTCATCCAGGTCCGGGACGACGGCCGGGGCGGCGCCCGGCTGGACGCGGGCAGCGGCATGCGGGGCCTGGCGGAGCGGCTGGGGGCGGTGGACGGCCTGTTCGCGCTCGACTCCCCGGCGGGCGGCCCGACCGTGGTCACCGCGGAGCTTCCGTGGCGGGACCGCACGGCCTGAGCCCCGCCCCGCCGGTCGCCCCGCCTTCCCAGTTGCCCCGCCCCCGGCCGAGTCCGCCTCACCCCGCCCCACCGCGCCGCTCCCGTGAGCGGGGGTGGGGGTGGGGAAAACCCCCCGCTCAAGACGCCGACGGACTCCATGTCGCACAGCGGCGCGGCGGACCACCCTGGACGTACGGCCCGACGAGGCGGACGTCCCGACGTACCGCCGTACGGCTGAACCGCCACCAGGACGAGCAGAACGGAACACCACCGATGGTCACGGAGTACGGACAGGGCTACGCCCACCGGAGCGAGCGGCACCACCGGCTGCCCCCCGTGCTGCGGGCGCCCGTCGAGGCGCGCAGCTGGCGCGAGTTCGGCTACGTGCTGCTCGGCCTGCCGGTCGCGGCCGTGCTGTTCGCCTGGACGGTGACGACGGTCGCGCTCGGCGCGGGCCTGCTGGTGACCTTCCTCGGCATCCCGGTGCTGGCGGCGGCCCTCGCCGGCTGCCGGGGCTTCGGGGTGCTGGAGCGGGCGCGGGCGCGCGGACTGCTCGGCCTGGAGGTGGCCGACCCGGAGCCGCTGCGGATGCGCAAGCCGGGCGCGGCGGCCTGGATGGGCGCGATGCTCAAGAGCGGTGCCTCCTGGCGGCACGCGCTGTACGCGCTGGTCCATTTCCCGTGGGCGGTGTTCTCGTTCTCGGTCGCGGTGAGCTTCTGGTCCTACGGCTGGGGGCTGCTGAGCTATCCGCTGTGGTTCTGGGTGTTCCCGGCGTACGCAGGGACGGGCGGCATCCAGCTGTACGGCGACGCCCACCACAGCGTCTACGTCGACAACCCCTTCGAGATCGCCGTGACCGCGCTGATCGGCCTGCTGTTCACGCTGGCCACGCCGTGGCTCGTACGGGCCCTGACCACCGTGGACGGGCTGCTGGTACGCGGGCTGCTCGGGCCGTCGCCGCTGTCGGCGCGGGTGGTGGAGCTGGAGTCGGACCGGGGCGCCGTGGTCGACACGGCCGCCGCCGACCTGCGGCGCATCGAGCGCGACCTGCACGACGGGGCGCAGGCACGGCTGGTCGGTCTGGCGATGGACCTGGGGCTGGCCAAGGAGAAGCTGCGGGAGGACCCGGACACGGCGGCGGCGATGGTGGAGGAGGCGCACGGCGAGGTGAAGCTGGCCCTCCAGGAGCTGCGCGACCTGGCCCGGGGCATCCACCCGGCCGTCCTGACGGACCGGGGTCTGGACGCGGCCCTGTCGGCGGTCGCCTCCCGCTGCACGGTGCCGGTGCGGGTGGAGGTCGAGCTGCCGTCCCGGCCGGCGCCGGCCATCGAGGGCATCGCCTACTTCACCGTCTCCGAGCTGCTGCAGAACATCGGCAAGCACAGCCGGGCACGATCCGCCTCGGTCGACGTCTGGCACTCGGAGGACCGGCTGCTCATCCAGGTGAGCGACGACGGGGTGGGTGGCGCCGACGTCTCGCGCGGCTCCGGGCTGGCCGGTCTCGCCGCGCGCCTGGACGCGGTGGACGGCGTCCTGCTGGTGGACTCCCCGGTGGGCGGTCCCACCAGGGTGATCGCGGAACTGCCCTGGCGCGGCTGAACACCCCCGCGGCCTCGCGCCCGCTCCCCGTGGCCGTTCCCCCGGCCCCCTCCCCGGCACGACGGCGCCCGGCATCCGTTCCTGCCCCTGCCCTACGGAGGCCCCCGCCCCCCGCCCCCCGCACAACGACGGCCCCCCGCCTCCGCCCCACGCACAACAGTGGCCCCCGCCTCTCCCCAAGCACGACGCCACTCCCCCAGCCCCTCCCGGGCACAACGGACTCCCCCGGACCCGGCCCCTCCCGAGCCCAACGGCACTCCGCCGCCCCCCTCTCTCCCTCCCCGGCCACGACGGCGACCGCCGCTCTCCCCGCTCTCTCCCCCGGTACAGCGCGCCCCGGCGCGAAGCCTGGAATGCTGGTCCTCCGGAGAGCGGCGCGGACCGGCGTCGTCACGGGGAACGGGCTGTGGGGGAACGGACGATCGTGGAGGACAGGGTGCGGGTGGTCATCGCCGAGGATTCAGTGCTGCTCCGGGAGGGCCTGACCCGGCTGCTGACCGACCGGGGGCACGAGGTCGTCGCCGGGGTCGGTGACGCGGACGCGCTGGTGAAGACCGTCTCGGACCTGGCCGAGCTGGGCGAGCTGCCGGACGTGGTGGTGGCGGACGTGCGGATGCCGCCGACCCACACCGACGAGGGCGTCCGGGCGGCCGTGCTGCTGCGCCGGCTGCACCCCGGGCTCGGGGTGCTGGTGCTGTCGCAGTACGTGGAGGAGCGCTACGCCACCGAGCTGCTGGCCGGTTCCAGCCGGGGCGTCGGTTATCTGCTCAAGGACCGGGTCGCGGACGTGCGGGAGTTCGTGGACGCGGTGGTGCGGGTGGCCGAGGGCGGTACGGCGCTGGACCCGGAGGTGGTCGCGCAGCTGCTCGGCCGCAGCCGCAAGCAGGACGTGCTGACGGGGCTGACCCCCCGGGAGCGCGAGGTGCTCGGACTGATGGCGGAGGGGCGGACCAACTCGGCGATCGCCCGGCAGCTGGTGGTCAGCGACGGCGCCGTGGAGAAGCACGTCAGCAACATCTTCCTCAAGCTCGGGCTGACGCCGAGCGACGGTGACCACCGTCGGGTTCTGGCCGTTCTCACCTACCTGAACTCCTGAGAGGCGCACGGGAACGCGTGAGGCGGCCCCCGGGGCGGGGAGCCGGGCGTATCCGGAGGGCAGGCCGGAAGGCCCCCTGCGGGAGGAGGGGCGCCCCCGGGCCGGGGTCCGGAACCGGCCCGGGCGGGAGACCGGGACAGACCGGGCGGGAGGTCGAAAAGCCCCGTAGGGGACGGGGGCGGTCCCGGGCGGCAGCCGGACGAGAGAACGTGAGAACGCGCGGGGAGCGCCTTGACCGGCGCCGCGGCGATGCGGGACATGATGTGAAGCCAGCGCCACAGGCCGTCTCGAATTCGTCCAATCCACGGATGACCACGGGAAGGCGACCCTAACCGACGTAGGGTTGATCCTGGGATGGTCCGTGGGACGACCAGGCCCCGGACAGCCGCCTCGAAGGAGGTCCAGTTCAGTGACCAGCCAGGTCAGCAGCCCAGCGGAGCAGACCGACGGAACCGTCGTGGGAGAGCAGCGCAAACCGGGCGGCGCGAAGGACGTGCGGCGCCTGGACCGGGTGATCATCCGGTTCGCGGGGGACTCGGGTGACGGCATGCAGCTCACCGGTGACCGGTTCACCTCGGAGACCGCCTCGTTCGGCAACGACCTCTCCACCCTGCCGAACTTCCCCGCCGAGATCCGCGCCCCCGCCGGCACCCTGCCGGGTGTCTCGTCCTTCCAGTTGCACTTCGCCGACCACGACATCCTCACCCCCGGTGACGCGCCCAACGTCCTCGTCGCCATGAACCCCGCCGCCCTGAAGGCCAACATCGGCGACCTGCCCCGCGGCGCCGAGATCATCGTCAACACCGACGAGTTCACCAAGCGCGCCCTGCAGAAGGTCGGGTACGACGCCTCCCCGCTGGAGGACGGCTCGCTCGACGGCTACAGCCTCCATCCGGTGCCGCTGACCACGCTCACCGTGGAGGCGCTGAAGGAGTTCGACCTGTCCCGCAAGGAGGCCGAGCGCAGCAAGAACATGTTCGCGCTGGGTCTGCTGAGCTGGATGTACCACCGGCCCACCGAGGGCACCGAGAAGTTCCTGAAGTCGAAGTTCGCGAAGAAGCCGGAGATCGCGGAGGCCAACATCGCCGCGTTCCGGGCGGGCTGGAACTTCGGCGAGACGACGGAGGACTTCGCGGTCTCCTACGAGGTCGCGCCGGCCTCCACGGCCTTCCCGGTGGGCACCTACCGCAACATCTCCGGCAACCTCGCCCTGGCCTACGGCCTGATCACCGCGTCCCGCCAGGCGGACCTGCCGCTGTTCCTGGGGTCGTACCCGATCACGCCGGCCTCGGACATCCTGCACGAGCTGAGCCGGCACAAGAACTTCGGCGTGCGCACCTTCCAGGCCGAGGACGAGATCGCGGGCATCGGCGCGGCTCTCGGCGCGGCGTTCGGCGGGTCGCTCGCGGTGACCACGACGAGCGGACCCGGTGTCGCCCTGAAGAGCGAGACGATCGGCCTCGCGGTCTCGCTGGAACTGCCCCTGCTGGTGGTGGACATCCAGCGCGGCGGCCCGTCGACGGGTCTGCCGACCAAGACCGAGCAGGCCGACCTGCTGCAGGCGATGTACGGCCGCAACGGCGAGGCCCCCGTGCCGGTGGTCGCGCCGAGGACCCCGGCCGACTGCTTCGACGCGGCGCTGGAGGCGGCGCGGATCGCGCTCACGTACCGCACGCCGGTGATGCTGCTGTCGGACGGCTATCTGGCCAACGGCTCCGAGCCGTGGCGCATCCCGGACCTGGAGGAGCTGCCCGATCTGCGGGTGCGGTTCGCCTCCGGCCCGAACCACACGCTCGCGGACGGCACCGAGGTGTTCTGGCCGTACAAGCGGGACCCCCAGACCCTGGCCCGCCCGTGGGCGGTCCCCGGCACCCCGGGCCTGGAGCACCGCATCGGCGGCATCGAGAAGCAGGACGGCACGGGCAACATCTCCTACGACCCGGCCAACCACGACTTCATGGTCCGCACCCGGCAGGCCAAGGTCGACGGCATCGACGTCCCCGACGTGGAGGTCGACGACCCGCACGGCGCGTCGACCCTGGTCCTCGGCTGGGGTTCCACCTACGGGCCGATCACGGCGGCGGTACGGCGGCTGCGCACGGCCGGCGAGTCGATCGCCCAGGTGCACCTGCGCCATCTCAACCCCTTCCCGCGCAACCTCGGCACGGTGCTGAAGGGCTACGACAAGGTGGTGATCCCCGAGATGAACCTGGGGCAGCTCGCCACCCTCATCCGAGCGAAGTACCTGGTCGACGCCCACTCGTACAACCAGGTCAACGGCATGCCGTTCAAGGCGGAACAGCTCGCCGCGGCGCTGAAGGAGGCCATCGATGACTGACGCCGGCAACGCGCTGCTGCAGCTGGTCCCCAAGGCCGAGGCCAGACAGTCGATGAAGGACTTCAAGTCGGACCAGGAGGTGCGCTGGTGCCCGGGCTGCGGTGACTACGCGATCCTCGCGGCCGTGCAGGGCTTCATGCCGGAGCTGGGCCTCGCCCGGGAGAACATCGTGTTCGTCTCCGGCATCGGCTGCTCGTCCCGCTTCCCGTACTACCTGAACACCTACGGGATGCACTCCATCCACGGCCGCGCCCCCGCCATCGCGACGGGCCTGGCCTCCTCCCGCCGCGACCTGAGCGTGTGGGTCGTCACCGGTGACGGCGACGCGCTGTCCATCGGCGGCAACCATCTGATCCACGCGCTGCGCCGCAACGTCAACCTGAAGATCCTGCTGTTCAACAACCGGATCTACGGCCTCACCAAGGGCCAGTACTCGCCCACCTCCGAGGTCGGCAAGATCACCAAGTCGACGCCGATGGGCTCGCTGGACGCGCCGTTCAACCCGGTGTCGCTGGCGATCGGCGCGGAGGCGTCCTTCGTGGCCCGCACGATCGACTCCGACCGCAAGCACCTGACCGAGGTGCTGCGCGCCGCCGCCGACCACCCGGGCACGGCGCTGATCGAGATCTACCAGAACTGCAACATCTTCAACGACGGCGCCTTCGACGCCCTGAAGGACAAGCAACGGGCGGAGGAGGCGCTGATCCGGCTGGAGCACGGGCAGCCGATCCGCTTCGGCGCCGACGGGACGAGAGGGGTCGTCCGCGACCGGCAGACCGGTGACCTGCGGGTGGTGACGGTGACCCCGGAGAACGAGGCGGACGTCCTGGTGCACGACGCCCGCGCCGCGTCGCCGACCACGGCCTTCGCCCTGTCCCGGCTGGCCGACCCGGACACCCTGCACCACACCCCGATCGGAGTGTTCCGCTCCGTCGAACGGCCGGTGTACGACGCCCTGATGGCCGAGCAGCTCGACACCGCGATCGAACAGCGCGGCAAGGGCGACCTGGCCGCGCTGCTGGCCGGCGGGGACACCTGGACGGTCGTCGGCTAGCGGGGCCCGTGCGCCCTGCCGCCGGTCAGCCGGTCGGCCCGTCTTTCCCCGTTGTTCCGTGTTGTTCCGTTCACGAGGCCCGGGACTGGATTTCCCGGGCCTCGTCGTATGCCCGGCGGGCGCTGAGCACGTCGTCCATGCGCTGCTGGGTCCACTGCGCCAGCGCCCGCACCTGCTCCGCCGCCTCACGGCCCAGCCCGGTCAGGGAGTAGTCGACGCGGGGCGGGATGACCGGCTTGGCGTCCCGGTGGACGAGACCGTCGCGCTCCAGGGTCTGGAGGGTCTGCGTGAGCATCTTCTCGCTGACCCGGCCGATGGCACGGCGCAGTTCGCTGAAGCGATGGGGACGGTCGAGCAGCTGGATGAGCACCAGCACCCCCCAGCGGCTGGTGACGTGTTCCAGAACGAGGCGGTGGGGGCACATGGCCTCGCCGTCGCCCTTGCTCGTACTTACCTTCACATCCGTACCTTACTTCAAAGTGGGTACTTTCCCGCAGTTAGCGCCTTCTTTATGGTTAGCACCAGACGCACCCGAGAAGGAGACCCCCTCATGAGCATCGTCGTCACCGGAGCCACCGGACACCTCGGCCGCCACGTCGTGGAGCAGCTGCTGGAGAAGGTCCCCGCGGACCACATCACCGCCGTCGTGCGCGACGAGGCGAAGGCCGCCGGCCTCGCCGCCCGCGGAGTGCGGCTGGCGGTCGCCGACTACAACGCGCCCGAGACCTTCGACGGGCTGTTCGCCGCCGGCGACAAGGTCCTGCTGATCTCCGGCAACGAGTTCGACAAGGGCCGGGTCGGACAGCACACGGTCGTCATCGAGGCGGCCAAGGCGGCCGGCGTGGCCCTGCTCGCGTACACCAGCGCGCCCGGCAGCCTGACGGCCGCGCTGGCGGACGACCACAGGGCCACCGAGCGGGTGCTGCTCGCCTCCGGCCTGCCCTACAGCCTGCTGCGCAACGGCTGGTACCACGAGAACTACACGGAGAACCTGGCGCCGGTCCTGGAGCACGGCGCGGTCGTCCAGGCCGCCGGGGACGGCCGGGTCTCCTCCGCCGCCCGGGCCGACTACGCCGCCGCCGCGGTCGCGGTGCTGACCGGCGAGGGACACGAGAACACGACGTACGAGCTGGGCGGCGACGAGGCGTGGAGCTTCGCCGAGTACGCGGCCGAGCTGAGCCGGCGGACCGGCAGGGAGATCGTCTACAACCCGGTCTCGACGGAGACCCTGACCGGCATCCTGACCGGTGCCGGGCTGCCCGCCCCGCTGGCCGGGGTGCTGGCGGGTGTGGACGCCTCGATCGAGAAGGGCGAGCTGGTCGTCTCCTCCGGCGACCTGTCCCGGCTGATCGGCCGTCCGACGACGCCGCTGGCCGAGGCGGTCTCGGCCGCGTTGAAGGGCTGACACCGGCATGCCGACCCGGCTGTCATGACCGTATGACGATACGGGCATGACAGCCGGGAAGCTCCGGCGTTACCTTCGTTCTCGCACGTCCAGAAAGGACGCGCGGGCAACGAGGAGGGGCCGTGGCCGGGACGTCCGAGGCTGAGCACCGAATAGGCCTGCTGAACGGCTTCGCCGCCTATGGGATGTGGGGGCTGGTCCCCCTGTTCTGGCCGCTGCTCAAACCCGCCGGCGCCATGGAGATCCTGGCCAACCGGATGGTGTGGTCCCTCGTGGTCGTCGCCGTCGCACTGCTCTTCGTACGGCGCTGGGCCTGGGCCGGAGAACTGCTGCGCCAGCCCCGGCGGCTCGGCCTGGTCGCCGTGGCGGCCGGCGTCATCACCGTGAACTGGGGCATCTACATCTGGGCCGTGAACTCCGGCCACGTGGTCGAGGCCTCGCTCGGCTACTTCATCAATCCGCTGGTCACCATCGCGATGGGCGTGCTGCTCCTGAAGGAGCGGCTGCGGCGCGTGCAGTGGGCGGCGGTCGCGATCGGTTTCGCCGCCGTCGTCGTGCTGACCGTCGGCTTCGGCCGCCCGCCGTGGATCTCGCTGTGCCTCGCCTTCTCGTTCGCCACCTACGGGCTGGTGAAGAAGAAGGTGGCCCTCGGCGGTGTCGAGTCGCTGGCCGCGGAGACCGCGATCCAGTTCCTGCCGGCACTCGGCTATCTGCTGTGGCTGACCGCGCACGGCGACGCCACCTTCCTGGGTCACGGCAGCGGACACGCCGCCCTGCTCGCCTCCACCGGCGTCGTCACCGCGCTGCCCCTGGTCTGCTTCGGCGCGGCGGCGATCCGCGTGCCGCTGTCCACGCTGGGCCTGCTGCAGTACCTGGCCCCGATCTTCCAGTTCCTGCTCGGCGTCCTCTACTTCCACGAGTCCATGCCCGTCGAGCGGTGGGCCGGGTTCGCCCTGGTCTGGCTGGCACTGCTCCTGCTCACCGGGGACGCGCTGCGCTTCGCACGACGACCTGAGCGGCTCACCGTGCCGACGGCCCGCACGGCCGAGTCCACGGCCTCGGCCCCGGCGGACGCCTGACGGCGCACACCCGCGCGGGAGGGGCGCGTGGGATGGGGCGCGCGGGATGGGGCGCGCGGCGGGCGGGAAGGACGCGGCGTGCCTCGAGAGGCGTGGCGGGCGGGAGGGGTGCGACCGGCCGGGCCGCGTGACCGGCAGGAGGACGCCACCGGCCCCGGGCACGTGCCCCACGGCAGGAGCACGACCGCCCAGGGCACGTGACAGATGGGAGGCACGCGGCGGACGCGGAAGAGGTCCCTCCGCCGAGGTGCCCGGCTATAAGTGGGGGTCATGAGCACACAGGCACCCGCCCCGCTGCACTGGAAGATCGTCATCGACGCGGCCGACCCGCACGCCCAGGCCGACTTCTGGGCCGCGGCCCTGCACTACACCGCCGAGGACAACAGCGCCCTCGTCGAACGGCTGCTGTCCCTCGGCGCGCTGTCCGGGGAGGCCACCGTCGAGTACCACGGCCGGCCCGCCTTCCGTGACCTGGTCGCCGTACGCCACCCCGAGGACCCGTACGACCCCGAGACCGGCACCGGGCTCGGACGGCGGCTGCTGTTCCAGCGGGTACCGGAGCCGAAGACCGTGAAGAACCGGCTCCACCTCGACCTCCACGCCGGACCCGAGCGGCGCGCGGACGAGGTGACACGCCTTCAGGCGCTGGGCGCCCGGGTCCTGCGCGAGGTGAGGGAACCCGCGGGCCAGTGGGTCCTGATGGCGGATCCGGAGGGCAACGAGTTCTGCGTGCAGTAGCCGACGGTCCGCCCGTCAGGCGACCCGGGTGCGCGCGCGGCCGTTCATCCCCGGGCCGCCGCCTTCGCCGCGCGGTCGGTGAGGCGGACCATGCGGGCGCGGGCGGACTCCAGCGGGCGCGGGTCGTCCGCGGCGGGGCCCGGCTCGGCGATGAGGTCCGTCCACAGGTCGATCAGGTCGCGGCCCAGCCGCAGGCCCTCCTCCGGGTCACGCACCGCGCGCCAGGCGGTGGCCGCGCTCTGCACGTTGCCGTAGGCGGCCTCCCCGTCCCTCGCCCGGCTGCGCAGCCGGGCGAGGTCCAGGGACAGCCGGAAGGCACGGACCGGGTCGTCGGCCAGGTAGGCGATGTAGGCGCGCAGTTCGCGCAGGTGCAGCACCTCCACGTGGTGCTCGCCGAGCACGGCGGACGCCTCCGTGAGGGTCCGGTCGGCCAGCTCCGCCGCCGCGTCGATACGGCCCGCCCGTACGTCCTCGTTGATACGGCTCATCGGCTCGGTGAGCAGCTCGGCACCCTCGGCCGTCTCGGTCAGCGGCCCGTCCCCCAGCACCTCCTCGGCCACCGCGTCGAACCCGCGGGGCGGAGTGGGCGTGGCGGTCGTGACCGGCGCGGCGGCCTCCTCCGGTACGGCGATGAGGGGCTCCGCCGGTACGGCGACGAGCGGCTCCGGCCGTACGGGGGCGACGGGTACGGCCGGTTTGGCGGGGACCGGGGTCTCGCCCATCGAGGGCGCCGGCCCGAACCGCCCGGTCGGCGCCTGCACAGCACCCGGCTGCACGGCCCCCGGTCCCGGAGCGGGCGCGGCGGGCACCCGCTCCGCCTCGCCCGTCATCCGGCTGGAACCGTCCGCCGAGACCTCCAGCGGCACGACGCAGCCGGCCCGGTCGTCCTGGACCGTGGCGCGTACGGGGGCGCCGAGGCTGATGGCCAGGCGCTGGAGGTGGTTCAGGACGGCCTGCTGGATCTCCTCACCCTCCACCGCCACGACCGACGTCCCGCCCACCGTCGCGTACCCCGGGCCGAACACCCTGACGGGCACCGTCGCCGGATACTCCACGGGCTGCTGCCGCTTCTTCTCGAAGCTGAGTCGAGCCATCGGTGTCCTCACTCCCCCGGCGTCGCGATCCGGTCGTACGCGTCCTGCCACCAGTGTGTCGGTTCCCCCCGGCTTCCGCGTCACGCCCACGTCACAGCCTCGCACCAGCACCACCCTGGCCAAATTTTATTGCGTATGCATAAGATGCACACGCCTTTATTCGGGGTACGACACGACGCACCTGGGGGACCCATGAACCGCCGCTTCCTCTTCGTCCTGGGCAGCGCCCGCCAGGACGGCAACACCGAACAGCTGGCCCGCGAGGCCGCCGCCCAGCTGCCCACCGGCGTCGAACAGCACTGGATCCACCTCGCCGAACACCCGCTGCCGGACTTCGCGGACCTGCGGCACGACGAGGACCACGTACGGCCGTCCGCGGACACCCCGGTCGGCCGGCTGCTGGACGCCACCCTCGCCGCGACCGACATCGTGATCGCCTCGCCGCTGTACTGGTACTCGGTGTCCAGCCTCACCAAGCGCTACCTGGACTACTGGTCGGCCTGGCTGCGCACCCCGGGCGTCGACTTCATGGCGACGATGGCCGGCCGCACCCTGTGGGGCGTCGCCGCGCTGGCCCATGACGAGCCGTCGGTCGCGGACCCGTACGTCGGCACCCTCAACAACTCGGCCGCCTACCTGGGGATGCGCTTCGGCGGGGTCCTGCTCGGCAACGGCAGCGCGCCCGGTGACGTACGCAAGGACACGGCGGCGCTGGCGCGCGCGAAGACGTTCTTCGCGCAGGACGCGCCTCTCGCGCGTTACCCGCACGAGACCGACGGCGTCCGGGCCGGTGCCGGCGCGCAGGGCTAGGCGCTGATGTCCTTCGCCGTGAACCGCGCCCACGCCGCCGAGCCGAACACCACCGCGTACAGCCCCTGGAGGCCGAGGTTGCGCACCAGGTCGTCCCAGTAGACGGGGTCGCGCACCAGGTCGGCGAAGGACAGCCAGTAATGCGGGAACAGGTAGGGCTGCACCGCGTGCAGCTGGGGTATCTGGTCGACGATCTGCACCGTGATGAGCAGCCCGACCGTGGTCGCCATCGCCGCGATGCCGCTGTTGGTGAGGGTCGACACGAACAGGCCGAGGGCCGCCACGCCGACCAGTGAGGCGGCGACGACCAGCGCGATCAGCAGGGCCCGGCCGAGTCCCTCGGCGAAGCTGATCCGGGTGCCGGATATCGTCGTCAGCTCGCCCAGCGGGAAGAGGAGCGCGCCGACGATCAGCGCGGAGACGGCGACGACCAGCGTGGCCAGCAGGCAGAAGGCCAGCACGGTCGCGTACTTGGTGAGCAGCAGCCGGGTGCGGCCGGCCGGGGCGACCAGCAGATAGCGCAGGGTGCCCGCGCCCGCCTCCCCGGCGATCGCGTCGCCCGCGACGACACCGACGGCCATCGGCAGGAAGAACGGCAGGGTCGCGGCGAGCGCGGTGAACACCAGGAACAGCCCGTTGTTGGTGATCTGTGTGATGAACGCCGGTCCCTCGCCGCTCCCGCCGCCGACCGGTCCGCCGCCCCGCGTCTCGATCCTGACCGCGATCCCGACCAGGACCGGCACCGCGGCCAGCACCCCGAGCAGGGCCAGGGTGCGCCATCGGCGGACGGTGGTGACCAGCTCGCTGCGCAGCAGCCCCAGGGCCCACAGCGGATTCGTCCGGCGCCCGGAGTCCGCCACCGGCACCTCAGCCCGCGACATCGAAGCCCTCCCCCGTCAGTGCCACGAAAGCGTCCTCCAGCGAGGCGCGTTCGACCGTCAGTCCCCGTACCCGGACGCCCGCGGCGACCAGGGCCGCGGTCACCTCGGCGAGGTCCCGCTCCGGCGGTTCGCCGGTGACCCGGTCGCCGTCGGCGGTCACGTCCCCGACGCCCAGTTCCTTCAGCAGGCGGGTCGCCTCCGCGCCGTCCGGGGTGGTCACCACCAGCCGGCCGCGCGCCCCGGCCGCGAGGTCCGCCACCGCGCCCTGGGTGATGAGCCGCCCCTGAGCCATGACCGCCGCGTGGGTGCAGACCTGCTCGATCTCGTCCAGGAGGTGGGAGGAGAGGAAGACGGTCGTGCCGTCGGCGGCCAGTTCCCTGATCAGCGTGCGGATCTCGCGCATGCCCTGCGGGTCGAGACCGTTGGTGGGTTCGTCCAGGACGAGCAGTCTGCGCGGCTGGAGCAGCGCGGCGGCCAGCCCCAGGCGCTGCTTCATGCCGAGCGAGTACGCCCTCGCCTTCTTGCCCGCGGCGGCCGCGAGGCCGACCCGGTCCAGTGCCGCGGCGACGCGGGCGCGCCGGGTGCGCGGGTCGGCGGTCGGGTCGGCGGCGTCGTAGCGCAGCAGGTTGTCCCGGCCGGACAGGAAGCCGTACAGGGCGGGGCCCTCGATGAGGGCGCCGACCTGCGGGAGGACCGTGCGCGCCGAGCGGGGCATGGGCAGGCCCAGCACGCGGGCGGTGCCGGCGGTCGGCTCGATCAGGCCCATCAGCATGCGGATGGTGGTGGTCTTGCCCGAGCCGTTGGGGCCGAGGAAGCCGAAGACGCTGCCCGCCGGGACGGTCAGGTCGAGACCGTCCACGGCGAGCTGTCCGCCGCGGTAGCGCTTGGTGAGACCGCGCGTGGCGATCACGCTCGCCGGCGCGTCCCCCGGGTCCGGCTGCGTGGCGGACGGTGCGTCCATCGGCTCCCCTCGAATCATCCGACGCGTCGTGCCCGACGGGTCACTTCGCCGCGTCGGCCGCCTTCACCAGGGCGTCCTTGGTCACCGCGCCGGCGTAGACCTTGCCGTCCTCGGTGATCAGGGCGTTGACCAGGCGCGTGGAGAACACCGTGCCCTTGCCGAACTTCCCGTCGACCCGCTCGCCGAGCGAACCGAGGAAGCCGCCGAGGTCGCCGCCCTGGGAGCCGGTGGGCAGGCCGCCCTTGGCGCCGGTGTCGACGGTCACCACCGACGTCCAGCCCTTGCCGAGGACCGTCGGGCCGCCCGCGCCCTTCAGGCCCCCGGCGAAGTCCTCGCCGTGCTGCGGGCCCCGGCCGTGCCCGGGGGCGTGCTCGCGCGCCTCGGTCTCGTCCTTCTTCTCGGTGACCTTCGCGCCCTTGGGCGGGGTGAAGTCGAAGGCGGAGGCGGCCGGCCTGGCGAAGGAGACCTGGGTGAAGCCCGCGTCGAGCACCGCGGCGCCGCCGCTCCTCGGGGTCAGGGTGAACTTCAGCGGCATGCCCGTCTTCGCGTCCACGGCGATGCTGATCGCGCCGACGGTGGTGCCGGACTGCTTGGGCTGGATCAGCAGCTTGTAGGCGTCGCGCCCGGCGACCTGCGCGGTGCCGTCGACGGTGACGGACGTGGTGTCGTCCACCGCCTTCAGGGCCTCGTCGGCGAAGTCCTTGGGCGTGGCCGGCGGCTCGGCCCGGTGGTCCTTGCCCGAGCCGGCCGCGGTGGAGTGGTAGACCTCGTTGCTCTTGCTGTCGTAGCCCCAGACGTCCTTGCCGTCGTGGATCAGGCTGTACTCGGCGCCGCGCTCCAGCAGGGAGAGCTTCTGCCGGTCCGGCCCGTCGGCGGCGACGCGCAGGGTGTGCGTGCCGGAGACCAGCTCGGTGAGCTTGGCCTGCGGGTCGGCCGAGGAACCGTCACCGGAGCCGCCCCGGCCCCCGCCGGAGAGCAGGCCGTCCTCCAGGCCGCCGAGGTCGGGCAGGCCAAGGTCGGTGCTGACCTTCACGGTGCCGGACAGCTGCTGCACGTCCGACTTGGCGATCTTCTCGATGAGCTGCTGTGCGCTGATCTTCGGCAGGTCGGGGTCACCGGAGTCGGCGAGCGCCGGGACCAGCCCGATCGTGACCGCCGCCACCCCCACCACGGCCACCGGAACGGCGTACCGGGCGGCCTTGCGCCGGCCGGAGCGCGACGCCTCGTCCTGCGCGGCGCCCACTGCGTCGTCGGATTCGTACGGTGCCATGTGTGCCTTACCTCCGTCGTCGGCGGCGGCTGCCCTCACGCTGGTCCGCTGGTTCACTGGTCCACCCTGAGCCGCCATTCTCACCCGAATCGGTGAGGAGTGGTGATTTCCGTGGTGTCCATCTGACCAAATCGGCCGTGAGGAGGCGTCAGCCCACGGAGGCAACTCCGGGTCCACCTGCGGTATGACACACGGCGCCGAACTCTCCACCCGACCCGTAGGGGTCGCGCGGGACACCGGCGCCCGTAGGCGTGGCCGGGCCGGTGAGGCGGCACGGTCGGGCCGGTGAGGCGGCACGGTCGGGCCGGTGGGGCGGCGTGGTCGGGCCGGTGGGCCGGCACGGTCGGCCGGCATGGCCAGCCGACTCGTTCGGCCGACTCGATCAGCCGGCGTGATCGCCGGCGTTGGCTGGCCGACTCGGGTCAGCCGGCGCGGTGCACGACCGCGTCGCACAGCTCCGTCAGGGCCGCCTTGGCGTCGCACTCGGGCAGCGGGGCGAGCGCGGCCCGCGCCTCCTCCGCGTACCGGACGGTGTCCCGGCGTGCCTGCTCCAGCGCGGGGTGCGCGCGCAGCGCGACCAGCGCCTCCGCGTGCCGGGCGTCGTCGCTGAGGTCGGAGTCGAGCAGCTCGCACAGCGCGATGTCCTCGGGCAGGCCCAGCCGGGCGGCCCGCTCGCGCAGTCGGAGCACCGGCAGGGTCGCGATGCCCTCGCGCAGGTCGGTGCCCGGGGTCTTGCCGGACTCGTGGGAGTCGGAGGCGATGTCCAGGACGTCGTCGGCGAGCTGGAAGGCCACCCCGAGCCGTTCCCCGTACTGGGTGAGCACGTCGACGACCCGCTCGCCGGCGCCGGACATCATCGCGCCGAACCGGCACGAGACCGCCACCAGGGAGCCCGTCTTGCCGCCGAGCACGTCCAGGTAGTGCTCGACCGGGTCACGGCCGTCGGAGGGGCCCGCGGTCTCCAGGATCTGACCGGTGACCAGCCGTTCGAACGCCAGCGCCTGCACCCGGACCGCCTCGGGGCCGAGGTCGGCGAGGATCTGGGAGGCACGGGCGAAGAGGAAGTCACCGGTGAGGACGGCGACGGAGTTGCCCCAGCGGGTGTTGGCGCTGTCCACGCCGCGCCGTACGGCCGCCTCGTCCATGACGTCGTCGTGGTACAGCGTGGCCAGGTGGGTCAGTTCCACGACCACGGCCGACGGTACGACGCCCGGCGCGTAGGGGTCGCCGAACTGGGCGGCGAGCATCACGAGGAGTGGCCGGAAACGCTTCCCCCCGGCACGCACGAGGTGCTGCGCGGCCTCCGTGATGAACGGGACCTCGCTCTTGGTGGCTTCGAGCAAGCCTTCCTCGACAGCCGTCAATCCGGCCTGGACATCGGCTTCCAGAGCCTGGTCCCGCACGCTCAGCCCGAACGGCCCGACGACGGTCACGAGGGGTCTCCTGTCTGCTGGTGTCTGCTGGCGATTACACGGTTTGTCGATAGGTCGCTGCCCTCACTCAAGTCAGCGTATCCGGTCCTGTTTCGATCACCGATAGCGCCCACCGGTCCACCCCGGGCGGCATCGGACCACGACCGGCATGGCCTTGATCACATAGTAAGAACGGACATTTATTGACTTAACAGCAATACGGGCACTGTTTCGCAACCTCTCCACACCGCCCTCTCCGCCACCTTAGGGGCGAATCCCCCTATTCCCCCATGCCCGATTTGAAGCGATTTGCCATTTCGTGAATTGGGTCACGCGCCCCGCATGCCCGAGCCGCACCCCACAGCCCCCGCGACCCCTTGCCGCACAAGCGAGTTGAGGCTTGGCAATCGCAAAGGATCAAGCACCCCATACGGCGTCGATCAAGGTCAAATCGCACGTTGTATGAATCCGGTACTTGTTCCCGACATGTGCTCTCGCATACGTTCCGGGCCGTCGGGCGGACGCCGAATCCTGCCGCCGCCCGCATAACCCATCGACGAACTCATTCGTACGGCAGGAGCGGGGGACCCCAGGTAACTCGCCGGGCCGGTCGGCACACGCCGTACCGGTACGGCTCGGGGTGAAGCCGTGCCTCTCCAGGGCGCGGCCGGGCACCTCCTCGCCCGAACCCGACAGCTCACCTCGCAGGCGCCGGAGAGGAACACCCCCATGCCCGCTGCCGTTCAGCACCGCCGCACCCGGAACAGCCGCCTCGTCCGCGCCCTCGCCGCCGCCGGCACCGGCGTCGCCGTCCTCGCCCTGCCGCTCATCGGCGCGACCAGCGCCTCCGCGGCTCCCAGCACCTCCACGACGGCCACCACCCCCGCCGGATACCCCGACAACCTGGACGGCTGGATCCGCGAGTCGCTCGCGATCATGGCCGAGAAGCACATCCCGGGCACCTACAACGGCATCTACCGCAACATCATCCGCGAGTCCTCGGGCAACCCGGCGGCCATCAACCTCTGGGACTCCAACGCCGCCAAGGGCATCCCGTCCAAGGGCCTGCTCCAGGTCATCGACCCCACCTTCAACGCGTACCACGTCGCCGGAACCTCGTTCAACATCTACGACCCGGTCGCGAACATCACCGCCGCCTGCAACTACGCGGCCGCGCGGTACGGGTCGATCGACAACGTCTTCGGCGCGTACTGACCGGCTCCGGCCGGCCGCCGCATCCTTCTCTGCCGATATGCCGGTCGGTCGGCGTCACGGTCGGGCATCGCGGTCGGTCATCGCGGTCGACCGGCCGTCGCCGCCGGCCCGTCGTCACCGTCGGCCGATCGTTACGGCCGGCCCGTCGTCACAGCCGGTCGTCACGGCCGGCCCGTCGTCACCGTCGGCCGGTCGTCACGGCCGGTCGTCACGGCCGGTCGTCACGGCCGGTCGGCCGGGAAGAGTCCTTCGAGGACGACGGCGATCCCGTCGTCCTCGTTCGACAAGGTGACCTCGTCTGCCACCGCCTTCAGTTCGGGGTGGGCGTTGGCCATCGCGACACCGCGCCCGGCCCAGTCGAACATCGGGATGTCGTTGGGCATGTCGCCGAAGGCGAGGGCCCGGTCGGCAGCCACCCCGAGCCGCTCGGCGGCCAGTGCCAGCCCGGTCGCCTTCGTCACCCCCCTCGGCTGCAGCTCCACGGTCCCCGGACCCGACATGGTGACCGTCGCCAGCGAACCCACCGCCGAGCGGGCCACCGCCGCCAGCTCGTCGTCGGACAGGGAGGCGTGCCGCAGCAGCACCTTGCTGATGGGCTCACGCCACAGATCGTCCCGCCGGCCGACGGCTACCGCGGGCAGCGTCGGATGGGGCATCCGGTAGCCGGGCTCGATGAGCGTGAGCCCGTCCACGCCGTCCTGGTCGACCGCCGCGTAGACCTGCCCCACCTCCGCCTCGATCTTGCCGAGCGCGGTCTCGGCCAGCTCCCGGTCCAGCCGGACCGACCACAGCAGACGGTGTGACCCGGCGTCGTAGACCTGCGCCCCCTGTCCGCACACCGCGAGCCCCGTGCAGCCGAGGTCCGCCAGTAACGGCCGCACCCGCGGCGCCGGGCGGCCCGTCACCACCAGGTGCCGGGCGCCGGCCCGCACGACCCGCGCGAGCGCGGCGAGCGACCGGTCGGAGACGGTGTCGTCGCCACGCAGCAACGTTCCGTCCAGGTCAGTGGCGATCAGCGCATATGCCGGGGAGGGTGCCATGATCAGAGAATACGGACACGGTTCCCCGCCGACTCACCTGTCTTTCCCCGCACTTACCCGCCGTACGGCCCCAAAGGGCGTTCGCGGACGCCGGGATGAGCACGTGCCTCCGGCACATGCGCCGGCCGGGACAGGCCGGTGCACCGCGACGGCCGCGCGCGGTGAACACCTCTCCGGAGTGCGTCACTGCCCAAGACATGCGAGTCGGCCGTAACGTGTGGCCCGATCACATGGAACGCCACGCCGTGCATGGCCCGGATGAGAGTGAGGCAGCACCCCATGCCCCCCTTCGACGTCCCCGAGGGCGACCCCTTCGGTCCGCACAACCTTCCCTATGGCGTGTTCTCGCCCTCCGGCAGCACGGAGCGGAGGATCGGCGTCCGGCTCGGGAACCACGTCCTCGACGCGGGCGCCACGGCCGCGGCGCTCGGCTCGCCCCACCAGGCGCTGCTCGCCCGGCCCACCCTCAACCCGCTGCTCGCCGCCGGCCGCTCCACCTGGTCGGACGTACGGCGCGCCGTCACCTCCTGGATCACGGACCCGGCACACCGCGAGACCGTCGAGCCGCTGTTCCACCCCCTGTCCGAGGTGACCCTGCACCTGCCGTTCGAGGTCGCGGACTACGTCGACTTCTACGCCTCGGAGAACCACGCCCGCAACGTCGGCCAGATCTTCCGCCCGGACGCCGAGGACTCCCTCACCCCCAACTGGAAGCACCTGCCGATCGGCTACCACGGCCGCTCCGGCACGGTCGTCGTCTCGGGCACCGACGTCGTACGGCCGTCCGGGCAGCGCAAGGGCCCCGGCGACCCCTCGCCCGTCTTCGGCCCGTCGATCCGGCTGGACATCGAGGCCGAGGTCGGCTTCGTCGTGGGCGTGCCCTCCCGACTGGGCAACCCGGTCGCGCTCGGCGACTTCCGGGAGCACGTGTTCGGGCTGTGCCTGCTGAACGACTGGTCCGCGCGGGACGTCCAGGCCTGGGAGTACGTCCCCCTCGGCCCGTTCCTCGGCAAGTCCTTCGCCACCTCCGTGTCGGCGTGGATCACCCCGCTCGAAGCGCTGGAGCACGCGCGCGTGGCACCCCCGGAGCGCACGCACCCGCTGCTGCCCTACCTGGACGACTCGGCGCCCGGCACCGAGCCCGGCGGCTACGACCTCCGCATCTCCGTCGCGATCAACGGCCATGTGGTCTCCGAGCCCCCGTTCTCCACGATGTACTGGACCGCCGCGCAGCAACTCGCCCACATGACGGTCAACGGTGCCTCGCTGCGCACCGGCGACCTGTACGGCTCGGGCACGGTGAGCGGCCCGGACGAGAACCAGCGCGGCTCCCTGCTGGAGCTGACCTGGAACGGCCGCGATCCCCTCGACCTCCCCGACGGCAAGCGGACGTTCCTGGAGGACGGGGACGTGGTGACCCTGTCGGCCTGGGCTCCCGGCGCGGACGGGCGCCGGGTCGGACTGGGCGAGGTCAGCGGGCGGGTCGTGACGGGCTGACCCGCGGCCGGTGGTGCCGGGCCGGCGCCGGCCCGGCACGGGCACGCGCGCGTGGCGGTACGACAACCGTCCACGCGCGTGTGCCACGGTCCGGCCGTATCGCCGCCGACACCTGACTCGCAGCGCCCGTCTTCGTCATACTGACGGGGACACGCACCGCGCGTGAGCCGCCGTCGCGTGCCGCATGCCCGGCACCACCCACACCCGCACACCTCGCCGACCAGGAACCGGAGCCCCGGCATGACCGTCTGCCTGCTCCTGCTGAGCGTCGTAGCCCTCACGGCCGCCGTACCGGCACCGCGCGCGCTGACCCGTGCCGCGTGGCCCGAGCGGGAACCCGTGGTCGCGCTGTGGGTGTGGCAGTGCCTGGTCGCGACCGTGCTCCTGTGCTGCCTGACCGCGCTGGTGCTGGGCGCGGCGGCCGTCTTCCACACCGTCCGCGACCGCGTGTTCGCCCCCGCGCCGCCCGCGGTCACCGCGGCCTACGACCTGTCCACCGCGCCGCTGTGGGCGGCGGCGCTCACCGTGCTGCTGGCCTGCGGGGCGGCCTGGACGACGGCGATGCTGGCCCGGGAACTCGTCGAGGCCCGCCGCAGCCGGGGCCAGGCCCGCGCGCACCTGCGTGAGCGCGCCCCCGAACTGCCGGCCGGGCTCCCCGCGGCGCGCGGGCCGATGCTGGTGCTGGAGGACGAGTACCCGGACGCCTGGTGGATGCCGGGACACCCGCCCCAACTGGTCGTCACCACGGGAGCGCTGCACCGTCTCACCGACCTCCAGCTGGACGCTGTCCTCACCCACGAGCGCGGGCACGCCCGCGCCCACCACGACTGGCTGCTGCACCTGTCCACCGCCCTCGCCACGGGCTTCCCGCGGGTGCCGCTCTTCGCCCACTTCTGCGACCAGACGCACCGCCTGGTCGAACTGGCCGCCGACGACACGGCGTCCCGCCGCTGCGGGCACCTCACCACGGCCCTCGCCCTGATCGAGCTGAACCAGCACCGGGGCGTCCTGTCCTGCGACTCCAGCCGCCGCCTGCTGGGCGAGCGGGTCGACCGCCTGCTGGAGCCGCCGCCGCGGCTGCTGCTCCGGCACCGGGCACTGACGACGACGGTGGCCGCGCTGGTCCCCCTGCTGCCGCTGCTGATCACCTTCGCCCCGGGCCTGACAGCACTGTCCTGACGCATTGTCCTGACGCTGTCCTGACGGCTCCGTCCCGGCTCTGACGGCACTGCCCCGGGCTCTGCCCTGACGGCACTGTCCGACCAGTCCGGCGGGTGGCAGATCTTGCCCCAGTCCGTGAGAAAACCCAGCTCAGCGGCCCGGACCCGGTGGCCGTACATGGCGCAACACTTCTGCAACACGCCATTCCCTACCGCATAGGTATGGTTCCAGCCATGCCAGCCACCGACCGCCCCCGAGACCACGCCGGGCAGGGCGCCGCGAGCACCGTCGCCGCCCATCGCGCACGGCGTCGGCTGCGGGCGGACCGGGCCCGGCAGCTCGCCGACCTGCTGCGCCGCCAGATCCTCACCGGCGCCTTCGGGGACGGCGCGTTCCCCCACGAGTCCACTCTCGCCACCGACTACCGCACCTCCCGCAACACCGTCCGCCAGGCCCTTGACCTGCTCCGGGCGGAGGGCCTGGTGGACCGGCTGCCGGGAGTCGGCACCGTTGTCGTCGCCCGGAAGTACCCGCACGGGCTCGACCGTCTGATGGGCCTCGCGGAAACCCTCCGCGAACACGGCCGTGTCACCAACGAGGTCCGCACCATGGGCCCCGCCCCCGCACCCGTCCCCGTGGCCGAACGCCTCCGCGTTCCAGCGGGCGCCGACGTCCTCTACATCGAACGCCTGCGCCGCCTGAACGGCCTCCCGCTCTCTCTCGACCTCACCTACATCCCGCTCGACATCGGTACCGCACTGCTCGGTGCCGACCTGGAGAACACCGATGTCTTCCGCCTCCTGGAAGCCATCACCGGCCAGCGCCTCGGCCACGCCGAGATCACCCTGGAGGCGGTGAACGCGGACGCCCACTCCGCAGCCGTGCTCCAGGCCCCGCGCGGTGCCGCCGCACTGATGCTGGAGCGCCTCACGCACCTCGCCGACGGCCGCCCCGTCGACCTGGAGTTCATCCGTTTCCGCGGCGACCGCATCACGATGAGCGGCCTGCTGCACCGGTCGTAACCGCCCCGCCTGCACATTCCCTGGAGACAGCCATGCCCTTGGCGCCCCAGCGGGCCGACGTGCCCGTGACCATCGACGAGTCGAAGTGCATCGACGGCTGCACGCTCTGTGTGGACATGTGCCCGCTGGACTCCCTCGCCATCGACGAGAGCAACGGCAAGGCGTACATGCACGTCGACGAGTGCTGGTACTGCGGCCCGTGCGCGGCCCGCTGCCCCACCGGAGCCGTCACGGTCAACATGCCCTACCTGCTGCGGTGAGAGGTACATCCATCATGAAGCGCACGACAGTCGCCCTGTCCGCCGCCGGCCTCCTGCTGCCCCTGTCCGCCTGCGGCGGCAGCGCCGAGGCGGGCAGCGGCTCCACGGTCACCGTGACCGTCGGCTACCAGTCGAAGACCATCAACACCGTCACCGCCGGGACGCTGCTGCGGTCCCTCGGCTACTTCGAGAAGCAGCTCGACTCCCTGCACGACGGGCACACGTACAAGGTCGACTGGCAGGACTACGCCACCGGCGCCCCGATCACCGCCCAGATGACCGCCGGCAAGATCGACATCGGTTCGATGGGCGACTTCCCCCTCCTGCTCAACGCGGCCCGCGGCAAGCAGCTCGGCCGGCCGACCCATCTGGTCTCCGTCACCGGCTACAACCTGCGCGGCGGACTCAACACGATCGTCACCGCACCGGACTCCTCGATCACGTCCCTCCAGGACCTGAAGGGCAAGAAGGTCTCCACGAGCATCGGCTCGGCCGCCGACGGCACGCTCGTACGGGCCCTGCAGAGAGCCGGCATCGACCCGGACAAGGGGATCTCCAAGCTCAACCAGCAGCCCGCGGTGGGTGCTTCCGCGCTGTCGGCGGGCAGCGTGGACGCCCTGTCCCAGTTCGTCGCCTGGCCAGGCCTGCTCACCTACCAGGGCAAGGCCAAGGCCCTGTACGACGGCGCCCAGCTGAATCTGCCCACGTTCCACGGCGTCACCGCCCGAGAGGACTTCGCCCGGCAGCATCCGGCCGTCCTGGAAGCCTTCCTCAAGGCCCAGTCGCGGGCGACGGACTACCTCAACGGTCATCCCGTCACCGCGGCCGAGAAGGTCGCCGAGGCGACCGGCCTGCCCGCCGAGGTCGTCTACCTGTACAACGGCGCCCACGGCATCGCCACGTTCGGCCCGGCGCTCAGCCCCCGGCTCGTCTCCGCCCTGAAGCAGGACGTGTCCGTGCTGAAGTCCGCCAAGCTGACCGGTGACATCGATGTGGACTCCTTCGTCGACGACCGTTACGTGAAGAAGGCCCTCGGCGCGTCGTACACCGGGTCGCTCAATGCGTCGCCCCCGCCGGCAGCCGGCGAGGCGTGGCCCAAGGGCAGCGAGAAGACCCTCTCCTTCAAGTCCCCGAAGCAACTGCTGGCCTACCTGGCCGCACACCAGGACCGCATCCGTGCCGCCTATGTGCCCGATGCCACCACCGGCACCCGCTGGTTCGCCGACAAGGCGGTCTGGGTGGCCGACGGCGACCGGTTGCTGCCCTTCGTCGCCCCCGCGACCGCACGGGATTACCTCACCGCACACGGCGGCGCCCGCACCGTGTCGTTCCGCGAGGCTTTGGAGCGGGCCTCATGACCCGGCGGCCTCTCTCCCGCTATGCGCTGCGGACGGTGTCCCTGGCCGCCGCCCTCGGCCTGTGGCAGCTGGTGACCAGCCTGAAGGTCGACCTGTGGCTGCGGTTCTCGCAGTTCCCGACGGTCGCCGACGTGGCCCGTGCCTTCGCCGGCCGGCTCGCCGGCGACGACTACTGGACCGATCTCACCGACAGCCTCACCCGTATTCTGACCGGCTTCGCGCTGGCGGCCGTCCTCGGCGTGGCGGTCGGCGTGCTCGTGGCCCGCTCCCGCCTTGCCGAGGACCTGCTCGGCCCGGTGCTGGAGGTCGTCCGGCCGATCCCGGCGATCGCCCTGGTCCCGGTCGCGATCCTGTTGTTCCCCTCGAACGAGCAGGGCATCGTCTTCATCACCTGCACCGCCGCCTTCTTCCCCGTGCTGGTCTCCACCCGGCACGCGGTCCGCGCGCTGACCCCGGTCTGGGAGGAGGCGGTGCGCACGATGGGCGCCGGCCGGCTCCGGATCCTCGGTTCGGTCGTACTGCCGGGAGCCCTTCCCGGCATCTTCGGCGGGCTGTCGGTGGGCATCGGCGTGTCGTGGATCTGCGTGATCTCCGCGGAGATGATCTCCGGCCAGTACGGGGTCGGCTACCGCACCTGGCAGGACTACACGGTGGTGAACTACCCCGGTGTGTTCATCGGCATGGTCACGATCGGCGTGCTCGGCTGGATCACCTCCACGGCCGTGGAACTCCTCGGCCGCCGGCTGACCCGCTGGCTGCCCCGCACCTCGTACGTCCCCGGAGGACGTCCCCGCACGCCCCGGCCGCTCGCCGCCCCCGCCCGACCCGACCGCGAGCCCGAGCAGAAGGCCCAGTCCGAGCAGCAGGGCCAGGAGCACACCGAGGAGGCCCGTGATGAGCACCTCGTCTGAAACCGCGACCGCTCCCGCCGCACCGGCAACGGAAGACGTGCGCGGCACCCGGCTGGCTTTCCGCTCCGCCGTCCTCGGCCGCCCGGACGCGCCGGTCCTGTCGGATGTCGACCTCGACGTCGCCCCCGGCGAGATCCTCACCGTCGTCGGCCCCTCCGGCTGCGGCAAGTCCACCCTGTTGCGGACGCTCGCCGGGCTGCTGTCGCCGCTGGGCGGCACGGCCGAGGTGGACGGCAGTCCGCTGACCGGGCCGTCCGCCGACCGCGCGCTGGTCTTCCAGGAGGACGCGCTGCTGCCCTGGCGCACCCTGCGCGGAAACGTCGAACTTCCCCTGGCCATCAGGGGCGTCCCGCGCGCGGAGCGGCGTTCGCGGGCCGCGTCGTGGCTCGCACGGGTCGGACTGAGCGAGCAGGCCGGGCAGTTGCCGCACCGTGTGTCCGGCGGGCAGCGCCAGCGTGCCCAGTTGGCCCGGGCCTTGGCGGACAGCCCGCGCGCGGTCCTCATGGACGAGCCCTTCGGCGCCCTCGACGCGCAGACCCGGTCCGGCATGCAGGACCTGCTGGTGGAGGTGCTGCGGGGGACGGGCGCGACCGTCGTGTTCGTCACGCACGACGTGGACGAGGCCCTCTTCCTCGGCGACCGTGTGGCCCTGCTCGGTTCCGGGCGGGTGTCCGCCGTACGTGAGGTGCCGCGCCCCCGCGACCGTGCGGCCTTCGACGATCCAGCCCGCGTGGCGCTGCGTCGCGCCGTCCTCAGCTCGCTCGGCTCCTGAAAGGCATCCCGGTGACCACCCTCGCGCCCACCTCCCTGAAGATCCCCGCCGTCACCGATGCCGAGGAGCTGACCTGTGATGTCCTCGTCGTCGGCGGTGGCACCGCCGGCACCATGGCCGCCCTGACCGCCGCGGAGCGCGGCGCGAACGTCCTGCTGCTGGAGAAGGCCCACGTCCGGCACTCCGGCGCGCTCGCCATGGGCATGGACGGCGTCAACAACGCTGTCGTCCCCGGCCGCGCCGAACCCGACGACTACGTCGCGGAGATCACCCGTGCCAACGACGGCATCGTCGACCAGTCCACCGTCCGCCAGACCGCCACGCGCGGCTTCGCGATGGTCCAGCGGCTGGAGTCGTACGGGGTCAAGTTCGAGAAGGACGAGCGCGGTGAGTACGCGGTCCGCCAGGTCCATCGCTCCGGCTCGTACGTACTGCCGATGCCAGAGGGCAAGGATGTCAAGAAGGTCCTGTACCGGCAGTTGCGGCGGCGCGAGATGCGGGAGCGGATCCGGATCGAGAACCGGGTGATGCCGGTCCGGGTCCTCACCGCGGGCGGGCGGGCCGTGGGTGTGGTGGGGTTCCACACCCGTACCGGCGCGTTCGTCACCGTCCGGGCGGGCGCGGTGATCCTGGCGACCGGTGCCTGCGGCCGGCTCGGCCTGCCCGCCTCCGGTTACCTCTACGGCACCTACGAGAACCCCACCAACGCCGGGGACGGGTACGCCATGGCCTACCACGCGGGCGCCGAGCTGACCGGCATCGAGTGCTTCCAGATCAACCCGTTGATCAAGGACTACAACGGCCCGGCCTGCGCCTACGTCGCCAACCCGTTCGGCGGCTACCAGGTGAACCGGCACGGCGAGCGTTTCGTCGACTCCGACTACTGGTCGGGGCAGATGATGGCCGAGTTCGCCGCCGAGGTCGCCGGCGACCGGGGCCCGGTCTACCTCAAGCTCAGCCATCTTCCCGAGGAGTCGATCTCCGCCCTGGAGTCGATCCTGCACTCCACCGAGCGGCCCACCCGCGGCACCTTCCACGCCGGCCGCGGGCACGACTACCGCACCCACGACGTCGAGATGCACATCTCCGAGATCGGCCTGTGCGGCGGCCACTCCGCCTCGGGTGTCCGCGTCGACGACCACGCGCGTACGACCGTCCCCCGTCTGTACGCCGCCGGCGATCTCGCCTGCGTGCCGCACAACTACATGATCGGTGCCTTCGTCTTCGGCGACCTCGCCGGCGCGGACGCCGCCCGGTACAGGGCGTACGAGGGTCCGCTTCCCGCGGACCAGGTGCGCGAGGCCCACGAGTTGATCTACCGCCCGCTGCGCAATCCGGACGGCCCGCCGCAGCCCCAGGTCGAGTACAAGCTGCGCCGCTTCGTGAACGACTACGTGGCACCGCCGAAGTCCGGCGCGCGGCTCTCCCTCGCGCTGGAGGCATTCGAGCGGATGCGCGCCGACATCGCCTCGATGGGTGCCCGCACCCCGCATGAGCTGATGCGCTGTGCCGAGGTCACCTTCATACGCGACTGCGCGGAGATGGCCGCCCGCGCCTCTCTGGCCCGTACCGAGTCCCGCTGGGGTCTCTACCATGATCGTCTCGATCATCCCGAGCGCGACGACGCGGCCTGGTTCCATCATCTCGATCTGCACAAGTCCCCCTCTGGTGCGATGGAGTTCACGGCCCGTCCCGTGGCTCCCTATCTGGTGCCGGTGGAGGAGTTCGCGCCTGTCGGCGGTCCTTCCCGGCATCTGGGCGAGGTCCGTCCCGAGCACGTGGCCACGGCCGGGTCCCGCGAGGTGGCACCGGTGGCCGTGCGGCCCGCGTCCGCGCATACCGCCGGTGCCGGTGCCGTGGACCGGGCGGACGGGCAGGACGCCGCCTCTCCCCGGCTGCTGGAGCTGCTCGGGCTGGCCGAGGCGGAGCCCGAACTCGCGGCGATCGAGCCGTACTTGGCCGACCCGGATCCCGCTGTGCGCCGTACGGCCGTCGCGGTGCTCACGGAGACCGTGCCGTCCGGCACCGGTCAGGCCGTCGCCGGCGCGCTCGCCGACCCCGATGCCGGGGTCCGGGCGGCGGCCGCGGCCTCCCTGCGGGAGCTCGTCGAGACGCTGCCGCCCGAGCCGGCTCTGGGCGCCGCCCTCGTCGACGCGCTCGGCCAGGCCGACCCCGTGGTGCGGGCCGCTGCCCTCGATGTGCTGCGGGCCCTCCGGCTCGGCGAGAGCGGGGTGTTCGCGGCGGCGCTGGACGACCCCGACATCACCGTCCGGACGGAGGCCGTGCGGGGGCTCGTCTCGGTGGACGCGGTCCGGCCCCTGGCGGGCGCGGCGGACGATCCCTCCAGGGAGGTACGGGTCACCGTGGCGAAGGCCCTGGCCACCGTAGGAGCGGTCGTCCGCACCACGGCCGACCGGGACCTGATCACCGCCGCGCTGGACCGGCTCACCGAGGACGGCGACACGCTGGTGCGCGGCGCCGCGCTCGGTGCGCTGGCCGACACCGGCTGCCCGCAGGAACTGGCCGCGCGTGCCGTGGCCGCGCTGTCGGACCCGGCCTGGCAGGTACGGTCCGGCGCCGCGACGGCACTGTCGGCCGCGCCCGCCGACTCGGCCGTCCCCGCCCTCGCGAAGGCCCTCGCCGACCCGAACGCCGACGTCCGTAAGGCGGCGGTCCTGGCCCTGAGCCGGCACCGGACCTCGGCGGAGGCCCGCGCGGCCCTCGCCACGGCCACGGCGGACTCGGACGCGGACGTCCGGGCCTACGCGGCGCGGGGGCTGTGAGCCTCCGACCGCACGCGGCAGTGTCCGGCTATATCCAGTCGTCGGGCTCGGGCTCGTCCGAGGGCTCGGGCCAGTCGGCGTCCGGGGCGTCGTCGCTGTCCGGGGCGTCGGCGGCGGCCGGGGCCGGCCCGTCCAGTGAGGCCAGCACCTGGATCACGCCCTCCCCGTACGTCGCCAGCTTCTTCTCCCCGACGCCGCTCACCGTGCCCAGCTCCTCCACCGATCCGGGCCGGCGGGACACGATCTCCCGCAGGGTGGCGTCGTGGAAGATGACGTAGGCCGGGACGCCCTGTTCCCGAGCCTGCTCGGCGCGCCAGGCCCGCAGGGCCTCGAAGGCGGGGAGCAGCGCGTCGGGCAGTTCGGCCGCGGCTGCCTTGGCCTTGCCGGCGCCCCCGGCGGAGCCGCCGGACCGCGACCGGGAGGCGGCCGGTTTCTTCGGCTCCTTGCGCAGCGGCACCTCGCGCTCGCGCCGCAGTACGGAGCCGCTCGCCTCGGTGAGGACCAGCGTGCCGTACTCCCCCTCGACCGCGAGGAGCCCCTGGGCCAGCAGCTGCCGGATGACGCCCCGCCACTCGCCCTCGGTGAGGTCCTGGCCGATGCCGAAGACGGACAGCTGGTCGTGGTCGAACTGGATCACCTTGCCGGTGCGCTTGCCGAGCAGGATGTCCACGATCTGCAGCGCGCCGAACTTCTGCCCGCGTTCCCGCTGCAGTCGCACCACCGTGGACAGCACCTTCTGCGCGGCGATCGTGCCGTCCCACGTCTCGGGCGGCGTGAGGCACGTGTCGCAGTTGCCGCAGCCCGCGGCGTCGGCGTCCTGGCCGAAGTAGGCGAGCAGCTGGCCGCGGCGGCACTGGGCGGTCTCGCACAGCGCGAGCATGGCGTCGAGGTGGGCGGCGGCCCGGCGGCGGAACGCCTCGTCGCCCTCGCCGGTCTGGATGAGCTTGCGCTGCTGCACGACGTCGTTCAGGCCGTATGCCATCCATGCCGTGGACGGCAGGCCGTCGCGGCCCGCACGGCCGGTCTCCTGGTAGTAGCCCTCGATCGACTTGGGCAGGTCCAGGTGGGCGACGAAGCGGACGTCCGGCTTGTCGATGCCCATGCCGAACGCGATGGTCGCCACCACGACCAGGCCGTCCTCGCGCAGGAACCGGGACTGGTGCGCCGCGCGCGTGGCCGCGTCCAGGCCCGCGTGGTACGGCACCGCGGAGACGCCGTTGGCGGTCAGGAACTCCGCCGTGCGCTCCACGGAGTTGCGCGAGAGGCAGTACACGATGCCGGCGTCGCCCGCGTGCTCCTCGCGGAGGAAGGCGAGCAGCTGCTTCCTGGGGTCGGCCTTGGGCACGATCCGGTACTGGATGTTGGGGCGGTCGAAACTGGCGACGAAGTGGCGGGCCGTCGGCAGGTTGAGCCGCTGGGTGATCTCCTGGTGGGTGGCGTGGGTGGCCGTGGCGGTGAGGGCGATCCGCGGGACGTCCGGCCAGCGCTCGCCCAGCAGGGACAGGGAGAGGTAGTCGGGGCGGAAGTCGTGGCCCCACTGGGACACGCAGTGGGCCTCGTCGATGGCGAAGACGGAGATCTTGCCGCGGGAGAGCAGGTCCAGCGTGGCGTCCAGGCGCAGCCGCTCCGGCGCGAGGTACAGCAGGTCCAGTTCGCCGGCCAGGAACTCGGCCTCGACCACCCGCCGCTCGTCGAAGTCCTGCGTGGAGTTCATGAAGCCGGCGCGGACGCCGAGGGCGCGCAGGGCGTCCACCTGGTCCTGCATGAGGGCGATCAGCGGTGAGACCACCACGCCGGTGCCGGGCCTGACCAGGGCCGGGATCTGGTAGCAGAGCGACTTTCCGCCGCCGGTCGGCATGAGGACGACGGCGTCGCCGCCCGCCACCACGTGCTCGATGACCGCCTGCTGCTCGCCCCGGAAGGCGTCGTACCCGAAGACCCGGTGGAGCGTGGCCAACGCCTCGCCGTCGACCGTGCCCGGTCCCTCGGTCACCTGTGTCATCTCGCTGATACCGCCCGTCACGCCCATCGTCCTGTCCCCCGCCGGTCCCCCGTGTGTCGTCTCTCGACCGCTGCATCCACCATAGGGGCCCGCACCGACAGCCTCGGAGTTATCCACAGGTTCGTCGACGGCACCGCCCGCACAGCTGCCCGGCACCCCCTTCGAAGTGGGCGCCGGGCAGCGGCGTGGACGCGGTGAACGTCAGCGCACGAACACTCCCGCCTGGCTCGCCAGGTCCAGGAAGTACTGCGGGGCCACGCCCAGCACGAGCGTCACCGCCACGCCCAGGCCGATCGCGACCATGGTCAGCGGAGACGGGACGGCGACGGTTGGGCCCTCCGGCCTCGGCTCGCTGAAGAACATCAGCACGATCACGCGGATGTAGAAGAACGCGGCGATCGCCGAGGAGATCACACCGACCACGACCAGCGGCGCCGCACCGCCGTCCGCCGCGGCCTTGAACACGGCGAACTTCCCGGCGAAACCGCTGGTCAGCGGGATTCCGGCGAAGGCCAGCAGGAACACCGCGAAGACCGCCGCCACCAACGGGGAGCGGCGGCCCAGCCCCGCCCACTTGGACAGGTGGGTCGCCTCGCCGCCCGCGTCGCGGACCAGCGTCACCACGGCGAAGGCGCCGATCGTGACGAAGGAGTAGCCCGCCAGGTAGAAGAGGACGGACGACACTCCGTCCTTCGAGGTGGCGATGACACCCGCGAGGATGAAGCCGGCGTGCGCGATGGACGAGTACGCCAGCAGTCGCTTGATGTCGGTCTGGGTGATGGCGACGATCGCACCGCCCAGCATGGTGATGATCGCCACGGCCCACATGACCGGCCGCCAGTCCCAGCGCAGGCCGGGCAGGACGACGTACAGCAGGCGCAGCAGCGCGCCGAACGCGGCCACCTTGGTCGCCGCCGCCATGAAGCCGGTCACCGGGGTGGGCGCGCCCTGGTAGACGTCGGGCGTCCACATGTGGAACGGCACCGCGCCGACCTTGAACAGCAGGCCCATCACGAGCATGGCGCCGCCGATCAGCAGCAGTGCGTCGTTGCCCATGGTGTTCGCGAGCGCCGGGCCGACGTCGGTGGCCGTGCCGTCCACGACCTGCGCGATGCGCGCGTACGACACCGAGCCCGCGTAGCCGTACAGCAGCGCGATGCCGAACAGGGTGAACGCGGAGGCGAACGCGCCCAGCAGGAAGTACTTGACCGCGGCCTCCTGCGACATCAGCCGCTTGCGGCGGGCCAGCGCGCACAGCAGGTACAGCGGGAGGGAGAAGACCTCCAGGGCCACGAACAGGGTCAGCAGGTCGTTGGCCGACGGGAAGACCAGCATGCCGCCGATCGCGAAGAGGAGGAGCGGGAAGACCTCCGTGGTGGTGAAGCCCGCTCTCACCGCGGCCTTCTCGCTGTCGCTTCCGGGTACGGAGGCGGCCTGCGCGGCGAAGGAGTCGACCCGCCTGCCGTGCGCGGCCGGGTCGAGGCGCCGCTCGGCGAAGGTGAACAGGCCGACCAGTCCGGCCAGGAGGATCGTGCCCTGCAGGAAGAGGGCCGGGCCGTCGACCGCGATCGCCCCCATGGCCGCGATGTGCGCCTTGGTGGTGCCGTACCCGTCGGCCGCGAGGGCGACGACCGCGGCGAACGCGGCGCACAGGGCCACGACGGACACGAACACCTGCGCCCAGTAGCGGGACCGGCGCGGCACGAACGCCTCGATGAGCACCCCGACCAGTGCCGCACCGATGACGATCAGTGTCGGCGACAATTGTCCGTATTCGATTTTCGGCGCGTCGATCTTCGAGATCGGGTCGGCCGCTGTTGTCCACAGGCTGTGGACGGCTGGTGCGCTCACTTGGCCGCCTCCACTGCGGGCTTGGGGTCCTTCTTCTGTACGTCGGACATGGTCTGTTTGACCGCCGGGTTGACGATGTCCGTGACGGGCTTCGGGTAGACGCCCAGGAAGATCAGCAGCACGATCAGCGGGGCGACGACGACCAGCTCACGCACGCGGAGGTCGGGCATCGCCGAGACCTCCGGCTTCACCGGGCCGGTCATCGTCCGCTGGTACAGCACCAGGGTGTACAGCGCGGCGAGCACGATGCCGAAGGTGGCGATGATGCCGATCACCGGGTACCGCGTGAACGTGCCGACCAGGACCAGGAACTCGCTGACGAACGGCGCCAGGCCGGGCAGCGACAGAGTGGCGAGGCCGCCGATCAGGAAGGTGCCGGCGAGCACCGGGGCGACCTTCTGCACACCGCCGTAGTCGGCGATGAGGCGCGAGCCGCGCCGGGAGATCAGGAAGCCGGCGACCAGCATCAGCGCGGCGGTCGAGATGCCGTGGTTGACCATGTAGAGCGTGGCGCCGGACTGGCCCTGGCTGGTCATCGCGAAGATGCCCATGACGATGAAGCCGAAGTGCGAGATCGACGCGTACGCCACCAGGCGCTTGATGTCCCGCTGGCCGACGGCGAGCAACGCACCGTAGACGATGCTGATCAGCGCGAGGACGAGGATGACGGGTGTCGCCCACTTCGACGCCGCCGGGAACAGCTGGAGGCAGAAGCGGAGCATCGCGAACGTGCCCACCTTGTCGACCACCGCCGTGATGAGCACGGCGACCGGGGCGGTGGACTCCTGCATGGCGTTGGGCAGCCAGGTGTGCAGCGGCCACAGCGGGGCCTTGACCGCGAAGGCGAAGAAGAAGCCCAGGAACAGCCAGCGTTCGGTGCTGGTCGCCATGTGCAGCGAGCCGTTGGCGCGGGCCTCGGCGATCTCGGTGAGCGAGAAGTTCCCGGCGACCACGTAGAGGCCGATCACCGCGGCCAGCATGATCAGACCGCCGACCAGGTTGTACAGCAGGAACTTCACCGCCGCGTACGACCGCTGGGTGGCCGCCGTCTCCTCGCCGTGCTCGTGCGCCCGGTCCCCGAAGCCGCCGATGAGGAAGTACATCGGGATGAGCATGGCTTCGAAGAAGATGTAGAAGACGAAGACGTCGGTGGCCTCGAAGGAGATGACCACCATCGCCTCGACCGCCAGGATCAGCGCGAAGAAGCCCTGGGTGGGCCGCCAGCGGCGGCTGCCGGTCTCCAGGGGGTCGGCGTCGTGCCAGCCGGCGAGGATGATGAACGGGATCAGTACGGCGGTCAGCGCGATCAGCGCCACCGCGATGCCGTCGACGCCCAGCTCGTACCTCACCCCGAAGTCCTTGATCCAGGCGTGGGACTCGGTGAGCTGGTAGCGGGTGCCGCCCGGGTCGAAGCGGACCAGGACGGCGACCGCCAGGGCGAGCGTGGCGAGGGAGACGACCAGCGCCAGCCACTTGGCTGCGGTGCGCCGGGCGGCCGGTACGGCGGCCGTGGCGACGGCCCCGAGCGCCGGGAGCGCCGCCGTCGCTGTCAGCAGGGGAAAGGACATCGGTATCAGACCGCCCTCATCAGCAGGGTCGCGGCGACCAGGAGTGCCGCGCCGCCGAACATCGAGACCGCGTAGGAGCGGGCGAAGCCGTTCTGGAGCCGGCGCAGCCGTCCGGACAGGCCGCCGAAGCCGGCCGCCGTGCCGTTGACGACGCCGTCGACCAGGGTGTGGTCGACGTACACCAGGGAGCGCGTGAGGTGCTCGCCGCCGCGCACCAGGACGACGTGGTTGAAGTCGTCCTGGAGCAGGTCGCGGCGGGCGGCGCGGGTGAGCAGGGAGCCGCGCGGGGCGACGGCGGGGACGGGCCTGCGGCCGTACTGCGCCCAGGCGATGGCCACGCCGACGACCAGGCAGACCATGGTGGCTCCGGTGATCACGCCGGCGCTGAGCGGCGAGTCGCCGTGGTCGTGCCCGGTGACCGGTTCCAGCCAGTTGAGGAAGCGGTCACCGATGCTGAAGAAGCCGCCGCCGAAGACGGATCCGACGGCCAGGACGATCATCGGGATCGTCATGACCTTCGGGGACTCGTGCGGGTGCGGCTCGGCGTGCTCGCCCCGGGTCTCGGCCGCGGGCTCCACGCTGGGCTGGGCGGGGGAGGGGGTCGGGGCGTCGCGCCACCGTTCCTCTCCGAAGAACGTCATCAGCATCACGCGCGTCATGTAGAAGGCGGTGATGGCCGCGCCGAGCAGGGCCGCGCCGCCGAGGATCCAGCCCTCGGTGCCGCCCTTGGCGAAGGCCGCCTCGATGATCTTGTCCTTGGAGAAGAAGCCGGACAGGCCCGGGAAGCCGATGATGGCGAGGTAGCCGAGGCCGAAGGTGACGAACGTGACCGGCATGTACTTCCGCAGGCCGCCGTAGCGGCGCATGTCGACCTCGTCGTTCATGCCGTGCATCACGGAGCCGGCGCCGAGGAACAGACCGGCCTTGAAGAAGCCGTGCGTCACCAGGTGCATGATGGCGAAGACGTAGCCGATGGGGCCGAGGCCGGCGGCCAGCACCATGTAGCCGATCTGCGACATGGTCGAGCCGGCCAGCGCCTTCTTGATGTCGTCCTTGGCGCAACCGACGATCGCACCGAACAGGAGCGTGACCGCACCGACGACCGTGACGGCCAGCTGGGCGTCGGGGGCGGCGTTGAAGATCGCGCCGGAACGGACGATCAGGTAGACGCCCGCGGTCACCATCGTCGCCGCGTGGATGAGGGCGGAGACCGGGGTCGGGCCCTCCATGGCGTCCCCGAGCCAGGACTGGAGCGGCACCTGGGCGGACTTGCCGCACGCGGCGAGCAGCAGCATCAGGCCGATCGCGGTGAGCTTCCCCTCGGAGGTGTCGCCGGTGTGGCCGAGGACCGGACCGAACGCGAAGCTGCCGAAGGTGGTGAACATCAGCATGATCGCGATCGACAGGCCCATGTCGCCGACGCGGTTGACCAGGAAGGCCTTCTTCGCGGCCGTGGCGGCGCTGGGCTTGTGCTGCCAGAAGCCGATCAGCAGGTACGAGGCGAGGCCGACGCCCTCCCAGCCGACGTACAGCAGCAGGTAGTTGTCGGCGAGGACGAGCAGCAGCATCGCCGCGAGGAACAGGTTCAGGTAGCCGAAGAAGCGGCGGCGCCGCTCGTCGTGCTCCATGTACCCGATCGAGTACAGGTGGATCAGCGAGCCGACGCCCGTGATGAGCAGCACGAACGTCATGGACAGCTGGTCCAGGCGGAAGGTGACGTCGGCCTGGAAGCCGGCCACCGGAACCCAGCTGAACAGGTGCTGCGTCAGGGTCCGGTCCTCGGCTCCCCTGCCCAGCAGGTCGGCGAAGAGCGCGACACCGAAGGCGAAGGAGACGAACGACAGCAGGGTGCCGATCCAGTGGCCGACGGCGTCGAGCCGCCGGCCGCCGACCAGGAGGACGGCCGCTCCGAGCAGGGGCGCCGCGATGAGCAGCGCGATCAGGTTCTCCACGATTCTTCCGACCCCTTACAGCTTCATCAGGCTGGCGTCGTCGACCGAGGCCGAGTGGCGGGTACGGAACAGCGACACGATGATCGCGAGGCCCACCACGACCTCCGCGGCGGCGACGACCATCGTGAAGAAGGCGATGATCTGGCCGTCGAGGTTGCCGTGCATCCGGGAGAAGGTGACGAACGCGAGGTTGCAGGCGTTCAGCATCAGCTCGATGCACATGAAGACCACGATGGCGTTGCGCCGGATCAGTACGCCCGTCGCGCCGATCGTGAACAACAGGGCGGCGAGGTAGAGATAGTTGACCGGGTTCACTTCGACGCCTCCTCGGGCCGCTTGAACGTCTCCGGCTCGATCGGCCGGCGCTCCAGGCGTTCCTCCGCGCGCTGCTCCAGCGCCCGCAGGTCGTTGAGCGCCTCCGTGGACACGTCACGGATCTGGCCGCGTTCGCGCAGCGTCTTGCTGACGGTCAGCTCGGACGGGGTGCCGTCGGGCAGCAGGCCCGCGATGTCCACGGCGTTGTGCCGGGCGTAGACACCGGGGGCGGGCAGCGGCGGGATGTGGGCGCCCTCGCGGATGCGCTGCTCGGACAGCTCGCGCTGGGTCCTGGCGCGCTCGGTGCGCTCCCGGTGGGTGAGCACCATCGCGCCGACCGCGGCCGTGATCAGCAGGGCGCCGGTGATCTCGAAGGCGAAGACGTACTTGGTGAAGATGAAGGACGCGAGGCCCTCCACGTTGCCGTTCGTGTTCGCCTGGCCGGCGCCGTCGAACTCCTTCAGGGAGGCGTTGCCGATGCCGGCGAACAGCAGGACGCCGAAGCCGACGCCACACACGAGGGCCAGCCAGCGCTGGCCCTTGATGGTCTCCTTCAGGGAGTCCGCCGCCGTGACACCGACGAGCATCACCACGAACAGGAACAGCATCATGATCGCGCCGGTGTAGACGACGATCTGCACGATCCCCAGGAAGTAGGCGCCGTTGGCGAGGTAGAACACCGCCAGGACGATCATGGTGCCGGCGAGGCTGAGCGCGCTGTGCACGGCCTTCCTCATGAAGACGGTGCACAGGGCGCCGATCACCGCGATGGTGCCGAGGACCCAGAACTGGAACGCCTCACCGGTGGAGGTGGTGTAGGCGGCGAGGTGCTGCGCGCTCATCGGCCGATCACCTTCTCCGAGGCCGGCTCGTCCTCGCCGAAGGTGGACGCGGCCTCCTGCGGGACCTCGCCCTTGGAGACGGCGGCCTGACGGACGGTGCCGGGCGCGGCCTGCGTCACCAGGCCGCGGTAGTAGTCCTGCTCGTCCGTCCCCGGGAAGATCGCGTGCGGCGTGTCGACCATGCCCTCTTCGAGGCCGGCGAGCAGCTGCTCCTTGGTGTAGATGAGGTTGGCGCGGCTGGAGTCGGCCAGCTCGAACTCGTTCGTCATCGTGAGCGCGCGCGTGGGGCACGCCTCGATGCACAGCCCGCACAGGATGCAGCGGGCGTAGTTGATCTGGTAGACGCGGCCGTACCGCTCGCCCGGCGAGTAGCGCTCCTCGTCGGTGTTGTCGGCGCCTTCCACGTAGATGGCGTCGGCGGGGCAGGCCCAGGCGCACAGCTCGCAGCCGACGCATTTCTCCAGGCCGTCCGGATGGCGGTTGAGCTGGTGCCGTCCGTGGAACCGCGGAGCCGTGGTCTTCTTCTGCTCCGGGTACTGCTCGGTCAGCCGCTTCTTGAACATGGCCTTGAAGGTCACGCCGAAGCCAGCCACCGGGTTCTGGAAGCCGGGCTCGGTCCGCCCGGTCTCCTGAGGCTCCTCAGCCATCGGACGCCTCCTTTCCATCCGAAGATCCGTCACTGACAGTGTCCGGCCCGCCACTGACAATCAGCTCCCGCTCCCGGCGTGACCTGCGCCGGGGCACCGACGGCAGCTCCTGTCCGGGCAGCGGCGGCACGGGGAACCCGCCCGCCATGGGGTCGAAGGCCGGCTGCTCGGCGGGCTGCTCGACCGGCTTCGCCTTCTCGCGGAACATGTCGGCGACGAAGGAGATCAGCAGCAGCGCGAGGACGCCGCCGCCGACGTAGAGGGCGATGTCGGCGAAGTCGTAGTTCTCGTTGCGCAGGGCGCGGACGGTCGCGACCAGCATCAGCCAGGTCACGGAGACCGGGATGAGGACCTTCCAGCCGAGCTTCATCAGCTGGTCGTAGCGGACGCGCGGGAGCGTGCCGCGCAGCCAGATGAAGAAGAACAGCAGCAGCTGGACCTTGACGACGAACCAGAGCAGCGGCCACCAGCCGTGGTTCGCGCCCTCCCAGAAGCCGCTGACCGGCCAGGGGGCACGCCAGCCGCCGAGGAAGAGCGTGGTCGAGACGGCCGAGACCGTCACCATGTTCACGTACTCGGCGAGCATGAACATCGCGAACTTGATCGAGGAGTACTCGGTGTTGAAGCCGCCGACCAGGTCGCCCTCGGACTCCGGCATGTCGAAGGGGGCGCGGTTGGTCTCGCCGACCATCGTGACGATGTAGAGGATGAAGGAGACCGGCAGCAGCAGGATGTACCAGCGGTCGTGCTGCTGCTCCACGATCGTGGACGTCGACATCGAGCCCGAGTACAGGAACACGGAGGCGAACGCGGCGCCCATGGCGATCTCGTACGAGATCATCTGCGCGCAGGAGCGCAGGCCGCCGAGGAGCGGGTAGGTGGATCCGGAGCTCCAGCCCGCGAGCACGATGCCGTAGATGCCGACCGAGGCGACCGCGAGGATGTACAGCATCGCGATCGGCAGGTCGGTGAGCTGCATCGTGGTGCGGTGGCCGAAGATCGAGATCTCGTTGCCGGCCGGTCCGAAGGGGATCACCGCGATCGCCATGAAGGCCGGGATGGCCGCCACGATCGGCGCGAGGACGTAGACCGCCTTGTCCGCGCGCTTGACGATGATGTCTTCCTTGAGCATCAGTTTCACGCCGTCGGCGAGCGACTGGAGCATGCCCCAGGGGCCGTGCCGGTTGGGGCCGATGCGCAGCTGCATCCAGGCGACGACCTTGCGTTCCCAGACGATGGAGAACAGCACGGTCACCATCAGGAAGGCGAAGCAGAACACCGCCTTGACGACGACCAGCCACCAGGGGTCGCGGCCGAACATCGAGAGGTCTTCAGCGGCGAGGTACGGGCTCATGCCTCCACCTCCTTGGGGGCCTCGCCGGCGACAGCCGCCGGACCGATGCGGACGAGGGAGCCGGGCCGTGCCCTGGTGTCGGAGGCGACGCCGGTGCCGACGGAGTTCAGCGGGAGCCAGACCACCCGGTCGGGCATCTCGGTGATCTGCAGGGGGAGTTCGACCGTGCCGGCCGGGCCGGTGACGGCCAGGGTGCCGCCGTCCTCGACGCCTGCCTCGGCGGCGGTCGCGGCGGACACGCGCGCGCGTGCGGCGTGCCGGGTGCCGGCGAGCGCCTCGTCGCCCTCCTGGAGGACGCCCTGGTCGAGGAGCAGACGGTGCCCGGCGAGCACCGCCTCGCCGGCGGCCGGGCGGGGCAGCGGGCCCGCGGACTCCACGGGCTCGCAGGCGCGGGGGCCGTCCCAGGAGCCGAGCCGGTCGATCTCCGCGCGCGTGGTACGCAGATCCGGCAGGCCCACGTGGACGTCCATCGCGTCGGCGAGCATGTGCAGCACGCGCGCGTCGGCCGGCGCGAGCCGGCGGGTCATCTGGTCGGGCTTGAGCGCGGCCTCGAAGGACCGGACCCGGCCTTCCCAGTTGAGGAAGGTGCCCGCCTTCTCGGCGACCGCGGCGACCGGCAGGACGACGTCGGCTCGCTCGGTGACCTCGCTGGGCCGCAGCTCCAGCGACACCAGGAAGCCGACCTCGTCGAGCGCCTCACGCGCGCGTGCCGGGTCGGGCAGGTCGGCGACCTCCACACCGGCGACCACCAGCGCGGACAGTTCGCCGGACGCGGCGGCCTCGATGATCTGATGGGTGTCGCGGCCGTAGCGCAGAGGGAGTTCGGCCAGGCCCCAGGCGGCGGCGACCTCCTCCCGCGCGCGCGGGTCGGTCGCGGGACGGCCGCCCGGCAGCAGCGAGGGCAGCGCTCCCACCTCGACCGCGCCGCGCTCACCGGCCCGGCGCGGGATCCACACCAGTTCGGCGCCGGTTGCGGTCGCGGCGCGCAGCGCGGCGGTGAGAGCACCCGCCACACCGGCCAGCCGCTCCCCCACGACGATGACGGCGCCCTCCGCGCGGAGGGCCTCCGCGGCACGGGTGCCGGGCTCCTCCAGGCCGATGCCGCTCGCGAGCGCGTCCAGCCACTCGGTCTCGGTGCCCGGCGCGGCCGGCAGCAGCGTGCCGCCCGCCTTCTCCAGGCCCCGGGTGACGTGCGTGGCCAGCGCGAACACCTGCTGCCCGCGCTTGCGCCACGCCTTGCGCAGCCGCAGGAAGACGCCCGGCGCCTCCTCCTCCGACTCGAAGCCGGCCAGCAGCACGGCGGGCGCCTTCTCCAAGGAGGTGTACGTGACGCCCGTACCGTCGAGGTCGCGGCCGCGGCCGGCGATCCGCGCGGCCAGGAAGTCGGCCTCCTCGCCGCTGTGCACGCGCGCGCGGAAGTCGATGTCGTTGGTGTCGAGTGCCACGCGCGCGAACTTGCTGTACGCGTAGGCGTCCTCGACGGTCAGCCGGCCGCCGATGAGGACGCCGGCCCGGGAGCGGGCCGCGGTCAGGCCCCGCGCGGCGGCTTCCAGCGCCTCCGGCCAGGACGCGGGCTCCAGGACGCCGTCGGCGTTGCGCACCAGCGGCGTGCCGAGACGGTCCTTGACCTGCGCGTACCGGAACGCGAAACGTCCCTTGTCGCAGATCCACTCCTCGTTGACCTCGGGGTCGTGGGCGGCGAGCCGCCGCATGACCTTGCCGCGCCGGTGGTCGGTGCGGGTGGCGCAGCCGCCGGAGCAGTGCTCGCACACCGACGGCGAGGAGACGAGGTCGAAGGGGCGGGAGCGGAACCGGTAGGCGGCCGAGGTGAGCGCGCCGACCGGGCAGATCTGGATGGTGTTGCCGGAGAAGTACGACTCGAACGGGTCGCCCTCACCGGTGCCGACCTGCTGGAGGGCGCCCCGCTCGACCAGCTCGATCATGGGGTCGCCGGCGATCTGGTTGGAGAAGCGGGTGCAGCGGGCGCACAGCACGCACCGCTCGCGGTCGAGCAGCACCTGGGTGGAGATCGGTACGGGCTTCTCGTAGGTCCGCTTCCTGCCGTCGAAGCGGGACTCGGCGTTGCCGTGCGACATCGCCTGGTTCTGCAGCGGGCACTCGCCGCCCTTGTCGCAGACCGGGCAGTCCAGCGGGTGGTTGATGAGCAGCAGCTCCATCACACCGTGCTGGGCCTTCTCGGCGACCGGGGAGGTGAGGTGGGTCTTCACCACCATCCCGTCGGTGCAGGTGATGGTGCAGGACGCCATCGGCTTGCGCTGGCCCTCGACCTCGACGATGCACTGGCGGCAGGCGCCGGCCGGGTCCAGGAGGGGGTGGTCGCAGAACCGCGGGATCTCGATGCCGAGCTGCTCGGCGGCCCGGATCACCAGGGTGCCCTTGGGCACGCTGATCTCGATGCCGTCGATCGTCAGCGTGACGAGGTCCTCCGGTGGGACCGCCGCCTGGCCCCCTCCCGTGGGGGCGCTGGTGGTCACGGTCATGCGTTCACCTCCGGGCGGTCCGCCCAGGCCGTCGACTTGGCCGGGTCGAAGGGGCAGCCCCGGCCCGTGATGTGCTGCTCGTACTCCTCGCGGAAGTACTTCAGCGAGGAGAAGATCGGGGATGCGGCGCCGTCACCGAGGGCGCAGAAGGACTTGCCGTTGATGTTGTCGGCGATGTCGTTCAGTTTGTCGAGGTCGGACATGACGCCCTTGCCGGCCTCGATGTCCCGCAGCAACTGCACCAGCCAGTACGTCCCTTCGCGGCAGGGCGTGCACTTGCCGCAGGACTCGTGGGCGTAGAACTCGGTCCAGCGGGTCACGGCCCGCACCACGCAGGTCGTCTCGTCGAAGCACTGCAGGGCCTTGGTGCCGAGCATGGAGCCGGCGGCTCCGACGCCCTCGTAGTCGAGCGGGACGTCGAGGTGCTCGTCGGTGAACATCGGCGTCGAGGAGCCGCCCGGGGTCCAGAACTTCAGGCGGTGGCCCGGCCGCATGCCGCCGCTCATGTCGAGGAGCTGGCGCAGGGTGATGCCGAGCGGGGCCTCGTACTGGCCGGGGCTCGCGACGTGGCCGCTGAGCGAGTAGAGCGTGAAGCCCGGGGACTTCTCGCTCCCCATCGACCTGAACCAGTCTTTGCCGTTTTTCAGGATGGCGGGAACCGACGCGATCGACTCGACGTTGTTCACAACAGTCGGACAGGCGTAGAGGCCTTCCACCGCAGGGAAGGGGGGACGGAGCCGCGGTTGACCACGGCGGCCTTCGAGCGAGTCGAGCAGTGCGGTCTCCTCACCGCAGATGTACGCGCCGGCGCCCGCGTGCACGGTGAGCTGGAGGTCGAGTCCGCTGCCCAGGATGTTCTCGCCGAGGTAGCCCGCCGCGTAGGCCTCGCGCACGGCCTCGTGCAGCCGCCGCAGAACGGGGACGACTTCACCACGCAGATAGATGAAGGCATGCGACGACCTGATGGCATAGCACGCGATCACGATGCCCTCGATGAGGCTGTGCGGGTTCGCGAAGAGGAGCGGGATGTCCTTGCAGGTGCCCGGTTCCGATTCGTCGGCGTTGACAACTAGATAGTGCGGTTTTCCATCACCCTGAGGAATGAACTGCCACTTCATTCCGGTCGGGAATCCCGCGCCGCCGCGGCCTCGCAGCCCGGAGTCCTTGACGTACGCGATCAGGTCGTCCGGCGACATGGCGAGGGCCTTGCGGAGCCCCTCGTACCCCTCGTGCCTCCGGTAGACGTCCAGGGTCCAGGACCGGTCCTCGTCCCAGAAGGCCGACAGCACGGGTGCGAGCAGTTTCTCCGGGCTCGAGTCCTTGAGTTCCGCTGCCACGGTCATCACTCCCCCTCCTCTGCGGTAGGCCCCGCGGGGTGCGAGGGATCGGAGGCCGATGTGTCCAGCGGTGCGTCGTGGGAGCTGAGGTGCTCGGCCGGTGACGGCTCGTGCGCCTTGTCCTGCCGTTCCTCGTGCGGACCTCCGCGCGGATGGACCACGCGCGCGGGTGCGGTCTCTCCCCTTGCCAGGCGAAGGCCCACCAGCGACGCGGGTCCCGCACTGCCGCCCTCCTCGACGGCCCCGGGCCGCTCGTCGGGGAAGCCGGCCAGGATCCGCGCGGTCTCCTTGAAGGTGCACAGCCGCGCCCCGCGCGTGGGCTGGACGGGCCGTCCCGCGCGCAGGTCGTCGACCAGGCTCTTGGCGGTCGCCGGGGTCTGGTTGTCGAAGAACTCCCAGTTGACCATCACGACCGGTGCGTAGTCGCAGGCCGCGTTGCACTCGATGTGCTCCAGGGTGACCTTGCCGTCGTCGGTGGTCTCGCCGTTGCCGACGCCCAGGTGTTCCTGGAGGGTCTCGAAGATCGCGTCGCCGCCCATCACCGCGCACAGCGTGTTGGTGCACACGCCCACCTGGTAGTCGCCGGAGGGCCGGCGCCGGTACATGGTGTAGAAGGTGGCGACGGCGGTGACCTCGGCCGTGGTCAGGCCCAGCATGTCCGCGCAGAACCGCATCCCGGTGCGCGTGACATGGCCCTCCTCCGACTGCACGAGGTGGAGCAGCGGCAGCAGGGCGGACCGGGAGTCGGGGTAGCGCGCGATCACCTCGCGCGCGTCCGCCTCCAGCCGGGCCCGGACGTCGTCCGGGTAGGCGGATGCGGGCAGTTCGGGCATGCCCAGGCTGACGCCCCGCTCGGAAGAAGAGGTGGTCACCGGTCGACGCCTCCCATCACGGGGTCGATGGACGCGACGGCGACGATGACGTCGGCGACCTGGCCGCCCTCGCACATCGCCGCCATGGCCTGCAGGTTGGTGAAGGACGGGTCGCGGAAGTGGACCCGGTAGGGGCGGGTGCCGCCGTCGGAGACGGCGTGGACCCCGAGCTCGCCCTTGGGCGATTCGACGGCCGCGTACGCCTGTCCCGGCGGGACGCGGAAGCCCTCGGTGACCAGCTTGAAGTGGTGGATCAGGGCCTCCATGGAGGTACCCATGATCTTCTTGATGTGGTCGAGGGAGTTGCCGAGTCCGTCCGGCCCCAGGGCGAGCTGGGCGGGCCAGGCGATCTTCTTGTCGGCGACCATGACCGGGCCGGGCTGGAGCCGGTCCAGGCACTGCTCGACGATCCGGAGCGACTGGCGCATCTCCTCCAGGCGGACGAGGAAGCGGCCGTAGGCGTCGCAGGTGTCGGCGGTGGGGACGTCGAAGTCGTACGTCTCGTAGTCGCAGTACGGCTGTGCCTTGCGCAGGTCGTGCGGCAGGCCGGTGGAGCGCAGGATCGGACCGGTCGCTCCGAGGGCCATGCAGCCGGCCAGGTCCAGGTAGCCGATGTTCTGCATGCGCGCCTTGAAGATGGGGTTCCCGGTGGCGAGCTTGTCGTACTCCGGGAGGTTCTTCTTCATCTTCTTCACGAACTCGCGGATCCGGTCCACCGCGCCGGGCGGCAGGTCCTGGGCGAGTCCGCCGGGCCGGATGTACGCGTGGTTCATGCGCAGGCCCGTGATCAGCTCGTAGAGGTCGAGAATCATTTCACGATCACGGAATCCGTAGATCATGATCGTGGTGGCGCCCAGCTCCATGCCGCCGGTGGCGATGCACACCAGGTGGGAGGACATCCGGTTCAGCTCCATCAGGAGCACCCGGATGATCTTGGCGCGCTCGGTGATCTGGTCCTCGATGCCGAGGAGCTTCTCGACGGCGAGGCAGTAGGCGGTCTCGTTGAAGAAGGACGTCAGGTAGTCCATGCGCGTGACGAAGGTGGTGCCCTGCGTCCACGTGCGGTATTCGAGGTTCTTCTCGATGCCGGTGTGGAGGTATCCGATGCCGCAGCGGGCCTCGGTGACCGTCTCGCCCTCGATCTCCAGGATCAGGCGGAGCACTCCGTGGGTGGAGGGGTGCTGGGGACCCATGTTGACGACGATGCGTTCGTCGTCGGCGCGGGCCGCGGACTGGACGACCTCGTCCCAGTCGCCGCCGGTGACCGTGTATACGGTGCCTTCTGTGGTCTCGCGTGCGGACGCGGCCGACGCGGCGGATGCTGACTGCGTGCTCACGAGTACGACCTCCGCTGGTCCGGAGCCGGGATCTGGGCGCCCTTGTACTCGACGGGGATGCCGCCGAGCGGATAGTCCTTGCGCTGCGGGTGGCCCTGCCAGTCGTCCGGCATCATGATCCGCGTCAGGGCCGGGTGACCGTCGAAGACGATTCCGAAGAAGTCGTAGGTCTCGCGCTCGTGCCAGTCGTTGGTCGGGTAGACGGAGACCAGCGACGGGACGCGGGGGTCGCTGTCGGGGGCGCTGACTTCCAGGCGGATCAGCCGGTTGTGGGTGATCGAGCGCAGGTGGTAGACGGCGTGCAGCTCACGGCCCTTGTCGTTCGGGTAGTGGACGCCGCTGACGCCGGTGCACAGCTCGAAGCGCAGGGCCGGGTCGTCGCGCAGGGTGCGGGCGACGCGGAGCAGGTGCTCGCGTTCGATGTGGAAGGTCAGCTCGCCGCGGTCGACGACCGTCTTCTCGATGGCGTTCTCGGGGAGGAGCCCCTGTTCCTCCAGGGCGCCCTCCAGTTCGTCGGCGACCTCGTCGAACCAGCCGCCGTAGGGGCGGACCGCCGGTCCCGGGAGGCGGACCGAGCGGACCAGGCCGCCGTAGCCGGAGGTGTCGCCGCCGTTGTTGGCGCCGAACATGCCGCGCTGGACGCGGATCTCCTCGCCGCCCTGGCCACGCCGGCCGGGGAGGTTGGAGGCGGAGAGGTCCTTCTCGGGGTTCACCCCGTTCGCGGTCCCGTTCGCCGCGTCCGGGGACCCGTTCGTCCCGTCAGGGGCACCGTTCGCTCCCTTCGCGGTCCCGTTCGCCGCGTCCGGGGTCTCGTTCGCCCCCTTCGCGGAGCCGTTCGCCCCCTTCGCGGAGCCGTTCACTCCGCCCGCGCCGGTGCCGTTCGCGTCGCTCACCGCAGCAGCCCCTTCATCTCGATCGTGGGCAGGGCCTTGAGCGCCGCCTCCTCCGCCTCGCGGGCCGCCTCCTCGGCGTTCACGCCGAGCTTGGAGGACTGGATCTTCTGGTGGAGCTTGAGGATCGCGTCCATCAGCATCTCGGGGCGGGGCGGGCAGCCGGGCAGGTAGATGTCGACCGGCACGATGTGGTCGACGCCCTGGACGATCGCGTAGTTGTTGAACATGCCGCCGGAGGAGGCGCAGACGCCCATGGAGATCACCCACTTGGGGTTGGGCATCTGGTCGTAGACCTGCCTCAGGACGGGCGCCATCTTCTGGCTGACCCGGCCGGCGACGATCATCAGGTCCGCCTGGCGCGGCGAGCCGCGGAAGACCTCCATGCCGAAGCGGGCGAGGTCATAGCGCCCGGCGCCGGTGGTCATCATCTCGATGGCGCAGCAGGCGAGGCCGAAGGTGGCCGGGAAGACGGACGCCTTGCGCACCCAGCCCGCGGCCTGCTCGACGGTGGTGAGCAGGAAGCCGCTCGGCAGCTTTTCTTCGAGTCCCATGTCGTTAAAGGCCCCTCAGTCCCATTCCAGGCCGCCGCGCCGCCATACGTACGCGTACGCGACGAAGACGGTGAGCACGAAGAGCAGCATCTCCACGAGCCCGAAGATCCCCAGGGAGTCGAAGGTGACGGCCCAGGGGTAGAGGAAGACGATCTCGATGTCGAAGACGATGAAGAGCATCGCCGTCAGGTAGTACTTGATGGGGAAGCGCCCGCCGCCGGCCGGCGTGGGGGTCGGCTCGATGCCGCACTCGTAGGCCTCGAGCTTGGCGCGGTTGTACCGCTTCGGACCGATCAGCGTGGCCATGACCACGGAGAAGATCGCAAAGCCTGCCCCGAGGGCTCCCAGTACGAGGATGGGCGCATACGCGTTCACCGCTCCTCGCTCCTCTCAGTCGGCGCTGACTGCTGGCGGTTGCACTGGGCTCACTCCTGTCCCACCGGTCCCTCGGACCCCGCCGGTCCCAGGCGAAGATCGAGAACATGTGAAGCAGGTCACAAGCCCAACTGCCTCGCATCTTATGCCTGCCGCTCTGTGATCTGCGACACGGGGTATTGCACAAGCTTTGTGATCTCCACCACCTGACGAAGGATCATGAAGTCGGATGATGAGTGATCTTCATACGCGAAGCGTTCAGTTGATCACCAGAAGTGACAATCTTGCATGTCATCGCAGGCCGGAGGGGGCGTCTCAATATCAAGAGACTTCCGTTGCATGCAAATTGGCACTGGGCTCCCAGGCCTGATAGTGGGACCCGTTCACACATCAGGGGGAGGCCGGAGCGGGGTGTGGACGGGGTGCGGGGCGCGTGCACGCGTTCACGAGCCGACGTGCGCGCGGGACGCCGTGGTCACGGCCGCCGTTCCGTGACCTCCGCCACATCGATGAGAGACCTCTGAGAAGCGGGCTTGGCCAACGACCGCAACCAGTGGTAGGCGGCGGGCAATTCGGACGTAATGATCAAAGACCGTGATCAAGGGCTTGATCACGGGCGTCCGCAATGTCCGTTACGGCGTCAATAAAGAGTGACGCGCGGAGGATTTCGGGTCTCGATTGAGCAACTGTGGCGCAGGACACGTTTCTTGAAGATATGAAGGAGCCCCTGGTACCGGTTGTTCCCATGTCCCACACCGCTCACATACGCAGCCACCGGAAGCCCCGCCGCAGCGCGTCGACCCTCGCCGTGCGGGCCGGAGTTGCCGGTGGCGTCCTCGGCACCCTGGCAGTCGCCGGTGCGTCCGGCTCGGCGAACGCGGCCGAGCCGGTGACGCAGACCCTTGAACTGCCCACCCTGACGGCCGACCTGGCCGCTCAGGCGGCCCAGTCCGCGAACGCGACCGAGCAGGCCGCCGCGAACTACCAGCTGCAGGCCGAGCGTGACGCGGCTGCCGCCAAGGCCGCTCAGCAGGCGAAGGCGGACCTCGCCCACGCCAAGAAGAAGGCGGCCGAGGCCAAGAAGAGGGCCGAGGAGGCCGCCCGCAAGGAGGCCGCCCGCGCCTCGCGCACCGCGGAGCGGACCACGCTCTCCACCACGGCGGGCACCGACGCCGGCACCTCCACCTCCACCTCCACCTCGACCAGCACGTCGCCGGCCACCGGCTCGGCCGCGGCCGTCGTCAGCTTCGTCAAGGCCCAGGTCGGCAAGGCGTACGTCTCCGGCGCCACCGGCCCGTCCGCCTACGACTGCTCCGGCCTGGTGCAGACGGCCTTCAAGCAGGTCGGCATCAGCCTGCCGCGCGTCTCCCAGGACCAGTCGACCGCCGGCACCCAGGTCTCGCTGAGCAACCTGCAGCCGGGCGACATCCTCTACTGGGGCGGTGCCGGCAGCGCGTACCACGTCGCGGTGTACGTCGGCGACGGCATGTTCGTGGGCGCGCAGAACCCCTCCACCGGCGTGGTGGAGCGTCCGCTGTCGTACGATCCGCCCACCGGCGCCGTACGGGTGCTCTGAGCACACTCCGCGCCTCTCACGCGCACAGGGCCGCAGCCGCTCGGGGGCAGCGGCCCTTGCGCCTACCCGGACGCGCCTCACGGCCTCCCCGACGGCCCGCCGGCTGCCCTGAAGCGTCCCCCGGCTTCCCTGGCGCGCCTGTCGGCTTCTCCGGCGCGCCTGTCGGCTTCCCTGACGCGTCCGTCGGCCCCGCTGCGGCCCATCGCTTCGCTAGAGCACCTCGCGGCCTCCCCGACGGCCCGGACTGCCCTGAAGCGTCCCCCGGCTTCCCTCGCGCGCCTGTCAGCTTCCCTGACGCGTCCCCCGGCTTCCCTGGCGCGCCCGTCGGCTTCTCTCGCGCGCCCGTCGGCTTCCCTGACGCGTCCGTCGGCTTCCGCTGCGGCCCATCGCTTCGCCGGAGCACCTCGCGGCCTCCCCGACGGCCCGGACTGCCCTGAAGCGTCCCCCGGCTTCCCTCGCGCGCCCGTCGGCTGCCCTGACGCGTCCCCCGGCTTCTCTGGGGCGCCTGTCGGCTTCTCTGGCGCGTCCCCCGGCTTCCCTGGCGCGTCTGTCGGCTTCCCTGACTCGCCCGTCGGCTTTACGCGTCCGTCGGCCCCGCTGCGGCCCATCGCTTCGCCGAAGCACCTCGCGGCCTCCCCGACGGCCCGTCGGCGTCCTCCCCTCCCTCCGACAGCCCGTCGGCCTCTCCGACAGCCCATCGCTCTGCTGACGCGCCCGTCGGCTTCCCTGGCATGCTCGGCTCGGGCCACCGGCCGGTGGTCCGAGCCGAGCGAAGGAGTCCACGCGATGCCACGCGTGTTCGTACAGGGAAGCCCCGTCGGCCACTACCCGCGGTACGCCCCCGAGGCCGGGCGGGGTGCGGTGCGCCGTATCACCGAGGTCGGCGAGGAGGTGCTGCACAGGCCCTGCCGGGACGTCACGGAGTTCGGACCCGACCTCGCCGCCCTCGTCGACGACATGTTCCGCACCATGTACGTCGCCGAGGGCGCGGGACTGGCGGCGAACCAGGTCGGGGTCGATCTGCGTCTCTTCGTGTACGACTGCCCCGATGACGACGGAGTCCGGCATGTCGGACACATCGTCAACCCCGTGCTGGAAACGCCCGTGAACGGGCGACGGCTGCTGGAGGAGGGCGAGGGCTGCCTGTCGGTGCCGGGGGCCGTGATGGCCGTCCCCAGGCCGGACCGGGCCGTCGTCCGCGGCCAGGACAGGGACGGCCGTCCGGTCGTCGTCGAGGGCACCGGCTACTTCGCCCGTTGTCTCGCCCACGAGACCGACCACACCACCGGGCAGATCTATCTCGACCGGCTCTCCAAGCGGGAGAAAAAGGACGCTCTGCGGCAGATGGCGGACCGGCGGGACGAGGTGTACGCCCGCCGGACCGCCAACGCCGCCGCTCTCAGCGCCTAGTCACGCCTTCGGCGCCACCTTGCTGAGGCCGTTGATGATGCGGTCCATCGCGTCGCCGCCCGTGGGGTCGGTGAGGTTCGCGAGGAGCTTGAGGGTGAACTTCATCAGCATCGGGTGGGTCAGACCGCGCTGGGCGGCGATCTGCATGACCTTCGGGTTGCCGATGAGCTTCACGAAGGCGCGGCCGAGGGTGTAGTAACCGCCGTAGGTGTCCTTGAGGACGCGCGGGTAGCGCTGGAGGGCGATCTCCCGCTGGGCGGGCGTCGCGCGCGCGTGGGCCTGCACGATGACGTCGGCGGCGATCTGGCCGGACTCCATGGCGTAGGCGATGCCCTCGCCGTTGAAGGGGTTCACCAGGCCGCCGGCGTCACCGACGAGCAGCAGGCCGCGCGTGTAGTGCGGCTGCCGGTTGAAGGCCATGGGCAGGGCGGCACCGCGGATCGGACCGGTCATGTTGTCGGGGGTGTAGCCCCAGTCCTCCGGCATGGAGGCGCACCAGGCCTTGAGGATCTCGCGCCAGTCCAGTTCCTTGAAGGAGTCGGAGGTGTTCAGCACGCCCAGGCCCACGTTCGACGTGCCGTCGCCCATGCCGAAGATCCAGCCGTAGCCGGGGAGGAGGCGGTCCTGGGGGCCTCGGCGGTCCCACAGTTCCAGCCAGGACTCCAGGTAGTCGTCCTCGTGGCGGGGGCTCTCGAAGTAGGTGCGGACGGCGACACCCATGGGGCGGTCCTCGCGTCGGTGCAGACCCATCGCCAGGGAGAGACGGGTGGAGTTGCCGTCGGCGGCGACGACGAGCGGGGCGTGGAAGGTGACCTCGCGCTTCTCCTCGCCGAGCTTGGCGGTGACGCCGGTGATGCGGCCGGTGCGGTCGTCGACGACCGGGCCGGAGACGTTGCAGCGCTCGAAGAGGCGGGCGCCGGCCTTCTGGGCGTTGCGGGCGAGCTGCTCGTCGAAGTCGTCGCGCTTGCGGACGAGTCCGTAGTTCGGGTAGGCGGCGAGATCCGGCCAGTCCAGCTGGAGGCGGGAGCCGCCGCCGATGATGCGCAGGCCCTTGTTGCGCAGCCAGCCGGCCTCCTCGGAGATGTCGATACCCATGGCGACGAGTTGCTTCACCGCGCGCGGGGTGAGGCCGTCGCCGCAGACCTTCTCGCGGGGGAACTCGGTCTTCTCCAGGAGCAGCACGTCGAGACCGGCCTTGGCGAGGTGGTACGCGGTCGAGGAGCCCGCCGGCCCCGCGCCCACGACGATCACGTCGGCGGTGTTCTCGGAGAGGGGCTCGGTCACGACGGTCACGGCGGGATCTCCCCAAGGGTCGAAATCTGTGTGCCGACCGGCACTGAACATGGGCAGTCTATTCAGCAGAATTGATCACCCGGCTGAAGGGCTGCCCTGTGAACCGACCTCTCCCCACGGTACGGCTGCGCGTCCCCACGCACGAGGACGCGGTCGCCTGGCACCGGGTGTTCGCCGATCCGGAGGTCATGGAGTTCCACGGCGGCAGGCCGGCGGAACTGTCGGTCTACGAGGAACTCACCGCGCGCCAGCGGCGGCACGACGCGGAGCACGGGTTCTGCCTGTGGACGCTGCTGGACGAGTCGGGCGAGGTCATCGGCTTCACCGGGGCGCAGCCGTGGCCGCGGGACTGGGGCCCGGTCGGCGAGACCGAGATCGGATGGCGGCTCGGACGCGCGTACTGGGGCAAGGGGTACGCCACCGTGGCGGCCCGGGAGTCGCTCGCGCGGGTGCGTGCGGCGGGGGTGCCGGGTGTGGTGGCGGTGGTCCGGGCGGGCAACGAGCGGTCCGCGGCGGTGGCCCGGCGCCTCGGCATGGAGCAGGCGGAGACCTACACCCACCCCGTGTTCGACGAGCCGGCCCTCTGTTTCCGGCTCGCCTTCACCGACGCCCCGAGCGACGCCCGTCCCGACGCCCCGGCCGGCGACCCTCACTGACACGCCCACCCACGCCGTCCCCACTGACACGCCCACCCACGCCGTCCCCACCGACGCGCCGACCCTCGCACCCGCACCCGCCCCGGCATCCCCACGCGCCAACCACCCGTCGACTACGCACAGTAGTCGTCTGTTACAGAAAGACATCGGCGCCTTCCGGGCGGCCCGGGCGGGGGTTACCCTTCCTGTACCGCTGGGGGTGACATCTGTGCGTATAACACCCAAAACACCCGAAGTGCGCGTCCCGCGTCTGGTCGGTCTCATGGCCGTGGACGCGCGCGAAACGGCCCGGGCACGGGGTCTGTCCCTCAACGCGCCCGACCGCCCGGACTTCCACCTGGCCGTCGTCGACTACGTCGTACGCCAGTACCCGCAGCCCGGCGCCGAGGTGCCGCGGGACTCGTTGGTGTACGTGTGGTTCGACTTCGGGGAGGGCGAGGGCGGCGGAGGCGTGCGGGAACCGCGCATCCCGCGGCCGCCCACCGGCGGCCTGCAACGCGAACTGGGCGAGCCGGGCGGCGACCCGTACGCCGTCGTCAGCTCTGCTTGAATCCGCGGTGCAGCGCGACGACGCCGCCGGTGAGGTTGCGCCAGGCCACCTTCGACCAGCCCGCCTCGCGCAGCCGTTCGGCGAGCGCGGGCTGGTCGGGCCAGGCCCGGATGGACTCGGCGAGGTAGACGTAGGCGTCCGGGTTGGAGGACGCCGCGCGCGCGAGGGGCGGCAGCGCCCGCATCAGGTACTCGGTGTACACGGTGCGGAACGGCGTCCACGTGGGGTGGGAGAACTCGCAGATCACCACGCGCCCGCCGGGCCGGGTGACCCGGTACATCTCGCGCAGCGCCGCGTCCGTGTCCTGCACGTTGCGCAGCCCGAACGAGATCGTCACCGCGTCGAAGGTGTCGTCCTTGAAAGGCAGCCTCGTCGCGTCGCCCGCGGTGAACGGCAGCCAGGCGTGCTTCTTCTTGCCGACCTGGAGCATGCCCAGGGAGAAGTCGCAGGGGACGACGTACGCGCCGGTCCGCGCGAAGGGCAGCGAGGAGGTGGCCGTGCCGGCGGCGAGGTCCAGGACCTTCTGCGCGGGGCGCGCGTCGACCGCCTTCGCGACCTCCTTGCGCCATCGCCTGTCCTGGCCGAGCGAGAGCAGGTCGTTCGTCAGGTCGTACCGTTCCGCCACGTCGTCGAACATCGAGGCGACTTCGTGCGGCTGCTTGTTCAGGGAAGCGCGGGTCACCCGCCCATTCTTGCAGCCCCCTCTCACGGCGGGAGCGTCGGCTTCTGCGTGCCGCGACGTCCTCCACCCACCCGCACGGCAGCACGAACCCGGCGGTCAGGGCACAGCCGGCGCCGGACACGAACCACTGGCCGTCCAGCGGCGGATGGGCCTCGAAGGCCGGCACCCGCCGGCACCGGCCGATCGGCGGGACCGCCAGGACCAGCGCGGTCTCGCGCCGCGGGCGGACCGTCACCGCGCGCGTGTTGAGGGCGGCGGTGACCGTGTGGTCCAGGCGTCGCAACCGGGTGGGCCACGCGAAGTCGATCCGGACGTACGCCTTCGCCCGCGTCGGCGGCGTCGCGTACCCGGCGGACCAGATGGCTGGGCGAGCGGGTTCTCGTCCAGGCCGTACGTCGCGAAGCCGGCCTGCTGCGCGAAGGCGTGCCAGGCGCCGTGGCCGAGGGCGGCGAGCGAGAGGGCGACGACCAGGACCGGTAGCTGTCCGCGTGCGGAGGACTTCCCGGCCGGGCGGCGGTACGGCCCGGTACGGCGGCCGGGACGGCGGGTACGGCCCGGTACGGCGGCCGCAACGGCGGTACGGCCGGTACGGCTCGAAGTGGTCGGCGTTCCCGGACCGGCCGTGCGGGGAGGGATCCCCGGCGGAGGACGCCTCGACGCGTTGCGGTGGGGTGAGCCAGAGCGGCCCCGGCGCCTTCGCGCGCGCCTTCTCCGGCCGAAGGGGGGCGGCGCTGCTCGCCGGGAGGCGCCGCCGGGCCCACCCGTGCCGCACCGAGCGGGCACGCCTGCCCGGGGCAACGGGTTCACCGCCGCCGGAACACCAGCCGGCCCTCCGCCACCGTGGCCACGCACGTGCCGGCGCCGCGTTCCGCCAGCTCGGCCTCGTCCCGGACGTCGAACACGGCGAACCGGGCGGCGGAGCGGCGCTCGGTCGGGGGTGCGAACTCCACCGGCAGGCCGGAGTCGTACGGATCGAGCGCGGGCGTCCCGCCGGGGCGGCCGGGGCGGCTCGTGACCGCCAGACCGGAGCGGCGCACGGCGTCCCGCACCGCGCGGTTGCGCAGTTCCTCGCAGGCCGCCCGTACCGTGCCGTTCGCCAGCATGCGCTGCACCGCCCGCCGGGCGCTCGCACCCCAGCGGACGTCGTCCATGTCGAGTGCCGCCAGGGCCTGTCCGGTCAGCGGCTCGGTGCCGAGTTCGTCGGCCTCGCGCGGATCCGGGTGGTACGCCTCCTCCAACAGCTCGTTGCCGTGGGGGTTGACCAGCCCGGGCGTCAGGATGCCCGGCCACGTGCGCACCCGCGCCCGTGGATGGGCGGCGACGATCTCCTCCAGCGGCCCGGCGTCGGCGATCCACGCCCCCTCGACGGCGAGGGCGTGCCCTCTGGAGTCGGCGTGGATCGTCAGCACGGGCACCTCAGTTGGAAGCGAGCAGCTTCAGCTCGGGGTGGGCGGTGCCGCCCTCGATGGCCGTGGAGGAGATGTGCGAGACCACGCGGTCGTCGACGGGGTCGTTCGCCGGGTCGTCGTGGACGAGGAGGTGCTCGTACGTCGTGGCGCGCTGCGCCGGGACCCGGCCGGCCTTGCGGATCAGGTCGATGATCTCCAGGCGGTTGGAGCGGTGCCTGGCGCCGGCCGAGGAGACCACGTTCTCCTCCAGCATGATCGAGCCGAGGTCGTCCGCGCCGTAGTGCAGCGAGAGCTGGCCGACCTCCTTGCCGGTGGTGAGCCACGAGCCCTGGATGTGCCGGACGTTGTCCAGGAAGAGGCGGGCGATGGCGATCATGCGGAGGTACTCGAAGAGGGTCGCCTGGGTGCGGCCCTTCAGGTGGTTGTTCTCGGGCTGGTAGGTGTACGGGATGAAGGCGCGGAAGCCGCCCGTGCGGTCCTGGACGTCGCGGATCATGCGGAGGTGCTCGATCCGCTCGGCGTTCGTCTCGCCCGTGCCCATCAGCATCGTCGACGTCGACTCGACGCCCAGCCGGTGCGCGGTCTCCATGATCTCCAGCCAGCGCTCGCCGCTCTCCTTCAGCGGGGCGATGGCCTTGCGCGGCCGCTCGGGCAGCAGTTCGGCACCGGCGCCCGCGAAGGAGTCCAGTCCGGCCTCGTGGATGCGGGTGATGGCCTCCTCGACCGAGACACCCGAGATGCGGGCCATGTGCTCGACCTCGGACGCGCCGAGGGAGTGGATGACCAGCTGCGGGAAGGCGTCCTTGATGGCCTTGAAGTGCTTCTCGTAGTACTCGACGCCGTAGTCCGGGTGGTGGCCGCCCTGGAACATGATCTGGGTGCCGCCCAGCTCGACGGTCTCCGCGCAGCGGCGCAGGATGTCGTCGAGGTCGCGGGTCCAGCCCTTCTCCGTGTCCTTGGGGGCCGCGTAGAAGGCGCAGAACTTGCACGCCGTGACGCACACGTTCGTGTAGTTGATGTTCCGCTCGATGATGTACGTGGCGATGTGCTCGGTGCCCGCGTACATGCGGCGGCGTACGGCGTCGGCGGCGGCGCCCAGGGCGTGCAGGGGCGCGTCGCGGTAGAGGACGAGCGCCTCCTCGGGAGTGATCCGTCCGCCCGCCGCGGCTCGGTCGAGGACAGACTGGAGGTCGGCCTTCTCTGTCACCAGGGGGTCCCTTTCGTCAAGGGGTGTGGACGGACCGAACCAGCCTACGCCAGCCGTTTCGGCCCCCGGACCTCAGGCCGCGTACGCGCCGATCAGCAGTCCGGCGAGGGCACCGGCGAGGAGGAACGGGCCGAACGGTACGGCCGTCTTCCGGTCCGCCCGCCGGGCCAGCACGAGCACGCCGCCGTAGAGCGCGCCGAGCAGGAACCCGGCGAAGCTGCCGAGCAGCACGGTGGGCCAGCCGTACCAGCCGAGGACGGCACCCGCCCCCACCGCGAGCTTCACGTCGCCGAAGCCCATGCCGCCCGGGTTGATGCGGTACAGCAGGTAGTAGCCGGCGCCGAGCGCGAGAGCGCCGTAGCAGGCGGTCCGCCAGTGACCGGCGTGTTCGGGGAGCAGGGCGGCGAGTCCCAGCAGGGCGAGGGCGGTGGCCGCGAGCGGGAGGGTCAGCGGGTCGGGCAGCCGTCGCACCCGGAGGTCCACCGCGGCGAGCAGCACGCCGACCGGGGCGAGCAGCAGCCAGACCGCCAGCTCGGGGCGGGTTCCGGTGGCGGCGGCGAGGGCGGCCGAGACGAGGGCCGTGGCGGCGGCGAACGGAAGCGCGGAGGGGGCGTACGACGGCGAAGGCGCCCCGTGAGCACCCCCCGCGCATCGCCGGCACCGTGCTCCGCCCAGCCAGCCCCGGACCGGATGGCGGCCGTCCGGGCAACGGTCGCGCCAGGGGTCGCCGGAGGGCACGGCGAAGCGGTACGCGGCGCGGGGCAGCAGCGCGCCCGCCGACGCCCCCCACACCACGCCGACCAGCACGAGCATCCCCGTGGTCACCCCGCCCACGCGCCCCACCCCCCTCACGTCTGTCGTGTCCTACCCGGTTCGGACGCCCGGCATCGCGTCAGGGTGTTCGCCGTTGGCCATCGGCAGCCGGCCGCCGGACAGGGCGGGTTGCCACGGGGCGCCGGTGCCCTTGTCACCGATCCGGCTCCACCGCTCGCGGCCGGTCCGGACGCCCCGGTCGTTCTCCCCGCGGAGCCGGTTCTTCCTGCCGGTGCGGACGTCCACGGCCCGGATGCCGCGGTCGTGGCCGCCGGCGGAGAGGACGCCGTCGACGACGGCGGGGGTGCGGAAGCCCCGGCGGTCCGCCGGGGACAGGGTCCGGCGGGTGGCGCCGGTCTGCTGCACAGCACCCGGCAGGTGCCCAACTCCCGCGGATCGTCCAGCGGAAGCATCTCCCTCGCGGAGTTCCCCGTCCTTCCCCGTCCGTCACCGGCGCGCGCGGCGCGTGGGTCGACGCGTGGGCCGACGCGGACACGGTGGTGACGGGTCGGGGCGGGGAGCGCGACGGGTCACGGCTGGAGCAGTTCGACCTTCACGTCGGCGGGGAAGCCGGTGGACGGCCCGACCCGGCGGGCGAACTCGGCGACGGCCTCCAGCTGCGGGGTGCCGAAGCGGAAGTCGAGGGTGGTGAAGTACCGCTCCAGCGTGTCCTCGTCGAACGCCTCCCAGCGGGCGGCCTGCTCGGCGACCTTGTGCACCTCTTCGAGGGAGAGGTTGCGGGACGCGAGGAAGGCCTCGTGGACCTTGCGGGTGATGAACGGCTCGCGTTCGGCGTAGTCGCGGCGGGCCGCCCACACCGCGAAGACGAACGGCAGGCCGGTCCACTCCTTCCACAGCGCGCCGAGGTCGTGCACGTCCAGCCCCAGCTTCGGGCCGTAGTGGAGGTTCGCCCGCAGCGCCGCGTCGCCGATGAGGACGGCGGCCTCGGCCTCCTGCATCATCAGGCCGAGGTCGGGCGGGCAGGTGTAGTAGTCGGGCTTCACGCCGTACCGCTCGGCGAGCAGGAGCTGGGCGAGCCGGACGGAGGTGCGCGAGGTCGAGCCGAGGGCGACCCGGGCGCCGTCCAGCCGGTCCAGCGGGACCTGGGAGACGATGACGCAGGACATCACCGGGCCGTCGCAGCCGACGGCGATGTCGGGGAAGGCGACGAGGTCGTCCGCGTTGCGCAGGAACTCGACGAGGGTGACGGGCCCGATGTCCAGGTCGCCGTGCACGAGCTGTTCGCTGAGCTTCTCCGGGGTGTCCTTGGTCAGCTCGAAGTCGAGGAGCGTGCCGGTTCTCGCGAGCCCCCAGTACAGGGGCAGGCAGTTCAGGAACTGGATGTGGCCGACACGCGGCCGGGTGCGAGAATTGTCCACATCGCGAGACTAGACCCCATGCGCTACGGTGCTGGGACCGGCCCCACCTCCAAACGGGCTAGCGGGCGTTCAAACCTCCGGGTGAAGTGATCTTGACCTCTATTGCTTTCCGCCGCCCGGATGCTAGGCTTGCCCGCAAGTTGCAGTTTGGTTTCCCTTGCAGTACAGAGCCTGCGGAGCATGTAACCGCAGGCTCTCGTCGTTTTCAGACGAATGCAGTCGTGCAGCACCGTTTCGCACTTGCAGGTTCTGGAGCAGGGCAACCCTTTTGAGCCCAAGGAGGGCTTATGGCTACCGGAACCGTTAAGTGGTTCAACGCCGAAAAGGGCTTTGGCTTCATCGCCCAGGAGGGCGGCGGCCCCGACGTCTTCGTTCACTACTCCGCGATCAACGCCACCGGCTTCCGCTCCCTCGAGGAGAACCAGCAGGTGAGCTTCGACGTGACGCAGGGCCCGAAGGGTCCGCAGGCGGAGAACGTCACTCCCGTCTGATCACTGCCTGATCGCAGAACCTGAGTGCAGTACCCAAGGAGCCCCGCGCCGTTCGGCGACGGGGCTCCTGCCTTGCCCCCGAGCATTTCCTGTCGGTGAACGCTCACACGTGCTGCATCACCAGCACGAACCTGGTCCCGGCCGCCAGCGCCTCGTACGAGTGAGGCACGTCACCCCGGTACGACAGGTAATCCCCCGGCCCCAGTTCCACGGCCTCCCCGTGCGGCCCCGCCTTCACCGCGCCCTCGCTCACCACGATGTGCTCCACGGTGCCCGGGATATGAGGGTCGGAATCCCGTACGGTCCCGGGCTCCAGCCACACGGCATACAGGTCCCGGCGGGCACCGGGCGGACAGGCGGACAGCAGTGAGGCCAGATAACTGGACTGGTCGGAGTGGACCGTTGGCCCCTGCCCCGCCCGGATCACCCGGACCGCCGGCGCGGGCGGCTCGACCAGCGCGCTGAACGGCACACCGAGCGCCACCGCGAGCGCCCAGAGCGTCTCCATGCTCGGGTTCCCGCTCGCCGCCTCCAGCTGGGACAGCGTGGACTTGGCGATTCCGGCACGCTTGGCCAGCTCGGACAGGGACAGTCCGGCACGGCCGCGCTCGCGCTTCAGCGACGCGGCGATCCACTCCAGGGGGAGCCGGGCGGGCACCTCGGACATGTTCGTTCGCTCCATCGGTACGATCGTTCGCCTTGACGGACAGGCTGGGCGCTGTCCATTCTAATGAACATGCGTTCGCCACACCGAACAACACTCGTCTCCCCCACCGACCGCTCCCTCCTCCGGGACAGCTCGCTGGTGTGGCTGGCCAGCGGTGTCGTGGGCGTCTCCTTCGGCGCGGTCTCCGTCGCGGGCGGCCTGCCGATGTGGGTACCGGTCCTCATGTCCCTGGTCGTGTACGCGGGGTCGGCGCAGTTCAGCGCGGTGGGCGTCCTGCTCGCCGGGGGCGGTCCGGCCGCCGCCGTGGCCACCGGGCTCCTGCTCAACACCCGGACGGCGGCCTTCAGCCTGGCGGTGGCCGACATCCTCGGCACCGGCCGGGCGGCCCGTCTCCTCGGCGCCCACCTGGTCACGGACGAGACGGTCGCCTTCGCCCTGGCCCAGTCCGACCCGGTACGGCAGCGCCGGGCGTTCTGGATATCCGGCCTCGGCCTGTTCGCCGTGTGGAACGCGGGCGTCCTCGCCGGTGCGGCGGCGGGCAGCGCGCTGGGCGACACCACCCGCTACGGCCTGGACGCCGCCTTCCCCGCCGTCCTGGTCGCCCTGGTCCTGCCCACCCTCCGCGCGGACGCGGCGGTACGGCGGTGCGCGCTGCCCGGCGCCGCCCTGGCGCTGGCGGTCACCCCCGCCGTCCCGGCCGGGGTCCCGGTCCTGCTCGCCCTCGCGGGCCTGTTCCTCCACCGCCGCCCCACGAGCCCCCGGGGAGCCGCCGCGTGAACGCCACCGTCACCGTGATCCTCGCCCTGGCCGCCGGCACGTACGCCTTCCGGCTGGTCGGTCCGGTGCTGCACGGCCGGGTCACGATCCCGCCGCGCGTCCAGGAGCTGGCCTCCGCCGGAGCGGTCGTCCTCCTGGCCGCCCTGCTCGCCACGGGCGCCCTGACCGAGTCCGGCGGCTTCGCGGGCTGGGCCCGCCCCGCCGGGGTCCTGGTCGGCGGCGTCCTCGCCTGGCGCCGGGCGCCGTTCGCCGTGGTGGTGCTGGGCGCGGCGGCGGCGACGGCGCTGCTGCGGCTGGCGGGACCGGCCTGAGGAGATCAGATCCGTTGATCTGCTTGCAGGACAGATTGCTCGGCGGATTTTCCGGCACAAAGTGCTTGTCCGGCTAATCCCTTCACCCGTTCGCCGCGCATCCATCATCGAATGGCCGCGTTATTCGCAGCATGACGAAGGAACTTCCTCGGCGGCCCGTGCGGCTAGGCTCCCACACCTACCTGCCCGCACCGGACAGAACGGGCCCCAGCAAAGGAGTCCTGATGAAGGGGGGTCTCTCCGTCACTCTTGAAGTGACCGAGGAAATCCTCCAGGAATTCATGGATGCAATGAGTTCCCTGGAAACACACGTCTCGAAACGCTGGGCTCATGCATCCTGAGTACACGGGGCCCGCGGGAGCCTTCTACCCGCCCCTGGTCCCTCCCGACTCGGCCTGGGACCCCGCCGAAGAGCTGGCCTTCATGCTGCGGGACTCCATGGAGCAGCAGCCGAGGATCCCGGCCGCCCGCAGGGAGGAGGACCTCGCAGGTCAGGGGGTTGATCCTCATCGCGACGCCCTGGTGGAGATCACCGCGGAGCTGCCCCCGGTGAAGACTCCCCCGCGGGGCCACCGCAAGGTCCGGCAACGCCCGAGCACCACACGCGTCGCCAGTCATCTCATCGCCGCGATGGTGGCCGTCATCGCTTCCGCCGTCAGCATCTTCGGCGGCCTGATCTCCTACGACCCGCTGCGTTTCGTGGCAGCGTCCCGCATGCCGGACGACGTGGTCTCCTGGTGGCCCCTGCTGGTTTTCGGCCCCTGGCTGGTGTCGTCACTCTCCATTCTCCGGGCGGCACTGCACCAGCGCCGGGCCTTCCATTCCTGGTCGGTACTTCTGATTTTCTCGATGATTGCCATGACCCTGTGCATCGCACAGGCGCCGAAACACATCGTCGACACCGCGGCCGCCGCCCTGCCGAGTTTCGCCTCGCTGGCCTGTTTCCAGCAGGTGGTGCGCCAGATCACCTTCACCCGGCCGCCCCGGCGGACCGTGCCCCGGCACCGGGTCCAACCCGCCGAGGCGGCCACCGACGAGGCGAAGACGAAGGACGGCGGCGCGAAGGACGGACACCGGGGGGTGATGAATGAAGAGTCGTGACACGGCGCCCTCCTCCCTCCCCGACGTCGCCCGGCTCCGCCCCCGCCAGCAGATGGCCATGGAGTGTGCCCTCTGCGCCCGTCCGCTGGGAGCGAGCGGGCGGGTCCTCGGTGAGGTACGTCACCGAGGACAGCCGTTCCAGCTCTGGGTCTGCCTCCTCGGCTGCCAGGCGGGCGCGTCGGCCGGTCGGTACTAGGCGGCGTTCCGCCAGACGGTCAGGTCGCCCGTGAGGAAGGCGATGTCGGGCAACGCGGTGGACTTCGTCTGGATCACGTACAGCCCGATGTTGCCCTCGTCGTCCTTCATGCAGATCTCGGTTCCGGCCGCCGCGGCGGCCAGCCCCCAGCTGTGGTACTTGCCGCTCCCGAGCATGAGACGGCACATGGCGAGGGTGGTGCCGTGTCCGCCCATGATCTGGACGAACGAGGCGCTGTCGCTCTTCAGCTCACAGCTGCGGTCCCGGCAGTCGAACCGGATGTCCCCCTTGTGGTCCTTGCGCTGGGGGTCCTCGTCCTTGAGGCTCAGCGAGTTCTTCGCGTCCAGCCACACCTGGGGGTACCCCTCCGGCTTCGGGTCCCGGGGCGAGGCCGACGCGGTCCCCTCCTCCACGGACGGGCCGGACCCGTCCGACGACGCGTCCGAGGAAGAAGAAGAGGAGTCCGACGAGGAGCCCGCTGCGGACGCCGGCGAGGACGACCGCCCCGACGGTGCCGTGGCCGACGGCTTGGAACCCGCGCCCGCCGTGTCCCGCGCTCCCGCCCGGCCCTCGGCGTCCAGGACCGACCACGCCAGCAGCGCCGCCAGCAGCGCCCCGCCCGTCACACCGGCGACCGAGATCAGCGCGGTCCGCCGTCTGCGGACCCTGCGCTCCTCGGACGTCGGCTGCGGCCAGGCCGTCGGGGGCTGCGGGTAGCCGACGAGCGGCTGCGGGTAGGCCGGGGTCGGCTCCGGGACCGGTGCCGGAACCGCGACCTCCGGCCCGGCGATCTCCCGCCACACGGCCGGCCCCCCGCCCCCGTCGGCGTCCGCGCCCAGCCGCTGCCGGCACCACTCCACCACCTCCGCCGCGGTGGCCCGCTCCGCCGGATCGGCGGCCAGGCACCGGGCGAGCAGCGGCCGCAGCGGCTCGGGCAGCAGCTCCAGGTCGGGCTCGGAGTGCACGATCCGGTACAGCACGTTCACGGCGGGACCGTCGCCGTACAACGGCCGGCCGAGCGCGGCGAACGCCGCCGTCTGCCCGAGCGCGAAGACGTCCGTCGCCGCCGTCACCTCGTTCCCGGCCGCCTGTTCCGGCGCCATGAAGGACGGCGTGCCGATGGTCCCCCCGGTGGCCGTGTACGACGTCCCGTCGGCGGCCAGCGCGATACCGAAGTCGATCACCCGGGGCCCGTCGGCGGCCAGCAGCACGTTCGACGGCTTCAGGTCCCGGTGCACGATGTCCTCGGCGTGGATCGCCTGGAGCGCCTCCGCCACCCCCGCCATCAGCCACAGCACCGCCGACACCGGCAGCGGCCCCCGCCGTACGACGGCCTCCGCCAGCGACGGCCCGGGCACGTACAGCGTGGCCAGCCACGGGGGTGTCCCGTCCGCGTCCGCGTCGATCAGCTCGGCGGTGTAGGCGCCCTTGACCCGCCGGGCCGCCGTGATCTCCCGCCGGAACCGCCGCCGGAAGTCCGGATCGTCCGCCAGCTCCGGCCGTACGACCTTCAGCGCGACCGGCCGGCCGCCCTGCGTGTGCGCCAGATACACCCGGCCCATGCCACCGGCGCCCAGCCGGGCCGCGAGCCGGTAACCCCCCACCACCGGGGGGTCTTCCGCCTGAAGTGGCTGGAAGACATCCGTCGCCTGGTCCATCGGCCCCGTACCCCCCGTTGTGATGCTTTGGCCAAGGGCAGCAGCCTAATTGAGGCTCCCTCCCGCCCGGCCCCTCCCGGCCCCAGCCGCCGCACCGATCGGCGGCCTCCTGCGGTGCCAACCTCACGGCTCCACCCGGTCCTGGCAAATACCGACTTCAGGTGACATACAGAGCGAGTCACCCGGTCCCGTCGACTCACGGGCAAAACTCACCGTGTAGTAGCGCAACAGTTCGGGAGCGAGGGAGCCATCCATGAACAAGGCAGGGACAGGAACGGTCGTCGGTCTGATATGCGCGGGGTTTCTCGCCTCCAGTGCCCTGACGGGTCAGGCGGCGGCACAGTCACGGCTGGTGCTGGAGAACGTCGCCAACCCCGGTTACGTCCTCGACAACGACGCCGGCATGGGGCGGGACTCCAGCGTCCTGGCCTACGACCGGCACGGTGGGCCGAACCAGCTGTGGGAGGTGAACCCCGAGGGGGGCAACACCGTCCAGATCAGGCAACGGATCGGCGGGCAGGAACTGTGCGCCGCCGCCGTGTTCAACGGCATCGCCGAAGTGACCATGCAGGACTGCAACGGCAACGGGGCGGTGACGCGGTGGCACCAGATCGCCGTGGGCGGCAACCGCTGGGTCTACCGGAACGCCGCCCGGTACAAGTGCCTCGCCGCCACCCGGGTCAACGGCCCGGTGCAGCTCGTCGAGTGCGCGTACGGGGACCAGGACCAGCAGTGGATGAAACGCGCCGGGTGAACGGGCAAGGGGCGGTGTCGGTGCCACCCGCTACCGTCCCTCCATGACCGACACCCGCGCCTTCTACGACACCATCGCCGAGGACTACGCCGCGCACTTCCGGAACCCCCTCGCCGAACGGCCCCTGGAGCGCGCGTTGCTCGCCGCGTACGCCGAGCAGGTCGGCCCGGGCGGCCGGGTCGCCGACCTCGGCTGCGGGCCGGGCGCGGTCACCGCGTACCTGGCCGGTCTGGGGCTGTCCGTCTTCGGCCTGGACCTCTCCGAGTCGATGATCGCCGTCGCCCGCCGCGACTTTCCCGGCCTGCGCTTCGGGCAGGGCTCCATGCGGGAGCTGCCCCTGGCCGACGGCACCCTGGCCGGGGTCGTGTCCTGGTACTCCAGCATCCACACACCCGTGGACGAACTCCCCGACCTCTTCGCCGAATTCCACCGCGTACTGGCTCCCGGCGGCCGGCTCCTGCTCGCCTTCCAGGTGGGCGACGTACCGCTCCGCCTCGACCGCCCGTTCGGCCACGAGGTGACCCTGGACTACCACCGGCGCCGCCCCGAGCGGATGGCCGAGCTGCTGGCGGGAGCCGGTTTCACCCTCCGGTCCAGCACGGTGCGCGAGCCGGAGGTCACGCGCGGCGAATCACCGGTCCCGCAGGCGTTCCTTCTCGCCCAGAAGAAAGGCTGACCAGGCTTCGGGGGTGAGGGTGAGGTGGGCGCTGGTGGGTCGCTTGGAGTCTCGGATGTGGATGGCGGTGGGGTGCAGGGCCACTTCGAGGCACTGGCCGCCCTCGCCGCTGCTGTAGCTGGATTTGCGCCAGCTGTAAGCGAGTTCGAGGCACTCGCCTCCCTCACCGCCGCTATAGCTGGACTTGAACCAGGCGAGTTCCTTGGTGTTCATCATTCCCCCACCAGCTCCTCGATCATGGCCAGTGACTCCGTCGGGTTGAGTGCCATGGCGCGCATGATCCCATAGCGGTCCGCGATCTTGCGGACTTCTTCCGGGTCAGCGATCAGCCGTGGGTATCCCTGGGCCTCCACGTAAGCGACCTGCGCTCGCTTGTTGGGCGTCAGGAGGTTGAACGGGCCGTCCATGTTGGGGTGTTCCGCCATCTTGGAGGGCATCACCTGGATCTCCACGTTGCGCATGCCGCCGATCCGCAACAACCGCCGAAGCTGCTCCTTGTGTACCTTCGTACCGCCGATGGGCCGGTGCAGCACCACCTCTTCCAGGACGTAGCTACACATCGGCAGTGGCCACTGCTCCAGAACCTGCTGACGGGCCAATCGGTCGGCGACACGCTTCTCGATGGCGTCCTCATCCAGCAAGGGGCGGCGGCGGGAGAACACAGCCCGAGCATAGTCCTCGGTCTGCAAGAGACCTGGCACTCCTTGATTGGCATAGAAGTGCAGCTCGACGGATACCGCTTCCAACTCGGCATAGCTGCGATACCACTCGGGATGCCGCGTCCGTGCCCTCGACATCGCCTCCTCCACCTGAGGGATGACCGCCGTGAACAGGCCGTTCGCCTGGAGGATCTCATCGGCCCGGCGCAGGAACTCCGGCCTCGGTGTCCGTACCCCTCGCTCGATGGCCGAGACCAGGTCCGGGCCGTACCCCATCAGCTCGGCGAACTCCCGCTGGCTGAGTCCCGCCCTCTCCCGCAGCAGCTTCAGCTGCTTGCCGATGACGACGAAGACCGCTGCCGCCCCGTTCTCCTCCGCCGGAGTCTCCGGCCTCCGCTCCTCCGTCACACGAACCTCCGACCAACCCGTACACACGCGACCCGTACCCGTACGACTACGCACAGTCGCCGGGTCTCCCCTGGTCAGGGTAGGGAGAACCGACCACGCTCGGTGAGGTGAACGTAGAAATCTCCACCCCCGCAACGGAACTCGTCCAACGGCTCAGCGCCACCCCCCGTGGCGCCCGTCTGGCCCGTCGGCTCACCGGTACCGCCCTGGCGGCCTGGGGGTATCCGTACGACGGCGACCTCAGCCACACCGCTCAGCTCGTCGTGGCCGAACTCGCCGCCAACGCCGTCACCCACGGTCGCGTGCCCGGGCGGGACTTCGAGCTGCGGCTGAGACTGCTGGCGGAGAAGGACACCCTGCGTATCGAGGTCAGCGACGCCCGGGGCGACCGCGCCCTCCGTTTCCTGGACGGGCGGCCGGAGGACGAGAACGGCCGCGGTCTCGTGGTCGTACAGGTGCTGGCGAAGCTGTGGGGCGTGGCGGAGCGGGACGTCGGCAAGACGGTCTGGGTGGAGTTGGCGCTCAGCGCAACGCGGCGACCGTGTCCGCGAAGGCCCGGGCCGGCGGGCTGAGCGCGTCCCAGCGGCGCACGGCCCAGCCGACGGGGAGGGGACGGAGGCCGGGAAGCGGGACCAGCCGCAGGGGGCCGTCGCCCGGGACCGGCAGGCCCGGTACGGCCGGTACGACCGCCCTTCCGATCCCCAGCTCGGCGAGCAGCAGGGCCGTGTCCCAGTCGGCCACGCTCGGCTCGTAGGCGAACCTGACTCCCCGCTCGGCGCACGCCGCTTCCAGGTGGGCGGCGGACGTGGAGTTCGGCGGGAGCCTGATGACCCGGGCGTGGGCCAGCTCCGCCGGGTCCAGGTGCGGACGGTCGGCCAGCGGGTCGTCTGCCCGCACCGCGAGGAGCCACGGCAGCTCCACGACCGTCCGCTGCTCGATGCCCCGGACCGGTGGGCCGATGGTGATCCAGGCGAGGTCCAGCGTGCCGTCGGCGAGGGCGTCGAAGCTGCCCCGGCCGGAACTGACCGTGCGGAACTCAAGGTTGACCTTGGGGTGCCGGCGGCGGAACGTGACGACCGCGTCGGACATGAAGTGCCGGACGGTCGTCGCGCCGGTGGCCACGCGGACGTACCCGCTGTGGCCGTCGACCAGGTCGCGGAGCTGTCGTACGGCGACGTCCAGGGCGTTGATTCCCTCGCCCGCGGCGGCCTCCAGTATCCGGCCGGCCTGGGTCGGCAGGACCCCGCGCGGCCGGCGTTCCAGCAGGGCCACGCCCGTCTCCCGTTCCAGTCGCTTGACGTGCTGGCTGACGGCGGACTGGGTCCGGCCGAGGTCACGGGCGACCGAACTGAGGCTGCCCGCACGGCACACGGCGACGAACACGCGGAGGTCTTCCAGGGTCACAAGACCCAAGCTAGCACTGGGGGATGGCGAGGAAACCCAAGGATTGACTGGGCTCGGCACCGCGCGCGAGGATCGTGAACGGGCCGCATCCGACCCCGGCGGCAACCCGCTCCGCGCCCCACCGAGTCCGGAGGAGGTGGGACCAGCACGGAGCGGGTGCCGACCTTGACGCCACTTGGCAACGGCCCTTGCCTCAGCGCTCGTACAACCCCTCCACCTCCGCCGCGAAGTCCCGCAGGATCCGGTCGCGGCGGAGCTTCATGGACGGGGTCAGGTGGCCGGCCGCCTCCGTGAAGTCCACCGGGAGGACCGCGAAGCGGCGGATGGACTCGGGGCGGGAGACCATGCGGTTCGCCTCGTCCACGGCCCGTTGCAGGACGGCGTGCAACTCCTCGTCCCCGACCAGGAGTTCCGGCGGTACCGGGTGCTTGCCGATCATCTGGCGCCAGTGTGTGATGCCCTCGGGGTCCAGGGTGATGAGGGCCGCCACGAAGGGGCGGGCGTCGCCCACCAGCATCACCTGGCTGATCAGGGGGTGCTGGCGGAGCCAGTTCTCCAGGGGGGCCGGGGCCACCGACTTGCCGCCCGCTGTGATGAGCAGTTCCTTCTTGCGGCCGGTGATGGTCAGGTAGCCGTCGTCGTCGAGTTCGCCGAGGTCGCCCGTGGCGAGCCAGCCGTCGCGGGTCGCGGGGACCACGCCTCCGGCCTGGGGGTCCCAGTAGCCGCGCAGGACGTGGTCGCCGGAGAGGAGGATCTCGCCGTCCGCCGCGATGCGGACCCTCGTGCCGGGGAGCGGCCAGCCGACCGTGCCGAGGCGGGGTTTCAGGGGCGGGGTGACCGTCGAGGCGCCGGTGGTCTCCGTGAGGCCGTAGCCCTCGAAGATCTCGATGCCGGCACCGGCGTAGAACGCGGCGAGGCTCCGGCCGAGCGGGGAGCCGCCGCAGATGACGTGGCGGACGCGGCCTCCCATCGCGGAGCGGATGCGGCGGTAGACGAGGGGGTCGTAGAAGGTGCGCTGGGTCTTCAGGGCGCGGCTCGGGCCGTTCCCGGTGCCGGTCTGGCGGGCCTCCAGCGCCTCGCCGTAGCGCCGGGCGATGTCCGCCGCCCGGTCGAAGGTGCCCGCCCGGCCGCCCGACTCCGCCTTGGCCCGCGCGGAGTTGTAGATCTTCTCCAGCATGTAGGGGATGGTCAGCAGGCAGGTCGGCCGGAAGGCGGCCAGGTCCGGGAGGAGGTCGGCCGGGGCCAGGCTGGGGGCGTGGCCGAGGCGGACGCGGGCGCGGACGCAGGCGACGGCGACCATGCGGCCGAAGACGTGGGACATGGGGAGGAAGAGGAGGACCGAGAGGTCGTCGTCCTTGGCCTTGAACACGGGGTGGAGGAGTTCGATCGCGTTGTCGACCTCGGCGAAGAAGTTCCCGTGCGAGAGGGCGCAGCCCTTGGGGCGGCCGGTGGTGCCGGAGGTGTAGATGAGGGTGGCGAGCGTGTCGGGGCCCAGCATGCCCCGGCGTACGCCGACCTCCCCGTCCGGTACCGGTGCGCCCGCCTCCGCCAGCCGGGCCACGTGGTCCTTCTCCATCACCCACACGTGCCGCAGGTCGGGCAGGTGGGGGAGTTCGGGGCCGAGGGCGGCGGCCTGGGCGGGGGTCTCGGTGACCAGGGCGACGGCGCCGGAGTCGTGCAGGATCCAGCGGGTCTGGAAGACGGAGGAGGTGGGGTAGACGGGGACGGTGACCAGGCCGGCGGCCCAGGCCGCGAAGTCGAGCAGCGTCCAGTCGTAGGTCGTGCGGGCCATGACCGCGATGCGGTCCCCGGGCATCAGGCCCTCGGCGATCAGGCCCTTGGCGACCGCCTCCACCTCGGCGGCGAACCGGGCCGCCGTCACGTCCCGCCAGTGGCCGTCGGAGAGCCTGCGGCTGAGGACGGCCTTGTCGGGGTCCGTCTCCGCGTTGTCGTAGGGCAGGTCGGCGAGGGAGCCGTGGGTGACCGGGGGTGCGAACGGGGGGACGGCCGCCTCGCGCACCGCTCCGTCGAGCCGGCGTACCTCGGGCTCGACGAGGACCGGGCGGCCGTCGTAGTCGGTGGCGGAGACCGGGGTGCCGGAGGAGGCGGGCGGGGTGGGGTACGGCGTGGTCACGGGCGGCTCCTCTGGCGTGCGTGCGCCTGCGGTGAGCCCGGGGAAGGGGTTACCGCTGGTTAGGCAGGTGATCGTACGGCTCCGCTGTGAGGGGGTTGTGCGGGTTCGGGGATGGTCCGGGGCCGGGGGTGTGCAGCCTCGGGGGGTATGTGACGGGTGTTCAGCTTTGCGTGCGGGCGGTGCCGGCCGTACGGACCGTGCGGCGTACGGACCGTGCGGGTTGCGGCTTACCTCCGGTAACCTTACTCCGGAGTAAGCAGTTCTCAGCCCTCCGGAACCGAGTCGCGCGGGAGTTGCGCATGGCCGACCGCCGCCTCAGCGGCCCGACGGACACCGTCACCCTCAGCGCCGCGCCCGCGCTGGCCCCCCTGCTCGCCCGGGGCGCCCTGCGCTCCCTCGTCAGGCGTCCGGCCCCCGGCGCCGCCTTCCCGCCCGCCCGACTGGTCCTTCCCGGCGTGCGCGTCGACCTGGCGAAGCTGGCCGCCTACGAGCGGGTGTGCGGTTTCCCGACCGGCGAGCCCGACCTCCCGGTCACCTATCCGCACGTCCTCGGATTCCCGCTGGCCATGAAACTGATGAGCGCCCGGGACTTCCCGCTGCCGCTGCTCGGCCTCGTCCACACGTCGATCGCGATCGAGCGGAGCGCCGCGCTGGCCGCGGACGGGGTGTACGACGTGGAGGTCCGGGTGGAAGGGCTGGTACCGCACCGGCGGGGCACCGAGGCGACCGTGGCGACCGCACTGCACGCGCACGGGAAACCGGTGTGGGAATCCCGGAGCACCTATCTGGCGCGGCACCGCACCGGCACGGTGACGGCACCCCGACCGCGCGAGGACGCCGGTGCGCGGCTGCCGGTCCTGGCCGAGTGGAGCCTCGGCGACGACGTGGGGCGGCGGTACGGCGCCGCCTCCGGTGACCGCAACCCGATCCACCTGTCTCCGCTCACCGCGCGCCTCTTCGGTTTCCCCCGGGCCATCGCCCACGGCATGTGGACGGTCGCCCGCTGCCTGGCCGCCCACGGCAGTCCCGACGCGGCCGAGGTGCGGGCGCGGTTCCGGGCGCCGGTGCCGCTGCCGGGGACCGTGGCGTACGGGGCCGACGGGAGCGGGCGGTTCGAGTTGCGGGGCGCGGGCGGGCGGGTGCACCTGAGCGGGGAGGTGCGGGGCAAGTGAGCGCCCTCGCGCGGTGCGGGTGCACGGGGGTCGCGGGCGGCCGCGCGGTGCGGGCACCCGCCGCGGCCCCGCGCCCTCAGGCGGGATCGGCCGGCGGTGTCCAGACGTGGCCCCGCATCAGGTTGCCCAGTCCCGCCCAGGCGAAGTTCATCAGCGTGGTCGCTGCCTGGCGGGCCGTGGCCCCGGGTGTGGCGTTGGCCCAGGCGGCCAGGGACTCCGCCGCGCCGACCAGGGCCTCGGCGAGGCCGGCCACCTCGTGTTCGGGGAGGTCGGGGTCGCGGTGCGCCTCCCGGGCCGCCACCGCGACCAGCCGGGTCACGAACGCGACGATCTCCGCGCGCATCGCGGCGACCTCGGCCACGAAGGGCTCCCCGTGCGTGCGGGCCTGGAGGTGCAGCACCGACCAGCCGTCGGGGTGCTCGGCGGTGTGCGCGAAGAACGCCCGCAGGCCGTCCCAGAGTTGCCGGTCGGCGGGCAGTCCCGACCGGACCGCCGCGCGCACGGCCGCCGTGAGCGCGGCGGCCTCGCGGCGGATGCAGGCGGTGAAGAGGTCTTCCTTCGAGTTCAGGTACAGGTAGACCAACGGCTTGGACACGCCCGCGAGTTCGGCGATCTCGTCCATCGAGGCGGCCATGTACCCGCGCTGCCCGAAGATCCGTACGGCGGCGTCGAGCATCTGTTGCTCCCGCACCGCCCTCGGCATCCGTTTGGTCCTGACCGCACCCATGACGGCAAGACTAGTGGGGCCGGGGGCCCGGACTAGCTGGACGCGGCAGCCCCGTCCTGCGTCCGCGACCGGTCGTCGGCCACGTCCTCCTGGCTGCGGTTGGCATCGAGGTTGGCCTTCACCCGGTCGACCTTGTTCACGATCTGCGCCGACGCCCGGTCCCGCTCCTTGCGCAGCACCACCCAGCTGATCGGCGCCGAGAGCACCATGGAGAGCAGCAGGACCCACAGGCCGTTGGAGTCGCCGAAGCCGCGCGGGAAGATGCCCGAGTAGACGGCACCCCAGACGACCACGAGGCAGCCCGCGAAGATACCGAGGCGCATCAGCGTGTAGCGGAGCATCTCAATCCAGTCGTCAGATTCCAAAAGGGGTCATCGTCCAGTGAAGCACGGACGGCGGGCGATCACGCAGGGGGGTGGGGCGGGGGCCGGTGTCAGCCGAGCGGCAGGAGCATGACGATCTCGTCCCGGTCGTCGCCCGGGGCCACCCGGATGGCGTCCGGGACGCGGCCGACCTCCTTGTAGCCGCAGGAGGCGTAGAACCGCTCGAGCCCGTGCCCGCCCCGGCAGGTCAGCCGTATCGCCTCCACGCCCTCCATCGCGCGGGCCGCGTCCGCGGCGGCGGCCAGCAGGTCGCGGCCGTAGCCCCTGCCCTGGTGCCGGGGGTGGACCATCACCGTGTAGAGCCACACCCAGTGCGGCATCAGCCGGTGCGTGTTGCGGGTGAGGAAGGCGGCCGCGGCGACCTCGCCGGTCTCGTCGTGGCCGACGAGCAGCCGGGTGCGCCCCTCGGCCATCTGCACGAAGTGCCGGACCAGCTCCGGGCGTATCTCCTCACGGGTCACCGGGGCGACGAAACCGACGGCGCCGCCCGCCTCGGAGACGTCCGACCACAGGTCGAGGACGCCGTCGCGGAGGGCGGGGGTGATGGCGGGGTCCAGGGTGAAGGTAAGAGGCACGGAGGGAGTGTATCCATTACCGGGTCCCGGTCACCGGGGATACCGCGCCTCCGCCGACGGGGAAGGCGCGTACCGCCTACCCGAGGGCGCGTGCAGCGACCTTCAGGTCGGCCACCAGGCCCTCGTACGCCGCCCTGCGCTCCTCGTCCCGCGCGCGCAGCACCGAGGACGGGTGCACGGTGGGCAGCAGCCGCTCCGGCCGGCCGTGGATCTCCCGCTCCAGCACGGTCCCGCGCACCTCGCCCACCCGGAACGACGACCCCAGCAGCGCCTTCCCGGCCGTGGCGCCGAGCACCACGATCAGCTCCGGCTCCACCAGCGCCAGCTCGGCCGCCAGCCAGGGGCCGCAGGCCGTCATCTCCCTGAGGCTCGGCGCCTTGTGGATCCGGCGCTTGCGGGGCTCGGCCCGGGTGAACTTGAAGTGCTTGACCGCGTTGGTCACATAGGCCTCGCCGGGGTCTATACCGGCCTCTGCAAGCGCCCGGTCGAGCAGTTTGCCCGCCGGGCCGACGAAGGGTGTGCCCTGGCGGTCCTCCTGGTCACCGGGCTGCTCCCCCACGAGCATCACGCGGGCGTCGGTGCTCCCGGCGCCGAACACCGTCTGGGTGGCGGGGAGGTGCAGGGGACAGCCGCGGCAGCCCGCCGCCGCGCGGCGCAGAGCGGTGAGATCGGCGCCCTCGGGTACGAAGGGCGCGGCCGTGTAGGCGTCCTCGGGGGCCTTCGTCGCCGGCATGCCGGACGAGTACCCCGAGCCGTCCCCCTGTCACCGGCCGGGCCGGCCGGGTGGGCGGGGGAAGTCAGACGCGCATCGGCTGCGGAGACTCCCGGCGCGCCGGGTCCGGGCCCTCGTACTCGCGGATGATCTCGTAGCGCGTGTTCCGTTCCACCGGGCGGAAGCCCGCGTCGCGGATCAGTTCCAGGAGGTCCTCGCGGGTCAGCTTGTTCGGCGTGCCGTAGTTGTCCGCGTCATGGGTGATCTTGTACTCGACGACCGAGCCGTCCATGTCGTCCGCGCCGTGCTGGAGGGCCAGCTGGGCGGTCTGGACGCCGTGCATGACCCAGAAGACCTTGACGTGCGGGACGTTGTCGAACAGCAGCCGCGACACCGCGAAGGTCTTCAGGGCCTCCGCGCCCGTGGCCATCTGGGTGCGGGCCTGGAGGCGGTTGCGGACCTTGCCGTCCTTCATGTCCACGAAGTCGTGCTGGTAGCGCAGCGGGATGAAGACCTGGAAGCCGTTCGTCTCGTCCTGCAGCTCACGGAGCCGGAGAACGTGGTCGACGCGGTGCCTCGGCTCCTCGATGTGGCCGTACAGCATGGTGCACGGGGTCTTCAGCCCCTTCTCGTGCGCCAGGCGGTGGATGCGGGACCAGTCCTCCCAGTGGGTGCGGTGGTCCACGATGTGCTGCCGGACCTCCCAGTCGAAGATCTCCGCGCCGCCGCCGGTGAGGGACTCCAGGCCCGCGTCGATCAGCTCGTCCAGGATCTCGGACGCCGACAGGCCGCTGATCGTCTCGAAGTGGTGGATCTCCGTGGCGGTGAACGCCTTCAGGGAGACGTGCGGGAGGGCCGCCTTCAGCTCGCGCAGGGAGCGGGGGTAGTACCGCCAGGGGAGGTTCGGGTGCAGGCCGTTGACGATGTGCAGCTCGGTGAGGTTCTCCGACTCCATCGCCTTGGCGAGCTTGACGGCCTCCTCGATGCGCATCGTGTACGCGTCCTTCTCGCCCGGCTTGCGCTGGAACGAGCAGTAGGCGCAGGAGGCCGTGCACACGTTGGTCATGTTGAGGTGCCGGTTGACGTTGAAGTGCACGACGTCACCGTTCTTGCGGGTGCGCACCTCGTGGGCGAGACCGCCGAGCCAGGCCAGGTCGTCCGACTCGTACAGCGCGATGCCGTCCTCGCGGGTCAGCCGCTCACCGGAGCGGACCTTCTCCTCCAGCTCGCGCTTGAGCCCGACGTCCATGCCAACACCTTTCTCCGACAACTCGACCAACGGTACTCCCCCGCTTTCCGCGCGGGCGGTGCGCCCGGTGGCGCCGCGCGCCTACACCTCCTCGGGCAGCTCGCCCACCCGGTTCTCCCACTTCGTGGAGAGCACGATCGTGGTGCGGGTGCGGGAGACGCCCTTGGTCCCGCTGAGCCGGCGGATGATCCGCTCCAGGCCGTCCACGTCCGTCGCCCGGGCCTTGAGCATGTACGAGTCGTCGCCGGCGATGAACCAGCAGTCCTCGATCTCCGGCAGGTCCCGCAGCCGCTGGGCGACGTCCTCGTGGTCGGCGGCGTCGGAGAGCGAGATGCCGATCAGGGCGGTGACGCCGAGGCCGAGGGAGGCCGCGTTCACCGTGGCGCGGTAGCCGGTGATGACACCGGCCGCCTCCAGCCGGTTGATGCGGTCGGTGACGCTGGGGCCGGACAGGCCGACAAGGCGCCCCAGCTCCGCGTACGAGGCCCGGCCGTTCTCCCTCAGGGCCTGGATGAGCTGCCTGTCCACCGCGTCCATGCGATCGAAGCCTTCCGGTGAAAGTTCCTGAAGTGATGAGGTGCGTGCGTACTGCTACGTGCCCGGCCGGCCGGCCGCCGAGCCGCCGCCCAGCTCGCCGTGCCAGCGCCGGTACAGGCCGTGGGTGACACCGGCCGCGTCCAGCACCCGGCCGGCCACGAAGTCCACCAGGTCCTGGATGTGGGTGGCGCCGGCGTAGAAGGCGGGCGAGGCCGGGACGACCGTGGCGCCGGCGTCGTCCAGGGCGACGAGGTGGCGCAGCGTCTGGCCGTTGAGGGGGGTCTCCCGTACGGCCACGACCAGCGTCCGGCGTTCCTTCAGCGTGACGCTCGCCGTGCGCTGGAGGAGGTCCTTCGACAGGCCGAGGGCCACACCGGCGACGCAGGCGGTGGAGGCGGGCACGATGAGCATGCCCTTCGCCGGGTACGAGCCCGAGGACGGGCCCGCGGCGAGGTCGCCCGCGTTCCAGTACCGGACACCGCCGATGTCCGGGTCGAAGGTGCCCGGCTTGCCGTCGGCGCCCCGGGCGAGCCATTCCCGCAGGTCGTCCTGCCAGTGGGCGTCCCGGAACGCGATGCCCGTCTCGTCCAGCAGCGTCAGCCGCGAGGCCCGGCTGACCACGAGGTCCACCGCTTCGCCGGCCTCCAGCAGCGCGCGCAGCACGGCGGCCGCGTACGGCGTACCGGAAGCTCCGGACACCCCCACGATCCAAGGCACGCGCTGCGTTTCTCCTGCGTTCACACCTTGAGCGTACCGGCGCGCCCGACCGTGCTCAGGCCGGGTGGGGCCGACCGCCTCAGACGGTCAGACCCCGTACGAGGAGATCCAGCAGCGCGCACACGAACAGGGCGATGCCGATGAACCCGTTGACGCTGAAGAACGCCCTGTTCACCCGGGACAGGTCGTGCGGGCGGACGATGGTGTGTTCGTAGAGGAACGCGCCGGCGACGACCAGCAGGCCCAGCCAGAAGAACGCACCGGCGTGGGTGGCCAGGGCGTACCAGACGAACAGGGCCGTCGTGACGGTGTGGCACACCCGCGCGCCCCAGATCGCGGCCGGGACCCCGAAGCGGGCCGGGACCGACATCACGCCGATCTCGCGGTCGGTCTCCACGTCCTGGCAGGCGTAGATCAGGTCGAAGCCGCCGATCCAGACGCCGACGGCCAGGCCCAGGATCACCGCCGTCCAGGACCACTCGCCGCTGATCGCCAGCCAGCCGCCGATGGGGCCCATGGACTGGGCGAGGCCGAGGATGGCCTGCGGGAAGTTGGTGAAGCGTTTCCCGTAGGGGTAGACCACCATCGGGATCACCGCGACCGGCGCCAGGGCCAGGCAGAGCGGGTTCAGCAGGGCCGCCGCGCCGAGGAAGACCACCAGGGCGACCAGGGCGCCCGTCCAGGCGTGCCGGACCGACATCGCGCCCGTCACCAGCTCGCGCTGGGCGGTGCGCGGGTTCCGGGCGTCGATCTCGCGGTCGATGATCCGGTTGACCGCCATGGCGAAGGTGCGCAGGCCGACCATGCAGACCGTGACCAGGAGCAGCCGGCCCCAGTGGATGTTCCGGTCCCACTCGTACATCGCCGTGAGGGAGGCGATGTAGGCGAACGGGAGCGCGAAGACCGAGTGCTCGATCATCACCAGGCGCAGGAAGGCCCGGGTGCGGCCGGGCTGGGTGAGGGCAGCGGTGGTCACAGTCCGTACTCCTTCCAGCGGCGGTCCACCAGGGCCGCCGTCTCCGGGTCGGACTCCACCATGTCCGGCCAGCCGCCGTCGCGGGTGTAGCCCTCCTCGGGCCACTTGCGGGTCGCGTCGATGCCCGCCTTACCGCCCCAGAACTGCTGGTAGGAGGCGTGGTCCAGGTGGTCGACGGGGCCTTCCACGACCGTGAGGTCCCGGGCGTAGTCGGTGTTGCCAAGGGCCCGCCAGGCGACCTCGTGCAGGTCGTGGACGTCGCAGTCGGCGTCCACGACGACGATCAGCTTGGTGAGGGACATCATGTGGGCCCCCCAGATCGCGTGCATGACCTTCTGCGCGTGCTTGGGGTACTTCTTGTCGATCGAGACGATCGCGCAGTTGTGGAAGCCGCCGGACTCGGGCAGGTGGTAGTCCACGATGTCCGGGACGATGATCTTGAGGAGCGGGAGGAAGAAGCGCTCGGTGGCGCGGCCCAGCGGGCCGTCCTCCGTGGGCGGCCGGCCGACGACGATCGACTGGAGCAGCGGCCGCTTCCGCATCGTCACGCAGTCGATCGTCAGCGCCGGGAAGGGCTCCTGCGGGGTGTAGAAGCCGGTGTGGTCGCCGAAGGGGCCCTCGGGCAGCATCTCACCCGGTTCCAGCCAGCCCTCCAGGACGACCTCGGCCTGCGCCGGGACCTGGAGCGGGACGGTCTTGCAGTCGACCATCTCGATGCGCTTGCCGGAGACGAAGCCCGCGAACAGGTACTCGTCGATGTCGCCGGGCAGCGGCGCCGTCGAGGCGTAGGTCACGGCGGGCGGGCAGCCGAAGGCGATGGCCACGGGCAGGCGCTCGCCGCGCCGGGCCGCGACCTGGTAGTGGTTGCGGCTGTCCTTGTGGATCTGCCAGTGCATGCCGATCGTGCGCCGGTCGTGGCGCTGGAGGCGGTACAGGCCGAGGTTGCGGATGCCGGTCTCGGGGTCCTTGGTGTGGGTCAGGCCCAGGTTGAAGAAGGACCCGCCGTCCTTCGGCCAGGTGAACAGCGCGGGGAGCCGGTCGAGGTCGACGTCGTCGCCCTGGAGGACGACCTCCTGGACCGGCGCGTTGTCGGACTTCACCTTCTTCGGCGGGACGTGGGCCATCGCGCCCAGCTTGCCGAAGGCCTCCCGTACGCCGACGAAGCCGTGCGGCAGCTCGGGCCGCAGCAGGCCGCCGATCTTCTCGGAGATCTCGCCGTACGACTTCAGGCCGAGCGCCTTCAGCAGGCGGCGGTCGGTGCCGTACACGTTCATGGCGAGGGGCATGTCCGAGCCGCGCACGTTCTCGAAGAGGAGCGCCGGGCCGCCGGACTTCTGCACCCGGTCGACGATCTCCCCGACTTCGAGATACGGGTCGACCTCGGTCTTGACGCGCTTGAGGTCTCCCTCGCGCTCCAGCGCCCGCAGCAGGGAGCGAAGATCGTCGTAAGCCATGTGTCCCAGTATCGACCACCGCCTGCCCGGGCCCCGTCACCGGGTCGCCGCGGAGCCGGCCCGGGTTCCGGTAAGTCCCTGGACGGCAGGTCACGGGAGCAGGGTTAATGGTCGACACCGAGTAAAAACGATCTTCGACCTCTGGGGGACTCTTGGAGACCGGCACACCGCCCGAGCACCCGGACCACGCGCCGTCCGCGCCGCCTTCACCGCCGTCCGCACCGGCCGCCCCGCCCGCGAGCCCGCCGTCCGGGCCGTCCTCCGGGCCGTCGTCCGGTGCGCCGGCCGGGCCGGTGGGCACCGGCTACCCGGGGCCGCCCATGCCGGACGTGCCACCGCCGGCCCGGACCGCCCCGCCGGCCCCGATCGAGCTCCGGGTCAGCAAGCGGATCCTGTGGATCGGCTCGGCCGTCTACCCGCTGCACAGCATCGCCCGCGTCTACACCTTCGTGATGCGGCCGCGGCGCAAGGAGGCGGTGCTGCGGTTCCTGCGGTACGCCGCCGGGACGCTGGTCGTCGGGTTCATCGCCATGCTGCCCGGCCTGCCCTCGCTGACGTTCCAGGGGCCCGACTCCGGCGGGGCGGGTTATGTCGCCTGGGTGTGGCTCCTGGCGCTCGGCGCCGCGATCTACTTCTTCGTGGACATGATGTCCGTGCTGACGGCCCCGCCCCACTACGTGCTGGCCGTCGAGACGTCCGGCGCCTCCACCGGGCTGGTCACCAGTCGGGACCCGCGCCATCTGGACCAGCTCGTGGGGCAGATCTCGTACGCCATCGACCACCCCGACGCCGAGTTCCGGGTGACGGTGGAACGCCTCACCGTCTCACCGAACAACTACTACTTCGGCGACAACGTCAACATGTACGGCGGCAACGGAAACGTGGGGATCACGCGATGAGCGGCAACACCTACCACTACGGCGACAACGTGAACATGTACGGCGGCCAGGGCAACCAGGGCATCGTCAAGACCCAGACGGGCGCGGGCCCGGCCGGCGCCGACCCGGCGCTGGTCGCGGCCCTCGCCGAACTGCAGCGGCAGATCGCCGAGTTGCGCGCCCGGGTGCCGGCCCCCAGCGCCCAGCTGCTCGAGGAGTCCCTGCCCGCGCTGAGCACCGAGGCCGCCGTGCCCGCGCAGGAGCGGCACCGGGCGCTGATGGCGATCGCCGGGATCGCCGCCACCGTCGGCACGGTCGGCCGGCCGGTGGCCGAGGCGGTCCGGTCGGTCATCGGTCTGCTGGGCGGCTAGGCCCTCGGATCCCCCCGTGGTCACCGACGGTTAATCACTTCCGCGTTCGGCCTGCCACCCGTTCCGTTGAAATGAACCGGACGGGCATGTCCCGGCCGCGTCCCACGGCATTGCCTTAAAGGGGGGGCCCGCATCCAGGGGCCCCCTTCTGTGATGGGAGACGCGTGCGAATCACTGACATCCAGCGCTGCGAGGTCCGGCCGGGACGGCTCGTCGAGTGGACGCTGAGCCCGGCGACCGTCGCGGCGGCGGCGGCGCTCCCGGAGGACTCCCGGCCGCCCGCCTACATCCAGGAGTCGCACATCAGGACGGCCAGGTCCGTCCGGGAGGACGGGCTGTTCGTGCCGACCTGGCTCGGTACCGCCTTCGACCTGCCCGGCCCCGTCGACCTCGACGTGCTGGAACGGGCCCTGCACACCTGGACCCTGCGGCACGAGACGCTGCGCAGCGGCTTCCGCTGGGCCGGCGAGGAGCTGCGCCGGTTCACGCTCGACCCGGCCGACGTGTCCCTGCGCCGGGAGGAGGGCGGCCACTTCCCCGACGCGGACGGTCTCGTCCGGCACCTCCAGCACCGCTTCGACACGGTCGCGGACGCGCTGCGCTGGCCCAACCTCATCTACACGGCGGTCGTGCGCGACGACGGCGCGAGCGTGTACATGGCGTTCGACCACAGCAACGTCGACGCCTACTCCCTCCAGCGGATCGCCTCCGAGATCCACGAGCTGTACGCGGCGGGCCTGTCCGGGAGCGAGCCGGACCACGGTGTCCCACCCGCGAGTTACGTCGACTTCTGCGAGATCGAGCGGGCCGGCGCGGACGGCATCGACGACCGGCACGCGATCGTGGACCGCTGGCGGGAGTTCATCCACCGCTGCGACGGCACGCTGCCGGGCTTCCCGGTCGACCTGGGGCTGGCGCCGGACGGCCCGCTGCCCCGGCAGCAGATGCTGTGCGAGCCGCTGGCGGACGCGGACGCGGCGGCGGCGTTCGAGGCGTACTGCCGGCCGTACGGCGGCAGCCTGGTCGGGGTGCTGGCCGCGACCGGGCTGATCGTGCACGAACTCGGCGGGCAACCGGTGTACCGGACGGTGGTGCCGTTCCACACCCGGGTGAAGTCGCGGTGGAGCGACTCGGTGGGCTGGTACGTGGGCGGCGCCCCGATCGAGGTGCCGGTGGGCCGCACCCGCGGCTTCCCGGAGGCGCTGCGCGCGGTCCGTGCCGAGCTGCAGGCCAACCGGTCGCTGGCCCGGATGCCGCTGGCCCGGGTGCTGCGCCTGCTCGGCGCGGACTTCCGGCCGACCTCCCCGGACCTGTACTCGATCGTGTCCTACGTCGACGCCCGCGCCATCCCGGGCGCCGGGCGGTGGGCGCAGTGGAACGCGTACGGATTGATGCGGGTGTCGTACGGGGACCAGGTGTGCGTGTGGGTGAACCGGCTGCCGGAGGGGCTGTGGCTGGCGGGCAGGTACCCGGACACGGACGTCGCGGCGAAGACCGTGCGGCTGTACGTGGAACGGCTGCGGGACCGGATCGCCTCGGTGGCCGACGGGAGCCTCCCGGCCGTTTCATGATCCCCTGCGGTTTCGTGACCCAACGGTCACCACGCCGGCACACACCAGCCCTGGCCTGAAGCAACTCCCCCTTCCTACACTGCCGTTGAGGGGGGAATGCGGTGCACAGACGGTTGCACGGGCGCGGAGCGCTGTTCGACGTCGATCCGGCCGGCCTCGCGCCACGACTCGTGGGCCTGCGCCCGCACCAACACCGCGCACATCCGTACGAGCATCCGGACGAACCGCCGTTCGTGGTGCTCACGGGGGCGCGCGGGCTGGGCAAGAGCGCGGTGCTCGCGGAGCTTCGGGACGCCTACCGGGGCCACACGCCGGTCGCGCTGGTCGACTGCGCGGAGGAGCAGTTCCGGGCGCCGCCCGCGGACCGGCCCGCCGCCTCCTGGTCGCCGCTCGGGCAGGCACTGCTGGTGCTCGCCGAGCAGCTCGCCGCGCCGGTGACGGGCGCGGGGCGGATCACCTTCCCGCGGCTGATGCCGGGGCTGGTCGCGGTGGCCGCCGGCGGCTGGGGCGACGCCGACTCGGAGCGGATCCGCCGGGAGGTCGAGCGGATCCTGCTGCTGAACGAGAGCGGCTCGTGGATCGGCTCCGTGGCAGGGCGCTGGGCCGGGAAGGTGGCGGCCAAGGTGGTCGCCGCGGCCACCGGCACCGGTCCGCTGGTGTCGGGCGCCATCGAGGCGACGCTGGAGTCCCTCGCCGAGGGGTTCACGCACCGCCGGCACCAGAAGGCGTCGGTGTGGTATCGGACGTATCCGAACGCGGGCGGCAACGCCCAGCGCGGGCTGATCCTGCTCTCCCAGCACTTCCGGGACGGCGGCAGCTCACGCGAGCACGCCGAGCGGTACCTGGTGCGGGCGCTGCTGGCCGACCTGACGGAGGCGTACGCGGGGGTGCTGCCGCGGATGCAGCGGCTGGGGCGGCCGCTGGTGCTGCTGGACAACGCGCAGACGGCGCCGGGTCCGGGGCTGGTCGCGGCCGTGCTGCGGGACCGCACCGAGGGCGTCGCGGACCGGGTGGCGTTCGTCGCGGCCCGGCGCGGTGAGGGCCGTGCGGAGCTGCCGGGCGCGGTGCGGCGGGCGCTGCCGGAGGTGGCCCGGCGCTGCGACTGGGTGCCGGAGGCGACGCCCTCCTCGCGGGCGCTGCTGCTGGCGCTGCCGCCGTTGAGCGCGGACGACGCGCTGCACATCGTCGGCGCGGTCTGCGGGGACACCGCGGTCCCGCCGCACCTGCCGGCCGCCGCGCACCGGCTGACCGGAGGGAACCCGCTGGGCATCGTGCTGCTCGCCGAGTCGGCCGCGCAGGCCGGGGCCGGGGCGTCCGCGCCGGCCGGCCTGCTCACGTCGGGCGTGCGGCCCGCCGAGGACCTGCCGGCCGTGCCCGCCTACGAGGCGCTGCTGGCCCGGCTGGTGCCGGCCGAGCACCTGGACGCGCTGACCGTGCTGGCCGCCGCCCACGACCACGCGTCGGCGTGCGCGCTGGCGGCGGCGCTGCTGCCGGACACCTTCGGCCCGGCGAGCGTCCGGGAGCTGCAGACGCTGCTCGCCGAGGAGGGGCTGCCCGACGTGCCGGGCCGGTTCGTCGGTGACCCGTTCGTACGGACCCTGCTGCTGCTGCGGCTGCACCTGCGGGACGCCGACCACGCGTCCTGGCGCACCGCGCACGAGACGCTGATCGCCCACTACCCCGACGAGCGGCACGCGCCGTACCGGCTGCACCACGAGCTCGCGCTCGGGGACACCGAGGGCGCGGTCGCCCACCTCCGCGACACCTTCCCGACCGCGGAACCCCGGGCCTGGCTGCGCGGCCTGCGGTTCGTCGCGTCCGCGCCCTACTTCCACGCGCACGACGCCGAGGGCCGCGACTTCGCCGGCCGCGGCGACCGGCGCACCGTGGTCGCGCTCGGCCGCACGGACGCCGGGCACGCGGTGCCGCCGGGCGCGGACGCCGTCCTGCACCTGCGGATACGCCGGCTGCTGCACGCGGTGTGGCTGCTCGCGGATCCGCTGGTGCTGCCCGACCCGCAGGTGTGCGACCGGCTCCGCTTCGAGCTGGAGCAGCTGTCCAACCTGCGGCCGGCGGGCAACGCGCTGCTGTGGCGGGCCTCCCGGGACTGGCCGGCGGCGGCGCTGGCCGGGCGCCCGATGGAGGACCCCGGAAACACGGACGGCGGGGACGGCGGGGACGGCGGGGACGGCGGCGACGGCGGGCCGGACGACGACAGCGGGGAGGCGTGATGGCGCGCAGGGGTGTGGGCACGTGGATCCGCGAGGGCGTGTGGGAGATCCCGCTGCGCCGCTACACGGCCCTGCTGGTGGCGGCGGCGCTGGTGGCCGGCCTGGTGTTCGCGGTCCGGGTGCTGCTGCACGAGGACCGGTCCTGCGGGCCGGGGGTGGCCCGGCCGGAGGGCAGCGACGAGTGCGTGGGCGTGGCGACGGGGCCGTACGACTTCGGGCAGCCCCGGCTGCGGGACGTGGTCGCGGCGATCGGCCGGGAGAACGACCGGCTCAAGCCCGGCGACCACGTGACGGTGGCGCTGCTGCTGCCGTACACCTCCACGTCGACGACCAGCCTGAACGACATCCGGCACCAGCTCCAGGGCGCCTATCTGGCCCAGTACCAGGCCAACCACGACGCCAACGGGGAACGCCCGCGGATCCGGCTGGTGCTCGCCAATCCGGGGGCGACCGGCGCGTACTGGCGGCGGACGGTCGAGCAGCTGACGGCGATGACGACGAGCGGGGACCGGCTGCGCGCGGTCGCCGGCATCGGGCAGAGCACCAACGCCGCCAAGCTGGCCGTCCGGGAGCTGACCCGGCACCGGATCCCGGTGGTCGGCTCCAGCATCACCGCCGACGACCTCGCCAACGGGCAGCGGGGCGAGGACCCCTTCCCGGGGCTCGCCCGGGTGGCGCCGACCAACACCGACGAGGCCCGCGCGCTGGCCTCCTTCGCCAAGGTGAGCGCGGGCCGGGCGCTGCTGGTGTACGACAAGCCCGGCGACCCGTACACGCGCACCCTGCAGCAGTCGTTCGCGGCGCTGATCAAGGGGTCGCCGTACGAGCCGCAGCCGTTCACGCCGCCCGCCGACCGCACCGAGGAGGGCACGACCGCGAACACCTTCCGGCAGATCACGCACCTGGTGTGCGACACGTCCCGGGAGACGGACACGATCCTGTTCGCGGGCCGGCACACCCAGCTGCGCCAGTTCATCAACGCCCTGGGCGGGCGGGGCTGCCAGGACCGGAAGTTCACGGTGCTGACCGGGGACGAGGCGTCGTACCTCACCCATGAGAAGGACCTGGACCGGGGCGCGCTGCGGCACAACCTGTCCGTCCGCTACACCTCCCTCGCCCACCCGGACACCTGGCTGAGGGCGGCGGAGCGGACGGGCGGCTCGGCGGCCGACTTCACCGCGCTGCGGCGGCTGCTGGCGGACGCGGACCGGGAGCCGGTGGGTCCGATCGGTACGGCCGCCCTGGACGACGGGCAGCTGATCATCGGCTACGACGCGCTGCGGCTCGCGGTGCACGGCATCCGCGAGGCGGTGCCCTCCGGCGGGTCCGTCCCGGCACTCGCGGACGTCGGCCTGCAGTGGCCGCAGGTGAAGGGCTCGCTGCGGGTGGACGGGGCGAGCGGCTGGATCTGCCTGGACGTGCACGGCAACCCGTACGACAAGGCGGTGCCGGTGGTGGAGCTGACCCCGGGGGGTGGTTCGCACTTCGTGCGGATCGCCTGGCCGGAGGGGAAGCCGCCGGGGAAGGAGTGTCTGCCGCCGTCCTAGGTGAGTTGTCCGGGGAGGGGTTCCGCGCCCTCCCCGGGCACGGCTTCCGAGGGTGCCAGGATCTCGATCAGCCGTTCGAGCCGGCTCCGCCAGCGCTGGTCGGTCTCCCCCTCGCCCTGGAACTCGTGGGTCAACCGCAGCGCGCTCGCCGCGTCCCCGTGCCGCTCCAGGTGGAACCGGATGCGGCCGCCGCCCTCCAGGGTGTACTCCGCGACGCGGTCCACGTCCCACGCCGTCACCCGCCCGGTGCCCAGGTCGCCCAGGCCGGCCAGCCCGTCCAGCCGGGGTTCGAGGACGTCGACGGCGGTGCACCACCCCGCGAGTCCCTCGGGGGTGGCCACCGCCGGCCAGACCTCTTCCATGGGCCTGGGGAGCCGCACCAGGAAGTGGAGGATGTGCGTGTTCCCGTGGGTCTGGCTGGTGCCCTGTTCGATGGAACCGCTCATACTCCCAGTGTGTGGGACCGGCGACTCACACGCCCGCGTAGGAGTGCTTGCCGCTGACGAAGATGTTCACGCCGTAGTAGTTGAACAGCCAGCAGCCGAAGGCGAGCAGGGCCAGGTAGGCGGCCTTGCGGCCCTTCCAGCCGGCCGTGGCCCGGGCGTGCAGGTAGCAGGCGTAGGCGATCCAGGTGATGAAGGACCAGGTCTCCTTCGGGTCCCAGTTCCAGTACCGGCCCCAGGCGTCGCCCGCCCAGATCGCGCCCGCGATGATCGTGAACGTCCACAGCGGGAAGACGGCCGCGTTGACGCGGTAGGCGAACTTGTCCAGGGACGCGGAGGCGGGCAGGCGCTCCAGCACCGAGGAGGCGAACTTCCCGGGCTTGCCACCGGTCTGGAGCTTGTTCTCGTACGAGTCCTTGAACAGGTACAGGATCGTGGCGACCGCGCCGACGTAGAACACCGCGCCGCAGAAGATCGCCGTGGAGACGTGGATGTACAGCCAGTACGAGTGCAGGGCCGGCACCAGCTGGTCGCTGGCCGTGTACAGGACGGTGACCGCGAGGCCCAGGTCCAGCAGGACGGTCGTGACGAGGAACAGGCCGAGCCAGCGCACGTTCTTCTTCAGGGCCAGCAGCGCGAGGTACACGCCGACGGCGACCGTGGAGAAGGTGATGTTGAACTCGTACATGTTGCCCCACGGCGCCCGCTCCACGGAGGCCGCGCGGGTGACGACACCGCCCAGCTCCACGAGGAACGCGAGCACGGTGAGGGAGATGGCGATCCGGCCGTACAGGTCGCCCTGCTCGTCGCCGCCGTGCGCGCCGGGCCCGTCCGGCACGTCGCGGGCGCCGGACGTCGAGCGGACCACGACCCGGGGCCGCTCCAGCACGGCGGTGCCGCCGGCCCGCTGCACGGTGACGGCCGGCGCGGCCGCCTTGCGCTCGCCGTCGGCGGTGAGCGCGGCGGCCGTACGGCCCACCTTGCTGCGGCTGCCGAACAGCCATTCGGCGATGTAGGCGAAGAAGGCCAGGGTGTAGACGGCCATCGACGAGTAGATCAGCGTGTTGCTGATGCTCGCGAGGTGTTCGTTCGTTGCGGCGGCGAGGGTCACTTCTCAGCCCCTTCGGCAGGTACGACTGGGGATTCGGAGGCGTCGTCGGGATCGGGGGCCCCCGGCGCCTGGTCGTAGAGGATTCCGGCGAGGGCGCCCAGCTCCTCGGGCACCTTCGCGGACTCGCTGCGGCCGAGCCCGGCCATCTCGACCACGGTCACGCCGTCGGGGCCGGTCACCGCGCGCACCCACACCCGGCGGCGCTGGATGAACAGGGACCCGGCCAGACCGAGGATCGCGGCGAGGGCACCGCCGAGCGCCCAGCCGCCGCCCGGCTCCTGGACGATCTCGAAGCCGGCCCATTCCTTGATGTCCTTCTCGAAGGTGACGGACCCGGCGCCGTTCGGCAGCGTCAGCGTGTCGCCCGGCTTCAGCAGCTTCTTCAGCAGCCGGCCCTTGGCGTCCTTGAACGCCTTCATGTGCTTCTTGTCCATCTGGTACACGCTCTGCGGGGTGCCCGAGTCCACGCCCAGGTCGCCGTGGTAGGCGTTCACCGCGAGGAGCGGGTTCAGCAGCGCCGGGAACTGGGAGAGCATCGTGCCGCTGCGCGCGTCGAAGGTGGGAACGAAGAACGACTGGAAGCCGAGCTGCTCCTTCTTGCCGCGGGCGTCGCGGTAGCCGTCCATGACCTTGACGACGCCCTGCGAGGAGACGTTGCCGTCCAGGGGCAGCAGGGGGACGGGGGCGTGGAAGACGACCGTGCCCTTGCCGTCCCGGACGGTGACGACGGGCGCGTAGCCGTGGCTGACGAGGTAGACCTTGGAGTCGTCGATCTCCAGCGGCTGGTTGACCTTGACGGTGGTCGGCTTCTCCTTGCCGTACGCGCCCACGCTGTAGCGGATCTTCGCCTCGTAGGTGCGCGGGGTGCCCTTGTTGGGGCCGCTGGCCTCGTAGGTGCCCTCGAAGTCCTTCAGGTGGAAGCTGAACGGCACCAGGTCGTCGGTGTCGAACAGGCTGCCGGACTTGAAGTCGTCGTACAGCGGGAGCGTGTTGGAGAAGCCCTCGCCCTCCACCATCAGCACGTTGCCGTCGGACTTGTACAGCTGGCCCGAGGCGAAGGCGACCAGCAGCACGATCAGCGCGATGTGGAAGACCAGGTTGCCCAGCTCGCGCAGGTAGCCCTTCTCGGCGGCGACGGCGTCACCGGCGACGTGGGCGCGGAAGCGGCGCTTCTTCAGCAGCGCGAGGGCGGCCTCGCGGACGTGCTCGGGGTCGGCCTCGGTGCGCCAGGTCGTGTAGGCGGGCAGCCGGGTCAGCCGGTTGGGGGCGGCCGGCGGGCGGCCGCGCAACTGGCCGACGAACTGCCAGGTGCGCGGGACGATGCAGCCGATGAGGGAGACGAACAGCAGGATGTAGATCGCGGAGAACCACACCGAGCTGTAGACGTGGAACAGGCCGAGCTTGTCGTAGACCGGCGCGAGCGTCCTGTGGGCGGCGCGGAAGTCCTCGACCTTGGCGGCGTCGGCTCCGGTCTGCGGGATCAGCGAGCCGGGGATCGCGCCGAGCGACAGCAGCAGGAGCAGCAGCAGCGCGACCCGCATGGAGGTCAGCTGCCGCCAGAACCAGCGGGCCCAGCCGATGACGCCGAAGGCGGGCGGGAGGGAGGTCTCCTCCCGCGGGGCGGTGGAGAGCCGGGAGCCCGCCGCTCCGAGGTCCTCCCGGTCCCGGCTCGTGTCGGTGTCGGTCTTGCTCATCGATCAGATCCCCACACTGAAGCCGTTGGACCAGGTCTGCATCTGCTGCACCAGGCCGTCCCAGGCGCCGGTCAGCAGCAGCAGACCGGTGCCGATCATCATCGTGCCGCCGATACGCATCACCCAGACATAGTGGCGCTTGACCCAGCCGAAGGCGCCGAGCGCCTTGCGGAAGGCCACGGCGGCGAGCACGAAGGGCACGCCGAGGCCCAGGCAGTAGGCGATCATCAGTGTGGCGCCGCGCCCGGCGCTGGACTGCTCGATCGCGAGGGCGTTCACGGCCGCGAGGGTCGGACCGATGCAGGGGGTCCAGCCGATGCCGAACAGGGCGCCGACGATCGGCGCGCCCACCAGGCCGGCGGTCGGCCGCTTGTGGAAGCGGAACTCGCGCTGCGTGAACCAGGGCATCAGCCCCATGAAGAAGACGCCCAGCAGGATCATGAGGACGCCGAGCACCTCGGACAGGACGTCCTTGTGCGCCTGGAGGGTCCAGCCGAAGGAGCCGAACAGCGCCCCGCCGGAGACGAACACGGCGCTGAACCCGAGGACGAACAGGGAGGCACCGGCGACCATCCGGCCCCGCCGGGCCTCGGCCAGGTCGGTGCCGGCGACGCCGGTGACGTAGGAGAGGTAGCCGGGGACCAGGGGCAGCACGCACGGTGAGAAGAACGACACGAGGCCGCCGAACAGGGCGACCGGCAGGGCGGCCAGCAGGGCGCCGTGCAGCACGGTCTGGTTCTTGCCCGTCTCCGCGGCGAGCGTGAGGAGTGCGCTCACGTCACTTCTCCGCGAGCACCGGCTTGATCATCTTCAGCAGGGTGGCGTCGTCGAGCGCCTCCAGGGCGCGCGCGGCGACCTTCCCGTGCCGGTCGATGACGAGGGTCGAGGGGATGAGCTGCGGGTTGAGGGTGCCCTTCTTGAAGCGGAGCATCAGCTTGCCCGCGGGGTCGTACAGGCTCGGGTACGCGACCCCGTGCTCCTTCTCGAAGGCGACCGCGGGGGTGGTGCTGTTGTCGCGGGTGTTGATGCCGACGAACTGCACGCCCTTGTTCTCGTACTCCTTGGAGACCTTGGCGAAGTACTCCGCCTCGCTCCGGCACGGTCCGCACCAGGAGCCCCAGACGTTGACGACGACGACCTTGCCCTTGTAGTCGGCGACGTCCAGGGTCTTGCCGTCGATGGTCTTGCCGGACAGGTCCGGGGCCGCGGCGCGCTTGCCGGCCGGGACGGTGTCGATGCCGTTGTTGCCGGTGACGAAGTTGGTGTCGCCACCCCCACCGGAGATGCCGCCCTTACCGCACGCGGAAAGGGTCAGGGCCGCGACGGCGGCCACAGCGCTGAGCAGGACGGCGCGGCTACGGGTACTCATGTGAAAAGTTTCGCATGCCTGTTCCGGGGATCTCGCGCGCCCCCCTGCCGGGCGGAAAACCGCATTTCAGGGCGTATTTACACGGGACATTCGGGACATCAGGCAGCGTTGGACGCGGCACCCTTGCCGTCCCGCAGGAACTCCTTCCAGCCGCCCGCCGGCCGCTGCCCGACACCGAGCGTGCGCAGCTTGGCGAGCACCTCCGGCTTCTGGACGTCCATCCAGTCCACGAACTGCCGGAAGGAGACCAGCCGGACGTCGGCGCCCTTCTCCTTGTCGCGCGCGATGTGCTTGAAGGCCTCCTCGACGGAGTCCATGTAGATGCCGCCGTTCCACTGCTCGAAGTGGTTGCCGATGAAGAACGGCGCCCGGTTCGTCTCGTACGCCCGCTGGAAGCCCTGGATGTACGCCTGCGCGGACTGCTTGCGCCAGCCCGGGTAGTTGTAGGAGGGCGCCTTGGTCGAGTTCACGGACTGGTTGGCGAGCATGTTGTAGTCCATCGACAGGACCTCGAAGGAACGTCCGGGGAAAGGTATCTGCTGCAGCGGGAGGTCCCAGATCCCCAGCTTCTTCTCCGGCCACGTCTGACGGCCGCCCGGCGAGGAGGCGTCGTAGCGCCAGCCCAGCTTGCGGGCGGTCGGCAGCAGGTTGCCCTGGCCGAGCAGACAGGGCGTACGGCCGCCGACCAGCTCCTTGTCGTAGTCGAACGGCAGCGACGGCAGGTCGGTCCAGCCCGTGTTGGTCCGCCACCGCTTCACGAACGACTTCGCCTGCTCGATCTCGCTCGCCCACTGCTGCGGGGTCCAGTTGCCGACCGTGCCCGTGCCGGCGCAGAAGTGCCCGTTGAAGTGGGTGCCGATCTCGTGCCCCTCCAGCCAGGCCCGGCGCACGTTCTCCAGGGTGGCCTTGATGTGGTCGTCGGCGAGGTAGCCGATGTCGGAGGCGCCGCGCGGGTTGTTCGGGGGCTCGTACATCCGCTTCTTCGCCTCGGGCAGCAGGTACAGCCCCGAGAGGAAGAAGGTCATGCTCGCGCCGTGCTCCTTGGCCAGGTCCAGGAAGCGCGGGAAGAGGCCGTTGCCGACCTCGCCGGCGCCGTCCCAGGAGAAGATCACGAACTGCGGCGGGGTCTGCCCCGGCTCCAGCGGCTCGGGCTTGGCCGGCTGGTGCGGCTGGGCGCCCGTGAAGGAGGTGGAGCCGTCGCCGATGGGCCGCGCCGGACGCGCGCCCTTCCCACCACCGTGACCGGGCCGGCCCTGGCCGGAACCGTTCGGGCGCTTGCCGCCGTCCGAGGACGTGAGACTCCCGCAGCCGGCGAGCGAGGCGGCGGCCGCGGCCGTGCCCAGGCCGAGTGCCCCCCGCCGGGAGAGGGTCCGGGAGAAGGTGCGCATGGAAAACCCCGATTCGTCACGCCTGCTGGTGGTCACCCGGCAAGAGGGCGTGAAGATCGGGGAGGTTCCAGTGATTCTTATGTTTTTCGCAAGGTTCCCGGCAAAAACACCCTAAGTCACACCAAACGGACTGTCAGTGCACCGGAGGCCGGCCGGTCAGGCGCCGAAGGCCTTCCCCTGCACCGTGCCCTTGCCCTTCTGCGGCCGGGCGCCGGCCCGCAGATGGGCCGGGACCAGATCGATGGCGGGCTCGCCGTAGCCCACCGACACGATCTTGTCACCCAGGTACGTGAACGTCGTCAGGGAGGCCAGGGTGCACTGGCGCTTGCGCGGGTCGTGCCACAGCCGCCGCCGCTCGACGTACGAGCGCACGATCCAGATCGGCAGCTGATGGCTCACCAGCACGGCCTCGTGGCCCCGCGCCCGGTCCTTGGCCGCGTTCAGCGCGCCCATCATCCGCACGACCTGGTCCACGTACGGCTCGCCCCAGGACGGCCGGAACGGGTTGACGAGGTACTTCCAGTTCTCCGGCCGCTGGAGCGCGCCGTCGCCGACACCGAAGGTCTTGCCCTGGAACACGTTCTCGGCCTCGATCAGCCGCGCGTCGGTGTCCAGGTCCAGCCCGTGTGCCTTGGCGATCGGGGCGGCGGTCTCCTGCGCCCGCTCCAGCGGGGAGGAGCAGACGTAGGTGACGTCCCGCGGCGCGAGGTGCTCGGCGACCCGCTCGGCCATCTTCCGGCCCAGCTCGGACAGGTGGTAGCCGGGCAGCCGCCCGTACAGGATCCCGTCCGGGTTCTCGACCTCGCCGTGCCGCATGACGTGGACGACGGTGACGTCCTTGTTCACGGGGTTCTCGGGTGCAGTGCTCATTCCGCCGTGGCCTCCGCAGCCGCCCGGGCCGCCGCCGGCAGGGCGTCGGCGATCTTCTGGATGGCCCGGTCGTCATGGGCCGTGGACACGAACCAGGACTCGTAGGACGACGGCGGCAGGTACACGCCGTTCGCCAGCAGCGAGTGGAAGAACGCGGTGAAGCGGTACGACTCCTGCCGCTTGGCGTCCTCGTAGGTGCGCACCTGCCGGTCCGTGAAGAACACGGAGAACATGTTGGAGGCCGTCTGCAGCCGGTGCGCGACGCCCTCCTTGCTCAGCGCCTCCGTGACCAGGGTCTGGATCTGCGCCGAAACGGCGTCGACCTTGTCGTAGGCGGCGTCGTCGAGCAGCCGCAGCTGGGCGAGGCCGGCGGCGGTGGCGACGGGGTTACCGGAGAGGGTGCCGGCCTGGTAGACGGGCCCGGCGGGGGCGAGGTGCGCCATGACGTCGGCGCGCCCGCCGAAGGCGGCCGCCGGGAACCCGCCGCCCATGACCTTCCCGAAGGTCATGAGGTCCGGCTTCACGCCCTCCACGCCGTACCACCCGGCGCGGCTGGTGCGGAAGCCGGTCATGACCTCGTCGGAGATGAAGAGGGCGCCGTTCTTCCGGCAGGCGTCCTTCAGGCCCTGGTTGAACCCCGGGTCCGGCGGCACGACGCCCATGTTGCCCGGGGACGCCTCGGTGATCACGCAGGCGATCTCACCGGGGTGCCGGTGGAAGGCCTCCTGGACGGCCTCCAGGTCGTTGTACGGCAGCACGATCGTGTCGCCGGCCTGGGCCCCGGTGACACCGGGGGTGTCGGGCAGCGCGAAGGTGGCGACACCGCTGCCGGCCGCGGCGAGCAGCGAGTCCACGTGCCCGTGGTAGCACCCGGCGAACTTGATGACCTTGGACCGCCGGGTGAAGCCGCGGGCGAGCCGGATGGCGGACATGGTCGCCTCGGTGCCGCTGCTGACCAGCCGTACCTGCTCGACGGGCTCGACCCGGGCGACGATCTCCTCGGCCAGCTCGACCTCGCCCTCACCGGGCGTGCCGAAGGACGTACCGCGGCCCACGGCCTCCTGTACGGCGGCGATGACCTCCGGGTGCGAGTGCCCCAGGATCATGGGCCCCCAGGAGCAGACCAGGTCGACGTACTCGCGCCCGTCGGCGTCGGTGAGGTAGGCGCCCTTGCCCGACACCATGAACCGGGGGGTGCCGCCGACGGCGCGGAAGGCGCGCACCGGGGAGTTCACCCCGCCCGGGGTGACGACGGAGGCGCGGTCGAAGAGCGCCTGTGAGGCGGGCGCGTCGTAGGGATAGGGCGTTTCGCTCATGACACTCATGACGTGCGGCTTCTCCGGGTTCTCCGACTCTGGTTGCGAGGTGACCTCCTCAGGGTAGGCCGCGGCCCGGGCGGACCGCGGTCGGCCTCGGGATCGGAGCGGCGAACGGGGCGGTGTCCCGGCCGCGCGTGGCGTCATCGCTCATCTGCGAGACTGAGACCTGATACACACAGCTCATACGCACGTAATGATCAGGGGCCGGGCTTTTCCCGCGTGGACTGTTGTTCCACCGCACGTTTCGGCGGGCGGCCGTGGGGGAGGTCACTGACACGATGATCGGGTTGCGCGGCGGGGGCCACGCGTCCTAGAAAAGCAGTCGGGTGGAGATATGCATCGCGGTGGCGGACTGGGCGAGGGGACTGATGACCTGGGTCCTCGGCGTGCCCGGCGGGGAAGGCACCGGCGCGACGCGGAGGAAACGACCGAGACACGGCAGAGCGACGCACGTCAGACACAGGGTGTACCGAGTGAGCCCGAGCGGTACGACCGGCAGATCGACCGGGAGCTCGACAGCGAGCCCGGCCAGCGCCGTGAGCGCGGGCCGGACCGGCCGGCCGACCGCCGGCTCGACCCCCGGGCCGACCGTCTCCGGGCGGGGAGCAGGAATGGTGGTCGGGTGGGGGTGACGTACAAATACTTCGGCGCGCCGGACGGCGCGACCGCGGCCCGCGTCCCCATCTCGATGCGCCCCGAGGAACTCGGCGGCGACGAGCTGGGCATGAACGGCATGTTCACCAAGATCAAGCCGGAGACGATGGCCGCGATGGTCCTCACCGGCATCGAGGGCGTCCCGCTCCACAAGGTGCCCCCGCTGGAACTGGTCGTCCTGCACCCCGACTACGCCGTGGTCAAGCTCCCCATGACGGTCGTCGACCCCCTGCGCGGCATCGGCGAGGAGGCGGTGGGCGCGGCGGCGTTCATCTGGTCGACGGTCCCGGACCGGGGCGGGCCGCGGGACGCGTTCAACGTGTACCAGTTGCTGCACGAGTGGCAGGACTTCTCCCACCGGCTGCATGAGGCGGGGCATCAGCCTTATTGCCTTGTGTGGCCCTGAGCCGGGGTTTCGAGAGGCCGGGCGGGGCTTTCGGGTTCCGCTCTCGCTGGTGCCTGAGAGGGGCCGTCGGCCATCGGGACACACCTTCTTGCCAGGTGACACGACCGAGTCACCGCTCCGTGCCGGCCACAGGCTCCGGAAAGTCCCGTGCTTTCTCCCTGCTGAAGCGCTCCGTCGCGCCGCCGGCCCGGGTCGAGCCGGCCATCGAGGGGCTGGTTGATCGTCAGGGTCGAGACCGCCACAGCGACGGATGGGGGAACGATGCATTTAGTGGACAGTGCGCTCGTGCTCGGCCCGGGCGGACACGTTGGTGCCGCCTGGATGGCGGGGCTCGCCCACGGCCTGCGCGGCCTGGGCGTCGACCTGGGCGCGGCGGATCTGGTCGTCGGCACCTCGGCCGGCGCGATCGTGGGGGCCGCGCTGGCCGCCGGCCAGGACCTCGCGCACCTCGCCGACCCCGCCGGCGGCGACGGTCCCCGGCCGCCGCAGGCCGACCGGCAGCGCATGGGTGAGGTCTTCGCGGTCCTCGGTGCCGGCCTGCCACCGGAGGAGGCCCGTCGGCGGGTCGGGGGGATCGCCCTCGACGCGGCCGATCCGGAGGCAGAGCGGGCCCTGGTCGCGGTGCGACGCCGGCTCGTCGGCACGGACGCCTGGCCGGCCGAGCGTCGCCTGCTCATCCCCGCCGTGGAGGCGGAAAGCGGCGAGCCGGTGGTCTGGGATCGCGACAGTGGCGTTCCACTGGCGGCTGCCGTCGCGGCCTCCAGCGCGTTCCCGGGCGCGGCGCCTCCCGTCTCGATCGGCGGACGTCACTACATCGACGGCGCGCTACGGGCAGGCACCAACGTCGACCTCGCGGCTGGTGCACGTACGTTGGTCGTCGTGGAGCCGATGGCGCGTCAGGAAGCGATCGCCGTGCCGGGCGCGGAGGCGGTGGTGTCGCTGTTCCCGGACGAGGCGTCGGCGGCGGCGCTCGGCACGGACCCGTCGGACCCGTCGGCGTGGGTGCCTGCGTTCCAGGCGGGGCAGCTGCAGGCCGCTGCCGCGCGGAAGCAGTTGGCGGACTCCTGGGCGCCGGCGAGAGGCGAAAGCTCGGCATGAGCGCCTCCCGGGCACGTGTCCCGAGGACACGTGCCCGGGCACATCGGCCTTATCGCCTTGTACGTCCCCGAGTTGGGATGTCCCGGGTGAGGGGCGGGGTTCTCGGAGCCCCCCCTCGTCGTGTGCCGGGAGGGCCCGTCAGCCGGCGCCGGCCCGGCCCCGGGCACTGGGGCCCCGGGTACTGGGCCCGCGTTCTACTGCCCGGAGGAGTCCTCCGGCGTGGGGAGCGGAGCGTCGTGCAGGGCGATGCGGGCGGTGATGTGTTTGCCGCCCGGTGCCGAGCGGGCCTCGAAACTCTGGACGACGGCCATCACGATCTCCAGGCCGTGCTGTCCCACCCGACCGGCGTCGGAGGCCCTCGCGACCGGCAGCACCGGGTCGGAGTCCCAGACCGCGATCTCCACCATGCCGTCGGCGATGCGCAGATCCATCCGTGCCGGGCCCGGCGCGTACTTGCACGCGTTGGTGACCAGTTCGCTGACGACCAGCTGGGTGAGATCGACGGCGCGTCGCGAGACGGGGAGCCGGTGCTCGGCCCGGGCCCGCGTGAGGAATTCCGTGGCCAGATGCCGTGCCCGCGCGATGCCCGCGCCGTCCCCGTCCAAGGCGACCGTCATCGCGAGGAGGGGATGCTCGTGCGGTGCCGACGTGCCCTCAGCCACGGTCTGGTTCCATCACGGTCACCGGCCGCCTTCCGCCATCATCACGCATACCCGAGCAGACGCGGGAAAGTCCCCGTGGTCCTGCCGCCTTCCCCACACGGAGCATCGTCCGTGCCGTCCCGGGGAATGCTCCGATCCCGGATCATGGTGTGCCAGTATCGCCGACATGACTGAGGGAGCAATGGCGGATACCGAGGAAGCCGGGCGACCCGGCCCGCTGTCGGTCCGCACCGCGGTCACCGGTGACGGCATTCGTGTCCTCACGGTGGTCGGGGAGATCGACCACCAGAGCGGCGGAACGCTGCGCGAAGCGCTGGAGGTCCGCGGCACCGACCGCCCACGGGTCGTCGCCGACCTGGGGCAGGTCGCCTTCATGGACTCCAGCGGCATCAACATCTTCCTGCTCGCGCACCGCGTCCTCAGCGAGGCCGGCGGCTGGCTGCGGCTGGCCGCACCCACCGATTCCGTCCTGCGCACCCTGCAGATCGTCGGTGTCGACGCGATCATCGACTGCCGCTCCACTCTCCCCGACGCGCTCACCGGCTGACGCGGCCTGCGCACCGGCGTCATCCGGGTGCGAGGAAGCGTGCCGCGAGCAGGGCGCGGCCGTCGGGCAAGGCGGTGCCGGGGTGGTGGTGCGGGCAGCGGTCGCGCAGTTCGTCCGGCGACGGGCCGGTGGTGGTGCGGGCGCACGCGGCCGGCCGTCGCAGCCCCCAGGGGAGATGACTGCGCGGCGGCGCTCGATCAGTCCGTCGGTGTGGCGGAGCGGGGTGTCTTCTTCGGCGGGTGAGGGCGGGCCGGCGGTACGCGGTGCCGGGACGGGGCGGCCCAGGGGTGGCCGGATGGCCCGATCGAGGCAGGCGCCGCTGCCGTCGGCGTGGACGAGCAGCGGTGGCGGGTGCCGCTGCCGTCGGCGTGGACAAGCAGCGGTGGCAGGTGCCGGCGGCGGCGTGGCGCACGGACGCCGTGGGCGGGCGGCCGGCCCGGATGCGTGCCGTCCGCCTCGAGCGGCAGGGTGAAGGCGTCCGGCTCCGGTCCCCGGGAGCGTACGGCGCGGGGCAGCGGGTGCCGCCATGCCGAGGTCCGTCCAGTCCACCGCCGCCCCGAGGTGGTGTCCTCCCGGTCGCGGAGGTGGCATCAGGCGTGCGGTGTGCGGGTGGAGTTCTGCGGCGGCCGGCGCGGCCTCCCGGACGGCCCGCGCGACCCCGGAGAGGGTGACCGCGGTCGCGGGGGCGGCCGTCAGGGCGTACAGGTGCTGCGACCGGGTGGGTACGGCCCGTTCCGCGGCCGGCAACCGGGTCCCGCTCCCCCTCCGGTGCGGCACTCGCCGTGGCGGGGAAGGGCCCCGGTGCGGCCTCACGGGCGGAGGGGCGGTGCCCGCCGCGGGTCAGCTGGTGGTGAGCATGCCTTCGCGCAGCCGGGCCAGGCAGCGGGAGAGCAGGCGGGAGACGTGCATCTGGGAGACGCCGAGGCGCTCACCGATCTGGGCCTGGGTCAGTTCCTCGACGAACCGCATGTGGATGATCTGCCGGTCACGCTCGTCGAGAGCCGCGATCATCGGGGCGAGCGCGTGGAAGTCCTCCACCAGTTCCAGCGCCTGGTCGTCGGCGCCGATGAAGTCCGCCAGGGCGGCCTCGCCGTCCTCGCTCGTGCTCAGCGCGGCGTCGAGCGAGGCGGAGTTGTAGCCGTTGGAGGCGAGCCGGGCCTCCACGACCTCCTCCTCGGACAGGCTCATCAGTTCCGACAGCTCCTTGACCGTCGGATCGCGGTCCAGGCGGCTGCGGAGTTCCTCGGTGGCGCGGGCCAGTTGGACGCGGGCCTCCTGCAGGCGGCGCGGCACGTGCACGGCCCAGGTGGTGTCGCGGAAGAACCGCTTGATCTCACCCACGATGTAGGGGATCGCGAACGAGGTGAACTCCACCTCGCGTACGAGGTCGAACCGGTCGATCGCCTTGATCAGGCCGATCATGCCGACCTGGACGATGTCCTCCATCTCCTCCGCCCCGCGGCTGCGGAACCGGCCGGCGGCGTAGCGGACCAGGGACATGTTCATCTCGATCAGCGTGTTCCGCGCGTAGCTGTACTCCGGGGTGCCTTCCTCCAGCACCGCAAGCTGGTCGAAGAACAGCCGGGACAGTTCACGGGCGTCCTTGGGGGCCACCTTGGAGGGGTCGGCGACCTCCGGCAGGCTCACCGTCTCCGTGTCCGTGCCGGACGCGATCACTGTCGTCGCCATGATGCATTCCCTCCCTGTCACGCCCCCGAACGGTGCCGGCCCGCCACGAGCCGACGACAGCCCGCCTACCCCCACATGTTCCGCTCATGCCCATGCGATGGCCGCGTCGTCGGCCGGGCGGTCCGGCGGCTCCGGAGGTACGGCGGTCCGAGCCTTCGACGACGCGGCACGCCACAGGGCCCGGCCGTGACGGCCGGGCCCTGTCGGGGGGTTGTGCTCGCGGGTCAGGTCACCATCGATACCAGCGGCCGCGGCCGCCGCCGGCGCTGGTGGAGCGCATGACGAAGCCGAGGAGCCACACCACCAGGACGGCGAGGGCGACCCACCAGAGGATCTTGACGGCGAAGCCGGCACCGAAAAGGATCACGGCCAGCAGTAGAACGAGAAGCAGGGGAACCATAGTTATCGACCTCCTGACCGGCGTGTGCCCTGCGATTTCCCGCCCATTCCTCGGTGGGCGCCTTGTTTGTGCCGTGAAAGCCGGGGCACCAGCGAGTCACCGCGACAGCGGAACAGCAACTAGGAGGAGGCGTGTTCCATGACTGCCGGCGAGAAGGCCAAGGCGAAGACCGAGCAGGCGCAGGGCAAGGTCGAGGAGACGCTGGGAAGCGCCGTCGGGAACGAGCGCATGGCTGCCGAGGGGCAGGCCAAGAAGAGCACCGGTGACGCCCGCGAGGCCAAGGAAAAGGCCAAGGACGCGTTCAAGCACTGACGACGCGTTTCCTCGCGACACCGAAGCGGGTCCTCGCCGTCCGAGGGCCCGCTTCGGCGTTTCCACGGTCAGCCGCCACGGACCGGCCGGAGCGGGTCGCCGGCCGCCCGCTCATCGGCCCCCGGCCCGGCCCGGCCGCTGCTCCTACGGTTGGACCAACTGACAGTCGAGGCGGCTGATCAGCTCGGTGCGACGGGCGCGCAGCTCGACCGGGGCACAGGTGACGGCGATCCGGTGGGCCTCGACCAGGGGGCCGAGCTCCGGTGGGGGCTCGACGACGCCGGAGAAGAGCGGCGCCGCCCACGTGGCCGCCGGCGCCTGCGCCTCCGCCCCGCCCGCCGAGACGGCCGGTGCGGGCGGAAGGTGGCCGGCCTGACCGTGGACCATGCGGGCCGTGAGGATGGCAGCCTCCCAGACCCGCATGCTCTCCAGACGTACCTGCGAGGCGAGTTCGTCGCGCAGCGCGCACAGGTCGCTCCAGGCCCGCTCGTGCTCACGGAGGGCGTCGCCGACGCGCCGTACCAGCCAGGCGTACGTCAGCCTGGCCCGCAGGAGCCCTCGGCGGGCCTCGGCCGCGCTGTCGGCGTAGGGGTTGTGGGCGACGACCTTCATCGCCATCGCGGTGATCGCGAGCACCAGCAGCAGCACGGCGACCCAGCCGGGCGCGTAGCGGGCGCCGTCGGACTCGTCCGTTCCCGGGTCACCGGCCCTCACCGCCGCCCACACGGCGACCGTGGACAACACCGCGACCAGGTAGAGGACGGGCAGGACGAGCGAACCGAGCAGGGCCGCTACCGGGCGGTCGTCGCGGAGAGCGTGCAGCCGCTCGCGTACCCGGTACAGCGGGGCCGCGATCGCGTGGCCGGACAGCATCAGGGCCAGGGCCAGGACGACGCCGGGCAGGAAGGAGACCATCTGCTCGACCGTCGAGACGTCCTCCTCGTCGAGGGTGAGGTACTGGAAGACCCGCATGAAGTACCAGGCGTCGAACAGGGCCATGGCGATGACGACCGGCCAGCGCAGGACCCGGATCCACATCTCACGGCGGCGCCGGTCGTGTGCCCCGTCCTCGGCGTGGCGGGATTCGACCGTCTCCTGGGCCACCCGGGTCCTGCGGAGGGAGGCGGCCGCCTCGAAACGGGCCAGCGACTGGATCGTCTCCTCGGTCCGCGCGTAGGTGTCGATCGTACGAGCCCGGGCGGCGGCGAGTTGCCCGCGGTTGCGGCCGACCAGCTCGGCGACCTCGCGGGCCGCGCGCAACAGCATGCGCATCTCACCGTTGTCCAGGTGCTCCGGGTCCCGTTCGGGACCGTGCTCCGCGCTTTTCACCAGGTGCCGGATATCGCATCCGCAGCCGTGGTGGCAGGGTATGCCTCGATGGTTCTGGGACATGAACGACGTCCTTTTCTGCGATGTGCTGTTCCAGGGGGTGCGGTCGGCGCCGAGGTGATCAGCCGCGCACCGTCACGGCGATCTCCACGCGCCGGTTGCACGCCATGGCCGCGTAGTCCGGTACGCCGTCGTGGTACTCGGGGGTGCAGCTGGGCCGGTCGTCGGAGTAGCCACGGGCGGACGTCACCGTGATCCCGCGCTGGACGAGGGCGGCCCGGACGGTCTCGGCGCGGGCCAGCGAGAGCCGCCTGCCGCTCTCCTCGCTGCCACGCGAGTCGGTGTGGCCGGAGACGGCGACCGAGACGGGGTGGAGGTCGGTGATGCGGCGGGCGGCGTCGTCCAGCACCTTCTGCGCCGACCCGGAGAGTTCCGCCCGGTCCGTCGCGAACAGCACGGAGCCGGGCAGGACGATCGTGGTCTGCCGCCCGGACCGCCGCTCGGCGACGGCGGGGAAAGTCACCTCCGGTTCCGGCTTCGGGGGCCGGGAGGTCCTCCCCGCCGGGTGGACCCGGGCGGCGGCCGTCACCTCGCAGGAGGAAGCACGCGTCGCGTGGCACAGGCTGCTCCACAGGGCCGTCAGCCAGGCGATCTGCGGAGAGGACGGTGCCGTGCTCCGGGCGGGGTGACCGATGCCGACGAGATGCACGGCGGTGCCCGAAAGGTCGGGCAGTTCGCCTGCCGTACGACAGCGCTCCACCATCGCCTTGATCTCCGCCGTGCCGTCGAACCCGGCGGTGCGCAGGTCGGCACAGCCGGTGTTGGTCAGCCCGTCGGTCGCCACGACGACGCTGCGGCGGCCGCGCCGGGAGCCGAGTTGGTCGCCGGCCGCGGCGAGCGCACCGAGGACGTCGGTCCGTCCGGTGCCCGGCGCCTCGGCGGCCAGCTCCCGCAGCCGCCGTTCCAGGCAGTCACGCCGTTTGCCGCGTCGGTCCTTCTTCCGGGGGGCGGTGCCCTTCACAGGGGTGGCGAAGGCACCGTCCACCCCCCAGCCGACGGTGGCCCGCGTGCCGTCGAAGGAGGCGAGGGAGAGAGTCCCGCCCTCCCAGGCCCGGGGCGCCAGTTCGCGGGCGGTCAGCGCCGTGCCCGCCCAGTCCGGTACCCGGCTTCCGGGCGGGGTGGTCCGGTCCGGCCGGGCGGACGGGCTGCGGTCCACGAGCACGATGGTCTGCGACCGGGTCTCGTGGGTGTCGTCGGGGCCGCGGTCCAGCCAGGCACAGGGCCGCGCTCGGGGCGTGTCGAACGCACCGCAGCCGCTGCCGGCCACGACGGCGGCCAGCGCGCACGCCATGGCGAGGGCCCGGGCGGGGCGTAGGAGGGTCAAGAGGCTCACGAGGACTCCTAAGGAGGGAAATGCACATTTGTGACTGTTGTTCGGCGTCATCAGGGGAGTTACTGGAAGCCCTCGACCGTCTCGACCCGTCGGTGCCAGGAGGTCCTTCGTGCCCAGTTCCGCTCAGTCCGCCGGAAACGCCACCGCAGGAGAGGAGCAAGGCACCGATCTCAGGTCGGGGCTGGCCGTGTACACGTCGCTCCACGCCTCGGCCCAGTTCGCCGACACCAAGGTCGGCATCCTCGGTGCCGTCCAAGCGGGGCTGATGGCCGCGGCCCTGCCGCAGGGCGGCGTGGTGCGCGAGGCGTGGGAGCGGGGCGGGCCCGGCGCCTGGGTCCTGCCCGTCCTGCTGGCGCTGCACGTGGCGGCGTTCCTGCCCGCCGTGTACTGCGTGGTCCAGGCCCTCCGCCCCCGACTGGGGCCGCCGCCCACCCCCAACAGGTTCAGCCTGCCGTTGCTGGCCACCGCCGACGGCAGTCCTCCGCCGGCGGACGAGGGCAGCGAACGCAAGGAGATCTGGCAGCTCATCCCGGTGCTCGCCCAGGTGGTGATGGCCAAGCACCGGTACATCGCCAGGGGGGTCGTCTGGACGGGGCTGATGGCGGTGACGGCCGGGCTCGCCTTCCTCGCCGGTTCGCTGCTGGCCTGATCCCCGCGCGCCACGACCTCAGTCCCGGGCCGGCCGGGCCCGGGGCAGGGGCTCCTCCGTCCCGCGCCCGGAGTCCAGCTCGCCCGGCAGCGGCAGTCCGAACAGCCGCATGGCATGGCCGAGTTGCCGCTCGTTGGTGACGACGAACTCGAAGAGGTCCTGTGCCTGATACGCCTTGGACTGCTTTTCCAGGAGCTTGACGAACCCGTCGACCTGGTTCTGTCGCTGCCGGAACATGTCGCCTACCTCGGTGGCCGCCTTGTCCGGCTGCTCGGCCAACAGCACCGCCCACGGCGTCAGCCAGGCGAGCGCGTCACCGTTCTGCCGCACCCCCGCCAGTCCGCCCGCGAGGAACGCCCGCCACTTCTCGGTGACCTCGCTCAGCAGCTGCACCTGGAGCGCGGACTTCGCGTACCGGTGCTCGATCGCCTGGAGTTCCAGGGCGGCCTTGCGCTGCTGTTCCAGCACCTCCGGTGCGGGCTGGAGACGGGCGACCGTACGGCAGTTCACCAGCCCGTTCTCGAAGCACTCTCCCTCCCGCAGGACGTCGTTGACGGCGTGCTCGGCCTCCTCGGCCCGGAACGGCTCGTAACGGCGGGCGACGTCGCGGACCCGTTCCTCGAGCCGGACGGGCATGGCCGCCTGGTAGCCCTCGACGGCACGGTCGAGCGTCGCCCGGTCCAGGCGCCCCTCGGCGCACCAGTCACAGCGGATCTCGACCCGGAAGCCGAACCCGTCGCCCCTGGCCGGGGTTTCGAACATGACGGTCGAGGTGCGGTGCACCGACACGATCTCCGGCACGTCCACCGTCACGGCCTCGAAGGGCACCTCGGGCCCCGGCCGGCCGCCGAACAGACCTCGCAGCCAGGCGAACCGGCCTCGACGCGGTGTCCTGCTCACATCGACCACCTCTCCTCCAGAAGGGACTTGATACGTACGGCCGCTTCACCGTCGGGGAGCTGGTGGGTCCACAGCCGCAGGTGGAACAACAGCTGCTCCCGCAGCCGGTCGCCCTCGGCGCCCGGCTCGGGCAGCTCGGCGAAGAACCCGGCCGTCAGCTCGTCGAGGCCCGGCTCGTCCCCGGCCCGCTCCACCCACAGCCGCATGCAGTTCCAGCCGCACTGGCGGTGCACGCGGCTGGTGCTGAGCAGAGTCCGCCGGCTCAGCAGCAACAGGTGGGCGCGCGGCCCGGGTTCCTTCAAGAAGGCGGTGACCGCTCGCTCGCCGCGGAACCTGCCGAGCCCCTGGAAGCACTTCGCCGCGTCGTCGCGCAGCCAGTGCCGGGGCGACGCCGACCAGGTGGCCAGCCGTTCCAGGACCTGGGCTCGTGATCCGGCCGCGTAGATCTCCCGTACCGCGGTCCACACGCTCTTCGTCCCCGCGCCGGCGATCCGCTCCAGGCCGGTCAGCGCCTCCGCGGGGAACCTGGCACCGATCCGGGTGCCGTACGCGGCCTGGGCGCACGCCTGGAAATCGCGGCGCTGGGACCAGCGCGACAGCAGGCGCTGGACCCGGGGGGCGAGCAGCGGATCGGTCACCGCCCGTTCCAGTGCCCAGGCCGCCGCGAACCGCCGCCGGTCGGCGTGCTCCCCCCGTTCGGAGGCCCAGCGCACGAGGAGTTCCTCCAGTACGTAGGCCCAGTCGAAGGTCGCGAGCAGGCCGACCGTCTGGGCCGCGGACACCCGGATGTCCTCCTCGCCCCGGACGACGAGGCCGTCCAGCCACTCCAGCAGAGGGCCACGGGCCCCGCTGTGGTCGTGCCACAGCACCTCCAGGACGGCCTCGCCGAGACCGCGCTGGCTGAGCCGCACCAGGCACTCCGGGTGCCGGGCCCCCACCGATTGCCCGGCCCGGTCGGTGAACTCCACGTCGGAGTGGTCGAGCCAGTCCCGCACGCTCTCCTCGAACAGCGGCATCGACGGGGCCGAGGAGGGGGAGCGCACCCCGTGCAGCAGCTCCGCGAGCCGGTGGGACTCCCGGCTGACCCGGCTCAGCGTCGTCCCGTCGAGCACGACACAGGCCAGCAGGAACGCGTGCGACCAGAGGGACAGCTCCTGCCGGCCGGCCCCGTCGCCCGCGCTCTTCCGCGACGGCCCGAGGAGCTTCACCGCCTTGGCCCGCAGCTCGGCTCCCAGCCCCTGCACGATCTGGTCGACGTCGTCGCCGTCGCGGACCCGGCGCGCCAGCTGAGCGGCCAGACCGGCCACCTCGGCCATGGACCTGCGCCCGCGCAGGTCTTCGCGCAGGCCCTCGTGCTCCAGCAGTTTGCGGCAGTCCAGCGGCCGGTCGGCGAGCAGCACCGTCAGATGCCGCTCCAGCACCTGGAACGGCATGCCGTCCGCCACCTCGTGCGTGACGACGTGCTCGGCCAGACCTCCGACGGGCACGTGGTCGTCGACGACGATCACCAGGGGGGAACGGCCGTACGTCGCTGCCCGCAGGCGTATGAGCAGTTGCGGGCGCAGTTCGTTCGCCCATTCCGTGCCGTCGCCCTCGATCACGTGCCCCCGGCTCGGCCGGAGTCCTCCCTCCTCCGTCACCAGCCGGCGCACGCCCGCCTCCGCGTCCAGGACGACGACGCCGGTGTCCATCGCCTGCCGCGCGGCGAGCAGTGCGGCGGTGTAACGCCCCGTGCCGGGGGTTCCGCGCAGCACCGCGACCCCGTGCTGGACCAGGTGGTCGACCAGGGCGGTGTGCGTGGCGGGTGCCACGTACAGCTCGCGCAGCCGGTCCAGGTCGTCCTCCGGGACCCGGCCGTCGACCGGGTCGACGGCCGGGGTGCCGTAGTAGGTCTTGTAGATGGTCCCGGCCGCGTCACCGCTGCCGAAGCCGACGACTCTCGCCGTGACGCCCCCGTCGACCGCGGTCTGCGGCAGACCTCTTTCCCGCAGCTGCCGGATGTGATCGGCCTGTTCGTCGGTCGGCTCCGGGCCGGCGGGTGCCGGCCCGGCCTCCTCCTCGTCGGCGGATGATGCGGCCGGGAGCGGGTCCATGAGCTCGTTCACGAGCTCGGTCTCTTCGTCCATGCCTGGCGCACCGTCACCCGTAGTACTTCTTGTGCATGGTCCTGGCCGCGTCACCGCTGCCGAAGTGGAAGACGCCGTCCGTGTTCCCCTGCACCACGGTGCCGGGTGCGGGGGCCGCGGTGTCGTCCGGCTCCGGGTCGGTCACGAGCGGCAGGAGTTCCTCCCGGCCGTGCTCCGGTACGTGGATCCAGCCGTAGCCGCTGAACTCCTTCTGGCGTACGTGCACCTGGACGTACCGTTGGGGGTCCAGGCCCTGGCCCTCGCCGCGGAGCCGTACGACGTCCTGGTAGACGTGGTCGGAGACGATCAGCGCGAGGTCCGTCGACCTCAGGACCTCCAGCACCCGCTTGAGCTGTGCCGCGTTCAGGTAGCGGGCCACGGAGACCGGGGCGGGCCCGCTGTAGCCGAGAGCGGCCGTGCGCGCCACGCCGTAGTCGATCGCGAGCCGGAGCCGCATCCGCTCCCCCTCGGCGCGGTTGGCGTTGCGCTCGCCGAGCCGGACGGCGAGGTTGCGCACGAAGCCGCCGAGCACCAGCGGCTCGTGGGTGCCGGCCGGCAGGACGGCGAACTCCTGGTCGCCCTGCGGCTGACGCTGCCAGGCCGTGCGGTCCAGGCCGCTGAGCACCGCCGCCTCCTCCAGCACCCGCACCAGGTCGGCCTGGAAGGCCTCCTGGTCCGGGGTGTCGAGGCGGCTGTACTTCTCCACGTCGGCGGCCATGCACAGATGGCGCGTGACGATCTCCTGTGAATGGGGTTGCGCTGTCATGGACTCGGGTCACCCTTCTGCCGGTCGAGCTGGCTCGGGCGTCAACTGTGCGCCCGGAGACGGGGAACACCGAGTGGGTCGTAGAAATACGGTTTTCGGCGGGCGGTGGGGGTGGCGCCCGTGGTGCGGGAGGGCCGTCTACGGGACGGCCGCACCCAGTCGGGCGGTCTCGCGCAGCCGGTTCATGTCGAGGACGGTGGTACGGCGGTAGCCGGTGGTGATGAGTTCGTCCCTGCGCAGTTCCGCGAGCGCCTTGTGGATGGTGACCTCCGCCGAGCCGGTGAGCGCGGCCAGTTCCGGCTGGGTGAGGTTGACCTTGATGACCAGCCCGCGCGGCACCGGGTGTCCGTAGGAGGCCGCCAGCTCGGCGAGCACGCGGGCGAGCCGCACCTTGACCGGGTAGCCCCCGAACTCCACCCGCCGCTGGTTCGACCAGCGCAGCCGCTGCACGACGATCCGGTTGACGGCGCGCGCCGCCTCCGGGTGGGACGCGAGGAAGGACCGCAGGTCGGACTCGCGGACGATACTGGCGACGATCTCGCCGCAGGCGGTGACCGTGGCCGACCTCGGCGCGCCGTCGTCCATGGCGGCCATCTCGCCGACTATGTCCCCTCCGACCCGTATGGCGAGCAACGCCTCGTGGCCGTTGTCCAGGCGAGCGGTGACCTTGACGAATCCCGAGCGCAGAAGCACCACGTGGTTGGAGAGGTCACCCTCGTGGATGAGAACGTCCCCGGCCAGGTAACGACAGCGGGTCCCGATCCCGAGCAGCTCGGTACGGACGGGTTCCGGCAGGCCACCGAGGAAGCTGCGCGCGGGCCACCCCTCCAGGTCCAGGGGTTCGGACTGCGTCATCAAGGGCGCTCCTCTCCTTCTCCGCACCAACGGTGATCCGTTTCCGATCCGTGCGGATCAGCTGTTTCCAGACAAGCAGTTGTCAGGACAGCAGGGCAGAGTGCGCGGAGGGTTCACTTGATGCGCCGAGCGCGCGCCAGGGGCGCGCGCCGGTCGACTGAGCGCCGGGCTACGACCCTCTGCGAGCCGGAGCCCGCACGGTCGTCTCCGTCGCGCCCACCGGGGCCGGCGCAAGCCGGTCGCGCCTCACTCCCCGGCGTGGACGACCGTGATGTGCCGGTCGCCGCCCGGGTTCTCCAGCTCGTCCAGGGCGGCCACGGCCAGGTCCTCCGTGCTGATCCAGGACCGGCCGTCGGCCGCGGTGAGCAGGGTGTCGGTGCCACGCCGGTAACGGGCGGTACGGGTGCCGGGTTCGAGGAGGGCCGGAGGGCTGAGGTAGACCCAGTCGGTGTGGGCGTGGGCCCGGCAGGCCCGCAGCTGGGCCACTCCGGCGGCGGCGACCGGCCGCCACTGCGGCGGGACGTGGGCCGGGTCGTCGGCGACCAGGAGGCCGGCCGCGCCGGGGCTGCGCAGGGCGCCGGCCCCGCCTATCACCAGGACGCGCACCCCCAGCCGCGCGGCCGCGTCCAGGACGGCGCGGGTGGTGCCGAGCAGGAAGTCCTCGTCCACCGGGTCGGTGCGTACGGTCATCACGACGGTGTCCGCGCCGGAGTCCGCGAGCGCCGCGCGTACGGCGTCGGGGTCGCGGGCGTCGACCGGGACGGGTGTCACCGCCGGGTGCTCGCTCGTCGGCTTCCGGGACAGGGCCAGCACCCGGTGGCCGCGTGCGACGGCTTCGGTGGCGACCCGGCTGCCGACCGTTCCGGTGGCGCCGAGGACCGCGATCGTCATGGCTGCGTTCATGGGGTCCGTTCTCCGTTTCTCGTCCGCGGCGGAAGGGATCTCCCCGTCCGCGGTGGATGGTCGAGCCTTCTCGGGTCACCGGCCGTCCGCGGTGGGCCGCCTGGACCTCTCGTCCACGGTGGGTCGAGTTGCGCGGCCAGCAGCGCCGCCAGGGCCAGGGCGAAGCCGCAGCTCTGCGCCAGGGTCAGGGACTCGCCCCGGGCCGTGCCGATGACGGTGGCGACCAGCGGGGAGAGCAGCACCAGGGGCGCGGAGGCGCCGACCGGGAGGGTGGCCAGGCCGCGGAACCAGAGGGTGTACGCGATCAGGCCGCCCATGCTGCCGAGCCACAGGTAACCGCCGACGGCGCCCGCGTCGATCCGCTCGGGCAGCCCCTCGAACATCAGGGTCGGCGGGAGCAGGAGCAGTCCCCCGACGGTGAGCTGCCAGCCGGCCAGGGTCAGCGGTCCGACCCCCGCAGGCCGGCCCCAGCGCCTGGTGAGGACGACCCCGCCGGCCATGGTCGCCGTATGGCCGAGACCGGCGAGCACCCCCAGCGCGTCCAGCCGGGCGTGCGGACCCAGGACGACGAGTCCGACGCCGGCCACGCCGAGGACGCCCCAGGCCCAGCGCCAGGCGGTCGGCCGGTCGTGGAGCACCGCGATGGCCAGGGCGGCGACCAGCAGCGGCTGGGCGGCGCCGAGGGTGGCGGCGACACCGCCGGGGAGCCGCTGGGCGGCCACGAACAGCAGGGGCATCCCGCCGATGTTGAGCAGGCCGAGGACGACGGCCTTCCACCACCAGTCCCCGCGCGGCAGGACGCGGGTGAGGGCGAGGCCGAGCAGTCCGGCGGGCAGGGAGCGCATGAGGCCGGCGAACAACGGGTGCCCGGGCGGGAGGAGTTCGCTGGTGACGACGTAGGTCGTGCCCCAGGCGGCGGGGGCGAGGGCGGTCAGCAGGACGGTGGCCGGCCGGTGGGTGGGCGGTGGCGGGGACATGTCGGAAAGTCTCGGCGGACGGCCCGTCATGCGTCCAGGACATGGTTGTCATCGCAGCCATGAACGACAACGATGGACGGCGTGGACCTCCAGCAGATGCGGTACGTCGTCGCCGTCGCCGAGACCCGTAACTTCACCCGGGCCGCCGAGCGCTGTTACGTGGTGCAGTCCTCGCTCAGTCACCGGATCGGCGCGCTGGAGCGGGAGTTGGGGGTACGGCTGTTCGCGCGGACCAGCCGACGGGTCGAGATCACCAGTGCCGGGGAGGCGTTCGTGGCCCGGGCGCGGGAGGCGCTGGCCGCGGCGGACCGGGCGATGGCCGACGCGTCCGCCGCTGCCGGGGTGGTCCGGGGGCGGCTGGCCGTCGGCGTGATCGTGACCACGGCCGCCGTGGACGTGGCGGAGGTGCTGCAGCGGTACCGGGCCCGGCACCCGCAGGTCCGGGTGATGCTCCGGTCCGGGCGCAGTGACGAGCTGGCGGCGGCGATCCGGGCGGGGGACCTGGACATCGCCTTCCTGGGACTGCCGGAGGACCAGCGGCCCTCCGGGGTGGAGAGCCTGGTCCTCGCGCACGACGCGCACGTCCTGGTCGTGGCCGCCGGGCACCGGCTGGCGGGGGCGGGACGGGTGACACTGCGGGACATCGCCGACGAGACGTTCGTGGACTTCGTGGCCGGGACGCCCGCCCGGGCCCAGTCGGATCAGGCGTTCGCGGCGGCGGGCCTGGTCCGTGACGTGGCGTACGAGGCCGGGGTGGTGGAGCTGATCACCCGGCTGGTGGCGCGCGGGCTCGGTGTCGCGCTGCTGCCCTCGGCGTTCATCCGGCCGCTGGCCGCCGGTGATCCCGCGCTGGCGCTGGTCCCGGTGGCCGACGGGCCGCGCCGCGTGGAGTGTCTGGCGTGGAGCCGCTTCAACCCCGGCCCGGCCACCCGGGCCATGCTCGACGTCCTGGGGGCCGGCGCGCAGGCGTGAACGCGACGGCCGGCGGTCCCGGCCGACCGGAGCGCGGCCCGCCCCCGGATCGTGGAGCGCGCCCCGACCGCCGACACCGCCGGCCTGCTCACCGGGCCGGACGCCGAGCGCCTCACCGCCTGCGGCTCACCGCCCCGCGACCGCTGTCTGCTCCGCCACGGCCGCCGCCACCGGTGCTCCACCCACTACGGCGCCCGCAGCACCGCCCGGCACCGCCCGGCACCGCCCGGCACCGCCCGGCACCGCCACGACGAGGTCAGCAGTACGGCGCCTGGTTCGTGAGCGAGGCCGCCACCCGCATCCACACCCCGAACTGCCGGAACAGCGCGGGCAGCGGTCCGCTCGCCCGGACCGTCCGCGCGTCCTCGGCGGTCACGCCGGGGACGCCCAGCAGGGTGACGGCGACCGAGGCGGACTGCCAGCGCACGGTGAGGGTCGCCTCGGCGGCGGACGGCTCGGGGCGGGCCGGGGCCGGGGTCAGCGCCCGGGTGACCGCCTCCTCGACGGCCTCGCGCGCCTCCGCGGCCGGCCGCAGCTCGGCCGCGAACCGGTCACGGGCGTACTTCACCGGGACGGTCACGACCGACGCGTCCCACTCCGTCATCTCCGCGCACGCCGCGTCGTCACCCGTGAGGACCACCACCGGCACCCCAAGGGCCGCCGCCGTGGCATGGGCGAGGCCGATCTCGCCGACCGGGCGGCCGTCCAGCCACATGTCCTCGATCTCGTGCCCCATGAAGCTGTGGCTGAGCACGCCCGGCGCCCCGGCCCGGGAGTGGTAGCCGACGCACAGCGCGGCGTCGTACTCCCCGGTCAGGCCCTCCAGCATGCTGAGCTGCTTGGGCCTGCCCCGGACCAGGCGGGCCGCCGGGTGCAGGGCCTCGGGGAGCAGGTTGCGCATCGGCCCGTGGGCGTCGTTGACGAGGACGCTTCTCGCCCCGGCGGCCAAGGCGCCCCGCACGGCGGCGTTCACGTCCTCGGCCATCATGGTGCGGCCCCGCTCGTAGTCCCGGCCGCCCGGCTGGACGTCGTCGGCGTCGACGAGTCCGGTGATGCCTTCCATGTCCGCGCTGATGTAGATCCGCACGGCGTCGACCCTATCCGACCCTACGTATTGTAGGTTCCCAATCGCCAGCGCCCACCGGGCTGTTCACACGTCTGTTCAACGGGGGACCCATGCAGGACACCACGGAAGCGGAGCCCGGTACGGAGGTCTGCGCCCGCGATCTGGCGCCGACGCTGGCCGTGCTGGTCGTCAGCCTGGTCATCGCCGCCGTCGGCGTGTACGAGCTGTGCGGCTTCGGGCTGCACAGCCTGGACCGGCGCCCGCACCTGTTCAGCGACGGCCTCGCGACCGGCGGGGTGATCGTCGCCGCCGTGGCCGCCGGGGCGGCGGTGGGCAATCTGGCCTGGCACCTGACGGCGGCCCGGCGCGGACAGGCCGACTGAGCGCGGCCGGACCGCTCACCGCCTCCCCGGCCCGGGAGCGGGCGGCGTCACGGGGTGGCAGGGGTCCTCGCCGCCCGGCCGGCCGGGGCCGGCTCGTCGCCGTCCCGCCGGACGTACGGCGACCAGTACCCGCTCTTGCCGCCCCCGCGGTACGACGAGACTTCCCAGCCCTCGTCCGGCAGCCGCCGGTGCAGCCCGCGCACGCCTGGCTCGCGGGCACGTGGTCCAGCGCCCGGTCGTGGGCCGTCCGGTAGGCGCCGTCGACGGTCTCCTCCAGTCCGAGCGGACCACCGTCGTGGCAAGCCGGCGTCCAGGGTGTCCTGCGTGCCGACGCCGGTGCGCTCGGCCCCGGCGGCACGCCGAGCTGGACGAACAGGGCCGCCGCCGCGACGAACACGAGCCCGCCGCATCCGGAACAGCCGAGGCCGAGGGCACGGACACCGCAACGGGCCGGTCCGGCGGCGGTCGCCGCCGGGGTCCCGGGCGTGGCCGCGGTCCCGGTCGGCGTACACGGCATGGTCCCGGGCATGGCCGCGGTCCCGGTCGGCGTACACGGCGGGGTCCCGGGCATGGCCGCGGTCCCCGTCGGGGTGCACGGCGGGGTCCCGGGCATGGCCGCGGTCCCGGTCGAGGTGCACGGCGGGGTCCCCGGCGTGGCCGCGGTCCCCGTCGGGGTGCACGGCGGGGTCCCCGGCGTGGCCGCGGTCCCCGTCGGGGTGCACGGCATGGCCCCGGGCATGGCCGCGGTCCGGGGTGCACGGCGGGGTCCCCGGCGTGGCCGCGGTCCCCGTCGGGGTGCACGGCATGGCCCCGGGCGTGGCCGCGGTCCGGGGTGCACGGCGGGGTCCCCGGCGTGGCCGCGATCCCGGTCGGGCTGCACGGCATGGTCCCCGGCGTGGCCACGGTCCCGGTCGAGGTGCACGGCATGGTCCCGGGCATGGCCGCGGACCCGGTCGACGTGCACGGCGTGGCCCCGGGCGTGGTCGCGGCCGGCGGGCTCTCCCGGGGCACCGGCAACGCTACGGCCGGGATGGGAGCGCGCGCGGGTGCGTGCCCACCGGTCGCCGGGCAGGCACGCCTACTCACCCCGGCCGGCGCCCGGCACGATCCCGCCCCCGACCGTGAACCCGATGACCGCGCCGCCCCCCTCGCGCCGGTAGGCGAACGGGGCCCCGCCGTGGGCCATGGCGACCTCGCGGACGATGGAGAGGCCGAGGCCCGAGCCGGGCAGGGAGCGGGCGTCGGCGGCGCGGTAGAAGCGGTCGAAGATGCGGACGAGGTCGCCCTCGGCGATCCCCGGCCCCCGGTCCCGCACCTCCACCCGCACCGTGCCGGGCCGGGCCGGGCCGGTGACGGCGACCTCGATCGGCGCCTTGCCGCCCCGGTCGAACTTGGCCGCGTTCTCGACCAGGTTGGAGATGGCCCGCTGGAGCATCCCGGGCCGTCCGTCGGTCGTGGTGTCACCGCTCGCGCTCAGCACGACGTCCCGGCCGGCTCGGCGTCTGGCCAGCCCGACGACGTCCTCGGCGAGGTCGGCGAGATCCACCCGCTGGGGCGGCTCGGCGTCGGACTGCCCGGCAGCGAGGTCGACCAGCTCGTTGACCAGGTCGGTCAGTTCCCTCGCCTCCTGGGAGAGGTCGGCGACCAGCTCCTCCCGGCTGCCGGGCGGGAGTTCGTCGATGCGCCGGAGCAGGGAGATGTTCGTCCGCAGGGAGGTGAGCGGGGTGCGCAGTTCGTGCCCGGCGTCCTGCACCAGCCTGCGCTGGTCCTCCTCCGACTGCGCGAGCCGCCCCAGCATCCGGTCGAAGGCGCGGCCGAGGCGCCCCACCTCGTCCAGACCGGCCACCGGCACCTGGATGCCCAGCTGCCGGGTGCGGGCGACGTCCTCGGCGGCCGAGGTGAGGACCACCAGGCGCCGGGTGATCCGCCGGGCCAGCCACCATCCGAACAGCCCCGCCGCCACCACGACCGCCGCCATCAGGATCAGCGTCCGCCGCTGGAGCGCCCGCAGCAGGTCCTCGGTGTCGCTGAACTCCTGCGCCACCTGCACGGCTCCGCGCCCGTCGCCGAGGGAGACGGTGGCGATGCGGAACAGGTCCGCGTCCACCCGTACGTCCTTGTGCTGGACCACCCGCCCGGCCGTCCGCGCGACGGCCATGTCCCGGTCCGGGGCGGTGACCGGCAGCACCGGGCTGCCGTGGTCCACGATCTGCCCCTGCGCGCCGAGCACCTGCACGTCGGTGCGGGCGGGGCGGACCACGTCGTGCCCGGGACGGGAGGAGGAGAAGTCGTCCGGGCTCATCGCGTGCTGCCGCACCTCGTCCCGCACGTCCTGCACGACCTGCGTGAACACCGACTGCTGGTCGACGCGGACGAGCCGGGCGGCGGAGTTGTACGACAGGATGCCGACGAGGATCGTCACGGCGGCGGTGACGGCCGCGAAGGAGACCGCGAACGTGGTGCGCAGGGAGACGAGCTTCGGCCGGGGCCCGGCCGGCAGCCGCCAGCGGCGCCCCACCTAGTCCTCCCGCAGCACGTAACCCACGCCCCGCACCGTGTGGATCAGCTGCGGGGCGCCGGGCTCGTCCAGCTTGCGGCGCAGGTAGCCGACGTAGACGGCGAGGTTCTTGGAGCCGGGCCCGAAGTCGTAGCCCCAGATCCGGTCGTAGATCGTGGAGTGGTCGAGGACGATGCCCGCGTTGCGCGCGAGCAGTTCCAGCAGCTCGAACTCGGTGCGGGTCAGTTCCAGCTCGCGCCGGCCCCGCCAGGCCCGGCGGGCCTGGAGGTCCATGCGGATGCCGGCGGCCTCCACCTGCCGGTCGGTCACCTGCGCCTCCCGCCCGGTGCTCTCCGCCACGGCACCGGCGGCGGGCACCGGGCTGGTGCGGCGCAGCAGGGCCCGCAGCCGGGCGAAGACCTCCTCGACGTCGAACGGCTTGACCACGTAGTCGTCGGCGCCGGCGTCCAGGCCCGCGATGCGGTCGGCGGTCTCCACGAGCGCGGTGAGCATCAGGATCGGGGTCCGGTCGCCCTCGGCGCGCAGCACCCGGCAGACCTGGAGGCCGTCGATGCCCGGCATCATCACGTCGAGCACGAGGACGTCCGGCGGGTTCGTGTGGGCCTGCGCCAGCGCTTCCACGCCGTCGGCGACCGCCGTCACCTGGTACCCCTCCAGCGTCAGGGCACGCTCCAGGGCATGACGGATGGCACGGTCGTCTTCGGCGAGCAGCACAGTCTGGGGCACGTAGTCAGTGTGCCAAGGCCGGGGGCGGTCGGACCGGGGGCGCCGGGCCTACGATCACGCTTTTTACCGGCCTCTCACCGTCACGGGGACAACCCGGCCCACCGCCCTACCGTCTTCTCACCGGCGCCCGGTCACCGGGCCGGCCCGCCGAGCCTGGCCAGCTGTTCCGCGAAGGGCACCACGGTCTCCTCCGTTCCCCGCGGAGTCAGCGGCATCAGCGCGGCCAGCTCCCCCGCCGCCCGCTCGATCCGCTCGGCCAGTCCTTCCGCGCCCCAGTCCTCGGAGGCGGCGTACACCGCCGTCGGCACGACCACGGCCCGCAGGTAGGCGAACAGCGGCCGCAGCGCGTGCTCCAGCACGAGCGAGTGCCGTCCCGTGCCCCCGGTCGCCGCGATCAGCACCGGCTTCCCGGCCGGTGCGTCCCTGTCCAGCACGTCGAAGAAGGACTTGAACAGCCCGCTGTACGACGCGCTGAACACCGGCGTGACGACGATCAGCCCGTCGGCCGCCGCCACCGCGTCCTGCGCGGCGGCGAGACCCCTGCCCGGGAACCCGTTGGTGAGGTGGTGCGCGATCTCCACCGCGAGTTCCCGCAGCTCGACCACCTCGACGTCCACCGGCGTGTGCCGGCCGACCGCGGCGGCCAGCCGGTCGGCGAGCAGCCGGGTGGAGGACGGGACGCTCAGCCCCGCGGACACCACGACCAGCTTCATGCGGTCGTCCCGCGCACGGCCGTCCGCGCCGCCGTTGGCACGGTCGCTGCCGTTGACGCGCTCGCTCACGCGCTCGTTCATGCGCTCGTTCATGCGCTCGTTCATGCGCTCGTTCATACGGTGGCCGCCTCCTTCTCCTTCGCGGCGAGCAGGGACTGGTGGGTCGGTGCCTCCGGCACGTCCGCGGGACGCCCCTTGGCGAACTCCTCGCGCAGCACCGGCACGACCTCCTCGCCGAGCATGTCGAGCTGCTCCAGCACGGTCTTCAGCGGCAGTCCCGCGTGGTCCATGAGGAACAGCTGGCGCTGGTAGTCGCCGGCGTACTCGCGGAAGGACAGGGTCTTCTCGATCACCTGCTGCGGCGAGCCCACGGTCAGCGGGGTCTGCTCGGTGAAGTCCTCCAGCGAGGGTCCGTGGCCGTACACCGGCGCGTTGTCGAAGTACGGCCGGAACTCCCGCACCGCGTCCTGCGAGTTCCTGCGCATGAACACCTGGCCGCCCAGGCCGACGATCGCCTGCTCCGGGGTGCCGTGCCCGTAGTGGGCGTACCGCTTCCGGTAGAACTCCACCATCCGGCGGGTGTGGTCGGCGGGCCAGAAGATGTTGTTGTGGAAGAAGCCGTCGCCGTAGTACGCGGCCTGCTCGGCGATCTCCGGCGAGCGGATGGAGCCGTGCCAGACGAACGGCGGTACGTCGTCCAGCGGGCGCGGGGTGGAGGTGAAGCCCTGCAGCGGGGTGCGGAACTTGCCCTCCCAGTCGACGACGTCCTCGGTCCACAGCCGGCGCAGCAGGGCGTAGTTCTCGACGGCGAGGTTGATGCCTTCCCGGATGTCCTGGCCGAACCACGGATACACCGGCCCGGTGTTGCCGCGGCCCATCATCAGGTCCACGCGCCCGTCCGCCAGGTGCTGGAGCATCGCGTAGTCCTCCGCGATCTTCACCGGGTCGTTGGTGGTGATCAGCGTGGTGGAGGTGGAGAGGACCAGCTTCCGCGTCCGCGCGGCTATGTAACCGAGCATCGTGGTCGGCGACGACGGCACGAACGGCGGGTTGTGGTGCTCGCCGGTCGCGAAGACGTCCAGGCCGACCTCCTCGGCCTTGAGCGCGATGGCGACCATGGCCTTGATCCGCTCGCGCTCGGTCGGGGTCCGCCCCGTGGTGGGGTCCGGCGTGACGTCGCCGACCGTGAAGATCCCGAACTGCATGGTCGCTCACCCTCCAGGTTGTTGACCGTTCAACTATACCCCCGGAACGGCCCGCACTCCCCGGTTATTCCGGCCCCCCGCCAGGGGTCAGGGCACCAGCACCAGCCGCCCCCGCACCCCGCCCTCCGCCAGCCGGGCGTGCGCCCCGGCCGCCTCCTCCAGCGCGTAGGTCCCGGCCACCCGCAGGGTCAGCACCCCCTCGTCCACCAGCCGGACCAGCTCCGCCAGCCCCGCCCCGTCCGCGGCCACCTCCACGGCCCCCGTCCGCACCCCGCGCACCGGCCCGGGCTGCGCCCCCGGCCGCACCCCGACGTACGCACCCCCGTCCCGCACCCACTCCAGGGCCGCCCCGCCCAGCACCGCCGCGTCCAGCACCGCGTCCACGCTCCCCGGCGCGACCCCGTCCGACGTGAAGCGCGCGGCACCGAGCGAGCGCACCAGCCCCTCGTCGCCCGCCCGGGCGTGCCCGGTCACCTCCAGCCCCCGGTGCGCGGCCAGCTGCACGGCGAAGCCGCCGACCGCGCCCGCCGCCCCGGTCACCAGCAGGGACCCACCCGGCGCGAGATCCAGCAGATCCAGCGCCTGGAGCGCGGTCAGCCCGTTCAGCGGCAGGGTGCCCGCATGCACGGCGTCCACCGCGGCCGGCGCCTTCGCCGCCGCGTCCGCGGCCACGACGACGTACTCGGCGTGCGCCCCCAGCGGCTCGGCCACTCCCGGCACCAGCGCCACCACCGGGTCGCCGACCTGCCAGGCCGCGGCCGCCCCCACCGCGTCCACCGTCCCGGCGACGTCCCAGCCGAGGCCGAGCGTCTTGCCGGCCCCGCCGAAGAACCCCGCGCGCACCCCCGCGTCCACGGGGTTCAGCGCCCCCGCGGCCACCTTGATCCGCACCTGACGCGCCCCCGGCTCCGGCACCGGCACCTCCGCGATCTCCACCGCGTCCGGACCGCCGAACGTCCTCACCACCGCAGCACGCATGACAACTCCCCTGGATAACAAGCCAGTCGATGATTCCCGCGGCACCTTTCCGGCCGCACCACCAACCGTAGGAGAGCTACTATCCATCGGTAAGTAGTTACCTCGGAGTGCGTAGCCGACCCGGAGGAGAGCCATGGCCACCATGACCGCCGCCCAGCGCCGCGAACAGGCCCGCGCCGCCTACGACGCCTTCATCCGCGGCTGCCCCACCAACCAGCTCCTCGGACGCCTCAGCGACAAGTGGGTCAGCCTCGTCGTCTCCGCCCTGGCCCCCGGCCCCCTGCGCTACAGCGACCTCGGCCGCAAGATCGCCGGCGTCAGCCCCAAGATGCTCACCCAGACCCTGCGCGCCCTGGAACGGGACGGCATCATCAGCCGCACGGTCACCCCCTCCGTCCCGGTCCGCGTCGACTACGCCCTCACCCCGCTCGGCGCCAGCCTCGCCGGCCTGCTCACCGCGGTGAAGGACTGGGCCGAGACCCACTTCGACGAGGTCCGCACCGCCCGCGAACGCTACGACGCGGAGAACCCCGCCTAGAACGCCCCGAGAAGGCGTCAGAAGGCGTACGAGTCCCCCGTCGCCAGCACGAGCACCGCCATCCGGTCGTTCGTCCGGTCCCCGTCCGCCGCCCCCGCACTCCACGCCGTGTCGATCTCCAGCGTCAGCTCGGCAGGCCGCTCCCGCAGCCGCACCGGCACCCGCAGCCGCTCCCCCGCCGCGTCCACGGCCAGCGCCCCCGTCCCGCACACCACCGTCCGCGCGTCCTCCCGCGCACACCGGGCGGGCAGCTCCTGCGCGTCGGCCAGCTCCACCGACCAGCGCAGCCGGACCGTCGCGTCCGCGACCTCGTCGGGCCCGTTGTTGCGCGGGGTCAGCAGCACCTCCGCCCGGTCCCCCTCCAGCACCACGCTCCCGTGGAAGGCGAGATCGGCCCCCGGCGCCGGAGCGGCCACCGCGATCCCCGGCACCAGCACGGCACCGGCACACACCCCGGACAACACCCACGCCCGCATCCGCACGCCCTCACCACTCCTCGCTCACGCGCCGCACCGACGCGGGTACGACTGTCGTACGGATGTATGCCACGCGCGCCGCCCGTCAGGCGCCCTCCAACAGGTGACACCTCCCCCGCCTGAGAAGCTGGCCCCATGCCGGTCCTCCGTTCCGCCGCCCTCTTCGTCGTCGCCGCCCTCTTCGAGATCGGCGGCGCCTGGCTGGTCTGGCAGGGCGTCCGGGAACACCGCGGCGGGCTGTGGATCACCGGGGGCGTCCTCGCCCTCGGCGCGTACGGCTTCGTCGCCACCTTCCAGCCGGACGCCCACTTCGGCCGCATCCTCGCCGCCTACGGCGGGATCTTCGTGGCCGGCTCCCTGCTGTGGGGCGTCGTCGCCGACGGCTACCGCCCCGACCGCTGGGACATCGCCGGCGCGCTGATCTGCCTGGCCGGGATGGCCGTGATCATGTGGGCGCCGCGGAACGGCGGCTGAAGGTCACTTAGGCTGGACGGAACCCAGGTCGCACACCCCGACGCAGCCCCAGGAGCAGCCATGGCCACCGCCGCCCCGTCCGCCGCCTCCCGCATCGCCGTCGTCACCGGCGCGAGCAGCGGCATCGGCGCCGCCACGGCCCGGCAGCTCGCCGCGGCCGGCTACCGCGTCGTCCTCACCGCCCGCCGCAAGGACCGCATCGAGGCCCTCGCCGAGGAACTCACCCAGGCCGGCCACTCCGCCGTCGCCTACCAGCTGGACGTCACCGACCGCGCCGCCGTCGACGAGTTCGCCACCGCCTTCGAGACGATCGGCGTCCTCGTCAACAACGCGGGCGGCGCCCTCGGCGCCGACCCGGTCGCCACCGGCGACCCCGCCGACTGGCGCACGATGTACGAGACCAACGTCATCGGCACTCTGAACCTGACCCAGGCCCTGCTGCCCAAGCTGGTCGCGAGCGGCGACGGCGTCGTCGTGGTCGTCTCCTCCACCGCCGGCCACGGCACCTACGAGGGCGGCGCCGGCTACGTCGCCGCCAAGCACGGCGCCCACGTCCTCGCCGAGACCCTCCGCCTGGAGATCGTCGGCCAGCCCGTCCGCGTGATCGAGATCGCTCCCGGCATGGTCCGGACGGAGGAGTTCGCCCTCACCCGCTTCGGCGGCGACCAGGAGAAGGCGGAGAAGGTCTACCAGGGCGTCGCCGAACCCCTCACCGCCGACGACGTCGCCGAGACCATCACCTGGGCGGTGACCCGCCCCAGCCACGTCAACGTCGACCTCCTGGTCCTGCGCCCGCGCGCCCAGGCGTCCAACACGAAGGTGCACCGGGAACAGCGGTGAACGCCCAGGACTCCCCGGATTCCCCGGAGAAGCGGCGCCTGGCCCAGGAGACCAAGGACGAACGCCAGGTCTGGTACTTCCTGGCCTACTTCCTGTTCGGCATCCACATCGTCGCGTTCATCATGATCTACGCGGTACGGCACGCGAAGTAGCACCTAGGCGAACGCCGGCAGGTGGCGCGCGACCCACGCCGAGAACGGCGCCGCCGGCCGGCCCAGCACCGCCTGCACGTCCGAGCCGACCCGCTGCTCGGCGGGCAGCGGGTCGCCGAGCACGTCCAGCGTGCCCGCGACGACCTGCTCCGGCATCGACCGGGCCATCCCCGCGTGCGCCTCCGCACGCGACAGCTCCACGAACCCCACCTGCTCGCCGAGGGCCGCCGAGATCACCTCGGTCTGCCGACGGGGGCTGATCAGCTCCGGCCCGGTCAGCTCGTACACCCGTCCCGCGTGCCCGTCCTCGCGCAACGCGGCGGCGGCCACGGCGGCGACGTCCGCCGGGTCGACCACGGGCAGCGCGACCTCGCCGAAGGGCGCGTGGACGGTACGCCGGGCCCGGACGGACCCGGCCCAGGCGAACGCGTTGGACGCGAACCCCGCCGGCCGCAGCACGGTGAACTCCCGCCCGGACGCCCGCACCGCCCGCTCGAACCCCCGCAGCCGGTCGTGCGAGGACGCGTCGGGCCGGGTGCCGGCGACCTGCGAGGACACGAGCACGATCCGCTCGGCCCCGGCGTCCACGACCGCCTCCACCAGCACGTCCGGCGCCTCCCCCCGGAAGTTCAGCTCCCCTCCCAGCACCAGGAACACCGCCCGCGCCCCTTCGAGGGCGGGCCGCAGACTCCCCGCATCCCCCACCCCGCCCCGCGCCCACCGCACACCGGCCGGGCCCTCCCCCGCCCGCTCTCCGCGCGAGACGGCCACGACCTCCTCACCGCTCCCGGCGAGCAACCGCACCAGCACCCGACCGATGTTCCCGGTGGCACCCGTCACGACGATCATCAGAACCCCCTGATTGAGTTAGTCGACTAACTAACAACGACGACACTACCACCCCACCCCGCCTGCCTATAGTCAGTCAGGTGACGAACTCAGTGGATCGGCGGGCACAAGCGTCGCAGAAGCGCCGACGACTCACGGCGGCGGCCGCCCGGGTCCTGCACGCACAGGGCATCGAACGCACCACGCTCGCCGACATCGCCCGCGAGGCCGGCGTCCCGGTGGGAAACGTCTACTACTACTTCAAGACGAAGGACGAGCTCGTCCAGGCCGCCCTCGCGGAACACCGGGCCCACCTCGACGAACTCACCGGCACCCTCGACCGGCTACCGGACCCGCGTGAGCGCCTCAAGGCCCTGGTCGAAGCCTGGGTGTCCCAGCGCGAAACGGCCGCCCGCCACGGCTGCCCCACCGGCACCCTGGCCGTCGAACTCGGCAAACGCGCGGACGGCACCCTCGACGCGGAGGCCGGCGCGGTGATCCGCCGCCTGCTGGACTGGACGGCCGCCCAGTTCCGCGAACTCGGCCACCCCGCCCCCGACGACCTGGCCCTCACCCTCGTCTCCGCCTACCAGGGCATGTCCCTCCTGACCAACGCCCTGCGCGACCCGTCCGTCATGACCCGCGAGGGAGACCGCCTGGTGCGGTGGCTGGACTCGCTGTCACCACAGCCGCTGTGAGCACGCGAGGGGCGCGACGAGTGTCCGTCGCGCCCCTCACCGTGCCTAACCCTTGACGCAGACGACCTGCTTCAGCTTCGCCACGACCTGCACCAGGTCCCGCTGCTGGTCGATGACCTGGTCGATCGACTTGTAGGCGCCCGGGATCTCGTCCACGACGCCGGAGTCCTTGCGGCACTCCACGCCCCGGGTCTGCTCTTCCAGGTCCTGGGTCGAGAAGCGCCGCTTGGCCGCGTTGCGGCTCATCCGCCGGCCGGCGCCGTGCGAGGCCGAGTTGAAGGACAGCTCGTTGCCGAGGCCCTTCACGATGTACGACCCCGTGCCCATCGAGCCCGGGATGATCCCGTACTCGCCGGAGCCGGCCCGGATCGCGCCCTTGCGGGTGACGAGCAGGTCCATGCCCTCGTACCGCTCCTCCGCCACGTAGTTGTGGTGGCAGGAGATCTCCGGCTCGAAGGTCGGCCTGGCCTTCTTGAACTCCTTGCGGATCACGTCCTTCAGGAGCGCCATCATGAGCGTACGGTTGTACTTGGCGTACTCCTGCGCCCAGAACAGGTCGTTGCGGTAGGCCGCCATCTGCGGGGTGTCCGAGACGAAGACCGCGAGGTCACGGTCGACCAGGCCCTGGTTGTGCGGGAGCTTCTGAGCCACGCCGATGTGGTGCTCGGCGAGTTCCTTGCCGATGTTGCGGGAGCCGGAGTGGAGCATCAGCCACACGGAACCGTCCGTATCCGTGCACACCTCGACAAAGTGGTTCCCACTTCCGAGCGTGCCCATCTGCTTCCAGGCGCGTTCCTGACGGAATTTGACCGCCTCCGCAACCCCGTCGAACCGCCCCCAGAACTCGTCCCACCCGGCCGTCGCCAGCCCGTGGAAGTCCCCCGGCTCCACGGGCTCCTCGTGCATCCCCCGCCCCACCGGGATCGCCTGCTCGATCTTCGACCGCAGCCGGGACAGGTCCCCGGGGAGATCGTTCGCCGTCAGGGACGTCTTCACCGCCGACATCCCGCAGCCGATGTCCACCCCGACCGCCGCCGGGCACACCGCGCCCCGCATGGCGATGACCGAGCCGACCGTCGCGCCCTTCCCGTAGTGGACGTCCGGCATCACGGCCAGGCCCTCGATCCACGGCAGGGTGGCCACGTTCTGGAGCTGGCGCAGGGCCACGTCCTCGACCGTCGCCGGGTCCGTCCACATCCGGATCGGGACCTTGGCGCCCGGCATCTCCACGTACGACATGTGTTCCTCATTCCCCCGGAAGCAACAACAAAAGGCTTGAAAGCAGCAAAACGCAAAAACGGCGCCAAGGTCGATGAAAAGGACAAGGGACCGGCGTCCACGGCGGTGCGTGCGATACACATTGTCTCCGGGGACCGCCCCGCTGCGGCAAGCGATTAACCAGCGGGGACACTGGAGCACCGAGCAAGCGGACACCAGCGAGCACACCGTCGAGAGGAGCCCGACCGTGCAGCGGAAGGCGTACGTAACCGGCACCGCCGCCCTCCTCGCGGCGCTGCTGGCCGGCTGCACGAGCGGGTCCGGGGACGACGGTCCGACGGACAACGCCAACCCGGGCGACGCCGGAACGGCGACGGTCGCCGCCCAGCCGGGGAAGTACAGCACGCTCCCCGAGCCCTGTGGCGCGGTCGGCCACGACGCCCTGGACGGGCTGCTGCCGGGCATCCAGCAGATCACCGACCCGGTCCAGCGGGACAAGGCCTACCGGGGCGAGGCCGCTCTCACCTACGACACCGACCGCAAGGTCGGCTGCCGCTGGAAGGTCGAGTCGACCGACGCCACGGACCGTCTGTCCGTCGATTTCGAGCGTGTGGTGTCGTACGACAACGCGGTCAGCGACGACGACGAGGCGCAGCGGCTGTTCGAGGAGAAGCAGACGGCCGCGGATCTCCCGGAGCCGGCCGGCTCGTCGGCTCCGCCGCAGGCCACACCCAGTGCGTCCGCGTCCTCGAAGGGCTCCGCGGGCAAGGCCGGTGCCTCCGCCGCCGGGACCGAACCGTCCTCGGACGCGTCGTCGCCGGCGGGGTCGGCGGAGCCGGGGGGCTCGTCCGCGTCCTCGTCGGGCGTCGCGCCCGCCGATCTCCAGCCCCGCGTGCTCTCCGACCTCGGTGACGAGGCGTATCTGGACGACCAGCTGAACTCGTCGGGTTCGACGGCCGAACAGCGGACGGTGACTGTGGTGTTCCGCACGTCCAACGTCGTCGTCACGATCCAGTACGAGGAGCAGCCGATGGCCACGGGAGCGGTCCCGGACAGCAAGGAAATGCAGGACAGGGCCCGTGATCTGGCTTCGCGGCTGGACGACGCGCTGGGCGGCTGACGTCCCGGCCGGCCCCACCCGCCCCTGCCGGTGAAGCGCGAGAACGGAATCCGCACGGCTCCTCCACCGCGTACCGTGGCCCCGCAGGAACCCGCACGAACACCGAGCGTCATGAGTGAAGGAACCATGCAGCGAGCAGCCCAGCGAGACGTCCGTGCCCGGCGAGCCATGGGAGGCGGGGGAGCCAGGCGCCTTCGCCGCGCTCTTGTCTGCGCGGCGGCCGTCCCGGCGGTCCTGATCACGGCCGCCTGCTCCTCCGACTCCGGCGATTCCAAGGCCAAGTCCGGTGCGGAGAGCGCTTCGTCGGCGACCAGCGGTGGCAGCACGCAGCCGTCGGCGAGCGCGTCCCCGACGGTGCGGGCGGCGGCGTACCGGAAGCTTCCCGATCCGTGCGGGGTGCTGTCGAAGGGCACGCTGTCTGATCTCGTTCCCAAGGGCGCCGGGTCGGGGAAGAAGGGCGGCTCGGACGATCTGTCGGCGCGTGGCTCGTGTGCCTGGAACAGTCTGGACAACAACGGTGTGAAGGGCTCCCAGTTCCGCTGGCTGAACGTCTCGTTGCTCCGCTTCGACTCGGACGCCACGCGCGGCTCCGCCGACGACCAGGCGCACGCGTACTACGGGCAGCAGGTCAAGGACGCGCAGTCGGTGGACGGTGCGAAGAACACCAAGGTGGTGCCGCTGTCCGGTACGGGCGCGGAGGCGTCGGCGGTGCGGTACGACCTGAAGAAGAAGGAAGGCCTCTTCAAGCAGCAGACGGTGGTGGCCCGGGTGGAGAACGTCGTCGTGACGCTCGACTACAACGGTGCCGGTCTCGCGGGCGAGAAGACCCCTGACGCCGACGATCTGACGAAGGCGGCGGAGAAGGCGCTCAAGGAAGTGGTGGCGGCGGTGTCGTCGGCCAACGGGTCGGGCGGATCGGGGACTTCGTCGTCCTCGTCGCCGAAGCCGTCGAAGTCGTCGAAGCCGTCTTCCGGGTCCTCGTCGTCGCCGTCCGGGTCGGCCTCGTCCAGCGCGTCCCCCTCCAAGTCGGCCGCGAAGAAGAGCTGACCGGACGGCCGTGGCGGCCGACCGGCACCACGTTCGCCGCACACGTGTGCCACTCTGTTGCGCGCAACATCACGCAAGGGGAGGGGAGTGCGAGTGGCCGCGCCACTGCAGCTGACTCGGATGCACCGCGTGCTCATCGGCGTGGTCGTGACCGGCGCGCTGATCATCGCCGGCATCGGCTTCGCCGGTTCGTACGCGGCCGTCCGTGAGCTGGCCATCAAGAAGGGCTTCGGGAACTTCTCCTACGTGTTCCCGGTGGGCATCGACGCGGGCATCTGTGTGCTGCTCGCCCTGGATCTGCTGTTGACGTGGATCCGTATCCCCTTCCCGTTGCTCCGCCAGACGGCGTGGCTGCTGACGGCGGCGACGATCGCCTTCAACGGTGCCGCCGCCTGGCCGGATCCGCTGGGTGTGGGGATGCACGCGGTGATCCCAGTGCTGTTCGTCGTGGCGGTGGAGGCGGCCCGTCACGCGGTCGGCCGCATCGCCGACATCACGGCCGACAAGCACATGGAGGGGGTGCGTCTCACCCGCTGGCTGCTCTCTCCGGTGCCCACGTTCCTGCTGTGGCGTCGTATGAAGCTGTGGGAGCTCCGTTCCTACGACCAGGTCATCAAGCTGGAGCAGGAACGTCTCGTCTACCAGGCGCGGCTGCGCTCCCGTTTCGGCCGGGCGTGGCGCAGGAAGGCTCCGGTGGAGTCGCTGATGCCGCTGAGGCTGGCTCGGTACGGCGTGCCGCTGGCGGAGACGGCTCCGGCGGGCCTGGCGGCGGCGGGCATCGAGGCGACCTTGGTCCCCGCCGTCGCCGCGAGCGCCCCCACCGCGGCGGCGGTCCCCGCCCCGCGGCCGGCGGCACCGCACGGCGAGGCGCGCCCCGAGCTCCCCCGCCAGCACCCGGGCCCGTCGGAGGAGCCCCAGGCGGACGAGCAGAGCCCCTGGTTCCAGGCTCCGCGCGAGGTGGAGTACCACGGCGGCTACGACCCCACCTACGATCCGATGCTCCAGGAGCCGCAGTACGCCCCGGAGGAGCAGTACGAGGACTGGTACGAGGACCAGCCGCCGGAGCAGTTCCAGCAGCCGTCCCCGGAGGAGACCGGCAGCTTCCCCATCCCGGTGGGTCCGAACCGTACACGCGAACTGGGCGAAGGCGGCGGTGGTCCCGTGGCGGAGCCGACGGAGGAGGACTTCTACCTGGTGTTCCGGAAGTCGATCGACGGCAGTTATCCGACCGCCGGTCAGTTCAGGGACGACGTGGAGGCGACCTTCGGCGTGGCGCTGCCGAAGGGGGAGGCGGAGCGGATGGTCAATCGTTTCACCAACCGCCACACCGCGGAACTGCAGGAGGACCACATCGCGTGACGGTGTGAACGACCAAAGGAAGGGGCCCTCCGCCGCTGCGGAGGGCCCCTTCTTCCGTCACCGCTCGTGCGTCAGGCGCCGAGCAGCTTGCGCACCCTGTCCTGGCCCACGGCCAGCAGCAGCGTGGGCAGCCGGGGGCCGGTGTCGCGGCCGACCAGCAGGTGGTACAGCAGGGCGAAGAACGTCCGCTGGGCCGTCTTGATCTCGGGCGGCAGTTCCTTGGGCGTGGCGTCGGCGGGGAAGCCGGCCTGGACCTTGGGCACGCCGTACACGAGGTGGGTGAGGCCGTCGAGGGACCAGTGGTCGGCGAGACCGTCGAGGAGCAGGCGTACGGACTGCTGGGACGCCTCGTCGAGGGACTTCAGCAGGTCGACGTCGGGTTCGTCGCGCACGATGGTCCGCTGGTCGGCGGGGACGTGCGTGTTGATCCACGCCTCGGCGCGGTCGTAGCGCGGCCGTACCTCGTCGAGGGAGCCGAGCGGCTGCTCGGGGTCGAGTTCGGAGAGGATCCGCAGGGCCTGGTCCTCGTGGCCGGCGGTGATGTCGGCGACGGAGGCGAGGGTGCGGTAGGGCAGCGGACGGGGGGTCTTCGGCAGCTCGCCGGCGGCGGTTCCGACGGCACGCGTGTACGCGGCCAGGTCGCCGGGCAGGGCGGAGCCGTCGGCGACCTTGGCGGCGAGCTTGTCCCACTCGTCGTAGAGGCGCTGGATCTCCTGGTCGAAGGCGATCTTGAAGGACTGGTTGGGCCTGCGGCGGGCGTAGAGCCACCGCAGGAGCTGCGGCTCCATGATCTTCAGTGCGTCGGCCGGGGTGGGCACGCCACCGCGGGAGGAGGACATCTTGGCCATGCCGGAGATGCCGACGAACGCGTACATGGGGCCGATGGGCTGCTTGCCGCCGAAGATGCCGACGATCTGGCCGCCGACCTGGAACGAGGAGCCGGGCGAGGAGTGGTCGACGCCGCTCGGCTCGAAGATCACGCCCTCGTACGCCCAGCGCATCGGCCAGTCGACCTTCCAGACCAGCTTGCCGCGGTTGAACTCGCTGAGCCGGACGGTCTCCGCGAAGGCGCACTCGTCGCAGGTGTAGGCCAGCTCGGTGGTGTCGTCGTCGTAGGAGGTGACGGTGGTCAGGTCCTTGCCGCAGGCGCCGCAGTACGGCTTGTAGGGGAAGTACCCGGCGGCGCCGGAGCTGCCGTCGTCCTCGGACGCGGCGCCGGAGCCCTCCTCGGCCTCCAGCTCGGCCTCGTCCAGCGGCTTCTGCTGCTTCTTGGGCGCGGCCTTCTTGGTGCGGTACTGGGCGAGGATCGCGTCGATGTCGTTCCGGTGCCTCATGGCGTGCAGGATCTGCTCGCGGTAGGCGCCGGAGGTGTACTGCTCGGTCTGGCTGATCCCGTCGAACTCGACGCCCAGCTCGGCGAGCGACTCGATCATCGCGGCCTTGAAGTGCTCGGCCCAGTTGGGGTGCGACGATCCGCGCGGTGCCGGGACGGAGGTCAGCGGCTTGCCGATGTGCTCGGCCCACGACTCGTCGATGCCGGCGACGCCGGCCGGGACCTTGCGGTAGCGGTCGTAGTCGTCCCAGGAGATCAGGTGCCGGACCTGGTGGCCGCGGCGGCGGATCTCGTCGGCGACGAGGTGCGGGGTCATGACCTCGCGGAGGTTCCCGAGGTGGATCGGGCCGGAGGGTGAGAGTCCGGACGCGACGACGACCGGTTTGCCCGGGGCCCGGCGCTCCGACTCCTCGATGACCTCATCCGCGAAACGGGAGACCCAGTCGGTGGTCTCGGTGCTCTGAGCCACGATCGGCACGTCCTTCTTTCTGAACGGGGTGACACTCCATTCTCACAGACCGGATCGCGCCCGGGAAAACGGCTTTACCCCCCGTGGGATACTGGGCGGGTCTATCCATCCCCACGAGGAGAACGGCACCCATTCCTATGGCCTCGGTCACGTCCCTCAGCGACAACGTCCAGCAGCACCTCGCGTCCGCTCTCTCGGCCACCCTGCCGGAGGCCGCCGGCGCGGACCCGCTGCTGCGACGAAGCGACCGGGCCGACTTCCAGGCCAACGGCATCCTGGCCCTGGCCAAGAAGGCGAAGGCGAACCCCCGGGAGCTGGCCACGCAGGTCGTCTCCCGGGTGGCGACGGGTGACGTGATCAAGGACGTCGAGGTCTCCGGCCCCGGCTTCCTCAACATCACGGTCGCGGACCGGGCGATCACCGGGAACCTGGCCGCGCGGTACGCGGACGAGACGGGCCGCCTCGGCGTGCCGCACGCCGAGCGGTCGGGCACGACGGTGATCGACTACGCCCAGCCGAACGTGGCGAAGGAGATGCACGTCGGGCACCTGCGGTCCGCGGTGATCGGTGACTCCGTCGTCCAGCTGCTGGAGTTCACCGGTGAGAACGTCGTCCGGCGGCACCACATCGGCGACTGGGGCACCCAGTTCGGCATGCTGATCCAGTACCTGGACGAGCACCCGCACGAGCTGGACCACAAGCGGTCCGAGGTGAGCGGCGAGGAGGCGATGTCGAACCTCGACCGCCTCTACAAGGCCGCGCGGAAGCTGTTCGACTCCGACGAGGAGTTCAAGACGCGGGCGCGCCGCCGGGTGGTCGACCTCCAGGCGGGGGACCCGGCCACGCTCGCGACGTGGCAGAAGTTCGTGGACGAGTCGAAGATCTACTTCTTCTCCGTCTTCGAGAAGCTGGACATGGAGATCCGGGATGCGGACATCGTCGGCGAGTCCGGTTACAACGACATGCTGGCGGAGACCTGCCGCCTCCTGGAGGAGTCGGGTGTCGCGGTCCGCTCGGAGGGCGCCCTGTGCGTCTTCTTCGACGACATCAAGGGCCCGGACGGCAACCCCGTCCCGCTGATCGTGCAGAAGTCGGACGGCGGCTACGGCTACGCGGCCACCGACCTCTCCGCGATCCGCGACCGCGTCTTCAACCTGAAGGCGGACACCCTGCTGTACGTGGTGGACGCCCGGCAGGCCCTGCACTTCCGGATGGTCTTCGAGACCGCCCGCCGGGCCGGCTGGCTGAACGAGGACGTGACGGCGGTGCAGCTGGCCTTCGGCACGGTCCTCGGCAAGGACGGCAAGCCGTTCAAGACGCGTGCGGGCGAGACGGTCCGTCTGGTCGACCTGCTGGACGAGGCGATCGACCGCGCCTCGGCGGTGGTCCGGGAGAAGGCGCAGGACCTGTCCGAGGAGGAGATCGCCGAGCGCGGCGCCCAGGTGGGCATCGGCGCGGTGAAGTACGCGGACCTGTCGACGTCGGCGAACCGGGACTACAAGTTCGACCTGGACCAGATGGTCTCGCTGAACGGCGACACGTCCGTCTACCTCCAGTACGCCTACGCCCGTATCCAGTCGATCCTGCGCAAGGCGGGCGAGGTCCGTCCGGCGGCCCACCCGGAGCTGGAGCTGGCCGACGCCGAGCGCGCCCTGGGCCTCCACCTGGACTCCTTCGCGGAGACGGTCCGGGAGGCGGCCACGGAGTACGCCCCGCACAAGCTGGCGGCGTACCTGTACCAGCTGGCGTCGCTGTACACGTCGTTCTACGACAAGTGCCCGGTCCTGAAGGCCGGGTCGCCCGAGCAGGTGGAGAACCGCCTGTTCCTGTGCGACGTGACGGCCCGCACGCTGCACCAGGGCATGGCCCTGCTGGGCATCCGCACGCCCGAGAAGCTCTGACCGGGCACGGAACGACGCCGGCGGCCCGCCCTCACTCCGGGGGCGGGCCGTCGGCCGTCTGCGCGGCGAGGAGTTCCCGCGCGCGGCGCACGAAGGCCTCCCGTACGGCGTCCGGGCCCAGGACCCGCAAGGGCGTGGCGAGGCCCAGCAGGTAGCGGGCGAGGCCGTCCGCGTCCGGACCGCCGATGTCCACGACGGTGGCGTCCGGTCCGTCGGCGCGGTGGGTGCCGACGGTGGCGGGCACGACCCGCAGGGCGTCCGCCAGGGGCAGCGGCAGCCGGATGCTGGCCGACATCGGGTAGGGGCCGTTCGCGGTGTTGCGGGAGACGAGCCGCGCCGGGTCCGGCGGGTCGGTGATCTCCACCGGCCGGCCGGTGGGCTGGAGCCGCTCGACCCGGTCCGCGCGGAAGGTGCGCCAGCCCCGGTCCACGTCCCGGGCGACGAAGTACCAGCGCCGTCCGGTGTGCACGAGCCGGTAGGGGTCGACGTCCCGCACCGTGTTCCGGCCCTGCCCGTCGCGGTACGACAGCCGGCTGCGTTCGCCGCGCCGGCAGGCGGCGGCCAGTTCCAGCAGCACGCCGGGCCGCAGCCGGGGCGCGTCGGGCCAGGGCAGCCGGACCAGGGCGTCGTCCCACTCCCCCAGGCGCTCGGCGATCCGGGGCGGCAGCACCTGCCGCAGTTTCAGCAGCGCGGACAGCGCGGCCTGGTCCCCGCCGAGTCCTCCGCCGAATGCGGCCTCCCGCAGTCCCACGGCCACGGCCAGCGCCTCCTCGTCGTCCAGGATCAGCGGCGGCACGCGCGAGCCGGCCCGCAGCCGGTAACCGCCCCAGGGGCCGGGGTCGGAGTCGACGGTGTAGCCCAGCTCCCTCAGCCTGGCGACGTCCCGCCGCACGGTGCGGTCGGTGACGGCCATCCGTTCGGCCAGCTCGGCGCAGGTCCAGGAGGGCCGGGCGGCGAGCAGCGCGAGCAGACGCAGCAGACGGGCGGACGCGCTCAGCACGGCGGAAGTCTTCCACACCGGCCGCACGACCAGGACCGTTCCTGTCCGGGTCATGTCCTACGGTCGTCCCCATGAGCACAGACACCGCTTCCGCACCCCTGTTCCGCTACGCCGCCGTCACCTTCGACTGCGCCGACCCGGTCGAACTGTCCCGGTTCTACGGCGAGATGTTCGGCCTGTCCGTCGCCTTCTCCTCCGACGACTTCGTCTTCCTCGGCGGCAAGGACGGCACGGCGGGCCTGGGCTTCAACCGCCTCGCCGACTACCGCCGTCCCACCTGGCCGGACCCCGCCCAGGAGAAGCAGGCCCACATCGAGGTGGGCGTGGACGACCTGGACGAGGCCGAGGCCCACCTGCTGACCCTGGGCGCGACCAAGCCGGAGTCCCAGCCGCAGCCGGACCGGTGGCGGGTGCTGCTGGACCCGGCGGGCCACCCGTTCTGCATCACCACGCTGGTCTGACCCGCGGACGGCCGGCCGACCCCCCTCGTCGTCAACGAACCGGCAGGTCAAGGGCGTTGTCAGTGGCCGGCCCTACAGTCACGGGTATGGCGACTCTTCCCAACCCGCTGCCCAGGCTGGCCACCGACCCCAGTGGGCGTTCCCTGGGGCTTCGGCTGCCGCCCGGCAGGCTCGTGGACGAAACGGACGAGGGGCACTGGCACGAACCGCTGCTGTGGCATGCGGAGAAGGTGTCCGCGCCCGGCACCTGGCAGGCGCTGGGCGCGCCTGCGGCCCGGGCCGGGCTGGTGCCGGTGCTGGTGGACCTGGCCGGTTGCCGGTCCGGGATCGAGGACTGGGCACTGGCGCCCGGGGATGCCTCGTATCCGGGGGACCACGACGTAGAGGAGATCCTCGCGGAGTACTGGCAGGAGGAGACGGGCGGTCAGCTCACCGCCGAGAGCGAACCGTTCGGGCCCGAGTGGCCCGGGCTCGCGTCCGCCGGTGTGCTGTCCGCCGACCCGGGGAGCCGTGCCGCGCAGATCGCCGACGCACTGCACAGCGACCGGGGCATGTGGGCCGAGCGGATCGAGGAACCGCATCTGGCGCTGGTGCCGGCCCGTCGATCCGCCGACATACCGGCGGCGATCGGCTGGACGGGTTCGCTGAACTACGAGGCGGACGTGGGGCGGATCAGCGCGGTGCTGCGGTCGTGGGAGGACCGATTCGGTGTCCGGGTCGTGGCGCTCGGCCCGGACGCCCTGGTGGTGTCCGTGGCGGCGCCGCCCGGCACCCTGGCCGACGCCGAGACGCTGGCCGCCGAGCACTACGCCCTGTGCCCGGACGCCGTGGTGCAGAGCGGTCCGGGGAGCGTGGAGACGTACGCCAAGGAGCTGGTGGGGGCGACCAGTTGGTTCCTCTGGTGGGACTGACCCGGTCGCCGCGGCCCAACCCGCGACGGTCATACTGGCGGGGCATCCCAGGATGCACGACCATCATCAGACCTTATGAAAACGGGGAAACTTGCCTACTTTGAAACGACTCGGGAACCGTCTGGCGGGACCGGTCGCCGGTGCCGCCCTCTGCCTGGCACTGACCGCGTCGGCGGCCGGTGTCGCCTCGGCCGACACCGGAACGGCGCTGGAGACCGCGCCGCGTCCCGCCGCCGCTCCGGTGGCCCCCTTCGGCTCCCCGGTCATCGACGCCATGAACTGGTTCGTGTCCCACAAGGGCGACACCTCCTACCACGGCCGCTGCGAGTACGCGGTGGCGTCGGCCTGGAAGCGTCACATCGTCCACTACTCAGCCAAGGCACACTGGCAGTCCGACGACGACGGAGCCCGGCACACGACGGGTACTCCGCCCATCGGGGCCTTCGTGTTCTGGAAGACGGCAAGCCCCTACTGGCACGTGGGCCTGTCGGACGGCAGGGGCGGCGTGTGGATGACGGACGCCGCGTCCAACGGCGCGATCGGCTTCAAGTCGAACTACAAGACCGCGATCAGCGGCACGTACCTGGGCTGGAAGCCCGGCAGCCCGTGATCCGACGCGGGCCGGGCCACCGATAGGGCCGTCCGTCCCTTGGTGAGGGGCCTGCCGGTCGGCGCGGTGGCGTCGTGCCGGCAGGCCCCTCACCTGTGAAGGCGTTGCCCTCCGGTGGTGAGGTCAGTGTGCGTGGCGCAGCTTCCGGGCCGCCTCGGTGGCCCAGTAGGTGAGGATGTTGCGCGCGCCGGCCCGCTTGATGCCGGTGAGGGTCTCGAAGATCGCCTGGTCCCGGTCGATCCAGCCCTTCTCGGCGGCGGCCTCGACCATCGCGTACTCGCCGGAGATCTGGTAGGCGGCGACGGGCACGTCCACGGCGTCCGCGACCCGGGCGAGGATGTCGAGGTAGGGGCCGGCCGGCTTGACCATGACCATGTCGGCGCCCTCGGCCAGGTCCAGCTCCAGCTCCCGCAGGGATTCGCGCCAGTTGGCGGGGTCCTGCTGGTAGGTCTTGCGGTCGCCCTTGAGGGAGGAGGCGACGGCCTCGCGGAAGGGGCCGAAGAACGCGGAGGAGTACTTGACGGTGTAGGCGAGGATCGCGACGTCCTCGCGGCCGATCTGGTCGAGCGCGTCGCGGATGACGCCGATCTGACCGTCCATCATGCCGCTTGGGCCGACGACGTGGGCACCGGCGTCGGCCTGCACCTGCGCCATCTCGGCGTACCGCTCCAGGGTGGCGTCGTTGTCGACGCGGCCCTCGGCGTCCAGCACCCCGCAGTGCCCGTGGTCGGTGAACTCGTCCAGGCACAGGTCGGACATGACGAGCAGGTCGTCGCCGACCTCGGCGCGGACGTCCCGCAGGGCGACCTGGAGGATCCCGTCCGGGTCGGTGCCGGCCGTGCCCTGGGCGTCCTTCTTCCCGTCCTCCGGCACGCCGAACAGCATGATCCCGGAGACCCCGGCCTCCGCGGCCTCCAGCGCGGCCTTCTTCAGGCTGTCCCGGGTGTGCTGCACGACCCCGGGCATCGCCCCGATCGGCACCGGCTCGCTGACGCCCTCCCGGACGAACGCCGGAAGGATGAAGTCGGCGGGGTGCAGCCGGGTCTCGGCGACCATGCGGCGCATGACGGGGGTGGTGCGCAGCCGTCGGGGACGCGTACCGGGAAAGGATCCGTACTTCGTCATGCCCTCTACGCTACGCCCGCCCGACCCATGCCTTTGCCGACGCGGAGTCGGACGGGAAGGGTGGTCCGGGATCACCCGGGGCAGCCGCTGGATGCACCCGTTTCGCGCGACGTCGCGCGCGCGGTCACCTAGCTTGGTAGCGCTTGCGCTGAGGGGGAGGCGTGCCCGTGGTGAAGGGCCGTCGCCGGAGGGAGTGGGCGGATGATCTCGGAGTCGCTGATGGCGTTGGCCTCGGCTGGGGGCGCGTCAATGGTGCAGGCGGCCGGCACGGATGGGTGGAACGCGATCCGGGATCGCGCCGCGCGCCTGATGGCCCGGGGGAGCCACGAGAGTGAGGAATCGGAGAGGCGACGTCTGGACCGGGCCGCGGCAGCCCTGGCGGACGGCCCGGGCGGGGAAGCGGCGCGCGGCCAGGCCGCTGCCTGGCAGGCTGGGTTCGTGGTTCTGCTGACCCGGCTGGAGGCCGCCGAGCTGCACGCCGCGGTCGCGGAACTTCGTGCGCTGATCGACAGCGGGCCTCTCACTCCACCCGACGCCCCAGCCCCCTTCGCGGGCAGTACCTTCCACGGTCCGACCGCGATTCAGACGGGCGACAACAATCGTCAGGACAATCACTTCGGCCACAGCGGATGACCGCACCGCAGCGCGACGACCATGGCCGCAGTAGCCCCCAGCACAGTGAATTCCACGGTCCGGCTGCCGTGCAGGACGGGAACAACAGCGTCCAGAACAACCACTTCCACGCTCCGGGCAAGCGCACCGTGGCCTTTCCGTGGGGTGCTGTTGTCACGTCGGTGAAGAACGGCCTCGTCACTCTGATCGTGGTGGGAATCCTCGGCGGTGGAGCCTGGGCGGCCTACGACCACGTGCAGAAGAAGAACCAGAAGACCAACGCGAAACACGCAGGCTGTTCCCAGGCACTGCACGCCTCATATCAAGGCGGAGTTCCCGTATCACTGCTGAACCCCGATGACGTGTCGGTCAAGAGGTACGTCGAACAACTGGAAGAGGCGGCTCGGACCGTGGGCGATTCCGAGATTGCCAGGGCGATTCGGTACACGATCCAGGATGTCGAGGCGGCCCGGCAGGCCTACCACCGAGGCGATGAGGCCGCCCTGTCGGACGCACGACGGAAAGAATTCAGGGACCGGGAGGAGTGGTGGTCTCCTTGCTGGGATGTCGCAGGATGGTCGTGACCTGTGCGCAACCCCACCGGCCCCCGCCTCGCCCTCTCCCCCACCGCCTGGGCGACCTTCCTGCCGTACGCCTCCGGGCACTGACGGCGGCACGGAACGCCGCAGGGGTGCCCGGGCAGAAGCCCGGGCACCCCTGGGGACGGCATCAGCCGGAGGTCACGTCGTGGAGCGGCGCCTGCGCGCCCCCGGACGCCGCTCGCTGGGCCGGGTCACCGGGTCGCCCGCCTGAAGCGCGGCGGCTCGGCGCTTCATGCCGAAGTCGGCGAGGGCCTCGGCCAGCTTGTGGACGGACGGCTCCGGAGCCATCACGTCCACCCGGAGTCCGTGCTCCTCCGCCGTCTTCGCCGTCGCCGGGCCGATGCACGCGATGACCGTGACGTTGTGCGGCTTGCCCGCGATGCCGACCAGGTTGCGGACCGTGGAGGAGGACGTGAAGAGCACCGCGTCGAAGCCGCCGCCCTTGATCGCCTCCCGGGTCTCCGCCGGGGGCGGCGAGGCGCGGACCGTGCGGTAGGCCGTGACGTCGTCGACCTCCCAGCCCAGCTCGATCAGACCGGCGACCAGCGTCTCGGTCGCGATGTCGGCGCGGGGCAGGAAGACGCGGTCGATCGGGTCGAAGACCGGGTCGTAGGGGGGCCAGTCCTCCAGGAGGCCGGCCGCCGACTGCTCGCCCGACGGCACCAGGTCCGGCTTCACGCCGAAGGCGATCAGCGCCTTGGCCGTCTGCTCGCCCACCGCGGCCACCTTGATGCCCGCGAAGGCACGGGCGTCGAGGCCGTACTCCTCGAACTTCTCCCGGACGGCCTTCACCGCGTTGACCGAGGTGAACGCGATCCACTCGTAGCGGCCCGTCACCAGGCCCTTGACCGCGCGTTCCATCTGCTGCGGGGTGCGCGGGGGCTCCACCGCGATCGTCGGGACCTCGTGCGGCACCGCGCCGTAGGACCGCAGCTGGTCGGAGAGCGACGCCGCCTGCTCCTTCGTCCGCGGCACGAGCACCTTCCAGCCGAACAGCGGCTTGGACTCGAACCACGACAGCTGGTCGCGCCGGTCGGCGGCGCTGCGCTCGCCGACCACGGCTATCACCGGCCGGCTCCCGTCGGGGGACGGGAGGACCTTCGCCTGCTTCAGGGTCTGCGCGATCGTGCCGAGGGTCGCCGTCCAGGTGCGCTGGCGGGTCGTCGTACCGGCGATCGTCACCGTGAGGGGGGTGTCGGGCTTGCGGCCCGCCGAGACCAGTTCGCCCGCCGCGGCCGCCACCGCGTCCAGGGTGGTGGAGACGACGACCGTGCCGTCGGAGGCGCCGACCTCGGTCCAGCAGCGGTCCGAGGCGGTGCGGGCGTCCACGAACCGGACGTCCGCGCCCTCGGCGCCGCGCAGCGGCACACCGGCGTACGCGGGCACGCCGACCGCGGCCGCGACACCGGGGACGACCTCGAAGGGCACCCCGGCGGCGGCGCAGGCGAGCATTTCCTCCGCCGCGCACGTATCGAGTCCCGGATCCCCGGACACGGCACGGACGACCCGCCTGCCGCCGCGCGCGGCCTCCATGACAAGATGAGCGGCATCCCGGGCAGCAGCGGGGACGGGGGCGGGTGTTGACGTGCCGTCAACGACCGTCAGCTGGGGCGTGCCCGGCGGGGACACCGCGGAGGAGTCCGTGTCCGTCTGCACGACGGAGACGCCCTGCCGCGCGTGCGTCCGGATCACGTCGAGCACCTCGTGCTCGGCGACCAGGACGTCCGCGTGCGACAGCGCCTCCACAGCGCGCAGAGTCAGCAGTCCCGGATCTCCGGGTCCGGCACCGAGGAAGGTGACGTGCCCGTGTTCAGGACCGGCGGCAGGAAGGGCGGTGGGGCTCACTGTGCTCGCTCCCCCATCAGACCGGCCGCGCCCTGGGCAAGCATCTCGGTGGCGAGTTCGCGACCGAGTGCCGTCGCCTGGTCGTGCGTCTGGGGCACGGGACCGGTGGTGGACAGCTGCACCATGCGGGTGCCGTCGGTCGTGCCGACGACGCCGCGCAGGCGCATTTCCTTGACAATCTGCCCGTCGGCATGGGGGTCCCCCCGCTCGAGCGGAGCCGAGAGTGGGGGAAGGTCGGCCAGCGCGCCCACAGGTGCGCTGCAACCGGCCTCCAGGGCGGCGAGCAGTGACCGCTCGGCGGTGACGGCGGCCCGTGTGAACGGGTCGTCCAGCTCGCCGAGCGCGGCGAGGAGATCCGCGTTGTCCGCGGCGCACTCGATCGCCAGGGCCCCCTGGCCGGGGGCGGGCAAAACCGTGTCGACCGACAGGAAGTCGGTCACCTCGTCGATCCGGCCTATCCGGCTGAGGCCGGCGGCGGCCAGCACGACCGCGTCCAGTTCGCCGTCGTGGACGTACCGGATGCGGGTGTCGACGTTGCCGCGGATCGGGACCGTCTCGATGTCCAGTCCGTGGGCGCGGGCGTACGCGTTCAGCTGCGCCATGCGGCGCGGCGCACCGGTGCCGACGCGTGCTCCGCGCGGCAGGTCGGTGAACTTCAGCGCGTCGCGCGCGACGATCACGTCCCGCGGGTCCTCGCGCACCGGTACGGCGGCCAGGACCAGGTCCTCGGGCTGCGCGGTCGGGAGGTCCTTGAGCGAATGAACCGCGAAGTCCACCTCGCCCCTCAGCAGTGCGTCGCGCAGCGCCGTGACGAACACGCCGGTGCCGCCGATCTGCGCGAGCGCCTCCCGGGAGACGTCGCCGTACGTGGTGATCTCGACCAGCTCGACGGGGCGCCCGGTCACCTGGCGGACGGCCTCGGCCACCTGCCCGGACTGGGCCATGGCGAGCTTGCTGCGCCTGGTCCCCAGTCTCAAAGCCTTCTCACTCATGCCGGTCGGTCCTTCGTGTCTGTGCTGTCCCCGGCCCGGGAGACGGCGGCCACCGTCTCGGAGTCGAGGTCGAACAGGGTGCGCAGCGCGTCCGCGTACCCGGCGCCGCCGGGCTCGGCCGCGAGCTGCTTGACCCGTACCGTCGGCGCGTGCAGCAGCTTGTCGACGACCCGATGCACGGCCTGGCGGATCTCGCCGCGCTGGCGCTCGTCCAGGTCGGGCAGGCGGCCGTCGAGGCGGGCGATCTCGCCGGCGACGACGTCGGCGGCCATGGCGCGCAGCGCGACCACGGTGGGCGTGATGTGCGCCGCCCGCTGTGCCGCGCCGAAGGCCGTGACCTCGTCGGAGACGATACGCCGGACCTGGTCCACGTCGGCCGCCATCGGCGCGTCGGCGGAGGCCTCCGCGAGCGACTCGATGTCGACCAGGCGGACCCCGGCCAGCCGGTGCACGGCCGCGTCGATGTCGCGGGGCATGGCCAGGTCGAGGAGGAAGACGGAGGGGGCCGGGCGCTCGGCGACCGGCTCCGGCCTGCGCCGCTCGGGGATCCGGCCGACGGTGGCGGCGGTCGCGGCGAGCGCGGTGATCAGCTCGGCGTCCGCCTCCGGGGTACGGCGCTCCCGGCGGTCGATCGTGCTGCCCGCGACCCAGGCCGCGTGCTGCTCCAGGGTGGCCGCGTCCATGCCGGCCACGGCGGCCTCGCCCATGAGGGAGAAGCCGGGCTGTGCGGCGGCGAGGTCCAGCGGGCAGTTCTCGTCGGCGGCGGCCGTCAGCGGCGCCTTGGCCTGGGCGGGCGTACGAGCGGTGCCGGCGATCTCGGCGACGGGGGCGCCGGTGCGGCCCTCGACGGCCTGCGCGACCGCCTCCGCCGTGAGCACCAGCCCCGTCGCCCCGGTACAGGAGACGACGACGTCGGCACGTGTCAGCTCGGCGGCCACCGCGTCCATGGGCACCGCGCGGGCGGTCACCGTGTTCTCGTCGGACTCGGTGAGGATCCGCGCGAGCCGCTCGGCGCGCTCGAAGGTCCGGTTGGCGACGACGACCTCGGCGACCCCGGCGCGCGCGAGCGTCGCGGCGGCCAGGGACGACATCGACCCGGCGCCGATGACCAGCGCGGTGCGGCCCAGGGCCCACTCGCGCACGTCACCGCCCGCGGCCAGCTGCTCCAGGCCGAAGGTGACCAGGGACTGCCCGGCGCGGTCGATGCCGGTCTCGGAGTGGGCGCGCTTGCCGACCCTGAGGGCCTGCTGGAACAGGTCGTTCAGCAGCTTGCCGGCGGTGTGCAGCTCCTGGGCGCGGGCCAGGGAGTCCTTGATCTGGCCGAGGATCTGGCCTTCGCCGACGACCATCGAGTCCAGGCCGCAGGCCACCGAGAACAGGTGGTGGACGGCCCGGTCCTCGTAGTGGACGTACAGGTACGGGGTCAGTTCCTCCAGGCCGACGCCGCTGTGCTGGGCGAGCAGCGTGGACAGCTCGGCGACACCGGCGTGGAACTTGTCGACGTCGGCGTAGAGCTCGATGCGGTTGCAGGTGGCGAGCACCGCGGCCTCGGTGGCGGGCTCGGCGGCGACCGTGTCCTGGAGCAGCTTGGTCTGGGCGTCCGCGCCGAGCGCGGCCCGCTCCAGCACGCTGACCGGGGCGCTGCGGTGGCTGAGGCCTACGACGAGGAGGCTCATGCCGGCATCACGGCGGGGACGTCCCCGTCGGGCCCCTGGTCGGAGGAGGTGTCGGTGGACACGTCCCGGGGAGCGGCGGCGGGCAGCGCGCCGTCGCCCGCGGCGGTCTCCTCGCCGGCCTTCCGCTGCTCGTGGAAGGCGAGGATCTGCAGTTCGATCGAGAGGTCGACCTTGCGCACGTCGACGCCGTCGGGGACGGAGAGCACGGTCGGCGCGAAGTTCAGGATGGAGGTCACTCCGGCGGCCACGAGCCGGTCGCAGACCTGCTGGGCGGCGCCGGCGGGGGTGGCGATGACGCCGATGGAGACCCCGTTGTCCTTGATGATCTTCTCGAGGTCGTCGGTGTGCTGCACCGGGATGCCCGCGACCGGCTTGCCGGCCATGGCGGGGTCGGCGTCGATGAGCGCGGCGACGCGGAAGCCGCGGGAGGCGAAACCGCCGTAGTTGGCGAGCGCGGCGCCGAGGTTGCCGATACCGACGATCACAACCGGCCAGTCCTGGGTCAGGCCGAGTTCGCGGGAGATCTGGTAGACGAGATACTCCACGTCGTAGCCGACACCGCGCGTTCCGTAGGAGCCCAGGTACGAGAAGTCCTTGCGCAGCTTCGCGGAGTTGACCCCCGCCGCCGCGGCCAGCTCCTCGGAGGAGACCGTGGGGACCGAGCGCTCCGACAGCGCGGTCAGGGCTCGGAGGTACAGCGGAAGCCGGGCGACGGTGGCCTCGGGAATTCCTCGGCTACGGGTCGCCGGTCGGTGTGTTCGGCCAGTTGCCACGGTGCTCCTGCGGGTAGAGCGGGGCTGCAGGCGGTCATACGTCCCCAGACCGCCCCGTCGACAGCAGGCTATGTCTTTGTGAACGCGTGCACAAAGATGGTGTCCGATTTGCCCGGCAGAAGTGACCGGGGTCACGCGGGTTTCACGCCCCGGGCGGGAACCGGCGCATACGCACAGGCGTTCCTTCGTTACTGGGGGCAAAACCGCACACTCTCCTCACGAATCCCGCCCCCGAGACCAAACCGCCGTCGATCCTAAGCGACTTTCCGGCCAGTTTGGACTAGTCGGTCAGTGCACGACGCAGTCGTTCCTCGTTCACGCGCCAGAAGGTGTGCTGTTCACCGTCGACGAGCACGACGGGGATCTGCTCCCAGTAGCGGTTGTGGAGCTCCCGGTCCTCGGTGATGTCCTTCGGCTCCCACGGCACACCCAGGTCGCCGCACACCTTCTCGATCACCGCCTGCGCGTCGTCGCAGAGATGGCAGCCGGGCTTGCGGATGAGCGTGACCAGCCGCGCGCGCGGCTCGGCCCTGCGTCGGAAGAGGGGACTCATACCGGCCATTCTCGCCCCGTCCGCGCCCGTTGCGGATCGGATTCCGGATCGCTTCTTTCACGGCCGGGTCGCACAGAGTTCACACCGCGCCAACCTCGCGACGCCGGAACCACCGAACAGACTGGCTATGCTCACGTCATGGCCGCTCTCGGATGGCTCACCCCCCGTAGGCGCTCCGCCACGGCGCGGAGCGTGTTGGCAGGCGAGGCCTCGGCGGAGGCTGCCCGCAAGTCCTCGCAGGAGACCCCGCCGGCGAAGCCGGAGGAACCGCAGTTCCCCGTGCTCGGCGACGACAGGGCGGCCGCCTTCTTCGACCTGGACAACACCGTCATGCAGGGCGCCGCGCTGTTCCACTTCGGCCGGGGACTGTACAAGCGGAAGTTCTTCGAGACCCGTGACCTGGCCAGATTCGCCTGGCAGCAGGCCTGGTTCCGGCTGGCCGGGGTCGAGGACCCGGAACACATGCAGGACGCCCGCGACTCGGCCCTGTCGATCGTCAAGGGCCACCGGGTCGCCGAGCTGGAGTCCATCGGCGAGGAGATCTACGACGAGTACATGGCCGACCGGATCTGGCCCGGCACCCGCGCCCTCGCCCAGGCCCACCTGGACGCCGGCCAGAAGGTGTGGCTGGTCACCGCGGCCCCGGTGGAGATCGCCCAGGTGATCGCCCGCCGCCTCGGCCTGACCGGCGCGCTCGGCACGGTCGCCGAGTCCGTCGACGGCGTGTACACCGGCAAGCTGGTGGGCGAGCCGCTGCACGGCCCGGCGAAGGCGGAGGCGGTCCGCGCCCTCGCCGCGGCGGAGGGCCTGGACCTCTCCCGTTGCGCCGCCTACAGCGACAGCCACAACGACATCCCCATGCTGTCCCTGGTGGGCCACCCCTACGCCATCAACCCCGACGCCAAGCTCCGCAGGCACGCCCGCGAGAAGGACTGGCGCCTGCGGGACTACCGCACGGGCCGCAAGGCGGCGAAGGTCGGCATCCCGGCGGCGGCGGGCGTCGGCGCGGTCGCCGGCGGCACGGCGGCGGCGATCGCCCTCAGCCGCCGCCGGCGCTGACCCTCGCCCGGCCCCTTCGAGACGCTCACCCCTTCCTCCGGGACGCTCACCCCTTCCCCCGGGACGCTCAACCCTTCCCCCGGGACGCTCACCCCCTCCGGGGACGCCCTCCCCCCTCCGGGGGGCGCTCGTCCGCACCCGCGGGGCGCTCGCCGCGCCACGCTCCGCGCGCTTTGAACGCGCTCGTGTACATCACCCCGTTCAACACGCCCCGCACTTCACCGAAACACGCCGTTTTCCGGTCAACAAGCGATCACGTTGCGGAACTTGACCCACCATCAAACGACCACAGAAGCGACGCAATCGATGATTTGAGCAACTCGGTGTAGCAGTGCCTGTACGAAGCGTTATTCTCCTCAGACGCAAACCGGTACCCCTCCGTCGCCACGACGGGTGAACGGTCCCGCACTGCACGTGATGGAAGCTCTGCCTCTGGGAGTCCCGTGTACCCACACGTCGGGGTTGACGCCTCGGGCCTGGCTACGCTGCGCGCAACGGTCGCGACGGTCAAAGAGACGCTGCGCGGCTTCGTCCCCACCGCGTACGCCGTCCCCGCCTTCGCCGCCGCCGCGCCAGCGGGCCCGTGCTACGCACTGGCCGACGGCAGCGCCGCCGTCGGCAGACGAGGGCGTGCCACCGGCGCGGCCACCGCCCGCCGACCGGCCGCCGACAGCGACAGCGCCCGGATGATGGATCTCGTCGAACGCGCCCAGGCCGGCGAGGCCGAGGCCTTCGGGCGCCTCTACGACCAGTACAGCGACACCGTCTACCGGTACATCTACTACCGCGTCGGCGGCCGCGCGACCGCCGAGGACCTCACCAGCGAGACCTTTCTGCGGGCGCTCAGAAGGATCGGCACCTTCACCTGGCAGGGCCGCGACTTCGGCGCCTGGCTGGTCACCATCGCCCGGAACCTGGTCGCCGACCACTTCAAGTCCAGCCGCTTCCGGCTGGAGGTCACCACCGGCGAGATGCTCGACGCCAACGAGGTCGAGCGCTCCCCGGAGGACTCCGTCCTGGAGTCCCTGTCGAACGCCGCCCTGCTCGACGCCGTACGGCGGCTCAACCCGCAGCAGCAGGAGTGCGTGACGCTCCGCTTCCTCCAGGGCCTCTCGGTCGCCGAGACCGCCCGGGTCATGGGCAAGAACGAGGGCGCCATCAAGACCCTCCAGTACCGCGCCGTACGCACGCTCGCCCGGCTGCTGCCGGACGACGCCCGCTGAACCAGGTGACCGAAGGCGACAGCCAACTCACGTACGGTGAAAGTCCGTTGCCTTTCCGATCCGGTCGTCCGCCGTCCGTAACCCAAGTGCCGCGCCAGTCGTTGTGCGGGATACAGGCTCCCTGTGGTCACGTCCCGGCCGGCCCCGATCGCTCGATCGTGGGAAGCGGTCAAGGACGTGCAACCCTCAGGACCCCCTGGGGAGTCGACCGTCATGACGAGAGGAGGTGCCGCCAGTGATCGCGAACGTATCGGCGCACCGGCGGGCGAACGCCTTCGCCCAGGCCCTGGAGGAGCAGTCCGACCGGGACACGGCGGCCGAGCAGTCCGACAGCCCGGCGGGATCGCCGCCGACCCCCGAGGAACGCTCCGATCAGGGCGAGCTGCTGGCCCTGGCGACGGGACTCGGCGCGCTGCCCAAGCCGCAGCTCGACCCGGAGGTCAAGGTCGTCCAACGGGCCCAGCTGGTGGCCGCGATGGAGGCCATGCTCCAGGAGGGGACCGGGGCGGTGGACGCGTCGGTACCGAAGCAGAAAGGGAGCGAAGCGGCTTCCCCGTCCCCTCGCGCGAAGGGCGCACACCGGGCGAGTCCGCTGGGCAAACTCCGCCCGCGCACCAGGCTGACCAAGGGCCTCGCGGCCGGCGGGCTCAGCGTGGGCGTGGCCGCCGGGGCCTTCGGCGGGGTCGCCGCCGCCAGCTCCGACGCCCTTCCCGGCGACTCGCTGTACGGCCTGAAACGCGGCATCGAGGACTTCAAGCTCAACTACCTGGCGGACGGCGACGACCAGCGCGGCCAGACCTACCTCGACCAGGCCTCCACCCGGCTCAGCGAGGCCCGCCGGCTGCTGGAGCGCGGCCGGGGCGGCCACCTGGACCACGAGTCCATCGGCGAGATCCGCCGCACCCTGTCCGGGATGCAGCACGATGTCACCGAGGGCCACCGCCTGCTCCACGCGGCCTACGAGGCCGACCCGGAGTCCCTCGGTCCCATCCAGGCGCTGTCCGCGTTCTCCCGCTCGCACCGCGAGGCGTGGAGCGCGCTCAGCGACAGGCTGCCCGTGCAGCTGGGCGATGTGAAACAGCAGGTGTCGTCGGTCTTCGACGCCATAGACGAAGAGGTCGCCCCGCTGCAGTCCCTGCTCCCGCCGTCGCCGTCGCGGACCGGCGGAGGCAGCCGTCAGGGCGGCGGCTCCGGCCCCTCGTCCACCGGGTCCTCCGGCAGCCACCGGTCGCACCCGTCCGCCTCCGCCGGCAGCACCCCGTCCGCCGGCAAGCACACCGGCACCGGCTCCCCGAGCGGCTCGGCCACCGGCAGCAGCGGCGACGGACTCATCGGCGGCGACACGGGCGGCCTGCTCAACCCGCCGAAGACCGGGTCGGAGGGCAGCTCCCCGTCCGCCGGCAGGACCATCCCGGGCCAGCCGGACGTCACCATCCCGCCGCTCATCCCCGACCTGCTCCCGGGCCTGGGCATCGACGGCGAGGACACGGACTAGCGGCCCGTGGTCACGGCGTCGGGGGCGCCCCTATCCGAGCAGGGGCGCCCCCGACGCCGTCCACGGACGCGCACCAGGAGAACGAGAGCTCAGAAGAACACCGACCGCCGCTGCACCAGCAGTTTGTACAGCGTGTGCTGGATCTGCTCCCGTACCTGGTCGGTCAGGTTGAACATCAGCATCGGATCCTCCGCGGCCTCCGGCGGATACCCGTCCGTGGGGATCGGCTCGCCGAACTGGATCGTCCACTTGGTGGGCAGCGGAATCGCACCCAGCGGCCCCAGCCACGGGAACGTCGGTGTCAGCGGGAAGTACGGGAAACCCAGCACCCGCGCCAGCGTCTTGGCGTTGCCGATCATCGGGTAGATCTCCTCCGCCCCGACGATCGAGCACGGAATGATCGGCGCCCCCTGCCGCAGGGCCGTGGAGACGAAACCGCCCCGGCCGAACCGCTGGAGCTTGTACCGCTCGCTGAAAGGTTTCCCGATGCCCTTGAACCCCTCCGGCATCACCCCGACCAGCTCGCCCTGGCCCAGCAGCCGCTCCGCGTCCTCCGCGCAGGCGAGCGTGTGCCCCAGCTTGCGGGCCAGCTCGTTCACCACCGGCAGCACGAAGACGAGGTCGGCGGCGAGCAGCCGCAGGTGCCGGCCGGCCGGGTGCCGGTCGTGCACCGCCACCTGCATCATCAGGCCGTCCAGCGGCAGCGTGCCGGAGTGGTTGGCGACGATCAGCGCCCCGCCCTCGGCCGGGATGTTCTCGATGCCCTTCACGTCGACCCGGAAGTACTTCTCGTACACCGGCCGCAGCAGTGACATCAGGACCTGGTCGGTCAGCTCCTCGTCGTAACCGAAGTCGTCGACCTCGTACTCCCCGGTCAGCCGGCGCCTCAGGAAGGCCAGCCCGGCCGCCACCCGCTGCTCCAGGCCGCCGTCCCCGGCGCCGCTCCGCGCAGGCTCCGGCGGCTGCCCCTCACCGCTGACGGGACCGCCCTCCCGCAGCCGCTCCCGGCCCGGCAGGGGCTGGACGGCACCGGCCTCGCCGCGCCTGCTCCCCACGGACCGGCGCCGCGCCGGGCGCTGTGCGGCGCCCCCGCGGGACCGGTCGTCGTCGAACGGAATGACCTTGGCGTCAGCCATCGTTGCCGCTCTCCTCAGTTGGCGCTGTGCGTCTGGGGGTGGCCGCCGGCCCTCGCGGTCAGCGCGGCGAGCCGGTCCACGGCCGCCGCGAGGGTCTCCGGCGGCAGCAGTCCGGGGCCCTGGCCGCGCGCGAAGTCCGCGAAGGTCTCGGCCGTCGTGTAGCGGGGCGTGAAGCCCAGCGTCTCGCGCATCTGGACGGTGTCCACCACCCGCCCGTGGGTGAGCAGCCGGATCTGCTCCGGCGAGAAGTCCGTCATACCGAGCGTACGCACCAGGGAGCCGGCCCAGGTGACCGCGGGCAGCAGCAAGGGCACGGTGGGCCGTCCGAGCCGCCGCGAGCACTGCGAGAGCGGCAGCACACCGTCCCCGGCGATGTTGAAGGTGCCGCTGTTGAGGGTGCCCCGACGCGGCTCGTGGGAGGCGATCCGCAGCACCTCGATCACGTCGTCCTCGTGCACGAACTGCAGCCGGGGGTCGTAACCGAACACGGTCGGCAGGACGGGCAGCGCGAAGTACGAGGCGAGCGGCGTGTCCGCGGTGGGACCGAGGATGTTGGCGAACCGCAGCACGCACACGGCGACGTCCGGCCGCCGCCGGGCGAAACCGCGCACGTACCCCTCGACCTCGACGGCGTCCTTCGCGAAGCCGCCGCTCGGCAGCGACTTGGGCGGGGTGGTCTCCGTGAAGACGGCCGGATCGCGCGGTGCGGAGCCGTAGACGTTCGTACTGGACTTCACCACCAGCCGCCGCACGGCCGGCGACTTCTGGCAGGCGCCGAGCAGCTGCATGGTGCCGATGACGTTGGTCTCCTTGACCGTGGCCCGGCTGCCGCCGCCGAGGGCGGTACCGGTCACGTCCATGTGGACGACCGTGTCGGCGCCGGTCTCGGCGAGCACACGGGCGATCGTCGGCTGCCGGATGTCGGCCTGGATGAAGTCGGCTCCGCCCAGATGGTGGGCCGGGGGCACCGCGTCCACCGCGATGACACGGTCGACCTCCGGGTCCCGCTGGATCCGCCGTACGAACCGGCCGCCCAGCTGCCGGGCCACTCCGGTGACGAGCACGACCCTTCCCAAGATCAGCGCCTTCCTTCCCGCGTAACCGGTATCCCGCGTTCCCGTGTGCGGCCAACCTAGCCGGTCGATGTCGCCGTGTGACGACCCGCGGTGCACGCGGTGACGGAATTTCCCCCATCGATACACGGCGGGGGTTCCGGCCCCCGGCTGAACATGCCTGTGGCCCCCCACCAGTGCTGGTGGGGGGCCACAGCTGTACGCCCGCGGCGCGGCCGCTCTCGTAACACCCCCGCTGACGCGGGGGGCGAAATCACTTCTTGTTACGACGCTGCACGCGCGTGCGCTTGAGCAGCTTGCGGTGCTTCTTCTTGGCCATCCGCTTACGCCGCTTCTTGATAACAGAGCCCACGACTACCCTCGCTCACTTCTCATGTCTCGGTTGTTTGGGCGCCATGGGCCCACACGACCTACGAGGGGCTAGCCTACCCAACCGAGCGCCGAGGTCGTAATCGAGGGGCGCCCCCGGTCGCCCGGGAGCCGTCGTCAGGCCGTCTCCACCCCCACATAGCTGTCGCGGAGGTACTCGTGTACCGCTTGCTCCGGGACGCGGAACGAACGTCCCACCCGGATCGCGGGCAGATGACCGCTGTGCACCAGGCGGTACACGGTCATCTTCGACACTCGCATCACCGAGGCGACTTCCGCCACGGTAAGGAACTGAACCTCGTTCAGAGGCCTCTCGCCAGCTGCAGCCATGACACACCTGAACCTTCCGCACTCGACGGCCACCGGCTTCCCCTTCCGGTGACTCTTCGTCGTTGCGTGCTCACTCCCCAGACTAGGGGCGGGTGATGCGAGTGGGGAAGAGGTGCACCCATCGGCGGCCTACTGTGACAGACACGCTCGATTGAGCACGTAGCGGGCCAGCGGCCGGTAGTGAGCAGACCGCACGGCGTCATCAACCGGAACGACGACGGACACCCGTCCCTCGGCCTCCCCGACGAACAGCGCGGGATCGTCGGTGTCGGCCAGCCCGATGGCCTCGAACCCCAGCTGACCTGCACCGCAGACCCATCCGTGGTCGCCGACGACCAGCTCGGGCAGGGGCCCGCCGGCCGCCGCGGCGGCGTCGAGCGCGACCCGAACCGGGAGGGGCGAATGGGTGTGGGCACCCGGCTCACAACCGGGGCGCTCGCTCGCCGGTTCCCGCACCAGCCCAACCCCTCGTACGTAGTCGAGGTGATGGGGACGTAGACCGAACCGGGTCAATATGTCGACACAGCGACCCTGCGCTGGGGTGAGGACCTCACATCCCGCCGCCGACAAGGCGTCCGCGAGACCGGCGTAGAAACCCAGCAGCCGGTGCGGGTGCCCGGTCCCCAGCAGCACGGGCGCACCGCGCCGGGCCACCGCCCGGATCCGCCCGGCGAAGGCGTCCAGCGCGGCGAGGGTCCGCTCCGGATCGATCGCGTCCGGGCCGGTCGTGTACCGGGGATCGTCCGAGACCCCGCACTTCCGCGCCATCAGCCCGATCAGGTCCCGGAACTCCCAGGGCCCTTCGGGATCGATCCCGAGCAGCACGCGCGGGTCCCGGGCCGCGAACAGCCGATAGCTCCGCAGGCTGTCCTCCCGCGAGGTCGCCACCACCCCGGCCAGCCGGGCGGCCACCAGATGCGCACGGAGACGGGCGGGGGACCACACGGATGCGATGGTGACCCACCGGGAGCGCGGGCGGGGCGGAAACGGCGGGAACGCCGCACGGTTGGCCTAATGCCGACCGCACCCCCACGGCGGCGCTACGGGAGCAGCCCCCGCAGCGGGAACGCGGCCCGTCGCGTCGCCAGCACGGCCTGGTCCACGCGGTCGGCGGGGTCGTACCCGGCCTCCCACTCCTCGTACGCCACCGGCCACCGCCCGTCCGTCATCCGCTGCGGCCCCAACTGACGGGTCCGCGCGAACACCTCCTGCCGCCAGCTCTCGGGGATCACCGTCTCCGGAGCCACCGGCCTCCCCGCCGCGATGCCCACCAGGTGCGTCCACGACCGCGGCACGACGTCCACCACCGCGTACCCGCCCCCGCCCAGCGCGACCCACCGGCCCCCCGCGTACGCGTGCGCCAGGTCGTGGCAGGCCACCTGCACCGCCCGCTGCGCGTCCAGCGAGACGGCCAGATGGGCGAGCGGGTCCTCGAAGTGCGTGTCGGCCCCGTGCTGGGTGACCAGCACCTGCGGCCGGAAATCGGCGAGCAGCTCCGGCACCACCGCGTGGAAGGCCCGTACCCAGCCCGCGTCCCCGGTCCCGGCCGGCAGCGCCAGGTTGACCGCGGCCCCCTCCCCCGCGCCCGCCCCGGTCTCCTCCGGCCACCCCGTCTGCGGGAACAACGTCCGGGGATGCTCGTGCAGCGAGACGGTCAGCACCCGCGGGTCCTCCCAGAACGCGGCCTGCACCCCGTCCCCGTGGTGGACGTCGACGTCGACGTAGGCGACCCGCTCGGCGCCCAGCTCCAGCAGCCGCGCGATCGCCAGGGAGGCGTCGTTGTAGATGCAGAACCCCGACGCCCCGCCCGGCATCGCGTGGTGCAGCCCGCCCGCGAAGTTCACGGCGTGCTCGGCGTCCCCCCGCCACACCGCCTCCGCCGCCCCCACCGACTGCCCCGCGATCAGCGCGGACACCTCGTGCATCCCGGCGAACGCGGGGTCGTCGAGCGTACCCAGCCCGTACGCCCCGTCCGCGCCCGCCGGATCCGCCGACGCGGCCTTCACCGCGTCGATGTAGTCCTCCCGGTGGACCAGCCGGAGCGTCGACTCGCCGGCCGGTTTGGCCGCGACGACCTCCACCTCCCGGTCGAGCCCGAAGGCACCGACCAGCCGGCGGGTCAGGTCCAGCCGGACCGGATCCATCGGATGGCTCGGGCCGAAGTCATAGCCCGTTACTGCCTCGTCCCACATCAGCTGTGCGCGGCCGCTCATGTCCGCCACCGTATCGGTCCGGTTGAGGGGCGAACGACCTGGCGTACCCCATGGTCACCAGCACCAACACCATCGGCACCAGCATGGCCCCCCGGTAGCTCCAGGCGTCCCCGAGCGCCCCGACCAACGGCGAACCGACCAGAAAACCCACGTAGTTGAAGATGTTCAGCCGCGCGACCGCGGCGTCGGAGGCCCCGGGGAACAGCCTGCCCGCCGCCGCGAAGGTCTGCGGCACGAGCACGCACAGCCCCAGCCCCAGCAGGGTGAACCCGAGCATCCCGGCCCAGGCGCCGGGCGCCACGGCCACCACCGCGAACCCGCCGGCCGCGACCAGCGCCCCGGCCCGCACCACGGCCACCGCCCCGAACCGCCGCACCCCCGAGTCCCCGAGCGCCCGCCCCGCCAGCGTCGTCACCATGTACACGTTGTACGGCACGGTCGCCAGCTGCTCCGAGCTGCCCAGCACGTCCTTCAGGTACTTCGCGCTCCAGTTGGAGACGGTCGAGTCCCCGATGTACGCGAACGTCATCACCAGGCACAGCGGCAGCAGCAGCTTGAAGACGACACCCCCGCCGGCGCTCTCTCCGCCGACGCCCCCTCCGCCGGCCGGGGTCTCCCGCCCGGGCGCCGGGTCACCGTCGACGTACCACCGGCTCCCCACCAGCGTCGCCGGCAGCAGCACGGCCACCACCGGCAGGTACGACACCCACAGCGCCAGGTGCCAGTGCGCCCCCGCCCAGGCCAGCGACGCCCCGAGGATGCCGCCCAGGCTGTAGGCGGCGTGGAAGCTGAGCATGATGCTGCGCCCGTACGACCGCTGGAGGCTGACCCCGAGCATGTTCATGGACGCGTCCAGCGCCCCCACCGCCAGGCCGAAGACGCCGAGCGCCACCGCCAGCCCGGCCACCTGCCCCTGCCCGCCCGCCCCGACGCCGAGCAGAGCCAGCAGCACCACCGGCTGGGACCAGCGCAGCAGCCGGCTGGGCCGGACCCGCTTCACCAGCTGCTCGGTCGTCACGCTGCCGATCCCGGCGAGGACCGGCACGGCGGCCAGGAAGGCCGGGAGCAGCGCGTCGGAGACGCCGTACCGGTCCTGGACGGCCGGGATGCGCGTCACCAGCAGGGCGAAGGCGACGCCCTGGGCGAAGAAGCCGAACGCCAGAGAGGCCCTGCCGCGCCGCAGCACATCAGTCATGGCGGCGAGCGTAGGGCCCCTGGCTACCTGTGGGTAGATCCGGCCAAAGATGAATTTCCCTCAGCTTCAGCCGTTGCCGAGCGGTGATCAGGCGGCGAGGGCCGGCGTGGGCCGCTGCTCCCGGCCGGCCTCCGTCTCGGCCGCGAGCATCCGCTCCATCGGCCCGACGGCGAGGCCACCGCTGACCACGAACCCGAGCGCCATCGCGGCGACCATGAAGACGGTGCCCAGCCACACCATGGTGTCCACGGGGACGGTGTAGGCACCCACGACCCGCGCGACGCACTCGGCGAGCAGAGCCAGTCCCCACACCACGGAGAACGCGCGCTCCTTGGACCGGAAGGCCGCGGACTCGGCGGCCGCCCCGGACACCAGCCGCTGCCAGGCGGCCTCCTTGTCCGCGTCGCCCTTCACGAGGAAGGGCTTCATGCCCGCGGTCATCATCGGCCTGCCGAGCCACACGGAGACGAGGATCCCGATGGCGACCGTGCTGCTGATGGCGCTGTCCTTGGCGAGCATCAGCCGCGGGTCGCCGGAGAGGAAGCTCAGCAGCAGCGAGACGACGTTCACGACGAGCATGAGACCCGCCAGCCCGTTGGTCGTCCGCTCCCTGACCAGGCTCCACACGGTCCGCACCGCGGGCACGACGCTGCTCCAGGCGAGCGCCGCGAAGGTGCTCATCCCGCAACCCTTGAGGAGGTAGTACGAGCCGAGCGGCACCGCCACATCGACCAGCAGCGGCTTGAAGTTGTCCAGCGCGGTCGGCTTACGGCCCTGGTTCCCCGTCTTCTTCGTCATGCCCCCAGCTTCGCCGCCGAACGGGGTCGGGCAGTAGAAACGAACGTCCGCAGCTCCGCATGACAAATGTCAGCACGAGCCCCGGAGCCCGGTCATACCAGCAGGTCGGCCAACGCGCCCATGTCCTCGAAGAGTTGCCCGGCACCCACGAGCCGCGCCGCCGGTGTCATGGCGGTGAACCCGTACACGTCCATCCCGGCCGCCACGGCGGCCTGCACGCCCAGCGGGGAGTCCTCCACGACCACACACCGCTCGGGGGCCACCCCCATCCGCTCGGCGGCGTACAGGAACAGGTCCGGCGCCGGCTTGCCCCGCCCCACGTCCTCCGAGCTGAAGACGCGTTCCTCCGTGAAGAACCGGTCGAGCCCGGTCGTCCGGTGCCCCACCCGTATCCGCGCATGACTCCCGGAGGAGGCCACGCAGTACGGCACCCCGTCCGCGGCCAGCTTCTCCAGTACGCCGGCCACACCGGCCACGGGCCGCAACTCCCGCTCGAACGCGGTGAACACCCGCCGGTGGAAGACCTCGTCGAAGTCCGCCGGCAGCCGCTGTCCCGTCCGCTCCAGGACCAGCTCGTGGATGCGGTGCATCGCCGATCCCATGTAGTCGCGGATGGAGTCCTCGTACGTCGTCGGGTGGCCCAACTCGGTGAGGTAGGCGGCCAGGAGCCGGTTGGATATGGGCTCGCTGTCCACGAGGACACCGTCGTTGTCGAAGATGACGAGGTCATAGCGCATGCGGACGACCCTAATCGACCGGGAACGCAGAAAACCCCCGCATCGACCCGATGCGGGGGTTTTCCCAAAGATTGTTCGGCGGCGTCCTACTCTCCCACAGGGTCCCCCCTGCAGTACCATCGGCGCTGTGAGGCTTAGCTTCCGGGTTCGGAATGTAACCGGGCGT
>NZ_JBVHWQ010000005.1:0-193258 GCF_055564315.1 Streptomyces sp. NPDC029151
GACCTGCTGAGGTGCTGGACCGGCACCTGCCACACCTGCGGCCGACCCCTCACCACCAGCAGGACCAGACCCAGAACCTAACGAAGCACTACTAGCGGGGGTCCACCGGATCTCCCTACGACGCGATGGTGACCTGGGGGACCAATCCGCAGCAGGAAGAGCCCGACGAGCCGGAGGGCCCAGCCAACCTCCGGGGCAACCCGATCAGCCGGAAGACCTTGGCGCCGGCACCATCCTCGAGAACGGCCTCACCAGCTGGGAACGCAGCCCAGCCGCCGAGCCGGCAGCCCCCCGGCTGAGGTCGGCCGACACCTCCCGACGCCAGCAGACAGCGAGTCCGGCACAGCAGGTGCCCTCCCCCGCTGTCGCTCGGCTGCGTGCCGCGGCCGGACGCAACCGCGCTGGACGGCAAGTTGGTCGTATGGGACGCCGCCGGACGGATCGCGTTCGAGCGGCTGCAGGGGGCTCGCCCTACGCGGCGCCGGCGCGGTGGCTTCGTGACTGACTTGCGACACCGTTTGTCACCGAGTTCTGCAGCCTTGGTGATCGCACGGCAAGTCGTGGAGGCACTGAGGCACGACGCTGCGAAAATCTCCCGAAACCTTCACGGCAGTTCGGTTCGTCCACCAGACTCGTCCTAGCGGAGAAGGGACGGCACGCATGGCAAACAGCGCACTTCTGGTAATGGACGTCCAACGGGACGTCGTGGCCATCGCCGACGACGGTTCCGGATATCTGCCGCGCTTGCGAAGGGCGATCGACGGTGCCCGGGCTGCAGGCATCACCGTGATCTACGTGGTGCTCGGGTTACGGCCAGGTGATCCAGAAGTCAGCCCGCGCAACAAGGTGATGACTAACGCCGTGCGGGCCGGTCTGTTCACCGAGGGAGCCCCTGGCACCGAGATTCATGACGACGTCGCGCCCCAGCAAGGCGACGTCGTGGTCACCAAAAGGCGCGGAAGCGCGTTCTCGGGCAGCGACCTCGACTTGGTACTCAGGGCTCGCGGCATCGACAGTCTCGTTCTCACCGGCATCGCCACCAGCGCTGTGGTGCTGTCCACTCTGTGGCACGCCATCGACCTGGACTTCGGCCTCACCGTCCTGGCGGACGCCTGCCTCGACACCGACCCCGAGGTGCACCGGATGCTCACCGAAAAGCTGCTCCCCCAGTGGGCCGATGTCCTCGCCGTCGAGGACTGGCTCAAAGCCATCACACCGCAATAACGGAAGGCCGCCCGTACCCTCACAGGTTCGGCAAGCCGCATCTGGCAGCAGCGCAGCAATGGTCATCGTCCGTCGGGGGATTGCGCGGAGGGCGGGAGCGCCAGGTCGAGAAGGGCTTTGAGGGTTCGGAGGTCGAGGCCGCTGTAGAGGTGGAGGGAACGTCGTAGAAGGTTTCCGACGTCCTTAGGGTCGAGTTCGAAACGCACACGAGTGTCCAGGCGGCCACACCGGACCCCGCGCGTCCCCGCTCGTGCCCGTTGCCGGCGCGACCGCACTAAGGACCACCCGCCTCGCACCCGTACCCCTCGCGGTCGGGTGCGGGCCAGGCCGTCCGGCCTGCGCACCACCGCCACTCACACGAACCCGAGCGAGGGAGCCGCCCCGCCATGCAGTCCGACGACAAGCCCATCAACGGTCAGTACAACCCGAACTTCTGGCTACATCTCGCCGAACCTGACCGAGCGCACCAACCGGTTCGACGAGTACTCCACGCACGAGCTTGGCATTCAGCCCGAGGCGTACGACCTCAAGCAGGACGTCGACGTCACCCCGCTGCGTGAGTAGCACCTGGCCGTCGCCGGCTTCGGCCAGGCCGCCTGATCTCAGTTGGACGCTGTGTCGGCGAGTGCAGGCGCTGCGACAGGTCCCTCGAAGTTGCGGGGTGTCTGGGTGCGGTAGGAGTGGCCGAGTTCCGGGCCGAGTCCGAAGTAGTGGCGGAAGTTGTAAATGAGGGGGCTCCAGGCGGCCGGGTCGATGTGGTCGGTGCCCGGAACGACGATGCGAGAGTCGGCGTGCACCCTGCACAGGACGGCCTCGATGATGACGAAATCCCCGGAGACGTCCGCCTGCACCCGCTTGGCGCGGGCCTCCAGTTGGATCGGGCATCCGGCGACGCGAGGCGGCCGGACCAGATGGGACGGTTCGCTGGTCATGCCGGCTGCGGCGAACTTGTCGGGCTCGAAGCGGCAGCCCTTGGGCTTGGTCGTGGGCACTGGATTCCGGCCGGTCAGTGGCGCCAGCCGCTCCACCGCCGGCCACTGGGCAGGGGATGGCAGGCTGATGACCAGGTCGGGGCGGCTGCCGAGGTTGTAGGCGGTCTGCCCTTCACGGCCCAGTCCGAGCACAACCGTCCGCCCGAGGGCCCATGCGGAGGATATCGGGGCCAGATTGAACGAGCCGTCCTGATTCTCTGTCGACAGGAGCACCACTGGCGTCCCGAAGTACAGGATGCTCGGCTCGATCTCCAGATGGGTGGCGACTGTCTGTGCGGGCAGGGTGCTGGGAGGTGCCGTATTCATGGCCAGCAGCCTAGGGTCCGGTTGTTTCGGTGGGGGCCGAAGTGTAACCGGGGACAACGGATCGCATGGACATGCAGCGCGCACATGTAGCCGTCCTGACCTGGCTACTGTGGCGAAGCTTCTGGCCGACGGTACGCGGGCAGGCTTCTGTGTGGCCCTCGTCGACGGCCCGGCTTGGACAGCGACGGAATTGGCACGTCATGCGGGGGTGGCGCCGTCAACCACGCCTGAGCACTTGCACGCGCTCGTCCACGGAAACCTGCTGACCGAGGAACGGCAGGGCCACCACGGCTAGAGCGTGTCTCTTTGATGGGTTGGTCGGTTGATCGAATGTGTCCGATTAGTGATCACTGATGCGATGTGGGACCGGATCGGGCCGCTGATGCCGGCGGATCCGGTCCGGGGACGGCGGTGGGCGGATCACCGCCGTACGCTCGAGGCCATCGCGTGGAAGTACCGCACCGACTCGCCCTGGCGGGACCTTCCCGAGGAGCTCGGCTCGTTCCAGACCGCTCACAAGCGGCTGATCAGGTGGGCCGTCGACGGCACGTGGGAGAAGATCTTCGCCGCCGTCCTCGCCGCAGCGGATGCCGTGGACGACATCGGCTGGACCGTGTCGGTCGACTCGACCGTCGTCCGGGCCCACCAGCACGCCGCCGGAGCACTCAAAAGGGGGCCGCAGGCCGAAACGAGCCGGCCGATCACGCACTCGGACGCTCCCGCGGTGGGCTGAGCACAAAGATTCACCTGGTTGCAGACGGTCATGCACGGCCCCTGGCTCTGGCCGTCACTGCGGGGCAGGCCGGTGACGCGCCCGCCTTCGAGACGGTCATGGCCCGCATCCGGGTGCCGAGGTCCGGCCCCGGTCGGCCTCGGACCCGCCCCACCATGGTCCTGGCGGACCGCGCGTACTCATCCCGCGCGATCCGCGGCCACCTGCGTCGCCGACAGATCCGCGCGGTCATCCCGCAGCCGTCGGACCAAGTCGGCCACCGTCTTCGGCGGGGCCGCCAAGGTGGCCGCCCGCCCGGCTTCGATGCCGATGCCTACAAGCAGCGCAACACCGTCGAGCGGTGCATCAACCGCCTCAAGCAGTGGCGCGGCCTGGCCACACGATGCGCCAAACTCGCCATCGCCTACCAGGCCGCACTCCACCTCGCCGCCATCCTCATCTGGGCACGACGCTGACAAAAGAGAAAGAACCTAGGGCTGTTGGGCATCTCGCCTGCACTGATAGTCCGCAGACGTCCGCGGTTGTTCGCCGGTGCTCGTGCGCGTTGTCACGCAGTTAGACGCCATTTCATGCGGTGAGGCGGCGGTGGTAAGGAGGGCACCCATCTGCTGCCCCTTCGACGAGCTCTCCGCGGACGCAGGGCTCTGCCCGGACATGCCTTTGGCCGGCCTCGGCTACAACCACAGCAGCTATCGACGCCTGTTGCGTAAGCGTGGGATCCCCGTGATCGTCGAGTGCGGCCAACCCGTGGCACCGGCCTGGGCGCCTTCTACGCAGGACACCGCTTGCGGCAATGGCCGCGCATCTCCAGGTAAGGCCCTCACGCCGAAGCACAAGCGCGGCATCCGCCGCGCCGACTGGCCGTCGTCGTGTCACCCGCCGCCCGTCTCGTGACGGGGCCGTACGGGTGCTATTCCTGCCTGTCCTTGATTTCGCGTTTACACCTTCACACAGGCAAGGTACAAGTGAGGCATACCGGACTTTCACGGTAAGCGGGCGCCAGTGCGAGGAAAGGAGACTGCTGTGTCATGGATCAGCGGGCAATGCCAAGGTGACCGTCGGTACGAGTGTACTTACGCGGCCTGGGACAATTGGAGCACTCAGTGGTGCCGTGACTCGGACTGGCCCTGCTCCAATGTTGACGACGGCGGATACCTCGTCGGTGCAGTCGACCACAACGCACAGTCGAGCGGATGGTGAACAGCATGTCTGAATATGAGGAACTCGACCCGCGTACCCGCCGCGCCTATCAAGATCTGCTTCGAGATCTGCCTCCGATGGCCAACCCCCCTCTTGTCACCGAGGCAGATCTTCGAGAGATCGTCAAGATCAAGCCAATCCTTGGGCACCTGCAATTTCCCCTCAATAGCGCAGGACAGATGCTGAACCAACTGGGCGGCCCGACAGCAACCTTCAATGTGGACGGTGTCCAGGTCTCACCGGCGCGCATGATCAAGTATCTCCCGGGTTCATTCTTTCCCGTGTCCTCGATGGAAAGCCTCGTGGAAAAGCTGGCCGGGGTAATGCGCGAGAACCGGAAGCAGGTGGACACTGTGCAGGAACTCAAGCATCTACGCACGGAGCTTCCTCAGATCCAGTACCCGGTGCAGAACCGGGATGAACTCGCGCAAAAGATCGGGCCGAACAAAGTCATCCGAGTCATGGGGCGCAATCACCGTGTAGTGGATTCGGTGAGCGCCGTCACCGACGACATGTTTCCCATCACGTCCCAGAGCGACCTGGAACGGAAGATCGCATACCTCATGCGAAATCGCCCCCTTATCCGCCCGCACGGAGCGTAATGGAGTAGTCGTGCAGGGGTCGGCACAGCCGTTGAAAATCGAGGAAGACATCAGCGAGTGGCCGGTCGCGATGTTGCTGGATGAACTCTGGCTTCGTGGTCGTCGCGCACTGGTTCGGACGCTCGAACGCGAGGGCATGTGGCCTAGCCGAGAACAGCAGCAGGCCTATCGCTATCAGCAACGAGACCTGGGGCGAAGCCTTTGCCGTGAGGTAGTGGAGCCGTCCCTGGGGCCGAATTATCGGGAACTGCTCCACGGAGACACAGTATGGGGTCCCGCCAACGTTTCCGTGCGCCGCAGGCTGCCTTATGTTTTGGCATTCGGCCAGGGTGTGACCACGACCGTCCGCCGTCTTGTGCTGGGCGACCGCCTGTCTGAGGAGGTCGGTAAGGCAAGTGCTCTTTTCAATCTCGGTGTCTCACTCTTCGACCTCACCCATGACGGCTTCCCTGATGTGGCGACTCGCCTTGGCGAGCTTCTGACGCCTGAGAGTGTGGCTGAGGCTGCGACGGGCGCCGCCGACGTCGTCCTGGCCGAGTCGCAGCGAGTCGAGGAAGCGCCGGAGGTGACACTTCTCCTGGCTATTGTCACGGACTTCTTCCGCAGAGTTTCCTTGCTCGAAGCCAGAAAGAACCGACGCAGCGAGCTGGTCGAAGCAGTTGTCAACGCGCACAGGGTCGAACTCGAGTCGGCTCGTTGCCCAACTTCATCCTCGTCGGCCAAGTTCCTCTCGGTGGAGTCGTCGAAAGCGCCGTTCCGGGTGCTTGGATGCCTGGCTGCACTGGACTTGGGTGACGCCGATGCCAAACTCATTCGCGACCTCTGCGATCGGCTCGGCGCACTGTTCGCAATCGTGGACGACCTTAGCGACCTGGTTGTCGACATGCAGGACGGTGCGCTCAACAGCGTGCTGCTTTCAGCTGCCTCGGCGGAGATCCGTACGGATCGGTCAATTGTCGAAGGGCTACTCGACTCTGACGGCATCCAACGGGCTTCGGCTGAGGCTGTATCAATTCTGCGTGAGCTCGCATCATTCCCTCGGGCAAGTGAATGCGGACTTGCTGCATTCCTCTGCCATAGCATCCGGGCGTGGATTGAATGAGGACGGTTTCTTATACTTCTCGGCAAGCCTTGTCCAGTTCCATCTCCCGGGCTATTGGTCATCTCTGTGGCAAGATCGATGCAGACGGCCTGTGGCGGGACTTCCGGACGTTGGCAGGAACGAGTTCCGATTGGGTGACCGGCTATGTCTGCTGCGCCCTTTCTGAATTGCAGGAGGTGTCACCACATACCAGCCTGGCCACTCGACGACTCGTCGCCAGGCAGCGTCCCGACGGTGGTTGGTCGTACAACACGGCCGTGCCGTGTGACGCGGACAGCACAGCGTGGGCTGTGACTGCCCTGACCACCATGCCGCGCTGGCGCCCATCGGCCCTCCTGCGAGCGGCGACATACCTGACTCGGCATCAAGATCGCCAAACCGGAGGCATCAGCACATACGACAGCGCCGACGGCATCGAGCGTTTCATCGGCGCCGAGCCCGAGCTGGTGACGGGTTGGACGCAGCCTCACCTGTGTGTTACTGCAAGCACGGTTACCGCTCTCGCCGCGCTTCGTGGCCCGGACGACAACGCTGTGAGGCGAGGTGCCTCGTATGTGAGGAACGCTCGTGACGATGACGGCCTGTGGCGCAGCTATTGGTGGCCGGGCATCACGTATCCCACCTACATCGCACTCAAAGCGCTCGCTTCTGCCCGCAGAATGGACGCTGGACTCATGCGCAGCGCTCGCGATGCCATTTGCGAGCGAGCGGAAGCCAATGGAGCCTGGAGCAGCTGTCCTGAGGTCGGCCCCTCTGCCTTCGCCACGGCACTCGCACTGCGCACTCTGCTTCTCGGGGGGGCTGCCCAAGACGAACCCTCGGCGTGGGCAGTGCGGCATCTGCTCGACATGCAACTCGACGACGGTTCATGGCCAGCAGAGCCCATCCTCCGGATTCCTGCGCCGAATGTGGTGACCCCCCACAAGCAGGGCCAGTGGCTTAAGGATGCCCTGGGCACTGGCGTTCTCGTAAGCGACTTCAACCAAGTCTTCGGTACGGCGACAGTTGTGAACGCCTTGACTCGGTACCGAGATTTGACCGTTCAGTGACTGTGCACCGTCTTCCGGTTGCGCCGCACAACGGACGCGCAGATGTCAGGCGATGTGCGCGGCAGCGCACCAGCCAGGGCCGGTGTCATGGAGTCGAAGACAGTCGCTACGCCCGCGAACAGTTGGAGACAGTCCCCTCATGACCGCTCAGCGTGAAACCCGTAGGGTGAGCAACACTCTCTTCCACGCCGTATACGACTCGCCCGCCTCGCTGCCAGGCCGATACCAGTGGGTTACGAGGGGAGCGGACGTGCGCGAAGTGGAACAGCTTCTTGGCATGGACGCCGGTACGATCGGGGCACCGCTCTGGGTGAGTGGCGACTCCCGAGCGTGCGCATCATGCGGTCGGGTACCCAGCTGGCTCGACATCGTCTCGTCGGCACTCGCCGGCACACACGAGCGCAAGATGATCGCGGAAGTGATCCTCGGCGAACACAAGTACGTGAACACCGAAGCCCCTCAGGCCATCGCCGGGCTGCTGTGTCATGGCTGTGGTGAAGCGATCACGGATCTGCGCAGCTTCAAGTGCCATAACTGGGCCTATGCCTTCGAAGACCTCCAGACCGTGCTGGACCGGATCCGCTGAGAGCTCCTGAGGGAACGGTCCCCCCCTGGTTGGTTGATCCAAGGCTGACTTCGGTGTCGAGAGGTCGACCGCAGCCCCTGGGTTTGCGATCTGGACCAGATTCTGTGTCCGGGCCGCCTGCACAGCGCTTCGGCTCCGAACTCGGCAAGGGCATCACCATGCTCCGCGCCCAGCTCACCGGCCGCACCGCCCACTGCGTCAACGACGAATCAGCGCCAATATGGCCTTCGGCGACATCACCCCGGACGCCGTCCTGGCCGCCATCCAGATCCCCGCCGAGATGCGCGGAATCGCCATCGTCGGTGACTCGACCGGCGGCTGGCACCGCATCCGCGCCCCGCACACCTCGCTCCGGCAGGCTGCCAACATCTGCAACCGGCATGCCGACCACACCCCGGAACTGCCCGAACTGGCCCCGTTCCGCCCTGCGCTGACCGGCAGCCCCGCTGCACCAATGCCGCTGTCCAAGACAGCCTCCGTAACGGCCTGACTTTCCCCTCCACGGTCGGCGCGACCGCCTTCGCGCGAAGTCCCTACCCCCCATGCCTGATGAAGGGAGAACGACCGCCATGTGCCCCGACTGCGAGGACTTCGCCCGCACCGTGCTCCTGCTCGGCCAACTCGCCCTCTACGCCGACATGAACGGCGCTGACCTCGACTTCGTCGAAGCCGTCAGCCCGTCGCTGGCCGCCTCGCTCCCTGAGCCACCGACACCGCCGCCGAGGGTTCCTGATGGCCACGCGCCCCGGCCTGCGCGTCGACGCTGTCCTGGTCCAGGCCGTGATTGCCGGTGCCCTGTCTTTCGCCCATCTGCACGACCTGGCCGCCGCTGCCGGACAGGACAGCTGGATGGCCTGGGCCTACCCGGTCAGCGTCGACCTGCTCATGGTCGTCGCCTGGCGACGGCTCCGCAGCGAGGGACCGTCCCGGCTCGCCTGGTCGTGGTTCCTCATCGCCCTGTTCGCCTCGCTCGGCGCCAACGTCGCCACCGCCGGATTCCTCGACCTGGCCCACCCACCCGCCCTGCTCCGCCTTGGCATCGTCGGATGGCCCGCGCTCGCCTTCCTCGGCGGCACCCTGCTCGCCCATTCCGCCAAGCACCAGCACCAGGCGCAGCCGGAACCGCCGGCATCCGAGCCCGAGCCCGACACCGCCCCATCGGGGAGCGGTCCAGGAGCCCGACCCAGAGCGCCCGGCTCCCGAAGCCGACGAGCCCCCAACCCCGCAACCCGATGAGCCGCCGGCCCTTCCGGCCCCGGCCCCCGCGGTTCCCCCCGTCCTCGTCGACCACGCCCGCAAGGTCGCCGACGAGTACCGCATCCGCACCGGCTCCCCGATCGACACCAGCACCCTCCGCGCCCGCCTCGGCGTCCCGCCCCACCTGGCCGACGCCATCGCCGCCCACCTGGCCTGACCAGGAAGGAGAACCAGCCCGCGACAACTTCCACTCCGTGATCCGCATCGGCCCGGTACAGATCGGCACCCACCGCGACCGCAACGGCCACACCAAACACGCCGCCGTGTGCAGCTCCGACGGCTGCGGCTGGCCCGCCGACTACACCAGCCAGACCGCCGCCCAGCTCGCCGCCCGCACCCACCGCTGCCGCCTCCGCTAGGAGGCAACCGCCATGCAGGTCCCGCTCTGGCTCGCGCTCATCGCCGTCGGCTACCTCGGCGTCAAGCTCATCCGCCCGCCCGCCTGGCTCATCGCCGTGCTGCTCCTCGGCGGATTCCTCCTCGGCGACAGCGTCCTCGCTCCCGCGATCAACAGCCTCATCAAGTAACCACCCGAAGGGAGATCACCGATGCTCCGCCCGAAGATCCCCACCATGCCCACACCGACAGTTCTCAGCACCCCGCCCGCCGTCGTCGAGCCGACCACCCTCACCCCGAGCGCGCCCCGCCCCCACCGGCCACCCCGGCGCCTGCAGCGCCTGCCGTCACTGCGGGGCAGGCCGGTGACGCGCCCGCCTTCGAGACGGTCATGGCCCGCATCCGGGTGCCGAGGCCCGGCCCCGGTCGGCCCCGGACCCGCCCCACCATGGTCCTGGCGGACCGCGCGTACTCATCCCGCGCGATCCGCGGCCACCCGCGTCGCCGACAGATCCGCGCGGTCATCCCGCAGCCGTCGGACCAAGTCGGCCACCGTCATCGGCGGGGCCGCCAAGGTGGCCGCCCGCCCGGCTTCGATGCCGATGCCTACAAGCAGCGCAACACCGTCGAGCGGTGCATCAACCGCCTCAAGCAGTGGCGCGGCCTGGCCACACGATGCGACAAACTCGCCATCGCCTACCAGGCCGCACTCCACCTCGCCGCCATCCTCATCTGGGCACGACGCTGACAAAAGAGAAAGAACCTAGGTGCGTCTGGCCGGTCCACCCGTCGCCGAGCTGGTCGAGAGCCTCGCCGCGATGGCGCCCGAGCGTTCTCTGACGCCGCGTTCCCTGACGGCGGCTGGCCGCTGACAGGCCCTCGTCCACGCCGGCACCTGTTACGACCACCTCGCCGGAACCGTCGGGGTCGTCATCACCGATGCGATGCTCGAACGAGGACTACTGAACCTGAAGCGCACGGACTCGAACTTACCAGGACCGGAGCGACCTGGCTCGAAGACCTCGGCATCACTGTCCCGACCGGCACCCGCCGACTGTCGGTACGGTCATACCCGGACTGGACCGAACGCCGCCGTCACCTGGTCGGCGCCGTGGGTGCCGCCCTGTGCCGTCACGCGTTCGACACGGGCTGGATCACTGCCGTCGGTACCACGCGTGCAGTCAGTCAAACCCCTCGGTCGACAGGCACTCCGCTGCCATCTCGGCTTGTCCGATGAACTCCTCTCGTAGAAATGAGTAGTTCTGAGAGACCGTGGCCGCCCACCGGAGGGTGTCCGGTTTGCCCCTGACCTTCGTTCTCGCAACCTCTCGCGAAACGGTTTTCGCACAATGACTCTCGCGACAGGTTCGGCGACGTGCCAGAGCCCGCTGCTTCGACGGGCTGCGGTCGTGTGCCACCCGCCGCTTCCGCCCCGCCCGTTGACCAGACAGGCCGCGCGGCCGCATGGGGCCCCCGCCGACACCAGCACGACGTGACGCTGTTGGCACAGTCAGCCCGATCTTGTGGCGAGCACGGGCTCGCCACAAGATCGTGAGGCTGCGAGGGTGCGCTGTGTGGTTACCGATGCGGCGTGGGCGCGGATCCGGGGGAACCTGCGCTTCGGGCAGGTCTTGCGAGGCACTGTGGTGAAGGTGCCCCGACCTGGAGCAATCGGGATCTTCGTAGACATCGGATGGCGTCGGGGGCTTCGTCGACGTTCTTCTGTTGCCGGAACAGGCAGAACAGTGGCCCACCGAAGGCACCATCGCTGACTTCGAGGTTTGGTGGGCAGACAGCCGTCAGCAGATCCGGCTGAAACCGTCCGATCGGCACTACTTGCGGGAGGACTTCGCGGACTTCATTGCCCGTGTCAGACCCAGCTGGCCAGCCGACATCGGCCAGCCCGTTCGCGAGAGCAGGCCGGTCACTGCAGAGGAGCTTGCTTCGCTACTCGATCGAGGCGAGCCCGAACTCGGGTTGCACATTTCGCGGCCCTCTTGCCGGCTCGGCACCGCCACCCCGGTACTCGAGCGCGACGTCTACGGCGTCGGCACCATGACCCGTACTTCAACACTATTCGAGTCGCCGGATTCTTGCAGACCGAGGCCCTGCTGGGCCGGGATTCACAGGCGATCGGCACCCACGAGGCATCCGTCCACCGGTGGGTGAACCAGGCGCCAGCGCAGTTCCAGGCCGACCTTCGCGCTTGGGCGTCCGTGCTCCATGGCAAGGGTAAACAGCCCTCACCAGCCATGCTTGGAACATGATCCGCGGCTGCATGCCACACGTCGTGGCCATACGTCCCTCTTGGGATCACCTCACGTCATTCAGCGAAGTCACCGAGAAAGAGGTGAAGACGGCCGCCGTCGAATACTCGTACTTCATCTGACTGCGGTCTCTTCAGGGCCCTGCAACGTGAGCGCCGGATCTTTCGTGATCCGGCCTGGAACATGCACCTCACCGCGCCCGTCAGGGCCCCCGGCCCATCCCGGCGAACCGTCTCAGGGGTCTCTTGGATCAGGTCCCCGGCATCGAGGACAAGTTCGCTCTCGTCCTGATGGCCGTTTATGCCATCCGTCCCACGCTAGTCGTCGAGATACGGCTTGACGACCTCAACCGCTCCACTGGACGTCTGCGGATCCGTAGGCCGAACCGGCTCGACAACGAGGTCTACTTGGACGACTTCGCGCTGCGGCTTTGTCAAGGACTGGCTGATCGAGCGCCACCGGCGGTGGCCGCTGAGTAGCAACTCGCTCCTGATTGTCAGCCCCATCGCCGCCCTGCACGTCGACCGGCCCTCACCCGGCCCCTGTAACCTCAAAGCGCTCCGCGACCGGATCGACATCAACCCCACCCAACTACGGCAGGACCGGTTCCTCGACGAGGCTCGAGAAACGGCCGACCCGATCCGGCTGATGCGGCTGTTCGGGGTCGCCTCTCACACCGCGATCCACTACGTCCGCACGGCCTACCCCGAGCGCTTCACCATTGATCCCACCCAGGCCTAGCAGGTGCTGGAGATCCAGTCCTCGTTATTGCGGTGACGGTCCAGACCCACGGCCTCGAACTCGTCCTCGCCCGAACTCCTTCGTGCACCGAGCCGTCGCAGGGCCTGGGAAATGGGGCTGACTGCTCGCGAGAACCGCTTCTTCGTCGGCTCGTCCAGCGGCCCAAGTTCCAGTGCACCGTCAGCCCAGACGGCCGCCCGTTGTTCGCCGACTCCTCCGAAGTATTCGGCCTCCACATAGGCGATTGGCCCTGCGGCGGACCACTGAGCCAGCAGCGTGCCAAAGCCCCCTGGCAGCCGCCAGAACCCCAGGTCTCCTTCGTCGCTGCCGTCCGTGACGGCGTCGAAAACCTCATCAGTCATCGGCATCAGCGACAGGCCCTGACGAAGAGGCACCACCTGGGATCCAGGAACCTCCAGCGACGCGACCCGCAGCACCTCGTCGCCCGCGATGACCGCCTGCAATTCGTAACCCACCCCGAGTCCTCCCCAACCGATGGGGACCCAATCCTGCCTGACACGTCGCCCATAAACCCACGTGCCATCCCAGAACCCACATCCCACCAGCGGGATCCTGCCATGGGAACCCTCAGATTCTGCGAACCGCTGGTTTCGGAATTCGACCGGCGCGCTTGTCCTGAAAGACTGGTCACCCGGCCGCAGTTATGCGAGCGCGGACTGAGCTCGGCGGGCGCGGTCCGGTCGCGGCACTGCGCTGTATGGCGTGCGCCTACCGGCCTGACCAGTCGTGCATCCCCCCACCCGTGCCTGGCTCCACGGCGTGGAGCTCGCCCGGCCAGGCAGGTGCCGACGTTCGCGCACACAGACCGGGACGGGGCCCGCCCAGGCGGCCGCAGCACCGGCAAAGGCCGACCGCCCGCTCCCTCACCCTTTCGAGATCGGGAAACCAGCCCAGACCTCATCCCCGGCAGTTGGCACCGCGGCGGGTCCGGTGTCGAGAGACGTCGGCCGGCACGAGCAGACGCACGATGCTCTGCACATGCAGGAGGAAGCGGGGGCTGCGGTGGCGTTGGTGCGGGAGGCGGTCACGGCGAAGGGCCTGCGTGAGATGGTCGCCCCGGTCCTGGCCTCGGTTGGCCGACAGGAGTCCATGTCGGAACGGCCTCGGAGCCTTGGCCAACCGAATGCGGCGGGGCGGCTTGCGAAGATGCTGCTCGGCGTCACCGCGTGAGCTGCAATCCCCCATCATTTTGCAGCCCGACATCAGTTGGGTGGGAGCCAGCCCCGGCCAGAGCAGGAGCGGCAGTCCCGCCAATGGTCGCTCTCAAAAACCTCCCCCCTGCCTCTGCAGTGCCGGCATCGCGCCCACCCATCACTGCGGTACCGCTCCACGTCTTCCGATCTGCGTCTCGCCCTCGACAGGCTTCCCACCACAGAAACCACTATGAGCACAATGCCAGCAGAGTGAAGAAGGCTACCACTTGAAGCACTATCGGGCGATTGGGAAATCATCCCTCCCGTGAAGAACAACAAGACGCCTAAGAGTCCCATTTACTCCCCAGAGTCGAATCCGGTTCGCATCCTTGCTCGTAGAGCCTCGACACTCAGCGATATTCATGTGTTCACCCCTTTCGGGAAGGCTTCGCGGAATCTCTCCCGTCTCGGCCCTTCGTATGCAACGGTCGCCTTCACGGCTGGAGCGGTTCGCGTTTCTCCATCGTGGCCCGGCGCACGGACCGGGGCAAGGGCCATGACCACGACAAGCTACCGAACCGCTGTCACTACAGAGATTTCCACGTCTTGATCTGAGCCTCGAACACTCCGAACCGCAGAGGGACGGGGACGCTCGTCCTGGACGACCTCGAGGCGCTGCTGGAACAGCAGCCGAACGTACAGCTCACCATCGGGGCAGCGCATACGCCTTCCTACGTCTGTCCCTGACTGAGGCACGCCCGCTCCGGCACTACCTCGGCGTGATTACCGCCTTCACGGAGCAGTGCGCTGCGCCGGGCGACCTTGCCGCCACTCAAGACAGCCGATGCGCGCCACCATCGTCTCCCCTCTGACGCTGGGCGCGCGGTGGAGTCCATCGTGGCCACGGCCGAAATTTCTTCAGCGTTCCGGGGAGCTCCCGCCAGGAGTCCGGCAGGAGGCACTGGACCGATGACCGAACACGCATGGCTGGTCCGGCCGAACGGTAACCGGACTCGGGCCGTGTCACGCTGATCAGGAAAGAGGCTCGGATCCTAGTCCGGGCTCGTGTTCCCGGGCCCGGACCGGCCGCGTGACAGCCGGACGGTGTGCGTGACAGCCCCTGGGCGTGACAGTCGCCTTCCGTAATCGCCACGGGTGCTCTTTAACAACTGATTTTGGCCGTTTTCCAATGGGTGTGCACGGAAGCGCCTGACGTGTCTGCATCACGCTGCGACAATAGATCTGCTACCAGTGATCAATAGGGGATTATGTACTGGGCCCACGCCGCTGGTTACGGCGCTTTGGGCGGCTTACTGATAGAAGCCGTCACTACCTTTGGCCGCCTGATCGACTGGCAGGAAGCGCGGCGGCGCGCCCGTCTGGCTGGACGCCGCAAACTGCCGACGATCACCAGGTTCATGGATCCGATCGCGGACGGCTTGGTCGCCGTGAGCCGGGTTCTTCTCGGCGCGGCCGTCGGCTGGGCCCTCCAGAGCCACGTCGTTGGCGCCGGCGCCGCCATCGCGGCAGGGGCCTCCGCTCCCGCCCTCCTTAGACAGCTCGCGACCAGTCACAAGATTCGCGACACGATCGCGGGGCGTTCCGCGAAGGCCGAGAACGCTGATTTCGCCGCGGCGCTCATGGGTGCCGTACCAACCTCGGCAGGGCAGCAATCCGAGCGTCGGACAGAGGAGAAGACGTCATGAGCCGGCTGGCCGACCGCCTGTGGCGCCCGCTGCGACGACTCAGCAGGCCACCTTAGCCGAGCGAACGTTACTGGCGCGGGCAACCGCTCGGACGCCGCTACCTCGCATCGCTGCTGGACTTCCCCCTGCCCCGGCCGGCCTTGCACACAACGGTGGTCGCACCGCGCTCCCCCAAGGTGGAAGCGCATGAGGCCCGACCGGTCACGGGCGTCGCCATCGTCAGCGTGCTCCTGATCCGTGCAGGACTCACCGCGCTGATGAATGCCATGCAGAGCGGTCTGCGAGTGGTCGCTGACGTCGATGAACCGGCAGACCTCCCCGACCCCTCTCTGTACGATCTCTTGATCCTCGACCTGGACAGGCTCGACCATCCCTTTGAGGTCATCGAGCAACTCTCTTCGGAGGTGAGGATCATCGCTCTATCCGGTTCCCTGGAGTCGGACGACGCGGCCGATGCGCTCCGGGCCGGAGCCCTCGGTTACATGACCAAACACGATCCGCCGGATGAGTTCCTCTCCGCGGTGGAAGCCGTCAGGTCCGGCCAGCTCGTTACCTCGAGAACACTGCCGTACTCCGCCAGCAGAGCAGCGAGCCACTCCGCGTCGACGTGACCGCCCTCTTGGTGGCCCAGCACGTGCGGATAATGGCGCGGTTCGGGTGAACTCCTTCCGCTCCGTCCGCGCGAGGGCCTCCAGAACCTTGCTGCGGCGCGGGGTCGGCTGCTGCTCGTCATCGCGTGCCGGCGCGGGTGGCTTCGTCAGTCGCTAGGAACAGCGATTGTCGACCGGTTTCGGAGGCTGACGGCTGTGTATGAGAAGTGACGGCATGGTCGCATCTGGGACGTGTGACGGCGGGCAGTCCTCACCGGGATGGGGTTGGTCGGCGAGGGGGTCGTGTCCGCGCTGTGGCCGGGAAGGACGAATGCCTATGGCGTCATGTCACGCAGGTCAGGGCGGTTCCTGGGCAGCCCGAAGCCCGCCCTCTGCTTCTCCTCGTAGGACAGGAAGCCAAGGCTCCGGTAGAACGCGTGATTGCGCTTGCCTTCCGGTGACGACTCGTGGTTCGTGCAGAGGAGGAGGAAGCGGCAGTGCGAGTATCGCTGCATGAGGTGCTCGACCAGAGCCCGGCCGACGCCTTGTCGGTGATGCGCTGGGTCGACCACGACGTTCTGGACGTAGCAGATCTGTTCGTCGTCGGAGACAGTCGGGCCAGTCCGAGGAGCGTTCCTGAACCGTCTCGTGCGGTGATAACACGGGTTGTTCGATTCGTGCTCGGGTGCTGACGAGCCGGTAGGAGTCCGTGCCGGTCTCGATGATGGTGCCGTTGAAGGTCAGGCAGTCGACGATGGCCGCGCAGAGTCGAGGGTCGGTGAAGGTCTTGGTTCAGCCGCCGAAGGACTCATTGATGGCGATGGCGACGCTGTTCTTCTCCTCGCGTTCGGTCAGGACCTGGAAGGGGAGTTCGGCGCCGTGCCGGTCGAGTTTCATGTAGCCGAGTTCGTCGATGCAGAGGAGATCGACGCGGCTGTAGCGGGCGATCGTCTTGTTCAGCTGTTTCTCGTCGGCGGCCTCGACCAGCTCGTTGACCAGCTTCGTGGCGAACGTGTAGTGGACGCGGTAGCCCCTCATGGCAGCTTGGGTGCCCAGGGCGATGGGCACCCACGGTTTGGGGTCCGGTGAAGGGCCGCGGGTCGGCGGGGAAGAGGCCCGCGTGGGCGCAGCACTCGGCGATCGCGTGGGAGCCGTAGATGTACGCGGTGAGGACCTCCTCGGGAGGCGTACCGGTGCACGGGCCCCCGCCCGGGTGCAGGTCCCAGCCCTCGACGACACCGTCCCGCACGAGGCTGCCCTGGTTGCCGCTCTTGGGATTGGCGTACATGCCGTAGCAGACGGTGCCGGCGGAGAGCAGGGCCTGTACGCCCGGCATCTGCGGCCCATGCCCCCAGGGCTGGGTGACGACACAACCGCCCGGTACGGTCGTCACCCCGACGATGCACAGGCTGTCGTCCGAGTCGACGCCGTACGCGTCGTCCAGCAACTCGGCGAGCAGCCCGGCGTCCGGCGGCACCGCTGCCAGGCGCCGTACGGCCTCCTGCGCGTCGATGCCGGCCACGCAGGCCACTCCCATGCCGTCGTAGCAGCCGACGTCGGCCAGGGCCGCGATGCGCCGCCGGCCTTCCCGCACCGCTGCGGACTCCGTATCGCTGAGCCCCGGTTCGCTCTCAGGCAGCGGGAACAGGCCCGATGTGGGCCCGGCCAGGCTCAGCCGCCCCGGTGGCCAGCCGGCCAGCACCGGCTGCCACGGCGGCTCCCGCGGCGACGAGGACGCGTGCGATCTCCGGCCGGAGTCCGACCACCGCCTCCCACAGCGCGGTCGTACCGTCTCCAGGGCGTCGACGTCGGCGACGCGCCCGGCCAGCTCTGCGACGACCTCGGGCGAGCCCAACGCCACGGCCCGGTGCAGGGCCGTTCCCCGCACGGCAGCGCCTCCGGATCGGCGCCCTGGTCGAGCCGTCGCCTGATGTCCCGCTGGTCCCGCCAGCCCTCCCAGTCGACGCCGCCCTCCCAGCCGTCCCCCGGTTCCGTCCCCATGTCGCTTCCCGCGCCCCGCCCGACGGCACCCTGCCGCACACTCACCACGCTTGCAGACGGGTCCGACAACGCCACCGCCATCACGGCGTCGCGGCCAGCCATGAACGCCGGCGCCACCCGGCTGCCGCGGGTCGCGCCCTCGCCGAACATCCCGACGCCCGCGATCGCCGACCGCACCGGACGGCACCGGACGGCACCGATGGAGGGTGCCGGGGAGCGCCGCTTCAGCGACCTGTTGCGGGGGTCCGACCGGCTGCGGCGCACGCTCGACACCGGCGGCGACCCGTCGGTGCTGGGCGCCGCGCCTGCCCCGCCGTGGGGGCGGGCGGGTCAGCGATCGCCGGTGGGGGCCTGCAGGGCGCCGGCGCTGTCCGGGCCGGTGGGGGCTAGCGGCGGCGCCTCGGCGGCGGCAAGGCTTTCCCGGGCCGCAGCGACGACCGCGTCCGCGGTGAGCCCGAACTGCTCGTACAGCACGGTGTAGGCCGCGCTGGCGCCGTAGTGGTCAAGGCCGACGATGCGGCCGGCGTCGCCGACGAACTCCCGCCAGCCCATGGACACGCCGGCCTCGACGCTCACCCGGGCGCGCACCGCAGGCGGCAGCACCTGCTTGCGGTAGGCCCGGTCCTGGGCCGCGAACCACTCCCAGCACGGCAGTGACACGACCCTCGTCGGGATGCCGTCGGCCTCCAGCGTCTCCCGGGCGGCGACGGCGATCTGCACCTCGCTTCCGGTGCCCATCAGAATGACCTCCGGACTGCCGCTGGAGGCTTCGGCCAGCACGTAGCCGCCCCGGGCGACGCCCTCGGCCGACGCGAACTGGGTGCGGTCGAAGACGGGCAGGTTCTGCCGGGACAGGGCGAGTCCGGCCGGGCGGTCGTTGTGCTCGAGGATGGTGCGCCAGGCCACCGCAGTCTCGTTGGCGTCGGCCGGGCGGACGAAGTCCAGGCCGGGGATGGCCCGCAGCGCCGCGTAATGCTCGATGGGCTGGTGGGTGGGGCCGTCCTCGCCCAGCCCGATGGAGTCGTGCGTCCACACGTAGGTGACTGGAAGCTGCATGAGCGCGGCCAGCCGCACAGCAGCGCGCATGTAGTCGGAGAAGGTGAGGAACGTGCCGCCGTACACGCGGGTCCCGCCGTGCAGCGCGATGCCGTTCATGATCGCGCCCATGGCGTGCTCACGGACGCCGAAGTGCAGCGTGCGCCCGTACGGGCCGCCCGACCACATCTTGGTCTGCCTGCTCTCGGGCAGGAACGAAGCCTCCCCCTTGACCGCGGTGTTGTTGCTCTCCGCCAGGTCGGCCGAACCACCCCACAGCTCCGGCAGGACCGGGTACAGCGCGGCGAGGACCTCGCCGGAAGCCTTCCGGGTCGCCACGCCCTTCGGATCGGCGTCCCACACCGGCAGGTCGTCCGCCCAACCCTGCGGCAGCCGACGGGTGGACAGCCGCTCGAGCAGCGCGGCACCGTCGGGGTTGCCGGCCCGCCACGCGTCGAAGCGCTGCTGCCACGTCGCGTGCGCCTGCGCGCCGCGCTCGGCGACCCGGCGGGCGTGCTCGAGCACCTCCGGGTCGACCTCGAACGTCTTGTCGGGGTCGAAGCCGAGGATCTCCTTGGTCGCCCGGACCTCGTCCTCGCCCAGCGCGGATCCGTGGGCCGCGCCGGTGTTCTGCTTGTTCGGCGCGGGCCAGCCGATGATCGTGTGCAGCACGATCAGCGACGGGCGGCCGGTCTCGGCCCGGGCAGCGGCCAGCGCGCGGTCGACCGAGGCCAGGTCCTCGCCGTCGTCGACGTGCTGCACGTGCCAGCCGTAAGCCTCGTACCGCTTGCCGACGTCCTCGGTGAACGCGACGTCGGTGTCGTCCTCGATCGAGATCCGGTTGGCGTCGTAGACCAGGACCAGATTGCCCAGCTCCTGGGTGCCCGCCAGCGATGACGCCTCGCCGCTGACGCCCTCCTCCAGGTCGCCGTCGGAGGCGAACGCCCAAACCGTGTGGTCGAAGACGCTCTCGCCCTCGGGGGCGTCGGGGTCCAGCAGACCGCGCTCGCGGCGGGCGGCCATCGCCATGCCGACGGCGTTACCGACGCCCTGGCCGAGCGGGCCGGTCGTCGTCTCCACCCCCGGTGTGTGGTTGACCTCGGGATGGCCCGGGGTCGCAGACCCCCAGGTGCGCAGCGCCTGAAGGTCGGCCAGCTCCAGGCCGTAGCCGGAGAGGAAGAGCTGGATGTACAAGGTGAGGCTCGAGTGCCCCATCGACAGCACGAAGCGGTCGCGGCCGACCCAGTTCGGATCGCCCGGGTCGTGGCGCAGCCACTTCTGGAACAGCAGGTAGGCGGTAGGGGCCATGCTCATCGCGGTGCCCGGGTGGCCGTTGCCGGTCTTCTGTACGGCGTCCATCGCCAGCACACGCACGGTGTCGATCGCGCGGCGGTCGAGGTGGCCCATCCCCTCAGGGAGGGTGGGGTGCGGCTGGAAGGGGTTGCCGGTGGGTGCGTCACTCGCGGCCTCGGCGGGGGCCTCGGCACGGGTGCTCTTCGCCTCGGTGGCGGGGTCTGCCTCATTGGCGGTCATCGGTGCGGTACTCCCTTGGGGGTGGGACGGTAGATGCTTCTCACCGCGGGGCCGGTGTCGGGCCCCGCAAACGGGCGGGCCCTGCAACGGTGGGGGCCTCAGGCGAGTGGGGTGTCGTCCAGTGCCTTCGCGAGGTCGCCGGGGGTGTCATAGAGGGCTATGGCGCCGGCCTTCCGCAGTTCGTCGTCCCCGAAGCCGCCGGAACGGACGACGATCGCCGGCATGCCCGCTCTCTTGGCCGCCTCAACGTCCCACACCGAGTCGCCGACCATCACACTCGACGCGTCGGGCGGGGCTCCCAACTTCTTCAGCGCCACCTGCAGCAGATCCGGCGCCGGCTTGGAGGACTCCACATCGGCGCTGGTGGTCCAGTCGTCGACGATGTCACGGGCGTCCAGCATGTCCAGGAAGACCTCCACGTGACGCTGCTGAGCAGAGCTGGCCAGCACCAGACGGTGACCGCGCTCTTTGACCGCCACGAGGAGATCGCGAGCACCGGGCAACGGCGCCATCTCCTCCAGCAGCTCGTCGACCTCCCTGCCTTGCTGCTCCCTGGCCCGGTCGCCCACCCGGCGCTCCAGTTCTTCGCCACCGACAGCGGTGACCACCTGATCCCCGCCCATCCCGATCAGCCGGTGCAGCCGCCACACCGGATAAATCTCGCCCACCGAGCGCAGTGCCCGATACCAGGCGAGGGCGTGGTGGTAGTTGGAGTCGATGAGTGTCCCGTCGATGTCGAGGACGGCGATGGCGGATGCGGTCACGCTCACCGGCTACCCGCCGGCCCGGCACCCACACGGAGACCGCGGAACCAGCAGTACGGTTACGGCTCCCCGACACTATGTGACCAACCGATCACCGGACAGCCGTCGCCTTACCTGGCTCCTGACACCGCCGCCCGCACGGCTCGCCCCTAGGCGTCGCGGTGCTGGGCGCCCTCGGCACAGGCCTGATGGCAGTGCTTCGGTGGTGGCGGAGGCGACGGCGGGGCCGGGGGCCTAAGTTTCCCCGTTCGGGGCAGCGGGGCGATGGCGGCGGTGCCGTCGGCGCACGCCTATGCCGGAGGACTCCTTCGGCACGCGGCAGGTACGCGAAATGTTCGCTTGGAGTGCGGGAGGTGGCCGTCATCCTCCGCGGTCGGCAGCTGCGGGTGCTGGCCCATGGCGGAAGGGCTAGCAGCACACCGGACAGCCGGGCGCCAGCGGCTGGACCAGGGTGCCGGTGACGCGCAGCAGGTGGGAGCGCCGTTTGTCACGTCGGCCCACGCGGGTGGCGCTTACCGAACGTGGGGCTGAGTGGGGAACTGGAGGGTGCGCCGCGCGGGTCCGGGCGTCCATGCCAGTTCCGTCCAGACCTCCATAAGGGCGCAGACGAAATCAGGCGGGGATCACGCGGCCGGCGTCGAGCTTGGCTGCAGCGGAGTGCTGCAGGGGCTGGCGACCGAGTCGCCGCTGGAGAACGAGACGCCGACATAGTGGACCTTCACCATGTCGCCGACCTTCGCTACGGGCCCGTCCCCCTCCCATAGATTCTTGATCTCAAAGGATCCGCCGGAAACCGTACAAGCGCAGGGCCCGTTCAGCTGCTCCGCCGCACCCCTGATCGCGCGCCCGGCGTAAGAGGGCACGCGGGCCGGCCACCCTTGCCCGCACAACGAGACTCAGTCAGTGTTGTCTGAGGTCGCTTCGGGTTTCGCGTAGAGGATCTCGCGAGCCTGCTCCGCCGCACGGGCCATGCTCTCGCCGACGAAGTCGACGAAGCGCGCGATGTTCTCCAACCGGACGGCCGCCGGGGTGTCGGGGCCGAGGATCCTGACGCCCTGCCGGGCGGTCTCGGCGAGCTGGGCGTGGGATCGGGCGGCGGTGATCATCCCTTGGTACCAGAGCTCGTTGTCGACGACGTAGCGCTCGCGGCGGCGTTCGTCACGTTCCCTGCGGATGAGATCCAGGCTTTCCAGGAACGTCACCGCTTTGGAGATGGACGCCGGGCTGACCTGAAGGCGCTGGGCGAGTTCGGACGCGGTGAGGCTGCCCTCGTCGATGGTGTAGAGGCAGGCCAGCATCCGGGACGCCATCTTGGGCATGCCCTGTTGCATGAAGAGGGTGGTGAACGTCTCCGTGTACGCGCGGACGCCCTCGGCGTCGCGTCCATGGGCCTGCGGGGGTGCGCTCGCGTCCCGGGGCGCGGCCTGCCTGCGGCGGTGGGCGCGCTGTTCGGTGGCGCGGTGAGCCAGGTCGGCACGATAGGAGAGGGGACCGCCGTTGCGCATCACCTCACGCGTGATGGTCGAGGTCGGGCGGTCGAGGCGTCGGGCGATCTCCGCGTAGGCGAGCCCGTCGGCCAACCCCAGCGCGATCTGCTGACGCTCCTGCTGGGTGAGTCTGCCTCCCGGCATTGCGGTCTCCTTACGGAACGTGTCTTGCCGTCACTATAGCGTTCACCCTCAACTCATTGCAATGACCCGGGGACTGGCGTTGCATTAGAAACAGCTCTGTTGCAACGATTTCATGCGCCTGAACTGCTTAAATGCCAACTCAGCGCAACGAGCTAGTTGTCGAACCATAGAAAGCAACGTAGCGTTTCTCATGTCGGAAAGAACGAGCGAGTACAGGAGAACACGATGCATGCCTTCCACACTCCCGCCCCGATCTCCGCCGTCCTGGACATCCCCGCAGGACGCATCCAGTTCATCGCCGCGGACCGCGCCGACACCACCGTCGAGATCCGGCCCGCCGACCCCGCCAAGAGCCGCGACGTACAGACCGCCGAGGAGACCACCGTCGCATACACGGACGGCGTCCTGCGCATCCGCACCCCCGAACCCAAGAACCAGCGCTTCGGCCCCTCCGGGTCCGTGGAGGTCACCGTCCAGCTGCCCGCCGGCTCCCACGTCGAGGCCAAGACCACCGCCTGCGAGCTCCGGGGCGTCGGCCGCCTCGGCGACGTCGTCTTCGACAGCGCGTACCGCCACATCAAGATCGACGAGGCCGCGAGCCTCCGCCTCACCGCGACCGACGGCGACGTCGAGGTCGGCCGGCTTAGCGGCCCCGCGGAGATCAGCACCGAGAGGGGCGACATCCGGATCTCCGAGGCCGTGCGCGGCACGGTCACGCTTCGCACCAAGTCGGGGAACATCTCGGTCACCGCCGCCGCAGGCGTCTCGGCCACCCTGGACGCCGGCACCGGCTACGGCAGCATCAGCAACACCCTCAAGAACGACGGCACCGCCGAACTCGACATCCACGCCACCACCGACCACGGGCACATCACCGCCCACAGCCTCTGAAGAAACAGGACCCAGGACTGCGGTCCACGTACAAGACGCCTCACGCGACCAGGGGGACCACATGACGAAGAACAACACTTCCCCGACCGAATCCCAGTGGACCGGAATGGTGTCGGTCGACGACACGGCCCTGGCCGTCACCGACACCGGTGGCCCCGGTACCCCGGTGGTCTACCTCAACGGCCAGTTCGCCACTCAGGGGTACTGGCGGCGGGTCGTCGCCGACCTGGGCACGGGGTGGCGGCACATCACCTACGACGAGCGGGCCCGCGGCAAGAAGTCGAAGCGCTCGGCGGACTACTCCTTCGAGGCCGCCGTCCGCGATGTCGACGCCGTCCTGGCGGCCCGGGGTGTGGACCAGGCGCTGGTGGTGGGCTGGTCCTACGGAGCCTTCGTCGGTGCGCACTGGGCCGCTCGGAACCCGGACCGCACTCTGGGCGCGGTCCTGGTCGACGGCGCGCAACCGCACGACTGGCTCGACGAGGCCATGGAGCAGCGGATCCGGAAGATGTTCCGGCGGATGGGCTGGTTCCTGCCGCTGCTGCGCCCGACGGGCCTGACCCCGCGGATGAACGCCGACCAGATGGCGAACTGCAACATCGAACTCGGCAAGCTCGCCCGCGAGCGCGAACTGGGCCCTGTACTGGACGACATCACCGTCCCGGTACGGTACGTCCTCGCCTCGGGGACCTCCCTCGGAAGCAAGGGCGACGAGCAGGAGCGCATCCGCGCAAGCCTCGACCAGGTATTCGAGCGCAATCCGCACATCCGGCTCAGCGCGAAGGTCGCCAGCAACCACGACGTGATCCTGAAGAAGGACTTCCGCGCCGTCGCCGAAGCCATACGCGAGGTCGCCGACCTCGGCCGCAGGAGGCGCGCATAGAGGGGCCGACTCCCCCATATGACCCAACCGAACCGCTCCCTGCACACCGTGATCACAATTCTCCGAATGGCAGAGCCCGGCGCCGACGGGGCCGAGGACGGCACCACTTCCTGGGCTTGGTACGGGTGTGGTGCGTTCCACCGCGGTGAACGCACCACACGGCGATCCAGTCGGTGACGCACTGGCAGCGGTAACCGGCAGACGGGCGGAGCCAGGTGGCGGAGACCTGGTCCGCCTTCGACCGGTTCGACGCCGCCGACGCCCTGATCAGTGCCCGCGCGTCGCCGAGGTCGTTGGCATAGGCCTCACGTTCCTTCGCGCTCCAGGCAAAGGCGCCGGAGTCCCAGGCCTCGGCGAGCGGGACCAGGTGGCCGATGTCCAGGCTCGCCGGTCCGGCGATGCAGTGATCGTCATATGGCGAATATTGATCACCCCCGCTGAGGCGGCAGTTGCGACCCTACGCGGGGGCGACGACAGCGTCTTCCTTCAGGGCCCCGGCTCGGGTGTTGCAGCCGTCTTTGTCGGCGTCGATCCAGTGCCTGAACTTGCCGCGTTCGTAACCGGTGCGGTCCTCGGCCGGCACCGGCAGCCGGCCGAGCGCATCGCGCACGGGCAGGACCACCGCCTCCCCCGGCGCCCGCGACGGCGAGGGTGCGGCCGCAGCGGCAGGCCGTGGCGGCACTGCGGGCGGTGACAGGCAGGAGCAGGGCGGCGAAGACAGTGGCCGCAGTACGGGCGAAGCGCATGGAACAGGTGTCCCTTCGAAGATCCGGAACGTTCTTGGGGCTTTCGTAGCGGCCCGCCCGGACAACGCGCCCGGAAACCGGGGGTAGGGTCACCCGCGCGAACGGTAAGTCACACCGCCACACGGTCCGCCAGCCCGTGATCCGGAGGCGGCTGGCGGCGCAGCGATGAGTACAGGGATGACAGCCGGTGCGGTCGCCCACTTGTCTAGAGGTTGTCCCGTAACAACGGTCGGGGTGTCAGGCATACTGGCGTTCGCTGCCGGCTGAGGTCCGGAACTAGGACAGGAGACTGGGTGCCTGAACTGCGGTGTGAAGCGGTTCGTTGGGTGGCTGACGAGCCGTTTCCTGGCATCGTCGAAGTTCAGTTCGTTGACGCTGAGGGCCGACGTTGGTCTTTGATCGATAAGAGTTCGATCTTTGCGCGGTTCGCTGAGCTGGCCCCCGAGTCGGTCTACCCGGTGAAGGTCACGGTGGCGTGCGAGGTCCAGGGAGACATCGAGGCGACGTCCGGCGACGGAGTCGTGACTGTCTCCACTTCCCCGGACGGCGTCACGACGCCGGATGGACGGGACGTCTTCGCTGTGAACAAGAGCCAGGTCATCCCATGAGCGCGAGATTGTGAAGTCGGGCGATGCCGAACATGGCCTGGTGAATAAACGCCGATGTCCTTGAGTCGGCAGTCGGGCAGGATCTTCCGGTTGTTCAGTCGGGACAGGGCGTGTTCGACCCGGCGCGTGCCCGGCGGTGGACGGCGCTCTCCGCCTCCCGCTGCGGGCTGAGATGTGTCTGGCCACGTTGTCTGCGGTGCGGGATGAGCAGGCCGGTGCCCTGGTAGCCGCCGTCGGCGATGACCGGTGCGCCGCGCCAGACCCGGTCGACATCGGACGCCGTAAAGGCCCTACCCTCGTTGCGGCTACCAGGCAGCGGGATCCTGATCTCCACGGCCAGGCGGCTGTTGGAGTCGCTAACGGCCTACAGGTTGGTCGAGTACCAGTAGTTCTCGCTGGAACTGACGATCCTGCGGTCGCGGGTGGGGCACCAGGGTGCCGTCGACGATATAGACAGTGTCCTTGCGTGGTCGGCGGGCCGGCGAGATGGCCGGCAGGGGGGCAAGGCGATCGAGAGCGTGGTCCGCCGCGAATCACGAGACTCCGGACAACGGCGCCACTCGTCGCAATGTGAGGTTCGTGCGCCAATACGCGGCCACCAGCAGCACCCGGTCCTCCAGCGGCAGCCGCCAGGGACGGCCTCGCTGAACATCGCCGCCACGGCGCCGCACCAACGCCACCAGCCTGGCGAACTGCACCTGGGACTGCCCGGAGAACGCTCGATCCGCTTCCGAATATCCGCTGAGATCACCCCACGCATGCCCAGGCAACGCAGCAACCGCCACACGGGTGACGGGACAACCTTCAGCCGACGACAGAGGCCAACAGCTGCTCCTTCCGTGCCACGGCGGACGGCCCAGACTCCGCAGTGCTGAGATCATCAGCCGTCCTGCGCCACTTCCCCAAGCGCAGCCACCTGGTCACTGGCCGGCCGTTTCCCGTGCCGCCAGGGAGACCTTTATTCACCCTATGTGACGAGTCGCCGGTTAGTCGCTGCAGGGCGGGGCAGAGGGTCCTGTGAAAGGCGGTGATTTTGTGGACGAGAGGATTCGCAGGTACTTCATCCGTTTCTCGCTGGTGGGTTTGCTGACCGCAGCTGTGCTGGGCTTCGCCTCGGGAGGTGTCTTCGGTGCTTTGGTGGGCGCGGTAATCGGCTTCACCATGGCCGCCAGCGGTGTCCTGTACTGGGGTGAACATGGAGGTGCGCGCCGCCGCCATCTGTCGGCGGTTGAAGTGCCATCACGTAATGTGGACGGCCGGCGTCTTGGAAGGGTTCGCCGCGTACCCCACCAGAGGGCGGCCAGGTCGACTGGCTGGCCGTACCTAGAGCACTGACCCCGCGAGCCACTCGACCGGCTTCACCGACAGCCTCCCGCGCTTGGCCCAGGGTGCGCCGCTGGAAGATGACCAGCGCCTGCGGGACACCCTGGGCGGGGATGCCGGCCATCCGCTGGCGGCGCACGTCCGGATTCCTGGGCTTCTCGGGGCCGGCCGGCAACTGCCGTATTCCCACATGCCCAGCACCCCGCGGGTGCACCTCAGGAGAACGCCTGACGTGTTCTTCGAGCCGCGCCGCAGAGCGGTACGGCGCGCCGGACATGTGCCGCAGGCGGGGCAGGTGTCGATCAGCAGACACCGGTGGGCAGGACAGACTGCGGCGATACCCCGCCGAAACCGGTGCCGACCGGCACCGTTGCGATCGACGCCCGCAGGCGGCACTGCACGGGTGGCGGGGGAAGGACGGGCTGCGGGCGCCCAGACCGCAGGTATGCATCCGGCTGGAGAACCGGAACGAGTGGTCTCGGTGACGGCGATCCGGATGAACTCACCGGCGCGGGCGAAGGTGCGCACGATGCCCCTGACGCTGGACGGCGGCCAAGGACCGGCCCGCCAGCCGTTCGCCTACGAGGGTCATTCGATGGCGGTCGCCAACGCCGGGCGGGAGAACGACTCCGCCGTCTCGGGTGTCCAGCGGCATCTGCTCGATGTGACGTCGTGTTCGGCGAAGACGTTCCACTTCTCATCCATGTCCCGAGCTCGATATCCGCGCAGGATCCGGTCCCAGCCCTCGTCAGTCCAGAGACGATCCGGCAACTGAGACACCTACCTTGGCATGTCGATCGGATGGAGGCGCCGAAACGACTCTCGGGTGAGCGGGGCATCGGCAGTCATGACGTGATCCTACGGATGCACCACTCCAACAGGCCAGCGACTCCGACACCGCACCGCGCGGGCCCTGTGCCGTCGAGCCGGCGCCCGGCCCCCGCCACCGGCCCAAGTGGAGGCCGACGCCGACTTGATCTTCCTCAAAGGGCACCGAAGCGGCTACCTGGATCCGCGGATGCGTGAACCGCGGACATGCGCCTCGCGCCACCCGTGAGTGTTTACACGATCACGTACCGTGGCCGAAACTCAAGGTCGCACGAGGGAACAGGAGGAAATCCGCCATGCGTTGTCCCACCGCTGTGACGTTCACGGTGCTGATTCTCGGTGCTGCCCTGCTGACCACGCCGGCGGCCGCCGCCAACCAACACCCCGCCGGGCCGGGACGGGTCGCCGTACCAAGCGCTCCCAAAGGGCTGAACGAATCAGTCACGTCCGGGAGAGACGGCCGATGCGGTGCCCCGGTTTCGGAAACGAACGGCAACCGCTCGGGCTTTTCGATCACATGCCACGAAATGCTCAGTGACATGAGCTGGCGTACCGCCATCACATGCACCACGTTCCACGGGCGCCGCTACGCGGAATACGGGCCGACGATCACCGGCAATGGAAAGTCCGCCGCCTTCTGTAAATCGGAAGACCACGCGAGCAACCCTCGGACCGACTACGTCTGAAGGCGGTTTCTCGCCCGCTCGACGGTATTGCGCATGTTGTGGCGGTCCTCGCCGAAGCCGTAAGGAGCAGCAGGCGGCGGCGCACCGCGGCGATGTCGCGGGGGCGGGGCTCGGCGAGTACACAGTAGGTAGCGTTCCAGGCGCCTTGCGTCCACACCAGGTCATCGGGGAAGCCGTTCACGTCCATACCCGCATTAGATTGCTTGTTCGAACTTCGTGTCGCATCGGACATGCCCGAGCGGAACCGTGGGCCGCCCTCACCTCTGACAGCATTGGAGCGCTCGGTGGAAGGGATCCGGTGTGACCTGGACGCCGCCGGAACCCATGCTGAGCGCTCCCGGCTCGGGCCCGAGCTGCGGCCGGGCCGGGCGGGAGAGCGGAGGTGGGATGGGCCCGGGCTCTGTTCTCGGTCGACGCGGGCCGGGTGGTGCTGCGCTCCAGACGCGGCTCCGAGATACTTCCGGCGTCTCTCATGATTGGGGCCGGCGCCTCGCGGCTGCCGGACGCGATTGCGCCGGACGGCGAGTTGGTCGCATCTCATTCATTGAGCGACCGGCATGACAGCGGTCGCTCGATGACCTCGTGATCTTCATCAGCTTGCACCCAGTACAGGCGCGCCTCCGGAGTCCGGGTGACCGCTTCGACAAGACGTCCGTCCGTGAAGAGGGCCCCCACCCCGTCCTCAATCGCCCAGCCGGCGGACAGCGTGCCAGTAACTACAGCTTCCCGGTAGGAAATTCGGCGCCCTGGTTCACTGCCGTAGTGCGGACACACGGAGCCCGGCAGGAGGCCCAGCCCGTCCTGCAGGAACGTCAGCGGCCCGAAGGAATCCGTATGTGAGCCCTCCGCCCAGCAGTTGGCGCCAGCACTGATTCCGCACAGCAGCGTCCCGCTGCTGCATGCGTCGCGCAGCAGCCGGTCGACCCCATGCGCACGCCAGACCGCCAGCAGATTTGCAGTATTGCCACCACCGACGCACACGACATCCTGACTGAGCAGGAACGCCCGCAAAGCCTTGTCGTCCAGCTCCCGCCGGAACAACCTCAAGACAGACGGCTCGCAGTTGCGTGGATTGAACGCGCTCAAGAACTGATCGATGTATGCAGGCGCGTCGCCACTGGCAGTTGGAACGAAGCACACCCTTGGTCGGGGACTCCTCGCGTGATTAAGCAGCCAGTCGTCGAGCAGGCCGTCGTCCTCTGTTGAAAAGCCTCCCCCGGAAGGGCGACACGACGAGCTGAATCGACCACCACGAGAGTGCCTCCTGCGCTGCGCGTCAAGCTTGCGCGCACACTGCCGTGCCACGGCGCCCATCTGCAACCCAATAGACGACGTCCACCCGTCGCTGCGTCCCCTACACTGCTCTGCCGCCACGCCTCCTTCAGGGACCTGGACGCGTAGTGAGGAGACCGGAATAGCGCAGTCCTCGGATACTGCGTCTTCACCAGCAGACCCGGGGGACCGAGGACGCCATCGTCGGCGCCTTCACCGACTCCCCGGCGACGCCCCGCACGCTGTTGCTGGGCCGGTACGACACCGCGGGGCGCCTGCGGTACATCGCGCGCAGTGCGACGCTCCCCCAAGCCGCGGGCCGGCGGTCGCCACGCTTCTCACACCAGCCGCGGACCACCCGTGTGCGGGATGGACGTTCAGCGCGGAATGGGGATCGCGCGAGCCCCTGCACGTCACCCTCGTGGCGCCGGAGCTGGTGGTGGAGGTCGGCGTCGACGTCGCCCGCGGTGGTGCCGGACGCTAGCGCCACCGCACGCTGGCACGGGACGCGCCCGGACCTGTAGCCGCCGTCATACCGGTGATCGAGCCCGGGCCGGCTGGCTGGCTGGCTGGCTGGCTGGCTGGCTGGCTGGCTGGCTGGCTGGCTGAACGGCGTATCAGCTGCTGCTGACAGTCCCGAACCGGGCCAGGCAGTGCCAGACCTTCTTGAGGTCCTGGAGAGCGTATCGACCTGTGCGGGCAGCGTCTCCGACATCCCTGGGAGTGAGCCAGCCACCGTGAGCGATCTTGGCTCCCAGATCCACATACGCCTGGCCGCGATAGTGCGGATGGCGACGAAGTTCAGCCACGCTGAGCCGGAAACCCGGATGCCATTCGACTGTGCACGGTAGACGTTCTGCCGCATGTTCGACTGCCGTGTCGCGATAGCTGGGGTCCAGCACCAGCGCTTCTACATCACTGTCGAACCTGACCGGCCCATGGATCTGTGCCTCGATATGGCCGTCCAGAGGATCCATTTCCGCTGCCTCGGCAAGCTCGAGAAGTGAGCACCGATCGGCGACGCCGAAGGCAGACGGCTCAGCGGAACTGTCCGGGTAACAGAAGGTGGCGCGCCTGAGAGCCTCAGGCGTGAGCCTGAAATACGAGGAGCCGAATCGCGGGGCACCGCCGATCGGATCGCGGCGGTAGTTCAACGCGCCGTAGACAGGTCGCTGCTCAGGTGCGGCGTCATCATACGCGCCAGCGAAGATACGACTCTCCCAGCGCCACCGGTCTCCACCCGGATGAGCGGTCAGCCCGCCGTTACTCGTTCCTGTGACGAACTGTGACCTGTAAACACCGTCGTCAGCCATCTGGACCAGGATAGGACGGCTCTCCGTAACTCGGTCAGGGTGAAAGTGCATCGTCACCCTCACGTCCGGAGGGAGGGGCTTCCCCGCCGACGAAGCCGCGACGTGTCGCAGAGCCCTCCCATGGAGCGAGACGGCGGTATCAGCAGCCATGCTTGGAGTCTGCACAAGTCGCAGGTGCTAACGCACCTCAATATGGTCACTGCTGCCCTGCAAGCCGCCCATCGCTCCAGCAACCGCGCATGCATAGCGCAAGAATGGAACACTGTCTCTTCACCAGCAGGTGCGCGAGACCACCGGGGCGATCTGCCGGCGCCGTCATCGGCACACACGCCGCTGCGCGCACTTCGCTGCTCGGCAGGTTCGACGGCAGCGGCCGCCTTCAGTACGTCGGCCGCACCACCGCTCTCGCCCGGACAGCGAGCGGCACGGTCGCCGGGCTACTCGCCCCGGCGCGGCACGATCACGTATGGACGGGTTGGTCGTTCTCCGCAGGGTGGGGCAGCCGAGAGACGCTGGACGTCTCGCTGGTGGAAGCGGAGCAGGTGGTGGAAATCGGCGCCGACGTCGCCCGCGATGCCTGCAGTCCGTAGCGCCACACCACACGCCTGCACCGCGCCCGCCCCGACCTCTCCCCCACCGACGCCTCCCAGCTCCGCCACCGGCCCACTGACGTCGGCGGCCCCACCGGTACACCCATCCCCGGCGAGACTCTCCCGCCTCACCCTTTGGTAAGGGTCGGCACCGGAAGGACAACACTGGGGCGCCGCCGAGTCCGCCCTCTGCTGAATCGTCACCGCTCATGGCCCCTGCATGTCATGACCGTCAATGTTGCGGCCTGTACCGGCGCCGGTACCGGCCGCTGGACTCCGTGCCCGAGCATCTGGTGATGCGGACGTACTGCGCCCGCTACGCCGAGGACGACGGCTTCGGCCTGCCCACGCTGCTCCCGCAGGCCTACCTCCACTACGACCTCTACATCCGCCGCAGCGGCCTACCCCGCCACCTTGAACTGCTGCCGCAATCGCTCGGGGTACGGGCCGTACCTGCCGATCCGCAGGTACGGCTCAATGACCTCCCGCTCCTTGTCCGTCAGTTGCGCTCGCCTCACACAAGATGATCTACCGATCCAGGACCCGTCGCGAGCGCGAATCCCGCAGATCGATCGCGACTCGATGTCCGACCTAGCGGAAATTGTCCGCGTGCTCCTCCGCCCATGAGCGGAACGTGCGCGCCGGCGCTCCGATGATCTCTTCCACCGTGGACGTGATCAGGTTCGATGCGGGTCGAGTATCAGCGCTGGCCAACAGGGCCTCGACAAGAGCGGGTGGCCTGCCCTCGGCGAGCAGCTGCTGGCGTGCCACCTCCACAGGGACCTTCTCGAAGCGCGCAGGGTGGCCTATCGCTTCCCCAATCGTGTGTACCTGTTCGGCTCTGCTGAGTACCTGCGGGCCGGTCAGAACGTATTTCATGCCCGCATGTCCGTCATCGGTCAGCGCATGTACCGCTACGGCCGCGACGTCGCGTTCGTGGATCACCGCCGTGGCGGCGATGTCGGGCCCACGAACGACGTGCGTGGTGCGGATCTGCTCGGCCCACCCTCGCGCGTTGGAGGCGATGGTGTTCGACCGTAGGAAAGTCCACTCCACGCCGGACCTTTCGATCAGCCGCTCCATGTCGGCGTGGAGCTGGTTGATCGGGTCGGTCTGGCGTTCGGCGTCTTCGTTCACACCCGACGACGAGAGATAGACGATGCGGCGGGCATGCCCCGCGATCGCCTCCAGTACGGCAGGGGCGCCCTCAGTCGTAAGGAACGGCCAGATCAAGAACACCGTGTCGCTCCCGGCCAGTGCTCCCTCCAGCGTGTCCGGCTGGGTCAGGTCCCCGCCCACCACCTTGACCCCCTCAGGTAGCTCGGCCGACTCGGGCACACGCACTAAAGCACGCACGGCGGCATCTGTGGCCAGGAGTTGGACAACAACTTGTCGGCCGACATTGCCGGTCGCGCCAATCACAAGAATCTCACCCATGATCAGCTCAGCCTCGGCCATACCCAAGGTATTCCGAGACGGCTCCGAGATACTCCATGAGGCGGTCGAACTGCTGCCGCGGCCACGCGCCCCTCCACGGTCCGCACCTCCCGGTGATGACGCGGGCGCCAGGCTGATGCCTTCGTTGCCCCTGATCTTCGAGACCTCCGTCAAGAGCGGCACAGCAGGGCGTCTCCGTGATCACCGTGAAACTTCCGGCGACGACCGGACGTTGATCTTCACGGCACGAGCCCGCCCCAGGGTGGACCTCTTGTTCCATCCGCGGGCCCGCGAGCTCTGCACACAGACCCAGCCCCTGGAATGCGCTGGTGACGCGAACGGCTACTGAGACGGCGGACCTGCGAGTCCTGGGATGAGGGCAGAACCTTAAACCGAGTTGGCTCCCTGACAGCCGCGCCGTAGCGGCAGTTGGGCGCGCTGGCTGAAAGAGCAGCGCGCGACAGCCGACAGGCTCGACTGCCTGCTCATCGACGCCATGTCGCGTCGATGCCGAGACCTTGGGCTCGCCGGACTCGCGAACCCTCTCCTACCAGATACGGCGATCGGCGCACACGGGCGCCACTGACAACTAGATTTGCTGTATCGGTCGTGGCGGATGCGGTTCCACGGCGGCGACGGATTGGATTCCCAACGGCGCCGGGTGGCCTGCTGACTGACGGAGACGAGGACTGGTGGACACGGCGGCCCTGCTCGGACTGGGTGCCCTCGGAGGCTCGTTACGCGGATTGGTCGACGTCTATAATCAGACAATGAGCTGGCAGGCCGCCCGCCGTGAGCACCGCAGAGCCCGCCCCACCGGAAGACCGGCCCATGCCACAGGCCGGCGAATTCTTCGACCCGTTGCCCGATATCATCGCCGCCGCCTTCCACATGGCGCTGGGTGCGGCAGTGGCTGCGATACTCGGCGTCTCGGGGCAGATCGACGGCGCGTACGCCGCGGTGCTGGTGGGTATTTCCGCGCCGGCATTGTTGACTCAGCTGGGACGGGTGCAGGGCGTCAGCGATGCTGTGGCGGGGGATGCCCCGCCACCTGACTCCGGGACGGTGTCCTTGCAGACATCCTCGGTCGGTGTCCCCGCCCGCCCGACGGCCGACGGCGAGGGGACCCGGTGATGTCCGTGCCAGGCACAGCCCGGCGCATGCTCGCAGCGGTCCTGGGCCTGAACCGCACCGCGACGAGCTCCAAGCCTTCCCGACGGCCGCGCGACTACCCGCTTCTGCGACGCTGCGTGGCCAGCATGCTCGGCGTTCGGCTTCCTGAAGCGGGGACCTCGCCGCACGCGTCGGTCGACACTGCCCTCGGCACCTCCCCGAAGCGCGACTGGACGGTCGTGCTCGCCGGCGTTTCCCCCACTTCCGCTCCGGCTCCTGCTCCAAGGCCGGCTCGGCTCGGTGTCGTGTACGGGCTCGTCACCGGTCTCGCGGCAGCCGTGTTCGTGGCCGCCGCCACATCCTTGACGCTCAACACCGGATCAGGCACGTCAAGCCCCTCACCCTCCCACACGACGGCACGCCCCCATTGTTCATATGCCTCTGAACTCACTCACACACTCGCCTACGGCGCGAGAGGTGACGAAGTGAAGCAGGCCCAATACCTGATGAAGCTCAACTACAGGGACCTGGCACCCCCGAAAATCACCGGCACTTTTGACGAAGACACCGAAGCCGCTGTGGCGGCCGTCCAGTGGTGCAACAACTACCCAGACAACGTTGGGCGCATCGACACCACGACCTGGTGGCTCCTCAAGTACCCAAGGCGAGCCGAACAGTGCCCATCTGGCTCTGCCCGCCCCGGTTCTTGACGCCCTTCCCGAACAGGTGTGCCCATGGAGGCACACGGCCTGGTCGAGGGGTTCACCGCTGTCGATGGGATGTGGGTGACCACTGCGGTGGAACGCACCACACGGGACGCTGGTCAACCCGGCGCACGGCTGCGCTGACACCTGGACATGGTGGCGTGATCGGGCCGGCACAGCTGCCCCCCGCCCGGTGGGGCTGTACGAGACAGGGAGCCGATGGCCGGCCCCGACCCGAGCCGAGTGGCGACTCAGCGGCGCCGGTAGGCCCTTTTCCGCGCCCTTCGTCCCTATTCTTCAGCAATGGCCATCGACTATGCGGCAGTCTTCCAAGCGCTGCCTGGTGCGGTCGCCCTGCTGACCCCTGATCTGGTCTTCGCCGACGCGAACCTCGCCTTCCTGTGGCAGGCCGGACGCAGCCGCGACCAGGTGGTGGGCCGCTACCTCTTCGACGTCTTCCCCGACAACCCGGACGACCCGTCAGCCTCCGGCGCCCGCAACCTCGAAGCGTCCCTGCGCGCGGTGCTGGCCAACCGCGAGATCGACACGATGGACTTGCAGCGCTACGACGTGGAATCCGCGGAGCGCCCGGGCCAGTGGGAGGAGCGCTACTGGAGCCCGGTCAACGCGCCCGTCTTCGCGCCCGACGGTCACGTCGCCCTGGTGATCCACCGCGTCGAGGAAGTCACCGAACTCCTTCGCGCCACCAGTCGACCGGACGGCGCCCGCCGGCTCGAGGCCGAGCTCTTCAGCCGCATGCGGCAACTACACGAAGTCAACGAGCGCCTGCGCCGCGCCCACGCCCAGGAGCGTGAGGTCGCCCTCGCGCTCCAGCGCGCCATGCTCCCCAGCCCGGCCCCGGTCGGCCATCACCGGGTCGCTGTCCGCTACCGGCCCGCGATCGGCTCCCTCAACGTCTGCGGCGACTGGTACGACCTCGTCCGGCTCCACGACGGCGACAAGATCGCCGTGGCCGTCGGAGACGTCGTCGGCCACGGCCTGGAGGCCGCGGGCGTCATGGGCCAGCTCCGAAGCGCCCTGTCCGCCACCTCCCGAGTCGCCGCCGGCCCCGCGCAGGCCCTCGAAGTCCTGGGCCGCTACGCACACTCGTTGGCCGGCGCCGAGTCCACCACCGCGGTGACCGCCTTCATCGACTTCAGCCGCCACCTCATCACCTACTCCAGCGCCGGCCACCCTCCCCCGGCCCTCCTGCGCGGCGACGGCACCGTAGAGCTCCTTGACCAGGCCACCGACCCTCCACTGGACGCCGCCTTCGAACCCAGCCCCCGGCCCGAAGCCACCACCGCCTTCACCGACGGCGACACTCTCCTTCTCTACACCGACGGCCTCATCGAACGCCGGCACCAGGACATCGACACCGGACTCACCCAACTCGCCGACGCCCTCACCCGCCACCGGGACCTGACCAGCCCCGAAGCACTCGCCGACGCCGTGATGAACGACCTCATCCCCGCCGAAGGCGTCACCGACGACACCGCTCTCGTCGTCGTCAGCCTCTGACAGGGGAAGCGACAGGGCTGACCAACTTCAGCGGCTCGCCGGCCTCGGCCTCGACCGGGCGCAGCAGATGGCTGTCCGAGTCTCCGCGCTGACAGCCACCAAGGATCACGGTTGCAGGGCGGTCAGGTCGTCGTGCGGATGCGCGGGCGGGGTCGTGACGGCCCGCCGCCGGTAGCGCCCCGCACCTCGCGTCCCGACACACCGCTGCGCGGGACAGCCGGCGCTTGACGCCGACGGGTCGGCCGTTCTGGGGGGCCAGGCGCCCCAGTCCCTCATGCGCCACCCGGCCAGTCGCCTTTTGCCCAGTCCATCGCATCCTTCGCGTGCGCCGCGGTGAACGGCACGTTGAGACTGGACGCGTTCGGGAACTTCGCCGTCGATGGCCGCCGTCCTCGGCGGGCAGCTCCACCCGGAGCAGCGGAGGCCCCTCCAGCTCCTCCCAGCGCTCCGCAAGGACGTCCGAGCCTGTCTCTTCGTTACCGGACCTACGGCCACGGTGGGAGCGCGCACAGGGGCACGGCAGGTGTTTCCGGAACCCTCGGCAGCGGCGGGGGACGTTGACCGACCCTCCGTCCGCTCCGTGCGACCCATCAGTCCACAGGACGCTGTGGGGTGCCTGCCTGTACGGCTGCATCCGCCGACGCGCATGCAGCGCCGGACAGGAGTTTCATGTCGTCCGGATCGCTGCGGCCCGAGATGAAGACCTTGGCGAGGGCAAGCAGGCTCGGGCCGCACAGCAGGGTGGCCAGTCACCGATAGCCAGAAGCCAGGTGGATGCCATCTGCGAGCACGGACAGAGCGACCGCCCGTTGCACAGGTGAGCTCCGCCATGCGCAACCGGTGCGCCGTGTACGGACGGGAGAGGTCACCGCGGGACATCACGGATGCCATGCGTTTGTGTTGCGTGTCCACCCGCCGCCAGATCAGCCCCCAACGACGGGCGCCATCGGCGACACTCAGGGTGCCGGGGCCGAGGGGTATCCATCACATATCCCTCGGCCCCGGCGCTGGGCGTCAGCGCCAGGTGTCGTTCACTGTCAGGGTGCCGGTAGGCGGGGTGACGACGGTGCGGTTGTCACCGTTCTCCCAGGTGACGGTGCCGTCGGGGTTCTTCTTGAGGTACTTGTACTGCACGGTGGTGTTGGGCGGCAGCTGGTGGGCGCCGGTCCACAGCGGGTACGTGGCGGAGCCGGTGGTGAGGGGGACGGCCTTGGCCGGGTCCCAGCTGCCGAGGTCAGGCAGGTTGCCGGTGACGTAGAGGTTCTGGCCCCAGCTGGTGCCGGCCGTGGCGCGGAACGTGGCCGAGACGGGGCTGACATTCCAACTGTCGTAGTTGTCCGGCGCGTCCGGGGAGACGGTCAGAGCGCGGTTGGGGTTGCTCTCCCAGGTCACTGTGCCGCTCGGGGAGCGCTTGAGGTACTTGTACTGCACGGTGGCGCCGACGGGCAGTTGTACGCCGGCCGACCAGTTCGGATAGGAGCTCGCGGTGGTGCCCAGGGGGACGGCCTTGGCCGGGTCCCATGATCCCAGCTGCGGAACATTGCCGGTGACGAGGAGGGTCTCCCCCGCCGTGGTGGCCTGCACGCGGAACGTGACTGAGGTGTCCTGCGCCGTGGCCGCCCGGGCGTGGGGGGCCGTGCCGGCGAACAGTACGACGAGAAGCACGGCGAGCGCGAGCAGCGGCCGCAGGGCGGCGGGCGCGCGGTGACGTATCGAGAGCATGGCATCCCTTCGATGGACCGTGACGGCGGATCACGTCCGCCGACCGCGCACATCCCAACACAAGTTGAAGTCGAAAGGTGACCTCAGGCGCTGAAAGGGTTCACACCATGCACGCTATTCGGTCGTGACACCCGACCCACCTCGCGACTTCCTTAAAGTTCTGAACGAACTATTGACACTCGGGGCGGGGGGTTGATCAAGCTGGTCGGCGAGGAAGCCATCGCCCAAGGGGCGTACGGGCTTCACCCGCAGGCCACCTCGGGGGGGTGACCAAGCCTCTCGGAAGACAGCCTCGGCCTTGCGCAAGATGACGCAAAATCTTTCAGACTTCTCGGCCCCGCTGTCCCCGATGTCAACTCTGGCTCCGTCGTGACTGCTTGTGGGAGACAAGACGTAGGCCGGCGGTGGTGCCTGGTACTGCTGCTGGATGCCGTCCCGCCGCAGCCACTCGCCGGTGACAAGCCACGGTCGGGCGACAGCGGCGTCCCGTTCGCAAGACGGTGGAGCGGATTGGGGTGTACCGCCCCACGACAGTGACCACGCCCGTCCCCAACGCCCGACCATCACGGTCCCAAGCCGCCAGTGCCGAGCACGGCACTGCCAGAGGTACACCCAGACAGAGCTGAGCGTCACGGCGACCGCTTGGAGCGTGGGTGGGATCGTCGCCCCCGTTTATCGCCCGCCTGCCGTGGTGGTAGTCCCACGCACCCCGGGCTTCGGCTTCTCGGGGCGGGCGGCCGTGATACTTGCGCGTGAGGTACTCGGTCATCAGCGCCAGATCACCCTCCCCGGGCGTCCGCGTACGCGGACGTTGTGCCCGAAGAGCGTGCCCGTACGCTGCCGCGAGGTCCTGGCAATCTGGCAATCTGCACGGTGCAGGTGCTGCCCGCGCTGCCCGGCCGCCGCGCCGGGGTGCTGACCCTGCGACGCGTCGTAACCTCCCCGGCGGGGCCCGTTGCGGCCGATACGATGACCGACCCGGCCGCCCCGACGAGAGGACCCTCCGGTGACCTCGCACCGCTCCACTCGTGCTGCGGTGTTCTCGGCCGGTTCCTGGGGCACCGCCGTGGCCAGGATCCTGGCCGACGCCGGAACGAGTGTCATCGTGCACGCACGCCGGGACGAGATCGCCGACGCGATCAACACGACTCACCGCAACCCTGGCTATTTCCCGGACGTCGAGCTGCCGAGCAACCTCACCGCGACGACCGCCCCGGCCGCCGCCCTGAACGGCGCGGACTTCATGGTGCTGTCCATCCCTGCGCAGAGCTTGCGGGCCAACCTCGCCGCGTGGGCGCCGCACATCGGACCCGACACGGTGATCGTGTCGCTGATGAAAGGCATCGAGCAGGGCAGCCAACTCCGGGCGAGTCAGATCATCACCGAGGTGACCGGCGTGGACGTCGGCCGGGTCGCGGTGTTGTCCGGCCCGAACCTGGCGCGCGAGATCATGGACGGCCAGCCCGCTGCGGCCACCATCGCCTGCGCCGACGCGGGTGCCGCCCACCGCTTCCAGAAGGCGTGCCACACCGGCTACTTCCGCCCCTACACGTCCACCGACGTGACCGGCTGCGAGCTGGGCGGTGCGGTGAAGAACGTCATCGCCCTCGCAGTGGGCGTCGCTTCCGGTATGGGCCTGGGCCATAACGCCCAGGCCATGCTCATCACCCGCGGCCTGGCGGAGACCACCCGCCTCGGCATCGCCATGGGCGCCGACCCGCTCACCTTCTCCGGCCTGGCGGGCATGGGCGACCTGGTGGCCACCTGCTCCTCTCCGCTCTCCCGCAACCGGACCTTCGGCACCCACCTCGGCACCGGGCTGACCATTCAGGAGGCGACGGCCGCCACCCGGCAGACCACCGAGGGCGTCAAGTCCGCCGAGGCCATCCTCGCCCTCGCCCGCGCCCTCGACGTCGAGATGCCGATCACCCAGGTCGTCTCCGCCCTGCTGAACGAGGAGGTCACCCTCGGCGAGGCCGCCGCCTTGCTGATGCAGCGGCCTCCCAAGTCCGAGCGCTGTCCTCCGGGTCCCGCCGGCGCAGGCCGCCTCCTTCGTCACCTTCACCCTTCCGAAGCATCCGCGCCGGTGGCCACAACACCGCCTGCCTCATCTGCTTCGACCCCAAGGCCCCCTGTCAGTGGCTCAGTGGAGACCGCGACATCACCTGCACGAAGCGTCCGAAGCGCATCACCGAGAAGTGAGGTGCAACCGGCGAAAACCTTCCTGAGCCGTGGATACCCAGGACGACCACCGGTCCCGGCCATCGGCCGCATCCGAGGACACCGGCGCATCGTGTATCGCCCCCGACTATTTGATCCGCCCCCGCTGATCGAGGCCCTGGCCGTATGGGGGTGGGCCGTCGAACTCAGTGTCATCCCGCTGGACTACGCCGTTGGCGTCCACGCTGCTCACCCCTCGTACACGGAACACTCGGGAGTGCCTGACCCCACCGAGGTGGAGCGCAGCACGCGGGCTGCCGAGGATCTGGCCGGCTGGGAGAACGTCATCGCCCGGCTGGACTGGTCGGGCGACGACGCGGTTGACGAGGGGCACTGGGATGCGCCCGCCGGCTGCGCTCAAGGTTCGGCGCCTTCGGCGCCGGCCCCGTACGGGCCAGGGACTCCGGCCGGTTCGGCGGCACCTTGTCAATCCGCACTCGCCCCCAGACGGACCGCGGCGATCTCATCGACCCGCTCCAGCGCCTTCGTCATGCCCATGCCCGTCGTCCGCGGCGGGGGCCGGGGCAGCCGCGCCAGCTCCGACACCCGACTATCCTCCGGAACAAGCAGCCGGCACGGCCGCCCGTTCGATTCTCACCGGTCCCCCTTCGCCTCTGCCGCGGTAAATGCGTACACCTCGCCCACATCACGATCCTTGGCGTGTGATCGAACATTCAAGGTCGCCAGCGGGGCGCCGGAGGGGATCGGCACTGCCGCAGGATATCCGCAATTTACTGCGTCGGTTGGAACGCGCCATCAGGTGAACCTCTTCGAGTCATGTGATCGGGTTGCCCAGCGAGTTGAACCGGTCCGGGAGGACCATTCTGAGAGGAAGCGAACGCAGGGACAGCCGACTAGGGCCAGGCACGAGGAAGCTGAGCACGGTGACAAACCACGACCGGGGAGAGAGGTCCATGAACAAAGTCTTCGACAGCAACGACTTCTCGACGCGTGATGCTTTTTCAGCGTGGGCGGAGGCCACCGCGGATGCGGTGATGCCGACATCGTTCAAGCTGATCGGTACGGATGTTTTCCGCGGTTGGTTAGGAACGTTACCGCTGGGAGTGGTCCAGGTATCGACGATGGAGTACTCGTGCTATCTCACGCGGAGGACTCCGGAGCTGATCCGCGCCCGGGACCCAGAGATTTTTGCCGTCTGCTTCACGGCCGCCGGCCCACACGTAATCGAGCAGAATCGAAATCGCGCCGCGCTCCGACCGGGTGAACTCGTACTCCTGGAGAGTTCGCGCCCTTTCGAGAGCTACGCTGACGGCGGGAACACCCTGGTTCAGTTCCCCCGCACACTGCTTCCCTTTGCGGCCCGCCACGTCGATCAGCTCATCTGTCGGCCCCTCCCCGGAAATCAGGGCATGGGACGGCTGCTGACATCCTTCCTCACTCACCTCGTAGAAGACAGCACGAGCTACACGCCACATGATGCCGCCCGACTCGGCACCATCGCCATGGACTTGGTCACCGCCACGCTGGCGCACTTCCTGCAGCGTGACAGTGGTATTCCCGCCGACTCCCGTCAACGCGCCCTGTACATGCACATCACCTCGTTCATCGAGCGCCACCTGGGCGACACCACCCTCACTGCGGGTGAGGTAGCAGCAGCCCACCACATCTCGGTTCGCTCACTGCACAGGCTTTTCCAGCAGCACGGCGTGACCGTCCGCTCCTGGATCCGCGGCCAACGCCTCGACCGCTGCTGTCGTGACCTGGCTGACCCTCTGAAGCGGCACGTACCCGTCCAGGCCATCGCCGCGCGCTGGGGATTCCCCAACCCCGCAGACTTCACCCGGGCCTTCCGCGCTGTATACGGCATCACACCCAGCGACTACCGGAACCGAGCACACCGCCACAGCACCCAGACTGGCGCACCGAGCCAAGTACTTGGCGCACCTGGCTAAGGCACCGCAGGCAGCTCCCTGTGAGGATCGCACTGCCAACCGGCGTCACGATCCCGAAGGAGTGCACCGTGAAAGTCCGCTTCCGCGCCGCCGCCTCAGCGGCCGCTCTCGCCATGGCGACCGTGGGCGGTGTTGCCGTATCCGGGCCGGCAACCGCCGCGACCGCATCCCCGCAGGCTCAGACCTGCGTCTCGGGCTACTACTGCGTCTGGTCCTTGTACAACTACGAGGGCACCCGTTACATCTACAAGGACACCAACCCCAGCTGGCGTGGCTTCGGCTCGTGGCACAACGATGAGTCGTCGTGGAACTCCGGCACCTCCGGCATGGGCGTCTACCTGATCGGCGATGGCGGCCGAACCCTCGGCTGCCTCCCCAAGGGACACGGCTGGGCGTACCACAACCCCGCCAACCGGGGCGAGGGAAACATCTGGACCTGGAACTGCTGAAGACGCATGAACAGGCGGTCACCGGTCGCACCGGCCCCGCGCTGTCGCCAAGACAGCGCGGGTTCCCGCTCCTGCAGTGGAGGTACCACCGTGTCCGCACGTCACCCGCGATCGCCCTGGTCCACAGTGTCGCTGGTCGCAGCGTGTTCGGCTCTCGCCCTCTTGCTCACCAGTTCCTGCACCGCTGACCACGGCGATGCGCCGGTGACCGCCTCCAGCACGTCGGCTCCGGTGGCCACGACGGATCCGGAACGATTGCGGGGCACCCTGACAGAACGCAAGCGGCTGTTCGAAACGCAGGAACACGCGATCGCCGCTTGTATGGCCCGGCGTGGGTGGCCCTACCAGCCGGTGGCCTGGCACCCGGCGGACGGCGAGGCCACGGCGGCACGAGGGCTTGCCCGCGGCGACGACATACCGCTCCACCGGCGGTTCGGTTACGGCATCACCACCGTACGTACGACGAAGCCGACCGACCCCAACGCGGCCTACACCGCGTCCTTGTCCCGCCGGCGTCAGGAACGCTACTCCGCGGCTCTCTTCGGCACTCCGGCGCACCGTCTCGACGCCCGTCTGCCCTCCGGGGAGGTCACCTTCGTCTACACCGACGGCTGCACGGCCCAGGCGGAGAAGCGACTCTATGGAGACCTCGAGAAGTGGCTGGTCGCCGACACGACCGTGGTGAATCTGTCGGCGGAGGTGGAAAGTCGCGTGCGAGCAGCCCGTGAGCTCGCAGGCACCGTGAAGCCTTGGAGCGGCTGTATGTCCTCGCATGGCTTCCGGTTCGGCTCCCCCGATGACGCGAGGAACCGGATCGCCCAGGCGGCAAGCGGGCAGCGGACGATGTCCCGCACCGGCCTCGAGCGGCTGAAGCACCAGGAGGTCTCCCAAGCGGTCGTCGACGCCACATGTGATCGGGCGGTGGGGCGCTCCCGCGTGGCGCGTTCGCTGATCGGTAGAGAGTTGCGCCGGGCAATGGACGACCGGGCTCCTGAGATCAGCGCCTATCGAGCGTTGGTACGCCAGGCGCTGACCATCATTGCCCGGCCGGGAAACGGAACGACGAGCGCCAGGTGAGGAGAGGCGAGCGCACTACTGTGCGCACCGGGAGGCTCAGTGCGACGGGGGCGGCGGGATCGCCCAGGGGAACCAGCGAGGCGAAGTGCCGTCAGGGCGGGGAGCGCGCGGTCGCCGATACCTGAGCGTACCGTTGGCCGTACGCCCTCTCTCCCACAGCCGAAGACAGCCGGAAGGCCCACCTCTGTGACAGAGGCGGTTGCGACAACCGCGACACCCTCGATGGTCCTGACAGTGATCCCGTCTTGTTTTCTGGGCATTCACTGGCTGTCGTCACGGGCCGTTCGTGGAGCCGGCATCTTCTGTCGGGAAGCCCGAGACCGACCTCAAGAACTCGGCGGACACGAAGTAGGGGTTGTCGACAGCACCCAGTACCTCGATCTGAACCGCGTCCCCGTCACGCTCCATCACGCGGTACGCGTCGCCGACGCGCAGCCTCAGGCCACTGCCGTCCTCGCCGTCGGAGACAACCTCGAAGACCTGGTCCTTCGTCGCGCAGGGCGCGTTCCTCTTCGCAAGGCCGGCCTTCAACGCTTTGACGGCCTTCTTCGCTCCGGCCTCGGCGCCTCGCCCGATCCCATAGCCGCTCACGCTGACCACGGTCACACCGATGACTGTGGCCTTGGCGGGCCCGCCAAGGGCCTTGATGACCTTTGTTATGGTCTGGTAGCCACCGAGGTTACCCATCCGCGTCTTTCCTCCCACCCGTGTCCCGCGATCCTATCGACCGATCTGCATCTGATTCGGCCGTTCAGGAACGAAGGTGCCTCATCGGCTGTGGGAGTGGTGGGCTCGCATGTCGCGGTGTCGCGTGTTCACGAGCCGCTCGACGCGCCGGACACGGTGAGTGATCGCTTGGCGATCGTGGCGGACGCGGGCAACTACCAGAGCCAGCGATCGAGGAACTCGGCCCAGATGAACCCGTTGTAGCCGTCGAAGGCCGGTGGATCGATCCTCTTGAGTTCGTCAGCGAGCATGCTGAGCTCGGCCAGGGCTTCGTCCTCGCGGTCATCCGGATCGCTGAGGATCTCGGACTCGCTGACGTGCAGGCCGTAGTGATGCAGGGTCCGCAGCTACAGGTCGATGGAGGAGTTGGCGAACCATGCCTCGCCTTGGGGAAGGACGTAGTGGACCGTGCCGGTCCCGGGTTCGACGCCGAACGACCATTCCATGCCGGCCACGAGGTCGCCATGGTGATTCCGAGTGAGACGGTAGAGCAACCCACCATCTGACGTCTGGAGTGCTGGAGCCGCCTCCGCCTGGAACGATACGTACTCGATCAACTGATCGACGATGGGGATCCCGACATCAGCCAGTAGCGCCTTCTGATCCTCGGGGATCTGCCAGCCCGACACCACTGCCGAGTCTGCCCTTGTGACGTTCTCTGTGCCGGCCCAGGCAGTGAGCTCGCCGAACGTTGTCATGCGAGAGTCCTTCCGCGGCTGTCTGCGGTGCGGACCCTATCGAGCAGGGATGACAAGGACGTGGCCCCATCGGGGACGACCCACTCCTCAGTGACCTGGAGGCTGACCGGGTTCAGCGGCTGTCCGGGCTGGCGGCCGGGGAAGAGCCATTGTGAGCTTCCGCCGCTGGCGTGGGACAGGTGTTGGCGGGAACGGATGCAAGCCCGCATGAGGTCGGCGACGGTCTCCGACAGCGGGGACGGGCGGGGCTCCCAACTGGACGGTGACGGTGGTTTCGTCGTCGGTGACGTCGTTGACGGTGAGGCGAACGATGCGGCTGACGGGTTGCGCGCAGAGGAGAACGAGCGCCGAGGCGGCTCTGGCCCGCAGGGGCAAGCAGTCGTCATTGAGGACGCGGCGGAGCATCGCGAGCCGGCCGTGCTGATGCAGCGGTTCCGGGTCCTGGGCGATGACGGCGGGCGGCAGCGTGAGGCGGGGAGGACATGCTGGGCACCGCCTGGGACGCACACATCTCGGCAACCGATGATGAGCTCCTCGCGAGCCCACCCATCATCCGCTACCAGGATGCGGCCCGACCTGGAACTTCCACCTGGAGTAACCGGAGGTCCGCCGCATCCCTCCCCCCGGACCCCTGGGAACAACGAGCCCGTCAGGGCCTCGACAGCGGCAGGCCGGGCAGGTGCGGGTGCCGGGGAGGACGTCGACCATGTGCACGACCTCGCCCACGGTCGTCATCTGGCGGCCGTTACCGCGTACTGGCCGAGGGACCACAGAGGGAAGTCCTCCTCGGCCGCGGCGGTGATCCCGTCCGGGGAGTGCCCGGACGCCCGACCCGCCTCCGGGAGGGCCCGCGGCCCAGACGGCGGGGTTGCCGAATGCCGGTGCCGTGGCTGTGTGGCTACCCGGCCAAGCGTTGAGCAGCGAGGTGGTCCGGCTGAGACCGATCGATCAGGGGTCCGGTCACCCGGCCCGCTGGGTCGTCTCCCCGGCCTGGGCGGGTACCGCGGGCAGGGGGACGGTGCAGGAGGCGCAGCGTCGGGCCTGGGCCGGGACGGGGCTGAGGCACTCCGGGCAGTCTCGTTTGGGGGCTTGGACGTCGTGATGGGGAGCGAGGCGCTCGTGCAGCTTGTTGATGGGGAGTACGACGAGGAAGTACAGGGCGCTGGCGATGAGGAGGAAACTGATCGCCGCGTTGAGGAAGGCTCCGTAGGCGAACTTGGTGGCGCCTACCGTGAAGGTCTTGTGGGCCATGTCGCCGGTGGCACCGGTGGCCAGCCCCACGAGCGGAGTCAAAAAGGCGCTGACGAAGCCGTTGACAACGGCGGTGAACGCCGCTCCGATGACGATGCCTACCGCCAGGTCGACTACATTGCCGCGCAGTATGAAGCTGCGGAAGCCCTTCACCTTTCACTCCTTCAAGGCCTGTGAGATCGACGGGTGGCACCCCGGCTCGTCACCCCGGATGCCCTGCCACGTCTCACCCATGCCGACTGCCCACACCTCCCCGATTCGCGTCGCGCTCAGGTCGGCCGGGCGGGTCGACCCGTGATTGGCGTTGCTGCCAGCAGTGGCGACGTGCTGCTCAGCCTCTCGTAAAGGCGGAAGAGGTGTCATCGGAAAGCGCGGCCCGAAACGGTGGGGCCTGCACTCGTTGGCGTGGGTGTGCTGCGGCGGGCGACCAGATTGCGGCGATGACTGCTGCGGCGGCCGGCGCAGCAGCCGCGTGCTGGTCGGACATGACTGTGAGCGTCCGTCGTACCGGTGCCCGGGTGCGGGAGACCGGTATCCGTGTCGTACCGGCGCACCCGCTCTTCATACGCGCCAGCCGGGCCGGGTTCCGGGTTCCGGGTTCCGGGTTCCGGTAAGGCGACGAACGACGGTGGCACCGGCGCGGTCAACGGCCGCCGTCACTCCGGCGAAGATGGCATCCTGGAGCGTGGCGGCGAGCAGCACCGTGCGCCAGAAGCGGTCTTCGTCGGTGGCGTCCGGGGCGTCCTCATCGTGGCCGAGTATCTTCCTCGTCTGCTTGAACCGTTCCTGTGGTCATACCGTCGGCGGCGCCGGGCCGCCGCCACGGACGCATCGACCGCACGCTCCACCACGTGACCCAGCTCGTCCCGCAGCCGGGCAGCGAGCATCAGCCCCGCCTCACACGACAGCCCCCAAGGCCATCGCAGAACCGCTCCTCGTCAGCCTCTGAGCAATCCCACCGAGCGCCACCAATTACTGAGCCTTATGCCGACGCTGTTGCTACTAGGGAACCTGCAGGTATGTTCCGACCAAGATCACCAATACCCCTGCACAGGAAGACCAGGACGAACAACCGATGACCAAGCTCCCAAGTGATGCCGAACTGACCAAACTGTTCGTTCTGAACCAGTTGACGGACCAGGAGATCGCGAACAAGTACGACGTGACCCGACAGGCTGTGCAGTCCCGGTGGAAGAAGCTCGGGCTCCAGCGCCGGCCTGTGGTGAACCAGGCCAACGCCTTGATCGGCCAGATCTGGAAGATCAGACCCGTCCAGGGCCCTGGGAGTCACCACACCATGAGTCCGATCGCGTATCTACGTGTGTGGCTCAGGCTCCGACTCGGGGACAAGACGCTCTCGACCCGCCAGATACGGGGCGCCATGAACTTCGAGCGACGGGTGCGCAGGGACAGGGTCGTGCTGGCTTACGACCCGGACACCGAGCAGGGCTGGTCCTGGGAGCCTCGGACGCCGGGAGACGATCGCTCGGTGGTCCGGCTGCCCGGCGACGGGGAGCGTCCTTCAGAGAACGTACTGAGGCACTTCCGCCTACCGGCTCGCCCGACCGATGAGTAAGGAATCGACCTGGGTGAGCCAGGCGTCGGCCAGACCAATGGCGTCCACTGCCCCAGCGACGCCGCTGGGGCAGTGGACGCCGCTTTGCACGGGCTCGAGCGCCACCCTGGCGGCGGGTGTCCGGGGGGATGAGGAGGAGTCGAGGCGGTAGTCGACCTCGTCGTGGAGGAAACCACTCCTTCGGTGGCCTGGGCCTGTCACGAGGCCGCACCGAGCCGGGCCTGCGGCTCCCGGACGGGATCGACGAGGAACAACGAAGTGAGCAATCCAATTGTCCTCATGGGCGTCCGGCCGCCGCACGTCCCGTTCGGCCGGCCCCGGCCGCGATGGTTCAGGCCGGCTCCTCGACGGAGTGGGAGCCGGTGAGCGTGAGCGCACCGCCCGTCGCGATCAGGCCGACGATCACTGCGAGTACGGCGTACGTGATCCGCTCCCCGCGGAAGAAGGAGTGCACGAGGTCGCTGCTCCACACGCCCGCGGGCAGTCGGGTGGTGACCAGTGCCGCGATCAGGGTGCCGACGACGGCGGTGCCGACGCTGGTCCCGACCTCCTGGGCGGTGTCGTTGAGAGCGGTGCCGATCGACGTACGGTTGGCCGGCATCGCGTCGACCAAGGCGATCGCGCAGATCGTCATAACCGTGCGCAGCCCGATCGTCATCACTGCCATGGAGACGGCGATGGCGGCGTACCCGTGGTCGACACCCCAGGCGAGGCCGGCCAGAGCAGCTGCCAGACAGGCCGCGCCGACCAGGCAGGCGACCCGGTGCCCGAACCGCTTGCCGAGCCATTCCGACAGCGGCGTCGCGACGATCATGGTCACGATGATCGGCAGGTTGGCGAGGCCCGCTCGCACGGGGCTCCATCCGTAGGCGTACTGGAAGTGGAGGATCAGCCCGAACATCACGCCTGCCATCGATATGGAGGTGCCGATCTGGGCGATGGCCGCGCCGCGGACGGTGCCGCTGGTGAAGATCTTGAGGTCGAGCATGGGCGCGGCGCTGCGGCGCTCGTGCCACACGAACGCGACGCCCGCGGTCACGGCGCCGAGGATCGACGCGACGGTGGCCGTGGAGAGCCAGCCGTGCTCGACGCCGCTGGTCAGGGAGTAGCAGGCCAGGCCGATGGTCAGGACGCTCAGGAGGGCACCCGGTAGGTCGAGCCGGTCCTTGGTCAGGTCCTCGGACCGGTCGGCGGCCACGCCGAGGCGCACGCCGACGGCCGCGATCAGCGCGATCGGCGCGTTGACCACGAGCAGCCACTCCCAGCGCACGTGGGCGAGGGCCGTGCCGCCCAGCAGCGGGCCGAGGACGAAGCCGGACATGCCGACGACGATCATCAGGGTCATCGCGCGCATGCGCAGCGCCTGGTCGTCGAAGAGCCGGAAGACGAGGGAGTTTGTGATGGGCGCCATGGCGGCGGCGGCGATGCCGAGCCCGGCGCGCAACGCGATGAGCTGCCCCGAGGAGTCGACGGCGACGACGCAGAGGCTGAGCAGCCCGAACACGGCGAGGCCGACGAGCAGCACGCGCCGTCGCCCGAGCCGGTCGGCGAGCGACCCTGCCGTGAGGAGGAGGCCGCCGAAGGTCAGCGAGTAGGCGCCGGTGACCCATTGCAGGGCGGTCGTGCCGCTGCCGAGGTCGCGGCCGATCGTGGGCAGCGCGATCGAGAGCAGCGTGTTGTCGACCATCTCGACGAAGAAGGCCAGGCAGAGCGCGGCCAGGGGGATCCAGGCAGCGCGCAGCGACGGATAGGTACGGCTCGAAGGTGGAGCGGAATCGGTGACGGCGGTCATGACCGGCCTCTCTGAACGCCGTAACGAACGACGTTCGATGATGGAACGTGGTTCGACCATAGAACGCAGTTCGATGCTGGGGCAAGTTGTGATTGGATGGATGCCATGACAGGCCCGCGCACACTCCCCACCGAAGGCTCTCCCCGCGGGCGCAAGCGGGGTTCGCACTCGCTGGAGGCGGTCCTCGGCGCCGCCGTGGCCCTGCTCGACGAGGCGGGGGCACCGGCACTGACGTTCCGCGCGCTCGCCGCCCGTCTCGGCACCGGCGTCGGCACCATCTACTGGTACGTGTCGAACAAGGACGAACTGCTCGACCGCGCCACCGACCACGCGATCGGCGGGGTTCTGGCCCTCGTCGAGGGGCAGCCGGAAAGCGACGACCCGATCGCCGACCTCCGTGCGATGGCCGTCACGCTGTTCGACGCGATCGTCGACCGGCCCTGGCTGTCGGCGTACTTCATGCGCAACACCGACGTACAGGGCAACTCGCTGCGGCTGTACGAGAAGCTCGGCCAGCAGACCCTCCGCCTCGACCTCACGCCGCGGCAGCGCTTCCACGCAGTGTCGGCGATCACGGGCGTTGTCGTCGGCACAGCCGCCGACCTGGGCATGGAGATCCCGCAAGAACTGCTCGACGGCCACGTGGACCGTGGCGCGTACCTCGGCCGCTTCGCCGAGCAGTGGCGGTCGCTCGACGGCGCCGAATTCCCGTTCGTGCACCAGATCGCCGACGAATTCGCAGGGCACGACGACAGAGACCAGTTCCTCGCCGCGCTGGAGCTGACTCTGTCGGGCCTCCGCCTTCAGGCCGGAGTCGGATGACCCGAGAACTCGCTGCCGTCGGCCTGCACGACCGCGTTTCATCGGTGATGTCGTAGTTGGCTTCCATCACTTCTGGGGCTGGTCCACTTCCCCTGGCGCAGGGCACGAGCACCTCACGGTCTTTACGACTGCCTCCGCAAGGGGCGCTGAGAAGCCGACACCGGTCGCCGTGCCGCGCATCCGCACCGCCCTCGTCCTGGACACCAGCGACACGGCCGCGCGGCGGGCTCGCCGGTACCGCTTGACGCGTCGGGCGACGTGCCTCGTTCCACTGGTCCCAGCGGATCGGGGCCGCCTCGACCGACTGGAACGCCGCGCGCGCCGACAGCCAGGTCCGTGTGCACGCCATCCGGTCGGTCGTCGATGCGTTTCCCGAGGGCTGCCTCGCCGACGGCCTTGCCCGCTCGCTGCGAGAGAAGGCCACACCGCGGGTGGAGGCGGCGGGTGCCCGCTCCATCCCCGGCGCCCGGGGCCAGCCACACCGTGGGCCGCGAGGCGCTGCCCGTCGTGGCACCTCTCCGGCCCGCGATCCGGCACGTGCGTCTCGGCGCCGGTTGCGATGTCGGTTGCGGTGATGGAGCTGCAGGGCGCGGCCACCGCCAACCGGCTGCTGTAGGTAGGGCCGTGAGGCGCGGCCGGACGTCCCTGCTGGCCGTGCTCGCTATGCCCACCCATGTGCGCGGCCTCGTACTCGTCTAGCGGTTGTCGTAGGCCGTGCGAGCGGCCTCGATGTGTGGCAGGTGCGTGATGCTCCATTCGAGCAGCGGCGCGGTGGCCTCGCGCAGGCTCCGGCCCATCGCGGTCAGTTCGTAGCTGACGTGCGGCGGCATGACGTTGCGGACCGTGCGCGTCAGGATCCCGTCGCGTTCGAGGTCGCGCAGCGTCACGGTGAGCATGCGCTGACTGATGCCGTCGATGGCCCGCTCGGTGAAGCGCAACGGCTCGGCCTTGAGCATGCGCACGATCAGCAACGCCCACGCGTACGAGTTCCAGCCGGCAACCTGGCTCAACCTCGTCCTGCACGTCCTTGTCGTACCGGCAGCAGTCGCCGCCGCCCTCTACGTCCGCCGGCTGTCCGCCATGCAGGCGGCCAAACTCAACAGGTGACCGCACGCCGCTCACCTGCGGGCTGTACCGGCCCTTCCTCTGCAGCTTCGTCGTACTGTCCCGCCGTCGGGTCGTCGAGAGGATGCCCGCGGGGAACGCACGCCGGCACCATGACCGGGACCACGGGTCTCGTCCAGCGCTCCGAGACGCTCTGCTCCATACGACTGCGCAGCATGACGGCAAGTCACCGGCTCTCTGCCGAAGCCGCGTTGTCAGTGGTGGGCGGTACGTTCGAGCTCTTGGAAACGCTGTTGCACGACAGGAGTGGACGATGGCCGAGAGCAGTGTTCTACCCGCGCTCAGGGTGGTGCTGACCGACGTCAACGAGCGTGTGGTGGAGGCGTGGCGCGCCGCGTTCGCCGACACCCCCGGCATCGAGATCCGCAAGGGCTCGATCCTCGACGAGGACGTCGACGCCTGGGTCACCCCCACGAATTCCCGGGGACGGATGGACGGCGGGGTCGACGCCGTCATCAAGCGGTATCTGGGCTCCGGCATCCAGGTGCGTGTCCAGCGGGTGATCCGTGACAGGTTCGCCGGGCCCATGCCGGTGGGCAGCGCGGTCTGCGTCCCGTCCGGCGCGACAGTCCCCCGGTATCTGATATCGACGCCGACGATGGTGCGGTCCTCGCAGAACGTGAGCGCCACGCTGAACGTGGCGCTGGCGTGCGCGGCCGCTTTCCAGGCCGTCCACCGGCAGAACCGGAAGGAGCCGAACAGTATCCGGTCCGTGGCACTGGTCGGGATGGGGGCGCAGACCGGCCAGGTGCCGGCCCGGGTGTGCGCCAATCTGATGTGGACCGGCTACACGCTCTTCCACGACCACTGGTTCGAGGACGACGACGAGCTGCGGTCCACGATCATCTCCCAGCTCCACGGGATCGAGAACGCGCCCGTCGACCATCGGGTACGCATCGTTCCGCCGACGGCCGTCACGCCCGCTGCCCCCGCGCCCGCACCTGCCGCTCCCGCCCCCGCCCCCGCCGTCTGCTCTCCTTCGGCCACGACGAGCGAAAGCGCCTCCGCCGTGACCGGATCCACGACCGGCGTCCCGGCTCCGGGCCAGCCGCCGCACCCCCATGCCGATACGGACGATCCACTTGCGCTGACCGAGCTCTTCGACGGCGGCGGGGAGACCTGGCTCCCGCTGCTGAAGCCGGTCATCGAGGCGCAGCCGGACGCCGCACGGTTCATCGGAAAGGACCGCAGCCACGAGGTGGTCCCGGTCCGCGAGCTGACGTTCCAGGCGCTCAAGCCGAACCCGCCGCACAAGTGGAAGGTCGTGGTCTTCGGTCAGAATCCGTATCCGCGGCCGGAGAGCGCCACCGGCATAGCCATGTTCGACAACACCTTCAGCGACTGGAAGGACAGCCAGTTCGGCCGGGTCGTCAGTATCCGGTGCCTCATCAAGGCAGCGGCGATGTGGAAGTACGGCATCCCGAAGAAGACCCCGATCGCCGACGTGCGGGCGCTGCTGAAGGAGCGGGACACGGTCCAGCCGCCGGAGTGGTTCCAGGCGATGCTGACACAGGGCGTGCTCCTGCTGAACGCGTCGCTGACCGCGAGCGGTGACGGGGCGATGGGTACCGGCCAGCACACGGCGTTCTGGCGGCCGGTCGTCGAACGGGTCGTCGAGGAGATCCTCAAGGCCAAGCAGGACGCGGCAGAGGAGGACCGAGGGGTCGTGTTCGCGTGGTGGGGGGCGCACGCGCGCAGCCTGAAGCGGGTCGTGCTCCGGCTCCAGCAGAAGTATCCGCACGTCGAGGTCCGGCACCTCGACCACGCGAACCCGGCGGCACAGGGCGACATCTTCTGCGAGGGCGACCACTTCGCCCAGGTCAACGACGCCCTGACCTCGCTGGGCGCCCACCCCATCGACTGGCTGCCGAGCAGGGGGTGGAACGCGCCGGCGGCCGGCGGGGGCGGTGCGGACGGCGGTGTCTCGGCGCGCATGGGCGCTTTCATCGAGTCGACCATGAACCTGCACCAGCTGTACCTGGAGCGCCTCACCAGCGTCAAGGACGAGGGCCTGGTCCTCCCGACGATCACCGGTGTCTTCGACACCCCGCTGATGAACTTCCAGGACGCCGTGGCCCCGGTCTCCGCGGCACTGTCCGGGCTCACCGGGCACATCGGGCGCTCCCTCGACTTCGGCAAGCAGCGTGCGGACCAGGCGGACGGCGGCGGCCTCTCCGCCGACGCGATCGCCGCGCTCCACCTCTACACCTGTGAGTCAGCCTTCTACCGCGAGATCAACAGCGTTCTGCGCTCCCCCGACCGCACCAAGGTCACCCCCTATCTGCCCTATCTGCGGCTGCTGTTCTCTGCGGTTGCGCAGTTGCCGACCTACACGCAGCCTTTGTGGCGCGGGGTGTCGCTGGACCTTCGGGCGCAGTACCCGGTGGGCCGGACCGTGACCTGGTGGGGTGTCTCCTCGTGTACCTCCGAGCTGAAGGTGGCCCGAGCGTTCCTGGGCAGTCGCGGCAAGCGGACCCTCTTCGAAGTGACGCCTGCCCGGGCGGTCGGGATCAAGAGCTTCTCCGCCTTCACCGGCGAGGAGGAGTACATCCTCACCCCGGGTACCCAGCTCAAGGTGACGGAGGTCAAGAGCGAGCTCCGCGGACTGTGCACGGTCCGGCTGAGCGAGGTCACGGACAGGGCTCCCGTGGTGTCCTGAACCGCCCTGCCGTTCAGCGGCCGGTCACGGTCGTGGTTGCGGAACGTTCGCGCCCGGCAACCACGTGGCAGAGGCCAACGCCGGTCTCGCCTCTGCCTCTGCCTCTGCTGCAACCTCCAGGCGGCGCTCGAAGTCGCCTCCTTGCGGATGGTCCGGGCCCGGGTGCCGGGCACAAGCCCGCCGGGCATGGCCTCACAGCGGGCGCGTGAACATCTTCCGGTTGGCGAAGTTGCGGTAGCCGGCGCGCTGGAACGCCCTGGCCATGCCGATGTTGCTCGCGTCGCAGTCCCCGCGGATCTCACCGAAGCCCGCTTCGACCAGCACGTGCGTACCCCGGGCGACCACGGCGGTGGCGTAGCCTCGGCCCCGGCCGGCCCTCGCGACCGCGACCAGGCCGATCACCGCCGAGCCGGTCGTACGCGCCGGCATGCTGATCGCCACGGGCGTGTCCGCCGCGTCGTAGCCGATCTCGAACCAGCCGGGCTGGTGGTCCATCTCCAGCATGTCGGCCACGTTGCGTTCGGCAGCGCTGCGCAGGCCGTGCTCGGCGATCTCGGCCTGGAAAATCGAATCCGCGGTGTCGGTGAACGTGTCGGCCAACAGCTCCACGAACGGCTCCTCGCCCAGGTCGGCCAGGGAGCGCCAGTGCAGCCGCTCGTCCTGGGCCGGCATCGGGTCGCCCACGGTCCACTCGAATCGGCGGCCGTCACGGGCGACGGTGAAGCCCGCGCCGACGAGCAGCGTCTCGCGCAACTGCGGATCCCGTTGGAACTGGGGGGCCTGGGCCGGCGTGTCCAGCACGTGGCCCTGGGTCTTCGCGCCGAGTTCGCGGGCCTGCTGGGCGGCGTACGCCAGCAGCGCCTGGCCAGTGTCCGGGTCGCCGGGTTCCAGCAGCACGATGTCCATCGGAACGTCACGTCCGGGCATCGTCCACAGCACGACGTTGCCCGCCAACCGGCCGTCACACTCGGCCACCAGGCACCACTCGGGCCGGGTGCACCCGCTCTCCAGCAGGCCCGTCAGGTAGGCGGCGGTGGCGTCATTACGTTCACCGTCGTCCGAACAGGTCGTCAGCGCGGGTATCTCGTCGGGTCGGGCGGTACGCATTGTCAGCATGTTCGGCTTCTTTCCTCATCGGTCTTCGGCGGAACATGCAGGGTACGTATGGAGAGGGAGAAGCAGGGGAAGCAGTGCGCGTGATCGCCAGGCAGGCGGCAGTCGCACAGGCGGGCAGAACCGGCCGTAGACCGAACCCGGCACCGGTGTTCTCGGCACGTTGGCGCTTGAGGTCGGCGATCTTCACCCGGAGCTGGCGGTGAAGGACGCGTAGCCCGTTACGCCGCGTGGTCCCGGGCTTGGCCGGGGGCGTAGGCGAGCTTCTGGGAAGGGCGAGCGCGGTTTCGAGGTCGGCGAGCTCGCGACGCAGGAGGCGGAGGCGGTTGCGACGCAGCGCCTGTTCGGGATCGACGGCGCCCGGGAAGTAGGGATGACTCCGCGGGCGGAGCAGGGGCGGGGCGAGCGGGAGGACGTCCGGCCCACCCGCCGTTCCGCCGCGCGGGCTAGTCCGGCGTGGCGGTCCCCGCAGGCCGGGACCGCTTGCAGGGCTCTGGTCGCACCCCACGCGACGTACCCCACCGGGAGGCGTCAGTACTCATGCGACCTCAGTTCAGGACGCAGAACGTGGCGTCGGCCCCGGGCTTCCTCTCGGCCGCCGAGTGCGCCGACGTCGTCGGGGCCATGAACGAGTCACCCCGCGAGCCGGCTCAGGTGGTCCGCGCCGGCGAATCGGTCCTCGACCCCTCGCTGCTTCGTTGCTTCGTTGCTTCGACCACCACTTCCCTGAGGATCACAAGCGGCGCATCGGCGAGCGCATGGCGTCCTACTTCGACGACCATCGCGCGGCGTTCGACTCGGACGCGGACTTCCTTTACGGCCCGTACTTCATGTCGTACGAGAAGGGCAGCAACTTCCGCGCGCACCGCGACGTCGCCAACGACAAGGACGATCCGCCGCGGCTCGCCGCCCACCGCTGGTCGCTGCTGCTGTACCTCAACGGGCGCCGCGCCACCGGGCCCTGCCGGCCTTCGACGGTGGCGCGCTCACCGTCTACGAGACCGATCCCCGCCTGCCCGACCGCCGGGTGATCGTCGTCAGCGGTCGCGTCCGTGTCGTCCCGACAGGGCTGACCGGCTGTTCTCCATCCGTGTGCGTGGTCGGCCGGGCCTCGAACAGAGTGCCGGCACCGGTGAGCTGTCGGGTGCACGGGCAGGGAGGAAGGGCCTCTTGGCAGCTCGCGGATGCCGACTCCGGCGAGGAGCAAGAGGCCCTGTTGCCGAAGTGTCGCGTGGTCATGGTTGCCGGGTCGAGTCCGTCCACTCCTGGGTGTGACTGTCTCGCCCACAGGTTCGCGAAGGCGGCCGACCGGCCGGGGCGCCGTTGCCGGTACGGCTCGGACATGAGCGATGCCGAGTGCGCTCTGGTGCGGGACCTGATGCCGGTTCCGGGATGGCTGGCGGACCGGGGGCGACCGGCGGAGGGCTGCTGCCGTCGGCAGAGCACCGGAGCAGTGCACCACCTCGTCGGCAACGGCATCAAGTGGCGGGCCATGGCCCGGACTTCCCGCCCTGACCGCAGGTCTATCCCCTCCTCGCCTGCCGACGGAATGCGGGATCGGTGGCGGAACCGCATGACCGGCTGCGCGGTTCCGTCCGTGATGGTGAGGGCCGTGATCAGGAGCCGGGTGCGGCCATCGTGGACTCGCAGTCGGTCGATGCGGATGCCACGCCCTCACCTCGCGGGGCTTCGACGCCGGGAAGCAGATCAACGGACGCAAGCGGCACCCGTTCACCGACACGCTCGGGTTCCTTGTGGCCGTGCTGGTCACGCCGGCGTCCACGACCGGCAGGGAGGTCGCCCGGGGTCTGCTGTCGGCGACCAGGGGCCGCTGCGGACGGCTGTCCACGGGTACGGGCCGACGGCGGATACGCCGGCCATCTCGTCGACTGGAGTGCGGCGCAGCGCGGGATAGGTGTCGACGCCGACGGAACCGAGGCTCCACCGCCGGCAGCGGCCGGCCGGCGCCTCGGCTCAGCGGCCCTCCCTCCCACGGCGCCCAGCAGGGCCCACACCTCGTCCGGCACGCAGACCCCCTGCCGGGCCGGCGCCTCCACCTGCCGGTCGTCTTGGAAGTGGTCGGCCTTGCGTACGTAGCGGCGACGGAGGCGACGGCAGCCGGCGAGCCAGGACATGGTCCGTTCGATGGTCCAACGGTGTCGTCCGTGTCCCTGACCTGCGCCGCGGGAACCGGCCGGCCCACTGCGTCGTCGATTACCGACGTGACTGAAGTGACCCCCACTCTGCCCGACGACCACAGAGAACTGATCTCCGACCTCTGCGGAATCGTCAGCGACTACCCCTACGGCAGCCCGTCGGCGACCCTCGGCCTGCTCGCCGACGACGCGGCGGACGCGCTCGACCGCATCAGCACCCCGCAGGGACGCCGGGAACGGACCGGGTACACGATCCTCCTCCACACCACGTGCTGGTATGCCGCCGCGCGCGTCTACAGCAAGTCCCTCTTCGCGTCGTACACGCAAGCCCTGGAAGGGTTGCGGGCCACGCTCGACCCGGCCTCCTGCACCTGTCCGGCCGGAGCCCACCCCACGGACGTCGACGACGAGTACGGCGTCGAGGCCGGGGTGAGCATGCTGTCCGAGGCCGGCCGTGCCGTGTTCGCCGAGGAGTACGGGCTGGAGGACGAGGAGCTGACGGCGTTCGACTGCGAGGCGTTCCTCGCCGGCCTCGCCGACGAGGCCGCCGCCCGCATGCGCGGGGCCCACGAGGAGCTCTTCGGGAGTGTGGACGTCTCCCATCTCGACGCGCGGTTCCTCAAGGACGACGGCAGGATCGACATCGTCGCCCTGCAGGAGGCGATCCGGCGTTCCTGGGAGGACAACACCGGCCCCGTCGCGCTGTGGTCCGCCCGCCGCTGGCTGTCCGGGCAAGTGCGCGACGAGGAACGGATCGGCCTGTTCCTGTCCCTGTGGATGGGCATCGCCCAGACCTACGAAGGCCTGCCCCCCTCCTACGCCCGCGACCTGGTCGCGGCCCTGGACACCATCGACGCGGACGCCTCGTGCGAGCACGCCCAGCACCCCTGGTCCGCGACCACGCACGTGGACTCCCGGTATGAGGCGGTGGTGCATCTGTACGCGCCCGAGGACCACCCGAACACTCCCGTGCCCGTCGAGCTCTCGGCCCGCGAACTGTGGGAATGCCCGGCGCACTACGCCGAGCTGGCACGTGGCGCGCGGGAGGTCGTCCAGCAGTGGCGTCACATGCGCGGCGGCGAGGAGGAGGACTGGTAGGTCCTGGTGTGGGCCGCGCCGCGGTCGCCGGCACTCACCCGCGTCGTCCGCACGAGTCGTGGTGATGCCGGGAGTGACACATCATCCAACGAGCCGTTCTTCCAAGTGTGGTGGCACGTCAGCCTCCAGAATGGGCACTCAGGCGGACTGGCGGGTCAGGCGGGCGGTTCACGTGAAGGTGCGCACGGCGGTCAGGCCGCCGTCGACGGGCAGCGTCACGCCCGTCACGTACGAGGCGCGGTCGCTGAGCAGCCAGGCCGCCGCTTCGGCGAACTCCGCCGGCTCGGCGACCCGGCCGAGCGGGGTGGCGCGTGCGACGGCGGTCGCGAACTGCGGGCCCGCGGCGAAGAACGCCTCGGTGGCCGAGGTGCGCGCGACGCCCGGCGCGATGGCGTTGACCCGGATGCCGAGCGCCGCGTAGTCGGCGGTGGCCGCCTTCACCAGCCCGGTCATGCCGTGCTTGGCGGCCTGCTGCGTGCCGTCGCCGAAGCCGCCGACCAGCGCGCCGACCCCGGTGTTGAGGACGACGGAACCACCCCGGCCGCCCGCGGCCATCGCCCGCAACTGCGCCCGCAGACACAACCAGGTGCCACGCAGGTTGAGCGCGTGGACCTCGTCCCAGGTGTCCTCGTCCCGGTCGGCGAGCGGGGCGGGCACGGGCCCGGCACCGGCGTTGTCGAACGCCGCGTCCAACCGCCCGTACGCCTCGATCGCCGCCGTGACCGGGCGCTGCGCGCCCTCCGCCGTCGTCACGTCCGCCGTCACGGCCACCGCCTCGGCCCCGGCCGCGGTGAGCTCGGCGGCCAATGCCTCGACTTCCGCCCCGGTCCTGGCGGCCAGCACCAGCCGCGCGCCCTCCGCCGCGAACAACCGGGCCGCCGCGGCCCCTATCCCGCGCCCCGCGCCGGTGACCACGGTGACCTTGTCCCGAAGAATTCCCATGCCCGCACCCTGCCTGCAGCGCACGCCGCCCACCATCGGCCGGGCCGACCCAGGATCCCCGGCCCTGGCGGCCGTTACCGTAGGGGCCATGGCCGACACAGTGCTGGGAGCGTTCCTGCGGGCCCGCCGCGCCCGCCTCACCCCCGCCGACGTGGGACTGGCGGCGGGCGGACGGCGCAGGACGCCGGGGCTGCGCCGCGAGGAGGTGGCGGCCAGGGCGGGCATCTCGCCCGACTACTACACGCGGCTGGAGCAGGGCCGCCCCCGCGTGCCGACCCCGGCGGTGCTGGACGCCCTCGCACACGCCCTGCTGCTCGGCGATGCCGAGCGCGCGTACCTGCACACGATCGCCGTCCCCCGCCGGCCCCGCCTGGCCGGGGCGCCCGAACCCGTCACGCCGGCTTCCCGGGCGATGCTCAACGCGCTCACCGGTACCCCCGCCTTCGTCATTGGCCCGCGGTTCGACCTACTGGCCTGGAACCGGCTGGGTAGCGCGCTCATGGCGGGCCTGGCCGAACGCCCACCGCACCAGCGCAACCTGCTGTGGCAGGTCTTCTGCTGCCCGCACGGCGCCGCCACACCGGCCAACCGCGAGCCCGTCGGCTCGATCGGCGCCCAGATGGTGGCGGTCCTACGCGCCGAGCACGCCGTACGGCCCGCGGATCCCGGCCTGGGACGCCTGGTGGCCCGGCTGTCGGCGGCGAGCCCGGACTTCGCCGCGCTGTGGAACATGCACCGCGCGGGCGGGCCGGGCGAGGGCGAGCTGCGCGTGGCACACCCCCACCTCGCCACGGACACGCTCCCCTACACCCTGCTGACGCTCCCGACACCGGGCCACCGGCTCTTCGTCTGCCTGCCACCACCGGGCACCCCCGCCGCCTTCGACGCGCTGGCCGCATCCGCAACCTGACCACCCAGTAGTAGGCCTTGGTCAGGCTCGTATGGGTGTGGGTACGTCTTGGTGGCAGGTGGGCAGGCGCCGGTCGAGGTGGCGAGGAGAGTCCGCAGTCCCGGCACGTGTGTCACCAACCTACGGGGGCGGCACAGCCAAGGCCTTACCATCCCGGTCGTTGGCGGGTGTGGGCCAGCAGCCGGTGGAGGTCGCCTTGATCGGGTGAGGACGACCGACTTCCGCCCACGCAAGGTGGCCACGCACGCCCTGGTCGGAGGTCTCCTGAAGTGACTGGTTCCGGCGTGGGCGACCGAGCCGGCCGCAGTGGGACGTCGACGACGGCTACCAGCGCGACCCCTCCTCGCTGTCCGTCGACGCCGCAGGCGCGGCGGCGGGCACTGCGGGGGAGCAGGAGCCCGCGGTTGTCGGAGCATGGCGTGATCTTGGCCGGGGCCGGCCACAATGGGCTGGCGTGCGCCGCCTTCCTTGGACCCGCCGGACTTGAGGCCCTGGTGGTGGAGGCGAAGGAGTACGTCGGCGGCGGGGTGGTCACTCGCGAAGTCACCCTGCCGGGCTTCCGTCACGATCTGCACTCCACCGCGTACATCTTCATCCAGGCCAATCCGCTGCTCGTGCGCGACGAGCTCGGCTTGGAGTCCCGTTGCGGCCTGCGGTACGTCTACCGCGACCCTGTCATCGCGGTCGTTTGTCCCGACGGGCAGGCGGTCGTCTTCCACCGGGGCGTGGAGGCCACCCCTGCCGGCATCGCTCGCACTTGGTCACCGGGGCCGGCACAGCGCTGGGGCGGGAGATGCCGTCCGGGTGCCGTCGATGGGGGTTCCTGCGCCGGGCGCGGACCGGGTCGGCCGGTGTCGGCGGCGCGATCCGGTCCGCGACAAGGCGCGCGTCAGAACCGTGTCAGGGTCAGCCGGATTCCGGTGGGCGCGGTGTCCTGGATGTAGGAGGCGAAGTCGGCGACGTCGTCGAAGGCGAAGCCGTAGGCCCTGCCGTCCCGGGTCGCCGCGTGGATGGCTTTCGCGTAGTGGTTGGTGAGGTGGGTCCGGTAGAAGGCCGAGGCGTCGGTGACGGGCTGGTCGGGGTTGCTGAGGAGGGTGGAGCGGTTGAAGCCGGCGCCCAGGACGGCGGCGACGGGACCGGTGGTGCCGTCGTTCGGTGCGGCGAGGTTGCCGTCGCAGAAGAGGACGTCGCGGGTGGACGGCTTGCCGAAGGTGACCGGGGCCGGACCGTCGAACGTGAACCTGTCGGCGCGCACCCGGCCCGTGAAGGTGCCCGCGTTGGTGGTGATCTTGAGGTCCTTGCCGGTGTAGGTGCTCCACACCTGGTCGATGTACGAGGCGAAGTAGTCCTTGGCGAACAGGCCCGCGTCCAGGCCGTGTCCGGGAGCGATGACGCGCAGGTCGTCGACGACCAGCGGGGCGAACTCCGCGACCCGCTTGACGGCGCTGAACACCGAAGCCCGGCCGCCGTCGCGCAGGGTGCCCGTGGTCTGGTCCTTGGCTCCGGTCAGCCGGATGCTCATCGGCACGCTGAACATGTCGACCATGGTCGTGTTGCAGAACATACCCGCGGCGTTGTAGGTGAACTCGGCGCAGTCGTGCAGGACGCGGTAGTTGGGGTCGGAGGTCACCCAGCCGGCCGGGTACTGCAGTGCCGGGTTTCCGTTGCCGTCCTTGACGACCTTGAGCTTCAGCTTCTGCCCGAGCGACACGTATATGCGGCCCGACATATAGGGGAGCTTGAGGGTGGCCTCTCCGCTCGCGGGCAGGGAGAGGGCGTAGTCGGTGAAGCCGTCCGCGCCGTTGTCGGACAGGGCTATCGCGGCCAGGGTGCCGTCAGGGGTGACCCGTACCTGCTTCCCGTCCTGGTTGCCGACGATGTAGACGTGCACCGAGGCGTTGTTGAACGAGCCGCTGTCGTTGACGATCGTCAGTGGCAGCGCGCCCGTGGCGGCGGCCCTCGTGCCGTTGTCGGTCGTACCGGCGAGGGCGTAGGGACCGAGGGCTGCGACGGCGGGGGCGGCCACCGCCGCTCCGCCCAGGGCGACAAACAGCTTGCGGCGGGTGAGACTGCGCTGGTGACGTGCTGCCATGTGCCGTACCTTTCGTTGGTACATGTGCCTCTGGGAGGCGAGTGGGGGGTGGGTGGGGTTCGTGGGGTGGGGTGGGCCGTCCGCCCTGCGGGTCAGCCCACGGTCCACTTCTGGTTGGCGGTGCCGCCGCAGGTCCAGATCTGCAGCCGGGTTCCGTCGGCGGCCGAACCGCCGGTGGCGTCCAGGCACTTGTCCGCCCCGACATTGGTCAGGTCGTGGGCGGCGGTGTGGGTCCACTGCTGGGCCTTGCTGCCGTTGCAGGTGTGGAGCTGGACGGGGGTGCCGTCCCCGGTGGAACCGCCGTGCACGTCGAGGCACTTGCCCAGCGCGCGGACGGTGCCGTCACTGCCCAGCGTCCACTTCTGGGCGTCGGCACCGGTGCAGTCGTGCAGTTGGATCGGCGTCCCGTCCGCGGTGGATGCGCCGGCGACGTCGACACACATACCGCCGATGCCCTTGATGGCACCGCTCTTGCCCGTCGATCCGGTCGAGCCGCCCGTGTCGGAAGTCGAGACGCGGACGTAGTCGACGGTCATCGTCTGCGGGAAGGAGGTGGCCGAGTCGGGGCTGCCGGGCCAGTCGCCGCCGACGGCGAGGTTCAGGATGAGGAAGAACGGGTGGTCGTAGACCCACTTCTTGCCGCCGAGGTCGGCCGGCGTGCGCGTCTCGTAGACGTGGCCGTCCACCGACCAGGTGATCGCCGTCGGGCTCCAGTCGACGGCGAAGACGTGGAAGTCGTCGGCGAACGCCTTGCCGTCGGGCAGGGTGTAGGCGGCGCCGAGGCCGCCGGAGCCGGAATAGCCGGGGCCGTGGATGGTGCCGTGGACCACGCCGGGCTCGTGACCGACGTTCTCCATGATGTCGATCTCGCCGCTGTTGGGCCAGCCCGCGCTCCCGAGGTCGTTGCCGAGCATCCAGAAGGCCGGCCAGACTCCCCGGCCGCGCGGGATCTTGATGCGGGACTCGAAGTGGCCGTACGCCTGGCTGAAGGTGCGGGCCGTGTTGAGCCGGGCCGACGAGTACTGGCACGTCCCGTTCCAGCACTGCAGTCCGGAGTCGGTGTTCTTGCGCGCCGTGATCACCAGGTGGCCCTCGCCGTCCAGGGCGGCGTTCCGGTTGCCCGGCGTGTAGTACTGCAGCTCGTGGTTGCCGTTGCCCGAACCACCGGTCTCGAGCGTCCACTTGGCGGGGTCGGGGGCGCTTCCCGCACTGCCGTCGAAGTCGTCGGACCAGGTCACCGTGGTGGGTGCGGCGCTGGCCCGGTTCGCGCCGGAACCGGTCGTGGTGATGAGGACGGCGGTGACGAGAGCGACGGCGACCAGTGAGACCAGTCCGCCGAGCGTCCACCGCCGAGCGCGATGAGCTGCCATGGCTGGGATGACACCTTGTCTTGTGGGGGATTCAGGTGGTTCCGCCCGTACGGCGGGCCGCGGACGAGGAGACGGAGCGTTCCGCTTGAGAGCGCTCTCTCGGCTGCGGTGAGCCGCGGGTGGACTCCGATGGTACGCACGGCGGTTACCTCGTCCAACTTGCCTGTGGCGCGCTCAACGGCCTCTGAACTGCGGTTACTTGGGGGGCGAGTCGAGACTCAAGATCGCTTAAGGAGTGTTTAAGCCTCTCTTAAGCGAAGCGGCTCCGAGTCGGACGCCCATCGGAATGGTCAATTCCGGCGTTGTGGCCGCATTCGCACACAAGGGCCGTACTCGAACCCGCGCATGACATCGCCATTCAGATTCGGACAGAAGACCTGCATGCCGCGTGATCTCGGCGGGATCGCCCCGCCCGGCCCACCCGGCCGGGCAGCGGCGGGGGCGGGCGGTGTCGGCGGGGCGGGCAGTGTCGGTGGACTCCGTCAACTCCGGGGCGGCGAAGATGCCGGGGGGACAGTCGCGTGCAGGCGGTGGTACGCGCGGATCCGCTTCGCGTCGTCGAGGATCGCCCACATCCTGTCGCACCGGCCCCGCCATCCGGCGCGCCTCGTCCATGACGGCCAGGTCGAAGGGCGGGACCGCGTAACCCGTGTACCGGGATTCCTCGATCTTGTTCAGGGAGGGCGCAGATCACCGTCAACCCTGGATCCGGTCCGGTCGGGCCCCTCCCCCACCACCGACATCGCCGCCGCCGGCACGAGCGGGTCGCTGGCCGACAGGACCCGGGCGCCTACCTCCGGGGAGGAGACGATCACCATGTGCTCCTCATGACCGCCCCCGCGCCGACCGGCGCCGTCTGCGCGGCCCGTGCCCCATGAGCGAACCTTCACCCCGTCGGGGGGGGGAGCGTTCGGTTCGGATGCTGGTCCGGTGTGCGGCTGAGCGCTCACCGGACGCGTGTCCTTCCGGTTCCACATCCGTGTGCGAAATCCGTGTGCGGGCCGCCCGGAGCAGCCCTTACCCTCCGGGCATGGATCTTCGTGAAGAACTTCCGAGCGACAGGCAGGCCGTGCGGGACGTTCACCTGCAGGCGTTCGGTGACCATGGCCTTGTCGTGGCCGACCTGGTCGACACCCTGCGGGACACCATGACACCCGAGAACGGTCTCTCGCTGGTCGCCGAGCACGACAGGCAGGTCGTCGGCCATGTCATGTTCACCCGCAGTCTTCTCGACGCGCCTCGCCGACTGGTTGACGTCCAAGTCCTCAGTCCTGTGGCTGTGGTGCCTGAACTCCAGAAGCGGGGTATCGGTTCGGCCCTGGTTCGACACGGACTGGGGGTCCTCGCCGAGAGGGCTGTTCCGCTCGTCTTTCTGGAGGGTGATCCGGGCTATTACTCGCGTTTCGGCTTCGTGCCCGGTGGCGACCTGGGCTTCCGAAAGCCGTCGCTGCGCATCCCGGATGGTGCCTTTCAGGTCATTCGGTTCCCGGCCCATCAGCCATGGATGACGGGGACGCTCGTCTATGCGGAGCCGTTCTGGCGGCATGACGCAGTCGGCTTGCGCGACCCCGACGCCTAGCGCGTGTCTCTTTGATGGTTGGCCAGTTGATCGGATGTGTCCGTCCGATCAGTGATCACCGATGCGATATGGGACCGGATCCGGCCGCTGATACCAGCGGATCCGGACCGCGGACGGCGATGGGCCGACCACCGCCGCGCCCTGGATGCCACCGCGTGGAAGTACCGCACCAACTCGCCCTGGCGGGACTCTCCCGAGGAAGTCGGCTCGTTCCAGACCGCTCACAAGCGGCTGGTCAGACGGGGCCGTCGACGGCACCCGGGAAATGATCCTCGCCGCCGTTCTGGCGTCTGCAGACGCCCACGCCGACATCGACATCGACCGGACGTGCCGGTGGACTCCACGGTCGTCCGGACCCACCAGCACGCTGCCGGAGCCCTCAAAAAAGGGGGGCCCCACCCAGGCGAGCCCGCCGATCACGCGCTCGGACGCTCCCGCGGCGCGCTGAGCACCAAGGTTCACCTGGGGGCAGACTGCCGCGCACGGCCCCTTACTCCCACCGTTACCGCAGGCCAGGCAGGTGATGCACCCGCCTTCGAGACGGTGATGTCCCGCATCCGCGTGCCCCGCCCCGGCTCGGGCAGGCCCCGGACACGGCCTTCGGCCGTTCCGGCCGACCGCGCATACTCCTCACCTGCCATCCTCAGCCACCTGCGGCGCCGGGGCATCCGTGCGGTCATCCTCAGCCGTCCGACCAAGTCGGCCACCGCCAGCGGCGATGCCGAATCGATGGCCGTCCCCCCGCCTTCGACAGCGAGGCACACAAGCAGCGGAACACCGTCGAGCGGTGCATCAAGCGTCTCAAGCAGTGGCGCGGACTGGCCACACGAATCGACAAGCTCGCGATCGCCTACCAGGCGGCACTCCACCTCGCGGGCATCCTCATGTGCACCCGACGCTGACCAAAAGGACAGAACCTAGCGGCGGACAACAGGCTCCGGTGCAAGGCGTGGCCCCCATTCCGGCGGCAACAGAGCCCACGAACCGTGGTCCAACCACTCCCGGAACTGGACGGGCCGGGCCCCAGCGACGTGGTCCAAAGAGAGCGGGACGATCCGGTCGCAAGTAGCTCGTCCGTCCCACCACACCGTGCCGGCCAGCGGGCCGGTCAGCGCCAACAGAGTGGAGAAGCCGCAGCCGTGCTCTTGGATGACGACCGCACCGGCCGTCTTCAGGTCCTCGAACCTGTCGGCCTCGTCGGCCCAGGCACGCCAGGCTGTCCGATACGCGGCGTCGTCCTCGAACGCCTCAGCATGTGGCTCACGCGCCATCAGATCGTCGTCGCTCCCCGCGTGGGAGTCGGGATGCGGAAAGGGAATGGCCAGCAGCTCGCGCCGCCACTCTTCATTGCCGGCCCACCACCAGCCACGCCCGGTCCGCTCGAGCTGGAAGAGCGCCCCGCCCGCGCTTACCTCGCGCAGATACACCCGGTACTCGTCTGGAAAGGACACACCGAGTTCACGCTCGGCCTCGACGATCTCGGCTTCAGTGAGGGGGCTCTGTCATGGGGCGAGCTTAGTTGTTGCGAGCAGGGACGCTGGTGACGCAGGGATGGCCGTGAAAGCAAGATGCTTCGACGGGCATCCGTCGGGTAGCGTGCGGGGCATGTCGAGTCCTGAGTCAGACAAGGTAGGGGCTTTCGGTCACGCCGTCAGCCCCCTGCTCCACTGAGCTCCTAGCCTCGTCGTCGCGCCGCCTTCTGCGGTGAGACGAGTGTGCGCCCGGGGCTGGCCGCGGTGACGAGATGACCTTCTCGTGCCTCGCCTCACCTCGGAGCCACTCGATGCCCCTCCCCCTGTACCTGCTTGCCCTGGCGGTCTTCGCCATGGGCACCTCGGAGTTCATGCTCGCCGGCCTCCTGCCGGACATCGCCTCGGATCTCGACGTCACCGTCGGGACAGCGGGCATGCTCACCTCGGCCTTCGCGATCGGCATGACCGTCGGCGCCCCCCTGGTGGCCGCGCTTGCCCGCAACTGGCTCAGGCGCCCGGCCCTTCTCGGGTTCCTCCTGGCTTTCGCGGCAGCTCACGCCGTGGGCGCCGTCACCACGAGCTTCCCCGTCGTGTTCGCCACCCGAGTCGTCGCCGCGCTCGCCAACGCGGGGTTCCTCGCCGTCGCTCTGACGGCTGCGGCCGGGCTGGTCTCACCCGACAGGAAGGGACGCGCGTTGGCCGTGCTGCTGTCCGGCACGACCGTGGCCATGATCGCCGGTGTCCCCGGTGGGTCGGTGCTCGGCACGGCACTCGGCTGGCGGGCCACCTTCTGGGCCGTCGCCGCTCTCTGCCTGCCTGCCGCTCTCGGCATCCTGAACGGCATCCCCGCAGGACGTGGCGAGAATGAGGCCGCCGGCCGGCCGACGTTGCGGGGGGAGCTCGCCCAGCTCGTCCGGCCGCGGTTGATCCTGGTGATGCTGCTCGGCGCGCTGGTGAACGCGGCGACCTTCGCCAGCCTCACCTTCCTCGCTCCTGTGGTGACCGACATCGCCGGGCTGGGCGAGTTGTGGGTTCCTGCCGCGCTGGTGCTCTTCGGTGCCGGCTCCTTCGTCGGCGTCACCGTCGCCGGACGGCTGTCCGACCGAAGTCCCGGACTGGTCATCGCGGTCGGCGGTCCGTTGCTGCTCGTCGGCTGGCCGGCTCTGGCGGTGCTGGCCGACGAGCCGGTCGCCCTGCTCATCCTGGTGTTCGTGCAGGGCGCGCTGTCGTTCGCGCTGGGCAGCACGCTGATCACGCGGGTCCTCTACGAGGCCGCGGGAGCCCCCACAATGGCCGGCTCGTATGCGACCGCGGCGCTCAACGTGGGTGCCGCCGCCGGCCCCGCCGTCGCTGCGGCCACGCTCGGCACCAGAGCCGGGGTCCTCGGGCCGCTCTGGGCCAGTGGACTTCTCGTCGCGGTCGCGCTGCTCATCGCCTTCCCCCTCCTCACCGTCATCACGGCCGACCGGAGCACCGAGGTGCTGCGGTGACCCACGCGAACACCCCCTTGACCATCGAGGGACGCAGACGGCTCGTGGAGCGCTGCCGCACCCGTCCGATCGCGCACGTCGCCGCCTTGACCGGTGTCTCCCGCGCCTGCCTGTCCAAGTGAAGATCCGCTGCGACACGCACGGCGAACTCGGGCTGCGGGACCGCCCGAGCGTCCCGCGGTCTTCACCGACCCAGATCCCTTCCGGCGTCGTCGAACGGATCGAGCAACTACGGCGGGACAACAAGCGGTCCGCCCGCCGGTTCATCGTCGAGGAGGGCATGTCCTTCTCAACGCACAAAGGCCTGGGAGACCTCCCTCGACCCGGCTACGCCGCCAGGAAGGCCCGCGTCGAGCACCTCTGCGCGATCGCGGACGGCGAGGTCATACGCGAGGACGACGAGCCCGTAGTCGTCGTCCGCCTGGATGAGTTCGGCCCGCTCGACCTGATGCTCCACCCCGGGCGGCAGTGGGCCGAGCGTGGCGACGGCACAAGGACCCCGAGCGAGATTCGAGGCTCCGTCGGCGGACGACCTACAACCGTCCACACGGGGTCCGGCACCTGTTCGCCGCCTACGACCTGGGTAAGGACGAGCCCTACGGCCGCATCAAGCCCGCACCTGACCATAAGAAGGACTCCCGGGTCGGCGATCGGGCCGCAGCCGACAACTCGAGCTCGCCTTCACACCGACCAACAGCTCCCGCCTGAACCGCATCGCGGCCCAGTTCGCCTCCCGGCGCTACTTCGCCCTGGACGGCACCGACCACGCCGGCCGGAACGTTGGCGTGTCCGGCCAGCGCTTCCGGGGCGGCCTACCGGGGTCTGTCCTGGCGTTGCCTCGGGCGTGGGTCAGCAGGACGTCGTCCAGCGACTGGACGCTCCCCGACCGGCAGCCGAGCGGTTGTCGGAGACTTCCTGGCCGGGCCCGAGGCAGAGAGTGACGCTGCCTGTGTAGTTGCGCCCGCTGTAGACCGCGACGTGATCCTTGACTCCGGGGCTGGACTGGGCGTGGTTGGCCCAGGAGGCGTCCATCTGCGACACGTCGCTTTCCCACTCTTCATCGTCGCCGCTGAAGGTGACCCGTTGGCCGGTGAAGTTCGGTCCGGTCCACACGCAGAAGTTCCCAGCAGGGCAGATGGCGGCTGATGTGGCTGAGGCGGGGGCGAGGGCGGTGGCAATTGCTCCGGCGGCAAGCAGCGCAGTGGCCAGAACGGCGGTCGGACGCTTCACAGGAAAGATCCTTCAGTCGATGTCGAGATGAAGAGGAAAGGCTGCTGCGACGGAACGCTCTTACGCCGCCGCTCGGTGACCCGCCCGCCGCCTCGGCGCGGACGACCACCCGCGGGCGACAGATGCCCAGCCTTCCGTTGATTACTACGGCATCGTCAACCGGCTTCCACCCATCATCAGCGTGTCGCGCTGGGCAGTGACCGGAACGAGTGTCGGACCTCTCAGAGGGCTGACGATTCTCATCACGCGGGCGGTTCCATCTGGTGGGGCGGTGGACCAAGGCGATCTCGACGTCGAGATCGCGGACCTGGCGCATCCAGCGGTCGGCGTCGCCGAGGTTCGCCGCGGCGCAGACGGAAGAGGTGGAGACAGTAGGTGGCGTTGCCGGCGCCGGCGGGCCGGCGACCGGTGCCCGAGTACGGCCGGCCAGCCGGACAGGCGGGCGGCCCTCGAGCCCGCCAGTGCTCGCCTTCATCGTCACGGGTGGCAACACCAACGACTGCACCCCGTTCAGCGCCGTGACGGAGGCAATCCGGGTGCTCCGCACCGGCCCTACGGCCCCGGGTGCGGCCCTCGCGCGTCCTGGGTGGCAAGGGCGCTACCGGTCAGGCTCCAGGGCGGTAAGCACCTGGCTGCGTCGGCTCGGGATCAGCCACACCCTTCCCGAGCGAGCCGACCAGGTCCGCAACCGGTCGAAGCGCGGCAGTCGGGGGGCGGCCCCGGCTCCCGATCGCGATACCTACAAGCGGCGCAACGTGGTGGAACGGCGCTTCAACAAGCTGAAGCAGTGACGCGGCATCCCCACTCCGTACGACAAGATCAGCAAGTCCTACCAGGCAGCCTTCACCCTCGCAGCCCCCCGTTCGCTCGACGAGGTCTGCAAGGCTGCGCCGTCCGGCGTCGGACGAGATCCGTGACCTGCCGGCCCCCGCCGATGCCTCTGTGTCGTCAATGCCCGAGCGCTTGGCGCATCCGAGATCAGCGGTCTGCATCCTCAGCGCGGTGTCGGGGCGAAGCAGCTGTAGCACCGATGACTACAGAGGAGGGACCGTGATCGACACGGATGCCTGCCAGGAGCAGAGGCGGCGGACGTGCGTGATGCCGCCTCGGTCGGCCGGTGATCACCGATGACGAGATGGACGCCCCGGCCCGACGGTGGACGGCCGTCCGGGAAGCCTTGTTCCCACACCTGGACGCCCGACCCGACGCCGCTGACCGCGTCGTGCCCGGCCTGTGCGGCGCGCGGACGGGCGCCGGCCGATCTGCTGCTCTGCCTGACCTGCGGCTACGTGGGCTGCAACGACAGCTCTCCCGGAGCCCACGCCACGGCCCACTTCGAGGCCGACGGGCACCCGGTGGTCCGCAGCCTGGCACACGACTGGGCCTGGTGCTACGAGGACGAGGTGTACCTGGATCCGCTGGACGAGCCCGCGCCGCGGTCCGCTCCGCGCGCACCCGAGTCCGTCTGGGACTACCCGCGGCCTCCCGCCATGAGCCAGGACGACCGCGTCGTGGTCGTAGAGTGCGCCGGCCTGGTGCTGGTCGAGAGCCGCAGGACGATCCGGGTGCTGGAGACCAGCCATCCCCCCGTGTTCTACGTCCCCCCCGCAGGACGTCCGTACGGAGCTCCTGTTCCCGGCGGCCGCGGGGCGGACCTGGTGCGAGTGGAAGGGGGCGGCCCGGTACTGGGACGTCGTCGTGGGCGACGACGTGCGCGCTAGCGCCGCCTGGACGTATCCCCGTCCCGAGCCCGCGTACGCGGCCCTCGCCGACTTCTTCGCCTTCTACCCGAGCCGCGTGGACCGCTGCACGGTCGCCGGGGAAGTGGTCACGGCGCAGGAGGGCGACTTCTACGGCGGCTGGATCACCTCGGAGGTGCGGGGGCCGTTCAAGGGGGCGCCGGGCACACAGTTGTGGTGAGGAGTTCGCGGGGCCGCTCGAGCGCCCGCCGGGCCGGCCTCCGCCAGTTCGATCACCAGACGGGCGTCTCCACCGGCGCCGCCCTGCACGCGGCGATCGGCGTCGGCAGGAAGGCCGTCCGGTCCGGGAGGCCGTTTTGCCGGAACGGCAACAGGAGTGGCGTGACCGGGCCACGATGGGTGACGTTGGGGCCATGACCGACGACATCACAGTGGGATCGCCCGCGTCCGACACTTCCCTGCCTGGCGACGGATACGTCGGAGACCCTGCGGTGCGGGCGGAGTGGGACAACCGGTACGCCGACCGACAGCAGTTGTGGAGCGGCCGGCCCAACGGTGCGCTCGTGGCCGAGGTCGCCGGGCTCACGCCCGGGCGGGTGCTCGACGTCGGCTGCGGCGAGGGCGCGGACGCCGTCTGGCTCGCGCGCGGCGGCTGGGACGTGACCGCTCTCGACGTCTCGGGCGTGGCGCTGGAGCGGGCGGCCGGGCACGCGCGGGACGCAGGCGTCGCCATTCGCTGGGTACACGCCGCGCTGACGGAAGCAGCGCTCCCGCCGGCCTCCTTCGACCTCGTCTCCGCGCAGTATCCCGCCCTGCTGCGCACCCCCGACGCCGCAGCCGAGCGAGCGCTGCTCGCGGCCGTCGCGCCCGGCGGCGTGCTGCTGCTCGTACACCACGCGGGGATGGACACCCAGCAGGCGCACGACAGCGGCTTCGACCCGGCGGACTACGTCTGGCCCTCGATGGTCGCCGCCCTGCTCACCGACGACTGGGAGGTGGAGGTGAACGAGCAGCGACCACGCGTGGCACCCGACGGCGGCGCCGGCGCGCACCATACCGACGACCTGGTGCTGCGTGCGCGGCGGCTGCGCTGAGCCCCTCGGCTCGCAGGAGGCCCGGCATCTGGGCGGACTGGATGACCGAGCCACCGAGAACGGGTTGCGGCCTCTCATAGATCAAGGGTGTCTCCTCGCGCCAGTTGGCGAAGGGCCCGTGCAGGCAGGCCAGGCGGCACCGGCTCCACCGGTCAAGGTGGAGGTGGGTGACAGACGATCCGTACCCGGTGCCCGGGCCGCAACCGCGGCGACGACCGCACGGGCGGGAGGCTGTCGAAGGTGTCCAGGCGGTGATGTTCCCCTATACGCCGTGGGACACATGCTGGCTGTGGGACAGCTTCCTCGCCCACCGGTAGACCGACGGTAGCCTGCGCGTCTACACCGCCCTGCGCGCCTGTGAAGGCCGGCTGGACATCGTCGACTACGGCGCCGCGCCACCGCGAAGGCCGCAGTCCTCGCGCACTTCGCCGGCTGGGGCGAAAGTCTGCGCGGCCTCGTCGCCGACGTCGACGGCGCGCTCGTCCCGCGGCGCGCGCCACGCCTTGCCCGACGGGCACCGCTGGGGCCGTGTCCCCGGCATGACCCCGCTCGTCGACGCGGCCCACCCTATGCCCCCTCCGGCGGCGGGGCGTCCACCTGGCAATGCCGGACGGCGCCCAGCTCGCCGAGGCCGTCGCCGCCCGCGCCCGGGCGACCCGGAGGCGGCCCCCGCCGCATACGAGGAGGCACTCTTCCCGTGCAACGAGGCGTCCGCCGCCTAGTCCGCCGTCAGCCCGGAGACGATGGTCGGCGAGAGAGGGCTGGAGCCGGTGATCGAGTTCTTCACGTTCGTGGGGCGGCGGTGCGTGACGGCGGCTCCGCCCCCGGCCGGACGGCGACGGCGGCCTCACATGACCGCGTCGAGGCGGGTGATCTGCTCGGCCACAGCTCCTTCGATCGCGGCGGCGAGGTCCTTCGCCTGCTCGGCGCTCCCCGACGTGCGTTCGCTCGCACACAGCATGCGGACCTGCACGAGGTGGGCCCGCATGCTCTCGGTGAGGAGGCGGTCGAAGTTCTCCCCGGACACGGTCTTCGCCCTGCGCACCGTGTCGAGAGTGACCATGCCGGGCATGTTGTGGCCCTCGTGGGGGCGGGTGTCGGGCACGCCCGAGAGCCTCAGCAGCCGTCGCAGGCCGACGAGTTCGTCCTCGAGTCTCCTTCCCGTATCCTTCGCCCACCCGGCCAGGGCCGGGCGGGCGGCGTGTGCGGGCGCCAAGTCGGTGAGCAACCGGGCCCGTTCGTCCATGGGGATCATCAGCTGGATCCACGCGGTGTCGGTGTCGTTGAAGGCGGCGGGCGCGGGCCGGTCGGTCGCCGGCTGCGGGCTGCAGCCGGCGACCGCCAGGCCCAGGAGCAGGGCGGCCGCCGTCCGCCGGGTCAGAAGGTTCCGGCGGAGTTGCACTTGGCGCTCTGCACGATGCAGTCCTTCACGCGCTGTCCCAGGGCCGCGGTGTCCCAGGCGTTGAAGAAGTCGCCGTGGATGGACGAGGCCATGCCCGATGCCAGGGAGAACCCGTCGGCGCTCCCGCTGGTCGGATAGCTGATGACGAACGAGACCGACGGAATGGCGACCGGGTAGGCGCCGCTGCACTTGCCGTCGTAGGTGAAGGCGACGTGCGACTTGTGGTCCGGGCTGTCGAGGTGCTTGCCGTCCCAGCAGTCCGGGAACACCAGCTGGTACACCAGCTTGGCGGTCGGCGCGCACAGCGGCCAGTTGCCGTCGGTACTGCGGCCGGTCTCGCCGCCCGGTCCGGCGCACCAGAACTGGTTGGGCGAGCCGGCCGGGGTCGCCACCTGCAGCTTGGCGTTGCCCGCGATCATGCGGAAGCCCTGCGGGAACGGCACGGTCGCCGTGGGGTCGGGCAGCCGCGATCCGTAGTAGACGATCATCCCGTCGGGTTCGACCGCCTTGCCGCGCTCGTAGAGCGTGGGGATCCAGTAGGCGGAGAGGTCCTTGGCGGGTGTGCAGCTCGTGCCCGTGTTGCCCAGCAGGCTCTGGGTCGTGGTGAAGGCGTCGGTGCTCTTGTTGCCGAAGAAGCTGTGCATGTGGGACGCGCCCGGCAGACCGGGGGCGACGATCGGGTCGTCCGGCTTGGAGTGGCTGTAGGTGCAGGTGGCGTTGAACTCGGGGACGCGCACCGCGTTGGCGGGCACCGGCGCCGGGGTCATGGCCCGGAACTGGGTCAGCTGGGCCTGCCACTTGGCCTGGTCGACGTCGACCCAGCCGGGCGCGGGCTCGTCGCCACCGCTGACGAACGAGAACCAGTTGATGTTGACGAAGTCGCCGGGCGTGGTGCTGCGCAGCACCGCGAACACGGTCTGGGGTCCGGTCGGGTGGGTGGTGACGTCGGCGCTGCGGGTCGCCCAGGTCTGCCAGCCCCCGGTGGGGTCGACCTGGATCACGGCGAGCAGGGGCCCGGTCAGGGAACCGGTGCGCAGCTCGACGGAACCGCTGCCCGTGGCGGAGGCCAGGCGCGCCGACACCGTCAGACGGCCGGCGGCCCCGAGGTCGACCTGGTCGAACCGCATCCAGTCGCCGTCGGCCAGGTAGGCGGCGTTCTGCCCGCCGCCCATGTCGGCGGTCGTCTCCAGGGCCACGCCGGACTGTGCCGCGTAGGACTCGGCCTGGACGGTGATCGTGGCGGCCCGCGCGGCGGGGGCGCCGAGGGTGATGCCGAGGGCGGCGGCCAGGGCGATCGCCAGGGCACCGACCAACACGGGATGGAGGTGTAAGGAGTATCTGCGCATGTCGCTTCCTCATCGGAGGGGGTGGGGCGTGGTGTGGGTGCGGTCCGGCCCGCGACGCAGGGGTCCGGGCCGGACCTGACAGGAGTGCCGCTGCCGGCTGCGCTACTGGTACACGCGTACGTAGTCGACGAGCATCCGGGACGGGAACGGCGTCGACGCGTCGGTCGGGCCGGGCCAGTCGCCGCCGACCGCGAGGTTGAGGATCATGTAGTGCGGGTGATCGAAGATCCAGGGACCCCGGGTGCGCTCCACCTGGTCCTTGTCCAGGGTCAACACGGTGCGCCCGTCGAGACTGAAGACGATGCCCTTGCTGTTCCAGTCGGCGGCCCAGGTGTGGAAGTCGTCCGAGAGGTCGGCGCCCGACGGCAGCCGGTACGGCGAGCCGATCCCGCCGCCGCCGTTGTAGGCGGGGGCGTGCACGGTCGAGTAGGCCGTCTTCACGTCCTTGCCGAGGACCTCCATGATGTCGACCTCGCCGTTGTACGGCCACGGACGACCGGTGAGGAAGTCGGCGCCCATCATCCAGAACGCGGGCCACAGCCCGTTGCCCCTGGGCACCTTGATGCGGGCCTCGACACGTCCGTAGGTGAACTGGAAGGTGGCACCGGTGTTCATGCGGGCCGAGGTGTACTGGCAGGTGGTGCTGCCGGTCAGCGGGTCCGGCGGGCAGGCCCGGCCGGGGCTGGCCTCCTTCCGGGCCTCCATGACGAGGTGGCCGCCGCCGTCAAGGGCGGCGTTCTGGTGGTCGGTGTAGTACTGCAGTTCGCCGTTCTGCCCGGTGCCGGGGTCGGCCCGCCACTTCGCCGGGTCGGGCTTGCTGCCGGCGGCTCCGTCGAAGTCGTCGCTCCAGACCAGCCGCGGCGGCTGCGCCGGGTCCGGCGGCAGCGGCGGGGCCGGGACGGGGGCGCCTCCGGTGCCGTACACCTGGAACTCCCACAGGGAGTAGCCGTAGGGGGTGGCGCGTTCGGTGCCGTACATCCGTACGTAGCGTCCCGTGCCGGAGACCGCCAGGGTCTGTTTGAAGCCGGTGCCGGACGTGGTCGAGTAGACCGGCGTCCAGTCGGTGCCGTTGGGCGAGACCTGGATCTGGAAGGACTTGGCGTAGGCCGGGTCCCACTGCAGGACGACCTTGGAGATCTGCGCGGTCGCGCCGAGGTCGACGGAGATCCAGCCGGGGTCGGTCCAGCCGGTGGTGGGGCTGGTCGCCCAGCGGGAGGCGGGGTCGCGGTCGAAGGCCCGGGCGGGAGTGCACTCCCAGCAGTTCTGGTCGCTCTGCGAGGAGGAGGCCGCGCCCGTCTTCCCATACGACAGCAGCGTGTCGCCACCACCGCCGCCCGGGTCGCCGCCGGTGCCGCTGGTACCGAAGACCTGGAACTCCCAGAGGGAGAAGCCGTATCCGGTGCCGCGCTGGGTGCCGTACATGCGGACGTAGCGGCCGGTGGCCGTCAGGGTCAGGTTCTGGGTGCCGCCGGTGCCGTCCGTCGTCTCCTGGACGGTGGACCAGGTCTCGGCGTCGTCCGACACCTGGATGCGGAAGGCCTTGCCGTAGGCGGCCTCCCACTGGAGGGTCACGCGGCTGATGCGGGCCGGGGCCCCTAGGTCGACCCTGATCCACTGCGGGTCGGAGAAGGCGCTGGACCAGCGCGTCGCCGGGTTGCCGTCGACGGCTCCGGGCGCGCCGAACGGGTCTTCGGTGCTCGACGCGACGACGGGCCGGCCCTGCGACAGCAGGGTCTCGGCGGCATGGGCCCGGGACGCGGGCAGGCTGACGAGAGTGAGCAGGACGGCCGCGAGGACGGCGGGTAAGCCGATGCGGCGGAGCAGGGGATGCACGGGTGACTCCTCAGTGGGGGAAGGGTGAGGGAGCGCTCCCTGAGGGGTGAGAATGGGTCGGTCCCGATGGACTGTCAAGGCTTTGAGCAACAGGCCTGTAACACCCCTGACGCACAGCGCCGGTTCCGGGGAACGGTTTCTGAGATCCACTCCGGCGGTACGCACGAACCCGTCGACAGGCGGCCGGAAGTGATCAGTTGGAGGCGAGTTCCCCTACCAGGACGCTGGAGAAGCGCCGTTGACAGGCGGATCGGGCCGAGGCCATCCTGAGGGGAAAGCGCTCCCTGGACTCGAGGATCGGGGCACCGGTGATCGGAAGGCGATGAAACGACCCACGCTCGCGGTGGTCGCCGCCCGGGCCGGCGTGTCCAAGTCGAGCGTCTCCCGGGTCATCAACGGGGAGACCACCGTCGCGCCGGAGATCCGGGACGTCGTCATGCAGGCGGTGCGGGAACTCGGGTACGTGCCGAACGCCGCCGCCCGCAACCTGGTCACCCGCCGCACGGACGCCGTGGCCGTGGTCGTCTCCGACCCGCCCAAGGGCGTGGTGTCCGACGACCCGCTGTTCTCGACCGTGGTGCGCACCGTCAGCCGGGAGCTGGAGGCCGTCGGCAAACGCGTGGTGCTGATGCTCGCCGAGTCCGACGAGAGCCGCGCCCGGGTGGAGCGCTACGTGGCGGGGGGCCACGTGGACGGCGTGATGCTCGTGGCACTGCACGGCGCCGATCCCCTGCCGGCCGCGCTCGCCCGCATGGGCCTGCCCGTCGCGTCCTTCAACCGCACCGCCGCGACGGACGTCCCCTACGTGGCGCTGGACAACGCCGGCGGCGCGGAGCTGGCCGTACGGCACCTGCTCGACCGGGGCAGACGCCGCATCGCCACCATCACCGGGCCGCTGGACCTGTACGAGTCCCGTGAACGGCTGGAGGGATACCGGGCGACCCTGCGGGACACCGGGCGCCGTTCCATCGTCGCGCTGGGCGACTTCACCCGGATGTCGGGCGCGGAGGCCATGCGGCAGCTGCTCGAGGACGACCCGGACCTCGACGCGGTGTTCGCGGCCAACGACCTCATGGCCATCGGGGCGTTGCGCACCCTGCACCAGGCGGGCCGCCGGGCCCCCGACGACGTCGCCGTCGTCGGTTTCGACGACATCGAGGCCGCCTCCTACACCACGCCCGCGCTCACCTCGGTGCGCAGTTCCATGGCCGACCAGGCCACCGCGACGGTGCGTCTGCTGCTGGCGCTCATCGAGGGCGGCCCGAGGAAGCCGGTGATCATGCCGAACGACCTCGTGGTCCGCGAGTCGAGCTGAACGGACGGCGGACGTTCGCGTCACGGCGCAAGTGCCGGGGTGGCACCGGCACAGCGGAGGCACCCACATGCGGTGGACCGACTGAGCGGGCGGGAACTCATCGGGGGCGGCTGAAGCCAGTGCCGCGTCAGAGAAGGTTTTCCCCGCCAACTCGTCAGGCAGGGCCGGCTCCAGGGTGTGGGGCGGCGCGGCAGCGCAGAGGTCTCCGGGTGCGGCACTACCGTCATCAGGATGACGGGAATCAATGCCGACCAGCGGTGGTCCGAGTCCATGCCGGCGGCCTATGAACAGTACCTCGTGCCCGTGGTCTTCCGGCCCTTCGCCGAGGACCTGACCGCGAGGGCGGCAGCACTCCACCCGCGGCGCATCCTCGAACTGGCTGCAGGGACAGGTGTATTGACTTCGGACTTGCTCGCCGCGGTACCGTCGGCCGACGTGACGGCCACCGACCTGAGCGAGGCCATGGTCGCCTTCGGGTCGGCCCGGGCCCCGGGCGCGGAGTGGCGCCAGGCCGACGCGCAGCGGCTGCCTTTCCCGGACGGAGGCTTCGACCTGGTGGTCTGCCAGTTCGGCGTGATGTTCTTTCCCGACCGGGTCGCGACATTCACCGAGGTGAGGCGGGTGCTGGCCGCGGGCGGCCGGTTCTTGTTCAACACCTGGGGCCCACTCAGGACGCACGCCTTTGAAGTGGCGCTGCAGGCAGGGCTGGAACGGGCCTTCCCGGTCGACCCGCCACGGTTCTTCCCCACGGTTCCGCATGGCTACGCCGACCCTGCTGTCGTGGTCGCCGATCTGGCGGCCACCGGGTTCGCCGTCGAGGAGGAGCAGGAGCTGACGCTTGAAGGCCGGGCCGAGTCGACCGCCGACCTTGCCACCGGCTACCTCACCGGAACACCGGTGCGCGCGGCAGTCGAGGAGCGCGGCGACGGACCAGCCGTCCGGGCCACCGTCATCGAGGAGATGACGACCCGTCTGGGCCCGGGGCCGGTCACCGCCCCGATGACGGCGTACGTCTTCCGCGCCGCGGCCTGAACGCAGGACACGCCCGCCCCGAGGACGAGCACGAGCCGATGTCGACGGGGCGCGTCGCGGTGCGCCCTGGCGCTCATTGCGCAACCTCCGTACCGGGACCCCTCGTAGTCGTGGGCTGGTGGATGTGTCGGGCCTGCCAGAATCGGCGGATGCTGAGCATCGGAACGCTTGTGATGGGGGGCCGCCGGTGAGCGGGGGGCCGACCGGGAGCCCCGGCCCCGCCGCCGGGCGACCTACACGCGCCCCCACGGGATCAGATTGTGGCGCTTGATGCATCGCTCGACGGTGTTCCGCTGCTGCAGACCTCGCTGTCGAAGCGGGGCGGCCGGCCACCGAGTCGGCCTCGCCGCCGACGGTGACCGACTTGGTCGGACGGCTGCGGGATGACTGCGCGAATACCCCCCGCGCCGCAGGTGGCTGCGGATGGCGCGTGAGGAGTACGCGCGGTCCGCCAGAACGGTCAGGGGCCGGGTCCGAGGCCTGCCCGGGCCATTGCGCGGGACGCGGATGCGAGACATCACCGCCTCGAAGGCGGGTGCGTCGCCCGCTTGGCCTGCGGCGACGGTGACGGCGAGGGACCGTGCTCGGCCGCCTGCGGCCAGGTGGACCTTGGTGCTCAGTCCGCCGCGGGAGCGTCCGAGTGCGTGATCGGCGGGTTCACCGGAGCGGGCCGCCCCGCTTTGAGCACCCCGGCAGCGTACTGGTGACCTTGAACGACCGTGGAGTCCATTACACCGTCCAGTCGATGTCGTCGTCGGCGTTCGCCGCCGCCAGGACGGCGGCGAGGATCATCTCCCAGTGGCCGTCGACGGCCCATCTGATCGGCCGCTTGTGAGCGATCTTGAACGAGCCGAGTTCGTCGGGAAGGTCGCCCCAGGGCGAGTTGGTGCGGTACTTCCACGCGATGGCCTCGAGCGTGCGCCGGTGGTCGGCCCACCGCCGTCCGCGAACCGGATCGGGCGGCATCAGCGGCTCGATCCGGTCCCACACCGCATCGGTGATCACTAATCGGACAGACACATCCGATCAACCGAACAACCCATCAAAGAGACACGCGGTAGGCTGCCAGGGCGAGCAACCCGGCCGTCAGGGTCAACCGGCCGCCGAGCACCGGCATAGTCCGCGTGTGCCGAGTACCAGGACAACAGGTGTCCGGATGGGCGACGATGGTGGCGTCCGAGGCCAGCCAGCGCGGATACCACCGGCCACAGGCCGCGCCGCCAGGAGCGGTTCCCCGAGCTTCGGCCGCTCCTCGTACCTCTGCCGCACCAGCGGTTCCCTGCGGGACAGAGTCGGTCGTTCTGCAGTCCCCGGCTTGGGCGTGTCTCCGGTCGGCGAGGCGAGTCGCCCCGCAGCGGCGAGGAGGGTGATGCGCTATCCGGCACCCGGCGCAGGCGAAACCCTTGCCGGTGCCGACGGCCGCCTGAACGTGCCGACCCGGCTGCTCGCCCTCGCCGTCAGACGGCTCAAGATGCGGGCCGTGACCGACCTCCAGGTGGCGGCCCGTATTGCCCCCGGATCGGACCGGTGCCCGTACTGTCGACGCGGCCCTCGACGAATCATCCAACGTGGCGGGCCAATGCGCGCCCGAGCAGTGGACGGCGTGGGGCAGCCTTCGCGAGCCAGATGTGTGAACCGGGGCCGAGATCTATCAGCTGCGGCGTGCCGCAATGGCATTCAGGAGCGGCTTCGCTCTTAGCTGGAGTCGTCTCGCGGCTCAGCACCTTCTACGCCTACCTGATCGACGCGACCGGAGGAGAAGACATTGGGCGCACAACGGTCCACTGTGATGTCCCGTGCTGCGACTATGCGCCGTATCGACGCACTGTTCCAGGCTATGGAGACCGACTTCCTCCTGCGGGAGCAGTTCATCACCGGTCCGTCCCAGGTCCTGAGCGAGTACCTTGGGGGCCCATCTATTTCGCGGGAGCAAGCGGCACTTGCCGACCGGCTCATCTACTCGGTATTCGCCAACCCCGAGCTCCTGCAGTGGTTCCAGGAGTACCTGCACCGTCACACGGACAACGTGCCCAGTGGGAGGCAGTTCATGGCCGACTTCTGCGAGGCGACTGTCAGCCATGGCGGCCGGGACGTCGTGGCAGCCTTGCTGGAAGGGTGTGTGGCAGAAACCGGAATCCACGGGTTCACCGATGAGCTGCTGCACTACTTCGTCAACCTTCACGTCGCCCAGACACTCTGCGGTGACGGGGACGGCAAACGGGACGGGGAGCCGGGGGCGGAGCAGGAGGACGTCGGCATGCAGGCCCGGGGCAACACTCCGTTCGTGACCAGCATGACGTGGGAAACTTGGACCAAGATCCAGTCGTCGGAAGACGGCCAGGCGATCAGCGCACACTTCGTTCCCCCGTACGCCGCAGTGACCCTCAATGGTCTGGCCCGCTACGCAGTGGAGCTCCAGGCACACGACGCCTTCCGGCTCGTGTGATCCACGTGGGCACGCCGTGGGACCCCAGATCGGCGGTCGCCCGCGCGAGGGCGACTGTCAGCGTCGGCCGTGCGGAGGAGGAGGTGCGCGCTCTCAGCAACTTCCTCCACGCCGCCCCCCAAGACCGTCCGGTCCGACGCGAGTTGGTGCTCTTGCTGGCTGCCTCGGAGCGCTGGGACGAGGTGCTGCCATTGTTGCGCGATGACATGCGCACGGGGGCCGATGGCTTGGCGTGGGCGCCGGACGTGCTCAATGCGGCTTTGGAGCACGGCGACTTCCCCCTCGCCGGGGGGTGGGCCTCGCTCTTCGCCCAGCTGCGCTGGGGCGCTTCCTCTGATCCGGCCGAGCGCGCGGCCATCGCACTGAGTGCTCCCAAGTTGCAGCACGACATCGACCAGATGCATTACCTTCAACGCTTGGGCGTGTTGGGGACGGGATACAGCCGGGTCATCGATGCCTACCAAGTCGTACACGACCGGTTGGTGGCCCAGGGCCCCGAAGCTCGGGAGCCCTTGGACTCCGATGCCAACCGGTGCGTCGCCGAGACCTACAACCGTCTGCTGCATGTACGCAACACACCGCGCGTGGCGCGTGCCCTGTCCCGTCGCTGGGATCCCTTAACCGTTGAGGAGCAGTACCTGGCGAACGCACCCGGCGTGGTGTACGTCGATGACTTTCTCACCGAGGAGGCGCTGGACGAGCTGTATCGGTTCTGTTTGGAGTCGACGGTGTGGTTCGGTAATCGCTACGCCCACGGCCGGCTCGGCGCGCTCATGCAGAACGGGTTTGTCTGCCCCCTGCTCATGCAGATCGCCGAAGAACTGCGTGACGCCCTGCCTCGGCTCATCGGCAACCGATACCCGCTGCGCCAGATGTGGGGCTTCAAGTGCGGCCCCCAGGTACCCGCTGACGTCACCACGCATGCTGACTTCGCCGCCGTCAACGTCAACTTCTGGGTCACTCCGGACAGCGCTAACACCGACGATCACTCAGGCGGCCTGGTGGTGCACAACGTCGATGCCCCCTTGTCCTGGGGCTTCGAGACCTACAACGGTCGCCAAGACCTGATCCGGCCGTTCCTTCAACGCCGACGGGCCCGCAGCATGACGATCCCCTACCGTCAGAACCGAGCCGTCATCTTCAACTCCGACCTCTTCCACGCCTCAGATGCCATCCGTTTCAGGCCCGGCTACGAAAACCTGCGCATCAACGTCACGATGCTCTACGGCGACCGTGAGGAGGAAGCACACCATCCACGGCTGTCCGGCTCTGAGGCGGTAGTTGGCACGCCCGCCTGGAGGTCGGCGGCCTTCAGACGGGCGAAGGCGAGAAGTTGACCGGAGGACATTTACGCGCCCGCTCCAGCCGGGGCGTGCTTGTACATCCATAGACAGACACGGCCTCGCTCGGCACGGAAATCGCAACGGCGCAGATGGGCCGTTGAGCGATGCACACGTGGAGGCGGGCGATGCGTCGGGGGCTGTCACTGCCTACCCCGAGTTGCTCGGGAACTGGATCCAGGTGGTGGGGCGCGGTCGGCAGCCGCAGTCTCACCTGGACCGATTGGCCGCTACACCCTCGCCCCCGCCTGCGCTCCCCTGCCCTCGCCTTCCGGCGTGGGCGGCGGCTGCTGCGGTCGCACCCCCCGCTTTTCCCCGCCAGTAGGGGGCCACACCTCGTGGTCGACGTGCCACTTGGGCCGGTAGATCAGGCGCGAGCGTTCGCCGTGCTTGTGGGAGGCCAGAGCGGTCGATCGGCCAGCGGCGACGCTGGTGGTCCGGTCCCCCTACGAAGACGGTCGCAGGCGCCGCGCCGTCCTGACAGGCGACAAAGCGGCCGTCGCTGCTGATGACGGCCGGCACAAGAGGGTGTGGCCGAAGATGGCGTCGGCCTCCTTGACGCCGGTCTGCCAGTCCGCGACCTCGATAACGCTTCACCCTCACCGCGGGCACCATCAACGACTGCACCCAGTTCGAGCCGGTCATGGCCCGCATCAGCATCAAGCGGTGCGGGCCAGGCCGCTCGCGGACCCGTCCCGCACCGGTCGCCGCCGACAAGAGCTACTCGTCTACGAAGAACCGCTCCTACCTGCGCAGGCGCGGCATCACAGCGGCGATCCCGGAGCGGATCGACAAGATCAACGGCCGTCTGCCGCAGGGGAGAGAGAGCAGATGCCGGCTCGACCGCGTGGCCTATCGCCGCTGCGGATCAGGCGAGGTATTAGCCAACCTGGCCGATGAGGGCCAAAGGTTGTAGGGCGTGCGGATCTGCGCTCCACCGAACGTGTATCGCTACGCCTTCGTCTTCGCCGGTTCGTAGGTGACCAGCAGCTCCATCCAATCCCTGATCAATACAGGCCTCGTATCCGCCGGGAGGTCGACGGATGGGGCGACCACCGCCGTCCGGCCGCCGATCGGCGCAGCACCGGTTGCGGCCCGGCACCGCCTGGGCTCTGCTGAGTCTTACCACCTTCACAGGGAGAGAGCATGGCAACAACGAACAGAACCGAGCATTGGACGAAGATCGACGATGTCTCGAAGGAAATCCGCGACGAGCCGTGGAGCATGTACTGGCGCGAGTGGAAGACCGGCAGTGAGCCGTTCGAGAGGTTTCTGCACGATCCGGTACGGGTCCTCGCGGACGAGCTCAGCGAAGTCGAGCAGGACTGGTCTGTCACGTCGACGGTGGCCAATCACCAGGTGGGCCTGACTGCCAGTCCGATCTGCATCGTGGCGATGGTGGTACCGGAGGAACGCCGCGCCTACCTCTGGCTGTACAAGCACGCGCCCGAGGACTCCTAGCCCGGCACAGGGAGGCCGCCGGGGGGAGGAACCCTCGCGCGGTCGCCGTAGAGCCTCGTCACGCTGATGCGGAGGTCTCATAGCCAGGTCGGAGAGCGGACCGCATCCGCCGCATGGAAGATGTCTGTATAAAAGAACACCGCCCGGTTCTGTCGGCAGGGGATGGTGAAGCTGCGAGCCCGCCGGCTGCGCAGGAACAGCGGATCGGATTGACGTCGGCCGATATCCCGGAGCCACACTTCAAGCCCCAGCCCTGGCGCAGCGGGTATCTGTCACCGATGCGCCAGGGCTGGGCGTCTCGCACTTCCTCGGCGATCCCGCTTGTAGGTTGGGGACAATGCACCGGTTGGCCTCCGTGTCGAGAGGTTTCCGGGCATCGAGCCGCGTCGTAGGTAACGCATGTGAGCGATGGCATGCCGCAGTTTGGGAGTGCTCCTTCGCGATGTCCCTCAGCGTATCGGCGGTCTCGATGACCCAGTCCAAGTAGCCGGCGAAAGAGAGGGAGCCGCCGCGGGCAAGATTCTGGAAGACGTCGTCCGGGGCGCCGGTGACCTCCCGGACCGGCACATGGCGATCGCCGACCACCGATCTGAGGTACTCCGGGCTCCACAGCCAGGGCGCCGTCCGGCCCGACGCGCAGGCGGTCACCCGTGGCTCGCCGCCCAAGCGTGAGGGGCTGAAGTCATCGGCCGCGACGCGCGCAACCGGATTCAGGCGCATCGCCGCCGTCTTCCTCGTGGGCGGTCTCGTCGCAGGTCCACAGGCTGTGCCCCTGCGTGGTCAGCATGCGGTCCGTCAGGCTGCCCAGGTCCTCCGGTTGCAGGTCGAGCTGCTTGACTGTCCGATCCGGTAGTCGAGGATGATGCCCTGCTCCTTGGCGGCCTGCATCAGTGGCTTCCACTCGTCGCGCAGGCATGCGAGATACGGCCGCGTCTGCCCCGGCTTCGCCCGCACAAGTTGCACGGACCACACCGATCCCTCCATATAGGGAGGCTGTTGCACGAGGCTGGACTGGAGCGGCTCATGTGACGACATATCTCTTCTCCCACCGGTGACGGAGGCACCCCCAGGCAGTCCGTATCGGGATCGGCCGCCCTCTCCCCAGCTGCAAATCGAGCGACACCGCGCTGGGGCCCACTCCCCCAGGGCGGGGGCGACCGATCCCGCCGACCCTCCGCGCCGAGGAACTCCGCGACCTTGCGGGGGCATCAAAGCCGCAGGATGTGCACGAAGAAGGTGCCCTGTTGGTCCTCGATTATGTGGATGGGCACACAGCCAGCCTCCTCGTAGACCTCCGTCCAGCCACTGCGGTCGCCTGGAGGCACTCCCTGGCCGGAGATCACCTGGACGACATCGTGAAGGGCGTGCATGCGCGGCCACGGCGGCTCGCGGCGGCCAACCTGACCGTAGTAGTCCGCCACGATGAGCGCCCGGCCCGGGAACAGCTCCCGCAACTGACGGAGCCAGGCGACGGCGCCGGCACAGCCGGCCGCGAAAAATTCATTGAGCAGGCTGGTGGCGGAGATGGCCTCGACCCGGCCCCTGACCTCGGCTGCGAGCGCACTCTCCAGGCGGGTGCAGTTACCGTGGACGACCGACACTCGATCGGCCAGGCCCGCTTCGGTGAGGCTGCGGCGGGCGTGCTCGCACATGGCCGCGTTGGCGTCGACACCCCAGCCGGTGAAGTCCGGGCTGCGCTCGGCCAGCTCCAGCAGCAGCGATCCGTCCCCGCAGCCCAGGTCGAGCAGTCGGCCGAGTCCGAGTTGGGCGATCACTTCGGCCATCAGCCCCAGCGCCGGTGAGCGGTCGAGCGCGGCGAAGGCGGCGGCATGCCGGGCGCGGTCGACGGTGGCGGCGGCGTTGAGAGGCGCGCGCAGCAATGCGCGCAGCTGCCGGGCGTTCGGACCGTAGGCACCGATGTACTGGTCGAGCAGGCCGCGTGCCTGCGCATTGTAGTGCCCCGTGGTCCGGTAACCGTCAGGGGTGAATTCCAGGAGTTCGGTGCGGGCGGCCGTGTAGTCGAGCAGCGTCCGCAGCCACGTCGCGTCGAGCCCGTTCCTTTCTGCGAGTTGCTCGGCAGTACCGGGCCGGTCCAACGCTGCAAGGAGGCCCTCCTCATGCAGGGCGGCCACAGCGTGGGCCAGGTGGAAGCCCTCAACCAGGTCGAGGGCCGTCCAGTGCTCAGTCATGGACGCCCATTTCCGCCTGACGGCCGGCGGGGACGATGAGTCCGGTGGAGGCGAGCTGCCGCAGGTGGTCGGCGCAGGGCTCCCAGCCATCGGTGAGCGAGCCGATCGCGGTGCGGATCTCGTTCATCGTCCGAGGGGTTCGGAACAAGCTTAGGATGGCGTGGGTCGCCGGGTCGATCGCGTAGTCGCGGAAGCCGGCGTCTGAGCCGAGCACCACGCGGCAGCCGACGTCGCCGGCCTCCTGCTCGGTGATGGGTGGGCCACCGGCTGGCCGGGCGGTGATGCGATCGATCAGGGCGGGGCAGTCGTGGATGCCGTCGAAGAGCACGGCGCGGGAGTTCAGCTCATACTGCGAACGGCCCTCCTCCGTCCTGGACGGCTGCGGCAGCCGCAAGGCAGCACGGAGGTGGTGGACGTACCGGACGAGCGAGTGCGCATGGTGTTCCGCACCGAGCGTGTGAGCCACGAAGGCGCGAACGAACTCGGTGTCCACGGGGTCGTCCCATCCGGTGAGCTCGCGCCATTCGCGGGCCTTGGCGGCGAACCTGCTCAGCCGGCCGTCGAAATGGCACAGCAGGTAGGTGGCGATGGTGTGACCGAGCTCGCCGAGGGCGCGGTGCAGGTCGACGGCGAATACGTGGTGCTCGCGCGGCATCTCGCCCGGGTAGTAGTGGTAGGTGGGGAACAGGCCCGGATGCTCCAGGACCAAGGTCTGGTCGGTCTCGTCCAGGAGCCAGCCGTTGAACTCGGTGCGGTAGCCGTCGTAGCGCAACTGGTCGCCCAGGGTCGTGAATTGGGCGGTACCGGGTTCGGGCAGCAGGACATGCAGTTGGGTGGTGCAGTGCTGTTGCCGCCGCGCGAGGCAGTCACCGAGGAGGTCGAGGGTGGCGTCATGGTCGGCGGGCCGCTCCTCAGGGTGGCCTGTGATGAAGGAGACCGTGCTCGCGATGCCGAGGCGTTCGGTGTGGTCGAGCGCCGCTTCGAGGACTCCGAGGTCCAGCCGTTTCTTGATGACCCGCTGAAGGCGCGGGGACCCGGTTTCGATTCCGAAGTAGAGTGCGACGCACCCCGCCTCAGCCATCCGTTCCAGCAGTTCGGGGTCTACGCAGTCGACCCGCGCGGAGACCCGCCAGGTGTAGCCGCGGTCGCGAACGGCGTCGCAGAAGTCCAGCACCTTGCGGCGGTTGACCGTGAAGAGATCGTGTTCGAGCTTGAAGTCTCGTGCGCCGTAGCGGAGGTGGAGCCGGTCGAGGTCTCCGACGAGACGGGCTGATGACTTCAGTCGGTATGAGCGCTGGAAGAAGGTCGCAGTCGAGCAGAAAGTGCAGCTGAACGGGCATCCACGGCCCGCCTCCACCCGTAGGAAGTCCAGGGGGAGTTCTTCGACCGGGTACAGGTCGTAGGCTGCATCCGGGAGGGTGTCCAGGTCGGTGACGAGGGGACGCCCGTCGGTGCACTCGAGGTCGTCGGCGAAGGGCGCGGTCCGCCAGGAGACTCCGGGGATGTGGCTGAACCGGCGGTGCTCCAGGGACTCCAGTACGGCCGGAAGGGTCTCCTCGGCCTCGTGGCGCACCACGACATCGAAGCACCCGAAGCCTTCCAGGATCTCGCGGTGCAGCATAGTCGCGTGCGGCCCACCCAGCAGGATGGCAAGGTCCGGCGCATTGCGCTTGAGGTGCTCGGCGACCCGCAGTGCGAAGATGAAGCTGCAGCCGAGCGTGGTGAAGCCGACCGCGTCCGGTTGTTCGGCGAGCAGGTCCTCGGCCGCCCGGCGGTACAGAGTGGCGTCGTAGTCGAGCCGCCCGGAGCGGACCAGTCGTTTGGGGTCGTACACGCTGACCTCGTGGCCGGCGCGTCGGGCGACCGCGGCGAGGGAGATGAGCCCGAGATGAGGGTGGACGTCGAGGGCACCGAGGTCGTGGTGGCCAGGCAGGACCATGTTGTCGACGAGGATCAGGCGCACCGGTTCTCTCCGATCGAGAAGGGGGCAGCGCCGGTGAAGGTCAGCAGGCGCAGTTCGGTAAAGCGCTGGAGGGCAGTGAGTAGACCGCCTGGCTCGCAGTCCTCGCCGGTGGTCGAGGCCAGCCGATGGGCGAGCTCCTGGACGGTGGCATGACCATCGACCAGAGCGAGCAGGTAGCCGGCGAGCGGTGTGACCTCGGTGACGTGCACGCGCTGGCTGTGCTCGTCACGCCAGTACAGCAGGGTGAGGCCCTCATCGTCGGGGGGGACGGCGGACGTGAAGGTGCCAGATTCGATCAATCGGGCGAGCGTGCGTGGATGGCAGCGCGCTTCCCGGATGGCGAGTGCGCCCACCACGTGGGGCACGGAGTGGGGTCCTGGGGACGAGAGGGTGGTAAAGGGCATGCTGTCGGCATGGCGGAGCCGCTCTACGGTGAGCTCGTGCCCGAGAGCGTCTCGCACCATGTAGTGCACCGGATCGTCCCCAGCAAGCCAGCTGCCCATGAAGTCGGCGAAGGCAGTCAGCCGTCGGCGCAGGTCCAGCCCGCCGTCCTGCGAAAGCCGGGAGAAGTGGGGCGCGTAGTCGGTGAATGCCTCGATCTCCAGGTCGGCTTCAGCGAGGGCGCGGAGTGTGAGGGGCAGGACGCGGCGCAGCGGGTTCTGGCGCACCATCGTGACGAAGCCGGCGAATCTGCGCAGGCCGTCCAAGTCCATGGCGCGGATGACCGCCGCGTCGTCTTCCCCTCCGCTTCCTTCCCCTTCCAGCTCCTCTCGCCCGGCCGGCCACGTACCGATGATGCTGGGGTTCGCGAGCCCGGCGGCCATGTATGCGTGGACGCGGCGTGCGGGCAGTGCGAGGCCGTCCTGCGCCGACCCCCTCACGGCGCCACCAGGTCGCGCACTCGCTGCAACTGCCCTTGGAGTGAGTCGAGTTCGGGAAGTACCGGGGCCCAGTTGTACTCGAAGGTGACCGCTCGGGGCCGGGCCCGGCGCAGAGCCTGGGCCAGCAGTTCGAAGACCGGTTCGGGGGCTGGCTGCGCGTGGTCGTCCCATGCCGTCCCGGATTGCGTCTTCAGTCCTGAGAGGTGGATTTCCACCACACGCTCCAGTGGAAGTCGTTCCAATTCGCGGCCGGCGTCGAACCCGATGTTGATGGCTGAGATCAGGAAGTGCGTGAGGTCCAGCAGCAGGTTCAGCCGATCGTTGCGCTCGCACAGGCGGCGGGTGAAGTCAACCAGCGACATGGTGCTGCCCGGCACGTGGAAGTACTGGGGCGGGTTCTCGAGGATGATCGGCACGGGAAAGCGGTCCTGGAGCGGCTTGAGGTTGTCGAGAACCTGCTCCAGGTTCTGCTCGCTCAGCTGCGGGCAGACCGTGTAGTTGAGCGAAGTGGGGCCGGCGCCCTCGTCGTCCTCGGTTCCCGGTGCGGTCGCCTCGGCCCGGATGTACGAGAGGTGTTCGCCGATCCAAGGGGTGCGCGTGCGCTGTCGCCACTGCTCTACGGCCTCCAGCGTGCTCTCCTCCGGCAGGACGAAGCCACCGACCGACATGCTCGCGCAGTGCAGGACCAGCGGGATCTGCTGCTGGATCTCCACGGCGGCGGGGGCATGCTGCAACTGCTCGAACGGGATCTCCACATAGTCGAGGGCGCCGGGCAGACGCTCGATGAGCTCCGCGACGTACGGGCTGTGGGCCAGCCCGACGGCGGTGTCGGCGCGGTCCGGGTCAAAGTACTCCACTCGTTTCCTGCTCTCCCGGTGTGGCCGGTGGCCTCCCCCGACTGCGCGCGAGGAGACCACCGGCGTGACGGTCAGTCCCAGAGGTAGCCGTCCTCGCAGCGGATGGCGCCGTCGAGGATGTCGATGCTGGCGCTGCTCGTAGTCACCCGAAGGGTGTTGTTGCGCAGGCAGGCCGTGATGGCCTCTCTCCGCTCCTCGGTGAGCTCGAAACCAAGCTCCATCTTCGGGGCGCGCAGCTCGATGCTGGGCTCCACGGCACGTCCGTTCACTGTCGGACCGCGCGCCGCGGACTCATCGCCAGAATTCTGCGAATGTGTCATATACATCACCTTCTTCCATGGAAAATCGGACTACTCTCCCCATCTGCCTGAATTATTGAGTAATGTCAAGCATTGGAGATTTTGACTTGGTTCGCGTCGCCGAGCGTCCTTTCGGTGTTCGACTCAGGGCAGGTGCACCAGATCACGCAAGGGGCCTCCGGCCCGGCCTCCCGCGGCTGGACGCCGGCCAGGCTCCTGGACCAGCAGGCGCACCTCGCCGGCCGGTACGAGCGTCGCTCGCAGACGCCAGTCGATCTCCTGGTCCTCAGCCAGGCTCAGGTCCCACCGGCGCAGCACTACGGTCAGGGCTCCCGTCAGGGCGGTCCTGGCCAGATGACGGCCGAGGCAGTAGCGGGCCCCGGCTCCGAATGGCAGGTAGTCGAAGGCCAAGGGCTGTGCCGAGCGCCACCGGCCCGGATCAAACCTCGCCGCCCGCCCGTCGCCGACAGATACCCGGTGGGCGACGAACGGGGAGACCAGCAGCTCACAGCGGGGCGGAATTCGGTGTCCGCCGAGGAAGGCCTCCCGGGTGGTCACCCGCACCATCACGGCGTTCGGCGGCAGCACCCGCAAGCTCTCACGCACCACGGAGTCGAGCAGCACGGCCCCTCGGCCGGCTATTACACCGGCCGAGCGCAGCTGCGTGCACAACTGGTCCCTCAGTCCTTCCAGTTGAGTGAGCAAGAGGATCGTCCAGGTGAGCACGGCGGCCAGCGGCTCACTCCCCGCAAGGAAGAGTGCGTTGGTATGGGCCACGAGTTCGTCCTCGGACAGCGGTCGCCCGCTCTCATCACGAACGTGGCACAGACGGGCCAGCAGGCAATCGTCCTGGCTGACCGGCCCGCCAAGCGCGCGATGGTGGCGGATCTGGGCACGAAGTACAGCGTGCAGGTTGCCACCGACAGTGGCGAGCTCGGTACGCAGTCCGCGGCGAAGTCCGCCGTCACTCGGCCCCGCTGCGGCGTACCGGCGACGCAGCTCCAGCAGGTGGCGGCAGCTGTCGCCGAGTCCGAAGGCATCGGCGGTGGTCCCGAACAGCAGCTGCCCGAGAATCGCCCGGGCGAGCTGGTTCATCTGCGAGCAGAGCCCCACGACTGCCCCCGGTTGCCAACTCCCCGCCATGGCTTCTGCTTCGCGGGCGACCAGGCCGGCGCACTGTTCAGCGAGTTGCCGGCTGAATACGGCCCCGAAAGCACGCCGACGCTGACGGTGGACGGCACCGCTCATACTGAACAGCCCCGAGCTCAGGGCATTGATCACTGCCGGCAAACCGTCCCGCTCGGCCATGGTGGCCGGACGCCCGAACGTCTCGGCATCCGACAGGACGTCTCGCACGTTGGCAGCGCCGAAGGCCGCGATGCACCCCGCTGTGCCCAGCGCGCGCGAGAACACCGGCACACCGTCCGTCAACACCGCAAGGTCGCCGTGGCGGCCTTGGACCGCCAGCAGCGTCGCCAGCGGATCAGTAAGCAGTGACGTATGCCAGTCCGGTGCGGCGGGCAGGCCGGTGTGGTGAGCGGACATGGGCCTAGCTTCACATCCTCTCACCTCCCCGCCGGATCAACGCGCCCAGAGGGCTCGGCCGGACATTCGCAGCAAGCTCACACACTGAGTATTTGGTCCATGGCCAGTGCTTGCTCCCTCACAAGGCGGACCGAGGCTTCGGAGCGGTGGGGTGCCTCTTGCGGTCGCTGGTGAGGCGGCGCCGGACAGCAGGTGGGCGCCTGCCGCGATGTCGGACACGCGGGCTGCGGTAACCAGGACGGTCAGGAACAGGCAAAGGAAGTCGAGACTGAGGAGGCGCTTGCGCCCGAATATTCGCTTGGCGGCGGCGGTGCCCTGGTCGGTGAGGCGTCCGTCGGCTGGAGTCTCGATGGTCTGAGAGTCCGAAACGCAGGCTGAGAGGTCGCTGCTGCGCCTTTCGGTCTCGCGGACCAAGCGCCGCAGCAGCCCGATGTGCGGCTCCACTGAGATGGGTCAGCTCCTCGATCCAGATGTGCGCCGGAACGAGGCGATGGCCCCGGCGCTGTCTCCCTGCTCGGCCAGTTCCACACCCTGGTTGCATACGGCGTCGGCCGCATCCTGCGTCGTCGCCTTCCGCCGCTCCGGTTCCCTGCGTGTCCTCCGCCACCGCATGTCTTCCATGCTTCACCGGTTGCGGACCGATGGCGACATTTCGGGCCCGGCCTGCGCCATCCCCGGGGGTGCTGAGCGGGTTCCCGCTGATCGGGGTGGGCTATGTGCTCGGGCTGCGCGGGAGGCTCGGCGTGCAGGTCGGCGCTGCTCGCCTTCGCCCTGGCCGTCCCGCGCTGCTCTCCTTCCGACCCTCACCCGTGCTGGCCCGTACCACCACCCTCGCCTGAGCGGCATGTGCCGCGGCCGTCGGCCTGCTCACTTCCGTATCTGGATGTCGCGCGTCCGTATCTGGATGCCGCGCGCCGGACCGGATGCACCCACGACACCAGCGCCGCCCGCCGCGACCACAGTCTGGCCCATCTGCACCCCACCGGGTCGGCGCCTTCGCCGACCTGGGCTTTGTCGGACCGGTCGACAACGCGGACGCCCCCGTGGTCATCACCGGATTCAAGGCCACCCGGCCCCCGAGAAGGACGCCAACCACGCCCTCGCCGCCGGGCGCGCCTCGGTGGAAGTACGGCTTGGCCCACCCTCACCGAACTCCACGCCGACCCCGCCCGCGCCACCTCCCGCGCGCCCTCATGCTGACGAACTCGACGCCGCCACTGCCGGACGGACTGCACGGCAGAAGAGGACCTCCGCGCACCCCGTCATGGCTACTCGCCCAGCAGGAGAATCTCCAAGAACTCCTGCGGAGCATCCCTCGCGACGTCGTGGCCGCTGTCCAGGGCGTGGACTCGCCAGGCTGGGTCGCTGGCCAGCCGGTCACGGACGGCGGTGAAGGGCGTGCCGTCCCACCCGGACAGATACACGTAGTCCCGGGTCTTGACGTCACGCAGGCCGGCCCCGTCCAGCCGGATCCGCTGGAGGAAAGAGGCCAGTGGATGTGCGGTCACGCGCGGGTCCTTGCCGGACGGCGGCTGAACCGCGTATCCGTCCGCCGCCGCGCCCTCCAGGAACAGGCTGCGGTAGGCGTCGGTGGTCAGGTCCCAACAGGACTGGCCGTCGTCGGGCACATAGGCGTCGGCGTAGACCAGGCGGCGCACCACGCCGGAAGGGACTCGGTCGGCGGCACCGGTGATCACCATGCCGCCGTAGCTGTGCCCGACGAGAACGGCATCGCTGACCGCCTCGGTAGCGAGTACGGCGAGTACGTCGTCGATGTGGGTGTCGAGATTGACGTTGGCAGAGTTCAAGTGGGCGCGGTCACCGACACCGGTGGGGGTAACGGTCAACGCCCGGTGTCCGGCCGTGCGCAGCCCGTCGGCCAAACCGGAGAAGTACCAGCCGCCGCGCCAGCCGCCGGGAACGAGAACGAAGGTCGTCATGCAGGGATGAACGATGCCCCACACGATGCTGATTCCTCTACGGGCACGGGGAATTACGACGAGTTGCCTATAGGTGGACTTCGCTGGCATGGGGTCGAGCTCGCGGCCGCCGCGGGCCGGAGTCATGCCGCCGTACCAGCCGCCCTTGTCGGCGCAGCCGTCCGGTGCCAGGGCCAAGGGGTCGCTCGTGGTGGCCCAACGGGTCGTGGCCGATGTAGCGGACGATTTCCAAGTCGTAGTGGCGCGGGTAGTTGTAGGGGAATCCGGTCTCGGAGTCGGCGTACTGGTCGGCGCAGCGCAGTGGGGTGGGCGGTGGTTTTCGAGGCGTCACGGTGGTCCCCCAGGTGGTGGTGCGGCTGCGCCTGGCGATGGCGCCGTCTTCGACGAGTTCGCCGGAGGTGCCGACAACGTCGGTGACGACGGCGAAGAAGCGGGCGTCCCACCTCACCACGTGGCAGCCGTCGGCACATCCTGCGCGGCATGTCGCCGGGCAGAGGGAAACGTCGCCCCTCGATCAGGGTCCAGGGTGCTGGTAAGTCCGCTGCGCCTGCCCGTACGCATCACCGCCAGGAGCGCTTGCGGCTTGTGCTTGCGACTGCTCGGCCCACTCCTTGGACACCGCCTGCTCCATGCCGCAGAAGGCGCACTGGATCGCGAATGTCGTCGAGACGGGAAAGATCGGCACGAAGAACAGTGTGAACTTGGTGACGCGCTTCCTGACCGTCTGCGCGGCAGGATTGCCGCGGTGACGACAGCGCAGCATGAGTATCGCGATCTGGTACAGGTATACGCGAGTGCCGAAGATGATCATTGCTGGTCCTTGAATATGGTCGAAGGAGGCTGGGGCGAGGCGGCGGGCGTCCGCTCCGCGTGCCGTGTGCCGTGTGCCGATTCCATTACGCCCCGGATGGGGGTCTGGGTCATGGCCCGGAATCTCGTGCCTTGACAAAACCGTGACGAGGACCGACGCAAGCCGTTCGCCACAGTCCTCGGCCGGTAGCGGCGGATGCCGGACACGTCACTGTCTGTATTCACGCACCCTGATCCGTGCCGATGAGCCTTAGCCGCGAGTTCGCCATCGGACTGTGATCGTGCCTGGTCAGAGGGTGGGTAGGGAGTACGCGACGCCCCAGGCGACGGCTCGTCGGCGGGAGCGCTGCCCCTCGCACCGGTCGTCCTGGCCCTCGGTGATGACCGGCGTCACCGCGAGAGTCTTCACTCATCGGGGAGCCGTGGCGTGCCAGGGGCCCACCGATCTCTGACTTCTGCCGGTGACGGCGGCGAGTGCTGCCGGTGACGGCGGCCGAGATCGAGTGCCGGCCGCCGCACGCACAGTCACGAAGGCTGTGAACGTCTCTTCGACAGGTACGCGATCGTCCCGGCCGACCCGCGGCGGCCGTCCGTCACCTGAACCTCGCGGGCATGGGCACGGGCACGACACCGGCGACAGGCGGAGCCCGCTGCGCGGTCGACGGCATGGAGGTGCCGTTACCGCGCACGGCGATCTCCGTCCACCCGCGGAGCGGCGTCGCGGCGTCGCCCGCCGGCCCCTCCGAGAGGCGGAGCAGGAAGAGGACGGGATGGGGATGTCCTCATACGGGGTAGGCGAGCGGGACGACGCGGGGTGGCCCGGCGCGCTGCTTGAAAAGGAGGGTCAAGGTATGCAATTCGACGACGATGCCGCTCTGGACACGTCCGAGGTCACGGACGGGCGGGGAGGTGTGCTGGGCGGGATCCCGGGCGGCGGGAAGACCATCGGCGGAGGACTGGTCGGGCTCGTGGTACTGATCGCCTCCGTGCTTCTGGGTGTCGACCCCGGCATGTTCGGCGCGGGAAGCAGCGACACGTCCTCGTCCGGCAAGCCGACCTCGGACCTCAAGGCGGAGTGCCGGACCGGTGCCGACGCCAACCGCAAGGAGGAGTGCCGGATCGTCGCCGTGGTCGACAGCGTGCAGGCATTCTGGAAGCAGACGGAGACAGCCGCCGGCAAGTCCTATCAGCAGGCCCCGACGTTCCTGTTCACCGGCAGGGTGAACACCGGCTGCGGGAGCGCGACGTCCGACGTCGGCCCCTTCTACTGCTCAGCCGATGACAAGGTCTATCTGGACCTCGGCTTCTTCGAAGACCTGAGCAGCAAGTTCGGCGCCAAGGGCGGCCCGTTCGCCGAGGCCTACGTCATCGCGCACGAATACGGCCATCACTTCCAGGACCTCAGCGGAACGATCTCCCGCGGCAGCGGAAAGGGCCAGAGCAGCGGCTCGGTGAAACTCGAGTTGCAGGCGGACTGCTACGCCGGAGTGTGGGCCCACCACGCCACCACCACCCCCGACCCCAAGAGCGGTAAGCCACTGATCACCGACTTGACGAAGGACGACATCGACCGCGGGCTGGACGCGGCCGCCGCTGTCGGAGACGACCGTATCCAGCAGCGCTACCAGGGCAAGGTCACACCCGATACCTGGACCCACGGCTCCGCGAGCCAGCGCCAGCAGTGGTTCTCCACCGGCTACCGCTCCGGTCGCGTCGCCAGCTGCAACACGTTCAGCTGACCACCGCACGTCGCCCGGCTGCCGGGGACCGTGGGACCGGGCGTTCGGTCCGCCATGTCGATGGTCCATGTCGATGGTCTTGTGAGCTGCTGTTGGGCGCCTGGGCGATGGTCCGCCTCCCGGCTTAGGACCTGCGCCCCATGCGCACGGTGAACCTGCTGGCTAAGGTCGGCCCCCATGCAACCTACGGAGATCATTCGCCGCACCACGGCGGAGCGCAGGCGGGACACCCTGAAGCGGCTCAGCTCGGAGCGCGACATATGGGTGTCGACATCCCACCCCGACCACGGCCCGCATCAGGTGCCCCTGTGGTTTCTGTGGGACGGGCAGGCAGTGTGGATGTGTACCGGCGCGAACTCCGCGACCGCGCGCAATGTGCGGAGGGAACCGCGCGTACGGCTTGCTCTGCCGGATGCCTTCGACGTGGTGCTGCTGCAAGGGGAGGCGAAGTGCTGTCCCGTGCGGGAGGTGCCACATGATGCCGCAGAGGGGTTCGCGGGTAAGTTCGGCTGGGATCCGCGTACGGAAGAGACCCCCTTGCTGTACCTGTGCGTGGCGCCGCAGGTAGTACGCGCCTGGCGCGGAGTACCGGAACTCCGCGGCAGGGTCGTGATGCGCGACGGGGTGTGGTTGGGGTAGCACGGCCGCCGTGTGAACCCGCGGGTCACAGCCGCTCGTTGAGGGCTGCTACGAGGACGGTCGCCTCGTAGCGGACCGCCAGTTCGTCGTGTTGCGTCGCACGGCACGGTTCCTCTTGAGGCGGTTGATCTCGCACTCGACCGCGTGGCGCTCGCGGTAGACGGCTGTGTCGAAATGCGGCGGCCGGCCGCCGGGAGCCGAACTTCCTGGGACCACGGGCCTGGTCGCCCCTGTCGGTGACGGTGCAACGGATCCTGCGGCGGCGCAGGTACGCGCGATGCCGGTATCCGCATCCATCACCGCACCTATGACGCCGACGTCCCCTCCCCCTACCGCGGCCAGGCCTCCCCCGTCACCCGCCGGGACCGGAAGCGGGAACTCACAAGCCGTGACCGAACTGGAGTACCGGCCCATCGTCCCGCACACCGCCGGACTGGCCGCCGTGAAGGAAGCACTCGCCTTCGACATCGCGTGACGGCCTGACGGGGTCACACCTGACGTTGGTGTCCGCCCTGCTCGGGGCCGGGGAAGCACCGGTCGAGGCCGTGGATCGTCTCGGATCAACTGAGGTCGCTGATCGGGCGGTTGCTGCCTGAGCCAGGCCCGGAGCTGGTCTCGGACCGTCCGCCGGATTCGGATCGGCGAGCGCTGTGCGGGATGTCGTTGTCCGTGCTTCACACCGGGATCCCCCAGTCGCAGTCCCGTCATGCCGTTCGCCGACCGTGGCGACGACCACGACGAGTGCCGGCGACTGCCCTGGCAAAGCGGCCTTCGCCCTGTCATCGCCGAACGCGGCCGGCCACACGGCACGGGCCTGGGCACCTTCCGCGGGGTCGCAAGGTCTTCCTTGGACTCGCCCCGTCTGCCTGATCACCCACCGACACCAGATGCTTTGTCGGGGCAGGCGCGGGGCGTTGGCGGGGTCAGCCGTCTCTGGCCTTGTCCCGGAGGAAGGACGCCGAGCGCCGGCAGGTGCAGGGACTCGGCACGCGGGGCCCTGCTCTTCTCGCTGCTCGGCCCGGAACGCCTGAGTACCCGTACTCAGGCCTTGCGGCCCAGGTTCGGGAAGGCTGGAGGAATGACCTCCCGAGACACCGAACCGCACCCCGTGCTCCCGCGCGTGGTGGGCGCGGTTCTCACGGGTGCGGCTCTGGCCCTCGGCGCCCGGAGCTACCACTCGTGGATCGAACACCGCAACAACCGAGGCTGTCAGCGTGACGAGCTCCTCTGCCTCACCTGGCCGGGCGTGACGGCCGTGCCTGTCGTCCTGGCGGTCTCCGCGATCGTGCTGGCCGTCGTCTACAAGCGGCTGGGCATCCGGCCCCGCGCCGTCATCGTCCCGCCGACGGTCCTCCTGGCCCCCGTTCCCCTCGCCGCGGCGGACACGGCCGGCGGCTGGTGGGCGCTCGCCCTCATGGGCGGGCTGTGGGCCGGTTCTCTGGCCCTCGGCGCGTGGAGCCGCCACCGCATCCCGGCGCTCACCGCCTCAACGGCGATCCTCCTCGGCGCCATGGTCTCCTACTACGGCTGACGCACGCACGCCAACGCCTTCCCTCCCAGGGCGATTACCGCGCCGAGCGCGGCGGTAAGAGCGACGACGGCACGTGGGCGGTGATGACAACCGCAAGGCCGGAAATGGCCGCCTGCGCTCGCAGCGACGGTGCAGGCGCCGGCACTCGGCGGGCCAGGCGATGGTGCGTTCCACATCCGGGCGGTGTGGGTCCAGGTGTGCGGAGTGGTGGCGGTGCTGGAGCCCGGGGCACATCGACCCTGGTGTCAGGACGGGTTGGCGGCCTGCATGACCGCGTGCCAGGGGGTGGCGTCGAAGATCAGCCGGATGGTGTCGATCCGACCGTTGGTGAGGTGGAAGTGTTCGGCTGTGCGTTGAGTGCCGATGGCCGGGACCGAGGTATGGACGTCGTAGATCAAGGTCGCTTCGGTCTCGCCGTACAGTTCGCTGATCACATCGACGCCGGTCACGATTCCCAGGAACGCGTCCAGGCCTCCCAGGTGCTGGTGCGTGCTGTCGGAGGTCAGCAAGGGGCTTTGGAAGTGGAAGGGGTCGCCCAAGGTTCGGGCAGCGGCAGGGATGTCGCCCTGGAACCGGGCTTCGTGGTAGGCGCGGACGGTGGTGCGTGTCGTGGCGGTCGTCATGAGGGGTCGTTCCCTTCGGCGGTTGCGAGGTGGGCGGCGATGCGCTGCTGGTTCTGAACAAGCCGCAGGCACAGGTGACGGAGCTGGTGCAGTTCGGCGTCGGTGAATCCGTGGAACAGCGCGGCCATCGCCCGCTGTGTCGGTGTCCGGAACTCCTCCAGCCATGTCAGGCCGGCCGGGGTGATGCGCACGAGGATGGACCGCCGGTCACCTGGGTCGGGATCGCGTCGGACGAGCCCTTCGCGTTCCAGTGTGTCGACCAGGCCGGTGGCATTGCGGGGGGTCATGCCCGCGGAACGGGCGAGGTCACCGAGATTCGCACCGGCTTCGCCGAGTGTGCGCAGCCGGATCAGGACATCGCTGGCTCCTGCGCTGAGACCACGGCCTTCCGATCCATGGGAGCGAAGCCGCTCAACGGACCTGTGCGCGGCGCGCGCCGCGGCTGCCGCCTCCAGGCGCAGGGTGTCGGTGTCGCCCCCTGCCAGGAACTCTTCCATGGCCTCACGTACTTGAGGGTCATAGAGCATCCCGCCCGGGTCCTGGGCCAGCAGTCCGGAATTAATTACGTCCTTCATAATGAAGGAATACCCGACTTGATCGAGTGCCGTCAAGGCGCCGAAGGAGCGGGACCCCGACTGCGGCCCTCAGGGGCGGCAGCTGCGTCTTTACGTGCTGCAGCTGCGCACAACAAGCGGTCATCCCTTGCCCCGTGAACCAACGCCCCCCTCCGAGCGTCGGCCTCCTCCGCGCCCGGGGCACCGCCCTGAGCGCGGAGGTCTACGGCCCGCGTACCGTCCCCGACGCCGTGTCATCGACGCCGGTTCGTCCTTCCGCCCGGCATCGCTCGGTCAGGAGCCGGCCTTCATCGGCGGGGCCTGCTCCTGGCGCAGGTAGCGTTCGACCGAGCGGGTCAGCACCTCGTTGCCGCCGGTGGTGACCACGCGGTCCCACCAGGCGCCGTAGATGCGGTCGAAGCGGTAGCCGGCGAGCAGTTCGCCGGCGGCTCGGACGGCGTCGGGGCGCTCGGGGACGTGATTGGCGTAGCTGTACATGATGCTGACCCACCGGGGGTCGGGGCCGACGTTGACGATGTCGCCGGTGAAGAGGGCGCCGCCGCCGGCGTTCCAGTGCATGACCGCGCTGCCCGGAAAGTGGACGCCCGGGTTGATCAGCGTCAGTTCCTCGGTCAGCCGGTGAGTCCGCCCGCTCCAGAAGTGCAGGGCGGGGTCGGGGCGGCCGACCCACTGCCGGTCGGCCTCGTGCAGGTACACGGGCGCGTCGAAGGCGTGCGCCCAGTCGACCATGGCGGAGTAGAAGTGCGGGTGGCTGATGGCGATCGCGGTGATGCCGCCGAGTTCCCCCACTTCGCGGATCACGGCGTCGTCGAGGTAGGGCACGCAGTCCCAGAGCACGTTGCCGGCGGCCGTGCGCAGCAGCAGCGCACGCTGGCCGATGGCGAACTCGGGGGTGCTCCCGATGCCGAGGACGTCCGGGCCCTGTTCCTCGAAGCGGCCCCGGTGGCCTTCGGCGCGCAGCTCGGCCAGGGTGGTCCACTGCTGGCCGCCGTGTCCGACGTACTGACGCTCGTCCAGGCAGACCGGGCAGTCGGGGCGGGGGACGGCGTACTGGGTGCCGCAGGTGCGGCAGACGGGCAGCGTCGTGCCGGTGAGTTCAGCCACGGTCGCCTCCGGTCAGCTCGGTGAGTACGTACGGTCGGCTGGGCCGCCAGCCGAGTTCGGCGACGGCCCGCTGCCCGGACACCACCTGGTTCAGACCCAGGGCTTCGGCGAACGGGCCGCCCAGGGCCTGGGCGGCCTGCTCCGGCGGCCAGGGCTCGGCCCGGCCGGTGCCGCCCGCGGCGAGGTCGGCGGCCGCGGCGAGCGCCGCGACCGGCACCGCTTCGTGTGCCACACCGTGCAGCACGCCGGCCGCGTCGGCCTTGGTCACCGCCAGCACGAAGAGTTCTGCGAGGTCGTCCACGTGCACCATCGGCCAGCGGGTCGCCGCCGAGCCGACGTACCGGCCGGTGCCGTGCTCACGCGCCCAGCCGGTCATCAGGCCGGGAATGCCGCCGCCGTGGCCGTACACGATGCCGGGCCGCACGACGACGGCCCGCACGTCGTCCCGGCCGGCGTCCAGCACGCGCTGCTCGATCCGCGGGCGGTAGCCGACGATGGCGATGGCGTCGGTCGGCGCGTCCTCGTCGAGGGCCGCGTCGCCGGTGGCTCCGAGCACCCAGACACCGCTGGTGTACACGAAGGCGCGTCCGGTTCCGCGCAGCCGCTCGGTCAGCGCGTCCACGGCGGCCGCGTCCACCGTCTCGTCGCCGGTCGGCGTGGCGAGGTTGACCACGGCGTCGATGTCGTCGGTGACGGCCGCCCGCAGCGCGGCCGAGTCGGCCAGGTCGCCCTTGAGTGCCGTCGCCCCGGCGGGCAGCCGGCTCGGGTCCTTCACGAGGTGGACCACCTGGTGGCCCTCCGCCTCGAGCCGCCGTACCACGGCCGATCCGATGTAGCCGGTCGATCCCAGCACGAGTGTCTTCATACGTGGTCTCCGTTCGTCGATGGGTGAGTTGGGGTTGGTTGTGCCCGCCTCACGGGCGTGCACGGAATTCGGGCGACGGGGCGCCGCCCGTGGTCTTGCCGTAGCCGAGGGACTCGACGATCCGGCCGTCGCGCACCAGCACGAGGTTCACGCCGCGGACGGAGTCGGCCGGTCCGTCACCGAAGTGGTACCGCCAGCGGACCATGGCCCGTTCACCGGTGATGACGACGGCCTCCGGCTCGAACCGGCCCGCGCGGTCCTCGGCGAGGGCCCGGCAGAACTCCAGGCACGCGGCGAACCCTTCGTAACGGGCCCCTTCGGGTGCCGGGCCCCTCGCCTCCATCACGCAGTCCTCGGCGATCAGTTCGGCGAGCGATGAGGTGTCACGGTCGAGGAAGGCCCGGTTGAAGCGGTGGACGACCTCGGACGTGGTACGGAACGACATGCCGCACCCCCTCAGCAGCACCCCGGCAGGTCGGTCACGGGTTCCCCCGGCCAGGCACGGCCACCGCGTCCTCCACCGCGGTGGCCGGACCGGGGATCGCGTGTTCGGCGGCGCGGCTGACCTGCTCCCACGCCTCCCAGGTGGCCATGCGGCTACGGGCGATGTCGAACGCGAGGTCGTAGACCATGCTCCCCAGGAGGAGACGCAGTGGCGGCTCGTCGCTGTCGACCAGGGTGAGCAGCGCGGACGCGGCGAGTTTCGGGTCGCTGTCGACCGAGCCTTCGGCGAACTGCTCGGCCAGCTTCTCCCGCAGCGGCGCGTACGCCTCCAAGGGGGTGGTGCTGTGCATGGCGCTGTACAGGTCCGTCCAGTAGCCGCCGGGCTGAAGGATGCTCACCTTGGCGCCGAAAGCGGCCGCTTCCATCGCGAGGGCCTCGCTGAGGCCTTCCAGGGCGAACTTGCTGGCGCTGTAGAGACCGGTGCTGGGGAAACCGCCCAGGGCGGCGATGCTGGACACCTGCACGAGGTGGCCGGAGCCTTGCGAGCGCAGGACGGGCGTGACCGCCTGACAGACCCACAAGGCACCGAAGAAGTTGACGTCCAGTTGGGCGCGGGCCTCGGCCTCGGTGAACTCCTCGACCATGCCCATCGACAGCATGCCCGCGTTGTTGACGACGACGTCGAGCCGGCCGAAGCGGCCGGCCGCCTCGTCGACGGCGGCGAACACCGATTCGCGGTCGGTCACGTCCACCACGAGGGGCAGCACCCGCCCCGGGTGGGCGGCCGCCAACTCCTCCAGCGGGGCCACGGTGCGGGCGGCGCCGGCGACCCGGTCGCCGACGCTCAGCGCGGCCTCGGCGAAGGCGCGGCCGAGGCCCCGACTGGCGCCGGTGATGAACCAGACGCGGCCGGTGCTGTCGGCTGAGGTGTGCATGTGCGGTACTCCTGTCCGAGAAATGAGGCACCCGGGCTCGATTCGCAGGGGTCCCGGGTGCGGATGCTCCGGTGGGCGCGTGCGTGGGCGTGCCCGGCCGCCCGCCGGTCGGTTCCGGCGCGTGCTCCGGACGGCCGGCGCCTCACGGCCGCCACCCGCAGCTGCCACGGACGGCCGTCGAGGGGAGGCGTCTGCTCCGCCGGTCCGGGCCGTCGTGACCGCGCAGCGCCTCGGCGCGGAGCTGCCCGTCACGGGTGATCGGCCTCTGACGGATCCTGGCCGCCCCGACACCGGGCGGAGGAAGGAGATCGAAGAAGGCGTTGCCCGTCTCCGAACCAGCCAGCGGGTCGCCGTGCGGAACGGTTCACATGGTCTCCTGGCGGAACAGCTCCCTGAACGCGTTCGTTTGCCGGTTCCGCTGAGCGTGCCCGATCGGGGTGACGAGCCCGACAACGGCCTCCATGTGCTCCAGCGGAACGGTGACGCCGGCGACGAGCCGCTTCACGAGAGGTCTCCCTTCTGGGTGCGTGGGCGTGCCACGCCTTGCGCGACGGGCTCGTCTTCTCTGCGGCACGCTCCGGCGGTCGCAGGAAGTCCGCTGGGCGGTGTCGTGTCGCCGGTACGGCGCCGCACCGCTCAAAGATCGCTGAGCAGCGGTTCCGGCCTGCTGTCGATCTTCCAGCGTCCTCCCATGCCCATCAACATCCAAGATCAGTAGGATCCGATAACTCAGGCTTATGACGGGGGTCGGCAGCACGTGGAAGTTCGCGACATCGAGATCTTTTTGACGCTGGCCGAGGAACTGCACTTCGGTAGGGCCGCCGCCCGGCTGCACCTCACGCAGGCGCGCGTCAGCCAGGTGATAGGGCGTCAGGAACGCCACCTCGGCGGCCTGCTGTTCGACCGCTCCAACCGCCGTCGGATCCGCCTGACCCCGCTCGGCCAGCAGCTGCGTTCCGACCTGCGGCCGGTCTACGCGAGCCTGCGCGAGAGCCTCGAACGCGCCCGGATGGCCACCCGCGGCAAGACCGCACGTCTGCGCGTCGGCATGATGCCGTTCAACGTGCCTGACATGTACCGCTACTGGGAGACCTTCCGCTCGCGTCACCCCCAGTGGGAACTGCAGCTGCGCCGGGCGCCCTATGTCGACCCGTTCGCCAGACTGCGCGAGGGCGACATGGATGTCTTCCTCACCTGGCTACCGGTGGACGAACCCGATCTGACCGTCGGCCCGGTCCTCTTCCGCGACCCCCGCGTCCTGGCCGTCGCCGCCGACCACGAGCTCGCCGAACGGCTCGTCGTCCCGTTCGAGGCGCTGGCGGACTTCGGCCACGCCATGGCACCCGACATGCCCGACTACTGGGAGGACGGCTACCTGTCGTTCCACACATCCCGGGGGAAGCCGATCGAACGCGTCGAGCAGGTCACCAACGCCGACGAGCTGATCCACCTCGTGGGCACCGGCGAGATCGTCCACCCCTTCCCCTCCCACGTCACCCGCTACTGGTCCATGTCCTGCGTCCGCTTCATCCCCGTCCCCGACATGGGGACGATTCCCTACGCCCTGGTGTGGCGCAGGGACGCCGAGAACGACCTCATCCGGGCCCTCGCCCAGACCGTCCGCGACATCGGAGTCCTGCACTTCTGAGGGCCCCGCGCAAGCGGCCCGGAAGCAGAGGCGGCTCCCCCAGGGCGGGGGGAACCGTCGGCTGCCGCGGCCGCCTTGGCCAACGTCGGCCCCGCCCGGCGGCCCGGCAACACCGGCCGTACCGCCCTGCTCATGACGGCCCTATGACCGGAGGAGCGCGCGTCCGTCCGTCAGGTGTCGCCGTGAGCGGCACGACCATCGGGCGTACCGCTCTTTGCCCTCCTTGGAGTTACGCCAGCGGTCCTCAGCGGCCACCGGGTCTGCTCACCTGCTGCCCATCCGTTGCGGGCCGGGCCGTGCCTCCGTGAAGGAGCGGTGCGAGAGGCTCAGCCTGTGCCGTCGGCGCGGCTGCACGCGGGCGAGTCGAGCCGATCGGCGGGGTCAGCCGCGCGGCAGAAGGAGGCGCGCGAGGGCGGAGGTGGCAAGGAGGAGGGCAGCGACGGCGAGGAGGCCGATGCGCATGCCCGGGAGGGAGAAGCTGCCGCCGGGGCCGGAGAGCAGGCTTCCGAAGAGGGCGACCGCGAGCGCACCGCCGGTCTGGCGGAGGGAGTTGAGCAGCCCCGACGCGGCCCCCGCGCGCTCCTGCGGGACGGCGTCCATCAGCATCGCGGTCATCGCGGGCACCGCGAGCGCCCCACCGACGCTCAGCGGCAGCAGCAGGACGAGCACCAGCCATACGGGGGTGTGGGGAGCCAGTGGCAGCATGGCCAGCATCGCTACGGCGAACACCAGCAGCCCGGCGACGATCACCGGCCGCCGCCCGATCCGCTCCGCCAGCCGCGGTGACACCAGGTTGGTCGCCGTCACCACCGCCGACATCGGGACGAACATCAGTCCGGCCGCGATTCCCGTCATCCCGCGCAGCTGTTGGTAGTACAGCCCGAGAAGGAATATCCCGCCGTAGAAGGCGGCGTTGACGGCGAAACCGACCGCGAGCGGGACGGCCACCCGACGGTTCGTCAGCATGCCGAGAGGCACCATGGGCTGGCGGTGCCGGGCCTCCACCACACGGAAGGCGTACCCGGAGGCGAGGGCGAGCGCCGCGGCTGCCAGCACGGGGCCGCTGGTCCAGCCCAGGTGGCCGCCCTCGATCACCGCGAAGGCCAGTCCGGCCAGGGCCACCACGGCGGTGAGCTGGCCGCCGCCGTCCAGCGCGGCGGGCCGGCGCGGGGAGCGCGGCACCCGGAGCAGCAGGCCCAGGACGACCGCGCCCACGGGGAGGTTGAGCAGGAAGACAGCCCGCCAGCCGGCCGAGTCGGTGAGCAGCCCGCCCAGCACGGGACCCGCGGCCATCGCCACCGAACCGCCGACCGTCCACAGCGCGATGGCGCGGGCGCGCGCCCGCGCGTCCTCGTAGGCCTGCCGGATCAGCGCCAGCGAGGCCGGCATCACGACCGCGGCGGCGGCGCCCTGCGCGACGCGTGCGCCGACCAGCACGCCGATGCCGGGCGCCAGCGCGCAGCCCAGGGAGGCGAGGGTGAACAGGGTGACGCCCCACGCGTAGGCGCGGCGGGCACCGGCCCGGTCGGCGAGGGCGCCCGCGGAGAGCATCAGGGCCGCGAACATCAGGGTGTACGCGTCCACCACCCACTGCAGCCCGGCCATCCCGCCGCTGAGGGAGTCCCGGATCGCGGGCAACGCGATGTTCACGGCCGAGACGTCGATGGTGATCACTGTGAACCCCAGCAGTGAAGCGACCAGCGCGACGCCGCTCCGCCGCGGTACGGCGGGGGGTTCGGGGGGCGGCGTGGTTGCCCGGGTCCCATCCGCCTGCCGCCGACGGAGCTCGGGCACCGACGGCTCGTCGTCGTTCCCGTGGGCAGGGGCGGGCGCGGGGGCGGTGGAACGAGACGGGGACGGGATGGCAGGCATGGTGAACTCCTGGACAAGTGCAGGGGACGGCTCATCGGAGATGAACGGGCGGGCGGTCGCAGCGCGCCGGGGCCGCGGTCCGGTGTCACGCACCCCCTGGGCTCCGGCGGCCGGGCCGCCCGCTCCGCGATCAACTCTCCACCCGCGCCCGCCCGCCCGCCAGACCGCGTGGTGCCGGGGGTATGGCGTTCCGGGCCCTGACACGGCCCCCCACGCTCCTTGAACGCCTGCGATAATGACCGGATGGCAACAGCAGCGGATACGAGGGGCACGGAGCTCGGCCGGTACCTGAAGGCTCGCAGGGCGCAGGTACGCCCGGAGGATGTCGGTCTCCCGGCCGGCGGGGGGCTGCGCCGCACTCCCGGACTGCGCCGTGAGGAACTGGCCGCGCTCGCCGGGGTGAGCGTCGACTACTACATCCGTCTGGAACGCGGCCGGGAGACCAACCCCTCCCCCGCCGTCGTGGACGCCCTCGGCCGCGCCCTGCGGCTGCGTGGCGACGGTTACGAACGCCTGCACGAACTCGCGGAGCTGGCCTCGGGCCGGGTCTCGGAGCTGCCGGCGTCCTCGGACCACACCGTCCGCGACTCGGTGGTGCGCATGCTGGAGTCGGTGCGCCCGCTGCCCGCCTATGTGGTGAGCCGCTACAACCGCGTCCTGGCCGCGAACCCGCCCGCGCGGCGACTGATGCCCGGGCTCTGGGACTGGCCGGAGAGCCAGCGCAACCTGACCCGCTACGTCTTCCTCCACCCGGTCGGCCGGACGCTCTACGAGCCCTGGGAGGAAACGGTCGCGCTCTCGGTGGCGCATCTGCGCGCCGTCGCCGGGGCCGACCCGGACGACCCCGAGCTGACGGCGCTCGTCGGCGAACTGGTGCTGAAGTCGCCGGATTTCGCGCGGCTCTGGGAGCGGTACGACGTCTGCGAGCGCGGCGGCGGACAGAAGTCCTTCCGGCATCCGAAGGTCGGTCCGATGACCCTGACCTATGAGGTGATGCGGCTGGCCCGGACGGGCGGCCAGCGGATGGTGGTCTACCAGGCCGCCCCCGGCACCCCGGACGAGCAGGCCATGCTCCGTCTGGAATCCACGGACGCCCGACCGGAGCCGGCGCCCTCGGATCGTCTGGAGCCGGCCGTCGATCCCCGCCCCGTCGGCGCGCCCTCCCCGGCCCACGCCTCCGTCGGCTGAGCGACTGATCACACGGCCTCCCGACCACGGTCGCGAATCGCCAAGTGAGGTGCCGCGGAATGCTGATCGGATGGGTGGCGGCCGGCGTGGTGGGAGCCGTACCGGGAGTGATCAGCGTCGTTCTCACGCAGCGCAAGCGCTGAACCGCGCCATGGTGCTCGACATCGCTGCGCACAGCGACACGGTTGACGCATTGGGCCAGTGTTTCCGCGGTCTGCCCGGAGCGGAGCGGGCGCCCTGTCGTCCCTTGTGTCCTGACCAGGGCAACAGGGGCTACGTAGTGTCCGTACGGCGGTTCGCGACGCACGGACATCCGGCGGGGCCGCATGAATCGCCGCGCGCGGGACACTCCCTTTTCCAAGCGCACGCCTGTTGAGGAAAGTCGGTGGAGTGTCATGCGGTTGATCTCGTCGCGCGAGGTGCTGGCCGTCACCGCCGCGGCGGCCGTCGGAGCGGCCTGTGCCGTGCACTGGTGGGCCAACCGTGGCGTGCCGTGGGAGTCGCACGCCGCCGACGGAGTGCAGGACCGTGTCGAGGAACTGCATCTGGCCTTCCTCGACCGCACGGAGTCGTCCGCCGGGGACCCGGAGGAGAAGCTGCGCCAGTACTGGGATCAGCTGCACCCGCTGGAGCTCGAACCCGCGGACGAGGCTTGGCCGGTAGCTCCGACCGCCTGAATCGCGCACCTGGGCAGGGCCGTGGCCCCCTCAGCTCACTCCGTGAGCACCGATGCCGCCTCGCGGTGTCCTGCTGCACGGTGCCGCGTACTCATCGATCCGCCCCAACGCGGCCCGACCCCCTCGGCTCGACGCGCCCTTGACTTGGTACTCGTCGGAGGGCATCGAGTCCCATTCGGTATGCGCACCGTCGCGCGTCACCATGAACAGCGGACGCGAGCGGAGAACTCGTCCGACGAGTTGTCCGCGTATGAGGACCCCGGGATCATCCGGTCCTGCGTAGCCCTCGGGCGTGTAGCGAAGGTGCACGTCCATCGCCTCGGCATACGCGATTACATCGCTCTCCAGCTCGGACAGATCTCTCCCGACCAGCGGGAGTCCGCCCAACGCGACCTTGGGGCCCTGCACGGCGTCGGCAGCGATGCAGAACAGCCCCGCTGCTTGGCTCGCATAGGCCGTGACAGCGGGCGGAGAAGAAGCCATCGCGCGACGGTGGACTTCGATCTTCCACGTCGGCGAGAAGATCGCGTGGTCCCGTGCGCAGTCGCTGACCTTCGTCTGGCCCAGCATCTCAGCCGCCTCGACCACTTCGTCGACGGGCATACCGAACCGGAGCGGTCCGACGCCGACAGCCGGCGAATAGGACCACTCGTCCCAACCGGCGACTCCCGAGTCTGCTTCGGTCTCGAACGCCACGGTCGCTCCTCTGGAAACACCCGAGAGTATGCCGTCGCACATCATGCCAATCCCCTGCCAACAGGCTGCGGGTGCCGGGTGCCGCCCGGCTCGCAGAGATCACTCAGACAAGGTACGGCTACGCGAGGGCCTGGCCGGGGCCCGTGACCGGATCGTCTTCCTGCTGAACCGGCCGCGGGAGAACCCTCGGCACGGAGCAGGCTCAGGAGTTCGTCGAGAAGGCGCGGCCGGTGGTCGCCTCAGTCGTCGGCGGCGACGATGAGCGTGATCCGCCCAGCCGAGCGGTCGATGAGCACGAACTCGTGGAAGTGGTCGTGCACGCGTCCCCAGTCATGAATCGCCTCATCACCGAGCTCCCTCAGGTGGTAGATGCCATCGGCCGCGGCCAGGCGGGCGAACACCTCCTGCTGCAGCTCCGCCTCCAGCTCGGTGGGCACGTCCCAGAGCGGATCCACCCACTCCCGTAGGATCCGCACGGCCTTCTCCTGGCTGACGGACTCGTAGAGGTCGGGAGTGATCAACCGCTGCCAATACGGACCGTGCCGGGCCCCGTCCGGCAGCACTCCACCACCCGCATAGTCGTCCCGGAACTGCTCATGCTCAATCAGTGCGGCAAGCAGCCCGCTATCGGCCGCTGACTCCGCTGACTCCGCTGAGAAGCGGAGCTGCTTGATGTCGACCCAGCGGAACCCGTGCTCCTTCGGATCCGGGACGTAGCGTCGAAAGTTGATGAAGACGCTTTCCTCGTGAGCGAGCCCGTTGTCCATGGCGCCAGCCTAGGATGCGGGGACCCCGCCGACTCGCCGGGCAGCGCCAGGAAGGCTCTCCAGTAGCTTCCGCACCGGCGATACGGCGGGCTTCGCGCACCGTCTGCCGCGGACCGCTGCGCGCATCGTGCATGAATGGAACACCGTCTCTTCGCCAGTGGACCGGGGAGACCGAGGACGCCAGAGTCGGCGTGTTCACCGGCTCCCCGGCGGCGCCCCGCACACTGCTGCTGGGCCGGTACGACGCCGACGGACGCCTGCGGTGCACGGGTGCAGCACGAGGCTTCCCAGGCCGCCGGCCGGGCGGTCGGCGCGCTTCTCACGGCAGCCGCGGACCACCCCTGGGCGGATGGACGTTCAGCGCGGGGTGGAGCTCGCGCGAGCCCTCGCACGTCGCTCGCCCCCAGACGCCCCGCACTTCACGGAGAGGTGAAGGAAGGCACCGTGGTTCCTCCCGGCTGCACGCCACTACGGCTGAGGGAGGTGCTGGTGTCAGGCGGGAGTGGCTGCCAAGACTTGTGGATCGGCCGGGGTGAGGCAGCCGATCATGCCAGTCGAGGGCGTGTGCGACGCCGGTAGTAGTGCGTGGTGACGACAGCCAGCAGCGGCCCCCACGCCACTATCGGCACATAGCAGACGGTCATCAGCCACTCCCCCCACGGTGTGATCGCCATGTCGGCGTGCAGCGTCGTCCACACGAAGAGCACGCCGTAGACCGTGCAGGCGAGTGCGCCCAGCGCCGCGGGTACGGCCGCGGCGAGTACGGGGATGCGGCGCCCGCGCAGGCGCGGGACCCACCGGGGCCATACCTCGCCCCACGGTCGCACCAGTCCCAACGTCAGGAAAGCGGCCGTCTCCTGCAGCACGGACAGCAACGGCACGATGAGACAACCCCAGCCGGGAACGAGCATCGCGTCGTACTCGGACTCGGCGAGCCCCAGCGGGACACCGAGCACCACGGCGCACCGCCACAGCGCCGACGGCACGGATGTCCACAAGACCGCGGCCGCTGCGCGCCGGGCCCACGGGGGGACGGGCGCAGTGGTCACAAGTGGTGCAGAGGTTGGTGGCAGCGCGCTGCTGGTCATGAGGCCGGCTCCCTGGTTGTGGACTGGTTGCGACATCCCGGAGGCTGTCACGCACCCTCGCGCGGACACATCCGTCCCCGGGGCGGGAGCACGTACGCCTCCGGGCGCATGCGCCCGAAAGGGAGTCAGACCATGGAGTTGCAGGGCAGCCATACGCGAGTCGGAGCACTCAAGCCACGCTGATCTCGGACGTTCGACGAGCCGACCGCGTTGGAAGCGGGCGCCGGCCCGGACGAGAGCGACCGGTGGGGCGCGTTCACATCGCGCCGGCGGGCCTGGGCGGACTCGACGAGCGCGAGGACCATCGAGAGGGCGGCGGTGCGGGACCCGGCGCCGCGGGTGACCTTGGTCCGCAGCCGAACGGTGGCGAAGGTCGACTCGATCGGCGTGGTCCACAGGTGGATCCTGTGCTCGGCCGACAAGCCTAAGAACGCCGGCAGCTGCTCCTGGTCGTCACGCGAGGCTCAAGCCCCTTGTCCTCGGTCACCACTCCCGGCGTGCGGGGAACGCGGCTCGGAGCCGGGACGACGTGCAGCTGTCGGTGTCACCGTAGCCGCCCGCACCGACAAGTAGCAGCAGTGCATGGGCACGACCCGCCGGCCGTGAGGGTGGCGGGCCGTCGGAGTGGACCTCGTCGTGGTCGTGCCGGCGCCGACGTCCGTGGACGAAGACCGCTCAAGCGGCGAGCGTGCGCCGCCGTTCCGTGGCGGCCAGGGCGGGCCTGCGGTAGTCGACGTCCGAGGGATTGAGAGTGACACCAGGCGGGACGATCGTGTCGATGCGGTCGAGGATCTCGCTGTCGAGGTGGACCTCGGCAGCAGCGAGCTGGTCGGTCAGCTGGTCGATCGTGCGGGGGCCGAGGATCACCGAGGTGACGGCTCGATGGTTCGCCGCGAACGCCAGCGCCAGATGCGTCAGTGAGATGCCCGCGTCCTGCGCCAGGGCGAGCAGTTCTTCGACGGCGTCGAGCTTGCGCCGATTGCCGGGTAGTTCGAGGTCGAACTTGTGGGAGACCACCCGGCGGAAGGCGTCGAGTTCGATCTTCTCGCCGCGGCGAATGCGACCGGTCAGCCAGCCGCTGTTGAGCGGGCTCCAGGTCAGCACACCCAGACCGTACTTGCGTGCGGTGGGCAGTACGTCTGCCTCGATGCCGCGTACGAACAGCGAGTACGGCGGCTGCTCGGTGCGAAAGGGGATGTGGTGGCGCCGGTCGGCGACCCACTGGGCCTCGACCATCTGCTCTGCCGGGAAGTCCGAGGTTCCGATGGCCATGATCTTTCCCGCGCGCACCAGGTCGGACAGCACCGACAACGTCTCGTCGATGTCGGTGGCCGGGTCGGGGCGGTGCACCTGGTAGAGGTCGATCCGGTCGGTGTCCAGGCGCCGGAGGCTGTCCTCGACAGCCCGGGTCAGCCAACGCCGGGAGTTTCCGCGCCGGTTCGGATCGCGGTCCCCCATCCGGACCGGGAAGTGGCCCTTGGTTGCGAGCACGACATCGTCGCGGCGGCCACGCAGGGCCTTACCGATGATCTCTTCCGCCTCGCCGCCGGAGTACTGGTCGGCGGTGTCGATGAGGTTGATGCCGCCGTCCAGCGCGGTGTGGATCAGCCGTATCGCCTCATCATGATCGCTGTTGCCCCAGGCGCCCAGATGCAGGGTGCCCAGGGCGAACTTGCTGACGGAGATACCGGTGCGGCCGAGAATCCGCTGCTGCATGACTGCCTCCCTGATGTCTTGCCCACGGGAACGAGACGCGAAGTCGCTACCTATCTGACGCCGTTGAAGCTAGTACTTGCAACATCAGTGACGCAAGTAGATCTGCTGAGGGACTACTGATGTAGCGTGTTGATGTGACGGTGCAGAAGCAGCAGACGAAACGGCCCCGCCGGGCCGACAGCGAGCGGACCGTGAGGACCATCCTGGAAGCGGCCGAGCGAGTCCTGGCCGCCAACCCGACGGCGACGATGGAGGATTTCGCCCGGGCAGCCGGCGTGGCCCGGACCACCGTCCACCGTCGGTTCGCCACCCGTGAGGCGCTGCTGGACGAACTAACCGGCTGGGCCGCCCGCCAGTTCGCCGATGCCGTCGATGCCGCTCGCCCGGACGCCGCCCCGCCGCTCGTAGCCCTCTACCAGATCACCGCCAACGTCCTGCGCGTGAAGACGGACTGGTCGTTCGCCATGAACCGAGCGGCCGAGGACGACCACCCCGAGGCGGCCCGCATCCACGCCGACGTCCGCGCCACCTGCATCCGGCTCTTCCGCCGCGCCCAGGAGGGACGCGTGCTCCGCCCCGACATCGACCTCGACTGGACACGACGCGTCTACTACGCCCTCATCCACGAAGCAGCCAAGGAAGGAGTGGCCGGCGGGGACCCCGACACGCTTGCCACACGCGTCGTGGACACCCTGCTGCGCGGCGCTGGGACGTCGGGCGCACTCGCCGGAATGTGACCGTCAGTAGATCGGCGCGGCGCTGGGGATGGCCAGCCGGGCCGTCGAGGGGCACGTGGCCCGACTGTTTCACCGGGCCAAACTGCCGCACGACACAGGCGAGATCGATGCGCCATACGCTCTGATCCGCCGCGCAAAGGCGGTCGTAGGAAGAAAAACGGCTACGGCTCGACCTGACGTCGTCGGGGTACAGGAGATCCCGGTGAGAACGATCACGGTCGGGGCGTGACCGGACAACCGACGGCACTGTGAACGATCATTGTGTGTGCACGAGCGTGCTGAGCCGGTTCCCCTACACGTCTGCAGGGCCGGCGGTGCCGGAACCGATCGTGGCCCGGGTGGCATGAGTGTGCCGGCCCGGGACGCGTACTCGCAGCGGGTTTCCTGGGCTTTCACCCTGGCCGTTCGGCCTGGCGTCGCACTTTCCGGCCCTGAGTCTTTCTACGGTCGGTGCAGACCGACGAACGGCAGAAGGAGACAGTTCCCCGATGAGCACCATCACCCTGTACGGCGCCACCGGCACCATCGGCTCGCGCGTGCTGGACGAGGCGCTGCGCCGCGGCCACACGCTGACCGCGGTGGTCCGCGACCCGGCGAAACTGACGGCCGAGCACCCGGGGCTGACCGTGGTGACCGGAGATGTGACGGACCCGGCGTCGGTGGCCGAGCACGCCAGGGGCGCCGACGTGGTGGTCAGCGCGGTCGGCGGCGGCGACGGGCCGGGCCACCAGACGCTGATCAAGCCGTCCTTCGAGGCCTTGGTGGCGGGGCTGCGCACCCTTGGCACGGATGCCCCGCGGCTGGTCACGGTGGGCGGCGCGGGCTCGCTGCGCACGGCGGACGGCAAGCGGGTGTGGGACGCCGAAGGCCTGCCGGAGTTCCTGCTGCAGATCATGCACGCGCACGGCGACGCACTGGACTTCCTGCGTACCGTCACCGACGTGCAGTGGACCAACCTCTCCCCCGCCGGCACCATCGCCCCGGGCGAACGCACCGGTGAATACCGCGAAAGCCTGGAAGATCTGATCACCGATGCGGACGGCCAGAGCCGGATCTCCACCGAGGACTATGCGGTGGCGCTGGTGGACGAGATCGAGAAGCCCAGGCACATCGGGGAGCGGTTCACCGTGGCGTACTGAAGACCCTGCCATCACACTCCGGGGCCCAGGAGACCCTTGCGGCCCGGGGCCCTGGGGGTGTGATGGGGCCGGGGGGTGGATCAGCGCGAGTTCGCTGAGCCGCTCCAGGCCGGCGCGGGGACTTGCCGTTCCGGAAGCTGAGGGCGGGCCGCCAGGTCGGCGACCCCGTCGTTGGGGTGGCTGAGCATGGCTCGGTCACGCCCCTGCATCGCCGTTGACCTCAGGGCCGGGGTCGGTCTCGGTGCCGGCGATGAGGACGCCTCTGATCGCGGGAGGACGGACCACCGACCCCGATGGCCTCGGCTCAGGCACTCAACCATCTGTCCTGGGCGCATTGCGGGCCCTGAACGCCTCCTCCACACGGTCCTGGAGCCTCGCGTGGCGGAACTGGTACACGGGCCCTACGGTTCGCAGGACATGACGCTCGCGGGCATCGGAGAGAAACCTGACCAGGCGGACCGGCGTCTCGTCCCTCCGACGCAGTTGGAGGCTCGCGAGGAACGTGCGCCAGGTCACCGATCCCACCAGGCTCAGCGCCAGGCTGAGCAGGAGGCCCCCCACCATGACCAGCGCGATCCCGGACAGGAATCCGTCGATGATCCCGAAGATCCGCTGGTGTGTCAGTTCGGCGAGCAGACCGAGGCAGGATCCCCCGGTGACGCTGCCAACGAGGCCTCCAGCGATTCCTGCGGTCAGCGTGTACTGACGGTCCTGTCTCCAGCACGAGACGGGGTCGATGGGAGTGTGGCTGTCGGCGCTGCGGTTGCTGAGACCCGTGACGAATCCGCCCACCACACCGGCGAGAAGGCCGAACACCAGGCCGCCGAAAAGCATGACGAGGCGGCCGTGCGCGAGGAGGAGGGCGACGCCCACTGCCAGTCCGAGAGCTCCCCCGCCGACAATCCCGAACTGGAAGTTCTCGCGGACGACGAAATCCCTCCACTGCAGACGGCCCAGCAACTGAGGGGAGTCCCCGGCGCGTCCGTACGTGAGTGACAGTGTTACCGAGAGTCCCACTGTCGCGCCGGCTCCCAGTCCGGCCGCCAGTCCCGCCCAGCAGAAGCCCACTGCTCCGGCGAGGACTCCGAGGAAGAGGCAACTGGCTGTCGTTCTCGGCCATGCCGGTCGCCACCGGGGAACCTGCCACCAGGCGAGGTCGCGGGTCCCCTCGCTGTTCATCCGATGCGCTATGGCGCCGAGCCAGCGCTCGGCCTGGGCGAGACTGTAGCGACTGTGCGGCTGTCCCGGCCGGTCGTCGTCATAGGCGGCGGGCAGCACTCGGGCGAGAAGGTGGTCCTCCACCGCCGCCCGGTCCGCGAACCGTTCCAGTTCGAAGCGCTGGTCGGTGCGGTAGGTGTCGCGCATCAGCGTGAGCATCAGGGGCGTGTCCAGTGCCTGGGCCACTGCGCCCGAGGGGTGCGTTCGGATGTGCTGCACCAAAACGCGCCAGGCGTCCGGGAGCGGCTGTGTCTGGCAGCGCGTCAGGTACTCCGCCGCGTCCTCGGCGCTGACCGGCAGCAGTTGCAGCCCGGCGGAGCCGGACAGGGGTCCCGCCACGGATACGGCCGTCAGCAGCTCGTTCACGCGGCTCAGCATGACCAGGCGGAAGTTCGCCTGCTCGTCCAGCGCCCGCAGTGCCACGGGGCGTACGGGCTCGGGTATCTCGTCCAGGCCGTCCAGGAAGACGGCGATCCGGCCCGTGCCGAGGAGTCGGGAGACGGCGCCACCCGCGTGTTCTTCGGACTTCCTGAACATGTAGTCCGTGGCAAGCCGTGTGACGAGCCAGTCGTGCAGTCGCTGATTCAGCGGATCCCAACCGCTCAGCGTGAGCAGCACGGGCACGGGGACTCTGGCGCGCGCGGTGGGGTCCAGCGCCTCACGATGCGCGAGCGCGTCGAGCAGCAACCTGATGGCGGCGCCGCTCTTGCCGGCCCCGCCTGCTCCGACGATCACCATCCGGCCGGAGTCCAACGCACCGTAGAGGCGGAAGAGGTCCCGAACGGCACCCGCTTCCAAATCCGCGATGGTGATCGGTTCCAGCCCCGGGAGGGTCTCGAACCGCCGTGAGCCGTTCCCGGCACCCACAGCGTCGGCCGCCGGACCTGACAACGGAAGATCCGACCATCTCCACCGCACCGGTACGGGGCTCGGATGCAGCAGCCGCCGTTCGCCGGCCGCGGCACTCCACTGCACCTTTACCCGCTCAGCCAACTCGTCGGCAAAGCGGCGCAGAGCCGGTTCGGTGAGTTCCGCCCGGGGCCTGCGGTTCGTCAGAAACAACGCGGCGCTGGCGGCAGGGACGACGATAGCGCCGATTCCCTGGACCAGTGTGGCCGCTGAGTCCCGGTCATGGGACCGGAAGATGAACCCAAGGGCGACGAAAACGACGAACAGGATAACCACTAAGCCAACGATGACCATTCGTGCCCCCCTCTTGTCACCGTATGAGGAGTGTGTCAGACGGTTACGGGGCGTGTCCTCGAATCGGCCGTGCAGCTCGGTGGCCCGGTCCGCGTCGTGCCCACAGTGCGGTCAGGGGGTGGCAAGGGCGTACGGGGATACTCGGCGGACGGCCGACCTGTGCGTCCGGCAAACGCCCCGCCCACCGGGGGCAGGGGGAGGGTGAGCAGCCGTATCGTTGACGCCGGCCCGACCGGCGGCGCGGCGGCGGGCGTCCGCGGACGCGGGGCTGTCAGCGGGAGCGGACGGCGTCGGTGATGCGGTTCTGGATCGCTTTGGGCGGGTGTTTGCGGGCGCCGCGGCGATAGTGCACGGTCCGGTAGCGCACGGTCCGGGTCAGGCTGAACGCGGAAGCATCGCGCGGCCCGCCGCAAGGGCAGGCCCAAGCCTCGGACCCACCTGCCACGGGATGCTGTGCCGGGCAACGGATGACGTCCTCACCGCACAGGAGTGGCTGACGACGTGGACGCGATACGACACGGCCGGCACACTGCGTCCGGTCGCCCCGATGACCCCGCTGCGCCCGGAGACGGCCCGACGTCTGGCCGGACAGCTCACCGTGGCCGGACCGGGACATCCCTGGGAGGACGTACGGTTCACGGCGTCGTGGGCGCGCACACTCCGCTGGACGTCCTCCTCACCGATCCCGCCTGGTGGCCGAGGCGGTGGGTCGTAGGGCCGGGTTCGTGCTCAGTCACGGGAGGAGATGCCGCAAGCTTCCCGACGGATCAGGGTGTGGGCGAGGCGTCGGTGAGTGACATCCACTCTCGGACCGTCTCTTGGTGCGAACCTTTCGCTGTGTTCGCAGCCACCGCTTCGGCGTCGTCGACGGAGCACGGGCGTCCTGCTCGGGTGAGCAGGACGAGAGGCCACACAGGACCCGCGCCGGCCGGTTCCCCGTCGAAGGCGGTCCAGTCCCAGGGCCCGCCGAACCGCCATGCCCGGCCGCCGGCGTCGGCTACTTCGTCGCCCACTTGAAGGGATGCGTACGGACGCATCAAGAGTTCGAAGGTGAAGGGAATCCCGTCGCCAGGGTGGATGGTGTACCCCGAGCCGTCGAGATGGCTCTCACTCGGAAACTCGCGATAGGACAGACCTCGACGCAGCACGCTCACGGATTGTGTGGGATGCGGCAGCCAGGTCGTCTCCAGCGGGGGATCATGGTGGTCGACGGCCGTCACGTGCACAACGGTAGGTGGCACGCCGACCCTGCAGACGTCCCCCGCCTTCAGCTGTTCGGGCGGAGGGTCCGTGCGAAACAGCTCGGCCGCCACCTCAGGCGAGACGCTGCTGCCGCTGTGCACGCCGAGGGCGACGATGCCGTTCCAGCGCGCGAACTCGTTGCCGTCGTCGGTTTCCCACCACGGCCATCGCACCGAAAGATGGCCCCCCGTGACACCACGCTCGACCCTGGTGAGCGTGAAGGGGCACGCGACCGACAGCACGTCACCGACCCGGAAATCCCCTTCATGAATCATGTGGTCAGGCTATACGGGCACCTGGGCGGGCCGGTTCGACGGTTTTCACGGATCAGGCTCGTCACATCGGTCCCCGGCACCACGGCCGGGGGCAGGGCCGCCGGCAGCGCGGTACTGGCGCGGTCCAGCACCGCGACGTAGACCCTCCAAGCGGGGCAGGATCGCGCGCAGTCGGTGGGCGAGAGGTTGTCACCGCCGACGTCCGGGTGATCGAGGAGTGGCTCCAGCACGGTGGACACCTCGCTCCACGGTCGTTCGCCGCCGAAGCCCCGCATCTCGGAGAGGGTGAACCCCTCGGCCCGGGCCAAGCGCCGCCGGAAGGCGGCAAAGCCGCTGTAGGATCAGGAGCCTTCCGGACTGGACGTGGCTCCATCGCCCGGGAAATGAACCAGGCCCATGCGCCCTCCTTGACCTGCGCGTCGAGCACGTCGGATCGACGAGGTGGGGCGGGACCGGCAACTGGGATGATCTCCCTGTGGCTGCTGCGGTCACTGCGGTGATGTCGCCCTGGACAGCCCCGTTCAGCGGACTGATGCTGCGGCAGTTCGGCCGCAAGCTGGTCACGGCGCTGCGGCGCGAGGGAGCGGACCCGGTACGCAAGGGCCGGCTGGAAGACCGACACCGCCGCGAACCCGGCCGGAGCGAACTTGTGGCCTGGAGAGAGAAGCACCACGCCTCACACCGCAAGGTCCGTGCCCCTGTCGGGCACGCCTTTGTCTGTATGAAGACCTGGATTCCTGGCATCGCCTCCGGCCGCATCCGGTGGTGAGTTTCGTAACGCGTACGATCCACCGGTCATCCGATCGATCCCACGAGCGGCCGCAGGCGCCATTCTCGCAGCATGACTGACACCCCCCGCCCCCATTCCGCAAGCCGCAGAACCGTCATAGCCGCCCTGGGCGGTGCGACGCTCGGAGCGGCCGCCCTGGGGCTGACGACCGGACAGGCGACCGCGGCCGCGGACCGGAGCCGCGCCGACCAGACCCCGGCCCTGCCGGTCGCCGACTGCGTCCTCACGCCCGAGCAGACCGAGGGACCGTACTACCTGGACCTGGAGACGGTCCGCAAGGACATCACCGAGGGCAAGCCCGGCGTGCCGCTCACCCTCCGCGTCAAGGTGATCGACACCGCGACCTGCTCCCCACTACCCGGCACGGCGGTCGACATCTGGCACTGCGACGCTCTCGGCGTCTACTCCGGATACGTCGCAGGCGGCTCGACCCCGGACACGACGTTCCTGCGCGGCGTCCAGCTGACCGACTCCACCGGGATCGCGGAGTTCACCACCGTCTACCCCGGCTGGTACGTCGGCCGTGCCCTCCACATCCACGTCAAGACACATGCCGGCGGCACCGTCACCAACGGCAAGTACCACGGAGGCCACGTCTCCCACACCGGTCAGCTCTACTTCCCGGAGACGTACAACAGCAGGATCGCCACCCTGGCCCCCTACCGGAGCAACACCGCCACGCGCACGCTCAACGCCAGGGACGGCATCTACCGCAACGGCGGGTCCTCCACCTTGCTGACGCTCACGCAGATCGGCAGCGATCTCGGCAAGGGTGTGACCGGCACCGTCGTGCTCGGCATCGACCCCGACGGCACGACGAACTCCAGGGCCTCCCACCGGGAGTGAGCGACCCGGAACTGGGGATGACAGGTTCATGGCATGCGAGGCGTGCGGTGCACCGCTGACCGGTCGACCGCGTCGCGGTCGGCCGGCTCGCTACTGCTCCGACGCATGCAGACAGCGGGCGTTCCGGCAACGCTCGGCGCGCCGGAACTCCGGCCTGGCGCAGACGGCCGTATCACCGCCCCCGCGCAGCGATGCCCCGGCGACCGCCCAGGGCCGCGGCCTGCCACGGACACTCGACTCCTTCGTGGGCCGACGGGCCGAGCTGTCACGACTGCGCACGCTGCTGCGGACGTCGCGGCTGCTGACCCTGACCGGTGCCGGCGGCGTCGGCAAGACGCGGTTGGCGCTGGAGTTCGCCAAGGGCCTGACCGCCCGCCACGGGCGCGTCGACCTGGTCGAACTCGACGCGCTGCATGACGGCGCCGCGCTCGCGCAGTCCGTCGCCGCCGCGCTGGCCGTGGGTGAACGGGCAGGACGCTCCGGTGCCGACGTCCTGGTCCACGCGATCGGTGACACCCGTCGGCTGATGATCCTGGACAACTGCGAGCATCTGGCGGAGCCGTGCGCCCGACTGATCGCGACGTTGCTGAGTCACTGCCCTCGGCTACGCATCCTGGCCACCAGTCGGGAGGCCCTGCGGGTGCCCGGCGAGACGGTGCTCCGGGTCGGTGAGCTTTCGCTGCCTCCGGCCGACGCCGGAGACGACCCGGTCGTCCTCCTGCGGGCGGACGCCGTCCGGCTGTTCGTCGATCGTGCCGCGAGTCGCTCACCAGGATTCCGGCTCCATCGTGGAAACGCCCGGACGGTTGCCGAGATCTGCCGCAGACTGGACGGTCTCACGCTCGCCGTCGAGCTGGCGGCCCGCCGGGCCGGAACCCTTCCGCCGAGTGACATCCTGGCGGGGCTGGGCGACCAGGTCTCGTCGCTGTCCCTCTTGGCAGGCGGACACAGGACCGGACCCGGGCGCCACAGCGAGCTGGCCTCCGCGATCGACTGGAGCCACCGCCTGCTCGATCCGGCCGAGCAGGCGGTCTTCCGACGTCTTGCGGTACTCGTCGGAGGGTTCGACGTGGCCGCCGCGCGGGCGGTCTGCGGCGGTGACGGCATCCCACCCGGGCAGGTGCTCGGCATCCTCTGTGCCCTGGAGGCCAAGTCCCTGATCGCACGTGTCCCCCAGGCGGGGACCGCGCGTTTCAGACAGCTGAGTCCCATCCGCGCCTACGCCTTGGAGTGTCTGCTTGCATCGGGTGAACTGCCGACCACCAGGCGCCGGGTCCTCGAGTGGCTGAACGGGCTGGCCGACCGGGCCGGCGACGAGGTCTTCCCCGACCAGGCAGGCAGCCCACTGGCCGTGGAGCGGGACAACCTCGTGGCGGCTTTGGCCGGCACCACCGTCCGCGACGGCGCCTCGCTGCCACGGCTGGCACTGGAACTGGCGCGCGTGCACTACGAGCAGGAGCAGCCGTCAGCCGCCCGCGCGCTGCTGGCGAAGCTGCTACCGGAAGCCGGCGGCCGGATGCTCGGCGGGGAGGTGGCGGCGCTCGCCGCGCGCGTGGCCTGCCAGCGGGCCGACCCGGCACAGGCACTGCGCCTCGGCGAGCGGGCGGTGGCCATGGAGCGCACGCGCGGTCACCCCGCCGGACTTGCCAACGCCCTGGACGCGCGGGCCGCGGCCCGGCTGTGCCGCGGGGAGTTCGGCGCGGCCGTCGCGGATCTGCGCGAGTGTGTGGACGTCGTCGCCGCGCTGGGCAAACCGGAGGACACCGCGTGGTGCACGCATCACCTGGCCTGGGCGCTGTTGCAAGGGGGCGAGGCACGAGAGGCCGACGAACTCATGTCCCGCTGCCTGCCCGTGCTCAGGGCTCACGCCCCGTGGAGCCGCGTCGCGGCCGCTCTGCACACGGCGGGCGCCGTCCGGCTGGCTCTGGGGCACCTGGAAAGTGCCGAGGCCCTGTTCGCCGAGGTACTGCGGATCGTCCCCGGAACAAGTCTTCACGCGCTCTACCCGGTGGAGGGCCTGGCCCTCGTGGCCGCCGAAAGCGGCGACATGCGGCGAGCCCTTCGGCTGTACGAGGCGAGCGCGCAGGCACGCCGCCGACTCGACGCCGTGTCCGAAGCCCCGTGGCGACGCCAGGTGGAGCGCACGGTGGCTCGTGCCAGGACAGGGCTCCCGGCGGCCGCTCGGGACGCGGCTGTCAGCGGCGGCCGTCGGCTGTGCGGGAACCGGCTTGTCGCGTACGCGCTGCGGACAAGGAGCGACGACCACCGAACGACGACGGACGCCGTGGAGGCCGTCGGCGACCGGTCCACGCTCACCGGGAGGGAGTTCATGGTGGCCCGGCTCGTCGCTCGCGGACTGACCAACCGGCAGATCGCGGAGCGGCTCGGTCTCTCGGCACATACGGTCGCCACGCACCTGGACAAGGTGCGTGACAAACTCGGCATGCGGTCACGCACGCAGATCGCCCTGTGGGTGGCCGCACGGACCAAGGCCGAGGACACGTGCGGGTGACCTCACCCGGCAGCTGTCGCTCCGCAGCGTCCCGAAGAGCGCGTCGAGAGCGGGTTGGTGGGCGTGCTCGGGAGGAGCCGCGAAGCCGCGAAGCCGATGGGCAGACCTTCCGGGCGCGAAGCCGGTGAGCGGACCTTCCGGGCAGCCGCGCGGATCGATCTGGAGTGCGGACAGACCTCGCAGTGAGAGTCCCTGCCGGGCGCAGCGGGAGAGGATCTCGTCAGCGGGTGGCCAGTCGGCGGGGAATCTCCCCGGGTGTGGGCACGTGCGCAAGTGCCGACGGCCTGCCGCCGGCCGGGGTGGAGAGGGACACTGGTCGGGTACGGGTGCGAGGACGTCAGCAGCACGGTGTCGACCCCGTGCGTCAGCGCGTCCTGTACCACCGCGCAGGCCGGGCTTTGCTGCCCGGGGAGCGATGCGAGCCACCGGCGAAGGAGCGGTTCAGGCGGCGTCGGAAGCGCCCTGCTGGGCGCTGAGCGCGTCGTCGGTGCTCGGGTAATGGGGTAGGAGGCTGTCGACGCCGGTGAGGATGAGCATGCGCATCAGCCGGTCGGGGACGGCGGCCAGGGCCAGGGAGCCTCCTGCTTCCTGGGCGCCGTGCCAGATGCCGATCAGTGCGCTGAGGCCGGAAGAGTCGCAGAAGTCCACACCGGACAGTTCCAGGATCAAGTGGTGGTGGCCCTGGTCGATCAGCTCCAGCGTGCGGGTGGCCAAGCCGGGTGCGGTATGCAGGTCGATGTCGCCGGTGACGGTGGCGATCGCTGCGGAACCGGCGGTGGCGGTCAGGGTCAGCTCGAGGTCGTCGGTCATGGCGGTCAGTGCTCCTCGCCGGCCGGCGCGGCGGTGGTGTGGGCGGTGGATCCGGCCCCCGTCGCGGCGGCGGCCTGGTCGGGAGTGGGAACCGACAGAGCCAGCAGGGCGACGTCGTCGTTCGCGCCCTGGGGCAGGGCGTCCAGCAGACCGACGGTGTCCTGGACCAACTGCGCCGCCCCGCACAAGGCGGGACGAGCGGTGAGGAAGGCCGTCAGGCCCTCGTCACCGAGCATGGTGCCGGTGCTGGTGTGTGCCTCGGTCAGGCCGTCGGTATAGAGGAGCAGGGTCTGGCCCGGGGCGAGGTGGAGGGTGGTGGAGGCGAAATGGGCACCGGGGAAGGCCCCGATGAGCATGCCGCCCTTGGGATGGACCGCTTCCACCCGGGTGTGCGAGGCGGGCCCGGCTTCGGGCGGGGCGGGGCTGAGGTGGTAGGCCGGGGGGTGCCCACCGGTGGCCAGCTCCACGGTGAAGCCCCCGGCCGCATCAGGGGTCAGGGTGGCGAAGAAAGCTGTGCAGAACCGGCTGCCCGCCCGCACATCGGCCAGCAGGGCGCTGTTCAGGGCCTGGAGTACCGCGACTGGATCGTCCGTGTGCTGGGCGGAGGCGCGCAGGGTGTAGCGGGCCAGGGAGGTGATGGTGGCCGCCTCGGCGCCCTTGCCGCACACGTCCCCCAGGAACAGTCCCCACTTCCCGGCGGGCAGGGGGAAGACGTCGTAGAAGTCGCCGCCGACGTCGTGCACGGACGCGGTGTGATAGTGACAGGCCAGCTCCAGGCCCGGCACTGTCGGCAGCACCGGCGGCAACAGAGTGCGCTGCAAGGTGGAGGCGAAGGAGGCGAGCGCCGCCTTGTCCCTCTCCGCCTGCTCCCGGGCCGCCCGCTCGGCCTCGGCGGCCCGCTGCTCCTGGCGCACGGTGCGCAGCGCGGAAAGGCGCAGCTCCATCTCGTCCATCACGATCGCCGCCAGATCGGTCAGGGTGGCAGTCTGTTCGGAGGTGATGGAGCGGGGCTTGGTGTCCAGGACGTTGACCGTGCCCAGCTTGTGTCCTTCCACGGTGGTGATCGGCGCGGCGGCGTAGAACCGCACCCCCAGCGGACCGGTGACCAGCGGGTTGCCGCAGGCGACCTCGTCGAGCAGAGTGTCGGGAATCACCAGCGCATCGTCGCGCAGCACCGCGGAGCCGCACAGGCCCGGGTCCCGGCCGATCTCACTGACCCCGTCCAGGCCGTACGCGGCCTTGAACCAGATCCGGTCCTCGTCCACGATCGTCACCGTCGCCACGGGAACCTCGAACAAGCGGGCTGCCAGCGCAGCCACCCGGTCGAAGGCACCGTCGGGCGGGGTGTCGAGGATGTCGTAACGGCGAACCGCCTCCATCCGGCTGGCCTCGACGGCCTCGTCGGGCACCAGATGCAGGCGCTTGCCAGGAACGCCGTGCTCGGATGCCGAAGCCTGCTCGGGCATCGGCCTCCCACCTCCTTGACCTCCCACAGCCACCGGGCGTGGCGCGGGCCAGCGGAAAGCGTAAGCGGAACGAGTGTGCGAAAGCCATTCGGGTGGCATCTCATAGGATCACCGTCACAGATTGCCGAGCTTCGGCTTGCCGCCGAGGATCAAGCGGATCGACAAGCGGATCAACAAGGTGAAGCCGTACCGGCCGGTGGCCGGCGAACCGGATGCCTGCCCCCAGCCGACCCCGGTGCCGGCCCGCCCGACCCGCCGGGAACTCAATCGCCCGGCGGCACGACCGGATGATCAAGTATGCAACCGCGATCCGGACCCGCACCGCGTCCGCCGAGGCGATCCCTCACGCCGGCCGACCGACGCGGCCCGACCCCGCTGTCCTGGTCCCACGTGCGTCCGTACGGAGAGGTGAACCTCGACATGGACGCCCGGCTCGACCTCGCGGCAGCAACCGTGCCGTGCGTGGCCTCCGCTGGAGATCGGGCTCCTGACGGCGGAGGTCGGCGAAGCTTTCGCAACCTGGCTGAGCGGCTCCCCCACCGGGGCGAAGAGCTGACCGACGTGTTCCTCCGCCTGGTGGGATGTGCCCGGACGCAGGGCGTGGACCTGGATGAGGAAGTCACGCAAGATCGAGAAAGGATGCGCGCCGTACCTACGCCCGGAGGCGAACGGCACCCTCCTGCGGACCGGGGAGGAATAGACCGGTCGGAATAGACCGGGCGGTTCCCCGTACCGGTGGGCGTTCGCGCCGGTTCGGCAGAGACGGTCAGACGGTGCCCGATGCGCCGCCGCGGACTGGCCTGCTGCCTGCGCACCGCATCCCGGCCGTCAGGAAGTGATCCCTGGCCGGGCCGGCATGTCAGCGCACCCGGTGGTGAGCAGCGGCGGCGCTGATGGCCAGGGCAGGGTGTGCGCCGCACTGCACGCATGTGCCCGCGGTGCAGTCACCGGCCCCGGAGCGCTGACCGCTGATCCACCAGGCGCGACGCGCTACAGCCTGCCGACCGCGGACTGCTCTGGCCGAGGCCCGTTCGGCATAGCGGAAGGTCCGCGCGGCCATGAGGAGTCAGCGTCGGCGCTGAGTCGGTCCGGTCAGACCCGAGTCCCTTGCTGATCAGGAAGACCCGAAGTTATCCGGTGCCTGGATGAGACGGCCGAGCAGCGCGGACGTCCATCTGCCGCCAGCACCGGGCAGCGCGGCGGCGACGCCGAGCAGGACGAGCACGGTCGCGGCGAGTGGAGGGTGAGTACATCGGGCAGCCGGTGCGCCGCGACGTCGACGGTGGCGAGCAGCACGGCGTCCGGTGTGAGCAGCAGCCCGACCACCAGCTCGGGGCGGACCCCGGTGACGGCCGCGAACAGTGCGCAGACCACGGCAGTGACGGAGGCGACGCAAAGTGCGCTCGGCCCGTAAGGGTGCCCGGCTGCCCAGCGAGAACGTCCCAGCCATCCGTTGCCGGTATCGAAGAGCAGACGGCCGGCCGAGCGCGCCGACCGCCAGGGCTCCTCCAAGACCACGGAGAACCGGTACGCGGGAGGGGGCATGAGCACGCCCGCGCCCAGCCCCACAGAGCGGCAGTCGTGATGATCAGCAACGTCTCCACCGTATGGAGCTCGGAACGAGGCGGACCCGGGGCTCAGCTTCGCTCCGACGGCTCCTTGAGGGCATTCGCCAGGGCGCGGACATCCATCCGTCCGGCGGCAACCTGCTCGAACGAGGTCTGCAGCCTCCTTGGCGGTGAACCGCACGGGCGGATCGCTGTCGTTCAGGTGGCGTACAGCGACCGCAGCGTCGAAGAGCGGGTTGCCGTGCTCCAGAGCCGGGACGCGCAGCAGCGACTGGACGAGAGCCGCGGCGCGGTGCCAGGTCTGCGGTCAGCCGCCGGCTCGCGTATTGGTCAGGGTCCTCGTGGTCGTCGGCGGCGAGACGTTGCAGTTCCTCGTACGTCTCGTCCTCGACCCCGGATGCGGATCTCCTTCGCCATGGGGCCACGGAAACCGGGCCGAAAGCCGGACGGGAGAGATGTGCTGGAGCCCGTCGGACATCCGAGCTCCCGAGGCGGTGACGGCCACACCACCTCGGGGACTCACTGGGGTACACGCACGATCGAGGCCCTGGACGACGACGTCCGGAAATGGACCATCGAGGTCCGGCCGGAAGAGGCCGAGCGGGAGCTGCTACGTTCCCTGCAAGGGTCGGTGAAGAAGATCATTCGCCGCACACGGGCGAGCCATCCACCGAAGAGGGCGACGGCCAGTGAGCCCCGAACATCGTCCTAGCGTTGTATCGGAGCCTGGGCAGCCTGGGCGAAGTGCATGACCGCGGCCTTGGCTCCGACGGCGGCCTCGTCGATCAGGGCCTCGCTGCGCGGGTGGGTCGGGTGCTTCATCGCCCAGAGCATGGAGAATTTGATGATCTGGTCGACGTCGCTCGGGCGTAGCAGGATCGCCTGGCCGGTGTGCAGCGGTTCGGGGGACTTGTACTGCCACAGACGGTAGAAGTGGCCGTCCTCGTCGTTGAAGGCCAAGTGCCGGTCGCCGTGGGGGTTGATCAGGCTGATCGCGAAGGGCAGGTCCTTCGGGCTCGGCTGCCACGGCTCTTCCCGCTGGCTCATCGTGTCCTCCGTTGGCGTGCGGTGATCACAACAGACCGAGTGTGGCAGTGCCGGCCGGAGACAGGCAGGCTTTCTGGCCAATGCGCCCGATCCGCGCAGTGGTAGAACGCCTAGCCCGCACAGGGCGGGGCTCGTCTTCGGGTGCCGCTTTGACTGGTCTCAGCAACAGCGCGCACCCGGCGTCCCGGACGGGCGGCCGCCGCTCTCGTGCTCACCCCCGGACAGAGCCCTCCGACCAGCATTCCGACACAGATCAGCGCGCCCCGGACGTCCTCGCACAGGTGCCGGCGCGCCGACCGTACTGCTCGCCGTCGGCTTCCCCGCCGAGCTTGTCCAGGTCGGCGATCAGGCAGACGTGCCATCATCCGGCCGTCGACATGAGCACAGCACGCAAGGGTGCCCGGCTACCCGAGGTGGCCGGTGGGTACGGGACTGCTCTTCGGCTACGGCACCGCCTCGACGGAGGCCACCCGGGGCGCGAGCGCGGCCAGCACGGGTACAGCGCCGGGGTGCGCGCGGGCCTGCTCGGGGTCGGCGACGATGGGGACGAGCGTGCCGGCGAAGTCGAGGCCTACGAGCGCGGCGCGGGTCGCCGGCCAGATCACTCCGTCATGGGCAGGCACTCGGCGAGCAGGTCGACGACGTCCCGCCAACAGCGCCGCGCGTGCTGCGGGTGGTAGCCGACGCCGGGGACCACGGTGTGCTCGACCGTTGGGTGATGGAAGGCGTGCAAGGCGCCGCCGTAGACCACGAGGCGCCAGTCGACGCCCGCAGCCTGCATCTCGGCGGTGAACGCGTCCCGTTGCGCGGGCGGCATGATCGGGTCTTCCGACCCGACCCCGGCCCACACCGGGCAGTGAATGCGCGCCGCCTCGCCCGGTCGGCCCGTGGTCAGTGCGTTGACTGTCGCGATGGCGCGCAGGTCGACGCCGTCGCGACCGAGTTCCAGCGCGATCGCGCCCCCGGTGCCGTAGCCGACGGCGGCGATCCGGTCCGGGTCGGTCCTCGGCTCGGCGCGCAGCACGTCGAGCGCCGCGTGGCCGATGCCGCGCATCCGGTCGGGATCGGCGAGCAGCGGCATGCAACGGGCGAGCATCTCCTCGGGGTCACTCAAGTAGCGGCCGCCGTGGAGGTCGAAGGCCAGGGCCACGTATCCCAGCTCGGCGAGCGCCTCGGCCCGGCGGCGCTCGACGTCGCTGAGCCCCATGCCCTCGGGCCCGACCAGGACCGCGGGCCGGCGGTCGGTACCGGCCGGGAGCGCGAGGTGCCCGGTCATCGTCAGGCCGTCGGCCGCGTATTCGATCGTGCGCGTGGTAACCGTCGTCATGGGCCTGGACTGTAGTGATCGTCGAGCCCGCTCGGGCCGGTGTTCTGCCACTGGCAGAAGGCAGGTCTCCGGCGCGTTCCGGAACCACTCCGTCGACGGTTCGGCACAGAGCCTGGGAACAAACCGCCGTCCGTCCGAAGGGGCGTACCAGACGCCGCTGTTCGCGGACGGGCGAGGCTTGCCTACGGGGGCGCCGGCCTGTTGGTGGCCTTGCGTGGTCTCCTGGGGCGTATCGGCTCCATGTACCGCCTGTCTCTCTACGGCTGTGGCCCTTGACCTCAAGCGAACCTGAGGTCTCAGGATGATCTACATGAACACCGAAACCGCGGACATCAAGGCCATCGAACAGGTCGTGGCTACAGTCGAGCGCGCTCAGCGTGCCAAAGACGTGGAGGGGTTCCTCGCGCTCTTCCATCCCGACGCCCTCTGGACGACTTCTCACGGCAAGGTCCTCATCGGCTTCGACGCGATTGCCGAGTTCACCCGCGCCGTCCTGCCCAACGCGAGCTGGGACGGCAAGGTCACCTACGAGGCAGTGCACACGCAGTTCCTGCGGCCCGACGTGGCGGCCGTCAAGGTCCGGCAGGTCTACCACTCGGCAGAGGGCGACACGGAGGGCGCCCCTCTCTACGTCATGACCAAGCAGGAGGACGGGAGCTGGTTGCTGCACGCCTGCCAGAACACCGAAGTGCGGGTCGATTAGAGCCCGTCCGAGCGATCCGTTGATCGCCCGCTCGACGGTGTTGCGTTCCTTGTACCGTTCCTCGTCGAAGCCGGGTGGCCGTCCGCCGCGTGAGCCCTTACGCAGGCGGGCGGCCTGACTGTCGGTCTTCTCCGGGATGCCGGCCGGATGCCGCTTCGGCGCAGGTAGCCGCGGCAAGGTCCGTTGCCGTGGGCCTTGTCCGCGGCTGGGCTGTCCGGCTTCTTGAGGGGGTTGCAGCTGGGTGGTGAACCACCGCGCGGGCGGCCCAGCCCCTCACCTCCCGCACCACCTCCGCCCAGGGGGGCGCTGTGGCTCTGCCGCGGGGTCTCGATCCGGTGTTCTGACACTGCGTCCCCTTTTGACACAGGAGCCGGCGGCGGGTCGGTGCGGGCACCGGCGGCGTGCTGATGCGCCCGCGCGACGGCGCCTGCGTTCCCACGTCTCCTCCCTCGGCAGACACCATGGGCGTGCCGTCACTGCCGGCAGGACGGCGACAGCACGCCACGAGAAGTGGTCGCCGGGCCTTTGGCAGCGGCCCCACTCGATCCGAGGTCGAGGCACCGTTTCCACGCGGCCGGTCAGTGCAGGATGCTGACGGCCCGGGCGATCACCAGAAGGGAGGTGAACAGGGCGGAGACGCACTGGATGCTCATCAGGAGCTTCGCGCGGGTCGACAGCGGCATCGTGTCGGTCGGGCTGAACGCCGTGGAGTTCGTGACGGACACGTAAAGGTAGTCCACCAGGGTGGGGACCCAGTCCGACGTGCCGCTGGCGCCGTCGGCCACTTCCTGGACGGCGTCGTCGTTCTCGTCCTGCGAGAAACGGAAGTCCGCCAGAGGCAGGGCCGAGCGGGCCGCCTGTGTGCGGCTGACCGGGCCGCCGCGGTCCAGCTCCCAGTAGGCCAGACCGAAGACGATGATGTTGGTGAGCCACACCTGCAGCGCCGCCACCAGCAAGGACCGGCCGTCCTTGACCCCGGCGTACACCAGCTCGTGGATCAGGATGACCAGCGCCACCAGATTGCTGACGGCGATGACCGCCACGAGCGTGAGGGAAAGCACCCGGAACACCCTCGTCTGCCGGGTCAGGCGCTTCGGATTGATCGCGATCAGGGGAACCAGCAGCAGGCACTCCAGGACGGGCAGCACGTAGCGCGGGGCCACCAGCAGCCGTTGCGGCAGGAACAGGTACAGGGCGATCGCGGCGAGCGTCGCGACGACCGCAGGCAGCCGTACCTCGCCCCTGCGTTCGTGCCGGGGATGCCTCGTGCTCGCCTCCGCACGCGTACGTGCCATACCGACTGCTCCCTGGGGTCGCCGCCACTGACAGCGCCACGACGCCTGCATCCTTCAACGGTGCGGGCCACCGAGCGCCTCCACCATCTACCCCGAATACGGCTCTCCCCCGCCTGCTTGATCCGGCACGCGAGGGGGGCCGGCGGGGCGTCTCACTCCTGTGGGTGATCGCCTGCCTCTCCTGTCGGGGTTTGCCCGGTGGTGGCGGTCCGACCGGCCCGGCCGGTGGTCGGTCCACGGCAGGGACCACCCGCAGGACGGTATCCACCCCACCCCTGGGAAACGACGTGGCCGTTCTTGAACCGCGCGGCGGCTGCCTGGCGGATGCGGGCCACCGATCTGACGGGCGGCTGGCGGCGGGTAGCCCCTTGGACCGCCGTAGAGTACGCGCCCCGACGGTGAGGTACGGCTGGACTAGCGCGTGTCTCTTTGGTCGGTTCGTCAGTTGATCGGATGTGCCTGTCCGATTAGTGATCACTGATGCGATGTGGGGACGGATCGAGCCGCTGATGCCGGCCGATCCGGTCCGTGGACGACGGTGGGCCGGCCACCGCCGAACACTGGAGGCCATCGCGTGGAAGTATCGCGCCAACTCGCCCTGGCGGGACCTGCCCGAGGAACTCGGACCGTTCCAGACCGCTCACAAGCGGCTGATCAGGTGCGCTGTCGACGGCACCTGGGAGATGGCCCTCGCCGCTGTTCTGAGGGCGGCGGACGCCGACGACGAGATCGACTGGACGGTGTCGGTGGACTCCACGGTCGTCCGGGCTCACCAGCACGCCGCCGGGGCACGCAAAAAGGGGCGGCTTGCTCCGGTGAGCCCGCCGATCACGCGCTCGGACACTCCCGCGGTGGGCTGAGCACCACGGTGCACCCGGCCGCGGACGGCGGGGCACGACCTCTGGCCTTCACCGGCACTGCAGGTCAGGCCGGTGACGCCCCCGTCTTCGAAAAAGTGATGTCCCGCATCCGCGTGCCCCGCAGCGGCCCCGGAAGGCCCCGGACCCGGCCTCTGGCCGTGCTGGCCGACTCCTCCCGCGCCATCCGCAGCCACCTACAGCGCCGGGGAATCCGAGCTGTCATCCCTCAGCCGTCCGACCAGATCGGCCACCGCTTGCGGCGGGGCCGCCGAGGCGGCCGCCCACCTGGCTTCGACGCCGAGACATACAAGCAGGGCTTGCGAGCCTCACGCCCCGCACTGCCGGAGGACTGTCAGAACAGCCCCCTGGCGCGGTTGAAGCCACTACCGATCTTGACCCGGGTGCCGTATGACCCCTTGCCGTCACCGGACTGGCGGTAGAGGTTGCCGGCGGTGTCGCGGGCGATCAGGTCGCTTGTGCCGTCGCCGGTGATGTCGCCGACGCCGACCACCACGTTGTAGGAGCCGCCCCAGTTACTGGCGAGCTTGACGCGGCCGGCGAAGGTGCCGTTGCCCTTGCCGTAGTAGCGGTACAGGTTGTTGGAGGTGTCCTGTGCGATCAGGTCGCTGATGCCGTCGCCGTTGAGGTCACCGGCGCCGATGACTTTCTTGTACGTCTTCCAGTTCGCGTACAGCTTCACGCGCGCGGAGAGGGTGCCGGTGCTGGTGCCCTTGTAGAGGTAGACGGCGCCGGTGGAGGAGTTGCGAGCGATCAGGTCCGGGCGGCCGTCCTTGGTGACGTCACCGGGGTAGGTCAGGACGTCGTACTGCTTCCAGCCGGTACTGGAGACCGTCCTGTACGGCGTGCCCGCGGCCGACGGCGCGGCGCCACAGGCCGGCCGGTAGGCGCGCAGGGCGTCGCCGACGCGGACGAGGAAGTCGTTGCAGCGGTCACCGCTGAGGTCGCCAAACGGCACCGCCTTGATGCTCGTCGACCATCCGCCGCCGATATCGCCCCCCGCCAGGGCGCCGCCCGTGCCGAGGAGCCACTGGAGCCTGCCGGAGGTGTCGAGCTGGAGCAGGTCACCGAATCCGTCGGAGACGATGTCGGCGCCGCCGCTGAAGTCACGGAAAGCCGGCCTGCCGCCGGCCACCGCGATGGTGCCGGTCTGCAGTGTCGACGCAACGCCGGAGCCGTACTGGACGGCCTTCAGCGTCCAGGTGAGTCTGCCGTTGTCGGCGATCGCGCCGGTGCTGGTGCGGCCGTTCCAGACCGGGGCGATCGTCGTGGCGGAGCCGGGGTCGCCGGTGAGGGTGCGGACGGTCCGCCCCCTGGTGTCCTTGAGCGTGAGCGACCAGGAGGCGACGGGGGAGTTGGTGGTCCAGGAAGGCTTCCACGCGGCGCTGGAGGAGGTGGTGCCGTTCAAGAACACCTTCGCCGGGACCGTGCTGTCCGTCACCTGAAGGGTGGGCCAGATCATGGTGGAGGCCATCACCTCCGTGTCCGGGGAGATGGAGGACGCAGGCCCCCAGACCGCGGTGGCGGAGCCGACGGCGTCCGCTGCGATCTCGACCTGCACCGACCGTCCGCCACCCACTCGGCGTGCGGACGTCCACTTTCCGCCGGCCAGGGTGGACTCCCACACGGACTCGTGCTGCTGGTCGGCGTCGAGCTCGGGCCACAGCACATGGACCGAGTCGTCGGGGGCGATGACTGCGTCGGACTTGTACCGGGCGTCGCCGGAGGACAGCGTCCTCGACGCCGACCAGGTGCCGCCGGTGCTGTCGAAGGTGGTGGTCCGTACCGCTTCCGAGCCCGTGGCTTCGTCGGTCCAGGCGAGGGTGATATCCCCGTCGGACCCGACCAGCGGCTCCGGAACCTCGGCGGGCTTGCCGACGGCGGTCGCGGCGGTCTGCGGCTGGCCCCACGCGGAGGCCGCGCTGGCGCGGCGCATGATCTGGAAGCTGCCGTTCGCGTCCTGCCACACCAGGTGGACCGAGCCGTCCGGGGCGGAGGCCAGCTGCGGAGCGACGGTAGCTGCGGTGACCTCCTGCGGGGTCGGCCAGGTCGAGACGCCGAACGGTCTGGTGTTGGTCATCACCCGGTAGTACTGGGAGCTCACGCTCATCCAGTACGAGACGACGAGCCCGCCCTGTCCGTCGTAGGCGATGTGCGGGTGCCCGACGGTCCCGTAGCCGGAGGGACCCGCGTAGGTGGCGGCGTTGCTGACCTGCGCCGGAGTGGACCAACCACCCTCGCCGGCCAGGGTGGCGGCGTACGCCTCGCTCCTGCCGGTCCGCCACACGCGCTGGCTCCACACGGCGGCGATCGTCCCGCCCGGTCCTACGGCGAGGTCAGGGGAGTCGAAGTTCGTGCTCTGGTTCGAGGCGATCACCGTGGGCTGCGACCAGGCCGACTGTCCGGCGCCCAGTGTGGCGGAGGCGATGTGGTCGGTCGTGGTCCATACCGCGGTGACCGATCCGTCCGGCAGGGCCGCGAGGCGCGCTTGGCCGACCGTCTCGGAGGCCAGGGCCCGGGTGGTCCACGTCCCGCTGTTGGCGGGGCGCGTCGCCCAGTAGAGGACGCCGGTCGTGTGCTGGGTCCAGACGGCCACGGCGGTGCCGCTCTTGGTGATGACGACGTCCTGGACCTCGGACTTGTAGTCGTACAACGACACCGGGCTACTCCACGGCGGCTGCACGGTCGCCGCGGCGGCCGGTACCGCCGGGATCGTGCTGCCTGCGAGAGCGAGCGAGACGGTGGCGAGTGCGACGGCCGAGCCACGGCGGCGCGTCGGCAGCGCTGATCTGCCCATGAGTATGACTTTCCCTCCCCCATAAGGGCTGTTCGCCCCTCCTCCGGGCAGCTTAGGGGGTTCGTGAGCGAATCGTGAAGGGATGTGATCAGAGGCGTGGAGAGGTGAAGCAGACCGTTCCGATCAGCGGCCCCCCTTCACGGTCCGCCGACCACTGACAAGGCGCTGACCCGCTCCTCCCGCGCCTGGCAAGAACACCGTGCGCAATGCCGGGCCGGACGGAGATCGTGAGGGAGCCGCGGTAGCAAGGTCCCCGGCATCCAGCCTGCGACTGGAAGTGGTACCCGTGGCCTCATCCCCCTTTCCGTTGCACCGCACGACGCACCCAGTCCTGCGCTACCCCCACGCCCTGCAACCGGGCCCCGGCGGGCTGGCCGTCGCGCCGTGATCCGGGGCCACCGACCTCGACCGACCGCCCCGTCTCGGGTGGAGTCCGGTGTTGGCCAGCGCTGCGATGCCGGTGCGGGTGCCTGGGGCGAAGCCGAGCAAGGCGGTGACTCCGCAGGTGGCACCCGCGTGGAAGAGCAAGGTGGGCTATCCACCACAGGTTCCGGTTCTGGTGCCGGACGCGCCTGTGGTGCACACGTCTGCTGTGCGGTCGGTGTTGTGGACGGTCGCGCACGCGGCTGCGGTGGGGGCGGTGGTGTGTCTGTACGGCGACGCCGGTCTGGGCAGGACCGTCGCGCTGCAGTACGCCCTGTCCAAGTTGTCGCACCCGGCCAGGGTTCGCCGGGTCCACGTCGGTGTGCGTCCGACGGTGCCGGAACTGCGCCGGATGCTCTTGAGCTGGGCGTGCGTCTGCCGCGCGGGGCGGGGGAGGCGGACCTGATGCCGGTGAACGCGCTACGACAGCCCGGCGTGCTGGTGCTGCACGAGGCGCAGCGTCTTCGGGCTGTTCGCTCGCGCGGCCAGGGGCGGAGGGGAAGGCGCCTTCCGTCGATGCCGACGCTGCAGCGGGCGATCCGTCGTGATCTGGCGCCGGGGGCGCGGGCCGGGCTCGTCGGCGGTTTTGTCTCGTCCACCCAACCCATTGCAAGGCCCATTGCAACTGGCCGTGCTGGCCGTGCTGGCCAACCGGGCCTACTCCTCCCGCGCCATCCGCAGCCACCTACAGCGCCGGGGAATCCGAGCTGTCATCCCTCAGCCGTCCGACCAGATCGGCCACCGCTTGCGGCGGGGCCGCCGAGGCGGCCGCCCACCTGGCTTCGACGCCGAGACATACGAGCAGCGCAACACCGTCGAGCAATGCATCAACCGCCTCAAGCAGTGGCGCGGCCCGGCCACACGAACCGACAAGCTCGCCATCGCCTACCAGGCCGCACTCCACCTCGCCGGCATCCTCATCCGGTCCCGACGCTGACCAAAGAGACAGAACCTAGGTGGTGGAGGAGATGCTCCGTATGGCCCGCGCGGCCACGTACGCCCGGCCCCGAAGAGACCGGCCGCGCTCCCAGCTCCCGGATCCGGTGGTCCGGGCCCGTGGTCAGGACACCGATGAACGCCGCTATGTGCCGCTCGACCGCGTCGACTCCGAGGCGAGCACGGCCATGGGCGTCCGGCGCTTGGCCGGCCCTGCGGTCAGGACCTTCAGCGCCACCACGGGGTGGAACAGCACGGCGGGAGAGGCCACCATGTTCACCACCCGCACGAACCTCGCCCACACACGAGCGTCCCTCACCGCCACCTGGAAGAGACGTGTGTTGTACCAGTGTGCGAAACGCGCCCCGAGCGGCTGGCCGTGCGGGTTCCACATCAGGTCGGAGTTGGTGGACAGCGTCCAAGGACCACGCACCAGACGGCCCACCCTCTTCTGGAAATCGGCAGCGAGGCCGTCCAACCGGCCAGACGCGCTGCGCCGCGCCAGCATGCCCTGGAGCAGTTCCGCCTCCATCGCGGCCACCGTCAGGCCCTGGCCGTAGACCGGGTTGAACACGCAGACGGCGTCACCGACGGCGACAAGCCGGTCCGGCCAATCCTTGACCGCGTGGTAGAGCCGCCACTGGTTGTCGACGTTGGTGTAACTGCGGGTGGGCTCCTGGACGGTACGCCGGCCGATCTGCTGGGCCAGGCGCGGATTGTTCAGGCTCTCGGCGAACGCCAGGTAGCCCGCGTCGTCGGTCGGCGGCTGGTCCTGGAAGGCGAACAGTGAACACGTCCACCGGTTGCGTTCCACAGCGAGCAGGACTCCGGCCCGGTGCACGCTGGGAGCGAACAGCATCTGGTAGGCGACGTGGAAGTCCGGATGGCCGGGATCGCCTTCCTCCACCCGATCGAAGATCATCGACGTGTATGTGACCTTCGCCTTCACCGTACGCTTCGGCGGCACGGCGACGCCCATCCCACCCAGCCAGTCGGCCAGGGAGCTGGACCGCCCGGAGGCGTCGACGACGAGATCGGCGGTGACCTTGACGGGGTCCGCGCCCTGCGGCCTGCACGTCACCCCGCTCACTCGCCCCGAGGGGTGCCTGTCCAGGCCCGTGCACGACGTGGACGGCAGCAGCGTGACGCCGGGCAGTGCCAGCACCTTGCGGCGCAACCGGCGTTCCAGCTCGTCACGGGTGAAGGTCTGGATCCGCACTCCGGTGCGGTTGCGCGGCGCGAGCCCGACGGGCAGCAGGAAGTCGATTCCCTCCCCGTAGTCGAAGACCGGTGCCCCCGCCGCCCTCAACTCCTCGCGCAACCCCGGAAACAGTCGCTCCAGGATCTCCCCGCCCCTCGCCAGCATCGCGTGCGCGTGGTGGCCCTGCGGCGCGCCGGGATGCACACCGGTGTCCTCGTCCACGGCGTCCCGCTCCACCAGGACGACCTCGTCGAAGAAGTCGGCCAGCACCCGCGCGGTCACCAGCCCCGCGTAACTGCCGCCGATGACAACAGCCTTGCTCCAAGGGCGATCTGTTCCCATGCCGTCTCCCAGATATGACCCAGCCAGCCCGTCCACGCCAAGTCAACGCCGTTGCGCGCTCTTCGCCAACAGGCTCGGGAAGCACTCGGGGAGCGCGTTACAGCAGAGGCAGCTGACAACCACGCCGGCACCATGCTGTGCCGGATGAGCCACGGCGCCTCCCGACGGAAACGGAAGTCGGAGAGGCACGCTGGTTCCGGTACCACCAGCGCTACGACCTGCCCTCGGCCCGCCGCGTGTACGGCGCGCGATGAGGCCTCAGATGGCCGGCTCCCGGTGCAAACGGATCCGGGTGCCGTCGCCGGCCAGGCGGAGGACGCGGCGTACGGCGTTCGGCTGGATCGCTGAGTGCCCCCGGGGGGCGGCCCGTGGCGTACGCCCGTGGCGGTGCGGAGGCTGCGGATCGGCCCTGATTACCTCCCGCTGGCCCGATCGCAGGGAGCACACAACACCGACCTCGATGCCCCCGGCGCGCAACGGCAGCACGGTGTCGACCGCCGTGTCACGCGCGCACGTGCCGGCCGTGATGTGACGCGCGGCCAGCCCTGCGGCGGTGGGGCCACGGAAGACGTCGCCTCCTGGTGGTTCGCCCGCCAGCCGGTGCCGGATCCGACCGATCAGCCGCATCACGAGCAGGGAGTCGCCACCCCGCTCGGAGAAGTCCGTTCCAGCCCGCTTTCACCGGCGAGTTGTACGTGGCGGGGCCGGGCCGGCCCGGGGCTTGGCGCCGGTTGTCGTCGCTGTAACGTCATGGCGCAGGTCCCAGGACGCGCAGGACGCTGTTCAGGCGGTCTGCTTGCGGGTCGATCGATCCGGGCGAAGGTGCTCGGCCCGGGCGGCCTCCAGCAGCAAGCGCCAAGAGGTCACCGTCGGGCGGCGCCGAAGAAGGCCGCGTCGTTCCCGCTCGGTCATGCCTCCCCAGATGCCGTGTTCAATGCGGTTGTCGAGAGCGTGGGCGAGGCATTCGGTCCGGACCGGACAGCCGCCGCACAGCGCCTTCGCCCGGTTCTGGGCCGCGCCCTCGACGAACAACTCGTCCGGGTCCGCAGTACGGCACTTCGCCCGAGTCTCCCACTCCCGGTCGCTCGTCTCCATCGCTGGCTGCCCCTCCCTGCAGTTGCCCCTCGCTACGGGGGCCGGTGCAGACCGTATGCCCAGGACACCTGGCATGATGATCCCCTGCGCAGATCACAACGCAGCCGTTGACGGCAACGGCCACCAGCGCGCCGCGCGCTCCAGCGGCACAGAAGACTTCCCGCCGGGGCCCGATGTGCCCAGCGGATCCGCGCGGGGGCGGGGATCACGTACCTCTCCCCCGTCCCTCGGCGTTCGCCCTGGCGCGCCGAATCTGGAGCATGGGCAGACGTACGCGAAGCACCGGCCGGGCGGAGCACCGGGTCGGCAACCTACGCCGACGCTCAGCCGACCCGCGTTCCCGTGCCGTTGACACGGACCCCGGTGTCACCCTTCCGCAGGGTGACCGTGAGCTCGCCAGGGCTGTCCAGGTCATCCCGGACGTGGAAGACGGTGGCCGGCTCCCGCCACACCGACTGGAGTCGTCGTCAGTCCAGGCGCTGCACCAGGGATTCGAGGCGCGCGACGTCGTACGCGAGGTCGGCGAGGCGCTCGCGCGTGGCGGCCGCGAGGACGAGACGGCGGGCGCCCTCGAACGCCACCCGGGGCGGGAAAGCCGGGTCGAGATCAGCGGCCGGCCCGCCGAGCCGGCCGGCGCCTCTGCGCCTCTGCACCTTTGTACTCGGACTCGTGGTGTCGAGTGGCGCGAGTCCCCAATCCGGTCGATACGTCCTGTGGCGCTCCGACGCTCCCCTGTTCGGACCATTCCATTATTGAGGCCCCCACCATGCCCATTAGCTTCAGAACATGGGCATGTGTGCAGTCCGGCCGATCGGCCGCGCAACGGTGCTGGTGAGCATGGTGTGCTCCCTCCTGGCTGGGGGCGTCGGTCATACCGATGCCGCAGCCCGACATTCGAGATTGTTGGTCCTGGGTGACTCCATCGCCGGGGGCAGCTCACAGGGCGGCAAAGGATCGAACGGCTGGCCCTCGCTGGTCGCTGAGCAACTGGGACTGACTCTGAAGCTCGACGCCAAGGGTGGAACCGGCTACACCACTGGTGGCCGGCAGGAAGGCGGTCGGCCGTACTCAGACCGGATCAAACAGGCCATCGCCGCTAAGCCGGACGTGGTCGTGGTCGAGGGCTCCCGCAACGACGCCAACCCGACGAAGACCGCAGCCGCCGCGGTAGACACCCTGCGGCGTCTGCGCACAGGACTTCCGCACGCACGCATCCTGGTCATCGGACCCATCTACTCGTTTCAACGACCGATCGGCTCACATCCGATCGATGAGGCGGTCTCGGCCGCAGCGGAGAAGGTCGGCCTGGCTCACGTGTCCGCGGTGCGCCGTGGGTGGTTCACCGGATCCGCCCACCAGTTCATCGGAGGGGACGGTGTTCACCCCACGAACGCCGGCCACGCCTACCTCGCCAAACGAATCCGCCCCGAACTGGCACGGCTGTTGCGTACATAGGACCGGGACGGCCGATCACTCCTGCCTGCCTTGCGAGACACCGTTGCAGGGCTACCTGGCACGGTTGTCCGCCCGACCGGGCTCATCGACTGCTTGATCGCCGATGCGGGGCAGCGGCAGCTGGGAGCGCAGATGCGTCCGGTCCTGCCGTACTGGCTGGTCCAGTACGGCAGGACCGGGTGAACGTCGACGCGGCCCACGCCCTACGGCTGCTCGGCGGTGAAGAAGAGGCCGCCGAGCGCGTCAGGGCTGCTCGCGCGTGGCCGGCCGACAGCGACCGGCTCCGGGGCAGACCGGCACCTGACCGCGCCGGACTACTGGCCCCCATCTGGCGCATCGTCCGTTCGGCGAAGAAACCCGGTGACATCTGGCAGTGGCCGTCCTACGGAAAAGGGGGCCGCGCTTCTACGACTGGGCCGCGCCCGTACGGCTCGCCTCCCTGCTCTTCCATCCGGATCCGCCAATTCCCCGGTGGGTGACGGCCGCCGCGGCCTGTCCGACCCGGTGCGATCTGCTGCGGTCTGGCCTGCGTGCCCGTCGACTGAGACCGCCGAGCCGGCACGGGGGTGCCGGCTCCGGCTGGGTGATCGAGCACCGTCCGGTGGGCGCGCACCCGGGCTCCTGCTCCGCGGGTCGGCCCCCGACCGGGCGATCAGCGCTCGCGAGCGGCCCACGGCCGGGGGAGGGTGATCCAAGACCTGCCCTTTCACCGGCTCACCGATATCCGCACTGCAAGGAGCACCGCCATGACCGGACGCCATACCGTCATCCGCAGCCTGCACGATCTGGGACTAGCCGCGTGGTTCGGTGGCTCCCTGATGGGCGCAGTGGGGCTCAACGGAGCCGCCAGACAGGAAGGCGGCACGGAGGCCGCCCAGACGCGCATCGCATCAGCCGGCTGGACCAAGTGGACGCCGGTCAGCGCGGCCGCGATCGCTGCGCACCTGTACGGAGGCGGAGGCCTGCTCGCCGTCAACGCCCACCGGGTGTACAAGCAGAAGGGCGTGACCGGCTCCGCCACCGCGAAGACGGTCGTCACCGCGGCGGCGCTGGCGGCCACCGCCTATGCCCGCGTCTTGGGAAAGAAGGCCGAACTCGCCTCCTCCCCCGACCCCCGGGACATCGAGAGGGCGGCCAAGCACCCCATCGACACAGCCAAGGCGCAGCGCCGGCTCGCCTGCGTCCAGTGGGCGGTGCCGGCCCTGACCGGAGGCCTGGTGGTCCTCAACGCCCTGCACGGCGAACAGCAACGGCCACTCGAGCAGCTGCACGGGATGTGGGAGCGCGCCCGCGCCGCCACCCCACTCCTGCCCTGACAGCCTGACAGCCGGACAGCCGGACGGTCACCGGCGCACCTCGGGAGACGTTTCGGCCGGGCCGCACGACGGTGCTCGTGGCCGCGACGGCGCTCATGCCCGCGCCATCCGCTGTTGTGTGCCGTCCTGCCGGACAGCGATGGGAGGGTCCGGGTGGACGCTTCTCACCGCGCCGGAAGGGGGACGGGATGCCGGGGGGTCGGGTTCATCGCCTCGACCGCTGTGACCAGGGGGGCGAGGGCGGGGTTCTCGGCGGCCTCGTCGAGAGCGTGTCTGAGGGCGGTGTCGTTGGAGGGCCGGGCTTCTTCCAGGAGCCTCAGGCCGGCTTCGGTGACGTCGGTGTAGATGCCGCGGCGGTCGGTCGGGCACAGGTAGCGGGAGAGCAGGCCGCGGTCCTCCAGGCGGGCGACCAGGCGGGTGGTGGCGCTTTGGCTGAGGACGACCGCGTCGGCGACCTGCTTCATCTGCAGGTGCCCGCCCTCGCCGTCGTGCTGCCGGCTGAGCACGTCGAGCAGCGAGTACTCCCGCACGCTCAGACCGTGCCTGGCTTGCAGGGCGCGCTCGATGTGCGCCTCGATCATGCCGTGCAGCAGGGAGAGGGCTGCCCATCCGTTGGCGAGGGCGGTCAACGCGGGATCCGTGGCGGTCATGGGTCCGGGTCTCCTTCCGGATGAGACTGGGATCCAGGGTAAGCCCTGGTTGAAATTACCCGCTCTCTCCTATATCCGGCGCGTGCAAGTAGAGCGTGTTGATCTAGGGCGAGGCGCTCCTGGCGCGCCGTCCTGGGCCCGGACGGGGGGCGAGAGGGCGGGGATGGCTACCGTCCGGCCCGCTGCCCGGCGGGCCGCCGTCGGCTGAAAGGTGCTCGTCCGATGCAGATCGACTCCAGTGGACGTACCGCGGCGCTCACGGGGTCGACGGCGGGAACCGGCGAGGCGACGGCGCAGGCGCCCCGACCGATGCCGGGGCCGACGTGGTGGTCGACGGCCGCGACGCCGACCGGTCCCCGAGGCGGCGGAGCGGATCGGAGCGCGCGGTCGCGGCCGCTGCCGGGACGGCGGAGGGGAGCCCACCTGGTCCGGCAGCTGCCCGACGTCGACGTCCCGGTCGTCAATGCCGGCACCTTCGCGACCGGACCCACCTTCGAGATCCCCGATGGGGCTGGCTGCGGTTCTTCGAGGTCAACGTGCTCCCCAGGGGGCGCCTGACCCGCCGCCACTCCCGCGGATGCCCGGCGCGAGCGGGGCCGTGATCTTCGTCAGCACCGAGGCGGGCAGCGAGACGCCGACGGACATGACCCCTTGCGAGATGACCAGGACGGCGCAACCGGCGATCTCGCCGGCGGAGGGGTCACCGTGAACCGCGTGCCGCCCGAGCCGAGGACGAGTGACGGCATGCCGGCGGTGTTCGACGAGCCGCATCCGGGCTCGAGCCGGACGAGCAGGAGCGGCGCTGTCCGGCGGAGGACCGTGCGGCCGCATCCCTGCTCAAGCGCCTGATCCCGCCCGGTGAGTGATCACTTGTGTGCGTCGGAGCAGGCTTCGGCGACCACAGGCCGGGCACCCGGCGCGGACGGCGGCCTGGTGCCCACGAGCGTCCCCTGCCGGGGCCACTTGCCTTACCCCGCGTCTGCAATTATTGTCTTCGCCTGTAACGGGCTAGAGCAAACATATGGGGGTAGCCCTTACCGCCCAGGCGGCTGACCCTCCCGCCCGGTGCCCGGCCTTCCTGCATGCAGGCCGCCGCACCGGGAGGCATCCGCTCTCCTTCACGCCTCACCCCCCATACCGAGGCACCGATCGAAAAGGCACCGTCCATGTCCCTGAAGAACATCCTTCCCGACCGTCTCGGCTTCGGCACCGCCCCCCTCGGCAACATGTTCCGCGCCATCCCCGACGAGGACGCCCGCGCCACCGTCGAAGCCGCCTGGGACCAGGGCATCCGCTACTACGACACCGCCCCCTTCTACGGCGCCGGCCTCGCCGAGGAACGCCTGGGCCAGGTCCTGTCGACCAAGCCCCGCGACTCCTACGTGCTGTCCACCAAGGTGGGCCGGGTCATCCTCGACGAGATCGAGACCGGCGTCCCCGACTTCGGCGAGAAGGGCGGCCTGTTCGAGCACGGCAACCCCAACAAGGTCCTCCACGAGTGGACCGCCGACGCCACCGAACGCTCCATCGAGGGCAGCCTGCGCCGCATGGGCGTCGACCGCTTCGACATCGTCTGGGTCCACGACATCGCCCAGGACTTCCACGGCGACGCCTGGGTCGGCAAGTTCGAGGAGGCCCGCACCGGAGCCTTCCGCGTCCTGTCCCGCCTGCGCGACGAAGGCGTCATCAGGGCCTGGGGCCTGGGCGTCAACAAGACCGAGCCCATCGAGATGACCCTCGCCCTGGACGAGCCCCGGCCCGACGGATTCCTCCTCGCCGGCCGCTACACCCTCCTCGACCACTCCCACGCTCTCCAGCGCCTGCTGCCCCTGGCCGAGGAGCAGAACGTCGACATGGTCGTCGGCGGCCCCTACAGCTCCGGCATCCTCGCCGGCGGCACCAACTTCGAGTACCAGCAGGCCCCGCCGGAGATCATCGAGAAGGTCAAGCGCATCAAGGCCCTCACCGACCAGCACGGCATCAGCATCAAGGCCGCCGCCCTCCAGTTCTCCCTGGCCCACCCCGTGGCCGCCGCCGTCATCCCCGGCGCCACCCGGCCCAGCCGCATCGCCGAGGACACCGCCGCACTCGACGAGAACATCCCGGCCGCCTTCTGGACCGACCTGCGCGCCGCGGGCCTGGTCAGCCCGGCCGCCCCGCTGCCCAACGGCGCCTGAACCCCGCCCTCCCCGAAATCCCCCGCACCAGTACCACCGTCCGGAGAAGCACCATGGCCTCGACGTCCGTCAGCCGTATCGTCCCCGCGTCGCCCGAGAAGGTCTGGAGCCTCGTCGGAGGCTTCGACGCCCTGCCCGACTGGCTCCCGTACATCTCCGAAAGCACCCTGCTCGAAGGCGGCCGGGTCCGCCGGCTGAAGAACTCGGAGGGCGAGGTCATCGTCGAACGCCTCGTCGGCTTCAACGAGACCGAACGTCACTACAGCTACGCCATCCTCCAGGCCCCCTTCCCCGTCAACGGCTACGTCTCCACCATCCGGGTCCACGCCGTGCCCGGGCAGGAGAACGCCGCCGAAGTGCAGTGGTCCGGCCGCTTCAACCCCATCAACGCCCCCGAGGACGAGGTCACCGACCTGTTCACCGGCATCTACCGCGACGGCCTCGACGCCCTCCACCAGACCCTCACCGCCTGACCCCGCCACCGGCCCGCCCCAGGGAACCGGCCCCGGCCCGGCCCGGGTACGCATGCCGCGTACCCGGGCCACTGTGCGCCCGGGCGCAACGCCGCCCGTGAGCCGGACCGATGCCCACGACCGGGTCCTCTCCAGGCGGCACACCGCAGCGCCGTGTGCCGCCGACGGATCCTGCACCAGTGCCGACACACCGTCCGCTCCGCAGCACGGGTTCTGGCGAGGGCCGTACTCGGCGTAAGGAAGAGGTTCGAGCGTATGCGTCAGTACACCGCTGAGGACCGACGCCGCTACGACTTCGCCGGTCATGAACCTCTACTTGATGGCCACCTTGAGGATGCGGTCCTTTCCGGCGCCCTGGTCGGTCGTGCCCATCCAGAGCTGGTCGGCGCCAGGGACCTTGGCGATCGCGCGGAGCCGGCCGTAAGCACCGTTGTAGTAGGACGTCGCGTGTCCGACATCCTGGCCGGTGGCGTCGATCGGCATCCTCCACAGTCGGCGACCGCTCAGCGTGGTGGCGTAGATGACGTCGTTGACAACCGCAATCTGTGCGGGCACGCCCCCCTTGTCCGGGCTCCAGACCATTTTGGGGTTGGTCATGCCCGAGGTGGAGCAGTTGCCCTGGCAGAGCGGCCAGCCGTAGTTCTTACCGGGCTTGACGAGGTTGAGCTCGTCCCATTTCTCCGCGCCGATCTCTGTTTCCCACAGCCGTCCGGCACGGTCCCAGGCCAGTCCCTGGGGGTTGCGGTGGCCGTAGCTGTAGACACGGGTTCCGAAGGGGTTTCCGGGTGCCGCGGCGCCGGTCTTGGTGATCCGCAGGATCTTTCCGTTGGGCGACTTCTTGTCCTGAGCCAGTTGGCGCTTCGAGGCGTCGCCGGTGGCGACGTACAGATATCCGTCGGGTCCGAAGGCGATCTGCCCGCCGTTGTGCCTGGTCTCCTGGGGGTCCCTGCGGATTCCTGTCAGGATCGGGGTGTAGTCGCTCAGCTTGGTGCCGTCGAAGCGCATCCTGACCACGCGGGAGTCCTCGGACGTGGTCTCCATGAAGAAGACGTCCTTGTCGGTGGTCCCGTTCCAGGTCGGGGACACGGCGACACCGAGCAGACCGCCCTTGTCCCGCGATTCGCTCCACACCGCGCCCGGCACGGTGCCGACCTTCTTCTTTGCCCCGTCCAGGGCGATCGCCCAGACCTGTCCGGCGTCCCGTTCGGTCACCAGCGCCGCCTTGTGGCCCCGGAGGAACGAGATCCCCCAGGGTGTCGTCAGCTTGTCCGCGAGCGTGCTGACCCCTGATGGCGCACCGCCTCCGCGGGGCGCACTGAGCCCGCCGTCCCGCGCATGGGGAGTGAGGGGCGGTTCCGTGGCCGTAGCGGGCGGCCCTGACACACCAACGGCCATGAAGGCGGCGGCAGCGGTGAGGGCGCCCAGCCCCGGGCGGACCCGACGCAGTGTCGAAAACGACATGTGTGACATTTTGTTACCTTCCTGCTGGAGAGCGAACCGCGTGGTCTCCGGCGGGGGTGACACGTGACAAGTGCCAAGCACCGAGCGCCAAGTGCCACGGTTCGACAGGGTGGTTTCATTGCTGCGCCGCAGCATGGGGGAATCCGTGTGGACGGAGCGTGACCGCCCTGGCTCCCCTGCGGGGCGTCCGCCCAACCTGTGACGGACCGTTTGCCGCGTCGCGGACAGCGCACATCAGTGAGCTTGTGAGCCGACGCGTCCACCGCCGGTGCACCGGCGCCGAAAGGTCCCTCCCAGGAGTGACAGCAGTCGTGCACGTGGGCGCGCGGGTTACACCGTGTCAGGCGAAAGTCGTCAGCGGTGGGGGCGCGAACTTCCGGACACAACCCCGCCCTCAGCGTCCCCTGTCCCGGGCGCCGCCAGGGTCGTGGCAGGTGCAGCGGAGCGTCCGGCCTGCTCGGCGAGGGGCGGTCGCGGCACGCCGTACTCGCTCTGCCCTGCAACGGAACTCAGGGCGGGTGGCCCAAGCGATGCCGGACGTCCGTTCGAGACCTGTTCGGACAGATCACCTGCCCCCACCGGATTACCGGCGGCCGCCTGGCGACCCGAAGGTGGACATTGGGAAGCGGGTCTCCCCCATGGGCCCCTGACGGAGGCGGCACCGGCCGGGGCCCCGCCTTGCGACGCGACACCTGAGGCAGTTGCACGCGGCCCCGACCCGTCACACCGCCGGTTCGCGTTCCGTCGAGCGGCGGCTCAACCGTGCTGCCGAGGCCGGCGTCCGACGACGGCGCCGCCGGAGTCGTCGGTCAGAGCGAGGCGGGCGGTGATGCGTTTGCCGACCGGCTGCCGCTGCGCTTCGAAGCTCTGGACTACGGCCATGACGATCTCCAGGCCGTGCTGCCCGACCCGGCCGGCGTCCGCGGCCCGGGCAACCGGCAGGACCGGGTCGGAGTCCCACACCGAGATCTCCACCAGGCCATCGAGAATGCGCAGGTCCAGCACGACCGGGCCAGGAGCGTACTTGCGGGCGTTGGTGACCAGTTCACTGACCACCAACTGGGTGAGATCCATGGCTCGCTGCGAGACGCGCAGGCCGTGGTCGGCCTGGGCCCGGGTGAGGAATCCGGCCGCCAAGTGGCGGGCGTGAGCGATGTCCGCGCCATCCCCGACCAGGACAGCGCTGGTCTGCATGACCGGCCTGCCCGGCGCCGCGCCACCTGTCGGCGCTGAGTCAGCTTCCATAACGGTCGTCAATTCGTCCCCCCATCACAACCAAGTCTGCGCGTACCCGCACAGTTGCGGATCATGCCTCGCCGTTTGCCTGGCGCCCGCCACCCGACGGCATCGCTCGTCCCCGTGCCGAGCGGCAGCGCGCGCGAGGGCTTGAGCGTGGAACAGGAGCAGCGGGGTGTCCGGGGCTGAGTGACGCGTCGACCACGCTGGTCGGACCGGTCAACTGTCGATCGTGCCCGTCACCCCCGACGGCCGCCGCCGGCGCATCCGTGATGCGTACCACCGGCAACCCGGGTGCGTCGGCGCCGTCATCGACTGCGCGGAAGCGCCCGCCACGCCCTCACCGGCTGGCCGACGACCGGCCCTCTCGGACTCGGGCCGCAGTCCGCGCTTGAGCACGGCCGCCGACTGAACGGCTGGAGGGTGTGACGACGGTCCGTGACCAGGCGCAGACGACCGCAGGAGGGCGGCGACACCCCGCGGGGGGGCCCGGCAGGGGGACCCGCCGGCAGTCATGGGCTCCCGGCTGCGGTGGCTGTCCGAGGAACGCGGCTCGGCCCGGCTCCGGCACCCCGTGACGCCGGTGGTGGCAGCAGCGGTCGGGCCGGACGGGCGGCCTGCCCGGCTGCGGGCCCTGCAGGGAGCCGCGCTTGGGTCCGCCGTTCACGCACCGGAGTTCATGAGGACCGGTTCGGCGGCCTGCCACAGCGCGTTCGCCCCACGCTCCTGCGCCTGCCGGCGTGCCCGGAAGAGGTTCTCGTGGGCGAGGTCGGCAGGTGTCCGCACGAGCCCGGCACGGCCCGCCGTGAGCCTCGGTGAGGCGGGCGGACCAGGACATGGAGTTCGTGTCGAACGAGAAGACGAACGTCCCGTCCGCGATGGCCATCGCTTCCCACGACATGCGGGTGACATACCGCCTGCGTGCGGGAGAACCGGCTCGCTCGGTCCTTGGCGGCGCCATGAGCGGCGGGCGCTCCGAGCCCCGGCCGCCCGGAGCGCAGGTTCGAGGTGGTACCGCCCGTCCACCGCCGCTCAACGGAGTCATGATCCAGCCAGTTCGTGCGCATCCCCTTGCACAATGGTCAAGAGTCGTTGACCATTTCTCGCATGGCTACCGATGATCTTCCCGAGACGTTTCACGTCACCACGGACGAACAGCTGCGCGCCGTCTCCAGCCTCACGCGCCACCGGATCATGGCCGTGCTCCGCTTCGAGCCGGCGACGATCACGCAGATCGCCGAGCGGGTGGGTCTCGCGAAGGGGAGCTCCAGCTATCACGTACGGCTCCTGGAACGGGCCGGCCTGGTGAAGGTGGTGCGGACGCGGAAGGTCCGGGGCGTCACCGAGCGGTACTACGCGATGGCCGCGCGGACGATCGCGCTGCCGGATCCGGAGGAGGGAGGGCCGGACGTGCTGATGCGGCATGCGGTGGCGGACCTGGAGGCGGCGCCGGCGGATGGCGAGCGGCACGTGCGGATGGCGCACCTCCGGCTCACCGATGAGCAGTTCGCGGAGTTGGGGGCGCGGCTGCAGGCACTGGCGGACGAGTACCGCGAGCTGTCCGATCCGTCGCTGCCGGACGCGTCACTCGTGTTCGCACTGTTCCACCCGGCATCGCGCGAGCAGGCCGAGGGGAGCGCCAAGTGACCTCAGGGGTGCGGAAGTTGCCGGCCGGGTTCGGGCGGCTGTGGACTGCGCAGACGATCTCCTCGCTCGGTGACGGGGTGTCGCATGCCGCGCTGCCACTGCTCGCGTTGACGTTGACGCGGGATCCGGTGGCGCTCGCCGTCGTCACGGCCGCCGGGACGCTGCCGTGGCTGCTCTTCGGGGTGGTCGGTGGTGCGCTGGTGGACCGCTGGGACCGTCGGCGCACGATGTGGGTCGCGGACGCGGCGCGTGCGGTGCTGCTCGCGATACCGGCGGCAGCGGCCGGGCTCGACGTGCTGAGCATTCCGCTGCTCGCGGCCGTTGCCTTCCTCCTCGGCCTCGGCGGGCTGTTCTTCGACACGGCCGCAACGGCCTACCTGCCGGATCTGCTCGGGCGCGACCCCGCGCTCCTGGAGCGCGCCAACTCTCGCCTGCGCGGCGCCCAGACCGCCATGTCCGGTTTCGCGGGGCCGCCTGCGGGCAGTGCGCTGCTCGCGCTCGGGCGGGCGGTTCCGTTGCTCGCCGACGCCGTGTCGTTCCTGTGCTCCGGGCTGCTCGTCCGGACGCTGCCCGCCATGCCCCGGCCCGTGCCGGAGGTCCGTGAATCGCTGCTTCGGCAAGCACGGGCGGGGGCCTCGTACGTCTTCCAAGACCGGGTGCTGCTCGGGCTGGCGCTCCGCCCGGCGGTCGGGAACGTCGCCTTCCTCGCCGTGGAGACCGTACTCGCCCTCTTCGCCCACGACCGCCTGGGCATCGGCACCTACGGCTTCGGCCTGCTCCTCACAGCGGAGGCCACCGGCGGCCTGCTCGGTGCGGGCATCGCCTCCTCCCTTGGCCGACGACTTGGCATCGGCACCGCACTGACCTGCACGGCAGCCGTCGAAGGGCTTGCCATTCTGGGCCTGGCCGCCGCCTCGGACCCGTATCTGGCGGGGCTGGCGCTCGCCGTCTGCGGGGCCGGCATGGGCGCCACGATGGTGCTCGGGCCCTCCCTCCGGCAGGCGATCGTCCCGGGCCACCTGATGGGCCGTGTCGCCTCCACCTCCCGCATGCTGGCCATGTGCGCCGCCCCCGTCGGGGCCTTCCTCGGCGGCTGGCTGGCCACCGCCTACGACATCCGCACCCCGCTCTGCGCCGCCGCCGGTCTCCTCCTGGCGATGACGGCCGTCACGGCATCCATGACCGGTAACCGCCGGGTCGAAGCGGCGTTGCGGGCCGCCGCCCCGGCCGGCGGGCCGGACCGACCGGTGTCCAGGGATCCCGCCCAGGAGCCTGCCCAGGAGAGTGAACTCGGCGTTTGGTGACGCCTGTCGGGATGTCGCCCCCGACGGTCAGGCCGAACTCCCGGACTCGGCGGACGACGCACGCCGCGTACTCGGGTGCGGATGTCCGCGTCGGACAGCGGCACCGCGGCTCACAGCATGCGGGGAGCACGGGCCGCTGTCCGGCGCTGCTCGTTCCGTGCCTCGGCTGCCAAGAGCCACAGCCACACTCCGACGGTGATCAGGTGGGCGCGTTGAGCGATGCCCTGCCCACCGCGAATCCCGACGTAGGGGCCGGCCGAGACGATCGCCGCCGTCATCGAGAGTGGCAACAGCCAGCGGGCCCAGCGTCCGGCACGACAGTACCGCCCGGTGGCCGACCGAGCATGGACGGCGAGTACGGCCATCGAGGCGAACACGGCGAAGTGCACCAGTGCGCTGGTCACCGTGTGCGCGATGTTGTCCACCGGACAGCCCGTCTCCCGGGAGGGCGCGCACCGCATCGGCAGCGCGACGTCCGCCACGGAACACACGGCGAACAGCGCGAGGGCCGCCCAAGCCGCGAACGTCCAGCTCCATGACACCAGGGGAAGGACCAGGCACGAGGCCGCCAGTACCAGCGCGGCGGAGAGCAGCTCCACCGTGCTGAACAGCACGCGGTGGGGCTGATCGGCGGCGAACGCCTCACTGACATAGGAGTTGCGCTGGTCAAGCCCGGTCCGCACGCAGAACTGGAGCAACCAGTCGTTGTAGAGAAGACCCGCCGCGGGCAGCAGGAACGCCGCCGTCGCCCACCGCACGGCCGGCCCGTCACCCCGCCTGCCCCAACAGGCACCACCTGACGAGTCCGATGCCCCTGACGCGTTGTCCGTATGCACCCAGCACCTCCGTTCCGTAGCAGCCCCGCAGGACAGACATACCGACCAGAAGTGGCAAGCGCGGTCATCGCCGTGAGCAGCCGCCCGTACGTGTCATCGTTCCGCCGCTCCGTCGCAACCGTCGGCACGTGGGCCGCCCCCGACCGGGCCGTGCTCCTCGAGCCGTCGACGGCCACGGCTGCTCCCCCTCGTTCATTGTTACGGTCGTTGGATGGCGAACTGGGACGCGGACGGCGTCCGCGTACGGGTACGGGAGATGGCCGCACGGGATCCGGGGCGGGAGCGTTTCGGCGCGCGCACGCATCGGTACGCGCTGGCGCCGCCGCTACCGGAGAGGGAGATCCGGGCGTTCGAGGAAGCCCACGGCATCGCCCTGCCGGTGGAGTACCGGTCCTTCGTCACGGAGGTGGGCAACGGCCTCGCCGGGCCCGGGCACGGCGTGATGCCGCTGACCGTCCCACGCCCGCGGGCCGACGAGGAATGGGCCGCGGACGACGAGTGGGAGGAGGACCGGCTGCCGGGCCGCCTCGCAGAGCCGTTCCCACTCACCGAACCCCTGCCCGGCCCCATCGGAGCACCCGCTGATCCGACCCGCGGCACGCTCATGCTGGCCGAACAGGGCTGCGGCATCTACGACCGGCTCGTTCTCAACGGCCCGCACGCAGGAGAGATCTGGCAGATCGATCCGGACTGGGGTGGCTTCGTACCGGTGAGCTCCGGCTTCGGATCCTGGTACTCCGTCTGGCTGGCGGGCCCGTAGACGTATGTCCTGCCCTCCAGGTCCGCCGGCGCGAGCGTCGCTGTCAGTCCCCGTTGAAGACGAGATACCGGTGAGGCCTGCGCTCGACGTGAGCAGTCAGGGCGAGGATCTCGTGCACCGCCTCCGCCTCTTCGGCGGTTGAACCGTCCGCCAAGGTCCGGAGTTCCGGGAGGAGGAGCCTGAGCTGCGACCGGTTGAACACGGTGTCGTCGTAGGGATCGACGCAACCGAGCAGGGGAAGGTCCTGCCTCGTCGCCCGTCTGCACAGGGCAGCGACGGAAGGATGCACGCACGTGGCTTCGAGCACGCCCGTGTAGGTCCGAACTTGAACGCTGATCCCCATGGGAGCACGCTACTGCTCGGCAGGTGGTGCCGCCGAGGCGTTTACGGGGGCCGGACCCGTTCCTTCACGGCCGCGATCAGCACCGTCGCCTCGTGGCGGACGGCGAGCTTTTCGTGTCCGGTCGCCACGGCCGGGTGGCGGCGCTTACGGCGGTGCATGCCGCGTTCGACGCCGGCAGCGCGCGGGCGTCCCAGGCCGATCCAGGGCACCTGGCTCGCTTCCACGGCCTGCGCGGAAGCCTGGGAGCACCTCGTTGCCTGCCCGGTCCGTTGTGTTCAGGGCAGCCGGTTTTGGTGGTGGTCTCCTCCACCGGGGCTTCCGCGCCGCGGGTTTCCCGGCCCGGCCGCCGTCGGTGTGGTCAGGTGACGCCTGCTCCGGTGAGACCGTCGTCTTCCTCCGCCTGCTGTGCCCCGGTGCGGGTGGGAGGTGCGGTGAGGTGGTCGAGGACATCGGTGAGCCGCAGCATGCGTTCGAGGCGGGCCGGCCGGTTGTCCAGGTGGAGGGTGGCGCCGAGGGCGCTGGTGCGGCGGCGGATCATGAGCAGGGCCGTCAGCCCGGAGGAGTCGATGTACGCCAGCTCGCGGAAGTCGAGCCGGACATCGGCGGGCGGTGGCTGGCCGGCCGTGAGCTGTCGACCGACTTCGTGGAGGAGGTCGTCGCTGGTGTCGTAGTCGAGTTCGCCGCGGATGACGACGGTCAGCGTGGTGGCTTCGCGGCGGACGGTCGTGGTGAATTCGCTGGGTGGCAGGTGCGTCATGCGTGTGTGTCGGGGCCGGGGACGGGGTGGGTGGCGTGCTCGGTCAGGGCGGTCCTGCCGTGGTCGAGCATCTTGAGGGCGCGGGGAAAGTCGTGGAGCTGGTCGGCCAGGGCGTCGAGGCCGGCCGGCAGCGAGTGGGCCGGGACGCCCCGGGCGGTGAGGATGCCGGCGGTCCAGGTCAGGAACGTGGTGAACAGGTGGGGGTCGTCGACGTAGAGGGCGGTGGCCAGGAACTCGACGATGTAGGCGATGTCCTCGGCGGTGCGTTCCTGCTGGGCGCGGCTGTAGGCGCGCACGGCGGGGAAGCGGTCTTCCAGGTCGGCAAGGGTCTGCTTGACGAACCGGGTCCGCGACTGGGCGACCAGGGTGTATTCCTGGTCGCCCAGGTGCGGCAGGTCGTCCACCGTGTGCCGGATCGCCGAGGCGTCCGGCCGCGGTATGCCCGCCGCCAGGACGGCGGCCGCGGCCCGTGCGTCAGGCGCCCACCGGTCTGCCCCCAGGGCGGTGGCGTAGCGGCCTTCAGGGCCGAAGGCGCGGCCGCCGGCCAGGACGGGGACGCCGAGGGCCTGGCAGGAGGTGATGGCGGCGTGCGCGGTCGGCAGGTGGGTGGGGATCGATCCGGACAGCAGGACGGCGTCGGGGTTGGTCAGATGCAGGTGGGCGACCAGGTGGGGGGTGGGGGTCTGGGCGCCGAGGTAGTCCACGCGCCAGCCGTGCAGGGCGAGCACCTCGGCGACCAGACGGGCGGGCAGCGCGTGCCATTCCCCGTCCACGCAAGCCACTGTCACCCGGCCGCGGTCGGGTGCGGGCCGGCTGGTGCCGGGGTGGTGGGCCAGGGAGGCGATGACCCGCTCGTTGATGGCGGTGGCGGCGTGTTCCTGGGCGACACTGATACGGTCCGCCGCCCATTCCGCGCCTATCTTCTCCTGCACGGGGGCGATGACCTGGAGGAGGAGCGTCTCCTCGCTCATCCCGTGGGCCAGGGCGTCGTGAACGGTCACGGCGGCTCGGTGCTCGTCACCGCCGATCACGGCCTGCCACAGCCGTTGCACCGCCCCGGCCGTGGCGGTGGGCTCACTCACTGCCTGCTCCTCCTGGTCGCTCCACCGCTCGCATGTCCGTTGACGATGCTCAACGCGCCGGTTTTCGGGGCGGTGATGGCCATGACGGCCATGTCGTCGTGGCGGCCGTTGCCCAGCCACTGCGCGGCCAGCATCTGTACCCGCTCCACCACCGCTTCCGCCGGCATGCCCACGCATTCGGCGAGCGCCCGCTTCAAGCGGTCCTCACCGAAGAGCTCATCACCCAGGGGACCGCCGCGGGCCTCGGTGATCCCGTCGGTGTACAGCAGGCAGGTCTCGCCCGGCGCGAGAACGGTCCTGGCCGTGCGCGCGGTGACGGCCGGCAGGGCGCCGACCAGGGTTCCGCGGGTGTCGGCCTCCTCCACGGTGCCGTCGGTGCGGACGATGAGGGGCGGCATGTGTCCGGCGCTGGTCAGCCGCAGCTGCGCCCGGCCGCCGCGGCGGCGTACGGAAGCCAGCGCCAGGGTGGCGAAGCGGGTGTGGTGGGAGGAGAGGAGCGCGCTGTTGAGCAGGTTGAGGATGCGTTCGTGGTCCTCGGCGAGGGGCAGCAGGGCGTGCAGAGTGTTGCGGATCTTGCCGGTCAGGACCGCCGCGTCCAGGCCTTTGCCCGCCACGTCCCCGAGGACGACCAGCGTTTCGTCGGAGGGGCCTGCGCCGGGGTGGACGTCGTAGAAGTCGCCGCCGATCCGTTCGTGTTCCTTCGACGTCCGGTAGCTGCCGGCGTACTCCACGCCGTGCACCCTGCGCAGCGTGGGCGGCAGGAGGTCCTGCATCAGCGTGGCAGTGATCGTGGCCTGCTCGGTGTACAGGCGGGCGGCGGACAGGGCCGCGCCGGCGCGGGCGGCGAACAGCCGGGCGAAGACTTCCTCGCCCTCGGTGAACGCCTGATCCGTGCCGGAGCGCAGCAGGATGAGCGCACCGGCCGGGACGCCGTGTCCGGGCAGCGGGGCGACGATGACGGAGCCGACCGAACCGGCGAAGCCGTCCGGGATCGCCCAGTCGGGAATGTCGGCGGGGTTTATCCAGCGGGCCGGCACCGGCGGGAAGCCCTGCAGCGCCTCCCTGAGCCCGGGCACACCGCCGACGTCGACCTGCCGACTGGTCTGGACGACGCGGCCCCCTCGGCAGGCGTAGGTGAGGGACAGGCGCCGCCCCTGAGGGGGCGCGATCAGCACGGCGGCCTCGGCGAGATGCTCCGCGGCCACGGAAGCGGCCACCTCCATGCACCTCGGCACGTTCAGCGTCGACAGCAGCGTGCTGGACGCCTCCGCCAACACCTCGGAGCGGCGTCGCGCATCGCTGAGCGCCCTCTCGGCCAGGCGTCGGTCGGTGGCATCGACCAGCCACCACACCACATCGCCCTCGCTGAGGGTGGGGCGCGCCTCGAAGTGGCGGTCCCCGACGGCTCCGTGCGACACCTCGGGGGCGGTGCCCGCAGGGCGTGGGGCGACGACCCGCTGATGGGCGTCGGCAAGCCAGGACGGCACCTGTTCGGAAAGGCGGGCGCCGCTCACTGCGCCCGGCAATATCAGCCGGGCGGCGTCGTTCAGGCGCACGAGGTGGCCGTGCCGGTCGGCGACCAGCACAGGATAGGGAGCCTCGGTCCACCCCGGACCGGCCTGTCGGTCGGCGTCGGGCGGACGGGCGGAAAAGCTGCTGGAAGCAGTCACAAACGGAGGCACGCCCGGTGCGTACCTCACCACCTTCCTGCCATGTGGAAACAGATGTCCAGTGGCAACCGTCCCGCACCGGCCCCGGTCATTGCAAGTCAGTCGGGAAAGGCTCACGTAAACGCCACAAGCGTCCTGGCATGAGGCAAGCCGTCACCGTGCATAATTCGGGCATCACTGTATCGTTCGCAGCCGCCGCCAGTAACGTTGTCACGGGGCGCAGCGAGAGGTCGCTGACGTGGTCGCCGACGTGTTCTCATCAGCGCGGTGACCAGCCCGTGCAAGGGAGGCCAAGCGGTGCTTCACATCGTCGAACGCATCGGCGACCACGTCACCGCCGCCCTGCCCGAAGACGTCGACCTCTACTCCACACCCACCGTTCGCGCCGTCGCGGACCGGATCATCGACGAGGGCTGCCGGCACCTCACCCTGGACGCCTCCCGCACCCTGTTCCTGGACTCCACCGGCATCACCGCCCTCATCACCTGGTACCAGCGCCTCGATCATCTGGGCGGCTCGCTCAACGTCACCGGACTCAACGAACACCAGTACGCACTGCTCAGCCGCCTTGGGCTGCACACCGTCATGACCCTCACCACCGCGCCCACCCACGAAGCCCCACGGTCATAGGTCCGAAGGAGGAAGACCGTTCCGGGATGCGGGCCGGAGCGGGAGCCGTCGCCGTGGGGGCCGTGGGCTGCGGGAGGCTCCGCGACGCGAATCCAGCGGATGCACCGGGAGAGCGTCGTCCTCTACGTCCACCGCACACCACGGCTCCAGCACGTCACGACCGACGACGCCGTAGAGGTCGACGAACAGGCCGGTACGGCGGTGTCCCGCTCGTACGTCCACCGTGCGGCGGTCCGCGCCCGGCTGCCGTCGCGGTCATCGCCGCCGGCCACTGCCACGACCGTTTCGAGCACCGCGAGGGCCGGTGGCGCTTCACCGGGCCGCGGGTCCGCGTCCACCTCGCCGCTGTCGTGACCCGCATCTGCGTCCAGTCGGCACGGAGGTGGCCACTTCCCTCCCTGGCCGCGACCGGGCCTTCCGCCAGCTCCCCGCCTCCGGTCTGCTGTTGACTGTCGGCACCGGCGTCTCTGAAGGGTCGTATCGCACTACTTGCACGCCTCGCGGTCAGGGCCGCTGGTCTGACTCCCACGCTGCGGAGTGACCCCTGCATGTCGAAGCGCCGGCGCATAACGGCCCCGGACCGGCCGGCCGGGCCGCCGGGCCGGGAGGCGCCGCGGGCGGACGCGGTCGCCCGCGCGGGGGCGGCTCGGCCGCAGGGTCCACCTGGTGCGGCCGCCGGGCGTGTGTCGGCCGTGACGGTACGGACGGGCGGTTCGGCAGGACTGCCGGCCGCCTTCGGGAACGGCCGGCCGGTGCGGGGACGGACCGGGTCAGTCGGGGTGGGACGGATCGGTTCAGTCGGGGTGGACGATGCGGCTGTCGTAGGCGAAGACCACCGCCTGGACGCGGTCGCGCAGTTCCAGCTTCTGCAGGATGCGTCCCAGGTGGGACTTCACGGTTGCCTCCGCGAGGCACAGCGTGGCCGCCACCTCCGCGTTGGACAGGCCGCGGGCGACCTGGACGAGTACCTGGCGTTCGCGGGTGCTGAGCAGGCGCAGCCGCTCCTGCCGGTGGTCGCTGCAGCCGCTGGGGATGTGCGGGGAGAACTTCTCCAGCAGCCGGCGGGTGATCCGGGGGGAGACGACCGCGTCTCCGGCGGCGACGTCGCGAATGGCGGTGAGCAGCGCTTCGGGCCGGACGTTCTTCAGCAGGAAGCCCGCTGCTCCGGCCCTGAGCCCGGCGAACGCGTACTCGTCGAGGTCGAAGGTGGTGAGGATGAGTACCTTGCTCTGCGGTGAGAGCCGGGTGATGCGACGGGTTGCCTCTATGCCGTCGGTACCCGGCATGCGGACGTCCATGAGGACGACGTCGGGGCGCAACTGCCGGGCGAGCCGGATCGCTTCGTCGCCGTCCGCGGCGCCCCCGACCGTTCTCATGTCCGGCTGGGCGTCCAGCACGGTGGTGAAGGCCATGCGCAGCAGCGCCTCGTCGTCGGCGAGGAGAACGCGGATGGTCACGCCGCCACGTCCGCTTCACGTCCGAGGTCGAGGCGTGCGGCCACCTGCCAGCCACCGTCCGGCAGCGGTCCGGCCCGCAACGTCCCACCATGGGCGGCGACTCGTTCGTGCATGCTGCGGATACCGAGTCCCGAGGCGGTGTCGGCCTTCTGCCGGGGCGGTCCGTCGTCCGTGACGTCGACCGTGACGGCGTCGGGGTCGGTGTCGGTGTCGGTCAGGCAGTGGATCCTGATGCTCGCGTGGGTGCCTGGAGGTGTGTGTTTGAGTGTGTTGGTCAAGGCTTCCTGCACCAGGCGGTAGACGGTCAGTTGCGCGGCGACGGGAACCGGGGTCGGGTCGCCCCTGATTTCCAGGCGAGTCGGCAGGCCGGCCCGGCGCATCTGTGTGGCGAGGTCCTCCAACTCGGCCAAGCCGGGCAGCGGGTGTCGTCGCGCGTCCGGCTCGTCGGCCCGCAGAAGGCGCAGGGAGCGCCGCATGTCGGTCAGCGCCTGTCGTCCGGTCTCGGCGATCTGGCGCAGTGCGGCTGACGACGTGCCGGCCGACCGGGCGTAGGGGGCGGAGTCGGCCAGGGCGACCATGACGGACAGGTTGTGGGTGACGATGTCGTGCATCTCGCGGGTGATACGGCTCCTCTCCTCGGCCACTGCGAGCCGCGCCTGCTGGTCCCGTTCGCGCTGGAGCTGTGCCGCCCGCTCCCTGAGGGCGCGCGTGTTCGCCCCGAGGGACGCGGCGGCGGCGGCGAGCGCGCTGAGCGCGACGGCGGTGGACAACAGGCGTCCCTCGGTCGCCCAGCGCTGGCAGGCCAGCGCTATGCCTCCCTCCATGACGAGGCAGGCGATCAGCAGCCGCTGCCGCGTGGTGTACGCGGCCACCGTGTAGAGGGCGACGAGCAGGCCGATGTCAGCGGGGAGTTGGTAGTCCAGCAGCCACTGGACGAACGCTGCGGCGGCCACGGCGCAGAACACCGCCCACGGAGTCCGGCGCCTCCAGACGAGGGGCAGCAGAAGACCTGAGCTGACCGCCGTTGCCGTGGGTTCGGCGACGACCGGGGGCAGCGTGGCCACGCCGAGCGCAGCCACCAGCAGGACGTCCCACACCAGGGGCGGGACGATCCGAGCGCCGGCATGAAGCACGGTCGTTACCGGCCGGGCGGGCAGGAACGCGTGGTCACGGAGCGGTGTCATCGGTCACCGGGCCTTGGCGGGGGGTTGGTTGAGTGCGGCTGCTGCGATCACGTGCTTGTTCCCTCGTGGATGCCGCCCTGCGTCGGTTCCTGCAGGTCGTGCGGCCGTGTCGGCTGTGTGGGTGGCGTCGATGGTTTCGGTCATGTCGGCGGTGACGGTGGTGTCGGTCATGTCGGCGGTGCCGGTTGACAACGCTAGGCCGCCGGTGCGACGGCGACATGGGCCCGTCGTCTGAACGCGCCTGCTCCGGGCTGCTTCCTCAGGAGGAGCGACGGTCCTACCCCGGTGGCAAAGTCGGCCTTTGACCTGGAGTTCCGCTCCTTCCGTCAGGGGCCCGGGCGCGGCGGCCGGGCGTGATGGGCCCGGGACTGCGCCCCCAGTCGTAGACGACGCGTCGGACGTGACGTGCCTCGACCGCCGAAACGGCAGGTCACGGCCATTTACCAGGCATCCGTCTCAGGGACTGCGCCGTCATGGACGCGGGGCCTGAACGACCGACCGTGAGCTGATGTGCCGGTCGGGTCCCGCGGCCTAGCTTCGGCAGTCGACAGGCGGAGCGGCTCACGTACCGCCGCCGGTCACGTCATCCGACACCGAACGAACGTGAGGAGAGGCCATGTCGAGAGCCCGTCGGACAGGTGCGACGACCGCCGTGGCGGTTCTGGCGTGCGCGTCCCTGGTCACCGCGTGCACGCCCCGGGACTCCACCCCGGCCGGAGGCCACGGACCGGCCCGGTTCGAGCAGCAGGACATCGTCTGGCACGACTGCAAGCACGGGGCGAAGGACACCGAGGGCGCGGCACTGGACGAGGCCGGAGCTCGGTGCGCCGAGCTCTCCGTACCGCTGGACTACCGGCATCCCGACGGCCGGACCATCAAGGTCGCCGTCTCCCGGCTGCCGGCGACGGACAGCGCCCACCGGCACGGCACCCTCCTCTACAACCCCGGAGGCCCCGGCCTGCCCGTCCGGTACCTGTCCCTGCACCTGCGTCGCGCCGCTCCGGCGTTGGCCGCCCGCTACGACGTGATCGGCATGGACCCCCGGTTCGTCGGACGCAGCACACCCCTCGACTGCCACTGGCCGGCTGTCAGCATCGGCTCCGCCGGAGCGGACCGCGGCACGTTCGACCAGACCGTGAGGCTGGCCGAGGACCTCGCATCCCGCTGCGCCGGCCGGCGGTCCGTCCTGCCCCACGCCTCGACGCGCAACGCGGCGCGCGACATGGACGTGATCCGTGCCGCCCTGGGCGAGCGGAAGATCAGCTATCTCGGCTCCTCCTACGGCACGTACCTCGGTCAGGTCTACACGCAGCTCTTCCCGGACCGCGCCGACCGCGTGGTGCTCGACAGCACCCTGGACGCCGACGCCTTCGGGCCGGGGCTGACCCGCACCCTCGGTCCGTCCGTCACCCGAGCGCTACGGCACTGGGCGGCCTGGGCGGCCCGCCGCGACGGCACGTACCACCTCGGCTCCACCCCGGCCCAGGTCATGCACGCCATCAGCCGGCTCAAGCGGAACATCGACCGGGCTCCCGTCAAGGTCGGCACCCACACGGTCAGCAGTCGTAACCTTCCCCAGCTCCTGTGGAACGTCACCGCGGGAGACGACGACAAGGCGTACGCGAGCTACTCCGCCGACGTCGGGGTGCTGGTACGTGCGGCCCGTGGCGACGCGGTCCGGCCCACCGCCACCCTCGGCCAGGTCCTGACCGACCTGTCCGCCCCGGACGCGGACGGAACGTTCGCCGCCCAGACCGCCATCGAGTGCGCCGACCGGGCAGCCGCCTCCCGCGACCCGGAGACCTATTACCGCGACATTCGGCGGCACCGCGACGACGACCCTCTCTTCGGGCCCCTCACCCGGACCGTGACTCCCTGCACCTTCTGGCCGACGGCCCCGGCGGAGCCCCCCACCGATGTGCACAACGACGTGCCGCTGCTGATGGTGGGTGCCACGGGTGACCCGGCGACCGTGTACCAGGGCCAGTTGGCTGCCCACCGCGCCCTGGAGAACTCCCGCCTGGTCACCTTGCGCGGCGCTTTCCGGCACACCGTCTACGCAGGGCTCTTCTCGCCGAAGAACGCTTGTATCGACGACGCGGTCAACCGCTACCTCACCACCGGTGTCCTGCCCGCTCACGACAGCTCCTGCCGCGCCTGACGCCGTCCTGGCCGGCCTGCAGGGTGTCATCACGACATGCCGGGGATGCCCGCATGCCGCATGCCGCATGCCGCATGCCGCATGGCCGCGGCCAAACGGGTGCGCGGCATCCCGACCCCCGGCCGCGCCGCACATCCCGCACCCGTGGCACCGCGCACGCCGGCCACCGTGACCGGCGGGACGGCCTGACGTGACCGTCCGGGCACGTCACACTTTCGTTCCCGTCTGCGCTCGGTCCCCAGGGGGTAGGCGGGTGTGGTGACACCTCCTACCTCTCCTTCCACGCCCTCCCCTGCTGCGACGGACGGCTCACCGCAGGGCGGGGCGCCCGCGCTCAGGAAAGCGCTGACGACCCCCCTGCTGTACTTCTTCATCCTCGGCGACGTGCTGGGCGCCGGTGTCTACGTCCTGGTCGGCCAGGTCGCCTCGCAGTCGGGCGGCGCCGTGTGGCTGCCCCTGCTCCTGGCCCTGCTGCTGTCACTCCTGACGGCCGCGTCGTACGCCGAACTCGCCACGAAGTACCCGAGGGCGGGCGGTGCCTCCCACTACGCCACCCTCGCCTACGGGCCGTTCACCGGCTTCCTCGCCGGATACTGCATGCTCGCCGCGGGCATCGTCTCCGTCGCCGCGCTGGCGCGTGGCTTCGCCGGCGACTACCTGGCCGTCTTCGTCAGGATTCCGGTCGTACCGGTGGCGGCCGTATTCCTGTGCGCCCTGGCCCTGCTGAACGCCCGCGGCATCAGCGAGTCGACCCGCGCCAACGCTGCGGCGACGGTCGTGGAGGTCGGCGGTCTCCTGCTCGTCGTCGGGCTCGGGGTCTGGCTGTTCGTGCGCGGCGACGGCGACGCCGGCAGGCTCGTCCACCTCGGCACCGCCCACAAGGGGGCCGCCGCCGGGGTGCTGAGCGCGACCGTGCTCGCGTACTACTCCTTCGTCGGCTTCGAGACCTCCGTCAACGTCGCCGAGGAGACCCGCGACCCGCGTCGCTCCTACCCGCGCGCCCTCTTCGGCGCACTGGTCACAGCGGGAGCCGTGTACGTCCTGGTCGGTGCCGTCGCCTCGGCCGCCGTCCCCACCGCGACGCTGGCCCGCTCCAGCGGCCCGCTGCTGGAGGTGGTGAAGGAGGCGGGCGGCGTGCCGCCGAAGGTGTTCGGCGCCATCGCCCTCGTCGCCGTGGCCAACGGCGCGCTGCTCACCGCCATCATGAGTTCCCGCCTGGCCTACGGCATGGCGCGGGACGGCCTCCTCCCCCGCTTCCTGACCCGGGTGCTCCCGGGCCGCCGTACGCCATGGGCCTCGATCGCGGTCACGACCGTGCTGTCCTTCCTGCTGGCGCTCACCGGTGACGTCGCCAGTCTCGCCTCCACCCTCGTCCTGCTGCTCCTCGTGGTGTTCTTCATCGTCAACACCGCGGTGCTCGTCCAGCGGCGCGACCGCTCCGACCGCCCGCACTTCCGGGCGTACACCGCCGCCCCCGTTCTCGGGGCGGCGTCCTGCGTGGCGCTCGCCACGCAGATCGAGGCCGACGTCTGGACGCGCGGGCTGATCGTCATCGCGGTCGGCGTGGCCCTGGGGGCCGTCGCCGCCGCCCGGCACCGCCGACGGGCCTCGTCCTGAACGGCGCCGGGGCCCGCGGCAGCGGGCGTGAAGGACCGCACCACGGTCACCGAAGGGCCGGCCGGCACCCGTCCGGGACGTGGTGAAGTGCCCGTACAGTGCTTCCTCGCGGGCCCGCGTGGTGGTGCTTCGTCGCAGTACCTGCGCGAACAGACCGACACCGCACACGCGAGGTCGATCGTTGGGACGCGGGGACCGCGCGGCCTCCGGCGGGCAGAGGGCCGTACGGCTCGGCGAGGAGCTGCCCGCGCCTTCCCTCACCTTCCCGGCCCTCCGGGCCGGCGGCGAGACGCTGCAGGTGCGCCGGCCCGGTGGGAAACGGGCCACGACTTGCGGGTCTGATGGCGGCCCGTCCCGGAGGCCTCGCCCAGGCTGCGGCAGCAGGGGTCCCAGCGGCCCCGCAGCTCGTCCGGCACGGTCCGCGGGGTGCGCGGCGGCCGCCGCATCGCTCGGTCCGTTCGGTCGGGGCGGCCCCTTGGTCCCACCCCGACCGCCGGCGCGGGCGCCGGTTCTCCGGTGACGTGTAGGCGGTGGCGGTGGGTCAGCTGGACGGGAGGCAGGACGCGTCGGCCGTGTGGGCCGGCGTCTGCTCCGGGCCGGAGGCGGGAGAACGGGCCACGATCTGGGAGGTGGTCCTGGTGAGCCGCAGGGCGATGGCGACCGTGGCGAGGGCGAGGACGGTCATGGCGGCACCGGCCCATGCCGGGGAGGCGTAGCCGAGGCCGGCGTCGATGACGGTGCCGCCGAGCCAGGGGCCCCCGGTGTTGCCCAGGTTGAACGCCGCGGTGGTGGTGGCGCCGGCAAGAGTGGGGGCGGCTCCGGCGACGTTGAACATCCGGGCGTTGAGGGCGGGTGCGGTGTAGAAGGCGGACACGCCCAGGAGGAAGGTCAGCGTGATGGTGGCCACGGGGCTGGAGGCCAGCAGCCCCAGCGCCACGAGGAAGACGGTGGAGGCGGTGATGCCGCTGAGCAGCACGCCGAAGAGGTGGGCGTCGGCGACCCGGCCGCCTATGTACGTGCCGATGAGGGCGCCGATGCCGAACAGGGCGAGGACGGCGGAGACGTAGCCCGTGTCGAGGCCTGAGACGTCCGTGAGCAGCGGGGCCAGGTAGGAGAAGGCGCAGAAGACGCCGCCCGCGGCGAGGGCGGTGATCAGGACGGACAGCAGGACCTGCCGGTCCCGGTAGATCACCAGCTCGCCCTTGAGGCGGGGCCGTTTCTCGGGCATGGGTATGTGCGGGATGCGGGTGACGACGCCGACGAGAGCGATGGCCGAGGCGACGGCGACGGCCCAGAAGGCGGAGCGCCAGCCGAGGTGCTCGCCGAGGAAGGCGCCGGCGGGTACGCCGAGGACGTTGGCGATGGACAGACCGCCGATCATCACGGCCATGGCGCGGGCACGCGCCCCGACGGGCACCGTGGCGATCGCGACGGCCGCCCCGACCGCCCAGAACCCGGCGCAGGCGAGTGCGCTCACCACCCGGGACACGAAGAGCACGGCGTAGTTCGGCGCGAGCGCGCCGGCCACCTGACCGAGCCCGAACAGGGTGATCAGCGCGACGAGTGTGGTCTTGCGCGGCAGCCGCAGAGTGGCGACGGCGAGCAGCGGGGCGCCGACGACCATGCCGATGGCGAAGGCCGAGATGAGCAGTCCGGCGCGCGGGATGGAGACGTGCATGTCCTGCGCGATGGGCGGCAGCAGCCCGGAGAGCATGAACTCGCTGGTGCCGAGCGCGAAGACGGACAGGCCGAGGATGTACACGGCGAGCGGCATGCGGGCGGACGGCACCGAGGACGGGGCGGGTGCTGACGGGGGCTCGGCCGGCAGGGACCTGCTGAGCTCGGCGGAAGAAGACGGCATGTCATGGGCTAACAATCTCTTTGTGCCTGTCATTCCTCCTTCGGCGAACGTCTCGCGATGCGGGACGGCACCGAGGCGCGCCGGTGTCCCGGGCGGGACGGTGACCGGAGCAGGCCCTCTCCCCCGCAACCGGCCTCTCCCCCGCAACCGGTCTGTCGGCCGTCATCGTCGGCGATACTCCCGACGACGGCGGAGGGTCGCCCCGCGTGTGCTCCACCGGGGGCTTCCCACGGAGTCGCGCGCGTGCGTGATGCGCCGACGGCGGTCCGCGACGGCGGTCGGTGTCCGACTCCGGTGAGCCGGAGCCCGGTTGACGCATCGGGTGGACGCTGTGGCTCGTGGTGGTGCCGGCACCACCCCCGGTCCGGGGCCTGGGCCGACTGCTTCACGGGCGAGCGGGGAGGAAGGTTGCTTCCGTCACGCCGGATCCGACCGACGGGTCCGGGGTATCGGCAGAGAAGCGGGGGAACATGATGGTCAGTCAGACGCGGCGGCGACTTCTCAAGGGTGCCGCGGTCGCGGCAGCGGGCGGGGTGGTCGGGAGCGGCCTGGGGTCCGGCTTCTTCACGGCTTCGGCGCAGGCGGGCCCCATCACCGGCAGGAGCGGCGGTGCGACGGGGGCGACCCCGTTCCTCCAGGGGGCCTTCGCTCCGGTGACCGAGGAGTTGACCGCGTTCGATCTCCAGGTGACCGGACGCGTTCCGCGCGACCTGGACGGCCGCTATCTGCGCAACGGTCCGAACGCGCTGGGTCTGGAGGATGTCCGCGCTCACCACTGGATGCTCGGTGACGGCATGGTGCACGGGGTCCGTCTCCGCGGCGGGTGCGCCGAGTGGTACCGCAACCGCTGGGTGCGGTCCTCGCAGGTGGCGGCGAAGCTCGGGGAGCCGTACCCGGGTCAGGCCCCGCCGGACGACTTCGCGTGCAACACGCACGTGATCCCGTACAACGGGCGCATCCTGGCCCTGCAGGAGGGTGGGCCGCTGCCGTACGAACTGGACGGCGAGCTGAACACCGTGCGCCCGTACGACTTCCGGTCCACCCTCACGGGCGCCTTCACCGCGCACACCAAGTACGACGCCACGGCCGAGGAGCTGCACGCGATCGCGTACTACCCGGCCTGGGACCACGTGCGGCACATCATGATCGACCGCACCGGCCGGGCGGTGCGGACCACACGGATCACCGTCGCGGACGCGCCGATGATGCACGACTTCGCGCTCACCCGGAAGTACGTGGTGATCATCGACGTGCCGATCACCTTCGACGGTGCGGCCGCACAGGCCGGCGCGCTCGTGCCGTACGTGTGGAACGACAGGCACCCGATGCGTGTCGGGTTGTCGCCGCGCACCGGCGGCACCACGCGCTGGTTCGAGATCGACCCCGTGTTCTACTCGCACACCCTCAACGCCTACGACGACGGTGACAGCGTCGTGGTGGAGTACTCCGGGTTCCCCGCGCCGTTCTACGCTGCCGGGCGCGGCACGGACGGTCCTTCGGCGACCGGTGCTCCGACGCTGAACCGCTGGACGGTCGATGCCGGCGCGGGCCGGGTCCGCAGCACCCGGCTGGACGACCGTCCGCAGGAGTTCCCCCGCATCAACGAGTCCCTGGTCTCCCGCCGGCACCGGTACGCCTACACGGCGAGTACGGCGGAGATGTGGCGCGCGTACGAGACCGTCGACGGGGTTCCCCCGGACGAGAAGTTCACGAACTACCTGGTGAAACACGACATGTTGCGCGGCAGCCGGCAGCTGCACCGCTTCCCCGTGGGCGCGGCGGTCAGCGAGCCGGTGTTCGTGCCGCGGCGCGGGGCGCGCGACGAGGACGACGGTTACGTCCTGGCGTACGTGAACGACCCCGACCGCGGCGCGACCGACCTCGTGATCCTCTCGGCCGTGGACTTCGGCGGTCGTCCGCTGGCCCGGGTTCACCTGCCCGGCCGGGTCCCGCTGGGATTCCACGGCAACTGGATCGCGGACGCCCGGTAGCCGTCACCGGGGGCGTTGCTCCCCCAGCACCCTGACGCAGCGGGCGAGGAGCCGAGTCAGCGCGCTTCTCTCCTCGTCGGTGAACTCGGCGGCGAGGGCCCGCTCCACGCGTACGGCGCGGGCGTCGGCGTCGGCCAGCACGGTACGGCCCTCGTCCGTGAGCCGGGTCTCCAGGACGTTCCTGTGCCACTCGTGCGGGGTGCGGGCGATCAGTCCGCGGTCCTGGAGGTTCTTCAGGACCGTGTTCATGGTGGGCGGTGTCACACCGCAGAGCCGGGCCAGAGCGGCCGCCGAGATGCCGGGCTTGTCGGCGAGGTGAAGCAGCGCGGCGTACTGCGCGACCGTCACCCCCGTCGGTTTCAGCACCGCGGTCTTGGTGGCGGCGAGGGCCTGCTCGGCCTGCTTGAGGTGGGAGCCGAGGCGCTCGGACGCGGGCATGGAGGTGGTCACCCGCGCATGGTATCGGGCACATACAGCCATGCGCGCTCCCCCGGTAATGCACACCTTGACGATCATTAGAGCTCTAACATAAGTTCGCGTACGTCCATACGTGCTGACTCAATCGATCCGAGAGGCGCCGTCACCCCGTGTCCCGTTCCATGCACCGCCGCACCTTCCTGACAGCCGGCGCGGCCGCAGCCCTGGCCGTCACCGCCCCCGTGTCCGCACAGGCGGCCGCCCGGCCCCGCATCTCCACCGCCTTCACCCTTCCCGATGAGCGGGCCTATCCCGAGGGCATCGCCCTCGACCGCAGGACGGGCGACGCGTACGTCGGCTCGTACACCACCGGCGCGGTCTACCGGGCCGCCGCCGGACACCGCACCGCCCAGGTCTTCCTGCCGGCCGGGGCCGACGGCCGGACCACGGCCAACGGCCTCAAGGTCGACCGTGCCGGCCGCCTGTGGGTGATCGACTCCACCACCGGTGTGGACGTCTACGACCTGCGCGACCGAAGCCTGCTGGCCCGTTTCGAGGCGCCGGACGACAACCCGCGCTTCCTGAACGACCTCGTGGTCACCGCGGACGGAACGGCGTACATCACCGACAGCGTGCGTCCGCTGATCTACCGTGTCACCCCGGCCGAACTGGCCCGCGCCCGTGGCGGCCGGGCGGCCTTCACCGCACGCTACGACCTGAGCGCGGACCTGCCTGCGCGACCGTCCGCGGCCTTCGCCCTCAACGGCATCGCCGCCGACCCCGGCGGACGTCTGCTGTTCGTCGTCGACATGCCCGGCGGCGGCCTCTACCGGGTGGCCGTGGCCGACGGCTCGGTGCGTCAGGTTGCCCTGCACGGCGGCGACCTGACGCACGGCGACGGCCTGGAACTGGCACACGGGACCCTGTGGGCCGCGCACAACGCCACCCACACCCTCACGCGCTGGCGCCTGTCCCCCGACGGCACCAGGGCCCGCCTCACCGGCAGCCTGACCGATCCCGCGCTCCAGACCCCGACTACCCTGGCCCACGACCACCGCGGCCTGCTCGTCGTCCGTTCCCAGTTCGACAAGGGAGGCCCGATGGGCCCGGGCACCCCTCGGACACCGTTCACGGTGGCGCGGGTGACGGGGATGTGAGGCGTCCCCGTCACCGAGGTGGCCGGTCGGCCCACCGGCGGACTCCATGTCGGGGAAGAGGCCGTTCCCGGCCCGTGATGCCGGGCCCTCGCGGGAGAGCGACGGAGTCGGGCGGTCAGGTCGCGCAGCAGCTTTCGCGGCGGACGACCCGGCCGACCGCCTGCCAGTGTTCGCTGTCGTCGGCCGTCCGCCCGGCGGCGAGGTGGTGGGGGCCGGTCACGTCCTCCCGACGGTGCACGATGCCGTCGCGCATCACCCAGGAGACGCGGGTCAGGTCGGTGAAGTCCCGGAAGGGGTCGCCGTCGACCACGGTGAGGTCGGCCAGTTTGCCGGGTTCCGCGGTGCCCAGGTCGTCCTCGACGCCGAACATCCGGGCGGGCACGACGGTGGCGGTCCGCAGGGTCTGGGCGGGGGACAGACCGGCGTACCGGTGGAGGGCGCGCAGGCCGAGGTGGACCTGGAGACCGATGGGGGTGAGAGGGGAGTCGGTCCCCAGGGCGAGCATGCCGCCGTCGGTGACGATCCGCCGGTAGGTGGCCATCTCCAGCCGCAGTTCGCGCAGTTGCTCCTCAGTGGGCCGGGTCTCGGCCAGGGCCTTCACCGCGACGGTGTCCCACGGGGGCATGAGGGCGGTCACCCGGGGGTCGTCGGCCAGGGCCGGGGCGTCCCCGAGCAGGCAGAGGGCGTTGAAGGGCGTGATGATGATCCCGAAGCGGCCACCGCGGTAGATCTCGTGGACGTCGTCGTAGGTGTGTCCGGTGGCGGACGCCGAGCGGCCGTACTCCTGGCGCTGGGTCGCCGTCAGGTGCGTCGTGAGGTCCTGGCCGACCTGGATGCCGGGTGTCAACAGGTGGCTTCCTGCGGGGACGCCGAGCCTTTCGCGGGCGGTGCGGGCCGCCTCCGCCATGACCCGGGCGGGGGCACGGACGTAGGTCTTGACGAAGTCGTAGTCGAGCGCGACGGCACGTTGGAGGGTGCGCCGCAGGCCGTCCGAGGTGCGGTGGGCACGGCCCATGCTGTACGCGACCCGGCTGCCGTCGATGAGTTCGCCGGTGGTGAGCAGCCGGGGGCCGGTGAGGGCCCCGCTGTCGGCGGCTTCGCGAAGGCGTGCCTGCTCGTAGGCGAAGCCGCCCAGGGAGACGTTGGTGGTGATGCCGTAGGCGAGCATCAGGCTGCTCTGACGGCCGCCGTAGATGTTCTGGTACGGGTGGGTGTGCGAGTCCCACAGGCCGGGGACGACGGTACAACCGGAGGCGTCGATCCGCCGTTCCCCCGCTCGTCCGGCGCCGGAGCGGTGCCGTTCGACGGCGCTGATGCGGTTGCCGGCGATGACGATGTCGACGTCCTCCCGGACGGTGTCCCCCGTGCCGTCCCACAGGCGTCCGGCGTGCACCCGGGTCACGTCGGTACGGGGCGGCAGGCGGCGGGCGGCCGCCAGGGGGACCGGGAGGGTACGGCGCCCCGTGCCGTCCCGGTCGACCATCCGCAGCCGGCCGCCGGAGAGGTGGAGCAGGCGGCGGGAGTCCCCGGACCACGACGGGTGGTCGGCCGGTTCGTCGGTGATGCGCTGCGGCCCGCCGGCGGGTGTGCCGTCCGGGCCGACGGGCAGGATCCACAGCGCGGACTCCACGACCAGCGCGAACGCGGTTCCGTCGGGTGACCAGACCGGTCCGCTGTCGCAGCGGTCGGACACCGAGATGTGGGGCAGCGGCAGAAAGGCCCTGGAAGAGCCGTCACGGGTGTCGATCACCCGGATCACGTTGTAGCCCTCGCGGAACCGCCGGTTCAGCCGGTTCCGGTCGCACAGGGCGATGTACCGGCCGTCCGGGGACCAACTGGGCCGGCCGGGGAGGCCGTTGCCGCCGAGTGGTGCGGCGAGCCTGGTCTCGGCACCGGATGCGACGTCGACGACGAGGAGGTTCCCGGCGGTGTCGTGACAGGCGAGCCGGTTCCCGTCGGGAGAGAGGGCCGGGTTGAGGCGGCCGCCGGTGGTCAGGACGGCGTCCTCACCGGTGCCGGGGAAGAACCGGTGGACGGCGGCCAGGCCGTCGCCGCCGGCGTCTTCGTCGTCTCCGTCGTACGAGTACACGATGCTCCTGCCGTCCCTGGCCCAGGACGGCATCTGCACGTACCGGGAGGGAGCGGCCTGGACCAGCTTGCGGGGTCGCGCACCGACGGACATCAGCCACAGGGCGTTCAGAGCGGCGAAGACGACGGATCCTCCGTCGGGTGAGAGCGCCGGGAGGTGGATGCCGCGCACCGGCCTGGGGGCGGTGGAGTCGAAGTCGCGTGCCTTGCGGCGGTGCACGGGCCGAGGGACTTCGAGCGAGGCGGTGAACGGGATGTCCCCAGCCGGCTCCAGCGAAGGGCTCACGGTGGTGAGCCGGCCGTCGGCGAAGTAGAGCAGGCCACCGTCCGGTGTCCAGCAGGGCGGGAGCGGGGAGACGTCCGCGGCGCCCGAGACCGTACGGCCGTCCACGACCAGGGCCGACGTCGCGGCGACCCGGGTTCCGCCGCCGGTCCACACGAAGGCCACGCGGCCGTCCTCGCAGACCGCGGGGCACATCAGCGCGCCGGCGTCGACCGTGCGTACCGTGGTGACCTCTCCGCCCGCGGCCGGCACGGAGGCGATGGTCCGCGCTCCGGCGGCGTCCGCGCGTACGAAGAGGATCCGGTCGCCGTCCGGGTGCCAGGCGGGGTCGTAGTCCTCCACGTCCGGCCGGCTGGTCAGGCGGGTCGGCTCACCGGCCGCCACGTCCACGGTCCAGATGTCGTACGAACTGCCCCGCACCGGGTCCCCGGCACGCTCGGAGGCGAAGGCGATCCGCGTGCCGTCCGGTGACCAGGACACGCCCCGGTCGTCCCACGGGCCGGAGGTGAGCCGGCGCGGGTTCGAACCGTCCGGGGCCATCGTCCACACGTGGAAGCCGCCGCCCTCGTAGGAGCAGAAGGCGATCGACGAGCCGTCCGGCGACCAGGCGGGACGGGTCGGCTCCAGCTCCGGGGCGGTCAGCGGGGTCGCCGTGCCCCCGCTCCGTGGCAAGGCCCACAGCACGCCCTGCACCTCGATCACGAGCCGGTCGCCGTCGGGCGAGACCGTCGCGGAGGCGTTGGTGCCGGCAGTGAACGTCAGCGTCCGGCTGTACGGCCCCCTTGCCGCGGACGGGTCCGGCGACGGCTCGGGGGGTGGTGGTGCGGCCGCCGCAGGGGACGCCGAGAACGGAACGAGCGTGGCGCCGACACCGCCCAGGGCCGCCGCGCCCAGGAAGCCCCGCCGGGTGACGCCTGCCGGGAGCCCCCCCGGCGGGTGTCTCGTCGGATCCCGCCGGGCGAAGCTGTGCGGGCGCGCCTGTCAGGGGGCCTGTCGGCTCTTCGCCGGAGGGTTCACCGGGGAGTCCCGGCGCCGCTGTGGTCATGAGGGTGACTCCGGTGGGGGGTCGGGGCTGGCGGGCGTGCGCATTCCAGGGACGCGCGGGGAAGATCCGCGAGGGAGGCGGACACGCTGTCAACCCCCGGCAGTCCAAGGACGTTACTCACGGGCGAAGAACTCCGCCCGGGTGCACGAGGGCGAGTACCGGCCGGGGGCCGGGGACTGTCCCGGCCGACGGCGACCGGGAGTCGGTGTCTGCTCCTCGTCGATGTTCCTCGCGGGGCCGGCAGAGATCCGGCGCGCTGGGCGGGAGTGGTTCCAGCGTGCCGGGACCGCGGCGTCAGGAGAACACGCGCCATGCCTTGCTCTCCGTGGGGGGAGACGCGCCGGCCGAGGCGTTCGCCGCGTACGGGCCTTCTCGGGCTGACGGTCGAGGACTGGCGGCAGGCGCTGGGCGCGGTGGAGCGCGGTGAGGGGCCGCCGGCGGGCCGGTGGCTGCTCCGGCGGCGGGCGGACAGCGGGGACCGGTGAGGCTGGGCGGTGGTGAGGAGCCGGTGCGGGCACGGGCGGTCTGTCGGCCCGCGTTGCTCCTCCGGCTACCTGCTGCGCGGCTGGTGCTTACGGCCGTAGGCGCGTGTACGAGAGCTCGTGAGCAGCTCGGCGCCGGTGAGCGCGCAGAGGCCTCCGTCGTGCGGCCCGGTCCCCGGCCGGCCGGGGAAGTGTCCGGCGGATCAAGGACGGACACGAACCCGGCGCATCGGGGGCGTGCCGTCGGCAGGCACGTCACGGCTGTTGAGGAGGGCCTCTCCCGTGTCGGCGAACTCCCAGCGGGTTGCGGTGGTTCCAGCCGCTCCCGGCCATTCGGCACGAACGACAGGGCGGCTCAACAGGCTTTCGAACCAGTCGGCGCACCTCAGGGCGAGCTCGTCGGCCGTACCGGAGAGACGGAAGAAGCCGTGCTCGTGTGACTCGTGGAGATTGAAGAGCTGGTCGGAGACTTTCCCCGCCCGCACGTGCGTGCCGTGGAAATGCACAGCCCACTCGCCGAGAATCCGTGGGCGTGTCTCGTCGACGAGGGAGATCCAGACGAGGAGCGACGAGTCGTCCTCGGGACGAGAGACGTTGCTGGGAGCCCATGGCACTCGCCAGGTGGAGGCGCGGGTGCGAAGAACGGCGAGGAAGGCGAGTTCGGCCTCGCCGAAGTCCCAGGGCTCCTCGCCGAACTCCTCCGGGTCCTCGACCTCGAACCAGGTGTTGCTGTCCACAGAGAGACTTTAAAGGCCATGGCGTGTCGCGGGAATCGCGAGCCGTGCGGGCACGTGGAGCCCTCCTGTCCCGCCCCCGTCAAGCATGGCGGAGCGACGAATCGATCAGACAGCCGAAGCTCACACGGTGGGCATCGCCTGCGCGATCACGCGGTCCGCCACCACGAATCCCGTCCCGCAGTCGATGCAGGAGGAGCGCCCGAACAGATACGTCAGCCTTCGGGCGACTTCCGGCTGCCCGTCGGCGAGGGCACGGTCATGCAGTCGCCTGGCCAGACCCGCCGACTCCTGCGGATCGATGGGCCGAAGCGGCGCCTTCTCGACATCCCGCAGCGCGTAGTCACCGCTGCACGAGAAGAAGCCGTCCTCGCCCATCACGATGAACAGGCTGACTCCGCAGTGAGGACACTCGACCTCGTACTCGCCCTGAGCCAGATCGTCCAGGCACTCGTCCCAGACCTCGACCTCCTCGAAGGCCAGGGCCGTCTGCAGCAACCCGACGTAGTCCTCCATCTCCAGCGGCAGACGCAGGCAGTCGCCGGTGAGCCGCGCGAGCTCGGCGATCTCGGAGGAGTAGACCTCGCGCGCTGTGACGCCTTCGACCGACCTGCGCGCCGACGACACGATCGGGCCGGCTGCGGACAGGATCCAGTGTCGGTCCGCGGGCTCCCGGCCGGCCGCCATCTCGGCAAGCCGGGGAAGAGCCGCGAAACTCGCCGAGAAAGCGGTGTCGAGGCCCGGACACAACCGGTCCATCAGCTCCGACCAGACTCCCTGCGGGTCCGCCTCGAACAGCTCCAGCAGGGCGGGGACACCCTCTGCCGAGCCGTACGCATCTCTGAGCTTCGACCAGTCCGTCATGCCCAGATCCAAGCAGACTGCCGGCGTCCTCCGCGGGTGGGGCCACTTCGAACCCCGCGGCCTCGGCTGCGGGCACCGCCGGGTCTCGCCGCCGGACCGAGTGGCGCCCCACTCCCGGCCCACGGTCGACGGACAGGGGGGCGCGTCGGCCGTCAGCACGCGGTGACGTCGGCTGGAGCGTGAAGGGGCCGTACCCTCAGCCGGCGCGCAGAGCCGCAGCCCGTGGCGGCCTCCTCCCCATACCGGCAGGCGGCACTCAGCGGCGCGGGCGGTGAGGAGTGGAGGGTGGTCCCCGCTCCCCACCCGTCGCGGTCGGCCACCGCCCGCTCCTCGATCACGATCGCCTCACAGTGCCGACCCGAACACGTGCGGAAACAATCACGACGGCAAGCAGCCCGCTCCTCGCCGGTGAACGGACGAGAAGCAGCCGCAGCGGCGTGACCGCCCCGGATCGTCACGGCGTGATGACCCGAGCCGTGTGATCGGCCGCTCTCCGCCAGGGGCCGACATGACGTATGCGCCCCGGTGTGAGGGGAACCCGGAGCCCGGCCACCAGACCGTGCCGACGCAGACGGGCCGCGCCCGCCGGGCAGGAACCGGTATGACAGCCTTCGACGACACCCTCGACCTCCACTTCATCGGCAACGCCACCGTCCTGCTGCGGTTCGGCGGACTCACCCTGCTGACCGACCCCAACTTCCTCCACCGCGGCGAGCGCGCCCACCTGGGATACGGACTGGTCAGCCGCAGGCTCACCGAACCCGCCCTCGACGCCGTCGACCTGCCCCGCCTGGACGGCGTCGTCCTCTCGCACCTGCACGGCGACCACTGGGACCGCCGCGCCAGAAAGCACCTGGACCACGCGCTCCCGATCGTCACGACACCCCACGCCGCACGTCGGCTGCGTACCCTGCAGGGATTCCACCGGGCAGGAGGCCTGCGCACCTGGGAGAGCTGCACACTGCGGCACGGCACAGCCCAGGTACGGGTGACCTCGCTGCCCGGACGGCACGCCCTGCACCCCGCGCTGCGCCGCTTGCTGCCGCCCGTCATGGGCAGCATGCTGGAATTCGGCCCGGCCACCGGGCCGGTACGGCTGCGCCTGTACGTCTCGGGTGACACCCTGCTGTTCGACGGCCTGGAAGAGATCGGCCGCCGCTTCCCCACCGCCGACCTGGCGATCCTCCACCTGGGTGGCACGCAGCTGCCCGGCGGATTCGTGGTGACCATGGACGGCGCCCAGGGAGCCGAACTCGCCCGGCGCCTGGACCCGCGCCGGGTGCTGCCCGTGCACTACGACGACTACACCGTGTTCCGCTCACCTCTCGACGACTTTCTGACCGAGGCGCGCCGGCTCGGGCTGGACGATCGGCTGCTGTCTTGCCCCCGGGGCCGGCACGCACACCTGGTCCCGGGCAGCGACCGGCCCACCGTCGGCTGAGCGGCTGCACACCCCCGTCGGGGATCTGACCGGCGGGACGGGAGCTTGGCCGGCGCGACGGGGGCCTGACCGGCAGGACGAGGGCCTGAGACGAGGGCCTGACCGGCGTGACGGGAGCCCGATCGGGGGCAGTCACACTGCCGGTGTGCCGATGCGGCCGCCGCGTGGTCCGCTCCGCCTCAGGGTTCCTCGGCTTGGTTCCCCACGTCTGTCCGCGTTGACTGCGGACGGACGCCACCGAGGGGGCCGCCGGACATCCGTCCAACACCGGGGCTGCGGTGAGCAGGCCCGTTGCATTCCCGCCGCGCCCGCCTTCGTCTGACGGGCAGCCACCCGTGGCGTACGGCCGTGCAGTTCGGTATCCCGGCGCGCGCCTGGCATCAGGAAGCGGTACCGATAAGGTGCTGCCATGCCGTACGCGCCGATGGCCCCCCAACTCGACACCGCCCGGCTGGTGTTGCGCCAGTGGACCGAGTCCGACATCGACGCCCATCGCGCGCTCGTCGCCGAACGCGGGGGTGGCACGCCCTCGATCGAGGCCAACCGGCGGATGATCGAGGACCAGCTCGCTGCGGCGGCACGGACAGGGATCGCTCTGCTGCCCGTCATCCGCCGCGAGGTGGGCGACTTCATCGGCTATTGCGGGCTCACCGTGGGTCGGGCTTCTGTCGACGAGCCGGAGATTGCCTACGAGCTGTTCCGGCGCGTGCACGGGCAAGGCTATGCGACCGAGGCGGCGTCCGCGGTGCTCGACGCGGCGACCGCGACTGGACGCGAACGGCTCTGGTCGACGGTGCGCCCATGGAACCTTCCTTCGTTTCGCGTTCTCGAAAAGCTGGGGTTCCAGCGCGACCACGTCTCGAACGAAGACAGTGGTGAGCTGGTGTGGCTCACCCGTTCCCTGCCGTAGAAGGCACCACTACCACCGCCGGCCCGAGCCCCTCCGCGGATGCGTCCGCCGTCGCAGGCGGTGCGTCACGCCTCGTACGTGTTGCCACGGATCGCGATATGACGGCCCCGTTCGCGGAATCGGACAGAGCTGTGCGCCCGAGCGGTGGCGGGAACCGACAGCCCGGTGGTGGGGCGCCCCACCCGGCCAGATCGGGTGATCGACCCGCTCCCGGGGTCGGTATCCGCTTCACAGGGCTCCAAGCTCGACCTGAACACCATCGTGCCGCCAGGCGGCCGGATACCCCCTGGTGTGCACGGGCTCCGCAGTCGGACGGGGCGGTAGCCCTCCGCCGCTCCGGCCTGGTCCGGCAGTCGTAGCCGCCGCCCACGTGGTGACCAGCGGAAGCTGCAGTCCGCGACCACGCATCACTGTCGACGGTTACTCGAGCGCGTCCGAGAAGCTCACCCGCACCGCGACCACGGCGCCAGTTGCATCCAGGTCAGCCGACACGGGGAAGTAGCCGTCACCCCAACTCGTCATCGCGCAGAGCAACCGGGCGTCCCCGATATCCACGGTCCCGGCCCCGCCTTCGGAGGCGCGAACCTGTCGCATGACATGCCAGTGGTGGGAATGCGGCCGGAAATCGAGCATCATGCGGCGCCCGGTCTCCTCCTTCCACCTCTGCACAGCGCGAGCCTTCTCCACCGCCTCCGCCACGGCCAGTCCAACCCACCCTCGGACACCGTCCTCGCCGGGTTCGCCCAGTTCCGGTGCTGCGAACGCCGCGGCGGCCTCGTCCGCGGCAGCCCCCCAGAACGCGACGTCCGCCAAGCCGTCCACAGGCTCGTCGTGCCGCCAGGCATTCAAGGCCTCGGCATCGCCGAAGAGCACACGCGCCCAGTCGACTCCTACGTCGCCCAGCGGCACAGATGACTCCACCTGCGCTTCACGCATCCGCACCGACATCTCGGACCAGCGCGGCCCGATGCCGTCGCCGAAGTCGACCCGCGACGCCACCACTGGCAGACGACGGTCGCGCGGCACCCCTTCCACTACGACGACGGGTACACCGAACATCAGGAAGCTGCCGCCGCCCTCAGCGGCGGTGCGGCGCACGCGTTGGGCATGTGGCTCGCGGCTCGGCAACGGCTCCAGGCGGGCGACCAGGCCGGCGGCTCGGCAATGTCGTTCGAAGATCCTCTCCAGTTCCGCCGACTGGGAGGCCGGGATGTCGTGGAGCATGGTGCCTGGCTGCCGGTCGAAGCTGCGGGCCGCTACCGCTGCGTCAGGGCCCACCACGGCGCAATCGACCGAGTTGATCACTTCGGCGGCCATCACCGGGTCGTCAACGCCGAGCAGAGTGGGATCGATCTCCGCCGGCGACCGCTCTCCGCTCCACAACCCCAGATGGCCGCCGTCGACAACGACCAGCGTCCCCGACGGACAGCTGATCTCTCCGAGTCTGAAGATCTCTTCCATGACGCGCGAGTGTACGGCCGCCCTTCTGCCCCTGAGCGGGCGCACCGGGACGATCCTGAGAAGTCAGTTGCGCACCACCATTACCGCCCGCGCCGCGAGCTGGTCACGGCACGGGCTACGGGCTGCCAAGCACCGAGGAAGTCAGGGGCTCGACTCGCCATGGACCACGACACGGTGGTCAGCGGGACTGACACCGCGGACCCGCTTGAAGGCCGCGCTGAGCGCGAAGGCGCTGCTGTAGCCGACCCGGCGGGCGACCGAGGCGAGAGTGGCGTCGGGCTCGGTCAGCAGGTCTGCGGCGAGAGCGAGCCGCCAACCGGTGAGGTAGGCCATCGGTGGCTCTCCGACCAACTCGGTGAAGCGGCGGGCGAGCGCTGCGCGCGAGGCGCCGACCTCGGCGGCGAGACGGGCGACCGTCCAGGGCCTGCTCGGGTCGGAGTGCAGCAACTCCAAGGCGGATCCCACCACCGCGTCGCCGTACGCCCGGTACCAGGCGGGCGCCTCGTCGGCCGCCCGGGACAGCCACGTCCGCAGAGCGCTGATCAGCAGGAGGTCGAGCAGCCGGTCGAGGACCACCTGTTGCCCGGGCTCATCGCGGTCCAGTTCCGCCTGCAACAAGGGCAGCAATGGCGAGGGCCATTCCTCGGCGGTCAGCAGCACCACGGTCGGCAGGGTGCGCAGCAGCCGTTCGGTGACCTCGCCGGGCAACTGGTAGGTGCCGCTGAGCAGCACGTGCTCGGCATCGGGACGCTCCCCCCACATGCGGACGCCCTGGTGCAGTTCCTCGCACAGTTCGCCGCCGGTGGGGTCCGTCGACACCTGACCAGGGTGGATCACCACCTGCGGTTCCCGCGCAGGGTGGTCCGCGACCTGGTACGGCTCGGGCCCGCGCACGATCGCCAGGTCCCCGGGGCGCAGCCGTACGGGCGTTCCGTGGTCGGGCACGATCCAGCCCTCGCCGCGGACCATGCTCAGAACGGTCAGTGGTGCCTCGTCCTGGATCCGGACAGCCCAGGGCGGGTCGAATACCGAGCGGAGCAGAAAGGCCCCACGGGCGCGGGGGCCGGTCAGAAGTGCGCCGAGTGCGTCCATGTGGCGAAGCGTATGGCCTGCTGGACGATCACGTATGGGAGCGAGCGCTTCGACGATGGCCCGTACTGCCGGCCTGCGGATTGACTGAGGAACACCTCGGACAACGAGGGTCGTTGGAAACGCTGACACGGGGGTTGTTGAGAAATGCCCGCTCTTCGTACGGTGCTCCTGCTCGGGGCGACAGTCACCACCGGTCTCGGCGCCGGCTTGTTCTACGCCTACTCCTGCTCGGTGATGCCAGGGTTGGCCCGTACCGACGACCGGATCTTCATCGAGGTGATGCAGCGGATCAACGTGGCCATCCTCAACGGCTGGTTCATGCTGTCCTTCCTGGGGGCGGTGGTCCTGATCGGCGTCGCGGGTGCGCTGGCGCTGCGGGACGGCGACCGTACGCTGCTGCTGTGGATCGGCGCGGCGGCCGCCTTCCAGCTGGCCATGCTGGTGATCACGAGTGCGGTCAGCGTCCCGCTCAACGACCGGCTCGCGGCGGCCGGTACGCCGGACCGCATCGCCGATCCCGCCGCGGTCCGGGCAGCCTTCGAGACCGCCTGGGTCAGGTGGAACCTGATCCGTGCCCTGACGTGCACCGCTTCGTTCGCCTGCATCGCCTGGGCCCTGCGGCTTTCGGCCCGCAGCCCACTCGTGGGCTGAGCACCGCTCAGGTGTGGGCCTGCGCCGGCACGTGCGGCGCCGCCCCCGCGGGGCTGACCCAGCCTCCGAACCCGGGCCGAACCGTGGCGCGGATCGTCCGCGCGGTACGCGCCCGCCCGTCGGCCGGGCACCCGCGCGTGGCACCCCTGCTCATGGAGCGGAACGCCGCCGGCCGCCGCGCACCGGTGTCCACGAGCACCTCGGACGCCTCTCCGGTGCCGGCGACACCGGGAAGAGCAGTCGGCCGGCTGAACGCCGATGTGCCTGGCCGCCCGCCGGTGCGCTCTCGCCCCTGAACCGCAGGTCCACAGCCTGCCCGCAGCCGCGCGGTGTCCGCAGCGCCGGGCCCATCGGCTCCCCCGGAAGCGCGCACAACCGACGGGCACGTCACATGTGCACGCTTTACGCGTTCGGGTCCCAGCCCGCGAGCTGCTCGATCGGCTCGGTGTCGCCGGTGGTCTCCAGGCGGTCGAACGGGACGCGCTCGTAGAAGTACAGGACCAGATCGCTCGCTGCGCCTCGCATCGCCAGGTCGCCCGGCTCCGCGTCGGCGGCCAGGTCGTCGCAGCGGACGCCGTCGGCATTGAGGGTCAGGCGCCAGGAGCGGCCCTCGGTCGCGTGCAGGTCGATGGTCGCCGGCTTGAACGGCCAGGGCACGGTCGTCGCCGAGACGGTCGTCAGGAACTCGTCGACGCCCTCGACCGCGATGTCCGTCGGCAGCGGCTGCGCGGCACCCTGGGTGAGCTGGACGTCGTAGGTGTGGACGGCGAACTCCTGGATCTGGTGCCGGGCCACGGCTCCGCTGGTCTCCGGGGCCTGCGAGCGCCCCCACCAGGTCCAGCAGCCACGGTCCGGACCGGCCTCGCGCATCGCGTCGAGCATGAGCTCGGTCGACTCGGCGAGCCAGGCGTCCAGGGCTTCGGGGTCGCGGGGCGCGGTCGGGGCGCCCTTCGGGCTCGTCCTCGCCGGGGGCTCGGCGCCCGGGCCCGCGGAGACGATGGCGGCCTGGCGGCGGCGGCCGTCACCGAGGTGCTGCGCCAGTTCGCGCAGCGTCCAGTCCGGGCAGGTCGGGACCTGGACGTCGAGGTCGGGGGCGGACGCGATCGCGGCGCGGAACGCGGCCGAGCGGTCTTCGATCAGCCGCAGGACCTCGGGGAACTCCAATATGTTTCGCACGCCGGTTGTGTATCACGGCGCTCCGGCCGCCGCGTAGCGAATTTGTCGGACGGACGCGTCGACGGCCGGGCGGAGCGCCGGGCCGAAGCCGTCCTGGAGATCCGGGCCTTGCTCGCCCACGGCGACTCCGCCGTCTTGCCCCGCGCCGGCACCGGTTGGAGTGAGACGAGAGCCGGTGCTCCGTCTGGGAACGTTCGCTCCCCTCTGGTCCCTCAGCCACCGGAGCGCACGTTCCTCGCGCTGGGCGGCCAGGACGTCGGGATGGCGGAGGTTCGTGTCGCGCCGGCGCAGGTGGGCGTGCAACGCGCCGTCCGGACCGTGTGGTTCGGATCGTTCGAGTCGGCGAAGCTCGCTCGCGACGATGCCGGCCTGGCTGCGGCCCCCGCCGCTACAGGTCGAACTCCACGTGCTCGATGTCGGTGAAGCGGACTTCCTCCAGCTGGCCGGCTCGGCGGCCGCCGTCCTGGAAGTACACCTCGCGGAGCCCTTCCGCGGTGATCTGCTGCAACTGCCGGTCGCCGGCGCCGGCCTCCTGGGCGTCGAAGAGCCGGGCGGCGTACTGCGGGGGCAGGGCAACCGTCAGGTGCCGGATGCGGTCCTCGTCGGTGGTGCCGATCGGTGCGGTGTACCCGAGCCGGGCGCGGGTGTCGATGACGATGCCGCCGGTCGTCGCCGCCTGCTGCCGGGCCCTGGCGCGGACCTGCGGCTGCCACCGCTTCGCCACCTCGCGCTCCAGGCGCGCGGCGAGGTCCGGGCGGGGCTTCTTGATCTGGTTCCTCACGTAGCGTTCGACGGTGCGCTGGGAGATGCGCAGCAGCTGGGCGACCGCCTTCGTGCCCTTGAGCTGCTTGACCAGGTAGCGCATCTGCGCGGGCGCGCTCTTGGGCACCGGGCGGGTGAACGCCTTGCGCACCGCGGCGTCCAGGCCGTCCCCGAACAGGCTCATCGCCCTCTCCTACTCTCCACTGTCGGCGTCGGTGACGGTGCCGTCCTTGATGTACCGGGCGAGGTTGAGGTCGGGGGTGTCGAACCGGTCGCGGACCTCCTCGCCCCACAGCACGCTCTGGGTGCCTTCGTGCTTGACCAGGCCCGGGTTGACGCCGAGCCTGAAGCCGCCGGGCAGCGGCTTGCCGTCGGGGTAGGGCAGGAAGTCCAACGGCGAGGGCCCGGCCGCCGCGTAGACCACGCAGTCGGACAGGATCGCGATCGGGTACTGGCCGGTGAACGCCGCGTGTTTGAGGATCTTGCGGTGCAGGTTGATCCGCGTGCGGGCGATGACCGCCGCGCGGATGTCCGGCCGCCAGGTCGGGCGGGACAGGGCCCGCCACGGTTCGCCGGGCCGCCAGCCCTCACCGCGCGGGCGTTCGCGGAGCTTGCCGATGCCTCCCTTGACGGTGGCCTTGATCGCCGAGACGACGATCGCCAGTTGCGGGTCGCGTTCCCGGTAACCGTCCATCGCCGCCAGGAAGTCGGCCGGGGCCATGTCCGCGTGCACGCCGAGGTCGGCCATCGTGGCGAGGTAGGCGTCGCGCAACCGCTGGTACCAGCCGTCCAGGTAACGGCCGTTGTCGTGGCGGACGTACGCCTCGACCGGGCGCACCTCGTAGCCGAGCTCCACCGCGTACGCGACGGTCGGGGTGGCGTACCAGGCCGGGCCCTCGGGCGCCTCGCCCTTCGGCGTGAACGGGCTGGGCAGCAGACCGGCGTCCAGCTCCGCCCACTCCTTGCCCACCTTCACCCGCGAGAGGTCCACGTGGGACAGGTCCACCAGCCAGCTCCCCGGGAGCTTGGGGTCGAACACCGGGTCCTCGACGTGGGTGGGCGCGCCGAGGCCGACGGTCAGGCCGTTGGCGCCGGCGGCGAAGGCGAGGTTGACGTCGATGCCGACCAGGTGCGGCAGAGCGCACTCGGCGTCCGTCATCGGCCGCGCCCAGTCGTACGCCTCCTCCACCAGCTTCTCGCCAGGGCCGCGGACGTGGAAACGCGGCAGGTCCTTGAGCAGCGGGTGGCCGTCCGGAGCCTCGCACGGCGCCGGGTCGACGGGGTCCTTGCCCAGACTGCCGGGATTGTGCTCGGAGTGCCGCCGGCCGTCGGCGTCCGGTGCGGAGGCGCGCGTCGGCGGGTGCAGCGCGGTCATCAGCTCCAGACCGGTCACGGCCGCGGAGCCGCGCGGCGTCATCACCCGCGATGCGTACACACCCAGCACGCGGGCCAGGTCCGCGGGTGGCAGCGCGGCGGCGTTTCCCCAGTACCGGGAGTCCAGCGCGTGCCAGGACGGGATGCAGAACTGCACGCACGCCCGTTCCGACCCGGTCGCAGGGCGGTAGATGCGCACCCACGGGCCGAACCCGCGCTTGGTCAGCTTCCATCCCGCGCGGGCCAGCTGCTTGACGACCTTGTGGCCTTCCGGGACCCGCCCGGCGAGCCGCTCCTCATCCGTGAGAGTGACGGGAAGACCGTAACGCTCCAGGGCGGCCTCGGTGAGCACGAGCAGCGGATCAGCGTCCTTGCCGGGGCCGGACAGCTTCGGCTGCCCCAGTCCGGCCTCCTTCAGCGTCCACTCCACCAGGGCCGGGAGGGACTTGGCCGGCACGTCCAGCACCAGACCACCGGTGCAGTACGCCACCACCCGTCGCTCCGCGTCGACGTCCACCACGGCCAGGGGGCCGTTAGCGAACCGCGGGTCGGCGGTCGGCACCGTGGTGGTCTGCTCCTTCGCCGCCTTCTTCGCGCCGGGTCGACGCGACGTCGACCCGCTCCGGGTGCTGCCCTGCGGGCGGGGCGCCGCGGCCGGGGCACGGACCGGAGCAGAGGCCGAAGGGGCCGGAGCAGCGGGAGCGGATGCGGCGGCGGGACGGTCCTGCGGCTTCCCGGAACCAGGACGGCGGCCGCGGGCCTCCTCGACGGCAGTGGGGCTGGTCGGAGGGTTCCCGTCGGCAGCAGTCGCGGCTGCGGCCCGGGGCGGCCGCCCGGTGGGCTCAGGCCGCTCGTCCGGGGTCGGGGCGGCCGGGCCAGTGGACGCCCTGGGTACCGCCGCGTCGTCGTCTCGGACGGCCGTGTCGGCCGGGGCGGGGTCCTGGACGGCCGCGTCCGCGTCGGCCGGGGCGGGGTAGAGCTTCGCGAGCCCGTCCAGCAGACGGGCGTACGCCTCCCGCTCCGGTGGGCGGGGTTCGGTCTTCCCGGACTCCCAGCCGCTGACCGTCGCCCGGCGCACCTGCAACGCGGTGGCGACCTCGTCGATCGTCAGACCGTGAGCCCTGCGGAGACGCCTGCGCTCAGCGGGCCGCGGCAGCGGCGCGTGCGACGCGAGCAGCGCATCGACCGCGTCGAACAACTCACCTTGCGACATCGCGCACCTCCCGACCACCACAGTAACCTCATGACCGCACGGATGCCGTACGTTCGGCGTACCCATCTCGGCCGACTGCCGGATATGTGCTGGATCAGCCGGAAACCGGCTGCCAGGACGGTGTCGGTCCGGCTGCTGCCATGATGGTGCGGTGCAGCTCTCCCCGGTCCACCAACTCCCCTACGTCTACCGCGTGACGAAGTACGACCCCGCCGACCGTGACGAACACGGGTACTACACCGGCAGTGAGGACACCGTCAGTGATCACGGTGTGGTCGAGGCGTCGTACCTTCGGGCAGTTGCGGCCTTCGCCGGGGACACCGGGGTCGATCGCCTGGCCGTACGCGAACCACAGATCCCGTCCTTCGTGCTCGGTGGGGAGCCTCCGGTGGACGGTTTCGGGCTGGAGGGGCTCTTCCCTGCCGGCACCGCCGGTTTTCACGACGGGGCGGACGTACCGATCGACGTCGGGTTGCGGCTGGTGCGCGCCATGCTGCGCGACAACGGCGCCTGGTGTCGGCTGGAGGTGGAAGGCAGGTTCGCGGTGCATGTGGGATGGGACCAGTATCTCTACGTCAGCAGCAGCCGGCCGTGCGAGGACGCGTTGGCCCGCACCCGGGAGCTCGGACTGTTCCCGGAGCGCGTGGACGCCTCCCCGTACGCCTTCGCGGACGAGGAGGAGGGCATCCAGCGGCCCGGCGATGACGACTTCTGGGCCGAGCTGCACAGGGCGGTCGTCACCGGCCGTGCAGGAATCCTGGAAGAGACGTATGTCGAAGGTGCCTCACGGTGGCACCCTCTCACCCGCGAGACCGTCGGCCCTGTTCGCGCCGGTCTGGCTCCCCGGGCCCGTCTCGCCGTCTGGCCGCCCCTGTCCACCGACATCGACGCCGTCCTGAGAGCCCTGCCCGCTGACGGTCTCGTCGAAGGCGTGTGGCAGGACGACGACGGCACCATCCGCAGCGCCATCGCCGACGAGGACCGGTTCCCCGAACTGGCCGCCCGGATGTCCCGTGCTCGTGCCGCCGCGCTCCTGTCCGTGTACGCGGGTGAACGTGTGCCTCTGTGCACTGCCGTGATGCCCGACAACGACGGAGTCCTACGGGCGCGTTGGCGAACCGAGCCGGCACCGGGCGATCGCGACTGGGCACGTCGTCAGCCCCAAAGGTGAGCGCGTACTCACCCACGGCTGCTGCCCGGGGCCGGCAGAGCCGCGGTGGTGCTGACCGCCGGGGCTCACCGCCGGCGGGAGATGGCGACACCGGTCAGGCAGAGGACGCCGCCGACGAGCCCGTAGGCCGTCGGGATCTCGGCGAGGAGCAGCCACGACAACAGCACCGACACGGCCGGAACGGCGTAGGTCACAGCGGAGAGCCGACCGGCGTCCATGCGGCGCAGCGCGTAGGCCCACGCGGTGAAACCGATCGCTGTGGGGAACACTCCCAGGTAGACGGCGCCGAGCACCGCTCCGGTGGAGGCCACCCGCAGTTCGCCGGCCAGTTGCGGCGCCCAGGGCAGCAGGAACGCGGTGGCTATGACGCAGCCGAGCCAGATCGCGGTGAGGCCGTCGACGTGGCGCAGCGTGACCTTCTGGATCATGACGCCCGCGGCGTAGAGCACGGCGGCCAGCAGGCACAACAGCATGCCTGCCCAGTCTCGCTGTGCGGTGGCCCCGGTCGCGATGAGCGCGGTTCCGCCCAGTGCGACGAGCGAGCCGACGATGAGAGAGCGCGAGAAGCCCTCACCGAGGAACTTCCCGGCGGCGATCGCCACGAGCAGGGGCGCGAGGTTCACCAGCAACGCGGCGGTCCCGGCATCGACGTGCCGTTCCCCCGCGTTGAGAGCGACGGTGTAGCCGGCGAGCCACAGGACGGCGTACGCCGCGATCAGCAGGAGCGCCTTGCGGGACAGACGGACGTGGACCGTCCGCTTGGCCACCGCGATCCCCGTGAGCGTGACGGCCGCCACGCCCAGCCGGAGCAGCGCCAACGGCGCAGGGGACAGCGCGTTCCCGACACCGCGGATGGCGACGAATGCCGAGGCCCACAGCATGACGGCGAGCCCGGCGGCAGCGGCGATCCTGCCCATGCCTGTTCTGCTGGTGCCGGCGGGACGGGGGGTCTCAAGGAGATCGGTCACCCAGGCATCATCATCCCTGCCTTCCATGCAGCACAATCGATTAGTTCTGTACATCCGTTAAGCAGAGCTGTACGGTCATAGCGTGCTGGACATCCCACGGCTCCGCGTCCTGCGGGCGGTCGTCGCGACGGGCTCGATCCGCGCGAGCGCCTCCGCGCTCGGCTACACACCGTCCGCGGTGAGCCAGCAACTGGCCACGCTGCAACGGGAGACCGGACTGCAGTTGTTCGAACGATCCGGTCGCGGCATCGAGCCCACCGCGGCCGGCCGGGCCCTCGCCGCCGAGGCCGACACGTTGTTCGAGGCGTTCAGCCGGGTCGAGCGGGTGGTCGGCGATCTGCGCGCAGGCCGGGTCGGCAGTCTCTCGATCGGCTACTTCGGCTCGGCCGGCGCGGTGTGGCTGGCGCCGACCGTCGCCGCGCTGCGTGCCGAGTTCCCGGACCTCCGACTGGACCTGTTGCTGACCGAGTTCGCGCCGGGCGACGTGGACGTGAACATCTTCGTGGAGGAGACGGGTGTCGAGCGCTCCGGGTCCGTCGATGTGCACAGGCTCGCCGAGGACCCCTACCTCGCCGTCGTCCGCGTCGACGACCCACTCGCCGAGGTGCCGGAGGTGCCGTTGGCGGACCTCGCCGAGCGGCCCTGGGTGGACAACGAACCCCGCGACGGGGCGTGCCGCCAGGTGCTCCTCAACGCCTGCGCGCAGGCCGGGTTCTCCCCGGGTTTCGTGGTGGAAGCACACGACTACCGGACCGCGATGTCCTTCGTGGCCACGGGCATCGGGCTGACCGTGCTGCCGGCCCTCGGTATCGGCGAGCTGCCGGACAACCTGACCACCGTCGCCCTGGTGTCCCCCACCCCGGTCCGGAATCTCAGTCTCGCGGTGAAGAAGTCGATCGCGCGGCACCCCGCCGCCCGACGCACCGTCGAGCTGCTGGAAAGCATGGTGCGCGCGAGGAACTCCCCAGCTCGCTGAAGGTCGTTGAGGTAGCAAGGCAGGGCATTGCCCATCCGCGACGGCCTCAGGCCCCTGCCGTGAAGGGGTGTTCCTGCTTGAAAGGGTGTTCCTGAAGGATCTCCGACAGGTCGTCCCCCGGCGCGCCGGCGTCTCGGTGACGAGTCTGTGGTCGATCAACGCGGCTCGATCCGCTCCCGCAACTCACCCGGTACGTCCGCGGCTTGGCCTGGCGGCGTCCGGTCCTCATCACTCCGCGCCCTCTTCCCGGCGGACGTCTCACTGCCCGACGGTCAGCGGCCGAGAACGCGGGCACGATCTGCGTACCGCCCCGCCTGCCACCAGCCCCCGGAACCGGTTCTCGTGAGCAAGGCCGTCATCAGCCCGGCCGAGACGGCACCAGCGGTGCCTCGCGGGGCGCCCGGGTGGATGATTTCCCCGCGTACCCCGGCACAGCCCTCACCCCCTGTGAGGGAAACCCGCCTATTTTCGAGGAACAAGCCCCACGCCTCCGCCGGCCCGGTACGAGCCCCACCTGGCCGGCCACCCCCCAGGAGGAATGCCGTGTGCCGTCTTTTCGGCCTCAGCAGCGCCCCGCAGCGTACCCGCGCCACCTTCTGGCTTCTGGACGCTCCCGACAGCCTCAGCCGGCAGAGCCACCGGGAACCCGACGGCACCGGCCTCGGCTATTTCGCCGCCGACGGCACCCCTCGCATCGGCAAGGCACCCATCGCCGCCTACCACGACCGTGCCTTCGCCGAGGAAGCCCGCGAGGTGGAGTCGGCAACCTTCATCGCCCACGTGCGCTTCGCCTCCACCGGCAGTCTGGACGTCCGCAACACCCATCCCTTCGAGCAGGACGGACGGCTCTTCGCCCACAACGGAGTCATCGAGGGCCTGGACACGCTCGACGACCACCTGGGCGAGGACCGGTCGCTCGTGAAGGGTGACACCGACTCCGAGCGGTTCTTCGCCCTCATCACCCGGGAGACGCGCCGGCACGGCGGGGACGTCACGGAGGGGATCCGGCACGCCGCCCACTGGATCGCCGACAACCTGCCCGTGTACGCCCTCAACCTCGTCCTCATCACCCCTGGGGAGCTGTGGGCGCTGCGCTACCCGAACACCCACGACCTGTACGTCCTCGAACGCCGGGCGGGCGGTCAGCACGGAAGTCGGCATCTCGACCACAGCGGCGCCCACGGTCGCATGCGCATCCACTCGTCGCACCTCGCCCGGCACCGCGCCGTCGTCGTCGCCAGTGAGCGCATGGACGACAACCCCCACTGGCGGGAGATGGAACCCGGCGAACTGCTCCACGTAGGCCCCGACCTGCGCCTCACCCGCCAGGTCGTGCTCCCCGGCCCTCCGGCGCACCAGCTCACCCTCGACGACCTGCGGCCCGACGCAGCCGCCTCCCAGCGGGCTGTCTGAGCGTCGTCCGGGCGAAGGCCACCTGCTCCCCGACTCGTCCGTGGACACTGCCGCTCAGCCTGTACGACGACGGTGCCGCTTCCGGTGCGCCGGGGACACCCCGGCCCGCGCCGCGACCCGGACGCCCCGCGGCCGGGTCGCAGCGCTTGTGAAGCACCGCCGGGAAACGAAACTCACGCGGTGGTCTGCCGGACGAGGTGGTCGACGATGTCGAGGTGGCTTTGACGGTTGCGGTAGGCGGCCCGTTGGCGGTCGGCTCCGTTGCCTTGTCCGGCGAGGCGTCGGCGTGCCGTGTCGACGGTGCGCGTGTCGTCGAGGGTCAAGGCGGGCAGGGCGGTGTTCCACAGCCGGTCGAGCGAGCGGGCGGCGGGCTGGAGCCGGCCGGAGGACAGGTCGATGCTCTGGCCCCTCACACCGTCGCGGGCGGCGCGCCAGCAGGCGGCCCGAAGCATCTCCGCCTCCGGTCGCGGCCCGCGCCGTCCCTCTCGTACGGCCGTGAGGGCGGCGGCGGTGAGGCCTTTCACGGCGGCGGCCAAGAGGAGGGTGTCGTCGACGGTGGGGGACGCGTCCGCGACACGGACTTCCAGGGTCGGCACGTGGTGGGAGGGCCGGATGTCCCAGTAGACGCCACCGCGGTCCAGGAGGGTGCGGCTGGTGATGAGCCGGCCGACGAGCTCCTCGAAGTGGGCGGGAGAGTCGAAGTAGGGCGGGGGCCCGGCCACGGGCCAGCGTCCCCAGGCCAGGGTGCGCCAGCTGTCGTAGCCGGTGTCCTGACCGTCCCAGTAGGGCGAGTTGCCACTCAGGGCGATCAGTGCGGGCAGCCAGGGACGCAGATGGTTGCTGACGGCGAGCGCGGTGGCCAGGTCGGGGACTTCCACATGGACGTGGCACGCGCACATGCTCTGCTCGTGGTCCAGCGCACGGAAGGTGGCCAGGCTCTGCGCGTAGCGCTGCCCGGCCGTGAACGGCGGAGGAGTGTGCTGGCCCAGGACGGGAGTTCCGCTGGAGATCACGCGCAGCCCCAGGCGGGCGGCCGCACGTGCGACGGCGTTGCGGCTGTGGCGCAGATCCTCGCCGAGGGCCGAGAGACTGGTGTGGGGGTGGGTCCGGATCTCGACCTGGTAGCGGGTCAGTTCGGTGGTGGCCCTCGGACCGAGCTCGCCGGCGGCCTCGGTGACGACCTTGTCGGCCCGGGCGCTGAGCTGCCGGGAGACCGGGTCCACCACGAGGTACTCCTCCTCCACGCCCACCCGTACCGTGTGAGCACCGCCGGCCAGTGGTGAAGGGACGGGGGTGGATGTCCACTTCTCACTCTTCATAGTGACGAGTATGTCACTTATAGTAATCACATGGGGAGAGGGCCGGCCGAAGGGAATACCCGTGAGGGAACGCACCGGTGTCCTGGTCATCGGCGGAGGACCGGCCGGTTCCACGGCCGCCGCCCTCCTGGCGCGCCAGGGCATCGAGGTGGTGCTCCTCGAGCGCGAGCGCTTCCCCCGCTACCACGTCGGGGAATCCCTGCTGCCCTCCCTCCTTCCGCTGCTGGACGCTCTGGGCGCGCGGGAGGTCGTGGAGAACCATGGCTTCCTCCGCAAGACCGGCGCGTTCTACGGCTGGGGCGGCCAGGAGTGGTCCCTCGGCTTCGACGAGCCCGGCAGGCCGGCCCCCTACAGCTTCCAGGTCGTCCGCAGCGAGTTCGACCACCTCCTGCTGGAGCACGCACGCCGCCAGGGCGCCGAGGTCAGCGAGGGCGTCACCGTCCGCCGCGTCGTCTTCGACGACGGCCGCCCCACCGCCGCCCTGTGGTCGGACCAGGACGGCCGGCACGGCCGCATCGCGTTCGACCACCTCGTCGACGCCTCAGGGCGAGCGGGAGTCCTCGCCGCCCGCCAGCTGCGGAGCCGGCGCGTCCACGACGTGTTCCGCAACGTCGCCACCTGGGGTTACTGGCGCCACGCCGAGCCTCTGCCCGGCCCCGCCGGGGCCATCGGCGTGTTCTCCCTGCCTCGGCACGGCCGGCTGTGGGCCATCCCCCTGCACGACCGGACCCTCAGCGTCGGCCTCGTCACCGACAAGACCTCCTTCAACAGCGACCGCCGCGCCGCCGGCTCCACGGACGCCGTCTACCACCGGGCCATCGCCCAGCAGCCACTGCTCAGAGCCGTCCTGGAGCAGGCGTGTCCAGCCACCGGCCTGAAGGTGGAGAGCGACTACTCCTACACCAGCCGCACCTTCGGCGGCCCCGGCTACTTCCTGACCGGCGACGCCGCGTGCTTCCTCGACCCCCTGCTGTCCACCGGCGTCCACCTCGCCATGTACAGCGCGACCCTCACCGCTGCCTGCCTCACCGGCATCCTCGCCGGTGACATCGCCGAAGAGCACGCCCACCGCTTCTATCAGAGCGCCTACCGCCACGCGTACGAACGACTCCTGGTCCTTGTCAGCGCCTTCTACCGCATCCACGACGGCCGCGACTCCTACTTCCGCACCGCCCAGACCCTCAGCCACCGGGACCAGCAGGGCCTGCGCCTGCACGAGTCCTTCCTCGGCATCATCACCGGCACCGACGATCTCCACGACAGCCGGCACAACCTCCTCGACCACCTCCACGACAAGCTCACCCAGCCCCGCCCCGGCCGCGGCAACCATGGACTGGGCGGCCACGGCACCGGCGACATGCTCCCCCTGCCCACCCACGCCGACCAGCCCACCGCCGGCCTGTACCTCGATCTCCTCCCCCACCTCCGCCTGCGCCGCGCTCCCAGCCCCGGAGTGCAACCTCCCCGGCAGTCCACCGAGCGGTGAGCGTACGGACAGCGTGCGGAGTTCGCTCCTCGACCGCACATGGGTCGCTTCGGCCGCTCGTACCGGCTGCTCGTGGGCAGCGGACCGCCCGCAACGGCTCGAGACGCGGAAAAGCGCGAAAACTTCATCGGCTACCCCAGGAAGCCGACATCATGCGCAGCTCTTCTCAGCGGATTTCGTCCCCGTTGCGCAGCGACCGGGAGGCTTTGATCGGTGGGTGCCGGGTGGGTTAGCCTGCGACGTATTTTCTCCTCGCCTGAAGCCGTGAAGTGAGGGAATGCAAAGCGTTTACGGGTCCAACCGAGGCCCGCCGGGGAATCCGAGTCCTCACTGCCGAGGGCTCCAGGGGAGCGGGACGAGAGTGTGCGCATGAACAGCGACAAGACCGAGCTGATCGACGCCGCGCCGGGCAACAGAGAGCTCAGACAGCTCCTGGCGGGGCTGACGGCCGTCCGGGACGGCGACTTCGGGACCCGTCTGCCGGAGGACGCCGACGGTCTCATGGGCGACATCGCCAGTGTGTTCAACGGCATGGTCGACCAGCTGTCCGTGTTCACCTCCGAGGTCACGCGCGTGGCCCGGGAAGTCGGCACCGAAGGCACGCTCGGCGGGCAGGCGGAGGTGCCGGGGGTCTCCGGAACCTGGGCCGACCTGACCGACTCCGTCAACGCCATGGCCGGGAACCTGACCACCCAGGTCCGTGACATCGCCCAGGTGGCCACCGCCGTGGCCAAGGGCGACCTCTCGCAGAAGATCGACGTGCCCGCGCGGGGCGAGATCCTGCAGCTGAAGGAAACCGTCAACACGATGGTGGACCAGCTGTCCGCCTTCGCCGACGAGGTCACCCGCGTCGCCCGCGAGGTCGGCACCGAAGGACGCCTAGGCGGCCAGGCCAAGGTGCCCGGTGTCGCAGGTGTGTGGCGGGACCTCACCGACTCGGTCAACTTCATGGCGGGCAACCTGACCAACCAGGTCCGCAACGTCGCCCAGGTCACCACCGCGGTGGCCAAGGGCGACCTGTCCCAGAAGATCACCGTCGACGCACGCGGCGAGATCCTCGAACTCAAGAACACCATCAACACGATGGTCGA
>NZ_JBVHWQ010000005.1:193356-213958 GCF_055564315.1 Streptomyces sp. NPDC029151
GACCAGCTCTCCGCCTTCGCCGACGAGGTCACCCGCGTCGCCCGCGAGGTCGGCACCGAAGGACGCCTCGGCGGCCAGGCCGACGTCAAGGGCGTCAAGGGCACCTGGCGGGACCTGACCGACTCGGTCAACTTCATGGCGGGCAACCTCACCGCCCAGGTCCGCAACGTCGCCCAGGTGGCGACGGCGGTGGCCAAGGGCGACCTGTCCCAGAAGATCACCGTCGACGCACGCGGCGAGATCCTCGAACTCAAGAACACCATCAACACGATGGTCGACCAGCTCTCCGCCTTCGCCGACGAGGTCACCCGCGTCGCCCGCGAGGTCGGCACCGAAGGACGCCTCGGCGGCCAGGCCGACGTCAAGGGCGTCTCGGGTACCTGGAAGGCCCTCACCGACAACGTGAACGTGATGGCGTCGAACCTGACGGGCCAGGTGCGTTCCATCGCGCAGGTCGCCACCGCCGTCGCACGGGGAGACCTGTCACGCAAGATCCGCGTCCAGGCCGAGGGCGAGGTCGCCGCACTGGCCGACGTGATCAACACGATGGTGGACACCCTGTCCGCGTTCGCCGACGAGGTCACCCGCGTCGCCCGCGAGGTCGGCACGGAAGGACGCCTCGGCGGCCAGGCCCACGTGCCGAACGTGGCCGGCACGTGGAAGGACCTCACCGACAACGTCAACTCCATGGCGAACAACCTGACCGGTCAGGTCCGCAACATCGCTCTGGTGACGACCGCCGTGGCCAAGGGCGACCTGTCGAAGAAGATCGACGTGGACGCGCGCGGCGAGATCCTGGAGCTCAAGACGACCATCAACACGATGGTCGACCAGCTCTCCGCGTTCGCCGACGAGGTCACCCGCGTCGCCCGCGAGGTCGGCACGGAAGGACGCCTCGGCGGCCAGGCCGAGGTGGAGGGCGTCTCGGGCACCTGGAAGCGGCTCACGGAGAACGTCAACGAGCTGGCCGGCAACCTGACCCGGCAGGTCCGGGCCATCGGCGCCGTGGCCAGCGCCGTGGCCGAGGGCGACCTGACCCGCTCGATCACGGTGGAGGCCTCCGGCGAGGTCGCCGAGCTCAAGGACAACATCAACTCGATGGTGGAGTCGCTGCGCGAGACCACCCGGGCCAACCAGGAACAGGACTGGCTCAAGACCAACCTGGCACGCATCGCCGGCCTCATGCAGGGTCACCGGGACCTTCCCGTGGTGGCCGAGCTGATCATGGACGAGCTGACGCCGCTGGTGTCGGCGCAGTACGGCGCCTTCTACCTCGCCGAGGACGGTGACCGCGGTCCGGAGCTGCGGCTCGTCGGTTCCTACGGCAGGCCCGACGACGACGGGCGGCCCACCCGGTTCTCCTTCGGCCGCTCGCTGGTCGGCCAGGCCGCGCGCAGCCGCCGTACCATCACCGTCGACGAGCTGCCGCAGGGCTACGTGACCATCTCCTCCGGGCTCGGCCAGGCGGTGCCGACCGCACTGGTCCTGCTGCCGATCCTGTTCGAGGACCAGGTCCTCGGCGTCATCGAGCTGGCGTCGGTCGCCGCCTTCACGTCCATCCACCGGGACTTCCTGGAACAGCTCCGCGAGACGCTCGGCGTCAACGTCAACACGATCGTGGCCAACGCCCGCACCGACGAGCTGCTGGAGGAGTCGCAGCGGCTGACCGCCGAACTGCAGGCGCGTTCGGCCGAGCTGCAGTCCCAGCAGGACGAGCTGCAGCGCTCCAACGCCGAGCTGGAGGAGAAGGCGTCGCTCCTGGCGACGCAGAACCGCGACATCGAGGCGAAGAACCTGCAGATCGAGCAGGCCCGGCAGGAACTCGAGGCCCGCGCCCAGCAGTTGTCGCTGGCCTCGAAGTACAAGTCGGAGTTCCTGGCCAACATGAGCCACGAGCTGCGCACCCCGCTCAACAGCCTGCTCATCCTCGCCCAGCTGCTCGCCCAGAACCCCTCGCGCAACCTCACCCCGAAGCAGGTCGAGTACGCGGGAATCATCCACTCGGCGGGCAGTGACCTGCTGCAGCTGATCAACGACATCCTGGACCTGTCGAAGGTCGAGGCGGGCAAGATGGACGTCGCTCCCGAGCGGGTGCCGCTGCGCCAGCTCATCGAGTACGTCGAGGCGACCTTCCGGCCCATGACGACCCAGAAGGGCCTGGAGTTCGCGGTCACCACCGCGGCGGGGTCGCCCGCCGACCTGCTCACCGATGACTCCCGGCTGCGGCAGGTGCTGCGCAACCTGCTGTCCAACGCGGTGAAGTTCACCGAGCAGGGCAGCGTCGAGCTGGCCATCGAGCCCGCCACGGACGAAGAGGTGCCGCACGACGTCGTGCGCGGCGGTGCCGTCGTGGCCTTCCGGGTGCGGGACACCGGCATCGGCATTCCGGAGCAGCACCTGGAGTCGATCTTCGGGGCGTTCCAGCAGGCGGACGGCACCACGAGCCGCAAGTACGGCGGAACCGGCCTCGGACTGTCCATCACCCGGGAGATCGCGCATCTGCTCGGCGGTGCCGTGGCGGTGAACAGCACGCCCGGCCGGGGCAGCACCTTCACGCTGTACCTGCCGGTGGCCCGGCCGGACTTCGAGGAGCTGCTCGACGCCGGCCGGCCCGCCCTGAATAGCCCGAAGGCACCGGCCGAGCTCGCATCGGCCGCCACCGCCGCCCAGACCACCGCTCCGCCGCAGCCGGCGATTCCCGAGCAGCGGCCGCGTCGGCTCCTGGTGGTGGAGGAACGACCGCGTGGGCTGCTGACCCTGGTCGCCGAGAGCGTGGTCGCGGACGTGGCCCGGCACAGCCCGGACGAGGGCTCCCCGCTGCCGGCGGTGGACGTCATCACCGCCGTGGGAGCGCAGGAGGCGGCGGGCGCGCTGGCCACCGAGTCCTGCCACTGCGTCGTACTGGATCTGGACATGCCCGAGGGCGAGGCGGGGCGGTTCCTGCAGGCGCTCGAAGGCGACTCGGGCCTGGCGAGCGTGCCGGTGCTCATCCACAGCAGCCACCGGCCGGAGGTGGCACGGGCCGAAGCGCTGCGCTCGCACGGCGACGACGGGTCCCTGGAGTTCCTGTCCAGCCTCGACGAGCTGCGCGAACGCATCGCCCTGCACCTGGCCGCCGAGGCACCCGGGGATGTGCTCTCCCTGGTCCGGGTCGAGGACCCGCAGGACCTCGCACCGCCGGTGGACGACAGCTTCCGGGGCCGTACGGTCCTGGTCGTCGACGACGACGCACGCAACCTGTTCGCACTCAGCGGGATCCTGGAGATGTACGGCTTCCGTGTGCTGCACGCGGAGAACGGGCGCAAGGGCATCGACGCGCTGCTCGCCAACTCCGACATCTCGCTGGTGCTGATGGACGTGATGATGCCGGAGATGGACGGCTACACGGCCACCGCCGAGATCCGCAAGCTGCCGCAGTACGCCGAGCTGCCGATCATCGCCGTCACCGCCAAGGCGATGCCCGGCGACCGGGAGAAGTCCCTGTCCTCCGGCGCGAGCGACTACGTCACCAAGCCCGTCGACACCCGCGACCTCATCGCCTGCGTCCGACGCTGGTTGTCCGCGTGAGCGCGCCGGTACCACCCGCCCACGGGGCGGGTCCGGGACGGCGCGGCGCGACCCGCCTCCGAGCGTCGTTCAGCCGAGGAGCGTGCACATCGTGAAGACGCCCGAGCAGCTGCCCGAACCGGGCGGCGCCGAGCCGGACACCGCGCCGCAGGATCTCGCGGACGTCTCCCCCACCTCCCCCGTCGGCAGGCTGGCCGCCACGGTGGAACGGCTGCGCCGCGAGGTCCGTACCGCTCACGCGGAGGCGGAGGGCCGGGCGCTGATCGAGCTGGCCAAGGGCATCCTGGTCGAACGGCTGGGCTGCGGCCCGGCGCAAGCCGCCCGGCAGCTCGCGGAGCTGACCGAGCAGGCCAAGGTGACGCCGCTGGAGTTCGCGGTGGAAGTCATCAACCAGGCCGCTCGCGACCGGGTGTCGGAGATCGCCGGCACCTTCCTGAGCGCCGCCGTCGAGACGCCCGCGCGTCAGGCCGCCGCCCTGCAACTGCGGGCGGCGGAAAGCGGCGCGCTGGCCGCGAACGACACCCAGGACGTCGCCAACGCTCTGCTGGAGCACGCCCTGCGCCCGCTCGGCGCGGTCGCCGTGGCCGTGTGGAGCGCGGACGCGGACGGCTCGCTGACGCTCAGCGGAAGCGCCGGCTTCTCCCCCACCGAGGCCGTCCGCTGGCGGTACGTCCCGCCGGAGGTGGCGACCGTGGCGCGCCGGGGGCTGACCGAGCGCTCCGGCCAGTGGTTCGAGTCGCTCGCCGACACCGGGCTGCCCACCATCGGCCGGCACATGTATCCGGTGGGTGGCCGGGTCGCGGTACCGGCCGGCACGGGGGGCCGCATCCACGGCGTCCTGGAGATCGCCTGGCCCGGGCGGCTGGAGCCACAGCCGCCGCAGATCGTCCGGCAGGTGGAGGCCCTGGCCGAGCTGTGCGCGCACACCCTGGAGACGTACACCCTCCAGCGCCTGGACCAGGAGCCGCGGATCCTGCCGGACGCCGCCGAGCTGATGGACCTGGCCGACGGTCTGCACGACCCCGCGCTGGTGCTGGTGCCGCACATCGACGGCTCCGGCCAGCTGGTGGACTTCCGCATCCAGCACGTCAACAACCGTTTCCTGGACCCGGCCGGCCGGCCGCGCGCGGTGATCAGCGGAGCGCTGCTGCTCGAGGCGTACCCCATGGCCGCCGGGAAGAGCGAGCTGTTCCAGCGGGTCGAGCGGGTCTACGCCACCGGCGAGCCGTTCCGGGGCCGCCGGATGCATCTGACCGCGCTCGTCGACCAGGTGTCGCTGTCGGCGGTCGCGGACATCAGCATCAGCCGGCACGGCAGCAGCGTGCTGCTGATCTGGCGTATCGAGGACGAGACGGCACGGCTGGCGAGCCTGCTCCAGCACGCCCAGCGTCTGGGCCGGATCGGCGGCTTCGAGGAGAACCTGCTCACCGGCGAGATCACCTGGAACGACCAGCTGTTCGACCTCTACGGCCGGTCCCCGTCGAGCACGCCCGTACCTCTGGAGGAGCTGCCCGCGCACGCGCACCCGGACGACGCGGTGGCCCTCGGCCGGTTCTTGCGGACGCTGATGCACCACCGCCGGCCTGCCTCCGCGGCCTTCCGGCTGCAACGCCCCGACGGTGTGACCCGGCACATCCGCGTGGTGGCCGAACCGGCCCTCGACACCGACGGCCGGCTCTTCGTCGTGCGGGGCGCCTACCAGGACATCTCCGCCCAGCACTGGACCGAGGTGGCGCTCGCCGCCACCCGGGACCAGCTCGCCCACACCGAGCAGCAGGCGACCGAGCGCAACCGCCTGACCCTGCAGTTGCAGCACGCCATCATGCCTCCCGCGCACGCCCCCCTGACGGTGCCCGGCCTGGAGGTCGGGGTGCGCTACCGGCCGGCGGAGACCGAGCATCTGGTGGGCGGCGACTGGTACGACGCCGTGGTGCTGCCGTCCGGGCGGGTGCTGCTGTGCGTGGGTGACGTCGCGGGTCACGGCATAGAGGCCGCCACGAGCATGGTCGTTCTGCGCAACGCGTTGCGTGGCCTCGCCGTGACGGGCGCCGGGCCGGGCCAGCTGCTGTCCTGGCTGAACATCGTGGTCCACCACCTGACCGGCGGGGTCACCGCCACCGCGGTGTGCGCCCTGTACGACCCGGACCAACGCAGCCTGCGCTGGGCACGGGCCGGCCACCTTCCGCCCGTGCTGGTCCGTGGCCGGGAGGCGGCCCCGCTGCCGCTGGTCAAGGGCCTGCTGCTGGGCGCGCTGCCCGAAGCCGTCTTCGAGGAGGCTGAACTGCAGTTCGCGCCGGACGACATGCTGCTGATGTATACCGACGGGCTCATCGAGCGCCGGGACCGGTCGGTGGAGGAGTCCCTGACGCACCTGCTGACCACGGTCCGGGACGCGCCGAAGGCCCTGGACCAACGGCTCGACCGTCTGCTGACGTACAGCAGGTCGGACACGGACGACGACACCTGCATCGTCGGCATCCGCGTGACGTAGGTCCGACTCGGGTCACCGGGCCGGCTCCGCCAGCACACCGAGGGCTGACGAGGCCGAACGCCTGCCGGTGCTGAGGGCCGCCCCCTTGCCCGGAAAGCGGCCCGCACCGGCTGAGGGGTTCATGGGAGTTGAGCCGCTCGCAGCGCATCCTCAGGATGACGGTCCAGCGGGTGCGCACCGGGCGCCTGCTGGTCGGTCAGGTGCGCTCGCGGCGGGAACGCCTGGTCCTATGCCCGGGGTGTGCCGTCCCAGCGCCATGTGGTCGGACACGGGTGCCCGGGTAGTTCGGCGCGTCCCGTGGCCCACAGGAGGGTGGTCCAGCCGTCCGTGGACGACGGTGCGTCCGGAAACAGCCGGGCGAGCACGCGGGAGCACAGATCGGCAGGCGGGCTCCATGCCAGATCGAGCCCTTGGGTCAGATCGTGCGTGTGCACCAGGGTCTCCACGATCCCCATCGCGGCGAAACCCTCGGGATCCGAGATGCCGAAGACGTGGTGAGCGCGGGTCTCCGGGGGCGTGGTGCGCACCATGGCGACCAACAGCGCGCCGCTCGCTTCCAGGACCTGCAGCAGGCCGGCGGGTCCCGCCTCACGGTTCGCGTGGATGGCGTTCGCCGGGCCACCGGGCCGTCGTCTCTCCCACGCGAAGGGCACTTCGCCGTCCAAGGGCGGGGCTTTGGGGCCCAGTTGCGCGGCGTAGGCGAACAGGTCGTCGCTGAGGTGCTCGACCGTCTCCCAGCAGTCCCATTCCAGGGAACCGGCCCGGCGTTCCCAGGCATCCGGGGGTGCCTCACGGAGGACCGCCACGGCAAGCTGCACGGCAAGGTCAAGGTCGTCGGCGGTGACGGGGGACCGGGAGAGGCCGTCATCGGTTGATCGGGGCATGGCAGGACCGTACCGCGACCGGAAGGAGCCGCACCTCCTGTTGATCAGCCGGCTGTCGACGGTGAGGGCATACGACGGGATGTCGTCACCGCCCGGCCACACCGCCTTCCACACAGTTCCCAGGACTGTTCGTCGCCGCTTCGGCCCAGGTCTGCAACGCGTCACGGATCGGCCTGTTCCGGTCACGTGCCGGGGGCGGCAGGTAAGCCGGGGCCGTGACGAGAAGCATTACGGTCGGGGACGCCGTACCCGACGGCCGACTCGACGCTCGGGCAGCCCGGGAGAAACATGCAGAAGGTCTTCGACAGCACGGACTTCCACGTACGCGACGCTCTCGACGCGTGGACGGAGGCCACCTCGGACACGGTGATGCCGACGAGATTCCGGCTGGTCGGCACCGACACCTTCCACGGCTGGCTGAAGGCCATACCGCTGGGACCGGTGCGGGTCTCGGCCATGGCCTACCACTCGTTCCGCTCGCTCCGCACGCCCCAGCTGATCCACAAGTCGGATCCGGAATGCCTGCAGATCGCACTCGTGCGGTCGGGCGAGCACGTGCTGGAGCAGAACGGGAGTCAGGCGCGGCTGCGGCCGGGACAGATGGCGGTCTTCGACAGTTCACGTCCGTTCGAGAGCTTCGCCGACGGCGAGTCGCTGCTCGTTCAGTTCCCGCACACCCTGCTCCCGCTGCCGGCCCGCTGCCTCGACCGCGTCCTCGCTCGCCCGCTCCCCGCCGACAGGGGCATCGGATGTCTGCTGGCGCACTTCATGACCCGCATGGAGGAGGACGACGCCGGCTACACGCGGCAGGACGCCATGCGACTCGCGACCGTCGGCCTCGACCTGGTCACCGCCGTGCTCGCCCACCACGTGGAGCGCGAGAGCGAGGTCCCGGCCGACTCCCGGCAACGCGCCCTGTATCTGCGCGTCACCTCGTACATCCGGCGGCACCTGGGCGATCCCACCCTCACGGTCGGCTCGATCGCGGCAGCGCACCACATCTCGGTCCGCTCGCTGCACCGGCTCTTCCAGCAGCACGGGGAGAGCATCCGCGTATCCGTCCGCGCCCAGCGCATGGAACACTGCCGCCGGGACCTGGCCGACCCGATGAGACGTCATCAGCCCATCGCCGCCATCGCGGCCCGCTGGGGATTCCCCCGTCCCGCGGACTTCACCCGCGCCTTCCGGACCCACTACGGCATCACGCCCAGCGAGTACCGGGACCACGCGTACGGCCGCGCCCTGCGCACCGGCAAGTGAGGCAGGCGTCCGGCCTCCGGGACGAGCGTGTCCCGGACGCCACGTCGCTTCCGAAGTGCTGTTGCCGTGGACCATCGTCGCCGGACACACCGGCTGCCCGCCTTGGCGTGGAGCGCCGGACACTTGGCCGGGAGTGCCGGCCAGTCGTCCCATGCCTCCGCATCTCAGTCCCGGTGCCTCCGGAGCCCTCCGCCACGTGCGCGAGCCGCCTTCCGCGCCGGAGATCTGCTTCGCGATCTTCGCTAACGTCCCTGGAGCTCGATGAACAGGGAGAGCCGGTCAACACGGCCCACGCGGAGCGCCGGGCCGCGGCCTGGCGCTTTCGAGACGGCAAGATTCCCTGTTTGCCCCCATCTCGTGTACAACCTTCCGGGGCGGCCACCCGTCTCATCCAGCATCAGAGTCACACGACCAAGGGGGACGAGATGAGACGTTTCACAGCGGCAGTGGCGGTGCTCATGCTCACGGGCGCCGCGCTGGGAACCGCGGCGAGCACCGCGGGCGCGGCCCCGGCGCAGGGGTCCCGCTCCGTGGTGGCCTGCCCGACAGGCTGGGGCAGCGGCGCCAAGAGCGCTGCCGCCACGGGAGCCGATCACCTGACGGACGTCAGGACCGGACAGCACGAGTGCTACGACCGCATCGTGTTCGACGTGCCCGGCGGCGGCGACCGGATCGGCTACCACGTCCAGTACGTGGACCGGTTCCAGGCGGATCCCTCGGGCCAGTACATACCCGTCGCGGGCGGGGCGATCCTCGACATTCACGTCGACGCGTGGAGCTACGATCTGGAGGCCGGCGCGCCGACCTACCCGGGACAGGTGGGCAAGACCCTGCCCGGCGTCGACATCAGCGGGTACCGCACCTTCCGGGACACCCGGTTCGGCGGCACCTTCGAAGGACAGACGCAGGTCGCTCTCGGCACGCGCGCCCGACTGCCGTTCCGCGTGACCCAGCTGACCGACCGGATCGTCGTGGACGTGGCCCACAGCTGGACGAGTTAGCCCATCTCCGGTCGGGAGAACGGGGCGTGCCGGTGACGGCGGCGCTGGAACGCACGCATCGTGCGGGACGACCGTGCCGCCGTCCGGCGCGCCCTGATCGCCGAGCCGTCCGGGCGCCGGAGGGCCGGGGGCGCGGTCGGCCGGTCAGATCAGGACCAGCACGGCGATGATCGCGATCAGGGTGATGACCGTACTGGCGGTGATCAGGCCGAGCCGGGCCGGAGTGTAGAGCCCGGCGTCGAGCTGACGGCCCACCGAGCGGTAGCGGATCGTGCCGTATCCGCTGATGAGGAGTCCGGCAAACAGCATGATCGCGCCGGCGGCGACGGCATGGAGTCCGCGGTGCGGCGCGAACTTGGCCACGGCGACGCCCAGAGCGGCCATGCTGATGCCCGTGCGCAACCAGGCGAGGTAGGTCCGTTCGTTGGCCAGGTGGTCGCGGGCGCGACTGCCGGTGTTGGCGGTGGCCGTGGCCTCCTTGGGCGCGTCTCGACTCATCTGCTCCTCCCGCGGCTGGTGCCGTTGCCCCGCTGCTGCCGCCATCGGTGATCCACGCCGGTCCTGGTTCCGGCTGGATCGGACGGCGGTGCGCCGGGTCAGGTCCTGCGTACAGCGGGTGGTGCCCAGCGCCCGCTGAGGACCTCGGGTCGGGGCGCGTACAGGCGCAACGTGACGCCCAGCGGGCCCGTGGGGGCGGGAAGCCAGTTGGCTTCGCGTTCGGGGCCGGGACGGGCGTGGCTGATGAGGATGTCGAGGGAGCCGTCACCGTTGTGGGTCAGCCGGTCGCGGTCGCCGAGCGCGAAGCGGTTCAGCTCGTTGGGTGCCTGGAAGCCGGCCGCGTCGTACATGGTGACGGACCAGAAGGCGGAGACCGGAGGCAGCGCATCGGCGTCGAAGTGCAGCACGTAGTCGCGCTCCCCCATCAACGGCTCCGCGTCGGCATCGACACCGAGAACCGGGTAGACGGCGTCTTCGGGCTGGTTGGCACCCAACCCGACCATGCTGACGACGGCGCGCTGGAAGTAGTCGTTGCCGTAGACCCCGATGCTCTCGGTGACGATCGCCCAGCCGTTGACCTGCCGCCCCAAGGAGGTGCGGGCGTCGAGCATCTGCTGTCGGGCCTCGTCGACACCCGTCTGCATCTCCCCCAGTTGCTCCCGAGTGAAGTCGCCGTCCGCGAAGGGGCGCCCGGGGACGAGACCCAGACCGGCGATGCGGGCCAGGACGGAGAAGTCCGTGGCGTGCGGGGGATGCAGGCGGAGCAACTCGGCGCCGCGGCGGAAGAACTCGACGGCGTTGAGCCCGTTGACGAAGGAGAGCGGCTCCTCGGTGACGGGTTCGGTGCGCTGCTCGGCGTCGTCGGGCGCCGGCATGCGCGGGGTGATCGTGTATCCGTCCTGGATCGCGTTGACGGACTTGTAGTCGTCGGGACCGTTGGTCTGCGTCCGGCCGATGACCCAAACGTAGGGCGTCGGCGCTTGGATGAGTGTGCCGTCCTGCGGATCTTCCACCCGGTCACCGGGCGCCACGAGCGTGTAGCGTTGCGTGCCGGTACCCGTCGTTCGTTTGCCCGGTGCGGCGAACACGTCTGTCCACATGTCGAGCATCGGCAGCAGGAAGTACCTGTCCTCGGTGTCCTGTACGGTCACGTCGACCGGTCCGTGGGTCAGGTCCAGCCAGGCGGTCGAATACAGGGTGTCGAAGTTCGGCCGGACGACGAGACGGAAGTCCGCGGACGGGAACTCACGGATGTGGTGGAACTGGTTGGGCAGCCCCAGACCGGGCTTGAGGCCCGCCGGCACGCTCACGCACTGTTCACGAGTGACGTCCATCGTCACCAGCGGATACAGGTAGATGTAGGCCTCACGGCTCAGAGTCCGCAGGTCATCGGCCAGCTTCGTCATGAACGTTGCTCCTGCCCTCTGCACTCGGGACACGAAAGAGGGGACGTCCTTTCCCAGGCTGACACGGCCCTCGGTGGTCGGCGACACGAGGCGCCGGGCGAGGAACCGGCACACGCAACCACACCTACCGGCAGGGACTTCCCGAACCGTTCGGCGAGCTGGGCGAGCAGCTCGCCGCTTCCCGCCGCCCGCACTCCGCCTCGGCCAGGCTCTGCCCGAGGCTGCGATCAGACCGCCGGCAGGCCGGTGGCCGAGGGGCGGCTTGCACAGCCGTGGCAGCCCGACGCCCATGGCCACCGTTCTCTTGGGCTGCCCTCAGGCGACGGCCTTGCCATCTCCGATTGCGACATGACATCGCCCCGGCGGATTCGACGGTCGCCCGCGCGGCGGTGTCGGCGGCGCGAGCCGGCCGGGGCACCGCACGGTGGGGGCGCCCGGGCCGCCTTTCCCGGCACGCCCTCGGATTCAGCCGTTGAGGTTCCGCATCAGCTCGGGGGCGTAGCGATCGCCCGAGACGATGCCGCGCGGGGCCACGGCTTCGATGGCGGCCACGTCCTCGTCGGTGATCGATACGGTGGCGGCCGCGACGTTCTCCTCCAGGTAGCGGCGGCGCTTGGTGCCGGGGATGGCGACCGCTCCCTGGTGCAGCACCCAGGCGAGAGCCAGCTGGGAGGGCGAGACCTGCTTGGCCGCGGCGATGCGGCGTACCTCGTCGACCACGGCCAGGTTGCGGGTGAAGTTCTCGCCCTGGAAGCGCGGGTCGGTGCGACGGAAGTCGTCGGCGGCGAAGTCGTCCGGGCTGGTGATCGCACCGGACAGGAACCCGCGTCCGAGCGGCGAGTAGGCGACCAGGCCGATCCCGAGCTCGTTCAGGGTGGCCACGACCCCGTCGTCCTCGATGCCGCGCTCGAAGAGGGAGTACTCGGTCTGGACGGCCGTGACCGGGTGGACGGAATGGGCGCGGCGGATGGTCCGCGGGGCGACTTCGGACAGGCCGATGTAGCGGACCTTGCCGGCGGCCACCAGTTCACCCATGGCGCCGACGGTCTCCTCGATCGGCACCTGCGGGTCGACCCGGTGCAGGTAGTAGAGGTCGACGTGGTCGGTGGCCAGGTGGCGCAGGGAGCGGTCCAGGGAGCGCCGGACGTACTCGGGACGTCCGTTGTGGCCGACGAGGGTGCCGTCGTCGGTGAACTCCACGCCGGTCTTGGTGGCGACGACGGCCTGCTCGCGGCGGCCGGCGAGAGCCTTGCCGAGGAGCTGCTCATTGATGAAGGGACCGTAGCTCTCGGCGGTGTCCAGCAGGGTCACGCCCAGTTCCAGGGCGCGGTCGATGGTGGCGAGGGACTCGGCCTCGTCGGTGCTGCCGTAGAAGGCGCTCATTCCCATGCAGCCGAGTCCTTCGACGGAGACGGTGAGGCCCTGGCTGCCGAGGGGGCGGAGTTTCATGGTGATCTTCCTTGCTGTTGCGGGTCGTCCCGCGTGGGTGACTGGCTGGTCGTGCGTCCGGTGCGCTGCGGTTTCGGCCCGGGGGGCGGCCGGGTGCCGATCGCGGCGAGGCGGTGCGCGGCGGCGGTGAGGTGCCGACGACGGGGAGGGTGTGAGGTTGCCGGGTCGTGGGGCGGGGCGGTCAGCGCACCCAGGTGCCGGTGAGAGCCTGGGCGGCGGAGCCGTCGAGGTCGGCGAGGGTGGTGGCGACGAAGTCGCGGGCCCACTGCGAGGTCTGGATACGGAAGGGCGGGTGGGCGGCCGTCAGGGCGTCGACGATCGGGGCGGCTGCCTCGGCCGGGGTCTGGGCGTTGGCGAACGACTGCTGGGTGCGGGTGATGTAGGCCTCGAGTGCCGGGCCGTAGGGCCCTGCGGTGGCGAGCAGCGTCGGGACGTCCAGGCCGAGATTGGCGACGAACTCGCTCGCCACCGCGCCCGGCTCCACCACGGTGACGTCGACGCCGACCGTGGCGGCGACCGGTGCGAGGGACTGCATGAAGCCCTCGACGGCGAACTTGGCCGCGCAGTAGGCCTCGTTGAAGGGTTGGCCGACGGCGCCGCCGACACTGCTGACGGTGATCAACCGGCCCTTCGACGCACGCAGGTGCGGCAGGGCGGCCCGGGTCACCGCCACCACGCCGAAGAAGTTGACCTCCATGGCCGCGCGGACGTCGTCGACGCTGCTCTGCTCGATGGTGCCGACCTGGGCGGCACCGGCGTTGTTGACCAGCGCGTCCAGGCGGCCGTGCTCGGCGACGACCTCGTCCAGGCAGGCGGTGACGCGGGCGGTGTCGGTCACGTCCAGGCGCTTGACCTGGATCCGGTCCGCGACGCCCGCCTCGGCGGCGGCCTTGAGCACGGCCTCGGCCTTGCCTGTGTCGCGCATGGTGGCGATGGTCGTCCAGCCCGCGCGGGCGGTGCCGACGGCGGCGGCCAAGCCGATGCCGGACGACGTACCAGTGATCAGAACCGTTTTCGGGGAGGTCATGCGATCTTCCTTGCTGGGAGCACAACGGGGCGACACCCGTAACCGGGGAGTTCCCCGGTTGTCTGCAACCGTAAGTGGGGAACTCCCCGGTTGTCCAGCTAGACTGGTCCCCGACGAAGGGAGCAGCCTTGACCACCAAGCCGAGCGCGTTGCGCGCCGACGCCCGTCGCAACCGCGAGCGCATCCTCGAGGCGGCCGTGCGCGCCTTCTCGGAGAAGGGCCCGGACGTGGCGATCGACACGATCGCCAAGGCCGCGGGCGTCGGCTCGGCCACGCTCTACCGCCACTTCCCCACGCGCGAGGCGCTCATCGAGGCGGCCTACCGCAACGAACTGGCCCGTGTCTGCGACAGCGCGCCGAAGCTGCTCGCCGACAACCCGCCCGACCGGGCGATCCGCCTCTGGATGGACGGCTTCATCGACTACGTGGCTGCCAAGCAGGGCATGGCGGACGCCTTGCGCGCCGCGGTCGCCTCCGGTGCGGACCCTTTCGCCGAGACCCTCGACAAGCTCGGCACCGCGCTCGCGACCCTGCTGCACGCAGGCGCCGACGCCGGCCTCCTGCGTCCGGACATCGACCCCCTCGACGTCGGCTTCAGCCTGGCCGGCGTCGCGCTGATCACCAGCGCTCCCGACCAGCGCGAACGGGCCGGCCGCCTCCTCGACCTGCTCCTCGACGGCCTGCGCTACGGAGCGGACGCACCGGCGTCCGGCTCGTGACCCGACTCCGGCCGCGCACGGTCTGATCTCAGGCGCCGGCGGGAGCGCGGGTCCGGTCGGCGGGGTGCGGGGTGCTGGTAGGAGCCCTCGGCGGTCTGGAGCGGTTTCACCGCATCCAGCGGACGAACGCGTCCCAGCCCGGCTTGGGAGTCCTCGCGGCCCTCCAGATCGCACGCCTGTCGGTAGCGGACCCTGCCCCGGTCGGGCCGGCCTTCTCTGAACCGAGCTCCGTCACCTGATCAAGTCGGGGTATCGGTGCCCCGATCGATCTCGTGATCGGCGCGGAAGTCGAAGAAGCGCAGACCGCCGATCACGGCTCCGGACTCGATTTCGTGCAGCGTCCAGGGATGGGCGGAGTAGTCGTCTGTCGCGACACCTCCCTGTTGGAGGAGCAACCTGACCACCTGATGCACCTCCCCGGTGCCATCGACGCGACCGGATATGTCGATCTGAACGGCCCAGGCAGGGCGGTGACCGACGGATTCCGCGAGGATCGCCACCTCGTCGGGGTCCCAGTCGGCGAACAGGGAACCCGTCTCCTCATCCTCGACACCGACGTAGAGACCGCCGGCGAAAGTCCACCTGTCCCGTTGCCGAGTCAGATGACGATCCAGCGTGGCAACCGTCTCTGATCGCTCGGACGCGGGAAAGACGAAGACGCTGCGCATGAGGGGAGCGTAGCTTCACGAACGGGCGCGGGCTCAGCCCGGTGAACGGCACCATCCAGGACGGCGATCATGCCATCCAGCCCCTGCACCGGCGTCCGCGCAGGGGCGTGACACCATGACTGCCCTCCAGCCCACAGATCAGGGGGAATCCGTGTCGAACGAGCTCGTCACCGTCTGTCTGCCGCCCGAAGCCGGCCTGGATCTGCGCGCTTCCATAGCGGCAGCCATCGCGCCTTTCGACATGAACCGGAACGAGGAGCCCTACCAGGGGGAATGGGACTACTGGTGGCTCGGCGGGCCGGGCAAGGAGTTCGTGGTGCTGCCTGGGCATGAACACGATCCACGCCTGGTCCGGGAACCGTTCACCGCCCGCGGGGAGGCCCGCGCCTGGAGTCCCCGCTGGTGCGACGCCGGCCCCCGCGGGCTGCTCGATTTCGAGACGATGCGCACTCTCGCTTCCGCCGGCGCCGAACGAGAGTGGCGGCAGCGGGAGGACTTCGCCACCGCCTCGGCCGAGTTCGATCTCCCTGCCCACTTCCGGCGCCAGGGCGAAGGCGCGGTACCCACGGATCATCTGCTCACCCTGGACGGGGTGTGGACTGACGGCACGGATCCGTCACGGCCTGGCTACGGCAGTGACTACCTGCCCTTCGTCAATGCCTACCTGGACGGCCTGCCGCCGGACACGCTCGTCGTGCGCGTCCGGATCCATTGCTGACTCTTCACGACCAGTTACCAGCACGGCGACACCCTTGCCCGCGTCGGCCACCGGGCCGTCTCGTCATCGGTCCGAACCGCCGACGGCACTCGGGGCCGGGCCCGCGAGCCAGACGGTGATCAGCTTCTGCAACTCCCGGTCGGCGTGGGGACTCTCCCAGGACGCGAACCATTCGAGCTGCCGCCGGATGTTCCGCGAGCGGTCCGGGTGGCGCACCGCGACCACGTCGACGCCGCGCTCGCCCGTCGAGGCACTGATGTACACGCTGCTGTCGAGAGCCAGCATGCCGAAGCCCGGATGGCCCGCGTGAATGCCGAGGAACGCCGAGGCCGCGCCCCGGCCCATGATGTCCCAGCGGTCCAGGAGCCGGACCCGGGTCCAGACCGCCGGTGCGGCACGGCGGCCACGGTGCACGGTCTGCAGGAAGGCCCCGTGCGCGCGGGTGCCCTGGGGAAGCTGGACGAGGAACTCGCGCCGGTGGTCGAGAAGACCGGATGACACCGCGAGGCCGTACCAGTCCTCGTTGAGACGCTCGACGAGCCGCGGGGTGTCGTACCCGTGAGAGAAGCCGCCGGCAAAGTCCTCGGCCCGGTATCCGAAGACGAACGGCATCGTGCCGTGCGGCACAGCGTCCGGGATCACCTCGAGACCGGCCCGCCGCAGCGGCCGGTACACCTTGCGTTCGCGCTCCTGGGTACCCACCCGTCACTTCTACCAGGACCAGGGCGCCGGCCATCCCCCAGCCCGGCGCTCCCCCGTTTCCAGGCGACGTCGGTGAGGCGTCCTCAAGTGGTGCGGGTCTCGTACGGCTCGGTGCCTGTCCCGCTCGGTGCCGGACGGGTCGGGGGCCTCAGGAGCGAGCGGAGGTCGATGACGCGGTAGCCGCGGGCGGTGATCGCGTCGAGGATCTCCGGCAGGGCCTGTGCATCGATCACGTCGGTCCGGCCCTCGGTCGCGCCGACGTGCATCTGGAGGATCATTCCGGGTCGCAGGGCGTCCAGCGCCCGGCGCACCGCGCGGTCCACGGTCATGCCGCCCTCGGTGCCCTTCCAGCCGTTGGTGTCGGTGGTGAACTCGATGTCCGCGAAGCCCAGCCCGTTGACCTCCTTGATCTGGGCCGGGCTGGTCTCGCGTAGGGGAACCGGAAGAACGGGGTCAGGGCCGCTCCTGCCCCGGCCGCGCGCAGGGCACGGTCCGCTGCCCGGATCTCCCGGCTCCGTCCGGCGGCGGTCAGGTCCTCGAAGCAGGGGTGGCTGTAGGAGTGGTTGCCCAGCCCGTGTCCCGCCGCCGCGAGCCTCTCGACCACCTTGGGGAAGCGGTCGGCGAAGTCGCCGGTCAGGAAGAACGCGGCAGGCGTGTGCCGGCGCGCCAGCTCAGCGAGAACGCGGTCCAGGCCGGCGTCGTTCCAGGCCGCGTTGAACGTCACCGCGACCACCCGCTCGCGCGTACGGATGACACGGTTCTCCGAACCGAACAGTGCCCGCAGCCCCTCCTCGTCCGCAGGCGCCACCCGACGTGGTGAGAAAGCCCTGGCCGTTCCGGCGGAGGCCCCGGGCACCGCGCCCCAGGCCGCAGCGAGCAGCCCTGTGGCCACCAGGCGGCGGGAGACAAGACGTCGTACGGCGAGGCAGTGTGTTTCCATGCCACCGTGATCGGCCCCCTGACGCTGTTCCTTGAGCCCGTGGCCCGGCGGCCGCCGAAGGCCCGCTTCTCCCCCTGGCCCATCGCACTCGGCACCCTCTGGAACCACCCGCCCAGCGCGTCCAGTTCGATAATCGCCTCTTTGGGATTCACAAAGCATTCATATGAGATGATGTTCGGCCTTTCATGGACGTTTCGGAGCGACGGCCGGGCCGGCTCCGATAGAAGTCTTCCTGTCGTCCCGTCTGTCGCCACCTGTGACTGCCCATGACCGCTCGGGCGTGCGTGCGATTCCCCCAAGCCGCACATTACGGATAATTCCTGCCATCAGCAGATAAATCCACTCTTGTGCGGAACGGGCGCCGGGAAGACGATCGCTCCTCGTCCCCACCCCCTACCTGCGAGCAGTCCTTCATGAGCGAGCGGTTGAGCCTCGGCCCGGATGCCGCACGGCAACTCGCCAACACCACCAAGACGACACCGCAGATGCGCGGCATCACCCCGCGCTATCTGCTGCGCGCGCTGCCCTGGGTGGACGTCGAGTCCGGCGTCTACCGGGTCAACCGGCGCCGTACGTACGTCCTGGGCGACGACCGCATCAGCACGACCGACGACGACACGCCTCGCGTCATCCCGGGCGACCTCCGCGAACTGCCGTACCTGCGCGACGTGGACGACACACTGCTGGAGGAGCTGGCCGGCGCGTTCACGCGCGTGTCCTTCGAGCCGGGCGAGGTGCTGGCCCAGGAAGGCGCCCCGGCCGACCGGTTGTGGGTGATCGTGCACGGGCGCGCGGAGAAGCGCGCTGTCGGGCAGTACGGCGCGGACGCGCTCCTCGACGTCGTCGGCGACGGCCAGTTCTTCGACCTCGACGCGTGGACTCGCTCGGAGGTCATGCCGTACCGGGTGCAGGCACTGACCGCCGGCGTGGCCCTCTGCCTGGATCGCGCGGAGCTCGCCCGGCTCAGCGAACGGGAGGAGGGCTTACGGGGTGCGGTGGACGCTTACGCCGTCGGCGCCGACGTCATGGCCGGTGCCGAGGTTCCCATCGACCTCGCGGCAGGGCACCTGGGCGAGCCGGACCTGCCGGGGACGTTCGTCGACTACGAGGACGCGCCCCGCGAGTACCACATGACGCTCGCGCAGACCGTGCTGCGCGTGCACACGCGTGTCTCCGACCTCTACAACGGGCCGATCGACCAGACGCGGGCCCAGGCCAACCTCACCGTTCACGCACTGCGCGAGCGGCAGGAGGCTTCGATGCTGTACCACCCGGACTCCGGGCTGTTCAACAGCGTCGCCCCCGGGCAGCGCGTACAGACGCGCACCGGCGCGCCGACCCCCGACGACCTGGACGAGCTGCTGACGCGGGTGTGGAAGCAGCCCTCGTACTTCCTCGCCCATCCGAAGGCCATCGCGGCGTTCGGCCGCGAATGTACGCGCCTGGGGGTGCCCCCGGTGATCGAGCACCGCTTCGGCACCCCGCTTCTGACCTGGCGCGGGGTGCCGTTGCTGCCGTCGGACAAGGTGCGTCTGTCCGGAGGTGCGGGCGGGGGGACGAGCGAGATCCTGCTGATGCGGCTGGGCGAGGCGGAACAGGGCGTGGTGGGCCTGCGGCCGTCGAGCGTCCCCGACGAGGTGGAGCCGGGCCTGGCGATGAAGAACATGGGCACGGACCAGAAGGGCATCACGTCGTACCTGATGACGGCGTACTTCAACGCGGCGGTGCTGGTGGAGGACGCACTCGCTGTTCTCCAGAACGTCGAGGTGTTCAAGTACCATGACTACTCCTGACGTCGCCGGGTTCGGCGGCCTGACGGCGCCGGCCACTCCGCACCCGACCGGTTTCGCCGGACCCGGGTCCCCCGGGTTCACCGGCCGGGCCATGGCTCCGCAGCCGTCCGGCGCCCCGCGGGGTTTCTCGCCCGAGGCGGCCCGCCGGGATGTACCGGTTCTGCACCGGACGGTCAACGGCCGTCCGCTGATCTGGCTGGACAACGGCGCCACCACGCAGAAGCCCCGGCAGGTGATCGAGGCGCTGGCGGGGTTCTACGCCTCCGCCAACTCCAACATCCACCGGGGCGCGCACACCATGGCGCGTGAAGCGACGGAGATGTACGAGGCGGGCCGGGCCGCGGTCGCGCGGTTCCTGGGCGCGCCGTCGCCCGAGGGCGTCGTCTTCGTCCGGGGGACGACCGAGGCCATCAACCTGGTCGCCCAGAGCTGGGGGCGCGCCAACCTCGGCCCCGGAGACGACATCCTGGTTCCGGTGCTCGAGCACCACGCGAACATCGTGCCCTGGCAGCTGGTCGCCCAGCAGACACGAGCACGCGTGGTTCCCGTGCCCCTGCGGCCGGACGGCAGCCTCGACCAGGACGCGTACGCCGATCTGCTCTCCATGCGCACCCGGCTCGTGGTCATCAGCCACGCCTCGAACGTCCTCGGAACGGTGCCACCGGTGCGGGAGATGACGGCGCTGGCACATCGCTACCGGGCGAAGGTGCTGGTGGACGGGGCGCAGGCGGTGGCGCACCTCCCCGTCGACGTACAGGACCTGGGTGCCGACTTCTACACGTTCTCCGGCCACAAGATCTACGCCCCCACGGGCATAGGCGCCCTGTACGCCAGGCCGGAGATCCTCCGGACCATGGCGCCGTGGCAGTCGGGCGGCAACATGATCGAGTCGGTGAGCTTCGACCGTACGACGTACGCCGCGGTCCCGCACCGCTTCGAAGCCGGTACCGGCCACATCTCCGGCGTGGTCGGCCTGCTGACCGCCCTCGACTGGCTGACGTCCTTCGACCGCGAGGCGGTGGCGGACTACGAGACACAGCTGACGACCTACGCGCAGGGGGCCCTGGCCGAGGTTCCGGGCCTTCACCTGCTGGGCCCGGCGGCCGAGCGGATCGGCGTCCTGACCTTCACCCTGCCCGGCCACACGCCGGCCGAGATCGCCGACTGGCTGGACCACGACGGCATCGCCGTACGGGCCGGCCACCACTGCGCACAGCCGGCCCTGGCCCACTACGGCCTGGACGCGGCGGCCCGCGCGTCGCTCGCGCTGTACAACACCAGGGAGGAGGTGGACCGGCTGGTGGAGTCGCTGCTGGAGCTGCGGGCCGCCTGAGGCCAGGCGCTCGGTACCGCCCGCAGCCGGCCGGGGGGGGGGGGGGGGGGGGGGGAGGGGGGGGGGGGGGGGGGGGGGGAGGGGGGGGGGGCGGATGCTCCCGCCGCCTTCCTGTCTCCTTTTTCTCCTCCGCCCCCAGCGCAGGG
>NZ_JBVHWQ010000005.1:213966-233824 GCF_055564315.1 Streptomyces sp. NPDC029151
TTTCCTCCCCCCCCCCCCCCCCCCCCCCCCCCCCCCCCCCCCCCCCCCCCCCCCCCCCCCCCCCCCCCCCCCCCCCCCCCCCCCCCCCAGGCCCGTCCATCGGCCCCGCGTCCCAGCGCCCGTCCGTGCCCGGCTCCCCGCCCGCCGAGCAAGCAGGTCCAGCGGTTTCCCTGAAGGTTTCCCGGTTCCTGCTGGAGTGGGCAACAGGAGGGTTCTCGACAGCCGATGGCGGCACGGCTCAGTCTCGAGGAGTCGGCGGCTGCGTCGTCGGTCCCGGGACACGAGCGGAGTTCGTGTCCCGGGGTCGGCGCAGCGTCCGTGCCGCACGGCTGTGCTCTGCCCGGCACGGGCGCACACCAGTGGGGGGCCCACACGCACCAGTGGTGGACCTACAGGCTCCTTCCGCCGGCTTCCGGAAGTTCCAGGCAGTGTTTCGAGGAGGACTCGTGATCGGACGCAGGAAGCTTTCCGTCGCCCTGGCCACCGCCGCGTTGGCCACAGGGCTGCTCACCGCCGCCGGGCCGGCATCGGCGAAGCCCGCCGGTCCCGCCCGTCAGGCCGCCGCCGAGTGCGGGGTCCGCTCCGACGGCAAGCTGTGGTGCGGCAACCGCGTGGGGGCCAAGGGCTATGAGCACCGCTCGTACGGTTCGGCGGTGCGGGGGCCGTTGAACTCGTCGTTCAGCTGGTTCGCGTGCTGGGGTCCCGGTGACCCCAGCGGCGGCGGCAACAACATCTGGTACTGGACGAAGCTCGACAACGGACAGTGGGGCAACGTACCGGCCGTGGACGTGTACACGCCTGTCGACCCGGCTCCGGGCCTGCATCAGTGCTGAGCTGTCTCCCGAGCGCGTGAACGAGGCTCGCCTCCCGAGGGGGGCGGGCCTCGTGGCGCGCTCTCGGCCGGCCGGGCGCATCCTTCTCCTCGGGCCGGCACGCCGCCGTCTGCACCCGTGCCGGCGGCGCGCACCCGCCGATCGCATGGAGCGTGCCGAACCGGGCAACCGGTGATCACAGCTCGACGATGCGAGAGGAGATCACCATGCGTAAGGGCGAGTGGATCACGGGGACCGCACGCAAGGAGCTGGCCGAGGCCTTCACCAAGGAGTACAACGAGGGCGGAACGATCCGTTCCATAGCCGAGGCCCATGGACGGTCGTACGGCTTCGTACACCGTGTCCTCACCGAAGCGGGCGTGCCGTTGCGGGCGCGGGGCGGCGATGCACACCTCCGCGCGGTCCAGTCGACGCGGTGACCGCCGCGGGGCGCCCCGGCGAGGAGTTCCGCGAACACGCGGGCCAGGAGCCGGCCGCCTGGGAGTGCGCGGTGCCCGGTCGGATATTCGGTGGTCGTCGCTTGTCGACGGTGGTCATACTGCCCCGATGGAGCCGGTGACTCTCGAGACCGACCGTCTGGTGCTTCGCGCTTTCGAACCTGCCGACGTGGACGCGGTGTACGAAGCCTGTCAGGACGGGGACATCCAGTTCTACACCCCGGTGCCGGTGCCGTACCGGCGTGCGGACGCGGAGGAACTCGTCTGCGAGACGCTGCCCGCCCGGTGGGCCGAGGACCGGGACTACACCCTCGGCGCGTTCCGCAAGGACAACGGCGCCCTGGTCGGCTCGTACTGCCTGACCCTCATCAGCCGCGGCGTCTGGGAGCTCGGCTACTGGGCGGTCAGGGAGCAGCGCGGACGCGGGTACTCCGTGGAGGCCGCTCGTGCGCTGTGCGACTGGGGCTGGGCCACGCTCGACGTGCACCGCATCGAGTGGTGGGCCATGGCCGGGAACACCGGCTCGCGTGCCGTCGCCGAGAAGCTCGGCTTCACCGTCGAAGGGACACTGCGCAATCGCGGCATCGCCAACGATGGAAAGCCGCACGACTGGTGGGTGGGCGGACTGCTGCGTCCCTGATGCTCGGGGATGCTCGGGCCGGTGCTTCGTCGGTCAGCGGGCTCCGGCCGGATTGGTGTCCTCGCCGAGGTAGGTGCCGTGTCCCTCGACGACCAGCGGACCGTCGAAGACCAGCACCTCGTTGACCAGTCCGCCCTTCTGGTTCCGGTAGTTGATGACCAGGCAGTTCACGCCGGTGTACGTGCCCAGTACCTCGAACCGCAGGTCGGGGATCCGCCGTAGGCCCTCCGCCCAGTAGGCGCGCAGTGCGTCCTTGCCCCGAATGACCCCGTCGCCACCGAGCAGTTGCGCGGCCACCGGGGACCGGAAGGTGACGTCCTCGGCGAAGTGCGACAGCACGGCGTCCAGTTGGTGCGCGTTCCACGCCGTCACCCAGGAGTCGACGAACTGGCGCGCGGTCGCTTGATCCATGCGCGCATTGTGCCCCAGACCGCGTCGGCCCATCCAGTCTCCGTCGCCGTCGCCGTCGCCGGGCGTACGCGGTCCCCTCGTCAGGACGATCCGGGTTCTGCCTTCACCCTGAGCCGATGCGCGATCGGCGGTGCGCGCCGGTACGTGAACTGTCCGCGCCTCGTGCCGTCAGTCCCTGCCGACGACGACCACCTCGTCCTCGGCCGTCCAGCGGCGCCGCTCGGCTTTGGGCGGGTTGATCCGCACGCCGTAGCGGGGACCCGTCGACGAGTCCTGATGGCTTCGGTAACCGATGGCGCATTCGCCGCGGAGACGTGCCGCGGCCACGACCGTGGCGAAGGAGGTCTCACGTCCTGGCAGCACGTAGTCGGGGGCCGGCCGCATGCGAACCCCCGTGCCGTCGGCGGAGAACAGTTCCTCGAACACGGCCGTCACATGCCGGTTGTGGGAGATCTGTGCCATGAGCAGGCCGATGAGCTTGCCGCTGATGATCACGTCGGCTCCGTGACCGATGGGAGCCAGTGCCCGGTTGCGGTCGTCGATCAGTTCGGTGACGACCGGCAGTTCGCGTCCGGTTGCCTCCTCCAGTTGGCGCAGGAGCAGAAGGGTGACGAGCGTGCGGTTGTCGGGGTCGTCCGGCGGTTGTCCTGGAGCGGGGTCCTGGCCGAGCACGATGACGCTGTCGTAGGAGTGAACGTCCAGGCGTCGCAGGGTCTCGGGGCGGGTGATGTCCCCGTGGTGCAGGGTCAGGGTCAGGTCGCTGCCGCTGTCCGTGTCCGCCTCGCTCACCTGCCGGATGGCCGCTGCGCCACCGTTCGCCACCACGTCGACGGCTGATCCGGGGCGGGCGCGGCGGCGTAACTGCTCGACCACGAGCGGAGCTCGGCGGTTCCAGCCCAGCAGGAGCACCCGCTCCGGTCGCACCGGCGTGGCCGGACCGGACGCCATCGCCGCCCTCTCGACCAGCTCCGCGCAGTCGGATGCCCGGGCGGAGTCGTCGTCACGGGAGATGACGACGAGCAGGTCGCCGGGAGCGAGGGGGGTCTGCGGTGGCGGGTTGAGCAGAGGGGTGTCTCCTCGCAAGATCCCGACGGCACTGGACGTCGGGTAGGACAGCAGAGCGTCCCCGAACGGGCGACCGACCAGGGTCGGCTCGTCGACGAGGTAGAACTCGTCGCCTGCGAAGTCCAGCAGTTCCTGGTGGACGAGGGAGAGCCCGGGGTGGCGGGCGGCCTGGACGATCAGCCGGGCGGTGATGGTGTCGCTCTCCAGAACGACGCCGTCCGGTCCCGCGGCGAGGCGGGCGGCCAGGCGGTACCGGTCGTCCCGGACGGCGGCGACGACGGGCGGGCGATGTTCCTCCCCGGCCAGGGCCGCCCTGAGCGCCAGCAGCGTCTTGACCACCTCGGCGTCGGCGTCGGGCTCGTCGTGGGGCAGGACGAGCACGACACCGGCCGTGGCCGGGCCGGCCAGGCCGAGCACGGACGGGTCGGTGGTCGGGCCGCTGCGGCAGATCAGCCGCGTACGGCCGACGGGCCCCACCTTCGTGCTCAGGATCTCCTCCATGGTGCTCTTGTCCCGGTCGGCCAACACGGCCACCGCAGCGCGCCGGCGGTGGGCGTTGGCGGCCACCAGTTCGCCCACCACCGTGAAGATCTGCTCCGACCACCCGAGGACCACGGCGTGCCCCTGTTCCAGCACGGTGGAACGGCCTCGCCGCAACGCGGTGAGCCGCTCCGTCAGCGCCGTCGTGATCAGGCCCACCAGCGTCGAGACGTACAGCAGGGCGACCAGTGCCAGCAGCACCGACATCGTCACCCGCAGCGGCGTACCCGTCGCACCGCCCAGCCGCAGTGTCTCCCCGGTGAGGCGCCACACCTGCGCCAGGCGGCCCGCCAGGGACGCCGGCGCGTCGGGCTCGGTCCACACCAGCACCGCACTGGCCGGGACGACGACGGCCAGGCACAGCAGCGCCATCCAGCCGACGAGAACGGAGGCACCGCGAGCCAGCGTGCTGTCGAACCAGTAACGGGCTCGGTCCCCGAACCGAGTGCGCCGCTGCGCCACCCTGCCCCCCTCTATCACCGCGCACTTCCGTGAGGCCGGGTCGGCGCCGCGGACGCGATGCGCGGCGCCGGCAGGCCCGCTGGAGAGCGCGGAGGTGAATACGCCCCAGGCAGTGTGAGGGACCGAACCGCGCGGCGAGGGCGGTTCGTCCGGGCTTCATCCCTTCGGGTCTTCCTGGCCGTCCTCTTCGGGTCTTCCTGGCCGTCCCCTTCGGGTCGGCGAGAAAAGGGAGTCACACGGTCCCGTCGCCGGTCGACCGCGACCGCGCGGCCCGGGCCGCACCGGCGCCGGCCCCACCTGAGCACCGACGGACACGGCCTCCCGCTCGCCGTCGACCCGGCCGGCGGAAGCCGCTGCCGGAGAACCGTCGGCACCGCGGGCCGAGGCGGCGGTCGTCGGAGTCCGGTACGTGGAGCGGGCGAGCGACGTCGGGGCACCGGTCGCGTTCGATGCCACGGCTCTCCAGGCGGGACTGCTACTGCTGCGTGCCCTCGGGCGTCAGCGCGAAGGCCAGCCAGGTCAGGGCGCAGAGGCCGCCCGACAGCAGCAGTGACCATCCCGTGCCGACGGTCGCCGCCGCGCCCATGAGGGCGACACCGAGGGTGGCGCCGATCTGCCGGGTGGCGTTGAGCAGGCCGCCGGCAGAGCCGGCCGTGCCGGGCGGTGCGGCGCCGATGACAGCCGCCGTGAGGGCGGGCAGGACGAGGGAGATGCCGAAGCCGGTGAGGAGCAGGCCCGCCGCGAGCCAGGCGTAGGCGCCTTGGGACAAGGCCGTGCCGGCCAGGACCGTACCTCCGGCCGCCAGGAGTGCCAGGCCGGCGAGGATCGGGGGGCGAGGGCCGGTGTGCGCGACGATCCTGCCGGTCAGTGGCGGGTTGGCGGCGAAGGGGACGGTCAGCGGCAGGAAGGCCAGACCCGTTTCCAGAGCGCTCAGGTGACGTTCGCGCTGCAGCAGCAAGGGCAGCACGAACAGGGCACCGGACAGGGCGAAGTTGGTGGCCGCGCCCGCCAGCAGCCCTGCCCGTACCGGTGCCGACCGCAGCAGCGTCCGGTTCAGGACCGGGGTCTGGCTGCGTCGTTCGAGCAGGGCGAACACCGTCGCCGTGATGCCGAGCCCGCACGCCGACCACGCGGCGTGGGCCCATGCGCCCGCGCCGGCGGCGATCAGGACGTCCGTGAGCAGTGCCAGCGTCAGGACGGCCGCGGCCTGGGCCGGCCAGTCGACGCGGTGGGCGCCGCGCGGGCAGTGCACCACCCGTCCCCACGTCAGGGCCAGTACCAGCAGCCCGAGGGGCACGTTGACCAGGAACACGGCCCGCCATCCGGCCGCCTCCACCAGGGCACCGCCGGCGATCGGGCCGGCCGCGACGGCCGCTCCGCTGACCGCGGCCCACACCGAGATCGCACGGGCTCGTGCCGCAGGGTGCGGGTAGAGGCGGGCGATCAGTGCCATCGAGGCCGGGACGCACGCAGCCGCGGCGGCCCCGGACAGCGCCCGCAGGGCCAGCAGTGCGCCGAGGTCCGGGGCCAGGGAGCTGAGCAGGGACGCGAGCGCGAACACGGCTGTGCCGGTCCGGAAGACCCGGTCGGCGCCGAACCGGTCGGCCGCGGCCCCCGCCGACAGCAGCGCGGCCGCGAACACCACGGTGTACCCGGTGGTGGCCCACTGCAGGCCGGCCATCGACGTGTGCAGCGACGCGGCCAGGTCGGGTTCGGCGACGGACAGCACGGTGGTGTCGAGCAGCACCATGAAATAGCCCAGCGATACGCCGGTCAGCGCTCCCGCGCGCCTGGCCCGGGACGGTGCGGGCGCCGCGGGCGCGACAGGGTTCACAACAGCCATGGAAGAGGAAGCCTCCGGTGAGCAGCCAGATCGGTCACTTCGCCCACCATCGGTCCGACCCGGCGGGGCGCTCCACCGGCGCAGCCGCATGCCGTGTTCGGAATTTCCGTATGCTCGCGCGGTGTTGGGCGCGTACGTGGAACTACGCCAACTCGTCACCTTCGAGGCCGTGGTCCGGCACCGGACGGTCACGGACGCCGCCGTCGCCCTGGGACTCGCTCCCTCCTCCGTCTCGCAGCAGATCCGCACCCTTGAAAGCGGCCTCGGCGTCGCCTTGTTCACCCGCGGTCCCCAGGGGATGGAGCCGACCCCGGCCGGGCAACGGCTGCGCGGCTGGGCACGCACCCTGCTCGACACCGTCGAACAAGCCGTCCTCGATGTCCGTGGCGAGCGCCGTCGGATACGGCTCGGTGCCCTGGAGACCCTTGCGGGCTCGCACGTTCCCCTGGTTCTCGCCCGGCTGGCCGAACGCCGCCCCGACATCACGGTGGACGTCCACTGCGACCGCACCCGCCAAGGCCTTCTCACCGACGTCGCGGACGGACGCCTCGACGCGGCCCTTCTCCTGGACGCCGGGGAAGCCCTCGGCGGACTCGGTTTCCCCTCCCCCGCCGAGCCCCTCGCCTTCCTCGACCTGGCCCCCGTGCCCCTGGCCCTCTTCGCGGCCCCCACCCACCGCCTGGCCGACCGTCCCGCTCTGACCCCCGCCGACCTCGACGACGAACGGCTCTTGGTCAACGTCCCGGAATGCTCTTTCTGGCTGGCTGGGCAGCGCCTCCTCGGCACCGGTCCCGAACGCGTCCGAGCCGGCGGCGTCCCCGTGATGCGTGCCTGGGCCGAACACGGCCTGGGCATCACTCTGCTGCCCCGCTTCGCGGTCACCGACAGCCTGCGTGCCGGCACCCTCGTCCCGCTGGCCCTCCCCGTGCCCGACCTCAGCCTGCGCCTGGTGTGGCGCAAGGACCGCGAGGCCCTGCCGGACCTGCGCGACATCCTCTACGCGGCCACCGGCTCCTGAGCGACATCCCCAGGGAGGGGCGGCGGGTTCCACCCCGGACATCAGCGCGGCCCACGACCGCCTGCCGCCCCTGCGGGACAGGGCAGCCGGCGACGGCCTTCCCACCGTGGCCTCCCGGAGCGGTGCCAGGTACGTCGGCTCGCCGGCGGCCGTGGGCTCCGCCGGCCCCGACCGGGCCCGTTGGTCGGTCCGGTACGCGGCAGCGGCCCAACGCCCGCTTGAGGCCGCGCACATGACCTGAAGGTGTCGAACGGTCCCCACGAGACACCGCATGCGGTTCACCGGCTCACTGGTGAACACCGTTCCGGCCGCGGTCTCACCGTGGTGGTCGGCGTGGGCGGCGTGGTCGTCCGGTCGGTGCGGTCGAGCAGGAAACGCGGGCGTGGACGACGTAGGCCGGCCCGCCGCCGTTTGCCTGGCTCCGCCTCGGTTGTCGCCGGGCGGCGACCGGCGGCGCGGCCGGGAGTGCCCGCCCGCCGGGGCCGTCGCGCTGGTGTCCTGGTGGGGCGGCGGATCGATCAGCTCCTGAGGGCCGGACGGTCGATGCCGTACGCCGCGGCCATGGGAGAAGTGCCCTCGATGACGAAGTCCCGGATGCCCGCCAGGTAGGCGTCCCGGTCGATCAGCCCGTCGCGGTCGGTGTCGAGGTTGTCGAAGGCCGCATCGACGTCCGTCTCGGCGTTGCCGGCCGCCTTGCGCAGACGGGTGAACTCGTCACGGTTCAGACGTCCGTCGGCGTCGGCGTCGGCGATGTCGAACAGGGAGCCCAGCGCAGGCCGGCAGGACCGTTCGAACGCGTCGTGCCCCACCCAGGCGCGGTACTCCTCGAAGGTCACGCGGCCGTCGTGGTCGGCGTCCATGTCCGCGAAGACCGCCTCGTGAGCGGCCCGCGAGACGGTGACGACCGGGTCGTGGCCGTCACGGCCCATCGCCGACGCCACGCGGTCGACCCGTGCGAGGTACTCCTCACGGGTGATGGCACCGTCGCCGTCCACATCCAGCATGGCGAAGACGCGGTGCCGCGGTGAGTCGAACTCTGGCTGGGACACTCTTCTTCCTCCCGACATCTCCGTGGCTTTGCACCCGTCAAGATACCGACAAAGCCCACGGAAATGAGTATTCGGGAACAGTCGGCGCCAACCACCGGCGCGGGGCGACGGGCACGTGTCGGCTCCGGGGTACCGCCCGGCGAGTGGCAACCCACCCTCGGCGCCCTGCGCCGGCAGGTACCGCCCCGCATCCACCGCCGGCCTGACACGGCCCGCGGGCTCCCCCGAGCAGCGGTGTTAGAGGCCAGCCGGCACCGCCCCACGGCGGCGAGCGGACCCGCTCCACGGCCCCCGCCGCGCCCTCGGCGCGGCCCGCGTCGCCGCAGGGGCAGACGATGTCGCCGACATGCCTCGCCGCCGAGGCTCGACCGGGGATCGCGCGGGCCCGCTCCGACGGTGGGCCCGGGCCGTCCGGTGCCGCTGCCGCACGACGGCGCCCCCGTCGGGGAGGGACTCCTCACCCGGTGGGCGCCGTCCGCAGGCCGGTGCGCTCGGTGCGCTCGTCCGCGCCGGCCAGCCAGAAGAACACGAGCGGCAGGGCGAGTTCGATCACCGCGAGCACGGTCTGGAACCACTGCGGCCAGCCGTGCACGGCGAGCGAGAGCAGTCGGCCGACCCCGCCCATCAGGAAGACGCCGGCCAGCCACCGTACCGCCTGAGCCGGGACAGGCCTCTGCCGAGCGACCCACAGCCAGGCCAGCCCGTACCCGGCGAAGGCGGCTCCCATGAACCGTCCCCAGCTGTCGATCGTCGCGCCGGCGGAACCCGCGCCCGGGATCGCCGCGTTGCCGAGTGCCACATGGAACACGCCGATGGCCACGCAGGCCCACCCCGTCACCTGCGCGAGCACCCGCAGAGCCTTTGCCATGATCCCCCCCAATTCGTTCGGCGGCACATTAGTTGACATGCGTCTACTAGACTGGGTGCGCCGGTAGACACATGTCAAGTAATCTGCGGTCGTGCCTCCTCGTCAGCGACTCGACCCTGCCGACCGCCGCGCTCAGCTGCTCGCGGTCGGCGCGCGGCTCTTCGCCGCACGCCCCTACGCCGACGTGCTGATGGAGGAGGTCGCCCAGGAGGCCGGGGTCTCCCGGGCCCTGCTCTACCGTCACTTCCCCAGCAAGCACGCCCTCTTCGCGGCCGTCTACCAGCAGGCGGCGGACCGGTTGCTGGCCGAGACCCGGCTCGACCCGGCCGACTCCCTGATCGAGCAGCTCGTTCAGGGCATGGACGTCCACCTCGACTACTTCGTGGCCAATCGCAACGCCGTCCTGACCGCGAACCGGGTCCTCGCGGGCGACCCCGTCATCCAGTCGATCATGACGAACGAACTGGACGCACTGCGCTCACGGCTCCTGGCCGTACTCCCCCTCGCGGACGACGGCGCACGCGAGGCGGTGTCCGCCGTACTGAAGAGCTGGCTGGTCTTCGTCCAGGTCCTCTGCGTCGACTGGCTCGCCCACGAGACCTGCACCCGCACCCGGCTCCGGGACATCTGCATCAGCGCCCTTCTCGGCGCTCTGCGGCCGGTACTTCCCGACGATCCCGCCCTTGAGTGGTCGCCACGACGGCCGGAGACCGGTGTCTGAGGAACGTCCTGCCCCCCGCGAAGCTGCTTCCGTGAACGCAGGCCGGGTGGCGCGGCGTTCGAGGCGCGACACGGCGCTGCGGCCGGCCTTTCGGTTTCCCGTGGTCGACGGCGGGACGGGGCCCCCGGCCATCCATGTCCGCCACCATGCCGGCAGACCGACGCCGTCTGCATGCACATGCCGACCCGCGACTGCCTCGGTCGTCTTCTAGGGTCGTCCGTATGACGATCGACACGGGAACCACCGGCCCGCTCTTCGCATCGCTCCGGGCGGATGCCCTCACCGCCACCGACCAGCTGCGCGAGCTTTACCCGCAGCCGAACCCGAACTCGCTCCGCAAGGAGATCGGCCACCTGACCGAGCAGACCCGGGCGCTGATCGCCTGTTCCTCGTTGGTGTTCGTCGGCAGCGCCGACGCCGAGGGCCGGGCGGACGTGACACCACGAGGCGGCCCGGCCGGATTCGTCTCGGCACTGGACGAGCGGACCCTGGTGATCCCCGACGCGACCGGCAACAAGCGGCTCGACACCCTGCACAACGTGCTGCAGACGGGACGCGTCGGGCTGCTCTTCCTGATCCCCGGCCGCCCCGACACCCTGCGCGTCAACGGCCGCGCCTGCGTGTCCGCGCGCCCGGAGCTGCTCGCCCGGCTCACTCCCGTCGGAAAACCGCCGGTCACCGCCATCGTGGTGGATGTGGAGCAGGTCTATCCGCACTGCCCGAAGTCGCTGATGCGCGCCGACGCCTGGCGGCCCGAACGGTGGATACCCGCCGACGCCCAGCCGACCAGTGCCGAGGTGACGCTGGCCCAGCTGGACCTGCCGGACCTGACCCTCGGCCAGATCGAGGACGCCGAACGGGAGTCACTGCGCCTGCGTTACGAGTGAATCGGGGTTTCTGGTCGGCGGCCAGGCGAAGCCGCGGGTGAATACCCAGGCCCGGTTCCGGCGGCAGCGCTCGCGTGAGCCGGCGGCCAAGCTGCTGCGTCGCCCCTCCACGGTTCGCCACGCACATGCCGGCGCCGCCCCCGGCAGCGAGCCGGTGGGCGGCGCGGGCCTCTGAGCGCACCAGCCTCGACGTGCAGACGCCGTCAGCGGGTCGCGCCGGCGTGGGTCAGCCGACGTGCCAGGTGAAGCTTCCGCCGTTGTTGGCGGCGATGACGAACATCACGATCATGAGAACGATGTCGACCACTCCGAGGCCGATGGCCCACTTCGCCATCACGGAGCCGGTCTGACGCAGCGCCACGGCGCCGAAAACAATCGCCAGCGGCCCCAAAATGATCGGAAGAATGAAGATTCCGACAATGCCGCAGACCAGTCCCGCTATCGCCAGTCCGCTCGTCCGGCTCGTGTTGTACGCGCCCATTCTGCTGTGGGACGACATCGATATCTCCCAAACTGTCGCGGTCGACTTTTTCGCTCTTTCGGTTCCCTCCGGGTTGCCCGTAAGGGCCGGGTCATGCCTGCGGTGGACGTTCAAATCCGTTTTGGCGGGCGTAAGTTGGGCTCTCCGGATCGAGCTTCGATCTGACAGGCCGAAGTGGAATCCCGCAAGCGAAGGGGGAGTTCGCCGCGTCGGAAAGCGTGAGCACCGGCCCCGCAGACAGGAGGAGCAGGGTTCCACTGCTGGGTCTGCGGGACCGATGCATCACTCACCTACCCTGCGATGCGCCCGATAAGCCCGATCCCTCCCAGCCGTTTCGGGAGAGCGTCTCTTCACACGAGTGGGGCCCGGCCGTGTCCGGCCGGGCCCCACTCATCCTGCGCGCGTGACGCGCTCCTCGCGCTGGGCGACTTCGTCTACCAGCGGTACCAACGACCCTTGCGGCCCGCGCCGTCCGCGGAACGGACGACGAAGCCCAGCAGCCACACGACGAGCACGATCACCGCGATCCACCACAGCGCCTTCAGGGCGAAACCCGCGCCGAAGAGGATCAGAGCCAGCAGAAGAACCAGAAGCAGGGGAACCATTGTTATCAACCTCCTGGACACCTGGTGCCCTTACTCCTGCTCTACAAGCACACAAAATGTGAGTTACTTTCGCGGAATGAGGGGCATACACGCGCCACGCGCCTGCACCGGTGCTCGTGCGAGCGGTGATCAGGCACCGTGGGCGGCTCCGCGTACGGGTCCTGATGCTCAGGGTTCCGTCCGGCCCGCGCCCGGGCCGCTCACCACGGTGAGCAGATCGTCCCGCGCGGCCAGGGCGTCCAAGGAGAGCGTGCGGTAGCCGACTTCGTCGAAGAGTACGGTGATGCGGTCACCCTCCTCGCTCAACACCGTGCCGCGCCCCCACTCGCCGTGCTCCACCAGGGCTCCGAGCGGATAGGCGTCCGCGTCCGGATGCCGCTCGGTGCTCGTCGCGTCGCCGTCGCCGCTCTCCTGCTGGTCGCACGTGTCGCAGTTGTCGCAGGGAGCCTCGTACTCCTCACCGAAGTAGCCCAGGAGGAAGCGCCGCCGGCAGCCGGTGGTCTCGGCGTACGCCCGCGCCATGTCCACTCTCGAACGGTCCATGCGCTTGTGGGCCTCGGCGGTGTCCACGGCGCGTCGGACCGCGCGCGACGGTGCCGTGCCCCGGACCGGGCGGATGGCGCCCGACGCGTCCGTGACCAGGGCTCCCGCCTCCTCCAGCAGGTTGACGGCCGAGGTGACCCTGGCGCGCGACAGGTCGGTGTCCCGTCGCAGTCCAGCGACGTCCGGTGGGTCGCCGCGGTGGGCGTGGACCGCCCGTACGACCGCGTCGACGGTCTCCGCACGGGGCGTGCGGCTGCTGAAGTACGCCTGCAAGCCCGTGTCCTCGGTGCGGTAGTGCAGTACGGCGAGGGCGGGCCGTCCGTCGCGGCCGCAGCGCCCGATCTCCTGGTAGTAGGCGTCCAGGGAGCCCGGCAGCGATGCGTGCAGCACGAACCGCACGTCCTCCTTGTCGATGCCCATCCCGAAGGCCGAGGTCGCCACCACGACGTCCAGGTCGCCGCGGAGGAACGCCTCGTGGATCCGACGGCGTTCGGCGGCACGCAGACCCGCGTGGTAGGCGCCGGCGGCGAGACCGAGGGAGGCCAGCTCCGCAGCGTAGGACTCGCTGTCCTTGCGTGTCGCGGCGTAGACGATCCCGGGCTTGGGAGCGGCTGCGGCGTCCTCCAGGACGCGGGCGCGCCGTTCGTCGTCGTCGAGGTGGCGGCGCACCTCGAGCCTGATGTTGGGACGGTCGAATCCGGTGACGAGCTGCCGCGGCCGGTCCATGCCGAGCCGTTCGACGATGTCCTGTCGTACCGGAGGCGCGGCGGTCGCCGTGAGCGCGAGGACGGGCGGCCGGCCCAGCCGTTGCACCGCCTGCGCCAGGCGTAGGTAGTCGGGCCGGAAGTCATGGCCCCACGAGGACACGCACTGGGCCTCGTCCACCACAAACAGGGCCGGGTGTGCCTCGGCCAGCCGCTGTACGACCTCGTCCTTGGCCAGTTGCTCCGGGGACAGGTAGACGTAGCGCACCGACCCCTCGTCCACCGCTGCCCAGACGTCCTCGGTCTCGGCGGCGCCGAGGTCGGAGTTCACGGCGACGGCGCCCGGGCCACCGTCGCCGCCGGGCAGGCCGGCGATCTGGTCCCGCTGCAGCGCCAGCAGCGGTGACACGACGACGACCGGCCCGGACAGCAGCAGGCCGGGAACCTGGTACACGGCGGACTTGCCCGATCCGGTGGGCATGACGACGAGACAGTCCCGCCCCTCCAGGACCCACTCCATGGCGGTGAGCTGCTCGGGACGCAGCTCCTTCCAGCCGAACACCTCGGCGGCCGTCTCGCGCAGCCGCCGGGCCCGCCGTCCGCGGGCCGGTGGTCCTTCCCCGGTCATCGCACACTCCTCGCTCCGTGGCAGGACTGTCCTGCCCGCTCCTGCCCGGCCCGGGCCGGCGGCCACACGCGTGTGCGTGCGCGCCGTACCCGGGCCTGCCGCGAGTACCCCGCGGCCGGGCCTGACGCGCGGGTGCCCGGCAGCCCCGACCCGACGCCTCCCGCCGGCGGTCAGGTGCTCAGGTGCCGTTCCAACCAGTCGGCGGCGGCACGGCGGAACAGCCGGCGGTTGTCGGCGCGGAGGAACTCGTGTCCCTCGTCGAGCAGGGTGAGCACTTCGGCGGTCACACCGCGCTCGCGGGCCGCCCGTACGAACTGCTCCGACTCCCCCGGCGGCACATTGGTGTCGTGCTCCCCGTGCACGGCGAGCACCGGTGCCCGCAGCGCGTCGATGCGGCTCATCGGCGACAGCGCCCGCAGCAGTTCGCGGTCGCGTTCGGGGTGGCCGTACTTGTGGGCCGCCGACTGGGCGATCCAGGGTTCGGTGCCCTCGAAGAACGTCGCGAGGTCCGACATGCCGCACACCGCGATGCCGGTGCGGAAAAGGTCCGGGTGCCAGACCAGGGAGGCGAACGTGAGGTAGCCGCCGTACGAGCGGCCCATCACCGCCAGCCGGGCGGGATCGGCCGGGCCCGCAAGCACCGCGTGGGCGGCGCAGTCCGCCACGTCGTCGATCGCGGCGAACCGTCCCCGTCCCAGGTCCGCGTCGACGAACGACCTGCCGTATCCGGAGGACCCGCGGACGTCGGGGGCGAAGACGTCCAGTCCGCGACCGAGGATCTCGTGGTAGAGCGGGTTGAGGACGGGGCGTTCCTGGTCCTCGGGGCCGCCGTGCAGGTGGATGACGCAGGGCGCCGGTTCGCCGGGGCCGCGGCCCGGCGCACGGTAGTACCAGCCGTTCAGCGGCAGTCCGTCCCGGGCGGTGGGACGCAGGGGGACCGGTCGCACGGGCGGGCGGCCCGGGGGAACCGCGTCCTCGTCGCGTGACGACCACAGGGTGCGCACCGGGGTGGCGCCGTCGGGCAGCCACCAGATGCCGGGGCGACGGCGGGACCCGGACAGGGCCAGCAGCAGGCGGGAGCCGGCGCCCGTGATGCGGGTGACCACCTCGTGCGGCAGCGACACCGACCGGGACGGGCCCGTGTCCGACCGGGACCGGGCGGACGCGTCCCGGCCCCGTTCGAACCGAGCGGACGCGTCCCCGTTCTGTTCGAGCCGAGCCGACGCGTCGCGGCCCCGTTCGAACCGAACGGACGTACCGGTGTCCGCCCCCGGCCGGCCGGCCCCGGCGACGCCTGCCCCCGGACCACCAGGCGCACCGGCACCCGCCCCCGGACCACCGGACACCGCTGCGTCCGCCCCCGGCCGGCGGGACGCGCTCGTGTCCAGGACCTCCACCTCGCTCACGCCACGGACGTTCCAGGCGAGCACGGCGGAACCGCCGTCCCGGGCACACCGCAGCAGCTCCAGGTCGCTGCCCTCACGCGAGGCGCCGACCGACCAGCCGCGCGGTCGCCCTTCCGGGTCGAGCGCCGCGGCCAGGAGCACCGCGAACTCCCGGTGGGCGTTGCTGCGCAGCCAGAGGGTGTCCGCGCGGGGTGAGAAGCCACCGATCCACGGGTCCCCGTCGGCCACCGGCATCACACAGGTCGTCTCGTGGTCGGCGGTGCGCAGTACGACGGCCTCGCGTCGGCCACGGGGTCCCCGGCGGAGCAGCGCGAGCGCGCCGTCCCGGCTGAGGTCGCACACGCGGAGCGTCGCCGCGTCCTTCTCCACGGCGAGCAGGGCGGGGGCTGCGACACCGTCGGGGTCGACGAGGTACGCCGACAGTCCGTCGCCGAACCCGGCTGCCGGGGCGGCCCTGCCGCCCGGTGCGCCGATCACCGTCGTCTCCACGGTAAGCAGGGGTGACGGCAGTCCGGGTCCGGGGTCCGTATGGGGTGCCGGACCGAGGAGCCGTGTGTCGCCCGTCCGGGGCTGCCAGGGGGCCGGGGGCAGGCCGTCGGCCGGTCCGGGGCCGGACGGACCGGCCTCCGCCGTGGCATCGGGGGCGGGTGCGGCGGTGGGGACGGCGACGGTCACCGCGATAGCCGACCCGTCGTGCGCCCAGCAGCCCAGGTGGGCGGAGCTGCCCGGCTCCGCTCCGGCGAGGATGTGCCGGTCGCTGCCGTCGGGGCGGACGCACAGCACCCGGGTGTGCTCACCGCCGCCGGGGGCCGTGGTGTAGGCGATCCAGCGGCCGTCGGGCGACCAGGACACCTCCGTCACGGGGTCCGGTCCGTCGTCGAGCAGGTGCACGGCCTCGCCGTCGACGGAACCCGTCCACAGCTGTGGCACACCGCCTCGGTCGCAGATGAAGGCGACCTGGGTTCCGGCCGGGTCCGCCGAGGGGTACCAGCAGCCGTGCGCGATGAGCCGCGTCGTCGCCTCGCGCGGCCCGGAGGCGTTCGGCAGCGGGACGCGGGCGGGTGCGGCGAAGGCGGCCGCACGGCCGTCCGGTGCCGGCGGGGGTGGATGGGCGGTCCGCCGCGGGTGGGCGGTGGAAGGCCGCTCGGCACCGGCCGTGCCGATGCCGTGCGGCCGTACCGCGAGGGATTCACCGGTCAGATTCCGTGCGTCTGCAGCCATATCTCCAGCAAAGCCACTTGCCACAGTGCGTTCGCTCCGCGCTTCGTGCGGTGTCGGTCGGGGGCCGCCAGGAGTTCGGCGACGTAGGAGTCCTGGAAGAGGCCGCGCCGCTTCGCCTCGGGGGCGCCCAGCGCCTCACGCACCCTGTCCAGGACGGGTCCGGCCATGTGGGTGATCGCCGGGACCGGGAAATAGCCCTTGGGACGGTCCACCACCTCGCGGGGCAGCAGCTTCCGGCCGGCCTCCTTCAGGACGCCCTTTCCACCGTCGGCCAGCTTCAGTTCCGGCGGGCACGCGGCCGCCAGCTCGACGAGTTCGTGGTCCAGGAACGGCACGCGGGCCTCCAGGCCCCAGTCCATCGTCATGTTGTCGACCCGCTTGACCGGGTCGTCCACCAGCATGACATGGGTGTCGAGGCGCAGGGCGGCGTCGAGCGCCGTCTCGGCCCCCGGCACCGCCATGTGCTCCCGCACGAACCGGCCGGAGACGTCGTCCTGCGGCAGCATGTCCGGTTGCAGCATCGCGGCGAGGTCGGCGTGCGCCCGGTCGAAGTACGTCTCGGCGTACCTGTCCGGCTCGTCCTCGCGGGCCGCGGCGGCCAGTTCCGGGTACCAGCGGTAGCCGGCGAAGACCTCGTCGGCGCCCTGTCCGCTCTGGACCACCTTGACGTTCTTGGACACCTCCTCGGACAGCAGGTGGAAGGCGACCACGTCATGGCTCATCATGGGCTCGCTCATGGCGGCGACCGCCGCGTCCAGGGCCGTCGACACGCGCCGCGAGGGAACCACCAGCTGGTGGTGGTCGGTGGCGAACTCCCTGGCCACCAGGTCGGAGTAGCGGAACTCGTCCCCCTCGTCCCCGGCCTCCGCCTCGAAGCCCACGCTGAACGTGGCCAGGTCGCGCTGCCCCTCGTCGGCCAGCAGGGCCACGATCAGGCTGGAATCCAGCCCTCCGGACAGCAGGACGCCGACCGGCACGTCGGCGACCATCCGGCGTCGTACGGCGGTGCGCAGAGCCTCCAGCACCGCGTCCCGCCACTCGGCGGGGCCCATGCCGGTGTGCTCCGGGCGGCGCGTGTACGACGGCTGCCAGTAGCAGTGCTCCTGGTAGGTGCCGTCCGGCTCGACGACCCGCACGGTGGCCGGGGGAAGCTTGCGCACCCCCGCCAGCACGGTCCGGGGCGCGGCCACGGTCGCGTGCCAGCTGAGGTACTGGTGCACGGCGGCCGGGTCCAGCGAGGTGTCGACGTCGCCGGCCGCGAGCAGCGCGGGCAGCGAGGAGGCGAAGCGCAGCCGCCCGGGCGTCTGCGCCAGGTACAGGGGCTTGATGCCGAGCCGGTCGCGGCCCAGGACCAGACGGCCGGTCCGGTGCTCGACGAGGGCGAAGGCGAACATGCCGTAGAAGCGGTCGACACAGGCGGTACCCCACTGCCGGTACGCCGCGAGGACCACCTCGGTGTCGGAGGTGGACCGGAACCGGTGGCCCAGGGCCGTCAGCTCCGTGCGCAGTTCCTTGTAGTTGTAGATGCACCCGTTGAAGACACCGGTGATCTCCTGCTCGGTGTCGGTCAGAGGCTGAGCCGCGCGCTCGGAGAGGTCGATGATCTTCAGTCGGCGGTGCCCCAGCGCTATGGCGTCCCGTGACCAGATCCCCGCGCCGTCGGGCCCGCGGGCGGCGAGCCGGTCGTTCATGCGCTGGACGGCCGCCAGGTCCGGACGCGTGCCGTCGAAGCGCATCTCTCCGCTCAGGCCGCACATGCGGAACCACCTCCCCACTGCGCGTGCGCGTCGCACGAGGTGCGCGGGTGTGCGGTGTGCGGCCGGCCGTCCGCCGGTATGTGGCCGGGACTGATCGACACGGTGGTGCTTCTCCTTCGTGACATGACGTTACGGCGTGTGACGATGTGTGCGGGGGCGCGCGTACTCAGAGGCCGGCACCGGAGGGGTGGGCGACGGGCCGCCCCGGGGAGGTCAGGGGCCGGGCGGGAGCAGCGGGCCGGCGGCGCGGGTGGTCGTCGCCCCGGGTCTCCGCGATCACCAGATCGGTGCAGGCCAGCAGGTCGTCCTCCTGGGCGGCACGGCGCATGCGCTGGGCGGCGCTGCCGGTCGCCAGTGCCCGCTCCGCGAGGTCCCGGACCGTGGGCCAGTCTCCGGTGGCCTCGAGTGCCGGACGCACCCGTCCCAGCAGGCGCCGGACGACCTGGGCCGCAGGTGCCTCGTGCCGGGTCTCGGGATCGATCAGGGCCCCTTCCAGGCCCGACCGGGCGGCCCGCCAGGCAGCCGCGCGCAACCACTCGTGCCGGCCGCCGCAGGCGGGCGCGTCCGCCGCCTCCAGCCGCGCGCGGGCCTCGGTCACCAGGGCGCGGTAGAGCCCGGCGACCAGCACGACGGTTTCCGGCCGGGGGCAGGCGTCGCAGATGCGCAGTTCGAGGGTCTGCTGGTGCGCGGACGGCCGGATGTCGTGGTAGATCATTCCCGCGTCGCTGATGACACCGGAGTCGATCAGGCACTGCACGGCCGCGTCGTACTCGGCGGCGTCGGCGAAGCATCCCGGCGGGCCCGCGGTGGGCCAGCGCTGCCACACCATGGTCCGCCAGCTGGCATAGCCGGTGTCGGCGCCCAGCCAGAAGGGCGAGCTGGCGGACAGGGCCAGCAGGACGTGCAGCCACGGGGAGACCTCGCACATGAGGCGCACGGCCAGGTCACGGTCGGGCACGTCGACGTGGACGTGGGTGCCGCAGATCAGCTGCTCGTCGGCGATCATGCGGTATTCGTCGACCATCTGGCGGTAGCGGCGCCCGGCGGTCGGCCGGGTGTCCTGGGTGCGGGCCAGCGGCACGGTGCCGGCGGCCACCACGGCCAGCCCGTGGGCACCGGCCACGGCATCGAGCCTGCGTCTGGCGCTGATCACGTCGTCGTACAGACCGGCGAGAGACTCGTGCACACCGCTGTTCGCTTCGACGGTCGCCTGCTGCAGTTCGGTCGTGAAGGTGCCTGCGGGGAGCTTTTCGAGCATGGTGTCCGCTCGCGGCGCGAGCAGGCCCGTCTCCACCTCGACGATGTGGAATTCTTCTTCCACTCCGATGCGAACGGTCACGGCACTCCTATGGTGACGGGCGAACGCTGACTGCCTCGCCCGGGAATCGACCCGCCCCGCCGGCAACCGGAGGCGGGCTGTGCACCTCCGACTTCCCGCCAGGCTCATTGCTAAGCAGGGATGCTCCTCAGAGGCTGCAACCTCACAGATGAGCGCTTTGGTGATCACCATGAGTGACCGCCCCTGCCGGCCGCCACCCCCGGCGGTCGGACGCGGCGCCGGGTCTCGGCATCGCCGGAAGGCGCGGGAGCCCGCGCTTGGGGGCCCGGTGCATCGCGGCGGCGAAGGCGCCACGCGGACCCGCCGCCGGCCCGTCCCGGGCCGCGGAGGCGGGCAGCGATGGCCACCGGTCCGAGCGGAGGCTCGCGCCCTCCCGGCCGCCGGACCAAGCGAAGGCTCG